>JAMLIV010000002.1 GCA_023954075.1 Lysobacteraceae bacterium
GCCCCTGCACCCGCGTAGCGCCCCCGTCGGGCGTGCTCACCGCGTCGAGCAGGCCCGAGGCAAGCGTATTGCGTGGTCTGGATGCCGCCGTTGCGGAAGCTGCGCACCCGGCGAACCCGGCCGCAGGCATCGTAGTCGTACTCCACCGCCTCGCCGTTCACGCCCACGATCCGACCCGGCTGGCCGCGGCCGTTGTGCTGGCTGTAGGTCACCGCGTGGCCGAGTTCGGCGGAGTGATTGTGCTCTCGAAGCTTTTGGCAGAATCTACCGCGGCCCACAAAAAAGCATCCCATCCGGGTGTTTATTGAAAATCATGGCTCATTACCACACGCTTCGATTTTGCCTGGATAATTTGATTTGCACCATAGTTTCCACTTCTCATAATTCTGTTTGCGCTCTTCAGGCGTGGCACCATTGTAAACGAACAAAAAGCTTTCCCCAGTTATTTGATTTAGAATTGCGGCTATTGCGTCGTGTACCGTCTCGGGGCTGTAATGACGCGACGCCTCAAAGGAATCTGACGCTTTATTTGCGAGAGTAATCTTAGGCGCGGCCAAGGGGCGATTATCAGAAAGATGGCCAATGAGAGAGGGCACTGCTTGTTGCCCAAGCTTGCCAAGCTCGGCCAATGCCTTTTCCTGAGTTTTCGCTGACTTGGTTGTTTCATCAACAAGCCTGGAAATATGATTTTCCAACTCGCCATTAACGCCGCTTATCGCGCAACCCATCAGGACGCCTGAAAGCAGGAGCGTGGCCAAAAACCTGATAATAATGCTCATTTAATATCACCATTATTTTAGTCGCAACCGAAAGCATCAAGTATTCCCTGTCGGTCTGCCGGAGTTACTACCCCCATGTGTTCAGCCATGATCGTGCCTTCCCAGCCAGGCTGAGGCGTAGTAACCCCCGGGGTAGTTTCCGCGTAACGATCATCCAACTTCATAAGATGCCCTGCCTCATGCGCAGCCACCCATGGATGCTCTCCGCCGTACCACGTACCACCATTTCCTCGTACAAAGGACCGGCCTCTTCCAGATGGAACATTGATTGACGACGCGCGCCAACCACCAATGCTGGTCGTAACCTCAAAGCCAGGCGCAGACCATCTGTCTTCAATAGACGATCTCATAGCGGCTATCGTCGCGGAGGTCGCACCACTGCCTTTAAATTTAAGATTGATGTCGATCTTGGCCCGCCCATTACCCATGCATTCGCACTTTGTGCGCAACCCCAACGGATCCACAAACATCACCGGATTCCCACCCACATACGCATAGGTGTTGATCCCGCCATTGAGCCCGATGGGGTCGGATTGCAAGTACCGCCCCGTGGCCGGATCGTAGTCGCGGTGGATGTTGTAGGCAAAACCCGTCTCGGTATCGCGGTACTGGCCGGGGAAGCCGAGGGGGTAGCCGCCGATCTGATCGAGGGTCACGCTGTGGTTGAAGGCGGCCAGTCTTGCGCGCCAGACGATGGCGTTCGTCGAGTCGGTGATGCGCTCGGGGCGGCCCAGATGGTCGGCGTGCAGGTGGTACAGGGTATTGCTGTTGCCCGAGCCGTTGTTGCGCACGAAGGCGATGGGCCGGCCGTTGAGGTACAGGTGCTGGGTGCGCTGGTTTGTTGCGAGGTTGCGCTCGTAGAGCAGTTGGCCGTTCATGCCGTACACGAAGCGGGCGGTGGCGCCGTTGACGGTCTTTTCCACGCGCAGGCCGGTGGCGGCGATGGTGTAGCCGGCGTTGAGGCCCGGGCCGGTGATGGCGCTCAGGCGGTTGAAGGGGTCGTAGGTGAACTGCCAGGTCGATGCCGACGGGGTGATGTTCTCGAAGCCGTCGGCAAAGAGGCTTTGGGTGCCGTGGGGTTCGGCGGCGGGAGTTTCGTAGAAACGACGGGCGAAGGCAGGTTCGATGTAGCTCCCGCCCATCCCGTACTCGCCCTCACCCAGCTCCGGCTCCGGCTCGACGTTGAGGCTCAGCGGGCCGGTGAGGCTCTGTACCTGACCGGTAGGCTTGTAGGCGTAGCTGCGGTTCAGGCCGCCGCTGATGGCGCTGAGGCGGTTGCTGGTGGGGGCGATGGTGTAGCTGCTGGCGATGCCGCTGTGGGTGTGCCCCTCGCGGTTGCCGCTGGCGTCGTAGGCGAACACTTGGCAATCAAGGCCCGTTACATACCCCAAAATGCGTCCCAAAGTCGCTGCCACCATAATTTGAGAACATGCCCAATGTTAGTAGGGCGCTTAAACAATGAAAATAGCAGCCACAGTGTGCTTGCCGCAATAATAATAAACGCCACGAATGTAATCCATGCAGGACTAACGCTCCTGGAGATCCACCACGCAAGAATTACAACGGAAACAATAAGAAAATAGCGGAATAGAGTTAATCCGTTCACAATCCCATCGTCCCAAGTTCCATAAAAAAATCCCAAGGAGCTTCAAAAGCATTCATTATTCGCTCGCCGGCAATATTTAACCAGTATGGCTCATTTGGATCGTCAGACTCTGTCCCCCAAGGTAACAGACCTGAGCCCGTCTTTATGGTATCCGCTATAGAATAGTCACTACTATCTTCACAACCAGCCTCATTCCATTGTTGATTGGCTCGAGCAAGCGCCTTTTCAGCACTCATTACATTCCACGCCCCCAGCGCCACAAGTCCCGCACCCGGCGTTGAACCGACCCCAGTTCCCTGAATTCCGGCTCCTGCCATGATGCGAAGCGTGCCAGATGCGTAGAGCCGCCCCGCATTCATAGTGTTACCAATACTTACAAATGTCTTAGGCCAGTTTCTCAACCCCAACGGATCCACAAACATCACCGGATTCCCACTCACATACGCATAGGTGTTTATCCCGCCATTGAGTCCAATCGGGTCGGATTGCAAGTACCGCCCCGTGGCCGGATCGTAGTCGCGGTGGATGTTGTAGGCAAAACCCGTCTCGGTATCGCGGTACTGGCCGGGGAAGCCGAGGGGGTAGCCGCCGATCTGATCGAGGGTCACGCTGTGGTTGAAGGCGGCCAGTCTTGCGCGCCAGACGATGGCGTTCGTCGAGTCGGTGATGCGCTCGGGGCGGCCCAGATGGTCGGCGTGCAGGTGGTACAGGGTATTGCTGTTGCCCGAGCCGTTGTTGCGCACGAAGGCGATGGGCCGGCCGTTGAGGTACAGGTGCTGGGTGCGCTGGTTTGTTGCGAGGTTGCGCTCGTAGAGCAGTTGGCCGTTCATGCCGTACACGAAGCGCGTGGTGGCACCGTTGACGGTCTTTTCCACGCGCAGGCCGGTGGCGGCGATCTTGTAGCCGGCGCTGAGGCCGGGGCCGGTGATGGCGCTCAGGCGGTTGAAGGGGTCGTAGGTGAACTGCCAGGTCGATGCCGGCGGAGTCGTGCTCTCGAAGCCGTCGGCAAAGAGGCTTTGGGTGCCGTGGGGTTCGGCGGCGGGAGTTTCGTAGGAACGACGGGCGAAGGCGGATTCGATGTAGCTCCCACCCATTCCGTACTCACCTTCACCCAGCGCCGGCTCCGGTTCGGCATTCAGGCTCAGCGGGCCGGTGAGGCTCTGTACCTGGCCGGTAGGCTTGTAGGCGTAGCTGCGGCTCAGGCCGCCGCTGATGGTGTCGATGCGGTTGCTGGTGGGGGCGATGGTGTAGCTGCTGGCGATGCCGCTGTGGGTGTGCCCCTCGCGGTTGCCGCCGGCATCGTAGGCGAACGCCTGGTTGCCCATGCCCGCGAGGACCGACTCCAGACGATCGAGGTCATCGTAGCCATAGGTCTGCGTAGAACTGGGAATGGTGCCGTGGACCAGATCGGTGAGGCGGTCGTTGGTGTCATAGCCGTAGTTGAGGTTGTAGCCACCGCTGGTAGTGATGCGCGTCAGCCGACCGTCGAGGTCGAAGCGCTCGTCGCGGGTGGGTCCGTTGCCGTGGCGGAGGCGGTACTGGCTGCCCTGGTTGCCGGCCAGGGCGGTGAGCGCGATGCTGTCGGCCACGGTGTGTGCGATGCCGTCGAAGGTGGCGGTCATCGCGGTAACGCGGTCGAGGGTGTAGGCGTAGTCGGCAAAGACGCTGCCGGGGTATTCGATCCGGTGCAGCCGGCCCAGGTTGTCGTACTCGAAGCGGTGCAGGTAGCCGGTCTGGCCGCCAATCGTGGGCCGCTGCAGGGTGAGCGCGCCGTAGGCGTCATAGCCCAACTCCAGGCTCTGGTGCGGATCGTCGATGCGGCAGATGCGGCCCTTCCTGCCGGCACCGCAGTTGCTGCCCACGTCCCAGGTGGTGGTATGGGTCAGGCCGCCCGCCGTCACCGTGGTGGGCCGGCCCAGGGTGTCATAACCGTAGCCGAGGCTGACGCCATCGGCGCGGGTGGCACCGGTGCGCTGGCCGTAGGGGTTCCACTGCTGGGTGGTGGTGCCGGTGTCGGGGTTGCTGTAGCTCCACAGCTGGCCGAAGCCGTCGTACTGCCACTGGGTGACGAGGCCGCGCGGATCGGTGACCTGCGTGATGCGGTGGTTCTTGTCGTACTCGAACGAGGTGAGGCCCAGTTCGGCATCGGTCCGGGCGGTGAGGCGGTTCAGGGCGTCGTACTGGAACTGCGTCACCTGGCCCAGCGTGCGGGTGAGGGTTTGAAGGTTGCCGTTGAGGTCGTAGGTGTAGCCGGTTTCCTGTCCGTTATTGCCGCGCCGGGCGCGCACGCGGTCGAGTTCGTCGTAATCGGTGTAGCTGCGCGCGATCAGGGCGCCGTTCAGACGCACCTCCTCGCGAACAGGATTGCTGGCCGCATCGTGGAACCATTCGCGCACCTGCGGGCCGGCGGGCGTGTTGCGGGTGACGGTCTGGAGGCGACGGGCGCTGTCGTAGGCGTAGCTCTCGGTCACCCCGTCGGGCGAGGTCACCGCGTCGAGCAGGCCCGAGGCGGCGTAGGCGTACTGCGTGGTCTGGACGCCGCCGTTGCGGAAGCTGCGCACCTGACGAACCCGGCCGCGGGCGTCGTAGTCGTACTCGATCTTCTCGCCGTTCACCCCCACGACCCGCCCCGGCTGGCCGCGGCCGTTGTGCTGGCTGTAGGTCACCGAGTGGCCGAGGCTGTTCTTCACCTCGGTCAGGTCGCCCTGCGCGCTGTAGGTGGAGGTGATTTGATCGCCGGTGCCGGGCAGCGGACCGTCTTCGGTGAGGGTTTTGACCAGCCCGTTGGGGTGGAAGGTGTAGGCGTAGCCGGTGCTGCGGGTCTGGTTGGGCGTGCCGTGGGGCGAGAGGTTGTGGTGGGTGACGCTTTTCAGGCGGTGATCGGGATGATAGGCAAAACTCTGCCGATGGTCGCCCTGCAATTCCACCCAGTTCGGGCGGTTGTTGGCCGTATCCCAGTCGTAGGTGGTGGTGCGGGCGACGGGCGTGCCTTCGGCTTCGACGATACCCAGCAGGTGGCCCTGGTCGTCGTGGGTGAAGCGGGTGAGGTGACCTCTGGCGTCGGTGATCGTTTCGGGATAACCGCGGGTGTCGTAGCCCTGTTCGGCAACGCTGGCGACGCAGTGGGTGGAGGCCAGGCCCTCCACTTCGCCGATGCGGCCTTCTTCGATGGTGTAGATGGTTTCCTTGCCCAGCGCGTTGGTCTGGGTGACGTACTCCATCGCGATGGGCTGGCTGAGGATGGCGAAAGCCGCGTCCGCGATCTGCCGACGGGCGGCCAGCTCGGCGGCATCCTCGCCCGGGCCGGGTGCATGATGCGGAATGGTGCAGATGCGCGTGATCGGATCGCAGTCGCCGCCGGGCGGCGGCGGCAGCGGCGGTGGATTGGCCGGCGGCGTCATCGTGCCCTGATACGCGAACGTGTGCTGATCCAGAGGCACCGCCGCGCTGCCGTGTCGGCTGAGGGTGGCGCGCCCGAGGCCGTCGTAATCGAAGGTGGAATAACGCACGCCGCCGTAGGAAACGCCCGTCAGCGCGCCGGGAAGAGTGGCCTTCTCGTAGTGATACTTGACCAAAGTCGCCGGTGATGCAGGGGAGCCTGCGGACGCGGGCAGCGTGACCGAGGCCAGCCGATGCAGGCCGCTGCCGAAGGCGTTGAGGTCGTAGCCGTAGTCGAACGCGGCCCCGTCGGGATCGGTGACGCGGGTCAGGCGGTTGCCGGTCCAGGTGAACTGCACCGAGCGGCCCGAGGTGTGGGTGACCGATTGCAGGTAGTTGCCGCTGTAGGAAAATGTCCAGCCGATGCCTTGGCGGTTGCGGACCGTTTGCGCGTAACCGAAACGATCATAGCGTTCGATGGTTTGCGCCTCGGTATGGTGCTCATACTCGGTTCCCACCTGGATGACGTAAGCCACTGGCCCGGCCTTGTCCTCCTCGAAACGGGCGGCTGCGGCGCGCCATGAATACTTGATGCGCCGCCCGTCTGGGCGCTGAAGCCAAAGCGTACTGGCGTCCTGGCGAACGAGCGAGTAGTCGAAGTTGCTGATCCAGTGCCGCCCGAACAGGCCCGAGTAGACCCAGTAATGGTTGTAGGTGCGGCGCAGGTACAGGCCCATTTCCCCGGCGCTGGAAAAATCCAGCGCCGACTCGATCTTGTTGCCCGTGGTGATCACCACCGGATTGCCGGCTCGCTCACCGCAGTCTTTCTCGGCCGCATCGCGTACCTCGGTCGCATTGCCGGCGTTGCCACGACCGCCGCCGCCTCCGCCGATCCCCGCGAAGTTTCCTTGGTCGTCTACGGACGTGCTGCGTCCGTCGTCCTCGAACCAGCAGGTTCGCGGCTCGCGCGTGGTCCCATGCTCCGTCTGGACCGTGGGCGCGACGCACACCAGTTGCGGTAGCGCCAGAACGGGTGTGGCAAGAGGCAAGGCCATCAGGAACCAGAGCGCCGCCGCGCACTGCGCACCGCGCGCCGCGCCGATGCGCTGGAAAAGACGGTGGAAATGATTGGATGCAGACACGCGCGTTACCCCCCTCGACTCGGAATGTCGGCAATCAGAATTTGTCGTTACCCGAAATGGCAGTGATCGTCAAGCAATGGATTGAAAGCATGCCCTTTTGATTAGCTGTCAGTACTAGAGCGGCATCGTCTAAAACAACTTCCCCTAGCCCGATCTGACGGAAGCAAAGACGCTGGATGGGACAGACGTTCGTCTGTCAAAAGCGGCTAGCCTTCACGGGACCTGATTAGCCCTGACTCTCAGCTCGTCATTCCTGCGAAGGCAGGAATCCAGTGTCTTTGCTTCCAGATGCCCCCACAACAAAAGCCAAGTCACCGGGTTTCCGCCAAAAGCATGCGGGAATGGCGAGCCAAAGCCACTCTTCGCCGAAGCATCGGCTGAGGATCAGGGCTAATCAGGTCAAGCCATGGACATGCGTACCATGGCCTGCATATGCGGGAATCATGAAGCCGTTGCCGCTATCGCAAACCTGGGAAGCTGACGTAACGGGAACGGGTTCCATTTCATCTACATTGAAGTCGATGGGATTTGGAAATCCATGACGCCCAATGTCAAGGGAGGCCGAGGAAAGGAAATTTCCGCCCGTCAGGGAGCCGTTTGCATCCTGCGCCCGAAGGTCGGAGTGGTCGGTATGGAGACCGTTATCCAGCACCCCCACCCGCGCCCAGCCGCCTGCGCGGGCCCATGCGGCGGGAAAGCTCATGGCACCGATCCAGTATTGGGTTGCAACTCCTTGAGTGGTGGGCGGCGTCTTGCCGGGGGCGCCAGGGCGCAGGCTCAGTTCCACCTTGATCGGTACCTTCGCATGCCTGACGAAATCGTCGGCGAGCAGCGCGGAGACGGCGGCTTCCGTATCGGCACCGGGCGGGTATCGCACGACGATCATCTGCTCCAGGCGCGCTCTCGGCAGTTCCCGGTTGGCATCGAGATAGGCTTTGAAATCTCCCTTTGCCCGGAATGGATGCGGGATGAAATACTGAACGGATTGCGGGTTCTCCACGGACAGCGCACCGAGTGGCGGAGGGAGCCCGCCTGAAGGATCAAACCCGTTGATGACACCCTCTGGACTCGGGCCTTGCTCGGATCGAACAAGTTCGAAGATTACCAGTGTATTTTCTATAAATTGTGCATGAGCGGGCGGTGAAATAGTGATGGGTGCGACAAGGAAGACGCTTAGGAGAGGCTTTGCTGATATTCTTTCTCGAAGAGCCGTCACTCCAATAATGATTCCGATTAGAATTAACAGCAAGATATTGCTAGTCGCTGATACTGTCACGGATGGTGGCGTCCCCCGGACTTGAAGATTTGCCTGAGAGATTGGCGGCAAAATTGGATAGCTCGGACTGCTCATGCTTCGGATTCGTATTCTAACAATATAGCTTCCCTCGGGGAATCCGCCTATATTTTCGGTGATTGTATGTGGCTGAATCATGCAAAACAATGGATCGGTTCTTTCTGATCCCGTAATGATTATATCGATTATGTCACCGTTCCTTTGCACCTCGACAAAGGGGTAACCTGCAGGTGGGTATGCGAAGCCGTGGCAATATCCTGCCCTTACCGACATATCGACGGGCTGTCCCGCATAGGGCTGAGCGGGTGAGAAGGTCGGCGGATCGACAAACGCCGAGGCGGACGCGAACGGCAGCATGAACAGCACGAGCGCCGTCGCCAGTGCCTTCCAGATGCGAACATGGGTGGTTTTCATCAGGGGCTCTCCTTGCAATGGCGGTGCGCGGTCGAGTCTACGGCACTTCTTGCCTTGATTCGCGTTCCGGATCAATCATTTGGCCGGATAAATCCCGACCAGAGTAATGATTCCTGCAAGCAGCAGCAGGGATATGGTCGTGCCCGCCGGCACGATAGCGGGCGGCGGAGGGGCGCGCACCATGAGGCCGGCCTGGAAAATGGGAGGCAGGACGGGTGCCCGTGCTGCCGCATTCCGCGTCATCACCTTGGGCAACACCATGAGCGAAGCCGCCGAAAACCTGCTGGAGAAGCTCAAGTCGCTGCCGCCGCAGCGGCTGGCTGAAGTCGCCGATTTCGTGGACGTTCTGCGCGTCCGTGAGGAAAAAACGCGCACCCGGAGGATGGACGGCTTCGCCGCCGCGCAGCCGCCGCTTTCCCCCGAGGACATCCAGGCCGAAATTGCCGCCGCCCGCGCGCAGCAGCGTGCCGCGAATGCGGATCGTCGCTGACGTCAACATCGTGCTGTCCGCCCTGCTCTGGGACGGAGCGCCGCGCGCGCTGCTGGATTCCGCCCGTCATGGCCGCATCGCGCTCTTTACCGGCGCTGCGTTGATGGCCGAACTGGAAGGCGTGCTTTCCCGCCCGAAACCGGCGAGTCGTGTGGCGACGCCTTCATTCATGCACCTGCCTTGCGGCAACCGCACCGCGACGCGGCTGCGGGAGAAACCACCCGGAAGATCACCCGTCCGCAATGTCATACGCCGGCAGCTTCTTCTCCACCGCCGCGTTCTTCAGCGTGACGTAAGCCGGCAGGCCGTCCTTGCCGTAGGGCGGCGGTGCCTCGCCGCGGATCAGCGGCTCCAGGTACCGGCGCGCAGCCTCGGTGATGCCGTAGCCGTCCTTGCAGATGAAGTTCTTCGGCAGCTTTTTCTCGTGATTGGCGATTTTCGCCAGCGGTGCCGGCTCGATCTTCCAGCGGTAGGGTGCGTTCGAGGTGCGCACGATGGCGGGCATCACCGCGTTCTGCTCGGCCAGCGCGAGCTTCACCGCGGCCTCGCCCACCGCCAGCGCGTGGTCGAGGTCGGTCTTGCTGGCGATATGCCGCGCCGAACGCTGCAGGTAGTCGGGCACCGCCCAGTGCTGCTTGTAGCCCAGCTTCGCCTTGACCAGCTGCGCGATCGCCGGGCCGACGCCGCCCAGCTGGGTGTGGCCGAAGGAATCGACCGTGCCGGCATCGGCGAGAAAGCGCCCGTCCGCACCGCGCAGCCCTTCCGACACCACCACCACGCACCAGCCCACGCGCCTGACGGTGTCATCGACCCTGGCGAGGAACCTCGCCTCGTCGAAGGGGATTTCCGGGAACAGGATGATGTGCGGCGCCTCGTCCGCGCCCTTGCCGGCCAGGCCCGCGGCGGCGGCCAGCCAGCCGGCGTGGCGGCCCATCACTTCCAGCACGAAGACCTTGGTGGAGGACTCGGCCATCGAGGCCACGTCCAGCGCCGCCTCGCGCAGCGAGACCGCAGTGTACTTGGCGGCCGAACCGAAGCCCGGGCAGCAGTCGGTGACGGCCAGGTCGTTGTCGACCGTCTTGGGCACGCCGATGCAGGCGAGCGGATAGCCGAACTCGCGCGCCACCTGCGACATCTTGTTCGCGGTGTCGGCCGAATCGTTGCCGCCGTTGTAGAGGAACCAGCGGATGTCGTGCGCGGCGAACACGTCGATCAGGCGCTCGTAGCGCGCGCGGTCGGCCTCGATCGTCTTGAGCTTGAAGCGGCAGGAGCCGAACGCACCGCCCGGGGTGTGCGCCAGCGCGCGGATCGCGGCGATGGGCTCCTTCGAGGTGTCGATCAGATCCTCGCGCAGCGCGCCGATGATGCCGTTGCGCGCCGCATACACCTTGACGCCCGCCGCGCGCGCCGTGGTGATGACCGCCGAGGCGGTGGCGTTGATGACGGCGGTCACTCCGCCCGATTGTGCGTAAAGCAGTCTGCCCTGGCTCATGGATGGCTACGGTGTGGGTGGATGGGAAGGTCGCGGCGAGGCACCAAATCGCGCTGCGCGATGCGGCTTTGGTCTGGTTTGACAGCGGCGTTCGGCAGCGGTTAGGTTTGCTGCGCTGCACCGCAGCCGCGAACCGATCCAGTCTAGCGGAAAGGCCGCCCCGGCCGTGCGGTGCCTCATCGTCTTCCAGGCCCAACACATGCGACTTGTACTACTCGGTGCCCCCGGCTCCGGCAAGGGAACCCAGGCCAGCCGCCTCAAGGAGGCGCTCGGCGTGCCGCACATCTCCACCGGCGACCTGCTGCGCGGCGCGGTCGCCGCGGGCACGGCGCTGGGCCTCCAGGCCAAGGCCGTGATGGAACGCGGCGAGCTGGTGTCCGACGACATCGTGCTGGGCATGCTCGAAGAGCGCCTGGGTGCCGGCGACTGCGGCGCGGGCTTCATCCTCGATGGCTACCCGCGAAATTCCGCCCAGGCCAACGCCCTCGACGCCCTGCTCGCCCGCCTCGGCCAGCCGGTCGACGTGGCGGTCTTGCTGGACGTGGACACCGAGCTTCTGATCGAGCGCATCGCCGGGCGCGCGCGCGCCGAGGGGCGCAGCGACGACACCCCCGAGACCGTGCGCAACCGCCTGCGCGTCTACAACGACCAGACCGCGCCGGTGATCGGCTTCTACGAAGCCGCCGGCACGCTGGTGCGGGTGGACGGCGTCGGCAGCATGGACGAGATCACCGCCCGGGTGCTGGCCGCGATCGGGCACGCACCGGCCGCCTGAACACTTCTCGCGCCCGCGCCGCGGGCGCACGGTGAAGCGATGACACTGCACATCCTCGGCGTCTGCGGCACCTTCATGGGCGGAGTCGCCGCGCTCGCGCGCGAGCAGGGTCTTGCCGTCGAAGGCTCGGACCAGAACGTCTACCCGCCGATGAGCACCCAGCTCGAAGCCCTGGGCATCGCGCTCAAGGGCGGCTACGCGGCCGAAAACATCGGCCCGGACGTTGCCGAAGTGGTCATCGGCAACGCCCTGTCGCGCGGCAATCCGGCGGTGGAAGCGGTGCTCGATCGCGGCCTGCCCTACACCTCGGGCGCGCAGTGGCTGGCCGAAAACGTGCTGCCGGGGCGCACCGTGCTGGCGGTCGCCGGCACCCACGGCAAGACCACCACTTCCACCCTGCTGGCCTTCCTGATCGACCGCCTCGGCGGCGCGCCGGGGTTTTTGATCGGCGGCGTTCCCGCCGACTTCGACGCCTCCGCGCGGCTGGGTTCCGGGTTGTGCTTCGTGGTGGAAGCGGACGAATACGACACCGCATTCTTCGACAAGCGCTCCAAGTTCGTCCACTACCGCCCGCAGATCGCCATCCTGAACAATCTCGAGTTCGATCACGCAGACATCTTCCCTGATCTTGCCGCGATCGAGCGTCAATTCCACCACTTCGTGCGCACCGTGCCGGGCCGCGGCCGGCTCATCGTCAACGCCGAGGACGCCAACCTTGCGCGGGTGCTGGCGCAGGGCTGCTGGACCCCGGTGGAGACGTTCGGCATCGATGCGCCGGCCGACTGGCAGGCCCGCCTCGACGCGCCCGACGGCTCCGCCTTCACCGTGCTGCACCGCGGCCAGACGCTGGGCCAGGTGCGCTGGCGGATGGCGGGCCGCCACAGCGTGATGAACGCACTCGCGGCGCTCGCCGCCGCCGCGGCGGCCGGATTCGACGCAAAGGCGGCGCTGCCGCTGTTCGCACGGTTTCGCGGCGCGAAGCGGCGGCTCGAACTCATTGCCGAGGCCCCGGATCTTCGCGTCTACGACGACTTTGCCCACCATCCCACCGCGATCCGCACCACGCTCGACGGCCTGCGCGCGCGCCATCCCGATGGCCGCCTCGTCGCGGTGCTCGAACCGCGCAGCAACTCCATGCGCCTGGGCGCACACGCCGACCAGCTCGCGCCCTCGCTGGAGCCGGCCGACATCGTGCTGTTCCTGGCCCGGCCCGAACTGGCCTGGGACGCGCATCGGGTGATCGACGCGCTGCGCGGCGAGGGCCACGTCGCGGCCGACGTCGATACGCTGCTGGCGCGCCTGGTCGCACTGGTGCGGCCGGGCGACACCGTGGTCTTCATGTCCAACGGCGGCTTCGAAGGCGCGCCGCGCCGCTTCGCGCAGACGCTGGGATAATCAAGGCCCTTGCAGAGCAGGAGACAGCGCATGGACCTGCGCGAACGCATCCACCAATCCGCCCTCGCGCTGGAACCCGTACACCTGGAAGTGCATGATGAAAGCCACCTGCACGCGCGCGGCACCCAGACCCACTACAAGGCCGTCATCGCCAGCGCGCGCTTCGAGGGCCTGCCGCTGATCCGCCGCCACCAGGCGGTGTATGCCGCGCTCGGCGACCTGATGCGCGACCTCCACGCGCTCGCCCTGCACACTTACACCCCGGCCGAATGGGAGGCACTGGGCAAGGCACCGGCGTCACCGGCCTGTCGCGGCGGCAGCCGGCACGACGCCGCGCGTTGAGCGCCGCCTCAGGCGTCACCGCGCGCGCAGCCGCGCCACCACGGCCGCTTCCAGCCCGCCTTCCGACGCGCGCAGGCGATCGAGCTCGGCGCGATTCCAGTCCGCCGCGATGCGCCCGTCGAGCAGCAGCACGGCACGGTCGAGGATGCGCTCGGCCACATCCAGGCCGTGGGTGGCGAGCAGCACCGTCGCACCGGCATCGACGCGTTCGCGCAGGATCGCCTTGAGCTGGAATGCGGCGAGCGGATCCAGCCCGTTCAGCACTTCATCGAGCAGCAGCAGCAGCGGCGTGCCGAGCAACGCCAGCACCACCGCAAGCTTCTGGCGCGTGCCGAGCGAATACTCGGCCACCTCGCGCTCCAGCCATGGCGACAGTCCGAGTGCACCGGCCAGAGCCACGGCCTCTGCGATGGCGTCGGCACCGAGCTGGCGCACGCCGGCGACCAGTTCGAGGCACTGGCGACCGCGCAGCGCGCCGGGCAACGTGGCCGGATCGGGCGCGTGGCCCAGCCGGGCGCGCGCGGCGACGGGATGTTCACGCGGGTCGATGCCGTCGATGCGGATCTTTCCGGTGCACGGCAGCAGCCCCGCGCAGGCGCGCATGAGGCTGCTCTTGCCCGAGCCGTTGGGGCCGATCAGGCCCACCAGCTCGCCGCCGGCAAGGCAAAGGTCGACGCCGCCCAGCACCTCGTCTGCGCCATGGGAAAGATGGAGATAGCGCAGCAGCAGACGCGTGCTCATGCGCGCGTTCCCCGATGCAAAAGCCGCAGGCACATCGCCAGCCACAGCGGTGCCAGCAGGGGCGCAAACGCCTGCCAGGTCGCGCCGAGCACGGTCAGGCGCAGGGTGAGATCGAGCGCAATGCGCCCGGGCGTGCGGCGCAATGCCAGCGCGCACAGTCCGTGCAGGATCGCCACCGCGAACAGGGCGGCGCCGATCCACGGCGCAGTGCGCACGGCACCCAGCGCGGCCAGCGCAAATCCGGCAACGCCGGCACCGAGCAAAGCCAGCGCCAGCGGCACGATCAGTCCGGACAGCCAGAACCGCGCCCGCGCCGGCTGCGCACCCAGCCAGCGTTCGGCCTCGAGCAACACCGCGAGGCCACGCCGCCACGCCGTCAGGTACGCCGCCAGCAGCAGGCCGCTCGCCAGGGCCAGCGCCGCTCCCAGCGCACTCGCACCGACCGGTATCAGCAGCAGCATCCAGAGTCCATGGCGCAGCGCGCGCGGGCCGATGCCGGCCAGCGCCTCGCGCGCCTGCCAGCGCCACAGGCATCCGCGGCCGGCGAAATGGTGCGCCGATCCGGTCGCGCTGGCGGCTCCGGTGTGGACGGCGCGATCCGCGGACGGCCGACGCCAGCGCGCCCAGGCCGCGCCTGCGGCGGACGCGGCCACCAGCATCAGGGCCAGCCAGCCCCACGCCTCCCGCGGCAGGCGCAGGAAGCCGAACAACAGCGCGCCCGCCAGCGCGTGCGGCCACACACCGGCGAACACCACGCGCATGCGTTCGCGCGCCCGCACGCGCGCGGCCACCGGCTGCACGGCCAGCCAGCCGGCGGCATCGCGGCGCTCCCGCTCGCGCACGCGCACCTGCATCGCGATGAGGCCGCCCCACGCCACCAGCCAGGCCCAGGGGGCGGGCCGCGTCAGGGCGAGCAGGCCGTCGGCCAGATCGCGCCGCGCGGCAAGCGACACCGCCGCTGCGCCCAGCATGAAAGTCAGTGCCAGCCAGATCGCCGCATGAAACGCGGTTTCGCCCGGTGCCTGCCGCCAGCGCGCCATCCGATTGCGCCACAGGCAGGTGCGCTGGAAGGCATAGGGATCGAACGGGTAGCCGGTCATGGGTCGCGTGTTGGGCTCGAGGCCGGACATGGAGCATGGAAAAAGGCGAAAGGTTCAACCTCCCCGGCGGCGCGGGAATGCCTACAATCCGGCGTGTCTCGCCGCCCCCTTGCACTGGAGCCGCCATGCCTGCACCGCTCATTCGCCGCCCGTTCCTTCGCGCCGCGCTGCTGGTGCTGGCCCTGAGCACGATGGCGGCGCGTGCCGCGGAGGCACCGCACGTGTCGGGCGCGCGCACCATGGAGGCGGCCGGCATGGTCGACCTGCGCATGCGGGTACCGGACATCTCGCAGGACATCCGCTATGCCGGCCGCGACAACTTCATCGGCGCGCCGGTGGACGGCTACGAGGCACCGGCCTGCTGGCTCAGGCACGAGGCGGCCACGGCGCTGGCGCGGGTGGAGATGGCGCTGCGGCGCGAAAACCGCCGCCTGCACCTCTTCGACTGCTACCGCCCGGTGCGGGCCGTGGCGCACTTCATGCGCTGGCTGGATGAGGCCGACGACCCGCGCACCCGGGCCGTCTACTACCCGACGCTGGAGAAATCGCTGCTGCGCGGAACTTACATCGCACCGCAATCGGGCCACAGCCGCGGTGCCACCGTCGACCTGACCCTGCTCGCCTGCGATGCGGATGACGCGGCCTGCGCGCCGCTCGACATGGGCACGCCGTTCGACTTCTTCGGCAGCCGCGCGCACACCGATTCGGACGAGGTCGATGCGGCGCAGCGCGCCAATCGCCACGCGCTGCGCGCGGCGATGGCGGCGGAGGGCTTCGTCAATCTTCCCGAGGAATGGTGGCACTTCCGCCTGCAGCCCGAGCCCACGCCAGGCATCTATTACGACGTGCCCGTGACTTCCGCCGGCCTGCCGGCTCCTAGCGCTCGCGATCGGGCGCGCGTCGATCCAGCGATTCGGCGGTGATGTTCACCAGCGGCACGAAGTGATCCTGCGCCGAGACGTCGCGCCTGCGGCGCATGAAGCGGTACAGCGCATACGCCGCCAGCAGCGCGCTCAATGCAAAGAACCAGGCGAACAGCAGCCGGGGTTCGCCGCGATTCATCAGGTTGCCCGCGATCAGCGGCCCGAGCGCCGAGCCCACGCCGTTGACCAGCAGTACCGTGCTGGAGGCGGACATCAGCTCGTCGCGATCCAGGTAGTCCACCAGATGCGCCATCGCGATCGGGTAGAGCGCAAAGCCCATGCCGCCGAAGGCGAAGATCAGCACAAGCGCGGCGGTTGACCCGCCCACCGGCAGCAGCAGCTGCGCCAGCGCGATCATGGCGGCAGCGGCGCTGATGGCGGCCAGGGCCAGACGCCGATCGATGCGGTCGGCGAGACGCCCCAGCGGCAACTGCAGCGCCATGCCGCCGATGACCGCCGCGCTGACGTAGGTGCCGACCGCGCCGGCATCCATCCCCTGCGCGGCCGCGTAAACCGGCAGCAGGCCCCAGAGCGCGCCAAGCAGAAGTCCCGCGACGCAGGCGCTGACGATGGCGGTGGGCACCAGCCTGAAAAAGCGGGCGAGCTGCACCTTGGGCATCGCGTGCAGCCGCGGCTGCTGCTGGCGCATGTCGATCACCGGCAGGCTCGCGGTCGCAAACAGGATCGCCACCACGCTGAACAGCACGAAGCCCTCGCCGGGCAGGCGCAGGAACTGCTGCGCCAGCGCGCCGGCACCGAGGTTGAGCATCATGTAGATGGAGAACAGCGTGCTGCGGTGCCTGGGTTCGGCCGCCGCGTTCAGCCAGCTCTCGATGATGACGTAGAGCCCGACCAGCAGGAGCCCCTGCAGCACGCGCATCGCCAGCCACAGCCCGTAGATCGGCCCGATGGCCTGCACCAGCACGCTGACCACGAGCAGGGTGGTGCAGAACGCGAAGGCGCGAATCTGGCCGATCCGGTGCACCATGCGCGGCACCGTGTAGGTGCCGATCAGGAAGCCGGCGTAGTAGGCCGCGCTGAGCGTGCCGATCATCGCCACGGAAAACCCGAGCGCCTCGCCGCGCAGCGCCACCAGGGTGTGCAGCAGGCCCACCCCCATCAGCAGGAAAATGGTGCTCAGCAGGAGGGGGATGGCGCAGCGGACGGTGGAAAGCATTGGAAAAACCAGTCGTGATCGGATGTGCGGCGGCGCGCGGCGGCGGATGCGATTGCCCGATCCGCCTGGGCTTCGGCCGCGATCGGCCTGCGCACACCTGCGTCCTGCAGGCGGCGGGGAAAAAACCGGATGAAGCCCAGGCGGATCAGGAAACGCGTGGTGCTGCGGCAGGCACCGCAGGCGTTTGGCGAGAATCGGGCAAGGGTAGCAAGGCGCGTCCCAACGCAGGCTGGATGCACCGGCGACCGTCGCGAAGGCTGCGCCTATGCTTGATCCATCGCTACTCACGGAGCCGCCGCCATGCGCACGAGATTGATCGAATCCCTGTTTCTGATCGTCGCATCCGGTTTGGCCGGCACCGCCACACCGCCCCTGCCGGCGCTCGACGCGGCGACGGCCGACGCGACGCCCGTCGCAACGAGCGACGAGGACATCGCCCGTCGCGTCATGCGCGAGCTGCATGACGTGGCTTCGAAGGAACGCGCTCCTGCTCGATCAGGCGCGGCTTCTGGATCAGGCACAGCGCTGGAGTGGGGACGGCGCGCTGGAGTTCGCGCCCACGTTCTGGCGAGCGTCCGGCGAAGATTCCACGCTGGCAGCGATGAGTTCGTATTCTCCCGGCTACACGCTGGACGATCCCCTGCACCCCGCCGTGCCGAAGTCGCTGCGCGACATGCTGCGCACGGAAGCCATTGAAACCCGCGTTGTTGCACACCTCGATGCGGACGCGCCGCTGCAGTGGAGCCACCACTCGGCGCAGGTGCGACTGCGGCTGGACCGCGGATCGGACGACGGCCTGATCGAGGGCATGGCCCTGTACGGCCTGCCGCCGAACGAGGGCTGGTACGCGGAGCTGAGCCAGGTGGGCGCGGACGAATCGGTCGCCACGATGCACCTGAGCCGCTTCGCGCCGGACGACGAGATGGCGCTGCCCGCCCGGGGCACCGCCTTCACCACCCGCCGTGACGCGCCGCTGCGCTGCGGCGTGGACACCAGCGCCGCGGTGCGCGCCGCGATCACCGTCGTCTCCGCGCCGGCGGACGGGGTGACCCTGGACGCCGACGGCTACGCCTACCTCGATCTGGAGGTCGACCAAGGTCGCGGCGAGGGCCTGGCGGTGGGCGACCGGCTCTACCTGGAACAGGATGCGGACAGCGAGGCCCGCATCGCCGGCGAAGGCCGCGTGCGCCAGGTCGGTGCCGACAGCGCGCGCGTGCTGTGGCGCACCTACCGCTGGCTCGGCGCCTGGGAGGAGGATGAAGACGCGGGTGAAGGCGCGGCGCCGGTGAAGGTGGAGCGGTCGGCCCTGCCGGCCGTCGGCCAGCATCTGGTCACGCCGGCCTGGCGGCGGGTGGAGAGCGACCTGTTCGGCGCGCTGCGGGGGCGCTGAGCCACAGGATCACGCGGCCCGCACCTTTCCGGTCCCGCGCTGCGGCGCGCCGCCGGCTGCGCTCAGGCCAGCAGCGCCTTGATCCGCTCGCGGTCGTAGCCGCTCCAGCTGCCGCGGTCGGACTCCACCACCGGAGCGCTGCGATAGCCCAGGCCGACCAGGCGCGCGAGCGCGGCGCGGTCCTGCATCAGGTCCACCAGGGCGTACTCGATGCCGAGGATCTCCAGGTCGCGGCGGGTGGACTCGCACTGCGGGCAGTCGGGCTTGGAATAGACGGTAACGTTCACGGATGGCACCTCGTTGGGTGGACGGCCGGCGCGCGCGGCGGTGCCGGCCGGAGGCTCGAAAATTTCGGGAAAGTGGAACGGGCGGCGGGCGACGTCAGAAATCGACGGCGAACACTTCGTCCTCGTCGTCGCGCTTCATCACGCCGACCTTGTACTGGGCGGTGTCCTCCTCCTGGTTGGAGGCCTGGATCTTGCTCATGTCGAGCCAGTTCTCCATGTAGGCGAGCGGGTTCCGCGTGACGATCGGGAAGCGCGCGGCGTCTTCGAGGTGGAAGAAGCGGATCACGTCGGTGGCGCTGAAGTAGACCCAGTCCTTCATCATCCGGCAGGTGACGCCGGTCAGCTCGCGGCCTTCGGAAAACGCGTAGTCGGTCCATTCGACTTCGCTTTCCACCACCTCGTTGACGATGGCGACGATCTTCTCGCGGCAGTCGGCGAAGGCCTGGCGGCCGCGCGGGGTCTTGTAGAGCGACTTGAGCACTTCCTTGCCGTACTGCACGTGCACTTCGAACTCGTCCTGGGCGATCTTCTGGATCGCCTTGCCGATGGGCTGGAACAGGCCGGTGGATTCGCATACGCCGAAGGTGACGGCGAAGGAGGCCATGAACTGGATGCGCTCCATGCACAGCAGGGTCACGATGAAGAGATAGATCGCGTTGTAGGTGGCCTGGTCGTTCGGGCGCGCGCCGCGGGCGTAGTCCAGGCTCACCGCCAGCGCCGCGTCGAAGGCTTCGCCCACGGTCTTGAGCCGCGCCATGGCCTCCTTGACCGCGAGGATCTCGCTGAGGATGTCGTCGGGGCTGTCGAAGCTGTTGCGCACGATCTCCGAGTAGGTGGCCGCGTGCACGATCTCGTTGCGGGTGATCTCCACCCAGCCGGCCCAGGCCTCCGAGCTGGTGCACACCGGCGCCAGCACGGCGGCGATGGAGTGCGCCGCCACGCTGTCGGCCTCCCACTGCCAGGCCAGCGTCTTCACCATCATGTCGTAGGTGGCCCTGTCGCAGGTCTTGAACTGCACGTTGCAGGGCGCGTAGTCGAACTCGTTCTCGTCCCAGTCCTGGCTTTTCAGGGTCTTGTAGAGCTTCCACAGCGCCGGGAAATGCTTGTTTATGGTGTCGAACAGGCCCGGGTCGGTGCCCAGGATGATTTCCGGGGCCTCGTAGTCGGTCTTCTCGGTATTGAAGATCTTGCCGGGCAGGGCGGGCGTCATGGAGGTTTCCTTCGAACGGGAGGCGGCCGGCGTCACAGCGTGCAGCCTTCGCAGGCGCCGGCGTCGCCCGCCTCGCTCATGCGTCCGCCGTCGCTCACCGAAACGCCCGAGGCGACGTTGGAGTTGTAGTAGTAGCGGGTCTTGATGCCGTACTTGAACATCGCGAAGTACTGCGCCAGCAGATCCTTGCTGCCCACCTTCTCGTCGCCGCGGATGCGCCGCCACAGGTCGGCGGAGATGGCCTGGTCGGTGAACTTCTGGAACACCGCGTAGGCCTTGAGCATGTCCACTTCCGCGATGTCCCAGGCCGACTGGTACATGCAGGCGTCATCGTCGCTGTCCGGTGCGGCCCAGCGGATGGTGACGTTGCCGTCGGTCTTGCCCAGCGTCGCGTCGCGCACCGGATAGATGGAGTTGGGCTGGCCCAGCGCCTTGGAGGAGGACTCCCCCGGCATGAAGGCGACCAGGCAGGAGTGGCCGATGCCGCCGGTCGCGATGATCTCGCGCCGCAGCGCCTCCCAGTCGTAGCGGTAGCGGAAGTCGCCGAGCGCGTCGACGCTGCGGTTGTAGGTGTCGATCGGCAGCCAGCCGTCCACCCAGCGGGTCTTGTGGATCCAGCGCGGCAGCCCGCGCTCGCGCGCCAGGCGCAACGAGGCCTTGATGGCGAAGTACATGTGCCGCTCGGCGATGCGGTGCAGCTCCTCGCGGCCCTCCGGGGTGTCGAAGCGCAGCTTCTTGCGCGCCATCGTCGTGGCCACGCCCATCAGGCCGATGCCGGCGTTCATGCGCGCCTTCGCGGTGACGCCGATGTGCGGCAGCGCGTAGTGGCTGTGTTCGATGCAGTAGTCGATCATCTTGAGGGTGAGGTACATCGCCTCCTCGTAGGCGGCATCGTCGTCCTCGGGGAGGTTGTCGCAGGCGATCGCGCCCAGCGAGCACAGCGCCACCTCCGGCTCGGCGTAGGTTTCCAGGATGCGGCTGACGACGAAGGTCTCGCCCGCCTCGCTGGTGACCTGTTCGCCTTCTTTGAGCTCGCCGGCGAAGATGCTCCGGCCGTTGCGGGTCAGCGCGGCGCTGAAGTCGAGCCGGCGGCGCTCGCCGCCCAGCAGCTCCACCTCGATCCAGCCCACCTCGCGATCCGAATACAGGTCGCGCATGTCCCGGTAGGGCCGGTTCGGCTCGCAGATTTCCAGGCACAGGTTGGAGGAGTGGATCGGCTCCTTGAACGGCGTGTGGCGGTTCATCTCGTCGATGTTCGCAAGGTAGGCCACGCCGGTTTCCAGCGCCTCGTTGAGCGAGGTGAGCAGCAGCTCGCGCGGCTGGAACCACTCCTTGCGGAACGCCGGATCGGCTTCCAGGCGCTCGTACTCGCGGCGGAAGCCTTCCGCGTCGTCGCTGAAGAACAGCGCGGTCAGGCGCGGCGCGGTGTAGACGTTGAAGGAAAACGCGCGCTCGTTCTTCGCGGCTTTTTCCGCGAACAGGCGGTTGGTCACCAGGGCGTAGTGCAGGTCGCGGTTCTTGCGGTCCTCGGTGCTGCGCGGATTGCGCAGGTGCGCGATGACCTCGGCCTCCGGGTCGAACCCCGAGTAGTAGGTGGTGCAGGCGCCGCCGCGCCCGGCCTGCATGTTGGCGTGCACCGCCTTGCCCAGCGCCGCGTAGTAGGGCAGCTTGCCCATGTGCTCGATCAGCCCGCCGCGCACCGGATCGCCCTTGCTGCGGGTGACGAGGTGGCTGCCGATGCCGGCCGAGGAGGCCGTCATGCGGTAGGCGATGTGGTCGCCGATCGCAAGCGAAGCCTCGCTGTCGCCGGCAACGTACAGGCAGCACGAGGCGAAGCCGCGCAGGCGGGTGCCGAGGTTGACGTAGTTGGGCGTCGGCGCGGAGATCTTCTTCTCCGCGAAGGCGCGATAGAAGCGCCGCACCAGGTCGATGCGCGCGTCCCTCGGCGCCTGCTCGGCGAGCGCCATCGCCATGCGCAGGTAAACGAACTGCTGGGTCTCGTACTCCTGCCCGGTGGCGCGGTTCTGCAGGCTGTACTTGCGGCGGATGTAGTGCAGCGCGAAGTGCGGGGTGTCGTAGTCGCGCGCGTGGTCGATGATGCCCTCCAGCGCCGCGTAGTCGTCCGCGTCGTAGTCGAGCCGCACCATCACGCCGTCGGCCACCATGCGCGCGTGCAGCTGCGCGACGGTGGGAATGCCCGCGCCGTGGATGCTCTTGTGCAGGTGCGGCGCATACAGCCTTCCGGCCATGCGGTAGTACGACCAGGTGCCCATGTCCAGGCAGTTCTGGATCAGCTTTTCCTGCAGCTCGGCGCTGGACACCGTTTCGGGCATCGCGCTCATCACGTTGATGACGATGCGGCTCCAGTCCACCTTGTCGCCGAACGCCGAGGCCGCCCACTCGCCCCAGCCGTTGAGCTTGCGCGGGATGTAGGGCTCGGTGCTGCCATCGCGCTTGCGGATGGTGCGCGAGAACGCGGGGCGCTGCGCGGGCGCGGGCGGCTCGGCCGGCGGCGCAGCGGGCGGCTCGCCTTCGTTCAGGGAAAGCAGTTCGGTCAGATCCATCGCTGGCATGTGCATCTCTCCTGCGGCCAGACGGCCGCACACGGTCCAGAACCTGCTCCCTCGCGCAGGGCGTGTGGATCGTGCTTCGGCGAATGCGTGCGCCGGCGCGCGGACCTTCGTCACGCGCCTGCGACACGCCTCCCCGCGGAAGCGGTCACCTGCGCCGGGCGTGGTATCAGCATCGGTCATCGGCGTCTCACCGCCTGAGACCGGGCCTTTCCCGGCGTGTCGGCAGGTCTTCGGACTCGCGGACGCGGGCTCTCGCCCTCCTACTCGGCTTGGCTTCCCAGGTGCTGCGACCCAGTGCCGTTGACGCCTTTCGCTTCCACTTACCGCTGCGGGGCAGTTCCGGGTTTGCACCGGATTCCCTATTCAGCCTGCCCGCGCTGCACCGCGGGCCAGGACACCGACCGACACAAGATATTGGGGTGAACTGGCCGCGTCAACACAAGATGGACCCATGCGGCGCGCACGGAGCGACATCATCGGAAAGTGCGCCAGCTGCCCTCGGCGGCGCGCGCATACGGGTGCGCGCCGCGCGTCCGCGGCGGGAGTCAGGCGGTACCGGATCGGGCGCGGATCACGGGCGCGCGGGCCACGCCCGGCTCACCCGCACTTGCTGTATCCGCAGTTCAGGCAGGTGGCGCAGCCGTCGAGGATGACCAGCGCCTTGGCGCTGCACTTGTGGCAAATCGTGGCGGAAGGCGGGAAGCTCGCGCCTTCGCCGGTGACCTCGATGTCTTCCGAATCGCCGGGGGCGGCGTCCGAGGCGGGCACCGGCGCGGTCAGGGTGCCGGCGTCAGGCTTTTTTTTTGAGCGGTCCTCGACGGCACGGCGCTTTTCCGCGATCAGGGCGCGCTGTTCGTCGCTCAGATCCGGGTCGTGCATGAGGCCGATGGCCTTGAGGTGGTCCTCGATGATGCCGCCCAGGTCGGCCACCAGCGAGGGCATGTAGACGCCGCCGCCCTTGAAGTAGCCGCCGCGCGGATCGAACACGGCCTTCATCTCCTCCACCAGGAAGGTGACGTCGCCACCCTTGCGGAACACCGCGGACATGATGCGGGTAAGCGCCACGATCCACTGGAAGTGCTCCATCGACTTGGAGTTGATGAAGATCTCGAACGGACGGCGCTGCTCGTGCTCGGTGCCGGGATTGAGCACGATGTCGTTGATGGTGACGTACATGGCGTGTTCGACCAGCGGCGGCTTGATCTTGTAGGTGCTGCCGATCAGGACTTCCGGGCGCTTGATGCGCTCGTGCATCTGGATCACGTTGTCTTCCGGCTCGGCGGCCGGCGCGCTGGTGGCGGCGGGAAGCTCCCTGGCCGTGTCTTCGGGACGAAGGACGGCGTATCCCTTGATCTTCTGGGTGATCCTGACGGTCATGTAACGAAACTCCGGTCAAACGGTGCTGCATGGATTCGGATGCCGCGGCGGGCGCGTCGGCGCGGCTGGAACCGGGACGCACGGGGCGCGTCTGCGCGCGCCGCCGTGCTCCGGCGCAGGGCATTCAGAACTTGCCGTAATAGCCTTCCTTCAGGGCATCGAACAGGTTGGCGGCGGTGTGCAATTCGCCGTCGTACTCGATCTCTTCGTTGCCTTTCACTTCCACCACCGAGCCGTCTTCCAGCTCGAAGCGATAGACGGTGCTTTCCAGATCGGACTCCTTCACCAGCACGCCCTGGAAGGCGGCGGGGTTGAAGCGGAAGGTGGTGCAGCCCTTCAGCCCCTGCTGCCAGGCGTAGCGGTAGATGTCCTTGAACTCCTCGTAGGGGTAGTCGGTGGGGACATTGGCGGTCTTGGAGATGGAGGAGTCGACCCACTTCTGCGCCGCAGCCTGCACGTCCACGTGCTCCTTCGGGCTGATGTCGTCGGCGGCGATGAAGTAGTCGGGGAGCCTGGCGGCAGCGTCCTCGGCGTAAGGCATCGCCTTCGGATTGACCAGCTCGCGGTAGGCCAGGAGCTCGTAGGACCACACGTCGACCTTTTCCTTGGTCTTCTTGCCTTCGCGGATCACGTTGCGGCTGTAGTGGTGGGCGAAGCTGGGCTCGATGCCGTTGGAGGCGTTGTTGGCCAGCGACAGCGAGATGGTACCGGTGGGCGCGATCGAACTGTGGTGGGTGAAGCGGCAGCCGGTTTCGGCCAGCGCCTCGACCAGCTCGGGTGCCACCTCGGCGACCTGCTGCATGTAGCGGCTGTACTTGGCGTGCAGCACGCGGCCGGGAATTTCCTGGCCGACCTTCCAGCCGTCGCGCACCATTTCCGGGCGCTTGCGCAGCATCGCGGCGTCGACGGTGAAGAGCACGTCCATGATCGGTGCCGGACCCTTTTCCCGCGCCAACGCCAGGCCGGTTTCCCAGCCGGCCAGCGCCATCTCGCGCGAAACGCGCTCGGTGAACTCGCAGCTCTCGGGGCTGCCGTACTTCATGCGCAGCAGGGTGAGCGTGCTGCCGAGGCCGAGGAAGCCCATGCCGTGGCGGCGCTTGTGGAGGATTTCCTCGCGCTGGCGCTCCAGCGGCAGCCCGTTGACCTCGACCACGTTGTCGAGCATGCGGGTGAACACGCGCACCACTTCCCGGTATTCGTCCCAGTCGAAGGAGGCGCGCTCGGTGAAGGGATGGCGCACGAACTTGGTGAGGTTGACCGAGCCCAGCAGGCAGGCACCATAGGGCGGCAGGGGCTGTTCGCCGCAGGGGTTGGTCGCGCGGATGTTCTCGCACCACCAGTTGTTGTTCATCTCGTTGACGCGGTCGATCAGGATGAAGCCCGGCTCGGCGTAGTCGTAGGTGGATACCATGATCATGTCCCACAGGTGCCGCGCCTTGATGTGGCCGTACACCCGGCAGGCCACGCGCCCGTCGTCGCGCACGATGTAGTTCTTCTGCACCGGCCACTCGCGCCACAGCACCTGGGCGCTGTCGGACAGGTCCACGTCGCCCTTTTCCTGGGCGTTGAGCGGGAACACCAGCGGCCAGTCGCCGTCGCGTTCGACCGCCTGCATGAAACCGTCGGTGATCAGCAGCGAGAGGTTGAACTGGCGCAGCCGCCCGTCCTCGCGCTTGGCGCGGATGAAGTCCTTCACGTCCGGATGGGAGACATCGAAGGTGCCCATCTGCGCGCCGCGCCGCCCGCCGGCCGAAGACACCGTGAAACACATCTTGTCGTAGATGTCCATGAAGGACATCGGGCCGGAGGTGTAGGAGCCGGCACCCGCGACGAAGGCCCCCTTGGGGCGCAGGGTCGAAAACTCGTAGCCGATGCCGCAGCCCGCCTTCAGGGTGAGGCCGGCCTCGTGGACCTTCTCCAGGATCCCGTCCATCGAGTCCTCGATGGTGCCCGAGACGGTGCAGTTGATCGTGCTGGTGGCCGGCTTGTGTTCCTGCGCGCCGGCGTTGGAGGTGATGCGCCCGGCCGGGATCGCGCCGCGGCGCAGCGCCCAGGTGAAGCGCTCCATCCAGTACTTCTGCAGTTCCGCGGTCGGCTCGGCATCGGCCAGCGCCTTGGCCACGCGCCGGTAGGTGCCGTCGATGTCGGCATCCAGCGCCACGCCCTGCTTGGTCTTGAGGCGATACTTCTTGTCCCAGATGTCGGCCGACGCCGGCTGCATCGCAATGTCCTGTGTGGTGTCCGTAACCACGGCCTCCAGCCTCGCGGTGCTCATGCCCGTTGTATCTCCCGTTTGTTCATTGTTCTGACCGAGGTGCCGACCCGGCGAGGATCGGCTTCGGAAACGCGCGCCGGCTGCCGTGCGGCGCTGCCTGCCCGTGCACCGGCAGTCACCCCGCGCCCTTGCCGCACGCCCCTCCGGCACCGCTCCCGCACACCACAGCGCTCCGTTTGCGCCACAAGTTGTTGGGTCTGGTCATCGGATCGAACCACAACATCTTGTGGATCGACCGGGAGACCATAGCCCCCGCTCCGGGGCCAAGTCAATGTCAAATTTCGTGCGCCCGCCCTTGCATTCCGTCACGCTTCTGATCCATCAAGCCGCTGCGCCATTTGCGCCCGCCGACGCAGCCGCGCGGGCCGCCGCGGCGGCTCCTGTACCATGCGGTGCCCGCCCCGTCGCTGATGCCCGATGAGTTCCCCCCGCGCCCCGAAGGACGCCGCTCCCGAACACACGCCGCTGATGAAGCAGTACTTCTCGGCCAAGGCCGAGCATCCGGAGGTGCTGCTGTTCTTCCGCATGGGCGACTTCTACGAGCTCTTCTACGACGACGCGCGGCGCGCGGCAAAGCTGCTCGACATCACCCTCACCCAGCGCGGCAGCTCGGGCGGCGCGCCGATCCCGATGGCCGGGGTGCCGGCGCATTCGCACGAGGGCTATCTCGCGCGCCTGGTGGCGCTGGGCGAATCGGTCGCGATCTGCGAGCAGATCGGCGATCCGGCACAGGCCAAGGGGCTGGTGGAACGCCGCGTGGTGCGCATCGTCACGCCCGGCACCGTCACCGACGAAGCCCTGCTGGACGAGCGCCGCGACACCCTGCTGATGGCCCTGGCACCGGCGCGCGAGGGGTATGGGCTGGCCTGGGCGGATCTTTCGAGCGGGCGGTTTTTCGTCAACGAAGTGGAAAGCGACGACGCGCTCGCCGCGGAACTGGCGCGACTGGAACCGGCCGAACTGCTGCTTCCCGACCAGGACAGCCTGCCCGAGTGGCTCGGCGCGCAGGCGGGCGTTCGACGCCGCGCGCCCTGGCTGTTCGACGCCGAGGCCGCACGGCGCGCGCTGACGCGCTTTTTCCGGGTGCACGATCTCGCAGGCTTCGGGCTGGACGCGCGCCCGCGCGCCACCGCCGCGGCCGGGGCGCTGCTGGCCTACGTCGAGGAAACCCAGAAGCAGCGCCTGCCGCATCTTTCGTCCATCGCCTTCGAGTCGGCCGAGGACGGCATCGCGATGAACGCCGCCACGCGCCGCCATCTGGAGCTGGATTCGCGCGTGGACGGCAACCTGCGCCACACCCTGCTGGGCGTGATCGACACCAGCATCACCCCGATGGGCGGACGCCTGCTGCGGCGCTGGCTGCACCGCCCGCTGCGCGACCAGCGCGTCCTGCGCGAGCGCCACCATGCGGTGGCGACCCTGCTGGATACCGGCGTCCTGGAACCGCTGCGCGAACGCTTCCGCGCGCTCGGCGATCTCGAACGCATCCTCGCGCGCGTCGCCCTGCGTTCGGCCCGCCCGCGCGATCTTTCCACCCTGCGCGACGGGCTGGCGGCGCTGCCGGACATTCGCGCTGAACTTTCGCCGCTGGATTCCCCGCGCCTTTCCGCGCTCGCCGCGGAGCTGGGCGAACACGGCGACAGCGCCGAGCTGCTCGCGCGCGCCGTGATGGCACAGCCTCCGGTCCTGCTGCGCGACGGCGGCGTCATCGCCGATGGCTTCGATGCGGAACTCGACGAACTGCGCCGCCTGGCCACCAACGCCGACCAGTTCCTGCTCGACCTGGAGGCCCGCGAACGCGCTGCCACCGGCATCGCCACGCTCAAGGTCGGCTACAACCGCGTGCACGGCTACTTCATCGAGATCAGCAAGGGGCAGTCGGACAGGGCACCGCTGCACTACGCCCGCCGCCAGACCCTGACCGGCGCCGAGCGCTACATCACCGAGGAGCTGAAAACCTTCGAGGACAAGGTGCTGGGTGCGCGCGAACGGGCGCTGGCGCGCGAGAAGGCGCTCTACGAGGAACTCCTCGACGCGCTCAACCAGTCACTGGAGCCGCTCAAGCGCTGCGCCGCCGCGCTGTCGGAACTCGATGCGCTGTGCGCGTTTTCCGAACGCGCGCTGGCGCTCGACTGGTCCTGTCCCGTGCTCACCGATTCGCCCGGCATCCACATCGAGCGCGGCCGCCATCCGGTGGTGGAAGCGGTGCGCGAGGAGCCCTTCGAGCCCAACGATCTCGCGCTTTCACCCGAGCGCCGCATGCTGGTCATCACCGGCCCCAACATGGGCGGCAAGAGCACCTACATGCGCCAGAACGCGCTGATCGTGCTGCTCGCCCACATCGGCAGCTTCGTGCCCGCCGCCGCGGCGCGCATCGGGCCGATCGACCGCATCCTCACCCGCATCGGTGCCGGCGACGACCTGACGCGCGGCCAGTCGACCTTCATGGTCGAGATGAGCGAGACCAGCTACATCCTGCACCACGCCACCGAACATTCCCTGGTGCTGATGGACGAGATCGGCCGCGGCACCTCCACCTACGACGGCCTCGCCCTGGCCGAAGCCTGCGCGCGCCACCTGGCGCAGGCCAACCGCGCCTTCACCCTGTTCGCCACGCACTATTTCGAGCTCACCGCGCTGGCGAACGAGCCGGGCGCGGGCATCGCCAACGTGCACCTCGATGCGGTCGAACACCGCGATTCGCAGGGCAACGAGCGCCTGGTGTTCATGCACGCGGTGCGCGAAGGCCCGGCCAACCGCAGCTTCGGCCTGCAGGTGGCCGCCCTCGCCGGCCTGCCGCGCCCGGTCATCGCGCAGGCCAAGGGTCTGCTCGAACGCCTCGAATCGGGCATGGCCGCCAGCCTCGACGCAGCGGCCCCCGCCGCCAGCGCCGCGCCCGCATCGCCGCAGCTTGGCCTGTTCGCCCCGCCGATGCCTTCCCCGGTGGAAGAAACCCTGCGCGGCCTCGATCCCGACGCGATGAGCCCGCGCGAGGCGCTGGACCTGCTTTATCGGATGAAGAAGATGGTTTGACGATCTGTCGGTACGCCTTTCAGCCGGTGAGCCAACCTGCTGACACCGGCCCGCCCGGACACCGCGCAACGCGCCCGGTGCTGGCTGATACCAATTGGACGAAGCCACGAAGGCGCAGGACTAGCGCCCCGCCTGCTGCGCCGCCATCAGCGCCTCATCCCGCGCCAGCGCCTTCAGCGCTGCCGGGCGCTCGGCGTGGTGGGCGCAGAAGGTTTCGAAGGCGGGCAGGCGGTCGAGCATGCCGAACTGCATGTAGAAGTTCAGGTAGGCGGTCATGTAGAGGTCGGCGGCGGTGAAGCGGTCGCCGGCGAGGTGGGTCTTCCCGGCCACGGCCTGTTCCAGCACGCGGACCACATCACCTTCGGCACCGTAGCCGGCGCTGACGGGCGAGGCCAGGGCACCGGCGTGTTTGGCGGTCAGCAGGGCTTCCAGCGGGCCGGCAAGGAACAGCAGCCAGCGGTAGTACGGGCCGCGTTCGGCGCTGCCGACCGGTGGAGCGAGGCGCTTTTCCGGCACCAGGTCGGCCAGGTACAGGCCGATGGCGACGCTTTCGGTGACGACGGTGTCGCCGTGGCGCAGCGCCGGCACCTTGCCCATCGGATTGATCGCCAGGTACTCGGGGGCCTTCATCGTGCTGGCGTAGTCGAGCAGGACTTCCTCGTAGGGCAGGCCGGTTTCTTCCAGCATCCAGCGCGCGATGCGGCCACGGGACATGGGGTGGGTGTAGAAGGTCAGGTTCATGGCGCGGATCTCGCTGGGTGGGCGGACAGTATCGCGCCGCTCATGGCTGAGTTCGCATCATCACATGTCGTTTCGTATCGACCTGCCTGATAACCTCGCGGCATGATGGCGATCCCCCTCCCCGACGGACGCCGCCATGAGCCGCGAAAACTGGAAACCCGAAACCATCGCCGTGCACGGCGGCTATTCGCCCGACCCGACCACCCGTTCGGTGGCGGTGCCGATCTACCAGACCGTGGCCTACGCCTTCGACAGCGCGCAGCACGGCGCCGACCTGTTCGACCTCAAGGTGCCGGGCAACATCTACACCCGCATCATGAACCCGACCCAGGACGTGCTCGAGCAGCGCGTCGCGGCACTGGAAGGCGGCATCGCGGCGCTGGCGCTGGCTTCCGGACAGGCCGCGATCACCTACGCCATCCTCACCATCGCCCAGGCCGGCGACAACATCGTTTCGGCCGGAACGCTGTACGGCGGCACCTACAACCTGTTCGCCCACACCCTGCCGCAGTACGGGATCGAGGTGCGTTTCGCCGACTACCGCGATCCGGAATCCTTCGCGCCGCTGATCGACGCGCGCACCAAGGCGATCTACGTCGAGTCCATCGGCAACCCGCTGGGCAACGTCACCGACATCGAGGCGCTGGCGAAGATCGCGCACGCGCACGGGGTGCCGCTGATCGTGGACAACACCGTCGCAACCCCGCACCTGCTGCGCCCGATCGAGTTCGGTGCCGACATCGTGATCCACTCGCTCACCAAGTACCTGGGCGGGCACGGCAACAGCATCGGCGGGGCGATCGTGGATTCGGGGAAGTTTCCCTGGGCCGAGCACAGGGCGCGCTTCCCGCGCCTCAACGAGCCGGACGTGAGCTATCACGGCGTGGTCTATACCGAGGCACTGGGGCCGGCGGCCTTCATCGGCCGCGCGCGCGTGGTGCCGCTGCGCAACATGGGCGCAGCGATCTCGCCGTTCAACGCCTTCCTGATCCTGCAGGGCATCGAGACCTTCACCCTGCGCATGGAACGCATCTGCCAGAACACCCTGAAGGTGGCGCAGTACCTCAAGAATCATCCCAAGGTGTCCTGGGTGAACTACGCGGGGCTGCCGGATCACCCCGAGCACGCGCTGGCGCAGAAGTACCTCAAGGGCCAGGGCTCGGGGCTGTTCACCTTCGGCCTGCCCGGCGGGCGCGCGGCCGGCGAGAAGTTCCTCGATGCGCTGAAGCTCTTCCTGCGCCTTGTGAACATCGGCGACACCCGCTCGCTGGCCACCCATCCGGCCTCCACCACGCACCGCCAGCTTTCGCCCGAGGAAATGCTCAAGGCCGGCGTCAGCGAAGACACGGTGCGCCTGTGCGTGGGCATCGAGCACATCGACGACCTCATCGCCGACCTGGAGCAGGCGCTGGCGCAGGCCTGAGCGCCTCGCCCGGGCACCGGCGGCCCGCCCGAGTCATCGGACCCGGGCGGGTCGGGTTGAAGTGGACCGCGTGATGGAACGGTGGCGCGACGGTGCCGCAATCAGCCTTCGGCGGAATCGCTGCCGTCGGCCAGCGCGGCCTCGGCGTCGCGCACCAGATAGCGGTTGGTCTCGGCCACGTCCTCGATGCCGATGACGCCGGCCGCCTGCTTGAGCCGCAGGGTGTTGACCAGGAAGTTGTGGCGGGCGCTGGAATAGCTGCTCTGGGCCTGGAACAGCACCTGCTGGGAGAGCAGCACGTCGACGATGGTGCGGGTGCCGACCTCGAAGCCGGCCTCGGTCGCTTCCAGCGCGCTGCGCGCCGACACCACCGCCTGCCTGCGGGCCTCCACTTCGCTGATGCCCGCCTCCAGCGCGCGATAGGCGTTGCGGGTCTGGCGCAGGATGGCGCGCTGGTTCTGGTCGTAGCGCAGCGCGTTCTGGTCGCGCGCGTTGATCGCGAGCTTCACCTGCGACTGGGTGGCGAAGCCGGAGAAGATCGGCACCACCAGGTTCACCCCGACGCGCCAGTCGTCGCCCTGGCTGTTGCTCGGGATGATGCCGGCCGCACCAGCCGATTCGCCCCAGCCGTAGCTGCGGCCGCGGCTGGCGGAAGCGGACAGATAGGGCAGGTGGCCGGCACGCGCGGTGGAAACATCCAGCTCGTCGGCCTGCGCGGAAAGCGCCTGCGCGCGCAGCGTGGGGTTCTGGTCCATGGCCAGTTGCACCCAGGCATCGACGCCCGAGGGCGAAGGCCGCGCCGGGCTGAAGTCCTCGCCCAGCCCGCGCAGGTTTTCCAGCGGCTGGCCGATGATCTGGATCAGCGCCTCGCGCGAGTCTTCCAGCGCCACCTCGGCGCTGATCGCGCCGGCGCGCGCGCTGTCGTAGCGCGCCTGGGCTTCGTGCACGTCGGTGATCGCGGTCAGGCCGACTTCGAAGCGCTGCTCGGCCTGGTCGAGCTGGCGCTTCACCGCGCGCTCTTCGGCGCGCGCGAACACCAGCGCGTCGATCGCGGTGAGGTTGCCGAAGTAGGCTTCGGCGACGCGCACGATGAGGTTGTCGTTTTCGGCGTCGTACTGCACTTCGCTCACTTCACCGCGCTTGCGGGCCGCGCGCAGCTGGGTGTAGTTGGCGTGGTTGTAGATCGACTGGTTGAGCTGCAGGCCGTAGTTGCGGCCGCTCGAATGCGAACTGGTGTTGGTGGTGGACACGATCGGCGGGTCCACCGACAGCACGCGCTCGCCCGAGGTATCCGTGCCGCTGCGCGAGTAGCCGGCAGAACCGGACAGGGTGGGCAGCAGATTGGCGCGGCTCTGGGTGACGCGCAGCTGCCCGGCCTCGCGCGAGGTGTCGGCGATGGCCAGCTGCGGATCGCTGTCGCGGGCCAGGGTGTAGGCCTGCATCAGGTCGGCCGCGGCGGCGCTGCCGCCTGCGGTGAGCAGCAGCGCGGTGGCGATCAGGGAAATTCTTGGCAGGGACATGCGGAAGCTCCTGGAAAGGGTGTCGATCAAAGCGCGAAGCGCGGCGAGGGTTCGGCTCCGACCAGGTAGGGCACCTCGGTCTCGAACAGGCCTTCCTCGACGGCATGGCCCTGCGCGGTGCGGCGATAAAGCACGGCCTGCTGCACCGGCGAGTGGCCCTGCACCACGAACAGGCGTCCGCCGGGCTTGAGCCAGGGCAGGAAGGCCTGCGGCAGCGTCGCGACGGCACCGCCAACGGCCACGGCGTCGAAGCTGCGGCCCGGGTCGAATGCCAGCGCATCGGCCTGTTCAACGCGGATGTTGGTCAAACCCGTCGCGCCGAAGCGGGCGCGGGCGCGCTCGACGAAATCGGCGTGAATGTCGATGCTCACCACGTCGCGCGCCAGCGTGGCCAGGCAGGCGGTGAGATAGCCGCTGCCGGTGCCCACTTCCAGCACGTCGTCGGTCGGTGCCAGTTCCAGCGCCTGCAGCAGGCGGCCTTCGAGCACCGGCTTGAGCATGAACTCACCGTGCTCCAGCGGCAGCGCCAGATCGGCGAAGGCCACGCGGCGATAGCGCGAGGGAACGTAGTCCTCGCGGAAAATCGCGCCCATCGCATCGAGCACGCGCGGGTCGAGGACGTCCCAGGGCCGAACCTGGTGGTTAACCATGAAGTGACGGGCCTGTTCGAAATCGAGCGACATCGGATTGCCTTGGTGCGAACGGAAGCGGGCCGGTGATTTTACCAGCGTATCGGAGCCGGACGCCGAAACGCAGTGCCGGAAGTCAAGGGTCGTTGGGGTGGGCGTCAGGGGCCGCCAGCGCGGCGTGTACACTGCGCCCGATTCCCCTTGCGCGCACCCCCATGTTCCGATTCCCGATTGCCGCCATTTCCGCTGCCCTGATCCTCGCCTGCGCCACCGCGACAGCGGCACCGGCGGGCGAACTGGAGCCGGAAGTGCGCGCCGCCTTCCTGGCCCAGGTCCAGGCGCAGCACGGGATCGCGCCCGAAGACGCCGGAGCGCTGCTGGACAGGGCGCGCTACCAGCAGAGCATCATCGATGCGATCACCCGGCCGGCCGAAGCCAAGCCGTGGAAGGACTACCGCCCGATCTTCCTGACCACCGACCGCATTGCCAAGGGTCAGGCTTTTCTGGCCACGCACCAGGACGCACTGCGCGAGATCGAGGCGAAAACCGGCGTGGCGGCACCGATCCTCGTGGCGATCCTGGGCGTGGAAACCGGCTATGGCGCGAATACCGGGCGCTACAAGGTGCTCGATGCGCTCTACACGCTGGGCTTTTTCTACCCCAAGCGCGCCGACTTTTTCCGCAGCGAGCTGGCGCACGCCTTTGCCCTCGCGCGCGAGGAGCGGCTCGATCTGGATTCGATCGTCGGCAGCTACGCCGGAGCGATGGGCTGGGGCCAGTTCATCCCGTCGAGCTACCGCGCCTATGCGGTGGACGGCGACGGCGACGGCCAGCGCGACCTGTGGAACTCGCTGCCCGACGTGCTGGCCTCGGTCGCCAACTATTTCGCCGCGCACAAATGGCAGGCCGGTGAGCCGGTCGCGGTGCGCGCGGTGCGCGCGAGCGACGCGCAGGAGTTCGTGCCCGATTCGCTGGAAGCCAGATACTCGCTGCCCGAACTGGCCGCACGCGGCTACCGCCCGGCCGAAGCCATCGGCCACGCGGCACCGGCCACCCTGCTCAGGCTGGAGGGGGCGAACGGCCCGGAATACTGGATCACCTTCAACAACTTCTACGTGATCTCGCGCTACAACCGTTCGCCGCTGTATTCGATGGCCGTGCTGCAGCTCGCCCAGGCCATCGCCGGCACCGACAGTCCCGCACTGGCGCGGTGAGGCGCGCAGGATGTCTGGCAGTCCGGACAGCCTCCTGCCGCGCCGGCTCCTGCCGGTGGCGCTGCTGTCGATGGCCCTGGCCGCGTGCGGCGGCAAGACGGTCAAACCATCCACACCCGAGGCCGGCCACCGCGCGGCACGCGCCCACGGCACGCGGCCGCCGCCGGTCACGCGCGCGCGGCCCGACAAACCGGGCGAATACACCGCGGGCGGCCTCTACCGTCCGGGCGTGTCCGACGGCGGCCCGGCGATCCCGCCCGACATCAGCCATCTGGTCGAACCCGAGCCCACCGGCGAGGCACCGGCGCGCTACGGCAACCGCTCGCCCTACACGGTGCTGGGCAAGGACTACCACGTGCTGCCCAGCGCGCAGGGCTATGTCGCGCGCGGCATCGCCTCCTGGTACGGCAGCAAGTTCCACGGCCGCGCGACCTCGAGCCTGGAGCCCTACGACATGTACCAGTTCAGCGCGGCCCACAAGAGCCTGCCGCTGCCCACGCACGTGCGCGTGACCAATCTGGAGAACGGGCGCAGCGTGGTGGTGCGGGTGAATGATCGCGGCCCCTTCCACGAAGATCGCCTGATCGACCTTTCCTATGCGGCGGCGGTGAAGCTGGGCGTTCACGTGAACGGCACCGCGCCGGTGGAAATCCGCGCGCTGCAGCGCGGCGTCACGCCACCGCCGCCGCCTGCGGCGATGCCGCCGGAAGCGGCCTGGGCCGCGGCGCGCGCCGGCGTGGTGCCGATCACGCGCGGCCCGACCGTTCACGTCACCGCTCCCACGCCGGCGGCCGCACCCGAAGTGGACGCCGGGCGCTTCTGGCTGCAGGTCGCCAGCTTCGGCGAGGCCGCCAACGCCCAGCGCCTGGTCGATCGGCTCACGCATGCCGAGGTGGTGCCGGTGTCGGTGCAGCCGGCGCAGGTCTCCGGACGTACCGTGTATCGGGTGCGGGTCGGGCCACTGCCCTCGCGCCACCGCAGCCTTGCGGTGTCCGACACCCTGCACGCGATGGGCCTGGGCGTGCCGACCCTGATCACCCAATGACGCGACGGCCTGGTGCCGCGATAATGCGCCTTCCCGTTCCGTGCGCCGGGCGCACGGACACCCTTCGCATGGACTGCCTCACGACATGAACGTCAAGAACCTTCTGGCCGGCGCGCTGCTGGTCGTTTCCGTCTGCGCCACGGCGCAGGAACCTGCGGCACCGCGCCCGGTCGCAAACCTTCCCACGCCCACCGCGCAGCCGCTGGTGACGCCGGCTCCGCCGTCGGTCAACGGCAGCGCCTGGATTCTGGTCGACGATGCCACCGGTCAGGTACTTGCCGAAAGCAACATGGACACGCGGGTCGAGCCGGCCAGCATCACCAAGGTGATGACCTCCTACGTGGTTTCGGCCGAGCTGGAAGCGGGCAAGATCTCGCTCGACGACGAGGTGCCGATCAGCGAAAACGCCTGGCGCGGCGGCGGCGGCGGTACGGACGGGTCCACCAGCTTCCTGCCGGTCAACAGCAAGGTGAAGCTGGGCGACCTGCTGCACGGCATGATCATCCAGTCCGGCAACGACGCCTCGATCGCGCTGGCCGAATACGTGGCCGGCAGCGAGCCCGCCTTCGCCGATCTGATGAACGCCTATGCCAAAAAGCTCGGCTTGAACGACACCCACTACGTCAATTCGCACGGGCTGTCCGCGCCGGACCACTACACCACCGCGCACGACATCGCGCGCCTCTCGCAGGCGTTGATCCGCGACTTCCCGCGCGAATATGCGGTGTATTCGCAGAAGGAATTCACCTTCAACGGCATCCGTCAGCACAACCGCAACTCGCTGCTGTGGAAGGACGCCGCCATCGACGGCATCAAGACCGGCCACCACTCCGCCGCCGGCTACTGCCTGGCGGCCTCGGCCAAGCGCGGCGACCAGCGCCTGATCAGCGTGGTGATGGGTTCCAGCGGCGAAAAGCAGCGCGCCGAGGACAGCTATGCCCTGCTCAACTGGGGCTTCCGCTTCTTCGAGACCCACCGCCTCTACGACGCCGGCCAGACAGTCAGCGAACCGGCGCTGTGGAAGGGCGAATCCGCGACGCTGGCGCTGGGCCTGGCCGAACCGCTGCTGCTCACCGTGCCGCGCGGACGCTACGAAGAAGTGAAGGCCGAAATGGATCTGCCGCGCCAGCTCGTGGCCCCGTTCGCCAAGGGCCAGGGCGTCGGCACCCTGCGGCTTTCTCTCGATGGCAAGGTGCTGGCCGAGCGTCCCCTGATCGCGCTGGCCGACGCCCCCGAAGGCGGATTCTTCAAGCGCATCAGCGACGGCTTCTGGCTGTGGTGGGAGTCCGACTGATGGAACCTGCCGCGCGCCTGGTTCTGGCCAGCCACAACGCCGGCAAGCTCGCCGAGCTGCGCGCGCTGCTGGGCGCGGCCGGCATGACGGTCGTGCCGCAGGCGCAGTTCGGCATCGATGAAGTCGAGGAAACCGGCGCCACCTTCGTGGAAAACGCGCTCATCAAGGCGCGCCACGCCAGCCGCATCTCGGGGCTGCCGGCATTGGCCGATGATTCGGGCCTGTGCGTGGACGCGCTCGGCGGCGCGCCGGGACTGCATTCGGCGCGCTACGCCGGCTCGGACGGCGACGCGCAGGCCAACATCCTGAAACTGCTCGACGCGTTGGCCGGAATTCCCGACGCCCACCGCGGCGCGCACTTCCACTGCACCCTCGTGCTGCTGCGCCACCCGGACGATCCCGCGCCGCTGGTCTGCGAAGGCCGCTGGCGCGGGCGCATCCTGCACGCCCCGCAGGGCGAGGACGGCTTCGGCTACGACCCGGTGTTTTTCGACGAGGCCAGCGGCCAGAGCGCGGCCGAGCTCAGCCGCGAGGAAAAGGCCGCGGTCAGCCACCGCGGCCGGGCGCTGCGGCAGCTGATGGCGGCGCTGGCGCGCGAACCGCTCTAGAGTGTTTCCCTTCCATCGCATGGACGCCCCGTGACCACCACGCTGCATACTTCCGACCTGCCCGGCCTCGAACTCCTGCATCGGGGCAAGGTGCGCGATGTCTACGCGCTCGACGCCCGACGCCTGCTGATGGTCGCCACCGACCGGCTTTCGGCCTTCGACGTGGTGCTGCCCGACCCGATCCCGGGCAAGGGCGAGGTGCTGACGCGGCTGTCGAACTTCTGGTTCGGCAAGACCGCGCACCTGATGCCCAACCACCTGCTCGACGCGGCACCGGAAAGCGTCCTGCCCGAGGGCGTGGATGCATCGCTGTATCGCCACCGCAGCGTGATCGCGCGCCGGCTGCGGGCGCTGCCGGTCGAAGCGGTGGTGCGCGGCTACCTGATCGGCTCGGGCTGGAAGGACTACCGCGCCACCGGCGCGCTGTGCGGCATCGCGCTGCCGACCGGCCTGCGCCAGGCCGAGCGCCTGCCCGAACCGATCTTCACGCCCTCCTCGAAGGCCGCGGTCGGCGAACACGACGAAAACATCTCCTTCGACCGCGTGGTGGAACTCATCGGCAGCGAGCTGGCCGAGCGGGTGCGCGAGGCGACGCTTTCGATTTACCGCTTTGCCGCCGATTTCGCCGCGCAGCGAGGCATCATCATCGCCGACACCAAGCTCGAATTCGGGCTGGACGAAGACGGCACGCTGCGGGTGATGGACGAGATGCTCACGCCAGATTCTTCGCGTTTCTGGCCGGCCGAGGAATACCGGGTCGGCAGCAGCCCGCCCAGCTACGACAAGCAGTTCGTGCGCGACTGGCTGGAAACCCGGGACTGGAACAAGACCGCGCCCGGCCCGCGCCTGCCCGAGGCGGTGATTGCCGGCACCCAGGCCCGCTACGCCGAAGCGCTGCGGCGGCTGACGGCATAACCCGATGACTGCCTCTCCCCCATCGCCGATGGGGTAGAGCGGGAAAAACACCCCCCATGCCCCGCACCCACCTCCTGCTCGTACTCACCATCTGTCTGGTCTGGGCGATCAACTTCCTGACCTCGGCGATGGCGCTGCGGGAAATTCCGCCGCTGCTGTTCTCCGCGCTGCGCCTCATGCCGCTGATGGTGCTGCTGCTGCCGTGGATGGCGCGCCCGCCGCAGGGGCGCTGGCTGGCGCTGATCACGGTGGCGCTGTGCAACGGTGCGCTGCACTTCGGGCTCAACTTCTGGGCCATCCGCGAGGCCGGCAACCTGGCCTCGCCCGCCATCGTGCTGCAAAGCTACATCCCGATGGCGGTGGTGCTCGCGGCGATCTTCCTCGGCGAAAAGATCGGGTGGCGCACCTGGACCGGGGTCGGCGTGAGCTTTGCCGGCGTGCTGGTGCTGGGCTTTGATCCGATCGTGCTGCAGGCCCCGTTCGCGCTGTTCCTGATGCTGGCCTCGGCGCTGTCGCTGGCGGTGGGCACCGTGGTCATGCGCCGGCTCACCGGCATGCATCCCATCGGCGTGCAGGGCTGGACCGCGCTGATCGCGGTCGGCCCGCTGCTGCTGTGGAGCCTGGGCGTGGAAAGCGGGCAGTGGGACGCGATCCGCAACGCCTCGCCAACGGCCTGGTTCGGCGTGGTCTGGGCCACGCTGGCGGCCTCGCTGCTGGGCCACAGCCTGTTCTACTGGCTGGTGCAGCGCCATCCGGTGTCCACGCTCACGCCCTACCTGCTGATTTCCCCGGTGATCGCGGTGGCGCTGGGCATCGTTTTCTGGGGCGACCGCCCCGGCCCGCGCCTGTACCTGGGCGCGGCGATGGTGCTGGGCGGGGTGCTGTTCATCTCGCTGCGCGCCCGGGTGCGCGCGCGCAAGCTGCCCGAACCCACCGACATCTGACACCCGGAAAAGAGCCGCGCCCGGGAACAGGCCGGGCGCGGGGTGCACGATGCACCGAGAGAGAAAGCGATTACCAGCAGGCCGGGCGCGCGCTTTCCATGCCGTCGGAGAACAGGCAGACGTGGTCCTCGGTGGCCCCCTTGAGGGCGGTCACCGTGGGGTCGAAGTCGGTGCCGTTCCATTTCCGGGTGCCGATCAGCGCCAATCGGTCGCCGAAGGCTCCCGACGCGACCATGTCGAACGGCCGCGACCACCAGGTAGTGGTGTCCGGGTCGGAGGCGGAATAGTCGACCTTCAGCTGCGTGTACAGGCGGTTGCCGTCCTGGCCGAACTGCTGCACCAGGGTATGGACGTGCCGGTCGGGCTCCCCGAACAGAGGGAGTCCGTTCTGCTGGAAGCGCTGCGCCACCGCCAGGTCTCGATTGGAGCGCTCGACGATCGCTACCGGGATCGCGGCGGGCATGTAGACGGGGATCGTCAACAATGACCGCGGCGGATCCACCAGACAGGCCCGCGTCGTGTAATTGGCATTGCCGGCGCAGAAGCTCGTGTCCCAGGTTCCGTCGTTGCCCAGTCGCCCCATGATCATGGGCTTGGCATCGGCGCTGTCGGTTGCCGACCAGCCCGCATAGACAAGCTTGCCGCCGTAGCCGGAGCCGTTGCGCAGCACCGCCAGCGCCGTCACGGCGTCGGCCTTGCTTCCGGTGTTGTCGCTCTCGTAATAGACATCCCGCCAGTTCCAGCCGCTGATCGTGGCGCCCGTGGTCGGGTTCAGGCCGAGGATGAAGCCGTCGCTGTCGGGATTTGCGCGCATCACCTCGCCACCGACGTACAGCCGCTGTCCGCCCGTCGCGCTCGCGGGCGTCAGCGCCATGGCGTTGATGGCCGCCGTCACGCCCGTGGCTGCGGCCCACGACGGCAGTCCGATCACGTGGCCGTTGGTACCGAACGTGGTCACCGGCGTTCCGCCCGATGACCCGGTTGCGCCGGCGGGCTGCATCAGGGTGACCGCCAGCTCGGTGCCGCGATCGGCATTGGTGATTTTCGCGGCGACAAAAAGGCCATAGCGCTTGTCGTAGAGCAGGCGCGTGGGCGTGGCGGCCGTGCGCGGGGCGGTCAGCGGATACGACAGCTTGCCGCCGGAGGTCGGACTGTGGCACGTGGTCCCCGCCTCCAGGCGATGGCAGCCCACCCGTTTCTCACCCGCGTGCAGGATGTAGAGCTCGCCGTACTGACCCATCGCCACATCGGCGATGGAGCTGCTGGCATTCTCGGCCTGCAGCCAGCCGTTGGTGCCGAAGTCCAGGTCAAGCGCCCCGTTGACCTTGAGGCGCGTCACCATCACCTTCTCCAGCGTATTCGCCGCGTTCTTCTGGCGGACAGCGACGTAGTAGCCGAGGTGGACGGGAATCGTGATCGGAGGATTCCCGATGGTCGCCGAGCCCATCCACGGAAACACCCGGATGCCGTCCTCGACGTCGGACCAGCCCGTATTCATGGGCGGTTCGATGGGCCTCATGCCGGTGACGTTGAACCCGGTATCGAACTCCAGCCCCGGCGCTGCCGCCAGCGCCGCGGCGGCCATTTCGATCGCCTGCTCCTCGTCGATCTGCTGCTTGTGTTGCGATTCGGGCGCATCGGCGGCCAGCGCCGCACCGAACGCGAACAGCGCAAGCAGCGGCAGGTAGCAAATCTGTCTCATGATGTTTCTCTCCTGAAAGTGGACTGGGCGCGTCATCAGCGCGCTCATCAGGTAGAAACACGGTTTCATGGAAGAACATGACCCGGCGGACGGAGCGGGCGCGTTCCGGATCGGCCCGGAACCGGGCAGGATTCAATCAGCGGCGTTGCGAATGGAAGTTGAATCCGCCGCCGCAGCTTCACGTACGAAACCAATCCGCAGCAAGCTGCGCGGCTCAGCGCATTCTCGCACTCGCCCAGCGCGCCAGCGCCTCGCGCCCGATCTTGGCGTTGTGGCGGATGTCCACCGGGAACCCGGGGTGGAACAGGAGGCGCTGCACGCGCGCGGTGTGCGGGTGGCGTTGGCCGAGGTTGAGGAGTTCGGCCTCGATGCGCTCGCGCGCGGCCTCGGCCGTGCCGGGCTCCAGCTCCACGCACAGCACGGGCATTTGTGCGCCTTTTTCGCCTACGCCGACCAGGGCGCTGCGGCGCACCGCGGTATGGGTATTGAAGACCGGCTCCACCTGCTCGGTGTAGAGCGGGCCGTCGGCCGCCTCCACGCGCTGGCTTTTGCGCCCGCAGAACCACAGCCGCCCGCCCTCGTCGATCCAGCCGAGGTCGCCCATGCGGTGCAGGATGCGGCTGCTGCCGTCGGCGAGGGTTTCGCGGATCTTGGCCTGCGCCGTGGCTTCGGGGCGGTTGAAGTATTCGTCGGTGGCGGTGGGACCGGCGACGACGATTTCCCCGACGTCGCCCGGTGCCGCCAACAGCTCGTCGCGCCACTGCGCGATGGGCTCGTCCACGATGCGGATGATGCGCACGTCGTTGGGGGCCACCGGGCGACCGACGCAGGTGCCGGCACCGGCCTCGGTGGCGGCGCGCGTGGCGCGCAGCTCGCGCCCTTCGATCAGGGCCACCGGCAGGCATTCGGTGGCACCGTAGGGCGTCCAGATGTTGGCGTCCTCAGGCAGCATCGCGGCCATGCGCGCCACCACCGCCGGCGGCACCGGCGCGCCGGCGGACATCACCCGGCGCAGGGTGGCAAGCCTCACGCCGTGGGCTTCCCCGTAGCGGCTGAGGGTATCGAGCAGCGCCGGCGAACCGAACATCTGGGTGACGCCGAAGCGCCGGATCGCGTCGATCAGCTTGCGCGGGTCGGCCTGCGCCGGGCGGGTCGGGTCCATGGCGGGAATGACGCTGGTGATGCCGAGCGCGGGGTCGAACAGCGCGAACGGCGGAAAGGTCGGAAGATCCACGCCGCCCGGCTCGATGCCGAGCATCTGCCCGAGCATTTCGACCTGCGCGACGAAGTGCCGATGGCGATACACCACGCCCTTGGGCATGCCGGTGGAGCCGGAGGTGAACAGGATCGCCGCGATCTCGTCGGGCGCGGTGTCCGCCAGGGTGAAGTCTTCGCCGGCGCTTTGCGCGATGAGCCCGTCGAGCGTGTGGCCGCCCCAGAACCAGCGCCGCCCCACGGTGAGGTTGATCCGGCAGCTCCTGCGCGCCCAGCCGAGCACGACGCGCGCCGCATGCGCCAGCGGGATGCCGATGAAGGCGGTCGGCGCGGCCTCGTCCAGGCACTGCTTGAGCGCGCGCCGGTTGATGCCCGGGTCGATCAGCACCGGCACCACGCCGGCCTTGAACATCGCGAACATCAGCAGGAACAGCTCGGGCGAAGGCCGCACCATCAGCGCCGCGCGGGTGCCGCGCACGATGCCGGCGCGGGCGAGCGCGGCGGCAACGGCGCTGCTGCGCTCCTCCAGCGCGCGCCAGGAAAGTTCGATGCCGTAGCGCACCTGTCCGTCCGGCCCGACGCCGGTGGGACAGCGGATGGCGATGGCCTCGGGCTGGCGCGCGGCCATGCCGGGCAGGGCGGCGGCGATATTGCAGGGACTGTTCATTGCGCCAGTCTACCGGCGGGGCGATGCGGCTCGCGCTAAAGTGGCGGCGTATCCTGACCGGAGCGACGCATGTTCCGCATCCTCGTGGCCAGCGCCAAGGGCGGCGTCGGCAAGACCACCATCTCCACCACGCTCGCCGGTGCCTTCGCCACCCAGGGCAAGGCCACCGCGCTGGTGGACGCCGATCCGCAGGAGTCTTCCCGCCACTGGTGCGAGCGGCGCGGCGCGGCGGGCGGCGTGGCCGGCGTGGACGGCACCCGGCGCAAATGGGCGCGGCGCGTGCCCGACGGCACCCAGCGCGTCGTGATCGACGCCGCCGCCGGTGCCATGCCCAAGGATCTCGAAGGCTTTCTGGAAGTGGCCGACGCGGTGCTGGTGCCGGTGCTTCCCACGGTGATGGACATGGAAGCCACGGTGCGCTTCCTCAACGCGCTGGCCGAACATCCGCGCGTGGCGCGCGGCGCGCTGCCGGTGGGGCTGGTCGCCAACCGCCTGCGACCGTGGACCCAGGCCTCGCAGCAGGCCATCGCCCAGCTTTCGCAGTGGCCCTGTGAGCTGGTCGCGCAGCTGCGCGATACCCAGGCCTATGCGCTCATGGTCGGGCTGGGCAAATGCCTGTTCGATTACCACTCGCAGAACGTGCGCGAGCACCAGCAGGACTGGGTGCCGCTGCTGCACTGGCTGGAGCACGCGCGCCGGGGCGGATGACCGCCGGACGCGGAACCCGCCGCCCGGTCAGCGCTCCAGGAAGTTCCGCAAGAGCGCGTGGCCGTGCTCGGTGAGGATCGACTCGGGGTGGAACTGCACGCCCTCCACCGGATACTCGCGGTGGCGGATGCCCATGATCTCCTCCATCGAGCCGTCCGGGTTTTCCGTCCAGGCGGTGACTTCCAGCGCCTCGGGCAGACTGGCCTTGTCCACCACCAGCGAGTGGTAGCGCGTGGCCTCGTAGTCGTCCGGCAGGCCCGCAAACACCCCGGTGCCGCGATGGCGGATGCGCGAGGTCTTGCCGTGCATGATCCTGCCGGCGCGCACCACCGTGCCGCCGTACGCCTGGCCGATGCTCTGGTGCCCGAGGCACACGCCCAGGATCGGCGTGGTCGGCCCGAGGCGCTCGATCATCTCCAGCGACACCCCCGCCTCGTTGGGTGTGCACGGCCCCGGCGAGATCACGATGTGGCTGGGTGCCAGCGCGCGGATCTCGTCCACCGTCAGCGCATCGTTGCGCTCCACCCGCACCTCCGCCCCCAGCATCTGGAAGTACTGCACGAGGTTGAAGGTGAAGCTGTCGTAGTTGTCGATCATCAGCAGCATGGCGCGTCCATCTTCCTGATTCCAAATACACATAGGCACCGCGAACCTCGTGGATACCCGCTTCGATACCCGCAGATTCGCAACCTGCCCCACTCGCAAGCCGGTCATTCTGCAGCACGAAGGCATGGATGTCGCATGACGACAGCCAGCGGCGGTTGGGCAAAGTTGCGTCTCGGGCAACCCGGGGGCTCCAGTCGGAGCACCGGAAGTGGCCGATGCACGCGGCTGGCAAGTTCAGCGAGCGCCGGAGAGCCTGCCGCTCCGCCGACATCGCGATGCTCCTTTGCTGTTGCTGCTCGCCGGGATCACCACCACAGCCACCATGGCCTGATTGCGCGTAAAACCAGACCAAATCGGTCCCGGTTCACTACAATGCGATCCCCTCAGGCCGCCCGCCGCCGCACGCCACCTCGCTCCCGAACCATGCCGCACGCTCCCTTCGACCCGCCCTCGATCCGCCGCGGCTTCGACCGCGCCGCGCGCGGCTATGCGCGGCACGCGGCGCTGCAGCAGGAGGTGGAGGCGCGGCTGCTGGATCTGCTGGACTACGTGAAGACGCCGCCGGCGCGCATCCTGGACGTGGGCTGCGGGCCGGGGACGGCGGCGCGGGCGCTGAAGAAGCGCTGGCCGAAGGCGCAGGTGGTGGCGCTGGACGGCTCGCTGGCGATGGCCGATCAGGCGCGGCGCGCGGCCGGACGCTGGCGGCCGGACTACGCCGTGGTGTGCGCCGATGCCGCCGCGCTGCCCTTCGCCGGCGGCAGCTTCGACCTGATCTTCTCCAATCTGGCGTTGCCCTGGATCACCGATCTACCGGCGCTGTTCGCGCAGTGGCGCGCGGTGCTCAATCCGGGCGGCTTCGTGGCCTGCTCCAGCCTCGGCCCGGAAACCCTGGACGAGCTGCGCGAGGCGTTTGCGGAAGATCCCGCGCCGCACGTCCACGCCTTCGCGCCGATCCAGCATCTGGGCGACGCGCTGCTGGCGGCGGGATTCCGCAACCCGGTGCTCGATGCCGACCGCTTCACCCTCACCCATCCCACGCTCGACGCGCTGATGGCCGACCTGCGCGGCGCCGGCGGCGGCAACGCGATGGCGGAGCGGCGCCGCAGCTTGACCGGGCGCGGGCGCATCGAGGCCGCGCGCGCGGCGTATGAAGCCTTCCGCACCGCGGACGGCCTGCTGCCCTCCACCTGGGAAGTCGTCAACGCCCACGCCTTCGCGCCCGAGCACGGCCAGCCGGTGCGCCAGGCCGGACACGACCTGGTGTCGGTGCCGCTTTCGCGCATTCCGATCCGGCGCAGGTCGTAACCGAAGCAGCGGGGTGCGGATTCTTCCCGTGCCCTGGGGTGACCCTGGACGCCCGGCCCGCCGGCTTGCATGCCGGCGGGCGTTCGCGGGCTCGCCGCATGCGGCTCGAAAGCCCCGCTCACCCCCCCCGACTTCCGGCATGCGCCGGCACGCGCCGGGCAGGCATACTTGCGGTTTCGCATCCGACACTGCCGAGGGGCCGATGAGACTTTCCCTGTTTGCCGCACTGTGCGTTCTCGCCTTCAGCACCGCCGCGTCGGCCGCACCCGATGCGCTCCTGCGCCAGCCCGACATCCAGGCCGGGCGCATCGCCTTCGTGCATGCCGGCGACATCCATGTGGTCAGCGCACAGGGCGGCACCGCATTCCGGCTTACCTCGCACGAGGGGCAGGAGCTCTATCCGAAATTCTCGCCCGACGGCAGCCGGATCGCCTTCTCGGCCGAATACAGCGGCACCCGCCAGGTCTACGTGATGCCCACGGCCGGCGGCGAGCCGCGCCAGCTCACCTGGTACAGCGACGTGGGCCCGATGCCGCCGCGCGGCGGTACCGACTACCGCGTGCTCGACTGGACGCCCGACGGCAGGCACATCGTGGTGCGCATGAACCGCCTGCCCTACGACGAACGCGCCGGTCAGCCGTACCTCGTGCCGGTGGACGGCGGTCTGGAAGCGCCGATGGCGGTGCCGGAAACCGGCGGCGGCATGTTGAGTCCGGACGGCACGAAGTTCGTCTACACCCCGATCGACCGCGACTTCCGCAGCTGGAAGCGCTACCGCGGCGGGCGCGCGCAGGACGTGTGGATCTACGACCTGGCCGCCAACACCTCGCTGCAGCTCACCGACGACCGCGCCACCAACCACCAGCCGATGTGGGTAGGCGACACGGTGTATTTCGTCTCCGACCGCAACGACACCAAGCTCAACCTGTACGCCGTCGCACCCACCGGCGGCGAGGCGGAGAAGCTCACCGATTTCCGCGATTTCGACGTGCTCTGGCCCAGCGCCGGACCGGACGCAATCGTGTTCGAGAAGGGCGGCGGCATCTGGCACTTCGATCCGGCCACCCGCCAGGCGCGCGAGGTGCCGATCCGGGTCGCGGGCGATGCGCCCGACACCCAGCCGCGCTTCGTCAAGGCCGGTGACTTCGTCGAATCCTTCGGGCTGTCGCCCGGCGGCGAGCGCGCGCTGTTCGGCGCGCGCGGCGAGGTCTTCACCGTGCCGGTGAAGGAAGGCGAGCCGCGCAACATCAGCCGCAGTCCGGATGCGCGCGAACACAGCGCGAGCTGGTCGCCCGACGGCAGCCAGGTCGCATGGCTGTCCGACGCCAGCGGCGAGTACGAGATCTGGGTGCAGGCCCAGGACGGCAAGGGCGAGCCACGGCGCGTGACGAACGACGGGGACATCTGGCGCTTCGCGCCGGTGTGGTCGCCCGACTCGAAGAAGCTCGCCTATGCCGACAAGCGCCAGCGCCTGCGCGTGGTGGACGTGGCCTCCGGCAGCACCGGTGAAGTCGATGCCGGCACCTTCGCCGACATCACCCAGTACGTCTTCTCGCCCGACAGCCGCTTCCTGGTCTACGTGAAGCAGCACGCCAACGGCAACGGCGCGCTGTGGCTTCATGCCCTCGACACGGGTGCCACGCGCCAGCTCACTTCGGCGGAAACCACCGCGATGAGCCCGGCCTTCGATCCCAAGGGGCGCTACCTCTACTTCCTCTCCAACCGCGACTTCAACCTCGCGTTCTCCTCCTACGAGTTCAACTGGCTGTATCGCGACGCCACGCGCATCTACGCCGCCACGCTGGCGGCCGACGGCCCGGCGCTGTATCGCCCGCGCCCGGATGAGGTGGGCCAGGCGGCCGAAGAGGCGGCCGACAAGAGCGGCGAGGACGGCAAGGACGGGGCCATCGCGCGCCTGGTCTTCGACATCCCGGGCTTCGACCAGCGCACCGTCGTACTCAACGCGCCGGCGGGCAACTACCAGGAGCTTTCGGCCAGCGCCGAGGGCGTGTTCTTCCTCGGCATGACCGGCAGCGGGCGCGGCGGTGCCGCCGCTGAACTCGGCTTCCTCTCGCTCAAGCCCGATGCCAAGGTGCAGAAGGTGGCCGAAGCCAGCGGCTACGCGCTTTCCGCCGACGGCAAGAAGCTGCTGGTACGCAACGGCAAGCAGTTCTCCATCGTCGATGCCAAGCCCGAAGCGGATCTGGCCAAGGGCAAGCTGGCGCTGGACCGGATGGAGCTGCGCATCGAGCCCGCGCGCGAGTGGAACCAGATGTTCGTCGACGCCTGGCGCATCCTGCGCGACTGGTTCTACGACCCCGGCATGCACGGGCAGGACTGGAACGCCATCCGCGCGCAGTACGAGCCGCTCGCGCGCGCCGCGCGCACCCGCGCCGACCTCGACCATGTGCTGCAGGAGCTGGTCGGTGAACTCAACTCCGGGCACGTCTACGTGGAATCGGGCGACCAGCGCACGGTGCCGCGCAAGCCCGGCGGCCTGCTGGGCGCGGCGTTCGCGCCCGACCCCAGCGGCTACGTGAAGATCGCGCGCATCTTCGCCGGGGAAAACTGGAATGCCCGCACCCGCTCGCCGCTGACCGAGCCGGGCGTGAAGGTGAAGGAAGGCGAGTACCTCATCGCCATCGACAACGTCTCCACGCGCGGCGTCGACAACGTCTACCGTCTGCTGGAGAACAAGGGCGATCGCCTCGTCAACCTGCGCATCAATTCCCGTCCGCAGGAGGCCGGCGCGCGCGAGGTGGTGGTCCGCACCCTCACCAGCGAGCAGGAGCTGCGCTACCTCGACTGGGTGCAAAGCCGGCGGCGCATGGTGGAGCAGCTCTCGGGCGGGCGCATCGGCTACATCCACGTGCCCAATACCGCCGTGGAAGGCAGCCGCGAACTGTTCAGGGGGCTGCTCGCCTACCACGACAAGGACGCGCTCATCATCGACGACCGCTACAACGGCGGCGGCTTCATTCCCGACCGCCTGGTCGAACTGCTCACCCGCACCCCGCTCAACTACTGGAAGCAGCGCGGGCTGGAGCCCAACGCCACGCCCTTCCTGCACCATCGCGGCCCCAAGGCGATGCTGATCAACGGGCTGTCGAGCTCGGGCGGCGACGCGCTGCCGTACTACTTCCGCAAGTTCGGGCTGGGCAAGCTGATCGGCACGCGCACCTGGGGCGGCCTGATCGGCATTTCCGGCAACCCGCGCCTGGTGGACAACGGCGCGGTGCTGGCGGCCACCTTCAGCTTCATGGACACCGACGGGAAGTGGGCGGTGGAGAACGTCGGCGTGACGCCCGACATCGAGGTGATCGACCGACCCGAGCTCATCGCCGCCGGCCGTGATCCGAGCATCGAGCGCGCGGTGCGGGAGCTGATGGAGGAACTGGAGGGTAATGCGCCCGCGCCGATGGTGGCACCGCCCGCGCCGACGCAGTTTCCACCGCTCGGACGCTGAAGCAGGTCAGCCGGTCGGCCGGGGTTACAGGCACCCGGCGACCGGCAGCGCCAGCTCGCCTTCACCCGCGGCCAGCGCCGCGATCCGCGCGTCGGTGTCGACAGTGTCGATGCCGCGCTCGCGGTACCAGGCATCGCTGTAGTAGCTGTGCGCGTAGCGCTCGCCGCCGTCGCACAGGATGGTGACGATCGAGCCTTCGCCGCCCTGCGCGCGCAGGTGGCGCGCGGCGAGCAGCACGCCGACGAAGTTGGTGCCGGTCGAACCGCCCACGCGCCGCCCGAGGCGGCGGCTGACGTAGCGCATCGCCGCCAGGCTGAGCGCGTCGGGCACCTTGGCCATGGCGTCGACGCAGGCCGGGATGAAGCTCGGCTCCACCCGCGGCCGGCCGATGCCTTCGATGCGCGAACCGCAGTGGTGGGTGAGATCCGGATCGGCGCGGCCTTCCAGCGCGCCGCGGTAGTAGTCGAAGAACACCGAATGCTCCGGATCGATGCACAGGATGCGGGTGCCGTGCTGGCGATAGCGCACGTAGCGCCCGAGTGTGGCACTGGTGCCGCCGGTGCCGGGGTTGCAAACGATCCACTCGGGCACCGGGTGCGGTTCCTGCGCCATCTGCTTGAAGATCGACTCGGCGATGTTGTTGTTGGCGCGCCAGTCGGTGGCGCGCTCGGCGTAGGTGAACTGGTCCATGAAGTGCCCGCCCAGGTCGCGCGCCAGGCGGGCGGATTGGGCATTGATCGCGGCCGGGTCTTCCACCAGGTGGCAGCGCCCGCCCTGGAACTCGATCGCGGCGATCTTGTCGGGCGAGGTGCAGGTGGGAATCACCGCCACGAAGGGCAGACCCAGGAGCCGCGCGAAGTAGGCCTCGGAAACCGCGGTCGAACCGCTCGACGCCTCCACCACGGTGCCGCCCTCGCGCAGCCAGCCGTTGGACAGCGCGTAGAGGAACAGCGAGCGCGCCAGCCGGTGCTTGAGGCTGCCGGTGGGATGGTTGGATTCATCCTTGAAGTACACCTCGATGCCCGGATAGCCCGGCAGCGGCAGCGGGATCAGGTGGGTGTCGGCCGAGCGGTTGAAGTCGGCTTCGATGGTGCGGATGGCCGAGGCTACCCAGGCGCGCTGATTCATGTCGATGACACCATGCGGGACCGGGCCATGGTAGCCCGGCGGTGCCGCCTGCGGCGGTCGTCGCGTTCCGGCCTTGCCACACGCGCTCGAGGATCGCCGCAGCCGACGCGGTTTGTCGCGTACCACCGCGATGATGGTGCACGGATTCCCGCGCCGCCGGTACGCTTGCGGACGCGGGAGCCGCCTGCGCCGGGAATCGCGGCACCGGCTCCCATCCTGCATCCGAGGCGACGCTTGACCCACATCCCCGAATCCCAGCTCGTGATCCTGCGCGCCAGCCGGCTCGAAGCCCTGGTGCCGCCGCTGCTGACCGCGCTGGCCGCGCACCGGCCGGCGAACCTGCTGGCACCGCAGACCGTGATCGCGGCGCACCCGGGCATGAAGCAGTGGCTGGTGGGCGCAATGGCGCGCGGCGTCGGCGCGGGGGGAATCGTGGCCAACGTCGAGGTGGCCCTGCCGGGCGCCTGGCTCGATCGCACCGCGCGCGCGGCGCTGGGCAACGCCGCCGAAGGGCTGGCGGGCTGGCGCAGATCCAGCCTGCGCTGGGCGATCCACGCCGGGCTCGCACCCGGCTCCAGCGTGCCGGGCCTGCGCGATGCGCGCCTCACCGGAGCGCCGGAGGCAAGCCGCGATGCCCCGGGCGACGCCGCGCGACGCCGTTTCCAGCTCGCCGATCACCTGGCCGGCGTGTTCTCGCAATACCTGATCTATCGCCCCGACTGGCTGGCCGCGTGGGAGGCGGGCAAGGGCCGTTTTGCCACCGCGACGCTCGCCGATGAGGATCCCGCGAGCGCGCTCGAACGGAACCTGCTGGCCCCGCTCTGGCACCACCTCGCGCAGCGCCTGGGAGCGCACCGCGCCGCGCTCACGCAGGCGCTCGCGCGCGCGCTCGAGACCCGCCCCGAACTCGCCGAACCGCTGCACGTCTTCGGCTTCAGCCACCTGGCACCGGGCGAACAACAGGTGCTGCGCGCCTGGGCGCGGTGCGCGCCGGTCTACCTCTACCTGCCCGACCCCTGCCGCGAATACTGGGGCGGCCTGTCCGCCGAGGCGAACGCGCGCGGCATGCCGGCGTTGCGCGCGTGGCGGGCCGACGAAGCCGCGCGCATCCAGGCGGCCGGCAGCGGCGACTGGCTCGATGACGCCCAGGCGCATCCGCTGCTGGCGCGCTGGGGTCGGCTGGGCCAGCACTTCTACGCCAGCCTGCCCGAGTGGGAGGCGCGCGCCGACATCCGCGACCACAACGATCGCGCCGACGCCGCGCCCGCGACCCTTCTGGCGCGGGTCCAGGAGAGCGTGCGCCGGCTCCAGCCCGACCTGCTGCTCGATGCGCAGCCGTATCCGCAGCGCACCGACGGCGAATCCGATGCCGCCCTCGCCGCACGCCGCGCCGCGTGGTGGGCACCGCGACGCGCCGACCCGAGCCTGCGCGCGCACGCCTGCCACACCCGCCTGCGCGAGCTGGAAGTGCTGCGCGAGGCCCTGCTCGACGCGGTATCCGCCGGCATCGCGCCGGGCGACATCGTGGTGATGGCTCCCGACATCGCCGCCTATGCGCCGCTCCTGCCGTCGGTGTTCGGCGCACCGGGCGACGCGCGCGAGTCCTGGCTGCCCTGGCATCTGGCGGACGTTCCGGTGAAGCGCAGCCACCCTCTTTTCACCACCGTGGCGCAGGTGCTCGACTGGGGCGAGAGCCGCGCCACCCTGCCCGAAGTCGCCGACATCCTCGCGATGCCGGACGTGGCGCGCGCGCTGGATCTTTCCGCCAGCGGGCACGACGCCTTGCGCGGCTGGCTCGCCCACAGCCGCGCGGCCTGGGCGCTCGATGCGCACCATCGGCAGGAGGCCGGTGCCGACGCGGCCCACGCGCACACCCTGGCCTGGGCGCTGGATCGCCTCGTGGCCGGCTATCTGGTGGCCGATGCGCCGCCGGGCGAGGACGACCGTGCGCTGCATCTGCCCGACGGCATGGCACTGCTGCCGATCGGCGGCGTGCAGGGCCCCGATGCCGCCGCGCTCGGCGCGCTCGATCATCTGGCGCAGGAGTGGCAGGCCTGGCGCGCGCTGGCGCAGTCCGAGCGGCAGGCGAGCGCGTGGGTGGAGGTGCTGCGCACGCGCTTCGACCGCCTGCTGCGCATCGCGCCGGGCGATGAGCCCGCACGCGCCGCCTGGGACGCGCTGCAGGAAGCCATCGCGCGCATCGCCGGCGACCCGGCGCAGGTGGGCGAAGACCCGCTGCTGCATTTTTCCGAGGTACGCGAGGTGCTGCTGGAAGCGCTCGACGGCGTGCCCGAACGCCAGCGCTTCCTGATGGGCGGCATCACCTTCTGCGGCATGGTGCCGCAGCGCGCCATCCCGTTCGCGATGGTGGCTGTGCTGGGCCTGGACGAAGGCGTTTTCCCGCGCCGGCGCCGCGACGGCGGGCTGGATTTGATGGCGCGGTTGCGCCGCGTGGGCGACCGCGATCCACGCAGCGACGACCGCTGGCTGTTCCTGGAAACCCTGATGTCGACGCGCCAGCGCCTGCACCTGTCCTGGCTGGGGCAGGGCGCGCGCGACGGCGCGCCGCGCAATCCCGCCGCGCCCCTGGCCGAGCTGCTGTCGGAGCTGGATCGCGCCGCCGGGCTGCCGTTCGACTGTGCCGACCCGCAGGCGCGGCCCTGGCGCGTGCAGCACCCGCTGCAGGCCTTCGACACGCGCCATTTCGACGGCAGCGATCCGGCGCTGTTCTCGCACTCGGCCGCGCTCGCGGCGATGCACGGCGGCGGCGACGGTGAAGCGCCGCCCTTCCTCGACGGCGAGGCGGCAGCGCCCGAACCGATGCCCGAGGCGGTCGGCCTGCGCGAACTGCTCCGCTACTGGCGGCGGCCTGCGGAAAATCTGCTGCACGACCGGCTCGGGCTGAAGCTCGACGGCCTCGATGCCGAGGCGCTGCCGGAAAGCGAGCCGCTCGACGGCCGCCTTGCGGCCATCGACGGCATCGCCCAGCGGGTGTTTCTCGGTGAGGCGCTGCCGGCCGGATTCGACCCGGACGGCGCGGCACGCTGGCGTTCCGACGCGCCGCCCGACTGGCTCGCGCTCGGCGGCTACCTGCCGCCCGGCGATCTGGGCGAAGCGGCGTGGCGCGCCGAAGCCGAGGCGGTGACGGCCCTGCTCGACGCGGCGCGCGAGCGCGGCCTCGACGGCGCGCCGCTGCACGCCGTGGACGTGGACATCGCGCTGTCGCCTGCGCCACCGCTGCGCCTGGGTGGCCGCATCGCAAACGTGGCGATGCAGGGCGATGTCTGGCAGCTGGTGCTGCCCTTTCCCAAGCCGGGAAGCGCCCCGGCGCTGCGCTCCGGCGACGCGCTCGATCTGGGCCGGCGCGTCGCGGTCTTCATCCAGTGGGCGGCGCTGCGCCTCGTGCGCACCGCGCCCATGCCGGTGCGCCCGGCGCTGCTCGCGGACGGCGAATGCGCGCTGGCCGAACACCTCATTGCCTGGGACACGCAGTTCTGCGCCATCGCGGCGGATCGCGCCGCGATGCTCGACGACCTGCGCGCCCGTCTCGCCCGCCTCGGCGCGCTGTGGCACGCGGCCGGCGCAAAACCGACGGCGTATTTCCCTGCCACCAGCCAGGCGGCGCTGGACGCCTGGTCCAGGCAGGCGGAAAAGGGCGGTTCGCGGGACGACCTCGGCGCCATCGCCGTCGCGGCGAAAAAAAGCTTCGACGGCGGCCAGCACGGCGGCGAGCGCGACCACGCGCCCGGATGGAACCGCCTGCTCGCGCGCGGGCTGGCGTTCGAGCCGCGGCCCGACGACCCGCAGACGCGCGCGCTGCTGGAACAGGCGGTCTCGCTGGAGTCGCTGATCTCCCCGCCCTTGCCGCCGGATGCGGAGGCGGCGCGATGAACGCCCTGACCGACTGGACCGCACTCGACCTTTCCTCCGGCCACCGCAGCCGGGTGGAAGCCAGCGCCGGCACCGGCAAGACCTGGACGCTCGCCGTGCTTTACCTGCGCCTGGTGCTGGAGCAGGGATTCTCGCCGCGCCAGATCGTGGTGGCGACCTACACCAACGCCGCGGCGGCCGAGCTGGCGCAGCGCCTGCGCGCACGGCTGGAATCGAGCCTGGCGCGCGCCCGGCGGTTCGATGCCGGCGAACCGGAACCTTCCGAAAGCGACCAGCGCTGGCTGCACCGGCGCTGGCGCGATCCAGCGAGGCGCGACGCCGACGCACGCCGCCTGGCGCTGGCGCTGGCCGAACTCGACCTTGCGCCCTGCGGCACCCTGCACTCGCTGTGCAGCCGCATCCTGGCCGAACACCCGTTCGCGGCCGGTGCCTCCTTCCAGGTGCCCGAACTGACCGCGCTGGAGCCCTGGCACGCGGCGCTCGCCGATGACCTGTGGCGGCTCGTCCACGCGCGCCGCGACGCCGTGACAACCGACGCGCATGAGGCCTGGGACGCGGCGCAGTCCTGCCTGGCGGACCTTGCGCGTGCGGCGCTGGCGCGCGAGCTCAAGGCGGTGCTGCAGCCGGGCGTGGTCGTGCCCGCTCCCCCCGCGGTGGATGAGGCGGCGCTGTGGGATGGCGCATTGGCCGCGGCGCTGCGCGCGCTCGCGGCACGCGAAGGAATCTGGAACGCGAACGCTGCCCTGCCGCGCGGCCTGGTTGCGCTGGCGGAGCTGATCGAATCGCAGGGAACCAACGCCGCGGCATTTTCGAAAGAACGCAAGCAGCTGGCGGAGCGCATCCGCGAGCGCACCGGGCTCAAAAATACTCTCCAGGCCGACCCGGGCATTTGCACAACGCTCGATGCGGCCTCTGGATTCTTCGAGCATTACGCCGCCCTGCTCGAATCCCGCCGCCTGCGCCGCCTCGCTGCGATGCAGGGCTGGGGCCGGGCGCAGCTCGATGCGCGCCTGCGCGCCGCCAACCGGCTCGGCTTCGACGAGCTTTTGACCACGGTGGAGCGCGCGCTGGCACCGGCGGCCGACGGCTCGCGCGCGCTGGCCGACGCCCTGATCGGTGCCTGGCCGGTGGCCCTGATCGACGAGTTCCAGGACACCGATCCGGTGCAGTACGCGGTGCTCGATGCGATCTACCGCGAGGCCGACGGCACCGCGCGCGGGCACCTGCTGATGATCGGCGACCCCAAGCAGGCGATCTACCGGTTCCGCGGCGGCGACATCCACACGTATACCCGCGCCACTGCGGGCATCGACGCCGGGCGCGCGCTGCGGCTGTCGGTCAACTACCGCTCCAGCGCGGCCTTCGTCGCTGCGGTCAACGCGTTCTACGCCGCCGTGGGGGAAACCCTCGGCAGCGCGGCGTCGGCGACGCCGATCCGCTACGCGCCGGTCGGGGCCGCGCCCGGCGCCGAAGGCGCGCGCTACACCATCAACGGCACCGCGGCACCGGCGCTGGTGTTCCACCGCGATGCCTCGGAGAAAAACAGCAATCGCGAGCTCGCGCTGGCTTCCTGCGCCGCGCAGATCGTCGCACTGCTCGATCCGGCCGGCGGCCACCGCATCGACGACCGTGCGCTGGCGGCCTCGGACATCTGCGTGCTGGTGCCGAGCAACGCCGACGCCAGCCGCATCACCCACCTGCTGCGCCAGCGCGGCGTGGCCGTGGTCAACCGCGGGCGCGGCAGCGTCTTCGATGGCGACACCGCGCGCGATCTGTGCCTCATCCTGGACGCCGTCGCACGCTGCGAGGACGCCGGGCGGATTCGCGCCGCGCTCGCCACCGAACTGTGGGGCACGGGCTACCGGGCGCTGCGCGCGCTGCGCGATGACGCCGAGGCCTGGGACGCGATCAGCGCGCGCTTCCGCCGCTGGCAGCGCGACTGGCAGCAGGCGGGCGTGCTGGCCGTGGTCGGCGCGCTGGTGGAGCAGGTCGCCGCCGATCAGCTCGCGCGGCCCGGGGGCGAACGCGTGCTCACCGACCTTCGCCATCTGGGCGAACTGCTGCAGGATGCGAGCGCGTCCTGCGACGGCATGGATTCGCTGCTGGCCTTCATGCGTCGGGAAATCGACGCGGGCAGCGGTGACGAGGAGGCCGCCGAATCGCGCGCGCTGCGGCTGGAGTCGGACGCGCGCTGCGCCCAGGTGATGACCCTGCACGCCAGCAAGGGGCTGGAGTTCGGCCTGGTGTTCCTGCCGCTGATGTGGAACCACGTCGGGCGGACGCCCGACGGCGTGAGCCTGCTTTCGCTGCCCGATGGCAGCCGCCGCATTGCCAGCACGCCGGACGACCTGGAGACCGTGCGGCGCGAAGAGCAGGACGAGCGCTACCGTGTGCTCTATGTGGCGCTGACGCGCGCGCGGCTCGGCGCGCAGGTCTGGCTGGGACGGCCGTACCAGAACGCCACCGGCCCGCTGGCCCCGCCGCTGGTGCTGGCCGCCGCGGAGCTCGAGCCGCCCGGCGGCGATGCGCCTGCGTTCCGGATCGAAACGGCCTGGCCCGAAGCGGGGTTCCGGCGCGCGCCGCAGGCCGACGGCGCACAGGTCAAGCGCCGCGCCCGCGCCATGCCGCCGCCGCCGCGCGAAGGCACGCTGCCTTCGCGCCACAGCTTCACCACCCTGACCGCCGGCGCGCACGCCGGCACCCTTGATCCGGACGCCGCGGCGAACGACGAATCCACGGCGGGGTTCGAGGCGCTGCCCGAGGAGACCGAAGCGCCGTCCCGCACCCGCCACGCGCAGCTCGACGCGCTCGCCGGCGTCGCCGGCCCCGCCTTCGGCAACGCCGTCCATGCGCTGCTGGAAGAACACCGCATCGGCGAACCGCTCGCCGCGCAAACCGCCTCGGCACAGCGCCTTCTGGAGCGCTTCGCGGTGCGCGACCCGACGCTGGATACCGCCGCGCTGGCCGAGCGCATCGCGGCGCGGCTGGATGCCGTGCTCGAAACCGATCTCGACGGGCGCGGCCTGCGCCTTGCACAGGTGCCGGCCGCCGGGCAGCGCCACGAGATGGAATTCAACTACGCGCTCGACGGCACCTCGCTCGCGCGCCTGGACGCCACCGCGCGCGCGGTCGGCTATCCCGACCTCGTGCCGGCGCGCGGCGGCGCGCTGCGCGGCCTGATGAACGGCAAGATCGACCTGGTGTTCCAGCACGACGGCCGCGTCCACGTGCTCGACTGGAAGGGCAACGCGCTGGGCGATCGGCAGGCACCGGCGCTGGAGGACTACGCCGGCGCGGCGCTCGACGCGGCGATGGATGCGCACCGCTACCGCTTCCAGGCCCTGCTCTACGCGGTCGCGGTGGAGCGCTACCTGCGCACGCGCCTGGGCGATGCCTACGCGCGCGAGCGCCACCTCGGCGACTGCTGGTACCTCTTCATCCGCGCGGTCGGCCTGCGCCTCGCCGACGGCACGGCCTGCGGCGTCTGGCGGCACCGCTTCAGCGACGCCCTGCTCGACGCCGCGCAGCGCGAGCTGGGCGCGGCCCCGGGAGCCGGCGAATGAGTGCCTCACGGTTCGACTTCCGTCCGCGCGCCCTGCCCGGCGCGAACGAGCGCTGGCGCGATCTCGACCGCACGGTGGCGCGCTGGGTGCTCGCGCACGGCGGCGCACCGGCGCTGGTGCAGGCGGCCGCGTGGGCGAGCCTGGCCGACGGTCAGGGCGACGTGGCGCTGATGCTCGAACCCGGCCACGCCGCGCGGCTCGGCGCGCCCGACATCGAACACCTCGCCGGCGATCTGCGCGCGCTGGCGCTGGACGCACCGCGCTGGATCGGCACGCCGGCCGGCGCGGATTCGAACGCGCCCTTCGTGCTCGACGGCGACGCCTTCTACCTGCGCCGCAATTTCCTGCACGAGCGCGCCGTCGCGGCGGCGCTGCGCGCGCGTCTGGAGGCCCCGCGCGACGCCGCACCCGGCGCGGACGCCGCGCTCGATGCGCTGTTCGACGGCGCGCCGCCCGAAGCCCTGGCCCAGCGCGAGGCCGTGCGCCGCACCTGCGGCCGACGCCTGTTCGTGCTGACCGGCGGCCCGGGCACCGGCAAGACCACCACCGTGCTGCGGATGCTGCTGGCGCTGGCGCACGATTTCCGACAGCGGCACGGGTGCCTGCCGCGCGTGTGCCTGTCCGCGCCCACGGGCAAGGCCGCGCAGCGGCTTACCCAGTCGCTGCGCGAAGGCATCCTGGCACTGTCGGCGCGGCTTCCCGCCGGGTGGGAGCCGGAGCTGGCGCTGGCGCGCGCCGCCCCGGGCGCGACGCTGCACCGCCTGCTCGGCAGCCGCGGCCCGCAGGCCGGATTCACCTTCGACGCCGAGCGCCGCTTGGCCGCCGACATCGTGGTGGTGGACGAGGCCTCGATGGTCGATCTGGCCCTGCTGCGCGCGCTGCTGGTGGCGCTGCCGGACAGCGCCACGCTGGTGCTGGTGGGCGATGCCGACCAGCTTCCCGCGATCGGCACCGGTTCGGCCCTGGCCGACGTGGTCGAGGCGCTGGGCGAACATGCGGCGCTGGCGCGCCTGGACCACAGCTTCCGATCCGATCAGGCGCTGGGCGCGATCAACGCCGCCGTGCGCGACGGTGATGCGGCGCGGTTCCACGAGGCCATTGATGCCGCCGGCGAACACGCCGCCTTCCACCGCGTCGCGCATGGGGCCACGCTCGGCGCGCGTCTGGTCGACTGGGCCTCGCAGCTGCAGCGCGAGGCGCGCGAGGCCGGCGCGCTCGACGCCATCGACGCCAACGATCCCGCCTCACAGCAGCGCGCGCTGGCCACGCTGGGTCGTCGCCAGCTCCTGTGCGCGCTGCGCGAAGGCCCGTTCGGGGCGGTCGAGGCCGCGCTGCGGATCGAGCGCGGCTACCGCGAGCGCGCCGGCCTGCCGCCCGAGACGCGCTGGTATCCCGGCCGCGCCGTGGTCATCACCCGCAACGATGCGGCGGCGGGCCTGTTCAACGGCGATATCGGGCTGTGCCTGCGCCTGCGTGCGGCGAACGGGCGCGAGCGCCTCCAGGTGCTGTTCGATCCCGCACCCGACTCGCACGACGGCGCGCCGCGCCGCTTCGATCCGGACGCACTGCCCGCGCACGAATGCGCCTTTGCGCTCACCGTGCACAAGAGCCAGGGCTCCGAATACGACCGCGTCGCGGTGCTGCTGCCGCCCGACGCCGCCCACCCGCTGCTGTCTCGCCAGATGCTCTACACGGCGCTGTCCCGCGCCCGCCGGGCGATCGACCTGTGGGCGACGCCGCCCGCCGTTGCCACCTGCCTTGGCACCGCGCTGCAGCGGACCGGCGGGCTCGCCCGCCGCCTGCGCGAGGGTTGAAGCCTGCCGTGCAGGCGCGGTATTCGGCCGCCGGTCGCCGGATTCAATGGCGATTAATCGCCGCCTGCTAGCGTGGCCGCGCAGCCAGACCGTGGCTGCGCCTGACAGGAACCGCCATGCGCCTCGTGCTCTCCCTGCTCCTCGCCGCCTTCCTCGCACCCGCCGCGCACGCCTACGAACCCGAATCGGGCGCGTGGTGGAACCCGGCCGAATCGGGCACCGGCTACTACATCGAGATCCAGGACAACCTGCTGGGCTTCATGGCATTCAGCGGTGATACCCAGGGTCGCGCCAAGTGGTACACCTCGGTCGGCTTCCTCGACTACACCTCGACCGGCGTGAGCTTCCAGGCCGACCTCATCAGCTTTCGCGACGTGCAGCCGGCCGGACGGCCCTATATCGCCCGCCCCACCGTCGAACCCAGCTACGGCACCCTGCGCATCGTCTTCGATCCCGACGACAACCGCCGCGCCACGCTCACCTGGCCGAGCGGCCACACCATTCCGATCCAGCGCCAGGAGTTCTACTTCGTGCGCAACGAAGACTCCCCCGGCACCAGCGCGGACACGCTCAAGATGCTGGGCGAATGGCAGGTCACCGTGGACCTTGCCACCCACCCGGACGTGACCTACCCCTTCACCGCCGACGTGCTGGTGCTGGACGATTATCTCTGGGACAACAGCGTCAACGCCTGGACCTACGAGGGCTGCCGTCCGGACGACGCGCAGGTCGGCGGCTGCAGCACCTTCGCCCTGAACAACCACGACGCGGTCGGCTACTTCGCCAGTCCGACCAGCGACTTCCCCACCGGCGCGCAGGTGATCGTGGTGAAGGATGGCTACTTCAACGGGGTGATGTGGTACATCCTCTACGAACTGGCGATCGGCACCAACGACGGCTCCGGCCTGTTCACGCTCTATCCCAAAGGCACCAACCCCTACAACTACGCGGCCTACCCCACGCGCGCCTTCCGCAGCGCCAGCCGCACCTTCGTGCAGGAAGGTGCAGGGCCCGCCAAGCGCGCCGGCCGCAGCGAAGGGTTGGCCGCGCAGCTCGCGGCACAGGGCGCGCTGCCGGCGGCGGCCAAGGCGGTGCGACCCGAGAACGCCGCCCGTGCCGCGCGGCTTTCGCAGGTGCGGATGCTGGAAGCACGCCTGGGCGAGTGACTTCGGACCTCGCCGTTGAAGGCGTGACGCCCGCTCATCCGCCGATGATCGGGCGTCTTGCTGCGGGTGATGTCGGACGAACCGCAGTGAAGGTGCGGCCCGCGTGACACGCACCCGGAACGCGGGATTTTTCCCTGGGTCGCGGGCGCGTCGCGCTACCAGCCCATGTGGTGGCCGCCGTTGATATCGAGGTTGGACCCGGTGATCCAGGCGGCCTCCTCGCTGGCCAGGAAAGCCACGGCGTAGGCGATTTCCTCGGGCTTGCCGAGGCGGCCGGTGGGGATGTCGGCCACGATCTTGGCGCGTACTTCCTCGGGCACCGCCATCACCATGTCGGTGGCGACGTAGCCGGGCGAAACGGTGTTGACCGTAACGCCGAGCCTGGCGTTTTCGCGCGCCAGCGAAATGGTGAAACCATGCATGCCGGCCTTGGCCGCGGCGTAGTTGGCCTGGCCGTACTGGCCCTTGAGCCCGTTGATCGAACTGATCTGGATGATGCGCCCCCACTTGCGCTCGCGCATGCCCTCGATCACCGGACGGGTGACGTTGAAGCAGGAGTTGAGGTTGGTGTTGATGACATCGTTCCACTGGTCCGCGCTCATGCGGTGGAAGGTGCCGTCTCGGGTGATGCCGGCATTGTTGACGAGGATGTCGACGGGGCCGAGCGCCTGTTCGATCTGCCGCACCATGTCGGCCGCCTCCTCGGGCGATGTCACGTCGCCCTTGGCGATGGTGAAATCGTAGCCCTGGGCCTTCATCGCCGACTGCCAGGCGAGCGCTTTCGCCTCGTTGCGGTAATTGGTGGCGACGCGATGGCCGGCATCGGCCAGGCGTTTGCAGATGGCGGTGCCGATGCCACCGGTGCCGCCGGTGACCAATACGGTGCGTGCAGTCATAGCAAACTCCCTCGGTGATCCACGCTCGACATGGCGTGCTTGGAGGGATTCTACACGGGCCGAAGTGGTCAGCCGCGGGTGCCGAAAATGCGGTCGCCGGCATCACCGAGACCGGGCAGGATGTAGCCGTCTTCGTTGAGGCGCTCGTCGATCGCAGCGGTGAAAACCTCCACGTCCGGATGCGCCGCCTGCAGCGCCGCGAGGCCCTCGGGCGCGGCCACCAGGAAGATGCCGCGGATGCGGCGCGCGCCGGCGCGCTTGAGCATGTCGATGGTGGCGATCAGGGTGCCGCCGGTGGCCAGCATGGGGTCGAGGATGAGCGCGTCGCGCTCGGTAAGGCGGCCGGTGAGGCGTTCGTAGTAGGCAATCGGCTGGAGCGTGGCCTCGTCGCGCTGCAGCCCCACCACGCTGACGCGTGCCGAGGGGATCAGCGCCAGCACGCCAGGCAGCATGCCCAGGCCGGCGCGCAGGATCGGCACCAGGGTGATCTTGGCCCCGGCGATGCGATCCACCTCGACCGGCCCGGCCCAGCCCTGGCGGGTGGCCGATTCCGTGGCCAGATCGCGGGTGGCCTCGTAGGCCAGCAGCGTGCCCAGCTCGGTGACCAGCTCGCGGAAATCCTTGGTGTTGAGCGAGGCATCGCGCAGCAGGCCGATCTTGTGGCGCACGAGCGGATGACGGACTTCGACGATATTCATGGGCGGACTCGGCTGCGGGATGTGCGGATTATCGGGCCTGCGGGCGCAGACGCGGTGGAAGCCGAGGATAATCGCCCTTTGCCCTGCGGAGTGATCCCGTGTCCATCGTCCTGACGCCGTTCGCGCGCTCGCGCCTGTTCCCGCGCGATGGCCGCGCCACCGCCATCCGCGACTGCAGCGATACGGAGTTCGAGCAGTATCTCAATGCGCATCCGCCGCTCGAGGTGCTGCCCGGCTACGCGCCGTTCTGCGTGCTGCACGTGCACCGCAACTGGACCTCGACGCGCTGCTCGGTGCTGCCGCTCACCGACCAGAACCGCCACCTCCTGCGCAGCGCCTACGAGGCGCGCAGCCGCGAGGAGCTGCCGGTGCTGGTGCGCTGGTTCGAGGGCATCGAGCCACCGCAGGCCAACTACCTCATCCCGATCCTCTACAGTCGCGAACAACTGGCGCGCGAAGGCTCGCCGATCGAGGCCGACTGGGGCGTGGTCGGCTGCCTCTACACCATGGAGCCGGAGGAAATCCCGATGGTGCCGATCACCATGATGCGCAATGCGCTGGGCGTGGACGAGGGCGGCTCTGGCGTCGCGCTGGACCGCACGGCATACCGCCGCGCCGTGGCGTTCTGGGAGGCGCACGCGAACTGGCGTTGAAGGCACGGCCCAAGCCGCCTTTATCGCGAGCAAGCCCGCTCCTGCACGCAGCATCAAAGCCTTCGCGCGATTTTGTGGGAGCGGGCTTGCTCGCGATGGGGGTATCCGGCGCCGTCTGCGCGCGGATCTGGCGGCTACGGGCGCGCAAGCGCGGCGTCCACGCCCTCGCCCAGCGGCTCGACCAGCCGACGCACGAAGGCGGGGGTCAGATGGGTCTTGTCGCGATAGACCAGCAGGCCGTCGATCACCGCCTGGCAGCGGCCGCCGCGGCAGTAGTGCGCGCCAAGATCGATCACCGGGAGGCCGGCCGCGCGCGCGGCATCGGTTTCGATCCGCGCGATGGCCGGTGCCGGCAGGGGGAAATCGCAGCGTTCGGGGGCATCGGGATGGGCCGAGACGCAGCGCGCCATGTCCTGCGGCGCGGTTGGCGTGTCGGCGAGCAGCGCCACGCGCAGCTTCGCCGCATGCAGGCGTTCGAAGCTGCGCGACCACCCGTCGAGCCACAGGCTGCGCGCGTCCGCTCCTTCCACCTCCTCCTGCCGACTCGCGTCGTACACCCGGCCGGGAAAAACGCTCGCGACCAGCACCAGATCCGGCGGCTCGCGCGCGAGACGCTCGAAGATGCCGTCGCGCCACTGGCCGCACTCGCGATAGACCCTGGAAAGTTGGCTCGACCACAGCGTGACCTCGGCTGCCGGACAGCCGGATTTCGTGAGGCTCAGCAGTCGCCAGCCGCGCGCCTGCGCGATGGCCTCCAGCGCCGGAAACCACTGCGCCGCCTTGGAATCGCCCAGCAGCGCCACGCTCACGTCGGCATCCGCGTGCCCGTAGACGCAGGCAGCCGATTCGGTGGCCTGGATCGAGAGGTGGCAGCCGTCGCGGTAGACCACCGGCAGGTCGTCGCGCACCGCGGCAAGCTGCGCTTCCAGTGCCGGTGGCGCGCCGTTCTCGGCCGCCACGCCGGGCGTGGCGAACAGGACCGGGCCAGCCAGCCATGCGGCCGCGATGAGGCCGCTGCAGGAAGCGGCTGCGCCGACCCAGAATCCGACGACGGGGCGCCGGGTCGCGCCGCGGCGGCCTTCGTGAATCGGTTTTTCGACGAAGCGCCAGGCCAGCGCCGCAGGAACCGCCGAGGCCAGCGTCCAGGCCAGCTTCTCTCCCCAGTACATCGGCCCGAAGGCGTGCATGGCGTAGACCAGCACCGGCCAGTGCCAGAGATACAGCGAATAGGACAGCCGCCCGACGAGGCGCAGCGGTGCCAGCGACAGCAGGCCACCGATGTGCCCGGCGGGGAACGCGCCGCGCGTACCGGCCGCGATCATCGCCGCCGAACCCAGCACCGGCAGCCAGGCCGACGCGCCGGGGAAGCCCGCTTCCTCGGTATGCACCACGCCCAGCGCGAGTGCGGCCAGGCCCGTCCATCCCAGTGCCGCCGCGCGGCGCGCGCCCAGGCGCAGCAGGGCATCGCGGCAGGCGTACACCAGCGCGCCGGCGGCAAACTCCCAGGCGCGGGCCCAGGGCGAGAAGAACGACCAGGGCTGCGCGCGTTCAGTCAGCCACAGCGCGACGGCGAAGGAGACGGCACAGGTCGCCAGCAGGAAAACCCGCAGCGCGGGCAGGCTCGGCGCGTGCTTCGGTCGCGCTGCGCGCGAGCGGCGCGGCAGCCATACCAGCAGTGCCAGGAGCAGCAGCGGCCAGAGGAGGTAGAACTGTTCCTCCACCGCCAGCGACCAGTAATGCAGCACCGGGCTGCCGTCGCGGTCGCCGGCGAGGTAGTCGGTGCTCTGCCAGGCAAAGCGCAGGTTCACCGCATACAGCGCCGCCGCCGCGATGTCGCCGGCCACCAGCGGGAAATCCACGGGAGCCAGCAGAAGGCGGCCGCCAATCGCCGTCATCACCAGCACCAGCGCCGAGGCCGGCAACAGCCGCCGCGCGCGCCGCGCGAAGAAATTGGCGAGGTTCACGGCACCGGTGCGCGCGATCTCCGAGAACAGGATGCCAGTGATCAGGAACCCGGAGATGACGAAGAACACGTCCACGCCGACGAAGCCGCCGGCAAAGCCGGGCACGTCGGCGTGATAGCCCAGCACCGCCAGCACGGCCAGCGCGCGCAGGCCCTCGATATCGGTGCGGAACGCGGACGCTGTGGCGGAACGCGCGCCGCCGGGCTCGCTCATGACCCTGCTTTCCTCCCCACGCTGTTCCCGCGGCGTCACCGGGCTTCCGGATACAAAAAAGCCCTGGAAATCAGGGCCTTTTAGCTGCTCCGGGAAGTTCCGGCATGTGAGTTTGGTGCCCAAGGGGGGACTCGAACCCCCACGACTTTCGCCGCTACCACCTCAAGGTAGTGCGTCTACCAATTCCGCCACCTGGGCTGATTCTTCACGGCGGCCCGCCGTGGGCCGCGCATCATATCAAAATGTTGCGGGCCTCACTCGGACGCCGGAACCGGCGCTTCCGCAGGGGCCTCTTCAGCCGGCGGCGTCTCGGCCGCAGGCGCGGGAATGGCGGCCGGAGCCTCGATCTGCTGCGGGATCGCCGTCGGCGCGGCCGGCACCGTGGTGGCCGGCGTGACCGAACCCATGATGCCCAGATCCTCGCCCTGCGCGCCGGAGCCGCTGGACTTGTGCAGGTACATCGCCATGCCCAGCGACATCACCATGAAGATGGTGGCGAGAATGGCGGTGCTCTTGGAGAGGAAGTTGGCCGAGCCGCGCGCACCGAAAACGGTGGCGGATGCGCCGGCACCAAAGCCGGAGCCGGCCGCCGATCCGCTTCCCTGCTGCAGCAGGATGAACGCGATCATGGCGACTGCGACCAGCACATAGATGACGTTGAACAGGGTGTAGAGCATGGTTCGGTCTACCGCGCCGCGGCGGCGGCGATGGCAAGGAAATCCGTGGCGACGAGGGAAGCCCCGCCGATCAGGCCGCCATCGATGTCCGGCTGCGCGAACAGCTCGGCCGCATTGGCGGGCTTGACGCTTCCGCCGTACAGGATCGGAAGCGAGCTGGCTATGGTATCACCAATCCGCGCCACTTCGCCACGCACCCGCGCGTGGACCTCCTGCGCCTGCGCCGGCGTGGCGGTCAGGCCCGTCCCGATCGCCCAGACCGGCTCGTAGGCGAGGATGCTCCCGTCCAGCAGCTCGGCCCCCAGCGCCAGCACCGGTTCGAGCTGGGCCACCAGCACGGCGTGGGTTTCCCCGGCCTCTCGCTGGGCCAGGGTCTCGCCGATGCACAGGATCGGCACCAGGCCGGCCGCGCGCGCCGCGGCGAACTTCTGTGCCACCAGCGCGCTGGTTTCCCCGTGCAGCTCGCGCCGCTCGGAGTGGCCGACGAGTACGTGACTGGCACCCACGTCGCGCAGCATCGCGCCCGCGACCTCGCCGGTGTAGGCACCCTGCTGGTGGATATCCAGGTTCTGCGCCCCGAACGCGATCGCGCCGTCGCCGTGGCGCGCCGCCAGTTCGGCCAGATAGGGCAGCGGCGGAAGGACGATCAGATCCACGCCCGGCGCGGCCGGCGCGACGGCCAGCGCATCCACCAGGGAATGGGCGAAGGCACGGTCTCCGTGCAGTTTCCAGTTGCCGGCCACGATCCTGCGACGCATCGAGGGCTCCGTTGTCGAGAAGGAAGGCACCAAGGATAGCCGCGGCGCGCGGGGCGGTCACGCCGGCCGCGCGTGGCACGGCGGCGCGGGGGCGGTTACGCTCGCCCGTCCCGTTCCGCGTGAGCACCGCCATGTCCAGCGTTCCCCATGCCCTCATCACCGGCGCATCCAGCGGCATCGGTGCCGCCATTGCGCGCCAATACGCCCGCCGCGGCGTGCCGCTGGTGCTGACGGCGCGTCGCGCGGAGCGGCTCGAGGCGCTGGCGCAGGAGCTGCGCCCGCAGGTGGAGTGCGTGGTGGTCGCGGCCGACCTCGGCGACCCGGAGGCCCCGCGCGCGCTGTTCGAGGCGCTGACCGAACGCGGCGTGAGCGTCGGTCGGCTGGTCAACAACGCCGGCTTCGGCGTGGCGGGCAACTATCTTTCTTCCCCGTGGGAAACCCACGCGCACTTCCTGCAGGTGATGGTGACGGCGGTGAGCGAGCTGACCTGGCGGTTCCTGCCGCAGATCCGCGAGGGCCGCGGCCGCATCCTCAACGTCGCCTCGTTCGCGGGGCTTGCCCCAGGGTCCAGTGGGCAGACGCTTTACGCCGGGGCCAAGAGTTTCCTGATCAGGTTCAGCGAGTCGCTGGCGCTGGAGAATGCGCGCTACGGGGTCAACGCGTGCGCGCTGTGTCCGGGCTTCACCTACTCGGAGTTCCACGATGTGACCGGCACCCGCGCGCTGGTTTCCCGGCTGCCCCGCTGGATGTGGCTGGATGCCGAGGACGTCGCGCGCCAGGGCGTGGAGGGCGTGGAGGCGGGCCGCCTGATCGTGGTGCCCGGTGCCGGCTACAAGATGCTGCGTCTGGCCTTCAAGTACCTGCCGGATTTCGCGGTCCACCGCATGATGGCGCGCAACTCGCGCCGCATGCGCGACGATCGCTGAGCCGCCGCACACCGTCAGGCCAGCAGCACGAACACCGTGATGATCACCAGCATCGCCAGCGGATACAGGCTGGCGCGGTCGAACAGGCGCGCGGCGCGGCGGCCATCGTGCGAGCGGAACAGCCGATAGCCGGGCACCAGCAGCAGGAAAAAGCCGGCGGCGAAGGCCGCGAGCCGATACGCCAGCCCCAGATCCAGCGGCGACATCACCGGCAGGCACAGGCTCAGCGCCACGGTCACGACCAGCGACACCAGCACCACCGTGCCGGCTACGCGCGGGCCGAACACCAGCGGAATGGTGCGCGCGCCGACGCGGCGGTCCTCTTCGACATCGTTCCAGTCGGCCGGCACGTTCTGGCCGCCGATCTCCCAGGCCATGATCCAGGCCGTCATCAGCCCCAGCCACGGCAGCGACGGCTCGGGCACCACCACCAGCACCGCGGCGATCGCGCCCAGCGACTTGACCACGCCGCTCACCACGACGCGCCACCAGGTCACCTTGAACAGAAGGCAGTAAACGATTTCCAGGATCGGCGCGGCCAGTACCACGACCAGCAGCCAGGGATTGAGCCACCACGCGCCGGCGAGAGCGATGAGATACCAGACGGAAAACCACGCCAGCCCGCGGCCGAAACCGAGCTTGCCCCGGGCGATGGGATAGCGCAGGTCGGAGGCTTCCACCGAATAGCCCGCGTTGGGTCCGCTGCCGGCGAATTTTTCGCGGTCGACCTCCACACCCACCAGATCGTTCAGCGCATAGATCGCGGTGTAGCCCGCCAGCGCCGTGACCAGCGCCACCGCCAGCACGTCCCAGGCCGGGAAGCGCCCGAGCCAGAGCAGGGCCGCGAAGCCGGGCATGGCGATATCGATCACGCCGTGGGTGGAGCGCGACAGGGCGAGGTAGGTGCGCATGTCAGCTCTTCTTGACGAAGCTCATCATGTAGTTGACGTCTTCCTTGCCGTGCGCGACGCGGAATTTCTTCGTGAGCGGATTGAACATGAGGCTGGCGCTGCGCAGCCAGGTCAGGCCCGCGGCCTCGGACCACGACCGCAGCTCGGTCGGGCGCACCAGCTTTTCGTACTGGTGGGTGCCGCGCGGCAGGATGCGCATGACGTACTCGCCGCCGATGATGGCGAACAGCCAGGCCTTGAAGCTGCGGTTGATGGTGGAAAAGATGGCGTGGCCACCGGGCTTGAGCAGGCGCGCGCACGCCGCGATGATGGCGGCCGGATCGGGCACGTGCTCGATCATCTCGAGGCACGTCACCACGTCGTAGGTGCCCGCTTCCTTTTCCGCGAGTTCTTCCACGGTCTGGATGCGGTAGTCGATCGTCAGCCCGCTCTTGGCGGCGTGCTGCTTGGCCACTTCCAGGGTCAGCTCGGACTGGTCGATGCCGACCACGTCGGCGCCGGCCTTGGCCAGGGTCTCGGTCAGGATGCCGCCGCCGCAGCCCACGTCCACCACGCGCTTGCCGCGGACCTCGGCGTGATCGAAGGTGAACTGGCTGCGCAGCGGGTTGATGACGTGCAGCATTCCCATCTTGCCGGCGGGATCCCACCAGAGCTGGGCGACGCGGTCGAACTTGCTGACCTCCTGGCTGTCAACATTCGATGGCTGGTTCATGGCTGGCCTTGGTCCGGGAGTGAAGGGCGAGCACCGCGGCATCGAGCTCGGCGCGTGAAATGTCGTTGAGAAAGAGGCAGTGTCCGATGCCGGTCGGCATGGGGACGCGCTGCAGGCCGTTGCGGTGCTTGATCCGGTCCAGCAGCGAGGCCCACATCAGGTCGGTGTCCAGCACGCCGTAGTCCAGGCCCGCGTCGAGCGCCTCGACCAGCGCGAAGATGCGATCGGCTTCGAACGCCGAAAGCAGGCCGCGGGCCTGCGCGATGCAGGTGGAAACCAGGATGTCGAGCAGCACCGCCTCGCCGTGCAGCAGGCGGTGCTCGTGGCGCGTCTCCAGGCCATAGCTGAAGGTGTGGCCGAAATCGACCCGGCGCGCCAGCTCTTCCTCATGCAGGTTGGGAGCCAGTTCCTCCAGCATGCCGCCGATGGCGCCATCGAGGATGGCTTCGCCCGCCGGCTCGGAGAAACAGGTCGCCACCGCGCGCGCGGCGTCGCGCTCGAGGCGCTGGAACAGGCCGGCGTCGCGAATGATGGCGAGCTTGATGATCTCGCACACGCCGTTGACCAGGTGCCGGCGCGGCAGGGTCGGCAGGAAGCTGCGGTCGAGCAGCACCGCCAGCGGCGGCTCGAACGCACCCAGGCGGTTCTTGTTGCCGTTGAAGTTGATGCCGGCCTTGATCCCGAGCGCGGCATCGACGTAACCCATCAGGGTGGTGGGCACCTTGATGTGCGGCACCCCGCGCCGGTAGCTCGCCGCGACGAAGGCCACCACGTCGGTCAGCACGCCGCCGCCGATCGCGATGACGGGCTCATCGCGCCGGTGGATGGGGAAGGCATCGAGCGCGCGCGCGATGTCCTGGTAGATCTCGCTGTTCTTGTGCTCTTCGCCGCCCGGAAACACCTGGATGCGCGCCTCGATGCCGCGCTCGCGGAAATAGCCGCGGATGCGCTCGCCGTGCAGGCGATCCACGGTGCCGTCCACCACCACGAAACGGCGCCCGTGCGGGTTGCCGAAGGACATCAGGAGATCACTCGCCGGGTCGAACAGCGCCGGGGCCTTGATCACGTCGTAGGCGATCGGGCGCTGCACCCGCACTTCCCAGCGCTGGGGGGGCACCGCGCTCATGCCGCATCCAGCCAGTCGGCGCGGCGCGCCAGGATCTCGCGCGCCACGCGCTGCGCATCGTGCAGCGAATGATTGCGCCAGCGCCCGCACTGCTCGATGTTGGCGTAGGGCACCGCCGTGGCCTGCTGCATGTCTTCCAGGATCTGCGCCAGGGTATCGAGGATCACCGGCACGCGGCCCTCGTTGAGGAAGCCCAGGTACAGGCCGGTCTGGCAGCCCATGATGCCCACGGAAAGAAAGGTGCCGGGCAGGAGGCGCGAGAAACCTTCCAGCAGGAAGTGTTCGACCGAGTGCAGTTCGGTATCGGTCAGGTACTCCTCCGCGTTGGGGCGGCGGATGCGCAGGTCCACCGCGTACACCACGTCGCCCTTGCTCCCGGGCGTGGCCGAACGCAGCTTCACCGCCGGAGCCTTCAGCCGGCGGTGGTCCAGTTCGCCCACGAGATCAGCGGGCCAGCCCAACGCACTCGCATCGATCATGGCCACCTCCGATCAGTGCGCCGCCGCCAGCGGTGCCAGGTGCCGGTAGCTGTCATCGAGCGCCTTCTGCCAGCCTTCGACGTGGTGATACAGCTCCACCGAACCGTAGCCGGAGAAACCGCCTTCCGCCAGCGCCCTGAAGCTGCCGGCCAGGTCCAGCGTGCCCTCGCCCGGAATCTCGTGGAAATGCACGATGCCGGTGCGCGTGTTGGCCACCATCCTGTCGACCCGCGCCGCACCCCTCGCCCCGCGCAGGTAGCCGACCACCGGGCGGGCGCGCTCCAGCACGTCGTAGCTCAGGCCGGGCATGGAGATGAGGTAGGTGAAGATCTCGTCATCCAGCGCGGAGCTGCCGGCGTAGAGGCTGGAATAGCCGACGACCTCGAGGTCTTTTCTCACCCCGGCGCGATCCAGCAGCGTTTCGATGCGCCTGGCGCGCGCCGCACTTGGTGCCGCCTCGCGGAAGTGGATGGGATGATCGCGGTCCAGCAGCAGGAAGTCGGCGGTGTCCTCGAAGTGCACCAGCACGCTGGCGAAGTCGAGATCCGGCGCGAGATCCTCGTGATCGTGCACGATCTTGAGGTTGTAGCCCTCGCGCGCATCGGAAATATGCAGGTAGCGCGCCTGCGGCGCGGCGGCGCGCAGCGCGTCGAGGTAATTCTTCTCCGAGCAGTAGGCGTGGCAGATGTCGATGTGCAGCTTGAACCTGGGCGAATTGACCTGGTCGAGCAGGGCCAGACCCTGCGCCATGGTTTCGATGTGCATGCCCGGCTCGGGCTCGATCAGGAGGGTCATGTCCTCGTCGTCGCGGATCTCGCGCAGGCATTCGTGGATCGACTCGGCCAGAAGTTCGCCCGGGTCCACGCCGGGCTTGGCCACGTGCTCGTCACGGATGAAGCCGCTGCCGAAGGTGACCAGGTTCACGCCCAGCCCGCGCGCGACGCGGATGCCGCGCTTGACCAGATCGATACGACGCATGCGCGCGGCCTTTTCCAGCGCCATCAGCGAGGGCTCGTGCGGGCGGTGCGGGTCGAAGAAATGCGAGGCCGTGGCCACGCAGGCCGCCGTCACCCGGCGCGCATCCAGGCGCTTGCGCACCACCGCCAGGTAGTCGTCGTCGATGTTGAACGGATTGAACTGGTCGCGGTGGAACGAGATTTCGATGCCCTCGTAGCCGGCGCGGTCCACCGCGTCGATGGCGTCGAAGAAGTCGAGGTTGGTCAGTCCGAACGTGCTGTAGCTGAGCCGGATCGCACCCATGGCTGGCCCCCGGGAATGAAAAGCATTGCATTCTAGCGCGTTCCGCCGGCGCAAGGCGTTGATGCCCGTACCACGATTCACGCCCGGTCGGCCGCGGGTCCGGCGGGGTTCGGGCGCAACCTTGCCGCCGCCGGTTGGGCGGAGTAGGGTCGGTCCTGCGCCGGGGCAATGGGGTTCCGGTGCTGCGCAGGACGGGCCGATGGATGCTTCAGTGCCGCCCCGGGTTGCCAGCCGTCCGTCCCGATCCGGGACAGGGCCGGCGACCGGGGGGCGCGATCCGTGGCCGGCCCCGCTTTCTCCTGCCTCCACCGTGACCGGATTCCCGGCCCGGTCATCACGTCGGAACATTCTCCTTCTCCGCCGGTCCCTCCCGGTGGCGGGCAACCTTGCCCGCCCGTCCACGTCAGCACTGACCCCACGGAGGTTCATCGACATGTTCGAAGCACAGCCGCAGAGCGAAATCGACGCATTGTTGCAGCACGACAGCGAGTTTCGCCGGCTCTATCAGCACCACCAGAAACTTGACCGGCAGGTGGCCGACGCCACCGTTGGCGCGCTGCCGCTTGGTCCCGGCACGCTGTCGCAGATGAAGCGCGAGAAGCTGGCCGCCAAGCAGCGCCTCATGCGCTGGTACGAAGAGCGGCGAACGCACTGAGGCCCGTCCGGGCCGCAGCCTTCGGGGCCGCTGCGAATCCTGCGCGGCGGCCTCAGGCAGTACCGACCGCAGCGCGGACCAGGTGTTCGAAGCGGTCACGGTCGTAGGACATCAGGATGCGCGCGTTGGCGGGACGCCCGGTGCGGCTGAGCCAGTCGACCACGGTCATGCCGCGCGCGTGCTCGCCGGTCAGTTCGACCGTGAGCGCGCGATCCACGGTCTCCAGCGCGCACTCCGGTTCGAGGACCTGCGCCATCGCCAGCGCATCCGCACTGTGCCATTCCGGGCCGCGCAGACCCGCCGACCAGGCGCGCGTCTGGCGCGAAATCGCGTCGTAGAAGCGCGCCAGCTCATGGTCGGTGGCGAACCAGAGGTCGCACTGTTCGTGCGCCAGCCCGTGGCGCAGCGTGGCTTCCCAGTCCACCAGTTCGAAACGCGGCCAGCGCTCGAACACGATGCGCGCGGCTTCCGGATCGAACCCGGTGTTGAACTCGACCGGCAGGCGCGTGTTGCCGCGGCCGGTGACCGCACCGCCCATCACCACCAGGCGCGGCACGCGCTCGGGCAAGTCCGGATCGAGCGACAGCGCCAGCGCCAGGTTGGTGAGCGGGCCGAGCATCACGAAGGTCAGCTCGCCCGGATGCGCGTGCGAAAGCCGGAGCATGGCGAGCGCGGCGTGTTCGGCCTCGGGCCGGCGCGCGGCGGGCGGCAGGTCGGTATCGCCGAAGCCATCGCGTCCGTGCACATAGGCCGCGTCCTCGGGAATGGCGACCAGCGGCACCGGCGCGCCGGGAAACACCGGCGCGTCGATCCCGGCGATCTCGCACAGCTTCAGGGCATTGGCCAGGGTGTGGCCAAGACCGACATTGCCGGCGGTGATGGTCAGCGCCTCGATCCGGCAGCGCGGATGGGCGTGGGCCATCAGGATGGCGAGCGCGTCATCCACGCCCGGGTCGGTGTCGATCAGCAGCCGCTGGGGCATCTTTTGTCTCCGTGAACAGGTCGCTGGATCATTGGGCGCGGTGCGCGCGGGCGGGTGTCGGATTCCCCGGTTTGGCGCTTTGCCGGGCCATCGCGTAGGCTTGGGGAATCGGGAGCTGGCGCCGGTTGCCGTTTCCGCAGGGGGAGAATGGCCGAATGATCCGTGTCTATCTGGTGGACGACCACGAGCTGGTGCGCACCGGCTTCCGCATGCTCCTGCAGCAGCACACCGACTTTTCCGTGGTCGGCGAGGCCGGCAGCGGCGAGCAGGCGCTGGCCGAGCTGCGCAAAACGCCGGCCGACGTGGTGCTGTGCGACCTGCACCTTCCCGGCATCAGCGGGCTGGAGGTCACGGATCGGCTGACCCGCAGCGACTCGCCCGCGCGCGTCATCGTGGTATCGGCGCAGGAGGACGGCCCGCTGCCGCGCCGGGTGCTTGCCGCCGGTGCCAACGGCTACCTGGGCAAGGCCGCGCCGGCCGAGGAGCTGCTGCGCGCGATCCGGGACGTGGCGCGCGGCAAGCGCTACATTTCCGCCGCCGTGGCCCAGCAGATGGCGATCAGCAGCCTCGATACCACCGGCTCGCCGTTCGAGCAGCTCTCGGTGCGCGAACTGGAGGTGGCGATGCTGCTGGTGCAGGGCCTGCGCATGACCGTCATCGCAGACAACCTCAACCTCAGTTCGAAAACCATCGCCACGCACAAGTACCACCTGTTCGCCAAGCTCGGAGTGAACGACATCGCCTCGCTCACGCGGCTGGCGCTGCAGCACGGGCTGGCCGCGAACTGAGGTTCCCTCGGGCATCGCCCGGCAGCCACGGCCGGTGCCGTGGCACCGGCCGCTGGCCCTCACGATCCAGACCGCTCGTCTGTGTCCGATCCGACCGCCGGCCGCGCATCGGGAGCCTCCTCGGCTTCCGCAGGCGGCTCGGAATCGGCCGGATCCGGCGTTGCGTCCGGTTCTGCGGCAGGGCGCGGCTCGGGCGCGGCGAACAGGCTGCCCTGCTGGCCGCGTGCGTGCAGCGCCGAGGCGACCGCGCTGGCCACCGACATCCGCACCGGCTCGGCCGGCCCGCGCCGCTCCAGCGGCGCGGGCACGGGAGCAAACACCGAGCTCATGGCATCGGCGGCCGGTGCCACCGGTTTGGCGGGTGCCGGCGAGGATTCGTGTGCCGAAAGCGGAGCGGCGGGTACCGGCGTCGGCGCGGACTCCGCCGCGACTTCGATCGGTGCCGGCGCAGGCTCCGCCACCGGTGCAGGGACCGGCGCAGGGCTCGGAGCCGGGATCGAAACCGCCTCGACCGCAGCCGCCGCCTCGGAATCGGCGCCAGGCGCGGCTTCCGGCTCGCTCGCCTCGGCAGGCACGGGCACGGGCACGGGCACGGGCACGGGCACGGGTGCAGGTGCAGGTGCAGGTGCAGGTGCAGGTGCAGGTGCGGGCACGGGAGCCGGCGCCAGAACCGGCGCCGGACGCAGGGCCGGCGCGGGTGCCGGACGAACTTCGACTGGCCCGTCGGCCGCTGCCGGGTCGCGACCGTCGGGCGCATCGGCGCGGGACGCGGCGGGCATCGCGCCCTCGTCGCCATCCTCGTCCTCCAGATCCAGGTCGTCGGCCGACGTGCCGCCGTTTTCGGCCGCGCCCTCGTCCTGACGACGGCGGCGACGGCCGCCGCGGCGACCACGGCGGCGACGCGAGGACGCGCCCGCCTCTTCGCTCGGCTCGGTGCCTTCCGCTGTCACTGCCACACCTTCGACCGGCGCTGCCGCCGCAGTGTCGATGGCTTCGCTCTCCGCCTCGGCCACCGGCGCACCGCGCGCCGGCACGGAACGGAGGTTCGATTCGACGGCGTCCTTCGCGGCCTCCGGCGCGGACTTGCGCTCGCCCGCCGGAAGCTGGACGTCGCGCGGCACGCTGCCGGTCGAGGCGATTTCCTTGTCCGGCGCGGGCCTGGCGCGACCCGGCTCGCGATTGTCGGCGCGCGCCTGCTGGCGCGCATCGCGCTTGCCGCCCGCCTCCGCGCGCGGCGCATCGGCACGCTTGCCGGCGCGATTGCCCTGCGCCTCCTGCACGGATTCCTTCGCCGCCGTGCCGGCACGCGGTTCCTGCCCACCGGGCCGACCGCGCTCCTGGCCACTGCGCGAACGCTGCTCGCCGCGCGCCTTGTCGCCGCGGCCATCGCGACCGTCGCGGCGACCGTTCTGGCCGGTACCCTGACCCGGTCGCGGTCCGCGCGCCGGCGGCGTGCCTTCGCGGCGCGCGGCGGGAGCCGGCGTCGAGGTGGAATCACCGCCGCCGAACAGGCCGGCGAGCCAGGCAAAGAATCCGCGCTTGGGAGCCGTCACCCGCGATGCAGGCACGGCGGCGGCCGCGACCTTCGCCGGAGCCGGCGTCGGCTGCGGCTTCTCCACCGGCATTTCCTCGCGGATCGGTGCCGGCTGACTGGGCCGCACCGCGGTCACCGCCGGAGTGGGCGGGATATTGAGGTTGGCGCGGGTCAGCGCGTGCACTTCCTGCTTGCGTGCGGTGGTGCGGCGATAGCTCGGCTTGCCGCTCTCCTCCTCGTCCAGTTCGTTCTCGCGGATGCGGCTGACCTCGTAGTGCGGAATCTCGAGCTGGGCATCGGCCACGATGACCGCCGGCACGTCGTGGCGCTGCTCGATCTCCATCAGCGCACGGCGCTTCTCGTTGAGCAGGAAGTTGGCCACTTCCGAAGGTGCCAGCACCAGCACCTGGCCGGTGTTGTCCTTCATCGCCTGCTCTTCCACCAGGCGCAGGATCGACAGCGACAGGGATTCCACCGAGCGCACCCGGCCGTGGCCCTCGCAGCGCGGGCAGATGATCTGGCTGGATTCGCCCAGGCTCGGGCGCAGGCGCTGGCGGCTCATTTCCAGCAGGCCGAAGCGCGAGATGCGGCCGACCTGAACGCGCGCACGGTCGTACTTGAGCGCGTGCGCCAGGCGGTTCTCGACCTCGCGCTGGTGCTTGGAGGAACCCATGTCGATGAAGTCGATCACCACCAGACCGCCGAGGTCGCGCAGGCGCATCTGGCGCGCCACTTCCTCGGCCGCCTCCAGGTTGGTGTTGAACGCGGTTTCCTCGATGTCGCCACCCTTGGTGGCGCGCGCCGAGTTGACGTCGATCGCGGTCAGCGCCTCGGTCTGGTCAACCACGATCGAACCGCCCGAGGGCAGGCGCACGGTGCGCTCGTAGGCGTTCTCGATCTGCGATTCGATCTGGAAGCGGTTGAACAGCGGCGTGGTGTCCTTGTACAGCTTGAGCTTGCGCAGGTTCTGCGGCATCACCTGCTGCACGAAGTCGCGCGCGTCATCGAACATTTCCTGGCTGTCGATGAGGATCTCGCCGACGTCGGCGCGCAGGTAGTCGCGCAGCGCGCGGATGATCAGGCGCGACTCCTGGTAGATCAGGAAGGGGGCGGGCTTGGACAGCGCCGCGTCGGTGATCGATTTCCACACCTGCAGCAGGTAGTCGACGTCCCACTGCAGCTCTTCCGCGTCGCGGCCGACGCCGGCGGTGCGGATGATGACGCCCATGTCGTCGGGAATCGACATGCGGTCCAGCGCCTCCTTGAGCGCGGCGCGGTCGTCTCCCTCGATGCGGCGCGACACCCCGCCGGCACTCGGACTGTTGGGCATCAGCACCAGGTAGCGCCCGGCCAGCGAGATGAAGGTGGTCAGCGCCGCGCCCTTGTTGCCGCGCTCCTCCTTGTCCACCTGCACGACCACTTCCTGGCCTTCGCGCAGGAGCTCCTTGATCGTGGCCTTGTTCGGATTCACGCCCTCGACGAAGTAGTCGCGGGAAATTTCCTTCAGCGGCAGGAAGCCGTGCTTGTCGGCACCGTACTCGACGAAGGCGGCCTCGAGCGAGGCCTCGAGCCGGGTGATCCGGCCCTTGTAGATGTTGGACTTCTTCTGTTCCTTGGAGGGTTGCTCGATGTCGATGTCGTACAGCGTCTGTCCATCGACGATGGCCACGCGCAGCTCTTCTTGCTGCGTGGCGTTGATCAGCATTCTTTTCATGGTGTTGCGATTCCTCACGCGCTCTAGCCGCAAGGAACGCCGGGTGCTCCGCGCCCAGTTTCGGGGGCGGCGTCCGGTCGCGCCAGGCGCGGACCGTCGCCGTGCAGAATCTCCAGCGCATCGAACCGTCGGGCATTTCCCGCGGGAGCGCGATTTCAAACCTAAAGGGAAAGCCGCTGGATGCTCTCGCATCCGGTCGGCCTACAAGCCGAAAAGCCGTTGCATGCACTTTTCGGGCGAACTGCCTGTCCCGGCACCGCGCAGCGGATACACTTGCACGCAGGTTGCGTGCCGCTGCCAGACCTGCGCCGGAACCCTTGCTGCCCGCCAACCAACTCCGGCGTGCAGCCAAATCCTGACGTTATCTCGCTTGTACAGTGTAGCAATCCCATGACAACGGCGGCAAACGGGCCCGGATCCGGGGTCCGGCGGGTGCAGGTCGACGCCGACCGTGCCGGCCAGCGGATCGACAATTTCCTCACCGGCCAGCTCAAGGGCGTGCCGCGCTCGATGGTGTACCGCCTCCTGCGCACCGGTCAGGTGCGCATCAACGGCAAGCGCGCCAAGCCGGACGCGCGCCTGGCCGAGGGCGACGAGGTGCGCATTCCGCCGGTGCGGCTGGACGAACCGGGCACCCCGACGCGCCCGCCGGAGCGCCTGCTGGCGGCGCTGGAGGCGGCCATCGTGTTCGAGGATGCGCGCCTGCTGGTGCTCAACAAGCCCTCGGGCATGGCCAGCCACGGCGGCAGCGGCATCAGCTTCGGGGCGATCGAATCGCTGCGCGCGCTGCGCCCGGACCAGACGCTGGAGCTGGTGCACCGGCTCGATCGCGACACCTCGGGCCTGCTGGTGGTGGCCAAGAAGCGTTCGGCGCTGGTCGAACTGCAGGCCCTGCTGCGCGAGGATCACGGCGCGGGGCTGACCAAGCGCTACCTGGCCCTGCTCACCGGACGCCTGCCCGACGGCACGCTGACGGTGGATGCGCCGCTGCACATCGGCCTGCGCCAGGGCGGCGAGCGCCACGTCCAGGTGCATGCGCAGGGCAAGCCGTCGGTCAGCCACTTCCGCGTGCTGGAGCGGCGCGGCGGACACTCCTATTGCGAAGTGCGGATCGAAACCGGGCGCACCCACCAGATCCGCGTCCACGCCGCCCACCTCGGCCATCCGGTGGCGGGCGACGACAAGTATGGTGCCGAGGACGTCAACCGGCGACTGCGCGATCAGGTGGGCCTCAAGCGCTTGTTCCTGCACGCCGCCTCGCTGGAATTCGCGCTGGACCAGGGCAACGCACCCTACCTCCTCAACGCGCCGCTGGCTCCGGAACTGGCCGACGTTCTGGACCGGCTCTGACCGCGCCGCACGGGGCATGTCGCGCATCGCAGGTCGGGGCTGCGTTCCCGACGCGGTGTTCGGCGTCCGGCGGCTACGAAGCATCGAAGCGTCACGTTGAATGGCATCCGGCGTCCTGCAACCGTGCGCGAGGCGTTATCCTGCGCCGGTTCCCACGTTCTGCACCCCCGGAGGCGGCATGTTCACCCGTTTGATGAATGTCTTTCGCGGCTTTCTGTCGCTGTTCGTCTCAGGCATCGAGAAGCGCAATCCCGAGGCGCTGCTGGAGCTGGAGCAGGAAAACCTGCGCAAGCAGATCGGCAGCTACAACCAGAGTCTGGCCGCCCACGCCGGCCTGGCCGAGCGCCTGATGAGCCAGGTGCGCAAGCTGGAAGCCGAGGACAGCGATCTGCGCGCCAAGACCCGCGCGCACCTGCGTGCCGGGAATCAGGCCGCCGCCGCCCAGCTCGCCCTGCGCCTGCAGACGGTGGCGCGCGAACTGGTCGAGAACCGCAGCCAGCTGGAGAACGCCGAGGAAACCTACAGGAACCTGGTCAAGGCCCGCGACGTGGCGGTGAGCGCGGCGCGCGCCAAGATCGATGGCCTCAAGGGCGCGATCAACGACATGCGCATGAAAAAGGCGCTGGCCGACATGAACGAGATGGCGGCCGGCATGATCGGGCAGATCGGCGACTCGGGCGACACCCTCAACCGCCTGCACGAGATGGTCGAGGAAGAGCGCACCAAGCAGGCCGGCCGCGCGCGCGTGGCGAAGGATTCCATCGACATGGGCGAGATCAACCTCAAGGAAGCCGAGCAGCAGGCCCTGGCCGACCAGGCACTGGCCGACTTCGCCGCCGCCGAGGGCCTCACCCTGGAAGGTGCGCCGCTGCCGCAGCCGGCCGAGCGCAGCATGGGTTCGACGCCGCGCGCCAGCGACAGCGAATCGGCGTGAGCCTCATTTCTCCCTTTCCCCGCCCGCGGGGAGAGGGAGTCCGTCTCGATTCCTGGATAGGCCCAGATGCCGCTGGAACCGCACGCACCCACCTGGCTGTCCGAACTGGCGCTTGCCTACGAGAGCGGTGCCCACGGGCAGTTCGTGCTGTACGGCAACAGCGCCGACCGCTTCGTGCTGGACGGCCGGCTGGTGTCCCTCACCCGATACCTTGACGCCCAGCTCCTGGGCGGTTTCCAGGTGGTGTTTTCCTACGATGCCGGCAACGGGCTGGCCGTCACGCGCGGTGCCGAGCGGCTGCGCGACTGGCCGGCCTTCGAGAAGCTCGGCCCGCTGCCGCGCGAGCCGCGCGCGGCGCTCGACGTGGTGGCACGCTACCTGCGTTACCGCGCCAACCTGCGCGCGCTGGGGCGCGGCGAGGACGAGCACATCGCCTTCATCCTGCGCGGCGTCGACCAGTGGCTTCCGGGCGGTCGTCCAGGTGATTTCGAGATCGCCAGCCTCGCCAGCCTGATCCGCGACTTCGCCAGCGAAGCACCCTATTCCGAGCTCGCGTTCGCCAGTTTTCTCATCGCCGACAACCTCAACGATCTGCACCCGCAGGTCGCCTTCAACCCGCGCGTGGCGCGCCTGCGCATCCCGCTGCCCGACGTGCCCCGGCTCACCGCCGCACTCGCGCAGCTGCGCCTGGACCACCCGGCCGCGTTCGATCCCGGGCAGGGCGACGAAACCGCCGCGCAGGCGCTGGCCGGAGTCAGCATCAGCGCGCTGCAAAGCCTGGTGCGCCAGCGCGCGCACGAGCATCGGCCGCTGCAGCCGGCGGATTTCGTCCAGGTGAAGAAGGCGCTGGTGGAGGGCGATGCCGCGGGCCTGATCGAATTCGTCGAATCGCGCCGCAGTCTGGACGACTACCACGCGCCGGACGTGCTCAAGGACTGGCTGCGCCAGGACATCGCGCTGTGGCGCGCGGGCGATCTGCGCGCGCTGCCGATGGGCTACCTCCTGTGCGGGCCGGTCGGCACCGGCAAGACCTATCTGGTCGAGTGCCTTGCCGGCGAAGCGGGCGTGCCGGTGGTCAAGCTCAAGAACTTCCGCGACCGCTGGGTCGGTTCGAGCGAAGGCAACCTGGAAAAGATCTTCCGCCTGATCCGCGCGCTGGGGCGCTGCATCGTGTTCATCGACGAGGCCGACCAGACCCTCGGGCGGCGCGATTCGGGCAGCGGCGACAGCGGCCTCTCGGGCCGGCTGTATTCGATGATCGCGCAGGAAATGAGCGACTCGGGCAACCGCGGCCGGCTGATGTGGATGCTCGCCTCCTCGCGCCCCGACCTGATCGAGGTGGACCTCAAGCGCCCCGGGCGGGTAGACGTGAAGGTGCCGCTGCTGCCCACCGCCAGCGCGGAGGAAAGCGCGGCGCTGCTCAACGTCCTGCTCAAGCGCTTCGGCATCGCGCCCGGTGCCGGGGCGATGGCCGGCCTCGCGCTGCCGATCCTGCTCACGCCCGGTGCCGCCGAGGCGCTGGCGGTCAAGACCTATCGCCTCACCCGCACCCGCGGGCTCGATGTCCTGGCAGCGCTGGAGGAATGCCTGACCGGCTACCAGCCGCCGGTGCCGGCCGACGTGATGGCCTTCCAGATGCGCATCGCGATCCGCGAGGCCACCGACATGAAGTTCGTGCCGGAAGCCCTGCGCCACTACGGCGGAGACGCGACGTGAGCTTCGCGCGCCGCCTCTGGGCCGCGTTCACGGCGCGGCCAATGGGAATGCCGATCCCACCCAATTTTTTCTTCCTCGGTGCCATGGGCCTGCTCGGCGTCTTCCTCAGCCCGGGCTTCTGGCTGCTCGGTGCCGGTCTGGAGCTGGCCTACCTGCTCGGCATGGCCAGCAACCGCCGCTTTCGCGCGGCGGTGGAGGCCCAGGCGGCGCGCGAGGATCCCGGCGAGAGGCGCTACTTCACCCTGCTCGATGCGCTCGACCGCGAGCGGCGCGAGCGCCAGCGCACGCTGGAGCGGCGCGGGCGCGAGATCCTGGCGCTGCTCGACGCCGACCCGATGATGCGCAGCTACGCCGACAGCATCGAGCAGCTGGTCTGGCTGCATCTGCGCATGCTCAGCGCCAGTCAGACCATTTCCCAGGTGCTGGTCGGCGCGCGCGAGGACAGCGCGCGGCTGCAGCAGCAGGAAGACGGCATCGACCGCCGCCTGGGCCAGGCCGATCTCGACCCGGAGCTGCGCCGCAGCCTGGAGCAGCAGAAGCAGGTGATCGATGCGCGCCAGGCCGCGCACGCCCAGGCCGCCCTGCGCGCTGAGCGCATCGACGCGGAGCTGGCGCGCATCGACCAGCAGGTTTCGCTGATCCGCGAGCAGGCGCTCCTGGCCGGCGATGAAAAGCGCATCGGCAGTTCGCTCGACGCCCTCACCTCGGCCTTCAACGAGGCCGACCGCTGGCTCGACAGCCAGCGCGACCTGCTGGGCGCGCTGGACCTCGATGAAACCGCCGCGCTGCCCCAGCGGGTGCTGCGCGGCAACCCCGTCACTGACAAACCCCTGTCCGAAGGAGAGTCGCGATGAAGTCGATCCATCCGCAGACCACCCGTGCCCGACGCCAGCGCGGCAGCGCCGCCGGCGTCGTGATCACCCTCATCCTGATCCTGGCGCTGCTCGGTCTCGGCGGCTGGCTGGTGCTGCGCGACATGAAGACCCCCGACCTGCCGGCGGACGGCAGCCGCGATGCGGTCCAGGCGCGCGCGGAGGCGGTCGATGCGCCCGATCCGATCGAGCCGCTCACCGCACTGCCCGCCCTCGATGCCGCCGCGGCCTACCAGCCACAGGGCGACATCATCGACGTGGACATCAGCGAGTACGCCGGCTACGCCGGCCTCGTGGTCGCCAACGGCGGGCTGGCACCCAATCCCGACTCCTTCTTCGCGCGCAACTACGGCTTCCAGGTGCGGCTGAAGCTGGAGGAGGAGGAAGGCTGGTCCAAGCTCAACAACGGCCGCGTCGCTGCCTCGGTGACCACGGTCGACACCCTCGCGGTGCTGGGACGGCAGTTCGACATCGTGGTGCCGGCGCAGATCGGCTTTTCGCGCGGTGCCGACCAGGTGGTCGTGGATGCGGGGATCACCTCGATCAACCAGCTCAAGGGGCGCGTGCTGGCGGCCTCGCAGTTCAACGAAAGCGAGTTCTTCATCCGCTACCTCGCCTCCGAAGCGGGCGTGCCGGTGAAGGTGCTGCGCGACCTCGACGCGCGGCCGGCGGCCGGCGAGCTGGGGCTGGTGTTCTACGAGGATGCCTTCGTGGCCTGCGACGCCTACGCGGCCGAGCTTTCCATCAGCCGCCCGCGCCTCAACGGCTGCGTCGGCTGGTCGCCGCGCACCGACGAGGTGGTGGCCGCTTCGGGCGGGCGCGCCAAGGCGCTGGTCTCCAACAGAAACCTGCTGGTGGTGGCCGACATCCTCACCGTCAACAAGGGCTTTGCCCAGGCCCGGCCGGAGTGGGTGAAGGGACTGGTGCACGGGCTGATGGAAGGCAATCGACAGGTGCGCGACACCCCCGAGGCGCATCTGGAGGTGATCGCCAAGGCGTTCGAATGGAGCGTGGCCGACACGCGCGCCGAGCTGGCCAAGGTGCACCTGTCCAACCTGCCGGAGAACCTCGCGTTTTTCAGCGGCCAGATCGATGCGGCCGGCTCCTTCCAGGGCATCTTCCAGTCTTCGGTGCTGGCCTACGGCAACCTCATCCGCAACCCGGCCGATCCGGCGCGTTTCGTCGATACCCAGTGGCTCGACGCGCTGACCAAGGCGGGCCAGTTCGCCGGCCAGACCATCGCCATCGCGCCGATCCGCACCGGCGGCGCGGTGTCGCTGGAGGGCGACGCACTCCTCAGTCGCGACATCCGCTTCTTCTTCGAACCCAATTCCGCCGTGCTGGACCGCAACGCCAGCCAGAACCAGGAATACCTCGACACCATCCGCAACTTCCTGCAGGTCAGCCCCGGCTCGATCGTGCTGCTGCGCGGTCACGTCGACAACGCGCGCCTGCCCGAGTTCGAGAAGCAGGGCGGGCAGCCGCTGGTGCGCTCGATGGCGCTCAAGGCGATGGAGCTGTCGCGCCAGCGCGCCCAGGCGGTGCGCGACGCGCTGCTGGCGCGCTATCCGAAAATCGATCCGGCGCGCATCGAGCTGGTCGGGCGCGGCTGGGAGGAGCCGGCCAGCCCGGACAGCGACCTCAACCGCCGCGTCGAGGTGCAGTGGTTCACGCTGGAATGACGCCGGTCGGCGCACCCGCCGCCCGGCCGCGCCGCATGCTGCGCCTGCTGCGCATCGCGCTGGTCGGGGTGGCCGCGTACCTGGTCCTGGCCAACGCGCTGATCAATTCGCCGCTGCTCGAGCCTCTGGTCAACCGCAAGCCCGAGCGCTTCCAGATGGACTGGCAGGGCGGCTGGATGCTCTGGCCCGGCCGCATCACGCTCACCCGGGTGACGCTGGGCGGGCAGGCGCGCAGCACCGCCTGGGAAATCGGTGCCGACCGCGCCCGCGGCCGGATCGCCCTCTGGCCGCTGCTGCGCCGGGAACTGCGCTTCACGTGGATCGAGGCGGACGCGCCGCGCGTCAGCGTGCGGCAAGTGGAACCCGCCCTGCCCGCGCCGCCGCACGGGGAGCGCGCGCTGCGCCTGGTATTCGACCAGGTGCGGGTGGATTCAACCCTGCGTCTGGACGTCGGTGATGCCACGCTGGAAGGCCTGGCGCAGGCCGAGGCGCGCTGGCACCAGCAGCTGCGCGGCGGCCCGTTCGAACTGCTGCCCTCGCGCCTGCACCTGCAGCAGGCACGGATGCTGCACGGTGGGCGCGTGCTGGTGCATGACGCAACGATCGATGCTGCGGCACGCATCGACGCCCACCGCCGGCGCGAGCATCCCGGCGCGGCGATCCTCGATCTGCTGGTCGCCGAACTGCGCCTTGACGCCGATGCGTTCGGCCTCGTTGCCAGCATCGCCGAAGACATGCAGGTGGCAACCCGCACCAGTACGGATTCGGGACGGATCGAAGCCCGACTCGATCTCGACCACGGCCTGCTCGCGCCGGGCAGCGCGCTGGATCTGCGACTGCCGCTCGCCGTCACCGCGTTTTCCGGGCTGACGACGGATGGCGAGGCGCGGCTTGCGCTGCGCGCGCGTGACGACGACCTGGCGCTCGCGCTCGATCTGCCGCCGATTCCCGACCTGATCCAGCGCGCCAGCGCGCGGCTCGTGCTCGCTTCCCGCCGCCTGCCGCTGCCGCCCTGGCCGCAGCAGCTGGCGCGGCTCGATGGCGACATCGAGCTCGACTCGAAATTTCCCTCGCTCGCCGCCATCAGGCCGCTGTTCCGCCGCCTGCAGGACTTTGAACTGGAGGGTCGCGGCGAGGTGAAGGGCAGGATCCGGGTGACGGCGGGCCATCTGGCACCCGGCACCGCGCTGGCGATCCGCGACGCCGAGTTCGGCCTGTCCGCATACGCGCACCGCTTCCAGGGCGCAGCGCACGCGCGCGCCGACATCGAACCGGGGGATGGCGGCGAAGCGCGACTGGTCGCCTCCGTGGTACTCGATCGCTTCGACCTGGCACCCGCCGGAAAGCCCGACGCGGTGCTGGGCTCGGGCCGCGATTTGCGTCTGGAACTGGCCGGTACCGGGCAGATGCAGACCCTGGCGGACTCGCTCGATGTGCGCCTGCGATTCCGCGATGCCCGCCTCCCCGACCTCGCGCGCTTCAACCGCTATCTGCCGCCGCACGGCGTGAAGCTCCTCGCCGGGCGCGGCAGCATCGATGCCGACATGCGCATGCAGGTGGCGGAAAACCGCAGCGGCGGCACCTTCCTGCTCCGCGCCACGGAGGCCACCCTGAGCCTGGGCGAACTGGTGCTGCGCGGCAATCTCCTGGTCGATGCGCACCTGGCCGCCGCCAGCCTCGCCGAACGCCAGTTCCACCTGCCCGGTACCCGCATCGCGCTGCAGCACGTCGGCATCCTGCGGCCGGAAAGCGAGACGACGCGCGGCTGGTGGGGCGTGGCCGAACTCAAGGACGGCCTGATGGACTTCGAGCAGCCGATGGCGCTGGCGGTCGATGCGCAAGTGAAGCTGCGCGACGTGGCCCCGCTGCTTTCCGTCTTTGCCCAGCGCCGCCAGTTCCCGACCTGGATCCGCCGCCTGATCGACGCCGGCGAAGCCGACGCCAGCGCACGGCTCCAGCGCCAGGGCGAGTGCCTCGTCGTCGACGACATGCGGGCCAACAACGACCGCTTCGACCTCGAAGGGCGCATCCGCTACTGCGGCGAGCAGCCGTCCGGCCAGCTCCACGCCCGCTGGGGCGTGCTCGGCGTGGGCGTGGACGTGGACAACGGCCAGCGCCAGTTCCGCCTCAAGGGCGCAAAAAAGTGGTTCGAGGCGCAGCCCGGGTACGTTCGGGCGGCGAATTAACCCCGCGCTTCAATGCCGCGCGCGTGCTCCAGGTGCGCCCGGGGGAGCGCGCCCGGGTCGGTGCCGGCGCGATGGCGGCGGCACCGGCGAATCCGCCATGCCCCCGGACTCAGGGATTTCCCGCCAGCCGCACACCGTCGGCGATGATGCGGTATTCCACGGCGGCGACGTCGCCGCCGTTGCCGTCCGCCTTCATGTGCGCGATCTGCGCCGCGGTCAGCGCCTTGCGCGCGAGCGTGCCGTGCACGATGGCGCTGCCGGTGGAATCCTTCGGGATGAAGAAGGCGTCCGCGCCGAACATCACGCGCGCGGCCTGGCCCTCGTGTTCGAGCACCATCCAGCAGCCCTTGCTCTGGCAGACCTCGGTGATGCGGCCGCTGTATAGCGCAGGCTTGTCGGCGTGGGCATCGAACGCGGCGATGGCCTCGGACACCGGCACGGCGGCACCGTCGGCAAAGGCTTCGCCGTAGGCGGTGTAGCCGCCGGCGTGGGCGAGGAAGGCGGCGGCGGAAAGCAGGCAGGCGGCGAGGAAGCGCATGGGAAGCTCCACGGAGCAGGGAAAGGTGGGCAGACGATAGCGGCGGACCTTCGCGCCTGCCAGAGGCCGCGCGCGGCACCAGCCGCCCGCCGCTGCGCGGCGCGCGCCCTGCGCTACCCTTCGCAGCCCATGACCGAACCCGTCTTTCCGATCGATGCGCTGCTGCCGGCGATCCGCGATGCGCTGGCGGCGCACCCGCGCCTGGTGCTGGAAGCGCCGCCCGGCGCAGGCAAGACCACGCGGGTGCCACTGGCCCTGCTCGATGCGCCCTGGCTCGACGGGCGGCGCATCGTGATGCTGGAGCCGCGCCGGGTGGCGGCGCGCGCCGCGGCGGGCTTCATGGCGCGCGGGCTGGGCGAGGAGGTCGGGCAGCGCGTCGGCTACCGCATCCGCTTCGAGAACCGGACCAGCGCCGCGACCCGCGTCGAGGTGGTGACCGAGGGGATCCTGACGCGGATGATCCAGGACGACCCGATGCTCGACGGCGTCGGCGCGATCCTCTTCGACGAGTTCCACGAGCGCCATCTTTCCGGCGACCTCGGCCTCGCGCTCGCGCTCGACGTGCAGGCGCAGCTGCGCGAAGACCTGCGCATCGTGGTGATGAGCGCCACGCTCGATGGCGAGAAGCTCGCGCGCTTCCTCGATGCGCCGCGCCTGAGCTCGGAAGGCCGCAGCTTCCCGGTGACGATCTCGCACCCGCCGGCACGGCGCGACGAGCCGCTCGCCGCGCAGGTGCGGCGCTGCGTGCAGGACGCCTTCGCCGCGCACCCCGGCGACATCCTCGTGTTCCTGCCCGGACAGCGCGAGATCGGCGAGGCGCAGCGTGCGCTCGACGGCGCGGAGCTGGCGGCCGAGGTGCTGACGCTGCACGGCGAGCTTGCGGTCGAGGCGCAGGGCGCGGTGCTGCAGCCTTCCGCCGACGGCCGCCGCCGCATCGTGCTGGCCACCAACGTGGCCGAATCTTCGGTCACGCTGCCCGGCGTGCGCACGGTGATCGACTCGGGCCTGGCGCGCGAGCCGCGCTTTGATCCCAACTCCGGCTTCCCGCGCCTCGACGTGGTCACGATCCCGCAGTCCTCGGCCGACCAGCGAGCCGGCCGCGCCGGTCGCGTGGCCGAGGGCTGGTGCTATCGGCTCTGGCCGCAGTCGCAGCGACTGGAACCTTCGCGCCGCCCGGAAATCGCGCTCACCGAACTCACTGGGCTGGCGCTGGAACTGGCGGCCTGGGGCAGCGACGCGCTGCGCTTCCTCGACCCGCCGCCCGCCGGCGCGCTGGCGGCCGGGCGCGACCTGCTCGAACGCCTCGGCGCGCTGTCGCACGGGCGCATCACGCCGCTCGGCCAGCGCCTGCTGAAGCTCGGCACCCATCCGCGCATCGGCGCGATGCTGCTGGCACCGGACCTGCCGGAAGACGCGGCGCTGGCCTGCGATCTTGCGGCCCTGCTCGAAGCGCGCGATCCGCTGAAAGGCCCGCGCCGCGACGATATCGCCGCGCGCTGGCAGGCGCTGGCGGCGTTTCGCGCCGGCCGCACGCCGCCCGAGGCTTCGCGCGGCGCGCTGGCCGCGATCGACCAGGCCGCGAGGCAGTGGCGGCGGCGGCTGGGCGTGAGCGCCGGGCCGCCCGCCGATGCCGCCGCCCATCGCCTTGGCGATCTTTTGATGTTCGCCTTCCCCGACCGCATCGCGCACCAGTATCCGTCCGACCCGCACCGCTACCAGCTCGCCAACGGCCGCAGCGCCACGCTCGCGCCCGACAGCGCGCTCTACGGCGAAGCGTGGATCGTCATTGCCGAGCTGCGCGAGGCCGAGCGCGACGCGCGCGTGCTGCGCGCCGCGCCCGTGGACGAGGCAGCGCTGGAGCGCGCTTTCGCGGCGCGCTTCGTGACCGGAGACCGGGTGTTCTGGGATACGGACGCGCAGCGCATCGCGGCGCGGCGCGAACGCCGCTTCGACCGCATCCTGCTCGACGTTCGGCCCATCGCCCAGCCCGACCCGGCCCGTTTCGCCGACGCGCTGGTGGATGCGGTGCGCGAGGCCGGGCTGGAGGCGCTGCCCTGGACGGAGAACCTTCGCCAGTGGCGCGAGCGGGTGCGCTGCCTGCGCGACTGGCTGCCGGACGAGGCCGCGGCCCTGCCCGACGTTTCCGATGCCGCCTTGATGGCCACGCTGGACGACTGGCTGCGCCCGGCGCTGGCCGGCAAGCGGCGACTGGATGCGCTGGGCGAGGCGGAACTTGCCGAGGCGCTGAAGTCGCACGCCGACTGGACCGCGCGCCAGAAGATCGACGCGCTGGCTCCCACGCGCATCCTCGCGCCCTCGGGCCTGGAGCGCCCGATTCGCTACCAGCACGACGGCGCGCCCGTGCTCGCGGTGAAGCTGCAGGAACTGTTCGGCCTGGCCGACACCCCGCGCATCGCCGCGGGCCGCGTGCCGCTCACCCTGCACCTGCTGTCTCCCGGCGGTCGTCCGCTGCAGGTCACCCAGGACCTCAAGGGCTTCTGGGAGCGCACCTATCCGGAAGTGAAGAAGGAAATGAAGGGCCGCTATCCGCGACATCCCTGGCCCGACGATCCGTGGACCGCCACCGCCACCCACCGCGCCAAGCCGCGCGGATGAGTCGTGGGGCCGGCGGCGGGGCGAGCCGGGCGCGGCCCGTGCCCCAGCCGCACCGGATCAGTAATTCCACTCCAGATTCACCGCAATCTCGCGCCCCTTGCGATAGCGCCGCGACACTTCGTCGCCCTGGGTGAACTCCATCGCCGGGTCGAGCAGGTTGCGCAACCGCAGGCGCAGCTTCCAGTTTTCCGCGACGGGGCGCGAATAGCTGAAGTCGAGCTGGCCGAACGGCTGCTCGTATTCATCCGGCAAACCCTGCAGGCCGACCTTGCTGATGCGCTTTCCGCCCACGTTGTAGAGCAGCGTCGCCTCATGCACCGCCTCGGGATCGAACCAGGTCAGGGCGAAGTTGGTGAGATAGGGCGACTGGCCCTGCAGCGGGCGGGTGGACAGGGTCTGGATGCCGACGTTGGCACCCAGATCCACTTCCGAGTCGATGCGCGCATGGTTGAGGCTGAGGGCCAGGTCGTACCAGGGAATGGCGTTGCGCACCGCCCCGGGCACCCAGCCGGCGTCGGCAAAGTAGCCGAGGTTGCTGCCGATCTCGAACTCGATGCCCTGCACGTAGGCGGTGTCGGCATTGCGCAACTCCAGCAGCTCGCTCGACGCCGGCGTCCTCACCAGCTCGATCGGATCGTTGAAATCCTTGCGGAACAGCGCCACCGACAGGCTGTCGGTGCCGGTGAAATAGTATTCCCAGCGCAGGTCGTAGCTGGTGATCGAGGTCTGGCTGAGGTTGGGGTTGCCCACGACGGTCAGGTCCAGCACCGGATCGGTGTAGGGCGCGCGCGACAGTTCGCGGAACTCCGGGCGGCTCACGGTGCGGTTCCAGGAGGCGCGCAGCTGGGCGTTGTCCGAGTAGGCCCAGGTCAGCGTGGCCGAAGGCAGGGTGTCGCTGCCTTCCAGATGCGCGGTCGTCGGCACCGCGCCGGGCAGGAACGGATCCTGGGTCACCACGCTCTGGTCGTTTTCTTCGCGCCGCACGCCGAGGTCGGCGCGGAACGCACCCAGGCGCAGGTCGGCGCGCAGATAGGCGGCATCGAGCGACTGGCTGGCCTGGTAGAAGTCGGTGGGCTGGCTGGCGGAAAGCAGTTCGAGGCGGCGAGCGTCGATGTTTTCCGGCGAGAGGATCTCGTCGATCGGGGTGCTGCCGGTCGGCAGCTGCGCCAGGTGGCGCACGCTGACGCGCCAGATTTCCGAGTCGCGGTCGCGCCGCAGGCGGCTGGCACCGGCCGACAGGGCCAGCTCGGCGTCGTTGCCCAGGGTGAACGGCACGGACACGTCCAGGCGCGCCTCACGCGCGTCGTCGCGCATCATTTCCCAGCGCATCTGGGCCGGGAAGCTGGGGGTGTAGACGTACTCGTCGGCGGCGTTGCGGGTGTAGAGATAGCTGCGCGCGAACGGCAGGTCGCGGGTCGCGTCCGAGTCGGTGACCTGCCAGCGCACCTGCGCATCGCCCGCGTTCGGGAAGCGGTGCTCGCCGCTGAGCTGCCGGCTGGTGAGCACGTTTTCCACCCACTCGCTCTGGGTGGTGCGCTCGGGCGTACCCAGTGCGCGCAGGCCGGTGTCGATGCGGTCCTGCTGGAGACTCTGGGCCAGGCGCATGAGGGTGGCATCGAGGTGGTGGTTCGCGCCGACGTCGACGCCGCCGGAAAGGAACAGGCTGCTCGCCACGTTCTGCTCGGTACGCTCGCGCCGGTAGTCCTCGCTGGCGACCAGGCGACCGTCGCCGAGGCGGGCGTACTCGGCACGGTCCTCGTCACGCTTGTCCCAGCTCTGCGACCAGCGCGCGGCGCTGATGAAGCCCATGCGCAGGTCGTCGCCGCCCCACACGTCACCGAAGGACAACGCCGCGTTGCCGTCCGGGCCAAGCGAGCGCTGCGATACGCCGAAGGGCTTGGCCATGACCTCGCGCCCCAGGTCCGCAAGCGCCTCCGAGCCGCGCGGCGGCAGCGGGCGCTGCAGCACGCCGGCAGGCGGCGCGCGCAGGCCGTCATCGCGCCCGAGCCAATCGCGATCACCGCTGGCCGATCGCCAGCCGTCCTTGCCGGTGGTGCCATCGACGAAGCCCAGGCCCAGGTCAGCCTTGAACAGGCGCGCCGCCGGAATGCCGCGCGTGCGCAGGTCCACCGTGCCGCCGCCGAACTCGCCCGGCAGCGCCGGGTTGTAGCTCTTGTTGACCTCGATGCCAGACAGCAGGCCGGCGGGAAACAGGTCCAGCGGCACCACCCGCCGGGTCGGGTCGGGGCTGGGAATCTGGGCGCCGTTGAGCAGGGTCGCGGAGTAGCGTTCGCCCAGGCCGCGCACGTAGATGAAGCGATCGTCGACCAGGCTCAGGCCGGTGACCCGGCGCAGCGCCACGGCGGCATTGGAGTCGCCGCTGCGCGCGATCTGCTCGTAGGACAGCACGTCCAGCAGCTGCGCCGATTCGCGCCGCAGCTGCATGGCGTCGAACTGGCCACCGCCTTCTTCCACGACACGGGTCTGTTCCACGACGATTTCGGACAGCTCGGTGACCGCAGGATCGGGAGGTGCGGGCTCGGGCAAGGCGCTGGACTCGGCGTACGCCGGAAGAGAGGTCAGGGCGACCAGGATGGCAAGGCTGAGCGGGGAGGATTTCATCGGACTGCGGCACAAGGGAGAGGGGGTGCGTGGTGCCGACGCCGCAGCAGGACGCTGAGCGTGGTTCGGCACGACGGATGCCGCGCACGATATGAAATCGGGGTGACAGTCTCGTGACAATCCCGGGGGCGCGGCGGCGCGCCGGGATCCCGGTCAGCTGCGGTTTGGCTTCGCTCTCTGCGCAGGCAGGCGCACAAACCGCTCCGGACCAGGGTCCCGAATCTACTCTGTTTGGGGTATAAACCCTGCGCGGGGGGCCGCAGGGCGCGCGGCTGCACGGAGCATCGCGCGCCCCAGATCAATGGGGTACTTCCCGATGAAACGACTCCTTGCTTCATGCATGAGCGCGGCGCTGGCCGTGGCCGGATGGAATGCGGCCGCCGCCCCGGCCGATCTCGATGCGATCACCTTCCAGACCATCGTGGCCGGCGGCGTCGGCGGCGCGCTGGCGGTGCGAAACGCCGGCGACGGCAGCAGCCGGCTGTTCGTGGTGCGCCAGGGCGGCATCATCAGCGTCGTGGACGCCGGCGGGGCGCTGCTGCCCACGCCCTTCCTCGACATCGGCTCCGGCGGCAGTTCGCCGCCGCTGGGCTTCACCACGGGCGGCGAGCGCGGCCTGCTGGGCCTGGCCTTCCATCCCCAGTACGCCACGAACGGGCGCTTCTTCATCAACTACACCGACGGCAGCGGCAGCACGGTGGTGGCCCGGTACACGGTGTCCTCCGGCAATGCCAACCAGGCGGATCCGGCCAGCGGCAGCGTGGTGCTGCGCGTCTACCAGCCCTATTCCAACCACAACGGCGGCGACATCCACTTCGGCCCGGACGGGTATCTCTACATCGGCATGGGCGACGGCGGCAGCGGCAATGATCCCTGCAATTCCGGGCAGTCGCTGTCGCCGGCCACGATGGTCGGGTGCACCCCGAGCGCCGGCTTCACCGGCACCGCACCGGCCGGCGTGCCCCGCGGCAGCGCCGATTCACACGCGCTGCTGGGCAAGATGCTGCGCATCGACGTGGACAGCACCAACACGCCGGCCGGTGCCGATCTGTGCGGTGCCGACCCGGCGCTGCGCACCTACGGCATCCCGCCCGGCAATCCCTTTGCCGGCGACGCCGGCGGCGATGCGGCGGCGTGCGACGAGATCCACCACTACGGCCTGCGCAACCCCTGGCGCTTCAGCTTCGATCGTCTCACCCAGGATCTGATCATCGGCGACGTGGGGCAGAACGCGTGGGAAGAAATCGACCTGGTGCCCGGCTCGGCCGCAGGGCTCAACTTCGGCTGGAAGGTCTGCGAGGGCTTGCATGTGCGCGGCAGCACAACGGCGCTGTGCGCGCTGGCCGACCGCACCGATCCGATCCTGACCTACGGGCGCAGCATCGGGGTCTCGATCACCGGTGGCTTCCGCTATCGCGGCCCGTACACCAGCATCAGCGGCGTGCTGTTCTATGCCGAGGCTTACTACAACCGCCTGTTCGCAGCGACCGAGAGCGGCGGCAGCTGGAGCCTGGCCAAGACCTGGAGCAACGATCCCGCGATCAACATGCCGACCGGATTCGGCGAAGGCGAGGACGGTCACCTGTATTTCACCGACATGACCGCGGGCAAGGTTTACCGCATCGTGGCACCGATGCTGCCTGCGGACGAGCTTTTCGCGGACGGCTTCGAAGGGCCGTAACCGGCCCGATGGAGCCGCGCCTGCCGGAAGCCGCCCCGGTGCGCCATGCGCCGGGCGGATGGCTCAGTCCAGCGCCTCGCGCACCGCCAGGGTGTCGGGGACGCCGTTTTCGGCGAGCTGGCGCTTGGCCGCTTCCAGCTCGCTCGCGGTGGCGTAGGGCCCCAGGCGCACGCGGTGAACGGGCGCACCGTTGACGTTGGCCGTTTCCACGCGCGCCTGCAGCCCGGCCAGCGCGATGCGCGCCTTCACCGCATCGGCATCGCGCACGTCGCGGAAGGCACCGGCCTGCAGCAGGTAGCGCTCGCGCGCGGCCAGCGCCGGGACAGGCGCAGGCGCGGCGGGCCGGATGGTTTCGGCGCGCACCTTCTCGGCCAGTTCCTTGTCCGAAACCTGAGTTTCGCGCTCGCGCAGCAGGGTGTAGAAGTCGTAGCGCGGCTTCTGCTTTTCCGCCTGTGCCCTGGGTGCCGGTGCGATCGGTGCCTCCGGCTCACGCGGGGCCTGCGCCGCCGGATTGGGGCGCGGCCCCGACAGGCGTCCGTCACGGTCGTAGATGAGCAGTGCCGCCGACAGACCCAGCCCGATCAGCATGCCGCCCAGCAGCCAGATCCAGATCGGCACGCGGCGTTCGCCGCCGCGTCGGGCCTGGGATTTGCGTCGGGTTGCCATCACATCGTCTCCGGGGCCGACACGCCGATCAGCGCGAGGCCGTTGGCCAGCACCTGCCTGACCGCCAGGCACAGACCCAGACGCGCGTTGCGCAGCTCTTCCTCGGGCACGAGGATGGCGGTGGCGTTGTAATAGCTGTGGAACTCGCCGGCCACTTCGCGCAGGTAGGTGGCGATGAGCTGCGGCGCATCGTGCTCGGCCGCCGCTTCCACCATTTCCGGGAAGCGGAACAGTTCCATCAGCAGCGCCTGCTCCTGCGGTTCGACCAGGCGGATGCGCGCGGTTTCCACCGCCGAACGGGTGTGGCTCCACTTCTTTTCCGCAAGCTGGCGGAAAATCGCGCAGATGCGAGCGTGGGCGTACTGGATGTAGTAGACCGGGTTGTCGTTGGACTGGCTCTTGGCCAGATCCAGATCGAAGTCCAGGTGCTGGTCGTTGCCGCGCATGACGTAGAAGTAGCGCGCCGCATCGGTGCCCACCTCCTCGCGCAGCTCGCGCAGGGTGACGAAGCTGCCGGCGCGGGTGGACATCTGCACGCGCTCGCCGCCTCGGTAGAGGATGGCGAACTGCACCAGGCGGATGTCGATCTGCGCCGGATCCAGGCCCAGGCCCTGCGCCGCGGCCTTGAGCCGCGCGATGTAGCCGTGGTGGTCGGCACCGAAGATGTAGAGGGCACGCTCGAAGCCGCGCTCGAACTTGCTCATAAGGTAGCCGAGGTCGGAAGCGAAGTAGGTGGCGACGCCGTTCTCGCGCACCACCACGCGGTCCTTGTCGTCGCCGAAGTGGGTGGCGCGGAACCAGGTGGCACCGCCGGCGTCGTAGAGGTGGCCCTTGTCGCGCAGCACCTGGATGGCGCGCGCGACGTAGCCTTCTGTCATCAGCGAGCGTTCGGAGAAGAAGTTGTCGTGCCTGACCCGGAACTGCTGGAGGTCGTCGCGGATGTCCGCCAGGCACCAGGCCAGCCCGGCGTCGAACAGGCGATGGTAGCCGGCCTCGCCCAACAGCGAGCGGGCGCGCGTGATGAGCGCATCGACGTGCTTCTCCCTGTCGCCCGGTGCCGCTTCGGTGCCCTGACTTTCATCGGGCGGCAGGTCGGACTCCACGTCCAGCGCCCTGTGCAGGAGGCCGTCGCCCTCCCGCGCGCGCAGGGCGCGGGCGATTTCGACGACGTAGTCGCCCTGGTAACCGTTGTCGGGAAAGCGCACGGTGACGCCGCCCAGCTCCAGATAGCGCACCCAGACGCTGACCGCGAGGATGTCCATCTGGCGGCCGGCATCGTTGACGTAGTACTCCCGCTGCACGGTGTGGCCGGCGGCTTCCTTGATCGCGGCCAGGCTCGCGCCGTAGGCCGCGCCGCGCCCGTGGCCGACGTGCAGCGGGCCGTTCGGGTTGGCCGAAACGAATTCCAGGGTGATCGATTCGCGCGATGCTTCCGGCTGCCAGCCGTAGCGCTCGCCCAGCTCCAGCACGCGGCGCACCGCGCTCTGCCGGCAGGTGGCGGTGAGGCGAAAATTGATGAAGCCCGGGCCGGCCACGTCCACCGCCTCGATGTGCTGGGACTTGGGCAGGCTCGCGACGATGGCTTCGGCCAGCTCGCGCGGGTTGCGGCGCAGGGGTTTGGCCAGCAGCATCGCCGCGTTGGTGGCGTAGTCGCCGTGTTCGGGATTCCTGGCGCGCTCGATCACGAACGCCGGTTCGTCCTCCAGCGTGATCGTGCCGGCGCGCTTGAGATCGAGCAGGGCCTGAAGCACCAGCTCGCGGAGGTGGTCTTTGAACGACATCGGGGGCTTTCCTTGGCAAGCCCGCTAGTTTACTGCGATTGTCCAGCCAGTTCCTGACTCAGAGCAGCGCCTGCCAGCGCGCCGACAGCGCGGCGCGGCAGGCCGGCGGCACCTGGCTCAGGCCGACGTAGCGCAGCAGCAGGCTGCGCAGCTCGTCGCCGGTGTCCTCGCCGGCGAGGCGGCGCGAGAGGCGTTCGATCTGGATGCGCCGGCGCAATTCACGCGCGCCGGCGGGTGAATCGCGCTCCAGCGCCAGTTCGGCCAGCACGGTGAGCTCCTCGGCCAGGGCCTGGGCCGCCGCGTCCGCCGCGGCCGTATCGGCGGGATCGAGCGCGGCCCGCAGGCGCGTCTGCAGCGCCGCCTTCGCGTCGCCGGCCAGGGCGAACGCGTCGAACTGCATTTGCAACGCCTCGCGGCGCGCCTCGATCTCGCCGCGCGCGAGCGCCTCGGCAGCATCGACCAGCGCCCCGGCCTGAAACAGCAGGCGCAGCTCCTCGCCGCGGCGCGCCTCGGCCACGCGCGCGACGGCTTCACGCACGCGCGCCACGGCGCGATCGAAGGCACGCTCGTCCAGGGTCGAGCGCGGCGGCGACCGGCGCGGTCCGCGTTCGGGGCGGCGCTCGTTGACCGGCGCGCGCTCCGCGGTTTCCACCTGCGCATTGGCGAGCGCACGCCAGCGCGCCTGAAGGCCCGCGAGGCGGGACTCGGCCTGGGCGAGGGTCGCCGCATCGGCGTCCGCCACCGCCGACAGTTCGGCAAGAATGGCGCGCGCCTCGTCGGCGCTGGCGGTTTGCGCGGCCTGCTGTTCGCGCTGGCGCGCATCGGCCCGGGTGAACCAGGGATCGACCAGCTCGCGCAGCTCCTTCCAGAGCGCGTCGTCGACCTTGCGCGCGGCGCGCGGCAGGGTTTTCCACGCGGCCTGGGCCTGGCGCGCGAGCGGCAGCGCGGCATCCAGTTCGGCATGCATCAGGTCGCGGCGCAGGTTGGCCAGCAGCTTGCGCTTGGCCGCCTCGGCCTCGCCCTCGCAGCGGGCGATGCCGGCGCTGGCGCGCTCCATCGCCGCGCGCAGGCGGCGACCGACTTCGCGCCGCGCGCCCGACTCCAGCTCGTCGGTCAGGCGCAGCTGGTCGATGATCTGGCGACGCAGGGTCAGCAGGTCGCGGATCGGAAGCTCGTCGGCAAGGCGCGGCTCCAGCTCCGCCAGGAAGGCCTCGATCTCCTCGCGCCGCGCGCCGCGCAGCTCGCGGCGTTTTTCGAAATAGGGCCGCGCCGGCGCAATGGCGCGATGGCAGGCACCGCGAAAGCGCCCGGTGAGCGGATGCGCGCCGGCCTCGCGCCCGCCGGCGTCGTCGAGCTGCTGCCATTCGGCCTGCAGTTCCTTGACCTTTGCCGCGACCGCATCCGGATGCAGTCCGGCACCCGGCACCGCCTCGGCCTCTTCGATCAGGCGCAGGCGCGCCTTGTTGTCGGACCAGTGCTGCCAGCGCCCCAGCGTGGCCAGTTCCCGCCCGGCCTCGCCAATGCGTCGGCGCAAGGCGCGCGGGACCTGCTCGCCCAGCAGGCGCGTGTCGGCCTGCAGGCCGTGCTCCAGCTCGCGCGCCGCCGCCAGATGGCCGGCGGAGACGGCGGCTTCGAGCTGCGCGACGCGCTCGGGCAGGGTGTCGAGCGCGGCCTGGCGGCGGCGCGCCTTCTCCTCGAATTGGTGGTGCAGCGCCGTGGCCTGGGCGCGGAAGCGGGCCGCCTGGGCGTGTTCTTCGGGCAGCAGCGGTTCGACCTGGCGCAGCCGCGCCAGCCAGCGCCGTTCCAGCGCCTCCAGATCGCGCGGCCCGAGGCGCGCGGCGCGCGCCTCCAGCTCCGCGAGCAGCGCGGCGAGCGCGGTGTCGGGTTCGCGCGGCGCAGGCGGGGGTTCCGCAGCGGCTTCCGGCGCGGGTTCGGGCAAGGGCAGCTCCGGCGCGGGCGGCGCAAGCGCGGCACCGAGTGCGCTGAAGTAGCCCATGACGCGACGCTCCATGGCCTCGTCCAGGCGCGGGCGCAGCGTGTCCCATTCGGCCGCAAGCACTTCGCGACGTTCGGCGGCGTCGGCGGCGACGCTGCGGCGAAGCGTGTCCAGTTCCTCGCAGATCGCCAGGGCGCGTTCGGCGGTGGCGGCCGGATCGCCCGCCGCCAGGCGCGCGACCTGCACCCGTTCGCGCGCGGTGCGCGAAAGCAGCTTGTCGCTCTTGCGGGCGCGTTCGGCGATGCGCTCCAGCGTGGGAATGTCCTCGATCCGATCCAGCAGCCAGCGACGCAGCGCCGGGTCGGGATCGGTGACGCAGCGTTCGGCCAGAAGACCCGGCCGCTGCACGCGCTCCAGCGCCAGCCGGCGCAGCGTGGCCTCGGGTGCCTGCTGTGCCAGCGTGGCGAGGATTTCGCCGTCCTCCTCCACCGCCAGCACGCGCTCGCGCTCGGGCTCGGGCACGCGCGCGTCGAGCAGGCGCTGGATGTAGCGTTGCCGCGCGGCCTCGCGCACCGTCGCGGCATCATCGTTGCGCGAGCGGTCGCCCAGCAGGCTGAGGTCGTCGATGCGGCGCACCGCCGCCAGGCGCACGGCCGGGTCGGGATCGGTGCGCGCCAGGTCGGGCAGGCGCGCGATGAGGTCGGGGTGTTCCTCGCCTGCGACCGCGGCGGCGCGGCGGGCGGCATCCTTGTGCTCCCAGGCGGGTTTGCGCAGCAGTGAAAACGGATTCACGTCGGAAGGATCTCGATCAGCGGAACGGGCCGGCCGCACGCGGCGGCGAGGGAAGGCCTTGTAACACGAACCCGCGCTCGCCGGATGCCGGATGGGGTTACGCTATGGCTACCGGTCACCGGAGATTTTCCATGAGCGATGCGATCAGCCCGCGCCGCGGCAGACGCAGCCACCTTTTCATCCGCCTCGGCACGGTGCTGGGCGGCGCGTACATTCTGGCCACCCTGGCGCTGATGTGGTGGTGGGACCACGAGCCCTCGCTGTTCGATGCCCCCGGCACGTCCGTCGAAACCACGCCGGCGCGCAGCGGCCCGCCGGTAACCGGCGGCGCGATGGTGCGCTCGCTCGCGCGCGTGGCCGGCACGCTCCTGGACAAGCGCGGCGGCTACCTTTCCAACGACAAGCTGCCGCCCGGCGTGCTGATGGACAACATGCCCAACTGGGAGTTCGGTGCGCTGGTGCAGGTGCGCGACCTGGCCAAGGCGATGCGCAACGATTTTTCCCGCTCGCAGACCCAGAGCGTGGAAGATGTCGACCTGGCCGAGGCCGACCCGCTGTTTTCCTCGCCCAATGATCGCTGGCTGCTGCCCTCGAGCGAGAGCCAGTACCGCAAGGGCATCGCGCGCGTGGAAGCGTATCTGGCACGCATCGAAGCCCCCGGCGGCAACGCCCACTTCTACGCCCGCGCCGACAACCTGGCCGACTGGCTGGCGATCGTGGAAAAGCGCCTGGGCTCGCTCTCCCAGCGCCTGTCCGCCAGCGCCGGACAGGCGGTGCTGGACACCGATCCGGACAGCAGCGGCGAGGTTGGCCCGGACGGGCTGACCGTGGTCCGCACGCCGTGGACGAAGATCGACGACGTGTTCTACGAGGCGCGCGGGTCGACCTGGGCGCTGCTGCACTTCCTCAAGGCGGTGGAGGTGGACTTCGACCGCGTGCTGCGCGACAAGAACGCGCTGGTGAGCCTGCGCCAGATCATCCGCGAGCTGGAGGACACCCAGGCGCCGCTGGGCAGTCCGATCGTGCTCAACGGCACGCCGTTCGGCTTCTTCGCCAACCACTCGCTGGTGATGGCCAACTACATCTCGCGCGCCAACGCCGCCATCATCGATCTGCGCCGCCTGCTGGAGCGCGGCTGAGGCGCGCAGCGCGCGTCCCGCGCCTTCGGATCAGCGCGCCGGCGGCTTCTGGTGCGCCGGGGCCGCTTCGTAGCGACGCTGCGATTCGAGGATCTCGCGCCGCGCCGCGGCGGCGTCGCCCCAGCCGTCCACGCGCACCCACTTGCCCTTTTCCAGGTCCTTGTAGTGCTCGAAGAAGTGGCCGATGCGCTCGAGCCAGTGCGGCGAGACCTGCCCGATGTCCTCGATGTGGGCGTAGCCGGCGAAGATCTTGCCCACCGGCACGGCGAGGATCTTCTCGTCGCGGCCGGCCTCGTCGGTCATCTGCAGCACGCCCACCGGGCGGCAGCGCACCACACAGCCGGTCACCAGCGGCAGGGGCAGGATCACCATCACGTCCACCGGATCGCCGTCGCCGCCCAGGGTGCGCGGCACATAGCCGTAGTTGCAGGGATAGCGCATCGGGGTGGAGAGGATGCGGTCCACGAACATCGCGCCCGAGGCCTTGTCGACCTCGTACTTGACCGGCTCGGAATCCTTGGGGATTTCGATGATGACGTTGATTTCGCTCGGCACGTCGCGGCCGGCATCGACCAGACCCAATCCCATGGCAGGCTCCTTGGCTAGTGGACAAACTGCCGCGCAGCGCCGCGCGACCTGGAATGCGGCAGAGGATACGGGATTGTTTGCTGCACCGCATCATCGGCGCATCCCGCGCCCCCTCGCAACAATGGCTTCGCCGCGTTCGAGGCGGTTTCAACGCCTTGCGCAGACGGCGGATCGGCGCGCGCTCCGAGCCGATCCGGCCTCGTCTTCAGGGACGAGGGTCAATCAGGCAGCGCCATTTCCTGGAAAAGGTACTCTGCCCCCTGTTCCCGCGGCCGCGCCGCAGACGCCGCCATCGCCTGCTGCAAGGTGCCGCAGTCATCGGCCAGCAGCGCCGATTTCTCCAGCCATTCCTCATCGGGGAAGTAGGCGAACATGAAGGAACCGTCGCTGATCGAATCGATCAGCTCGCGCGCGACCGCCGGCCGTACCGCCGGGCAGCCGAGGCTGCGCCCGAGCCGGCCCTGGGTGCCGGCCACGAGCGGATTCACGTAGGGCGCGCCGTGGATGACGATCGCGCGTTCGCGGGCAAGGTCGTTGAAACCCGGTTCCAGACCACGCAGGCGCAGCGAATAGCCGTTCGCCCCGACATAGGTTTCCTGGGTCTGGAAACCACCCAGACTGGACATGTAGCTGCCCGAGCGGTTCGAGAACGCGGTCGCCATGTTCCCGCCGGTATTGCGGCCGTGGGCGACCCATTCCTCGAACAGCAGACCCGGGCGCTCGAGGTCGAAGACCCAGAGCCGCGGCTCGGTGGAGGGCCGGGAGAAGTCGATCACGCTCAGCGTCCGTGGCCGCAGCGCGGCACCGGGCTGCCTGAGCGCGCAGGACATGGCGCGCGCGGCCAGATCCAGAACCCCGCGATCGAGCGCGGGCGCGCTGCGGGCGAGGGCTTCGGTCATCGGATCGAGACGCGAGGTATTGGTGGCACCAGCGTCGGCGATCGCGAGGGCGACCGCCAGCAGCAGCGCGAGGGGGCGAAAACAGGGCATCGGGGGAAGGATAGCAGCCGCGCAAGATGCCGGCCGGGGCCGTATTCAGTCTCCATCCGCCACGGGGGCGGACGCTTCGGGCCCCGATTCCAGCAGCGGCTCGAGGGGCGACCCGGCGAGCGGCGCACGAACCGCGGGCAGGTCCGTGAGCAGGACCGTGGCCCCGGGCGCAAGTACGCCGCGCACCTGTCGGGCGAAGTCCGCGTCCGCCCGCAGCGGCTGGCCCTGCAGCTGCAGCTGCAGCATCGCCAGCGCGCCGGCGTCGAGTCCGTGGATCGGATAGGCGCTCCAGCGGTGCCGGTCGTGGACCGGATCGCGCGGACCGGGCGCGCGTCCGGTTTCGCTGCCCATCACCATCAGCACCGTGCCGCCGATGCCGAAGCCCGGCTCGACCTGGAGCGGTGCCTCGCCGATCGCGACGCCGTTGCGCAATACGAAGATGCGCCGATCCGCCAGGCTGACCAGCACGCTCACCGGCCCCTCGGGCGAAAGGCTTTCGTCCCAGGTCGGCGCGTCGCCGACGCGTAGCGTGGCCGGCGCGGGTTCGCCGGTGCCCGCGATCGGCGCGAGCACGGCCGGATGCACCAGGCTGGCCGCCGACGACTTGCCTTCGGCCACCACCACCGTGTCCCCGGTCCGGGTGACGGTGAACAGCTTCGCCGCGAACTCCTGCGGCAGCCGCACGCAGCCCTGCGAGGCCGGGTAGCCGGGCAGCCGTCCGCCGTGCAGCGCGATGCCGTCCCAGGTCAGCCGCTGCATGTACGGCATCGGCGCGTTGTCGTAGAGGTTGGAGTAGTGCTCGCGCTTCTTCTGCAGGATGGTGAACACGCCGGGCGGGGTTTCCTTGCCCGCCTTGCCCGAGCTGATCGTCGACACGCCGATCGCAATGCCGTTGCGGTAGACGTAGGCGCGCTGCTCGTCGAGGCTGACCACCAGCACCACCGGCCCGGCCGGTGCGACCTCGGGATGCCAGAGGAACTCGCCGGGCTGCAGTCCATCGCCGCGGCCGACGCCCGTGTCGGACTGGGCGAACGCCAGGCTGGCGACGGCCACGGTGGCGATGGCGGCGAGAAGTTCCGGAAGCCGCCAGCGGCGCAGGAACGTGCGTGTGGACATGGGTGCAGCCAAGGCGGGCGAAAAAAGGAAACGGGGGTCAGAGTACCTTTTCCGCGGAAAACGCGGCGCTGTCGCGTTCATCTTCACGCGCCACACATGGCGCGACGGACGCTCCGGCCGCGCGCCGACCGCCGCGCGGGCACTCGCGCCGACCTTGCTTTCGCCTCATGCCACCCGAGTGATACGCCATAAAAAAAGCCCCGGCAAGCCGGGGCGCATGAAGGGTTGCAGGGCGCAACCGTCGCAGGCCGGCCCCGCGGGTGCGGGGCGGCTGCGTTGTCATGGGTTGTGCGGGATTGCGCGGCTCAGAGCACCGGTACCAGCAGCAAGGCCACGATGTTGGTGACCTTGATCAGCGGGTTCACGGCCGGGCCGGCGGTGTCCTTGTAGGGATCGCCCACGGTGTCGCCGGTGACGGCGGCCTTGTGCGCTTCCGAACCCTTGCCGCCGTGGTGGCCTTCCTCGATGTACTTCTTGGCGTTGTCCCAGGCACCGCCGCCGGTGCACATCGAGATCGCCAGGAACAGGCCGGTCACGATGGTGCCCATCAGCAGGCCGCCGAGCGCGTCCGCGCCGAGCGTCAGGCCGACGATGATCGGAATCACCAGCGGCAGCAGCGAGGGCACGATCATTTCCTTGATCGCGGCGCGGGTCAGAAGGTCGACCGCCTTGTCGTACTGCGGCTTGCCGGTGCCCTCCATGATGCCCTTGATCTCGCGGAACTGTCGGCGCACTTCCTCGACCACGGCACCGGCGGCGCGGCCCACGGCCTGCATCGCCAGCGCGCCGAACAGGTACGGAATCATGCCGCCGATCAGCAGGCCGATGACCACGTTCGGATTGTCGATGGAGAAGTTCACCGCGGTGCCGGAGGTGTCCAGCTTGTGCGCGTAGTCGGCGAACAGCACCAGCGCGGCGAGGCCGGCCGAGCCGATCGCATAGCCCTTGGTCACCGCCTTGGTGGTGTTGCCCACGGCGTCGAGCGCGTCGGTGGTCTCGCGCACCTCGGGCGGCAGGCCGCTCATTTCGGCGATGCCGCCGGCGTTGTCGGTGATCGGACCGTAGGCGTCCAGCGCCACGATCATGCCGGCCATCGACAGCATCGCGGTGGCGGCCACGGCCAGGCCGTAGAGGCCGGCGAGGTCGTAGCAGAACCAGATCGCCGCGGCGACCGCGATGACCGGGGCCGCGGTGGACTTCAGCGACACCGCCAGGCCGGCGATGACGTTGGTGCCGTGGCCGGTTTCCGAGGCCTTGGCGACCTGCCGCACCGGCGCGTATTCGGTCGCGGTGTAGTACTCGGTGATCACCACCAGCAGCGCGGTCAGCACCAGGCCGACGATGGTGCACCAGAACAGCGGCATCGCCAGCGCGGCGTCGAACATGCTGTGGGTGATGAACCAGAACGCGACCGCCGCCAGCACGCCGGAGACGCCGAGGCCACGGTACAGCGCGTTCATGATCTTGCCGCCCGGCCGCGCCTTGACGAAGAAGGTGCCGATGATCGAGGCGATGATCGAGGCCGAGCCCAGCACCAGCGGGTACACCACGCCGGACCAGCCATAGGTACCGAAGGCGATGCCCGCCACCAGCATCGAGGCGATGATGGTGACCGCATAGGTTTCGAACAGGTCGGCCGCCATGCCGGCGCAGTCGCCGACGTTGTCGCCGACGTTGTCGGCGATCACCGCCGGGTTGCGCGGGTCGTCCTCGGGGATGCCGGCCTCGACCTTGCCCACCAGATCCGCGCCGACGTCGGCACCCTTGGTGAAGATGCCGCCGCCCAGGCGCGCGAAGATCGAAATCAGCGAGGAGCCGAAGGCCAGGCCGATCATCGGCTGCAGCGCGGTGGCGACGGACGCCTCGTCGCGCCCGCCGCCGAGCACGAACATGAAGTAGCCGGCCACGCCCAGCAGGCCCAGACCGACCACCAGCATGCCGGTGACCGCGCCGCCGCGGAAGCTGACCGCCAGCGCCTGATTCAGCCCGACCGTCGCCGCCTGCGTGGTGCGTACGTTGGCGCGCACCGAGACGAACATGCCGATGAAGCCCGCCAGGCCCGACAGCACCGCACCGATCAGGAAGCCGATGGCGGTCGGCCAGCCCAGCGCCGGCACGAAGCCGATCACCAGGAACAGCACCACGCCGACCATCGCGATGGTCACGTACTGGCGCCGCAGGTAAGCGCTGGCACCCTCCTGGATCGCGCCGGCGATCTGCTGCATGCGCTCGTTGCCGGTCGCCTGCGCCAGGATCCAGCGCGTGGAGACCACACCATAAAGAATCGCCAGCACCGCACAGCCCAGTGCCAGCCACAAGCCGTATTGCTCAAGCATCGCAGAACCCCGTGTCGTGAATGTAAGGACATCCGCGCCGCCGGGTCGCGGCGCGGGCAAAAGGTCCGGCATTATCGCATGGCCGCACCGCGCGCGGCGGCGCGGCGGCTTGGACCTTCGTCCCGGGGAGCGCGGCTCAGCGCGGGCCGTAGGCGCGCAGGAACATCGTGACGACCGAGGCGACGTGCGCTTCGCCGTCGTCGTCGCCGTGGCCGCCGCCTGCCGGGCCGCAGAGCATGCGCAGGTTGATGTCGCCCTTGAGCAGCCAGAGGAACTGCCGCGCGGCCTCGCCCACGCGCTCGATCTCCAGCTCCCGGCGCGCCACCGCCGTTGCCAGGACGGCCTCCAGACTGGCCAGGATGACCGCCGGTCCGGCGTTCCAGAGCAGCTCGCCGAGGCGCTCCACGGTGCGCGGATCGCGCATCAGCATGCGGTGCAGCGCCACCGCGTCCTCGCTCGCCAGCAGCGTGTGGAAGCGCAGCCCGATGTCCAGCAGCCGATCGCGGATCGGGCCGGCCAGCGCGGTGGCGAACAGCGCGTCGGGCAGCTGCTCGCGGCAGCGCTCTTCCACTGCGGCGAAGAACAGCGCCTCCTTGCCGGTGAAGTGGCTGTAGACGGTGAGCTTGGACACGCCGGCTTCCGCGGCGATCTGGTCGACGCTGGTGCCCTCGAACCCGTTGGCGAGGAAAAGCCGCTGCGCCGCCTGCAGGATCGCGCGGCGCTTCTGCGCGCTCTTGGGTCGGCCGGGGCCGGCCTGGCGGCGGGGAGAGGGGGCGCTCGGCATGGGTTTCCTGATTAACTGGACTGATCGGTTCGGAAAATATAATGTACCGATCAGTTTAGTTTACTCAAGGGTGGCCCGTATGGCGGCTCACGCGCGTTTTTCCCCCGGCCCGGCGCTGGGACTGGCGTTCGGATTGGCGATGCTGGCGCTGGCGGGATGCGCTGCGGATGACGACGCCGGCGCGCCGCCCCGCCCCGCGATCGTGGTGCAGCCGCAGCCGGCGGCGGCGGCGCTGCAGATTTTTTCCGGCGAAGTGCGCGCGCGCGAGGAGCCGGCGCTGTCGTTCCGGGTCGGCGGCAAGATCGCGCGTCGCCTCGTCGACGCCGGCTCGCGCGTGCGCGAGGGCGAGGTGCTGGCAGAGCTCGATCCGCGGGATCTGACCCTGCAGGCCGACGCCGTGCGCGCCCAGCTCAGCGCCGCCGAGGCCGAGCTCGCGCTGGCCCGGGCCGAGCGCGACCGCTACGCCGAAATGCTGGAGCGGCGGCTGGTCAGCCAGTCGCTTTTCGATGCCAAGCAGGCCACTTTCGCCGCCGCCCAGGCGCAGGCCGAGAGCGCCCGCGCGCAGCTGGCGGTGACGCAGAACCAGCGCGACTACGCGCAGCTTCACGCACCCGCCGCCGGCGTGATCGCCGCGCGCCTGGCCGAAGCCGGGCAGGTGGTCGCGGCCGGGCAGGCGGTGTTCACCCTGGCGGTGGACGGCGCGCGTGAAGTGGCGATCAGCGTCCCCGAGGCGCAGGTCGGGCGCGCGGCCGTCGGCACGCCGGTCGCGGTGGAACTGTGGTCGCGCAGCGGCGAACGCTGGCCCGGCGCGGTGCGCGAGCTGTCGCCGGCGGCCGATCCGCAGGCGCGCACCTTCGCGGCGCGGGTCGCGTTCAACGCGCCCGCATCCGTCCCCGTGGATCTGGGCCAGAGTGCGCGCGTCTATCTGGCCGAGGGTGATGCGGCGCGGCTCTCGGTTCCGCTGTCGGCGGTCGGCGGCGAAGCGGGCGAGGCCTTCGTCTGGGTGCTCGATCCGGCCACCGCGCGCGCTATCCGCCGCACGGTTTCCGTGGCCGCCTGGGGCGAGCGTGAGGCGGTCGTCAGCGACGGGCTTTCCACCAGCGACTGGGTGGTCAGCGGCGGCGTGCACCTGATCGCCGAAGGCCAGCGGCTGCAGCCGATCGACCGCGACAACCGCCCGGTCAACCTCACGGCGGCACCTTGATGGATACCGGTGGCTTCAACCTTTCCGCCTGGGCGCTGCGGCACCGCTCGCTGGTGCTCTACGCGATCCTCCTGTTCGGCGTGCTCGGCGCGATCTCCTACGGCCGCCTCGGGCAGAGCGAAGACCCGCCCTTCACCTTCCGCGCCATGGTGGTACGCACCCTGTGGCCAGGTGCCACCGCCGAGGAGGTCAGCCGCCAGGTGACCGACCGCATCGAGCGCAAGCTGATGGAGACCGGGCGCTACGAGTCCATCCGCGCCTACTCGCGGCCGGGCGAATCGCAGGTGATCTTCATGGCGAAGGATTCCATGACCTCGCGCGAGCTGCCCGAGCTCTGGTACCAGGTGCGCAAGAAAGCCGGCGACATCCGCGCCACCCTGCCCGCCGGCGTGATCGGGCCGTTCTTCAACGACGAGTTCGGCGACACCTTCGGCAACATCTACGCCCTCACCGGCGACGGCTTCGACTACGCCGTGCTCAAGGACTACGCCGACCGCCTCGAGATCGAGCTGCAGCGCGTACCCGACGTGGCCAAGGTCGAGCTGATCGGGCTGCAGGCGGAAAAGATCTGGATCGAACTGTCCAACACCAAGCTCGCCACCCTGGGCATTCCGCTCGACGCCATCCAGCGCGCGCTCGACGAACAGAACGCCATCCTCCCGGCGGGCTTTTTCGAAACCCCGGACGAACGCGTGCAGCTGCGCGTCTCCGGGCGCTTCGAGCGGGTCGAGGACATCGCCGCGTTCCCGATCCGCGTCGGCGACCGCAGCTTCCGGCTCGACGACGTGGCGCGGGTGTGGCGCGGCTTCTCCGATCCGCCCGCACCGCAGATGCGCTTCATGGGCGAGAACGCGCTGGGGCTGGCGGTCTCGATGCGCGAAGGCGGCGACATCCTCAAACTCGGCAAGACACTCGACGCCGAGCTGGCGCGCCTGCAGCAGACCCTGCCGGTGGGCATGCAGCTGCGCAAGGTTTCCGACCAGCCCGCCGCGGTGCGTGACTCGGTCGGCGAATTCGTGCGGGTGCTGGCCGAGGCGGTGGCGATCGTGCTGCTGGTGTGCTTCTTCTCGCTCGGGCTGCGCACCGGCCTGGTGGTGGCGCTGTCGATCCCGCTGGTGCTGGCGATGACCTTCGCCGCGATGCACTTTTTCGGCATCGGCCTGCACAAGACCTCGCTCGGCGCGCTGGTGCTGGCGCTGGGCCTGCTGGTGGACGACGCCATCATCGCGATCGAAATGATGGCGGTGAAGATGGAGCAGGGCTACGACCGCCTGCGTGCGGCGAGCTTCGCCTGGACCAGCACCGCGTTCCCGATGCTGACCGGAACCCTCATCACCGCGGCGGGTTTCCTGCCCATCGCGACCGCGGCCTCGGCCACCGGCGAATACACCCGCTCGATCTTCCAGGTGGTGACGATCGCGCTCCTGCTGAGCTGGATCGCGGCGGTGGTGTTCGTGCCCTACCTGGGCGACAAGCTGCTGCCCGAACCGCGCGCCGGCGGGCACGCCCAGGGCGCGCCGCACGATCCCTACGACACCGCCTTCTACCGCCGCTTCCGCGCCCTGGTGCAGGGCGCGATGCGCGGGCGCTGGCTGGTGCTCGGCGGGACGCTGGCCCTGCTCCTGGCCTCGATGGCGCTGTTCCGCTACGTGCCGCAGCAGTTCTTCCCCTCCTCCACCCGGCCCGAGCTGCTGGTGGATCTCAAGCTCGCCGAAGGCGCCTCGCTGCCGGCCACCCAGGCGCAGGTGGAGCGGCTGGAGCGCAGGCTGGACGCGATGGACGGGGTCGAAAACTACGTCGCCTACGTCGGCACCGGCTCGCCGCGCTTCTACCTGCCGCTGGACCAGCAGCTGCCGCAGGCCAGCTTCGCCCAGTTCGTGGTGCTCGCCCACGACCTGGAGACGCGCGAAACCGTGCGCCGCGCCCTGATCGACACGCTCGCCAACGAGTTCACCGCCCTGCGCGGGCGCGTGACGCGTCTGGAGATGGGTCCGCCGGTGGGCTATCCGGTGCAATTCCGTGTCTCGGGCGAGCACATCGACGTGGCCCGCGCGCTGGCGCGCGAGGTAGCCGAACGGGTGCGCGGCAATCCGCATGTCACCAACGTGAACCTCGATTGGGAGGAGCCCAGCAAGGTGGTGCGCCTGGTGCTCGACCAGGAGCGCGCCCGCGCGCTGGGCGTCAGTTCCGCGCACCTCGCGCGCTTCCTGCAAAGCTCGCTCTCCGGGCTGGAGATCAGCACCTACCGCGAAGGCAACGAACTGGTGCAGATCCTCCTGCGCGGCCCCGAGCAGGAGCGCGCGCAGCTTTCCCTGCTCGGATCGCTCGCGGTACCCACCGCGAACGGGCGCGCGGTACCGGTTTCGCAGGTCGCCACGCTCGAACACGGCTTCGAGGAAGGCATCGTCTGGCACCGCAACCGCCTGCCCACCGTCACCGTGCGCGCCGACATCTATGGTGCCGAGCAGCCGGCGTCGGTGGTGGCGCAGATCCTGCCCACGCTCGACGACATCCGCGCCCGCCTGCCGTCCGGGTATCTCCTGGAAACCGGCGGCACATTGGAAGATTCGGCGCGCGGCGCCAATTCGGTGAAAGCCGGCATTCCGCTGTTCGTGGTGGTGGTGTTCACCTTGTTGATGCTGCAGCTGCGCAGCATCTCGCGCTCGTTCCTGGTCTTCCTCACCGCCCCGCTCGGCCTGATCGGCGTCACCGCCTTCCTGCTCGCGTTCCGCGTGCCGTTCGGCTTCGTCGCCATGCTCGGTACCATCGCGCTGGCCGGCATGATCATGCGCAACACCGTGATCCTGGTGGACCAGATCGAACAGGACATCGCCGCCGGCCACCCGCGCTGGCAGGCGGTCATCGACGCCACCGTGCGCCGCTTCCGCCCCATCGTGCTCACTGCGCTGGCCGCCGTGCTCGCCATGATCCCGCTCTCGCGCAGCGCCTTCTTCGGCCCCATGGCCATGGCCATCATGGGCGGCCTCATCGCCGCCACCGGCCTCACCCTGCTGGTGGTACCGGCGCTCTACGCCGCCTGGTTCCGGGTGAAGGAAGAGGAACCCGTGGCACCGTAAGCCGACTCACGGCGGACACCGCTGCGCGGGTTCCGCCCTGCCGGATGGGCTTTCGCAGGGCGGAACCGCCGCAGGCGTTTCCGCCGTCGCGTGTTGAGCCAGCAGGTCATGGATCTCGCTCGGCTCAAAGGCGACCGCATGTGCCCATGTGCCGAAGCCGCCTTTCTGGTTCACCCCATCCACCCACACCGCCAGCGCAGCGCGCTTGGCACGGTTCTGGTCGTCGTCCACGCCCTTGATTTCCAGCACCAGCGTCTTGCCGTTCGCCAATCGGATCAGGAAGTCCGGAAGGAAGCGTCGCCGCGACCCGCCCCACAGGTAGTGGATCTGGAAACCGAGGTGGTCGTTCTTGACGTAGCTCAGCACCTCTTTTGACGTCTCAAAGACGTTGGCGGCATAGCCCTCCCAGGTGCTGTCGCCGACCACGTGACTGATCTGGGATTTCACCGTCGGCACAACGGGCTTGGTCGTGTACCAGGTGCGCATGGCGCGGGTCGAGCCGATCGGCATGTCTTCGTCGAAGATCAGCTCGAGCTTCTCCGCGTTCTGCTCGTACACGTGGCGCAGGAGGTGTTCGACGATGCGGTCGACGTTGAGCGTCAGCAGGATCTTCTTGCGCAGCGGCTCCTGGTGGAACAGGCCGGGGATCACCAGCCGGCCGGAGGCGATGAATTCCTCAACCAGGCGAATCATCTGGTAGACGAGATACTCGCGGCCACCGCGGAAGCTGTCCTTGATCTGGTCATGGGCCTTGCGCGCCGCCAGGAAGATCAGCCGCTGCAGGCGGAACTGCTCGGGAAGCAGCTCCAGGTCGATGACGTGGACCTTGCTCCAGTCCGTCGCACCGCCCAGGGCCGGCGCGATCTCGGCGGAGATCGGCGTTTCCTCCGGCTTGAGCGTCAAGGGGAGCACCTCTTCCCAGCGCACCGCCAGCGTCGGCCTTACCACCGTGTCCACCCGCAGCACGTTCGGCCAGCGGATTTCCAGGCTGTTGCGCTCGGGCAACGACTCGATCTGCCTGCTCGGTTTCGGCGGCGGAGGCGTCGCGCCTTCGCCATCGTCCTGGAAGATCGACAGCGGCACGCCGAAGACGTTGACGTACTCGGGAAGAAACAATCCGTTCTCGTCGGTTTCGTAGCTCACCCGACGCAGGCCGCGGCCGATCACCTGCTCGCACAGGAGCTGGCTGGTGAACGCGCGCAGGCCCATGATGTGGGTGACGTTCTTGGCGTCCCAGCCTTCCGACAGCATCGCCACCGAAATGACGTTCTGCAGCCGCTGGCCGGCCGTTCCCCGCTTGCCCACGTTGTCGACGATGGATCGAAGGATGTCCTCCTTCTTCATCGCCGCGAACGCTTCCCTGCGGTCTTCCGGCAGCCCGGACGCGTCCACGATCTGTTTGAGCCGCGCCTCGTAGTCCTTGTCGGCGGCGGACGCTGCTCCGATCTCGGCCTTCTCCAGCACTTTCGAGTCCACCCGAAGGGTCTTCTCGGGCGCGTGCAGTTCCGGCCAGAAGGCGTCGCCGCTGGTGAAGTAGCGCTCGATGCGCGCCGCCGTCTCGGTGCGGTTGCAGACCGTGAGCAGCACCGGCGGCGATGTGTGCCCGCTCTCCTCCCACTGCCGCGCGGCCTCGCGCCAGTCCGCGCCCAACAGGGTGTAGGCATCCTGCACCAGCTTGGGCAGCGGATCCTCGGCCTTCGCCGCCTTGCGGTTGAGGTCGTCGGATACCTCCGCTTCGCGGTACAGGTGGTACAGCTTGGAGCGCAGCGCCGCGTTCGGCAGGGCACTGTCGCGCACCACCACGCGCGGCGTCTTCACCAGGCCGCCCTCGATCGCATCATTCAGGCCGAAATCCGAAACGATCCAGCCGAACAGGCCCTCATCGGTATTGGTTTTGCCGGTCGGGGCGAAAGGCGTTGCGGAAAGATCGAAGCAGCGGCTGATCCGGCGCGTCTTGTGCAGGCGATCCAGCCCCTCGATCCAGCGCGTGGCCTCTTCCAGATCGATGCCCCGTTCTTCGGCCTCTTTCCTGCTGATCTTCACGTCCGCCGGCTTGCGGTAGGCGTGGTGCGCCTCGTCGTTGATGACGATGATGTCCCTGTACGCGGCCAGCTTGCCCAGAACGCGCCGGGTAAACGCCTCGTCGCTCTCCGGGCCCTTCTTCACCACGGAGCGCTCACCCTGCTTGAGCGGCATCAACGTGTGCCAGTTCTCGACCCGCACTTCGGCCCGATTGAGCCGCTGCCGCAGCGCCTCGGACGGGCACAGGTTGAACTCGTCATAGACATTGGCGGGATTGCCCGGCATCAAAACCTGAAGCCGCTCGCGTACCGTCAGGCCCGGCGCCACGATGAACACCGCCTTCGAAAAATCCTTGTTGCGCTTGGGATAGGCCAGCGCATTGAGCACCTGCCAGGTGATGACCATGGCCATCACCGTGGTCTTGCCGCTGCCGGTGGCCATCTTGCTGCACACCCGCTCCCACGGCCCGCCGTCACCCTCCAGGAAAATGCCCTGCCGGAACTCCGCCGTGGCCTCGACCCACCAGATCAGCGTCTCGATGGCCTCGATCTGGCAGAAGTAGAACGGCAGCGTGCGGGCTTGGTTGTCGCGCCAGTGCTCCAGCAGGCTGCGCGTGACCTGGGTGATGCCCGGATAGTCGGCCTCGCGCCATTCCTGCACGCGCTGGCGGATGCGGTTGACGAGCTTCAGCTCCTCGGTCCGCTTGGTGTTGTTGCGGGTGTCGAAGACCTCATAGGCCGCGGGGCGGCGGCCTTCGATGAGGCTCAACGCGGTGCCGCTGCCTTGTTGCCAATGGCGCGTCGGCTCCTGGTAGGGCGAGTTGATGATGAGGGACTTGGGGACCGTCACGACTTGGAGCCGGAAAACAGCGGTATTTCGAGGTGGGGGAGGCGAGCGCGCTGCACGATGTCATACACATGCTGTCGCCAGAAGGGCCACACGTTGTGTACGGAGTTGAAGTTGGCAAAGACATCGAGCGCGGACTCGTCCAGCCCGCCCGCGATCTGATAGCGAACGACGAAGTCCGCCTCGATTTCGAACTGCACAACTCCTTCAAGCCCTTCGGCCGCCTCAGACAGCAGGACTCGGGTGCCAAGCTGGACAAGCACGTGAAGCTCTCTCGCATTCCCTTCAGAGGAATCCGTGATTCCATATTGCACACCACGCTTGTGCTGTTGCCATGCCTTGCCCGGTGCGGTGGGTTCCTCCGTCGCCCTGGTGAAAGCGCTCCGCACCAGCACCACGTCCAGGATCTTGAGCTTGGGGGTCGCGGCCTTCAGGTTTTCCTTCTGCTCAGGAGTCATGCTGCCTCCGCCGCGCTCCACTCGGCCTGGGGTCGCGGCCTTCAGGTTTTCCTTCTGCTCAGGAGTCATGCTGCCTCCGCCGCGCTCCACTCGGCCTTTTGCACGACCCTGAGTTGCGGACGGCTCCTCGTCTCCGGGAGCGTGATGCTGCTGCTGACGCAATAGGTTTCAACCCCTCCGGTCACTCCCTTCGCGTGGAAGTCCACTTCCATCTGCAAGAACTCAAGCACACCGGGAACAAAGGCCGCAGCCTTCATCAACCGATCCATGGCGATACTCTGCATCACCTCGCCGCGCTCGTATTTGGAGAACGCGTTGGCACCGCCGCCGAACAGTTCGGCAGCCCGCTGCTGTGTCAGGCCCAACTGTTCGCGCAACACGCGAACCTCCCGCCCGACGAGCCTGCCGGTTTCCTTGCGTTTCGCATCGGCAATGCGCTTTTCGTTGAACGCGATTTGATCCGGGAACACGGGGTCGGCACCGCAGCCATCGCAGCGATGGCACTGCAGGCCGGTGACGTGGATGGTTCCGTCGTAATGACGGAAGTCCGCCTCCCAGGTCGACGGGTGGAGACGTCCTTCCCCGCACTCGTTGCACGTCTTCAGATTGGTCATAGGAATCGCTGTAGATGGAATGAGCAGAGCTCGATGACCAAGAGATCACCGTCCATTCGGAACTTCACGTAAAGGCAGTCCGGCTCCGATCCGGGCGGAGCCCATTCGAGCCTGTAAACGTCATGCCATGGGCCCGCGGGCCGATACCGCTCGGAATGGCTGAAGTGCGCGTCCTGCAGGTCGCACAGGCAGGAACAGACTTCTTCCAGCCCGTATCCCAGGTTCGCAACGTCTCGTTGCGCACTGGTCGTGGCATAAGCCAATGCCTTACGGGACGCCAACTCGACAACGCGCGGCAAGGAGTAGTCAGCACGGGTCTTCGTCTCCTTTCGGCTCACCATTATGGTTAGATCCCTTTCCCCCGTCAATCCAGAGGAATGACTTTAAGCGACTCGATCCCCCGATCATCCACGATCTTCACCGCCACCTTGCGGTTCTCGCCCGGTTCGAAGGGCAGGCTCACGGTGCCGTGGAGCTTGTCCAGGCGCGACTCGTCCAGCTCGGCCTTGATGTCGCGCTTGAGCTTGTGCCAGCCGTCCTTCGCGCCGGCCATGGGGAAGAACACCTGGCGCGGGAACAGGCTGCGCTCGTCGTAGTCGGTGTCCAGGCTCCAGGCGGCGATGTTCTTCTTGCCGCCGGACTTCAGCTCGCCGGTGGTGGTGTCGAAGTAGTCGAAGCCGTTGACCTCCACCTCGTACCTGCCGTCCTTGCGCTGGCGCAGCTCCACGTCCGGCTGGCCCATCAGCCAGAAACTCTGGTTGCTGCTGCGCGCCTTCTTGAGATCCTCGGTGAGCAGGTCGGTGTTCATCTGCGCCTTGAGCGCGACGATGCCACGGGTGGCGTCGATGTCCTTGGCCGCTTCCGGGTCGAAGGCGAAGGCGCAGAACACGATCATCTTCGGGCGCGGGAACAGCTCGCCGGCCTCGCGCATCGCCAGCTCCACCTGACGCTGCTCCAGCGCGCCGTGCTCGGGGCCGAAGCTCACCACCACCCGCTCGCCGCTGTCGGCGTGGCCGGTGCAGTGCAGGTGGCGGGTGTCGGGCAGGGTTTCCAGCGCGGTGAAGCGCAGCATCTGGCCGCCCTTGCCGCGGATGCCGGTTTTCAGGAGCTCATCGCGCCAGGCGTGCTGGCGTAGCGATTCGCCCGAGCGCGCCACGCTGACATCGGCCTCAGCCGGCGCCTGCGCCTCGTCCAGCGACAGCACGCTGGGAAAGGGCACCGCCTCCACCGTGAACGGCCCGGTGATGCGCAGCTTGTCCTTCGATACCGCCGGCTGGTCGTACAGGGTTTCCTGATCGGCGTGCGCGGCGATGGAGTCGTCCATCTTCTTCTGCATGGCCTGGCGGGCGGCGTGGAAGGCCTCGAAGGCCTCGCGCGCCGCAGGCTTCCAGTCGTCCGGGAAGTCGAACGGCACCTCCCATTCCTGTAGAGCGGAGCTTGCTCCGCTGCCGGAAAAATCCAGCGTCGTGCCCTTGCGCCCGCCCTCGGAAACCTGGAACGGCGCGCCCGCGGTTTTCAGCGCCGCATTGAGCGCCTCCAGCGCCCGCTCGATGGCCGGATGCATGCGCTCGTAAATCTCGTCGATCTCCGGGTTGTTGGCGATGGATTTCAAGGTGACGTGCGGGACGGTCTTGTAGATGAAGCCGCCGCGCAGGCCTTCGTGCGGATACTTCAGCTCGTAGTAGTCGTAGCTGGCGGTCATCAGCCGCTGCTTGGCCAACGTGACCGCCACGCGCGAGGTGTCGCAGGTGATCCAGCGGCGACCCCATTTTTCTGCGACAAAGGCAGTGGTGCCGGAGCCGCAGGTGGGGTCGAGCACGAGGTCGCCGGGGTCGGTAGTCATCAGAAGGCATCGCTGAATTGCCTTCTCCGCCGTTTGCACCACATAGACCTTGTCTTCAGTGAAACCTCCCGTCTGCATGTCATCCCACAGCTGCGTGACTGGAATGCAAGGGAAGTCCGTCAAGTACCGAACATACTGAAGCGAATTCTTTGCCACATGTAGTCGGCGGGCAACAGCAAGTCGTCGAAGCCCAACGCACTCTTTATCAGTTTTCCATGCTTGAGCGTAGCCCTTGCCTTCGTGCTCAAAATCTACGACAGGGTTTCCTTGGCTTGTGATGTTATCCGGCTTATAGATTCGTGCGTCGTCGGGAATGGAAATATCTGCTCGCTTCTCCATTGCAGACATCCCTCGTCGTTCGCCAGAGGGCCTATCAAGCCAAGTGTATGTATCGGCAGTTCCAGACTCTCGACTTTTCTCAAGAAACATCTGTCGGTACTTGGTTGTAGCCCGATCCTTCGCGTACCAAACAAGGAAATCGACGTTACTTGCCAAGAATGAAGTGGTCACCCCGCTCGTCTTCGTAAAAGGAACAACATTGAGGTAATTCTCTACACCGAACACTTCATCGCAGATCTCACGAACGTGATGCAAATTCTCATCCGAAATCTGCACAAATACACTGCCCGATTCATGCAACAACTCCTTCGCCAGCAACAACCGATCCCGCAGATACGTCAGATAGGAGTGAATCCCCAACTCCCAGGTATCCCGGAACGCCTTGATCATTTCAGGCTCTTGCGTGAGGTCTTCGTCCTTCCTGTCCTTCACATCGCGCTTGTTGACGAAGGGCTGGAAGTTGCTCCCGTATTTGATGCCGTAGGGCGGGTCGATATAGATCATCTGCACCTGCCCGGCCATGCCCTCCTTCTGCAAGAGGCTGTTCATCACCAGCAGGGAATCGCCGGCTACCAGGCGATTGGCCCAGCCGCGGTCGTGCCTGTAGAACTCGATGGCTTCGCGGTAGGGCAGCGGCTCCTCGAACCAGGCGCGGAACAGGTCGCCGGTGCCGCCGTGCTCGCCCTTCTCCTTCTTCAGGCGCTTCTTCACCACCGCGAGGAGGCTGGCCGGGTCGATGCGCTCGTGCACGTGCAGGCTGACGGTATCGACCTCGAAGCTGGTGCGCTCGGCCTTGCCGGCCCAGTTGAGGTAGGGCTCGGACAGGCGCTTGAGCTCTTCCAGCGCCTGGCGCATCACCGATTCGTCGCCGCTCGCCAGCGCATCGTCGATCAGGCGTTCGATCTGCGCCCGGCCCACGTCGAACTGCAGCGCCGGGTCGATATGCGGATCCCAGGCCCAGGTGGTGCGCGGCTGCTCGGGATCGGTTTCCGGCGTCACCACGCCCACGTCGGGATTGTTCTTGCGCTTCTGGTCGTGGCGATAGGCGATCACCCGCGCGTCTTCGCTGGCACGCCGCGATGCCGCCTCGGTCTTCGCCTGCCGGGCTTGCGCGAGGCTCATCGCGGCCTGCCGGGGCGCGGGTTCATCGGCGCCGGCGGGCTTTTCCTGCGCCGCAAGAATCAGCGGCTCGGCCGGCACCGGCTCATCCACCGCGCGACGTACCGAGCCACCGCGCCCGCGGCCCGTCGCAAGCATCCCTTCGGCCAACAGGCTGTCGCGGGCGGCGAAGTAGTCTTCCTGCGAAACGGCCGTGCCCAGCTGCTGCGACAGCCGTTCACGCAGGCTCTGGTTTCCGATGCTGCCGCCATCGGGCGGGAGCAGCTCCAGAATCGCGCGTCGCAGGGTTTCCAACGGGGTATCGGCCATGGGAGTCACGATGGTTCGCCAGCAAGCCTTGGAGATTAGCCGGACCGCCGCAGCAACGCGACGCCGCAGGCGGCTTTGTCCCCGAAAGGGCAATGGCGTCAGCGGGCAAACGCGGTGGAAACCGGTGCGCAGGCCTACGCGTTTTTCCTTCCGGCGAGGATGGCGAGGATTTCTTCGCGGGCTTTGACGCCGAGGATGGGCAGGACGAGGAGGTCGCCCGGCTGCGCCCAGTCCAGCAGGGTGCGGACGCCGTCCACTTCGTCGGGGATGAAGTCGATGGCCTGGCGCGGGACGCCTTCGGCCTGGAGCGCATCGCCGATCACCTGCGCCACTTCGCCGGCCCTGCGGCCGCGCAGGTAGCCGTCGACGTCCTTGAGCACCACGCGGTCGGGTCGGTAACGGGCCACGGTGCGGGCCACCGCGCGCAGGGCCTCGTCGAGGCGGTTGCCGGCGTGGCCGAGGCTGATCCCCAGGCGCGCGCCGTGGCGCTGGGTCTGGGCGAGGTCGAGCAGGCCGCCGAGTCCTTCCGGATTGTGCGCGTAGTCGATCCATACGCGCACGCCGCGCCATTCCCAGCGTTCCAGCCGGCCGCGATTGTCGGCGTTGTCGGTGCCGAAGCTCGCGAGCGTTGCGCGGATCGTTTCGAGATCGATGCCAAGCGCAAAGCCGGCGAGCGCGGCGGCGGCGAGGTTGGCGATGTTGTAGTGCGCCGCGCCGCCCACGCTCAGCGGCATCGCGGCGATATCGCCGAGGTCGATGCCGTCGGTGGCGATACCCTGTGGGTGCAGCCAGAGATGGCCCTCGCGCGCGAGGCACGCGGGGCGGGTGGGCGCGCGTTCGCGCAGGAATGCCGCGTTCTCGTCCAGCGAAAACCAGCCGACGGGCGCGGCGAGCGTCAGGCCGGCCTCGCGCAGCCGCACATCGTCGGCGTTGAGCACCAGCAGGCCGCGCGCGTCGATCGCGCGGGCGAGGGTGAGCTTGGCGCGGATCAGGTCTTCCAGGCTGTGGATGCCGTATTCGCCGAAGTGGTCGGCGCTCACGTTGGTGACCACGGCCACGTCGGCGCGCTCCACCGCCAGGCCGCGCCGCAGGATGCCGCCGCGCGCCGTTTCCAGCACGGCGGCGTCGATGCCGCGGCGGCGCAGCACGGTGCGCGCGCCGACCGGGCCGGAGTAGTCGCCCGATTCGAGCTTTTCGCCCTCCACGAACAGGCCGTCGGTGCAGGACCAGCCCGCGCGCCGGCCGCTGGCGCGCAGCAGGGCGGCGATCAGGCGCACCGTGGTGGTCTTGCCGTTGGAGCCGGTGACCAGGGCGGTGGGAACCGCATGGCGCGCCGCCCAGTCGATGGATTCGGGCGCGGGCAGGGCGGTCAGGGGAAAATCCTGCCCGCCGGCACCGCTGCCGAGGGTCAGGATCTCATCGTCGAACAGGGCGGGAACGCCGCGCCGGCGCGCCTCGGCGAGCAGGGCGGTCAGCACCGGGTTGTGCTGCGCGCGCGCCAGCGCGGCGAGCGTATGCGTGGCCTGTTCACGATCCCGGCTCGCCGGGTGGCCGGGCGCTTCACCCACGGACTCGCCGCAGGCGTCGCTCCAGGCCCATTCGTTGACCTCGGTGGCGCACAGGAGCCGATCCACCGGCGCGACGAAGGCAAGGTTGGCCCCGCTCGCGTGCTGTTCGGCCGCGAGCGGCGCATCGGGCCAGCCGAGCGCGGCGCGCATGGCGCGCACGTTCGCCGCCCAGCGCTGCAGGCGCGGCTCGTCCACGATCACGCCGGCGGCGGCCTCCAGCACCACGCCCGGTTCGGCGAAGTGGCGATTGGGACCGGTGAGGCGACGCGAGCCGTCGAACGGCGGCGATGGCGGCATCGGCCGGTCAGTCATCGACTTCCCGTGCGAACACGATGCCGCGTTCGTCGCGTATCGCCCCTTCCATCAGCTCGCGCAGGCGCGCCTCGTGCGCCAGCGCGACCGGGTCGCCTGACGCGTGGCTCACTGCGTCAATGGCCGCGGCGGGCTTGGGCGGTGCGCCCTCGGGGCGGAACTTGATGATCTGCTTCCAGGAGCGGGTCAGCGCGTCGGCGAACACCAGCAAAAGGTCGCCGGCCTGGCTCATGCGCAGGGCCGCATCGATGGCTTCCTGCTCGTCCGGGATGATCGAGATCTGCGATTCGGGTACGCCCTGCTCCTTCAGCCGGCGCTGGAGGATCAGCGGCACGGTGTCGCCGTCGCGCCCGCGCAGGGAGTCGTCGCGGCGGCAGATGTAGTGGTCGAAGCGCCCGGCCACGGCGTCGGCGATGGCCTGAAGATCCTCGTCGCGGCGGTCGCCCGGGCCGGCCAGCACCACGATGCGCCGTCCCGCTACGTCGAGCCGCTGCGCCAGATCGGCCATCGCGGCCACGGCGTGGGCGTTGTGGCCGTAGTCGAACAGCACCTTGAAGGGGTGCTCGTCGAACACATTCATGCGGCCCGGTGCCTGGAAGAAGGTGGTGTCGAAGGTGCGCAGGCCCTGGCGGATGGCGTCGAGCTTCAATCCCAGCGAAAACGCGATGGCGGCGGCGAACATGGCGTTCTGCACGTTGTGCATGGCGCGGCCTTCCAGCGTGGCCGGGATCAGGTGGGTCCACAGCAGCGGCAGGTGGCTGCCCTTGTCGTAGAGCGTGATCATCTGGCCGTTGATGCCGGCCTCCAGCGCGCAGGCGCGCCCGCCGGCGCGGATGTGCTCGCGCACCAGCGGGTGCGAGGGCGTGGTGGTGACGTAGCAGATGCTCTTGGCTTCGACGTAGCCCGACATCTTCAGCACCAGCGGGTCGTCGGCGTTGAGCACGGCGCAGTCGGTCGCCACTTCGGCGACGATGCGCTTGACCTCGGCGAGCTGTTCGAGCGAATCGATGCCCTTCATGCCCAGGTGGTCGGACTGCACGTTGAGCACCGCGCCCACGTTCACTTCGGACACGCCCATGCCGGCGCGCAAGAGGCCGCCGCGCGCGGTCTCCAGCACGGCCAGGTCGATCTGCGGATCGCTCAGCACCATGCGCGCCGACACCGGGCCGGTCATGTCGCCTTCCACGGTGCGCTGGCCGTCGATGTAGACGCCGTCGGTGGTGGTGAGCCCGGGCGTGTAGCCGGCCATCTTGACGACGTGCGCCAGCATGCGCGCGGTGGTGGTCTTGCCGTTGGTGCCGGTGATCGCGGCGATCGGCACGCGTGAAGGCGCGCCGGGCGGGAACAGCATGTCGATCACCGGGCCGGCGGCGTCGCGCGGCGTGCCCTCGCTGGGTGCGACGTGCATGCGGAAGCCCGGTGCGGCGTTGACCTCGCAGATCGCCCCGCCCACCGACTTGTAGCTCTCGGCGATGTTGGGCGTGAGGAAGTCCACGCCGCCCACATCCAGCCCGATGGCGCGCACCGCGCGCACCGCCATGTCGCGGTTGTCGGGATGGATGATGTCGGTGACGTCGGTCGCGGTGCCTCCGGTGGAGAGGTTGCCGGTGGCGCGCAGGAACACCGGCTCGCCCTCGGGCGGCACCGATTCGGCGGTGTAGCCCACGCGCTGCATCATCTGTTCGGCGTGGGCATCCAGCGCCAGGCGGGTCAGCACCTTCTCGTGGCCCACGCCGCGGCGCGGGTCCTGGTTCACGATGTCGACGAGTTCGGCGATGTTGTGCACGCCGTCGCCCACGACGTGGCCGGGCGTGCGGCGGGTGGCGGCGATCAGCTCGCCGTTGATGACCAGCAGGCGATGGTCGTCGCCTTCCTGGAAGGTTTCCACGATCACCGAGCGCGAGTGCTCGCGCGCGGCGCGGAAACCTGCGGCCACGGCGTCAGGATCGGAAATGTTGATGGTGATGCCGCGGCCGTGGTTGCCGTTGTAGGGCTTGGTGACCACCGCACCGCCGAGCCGGCGCGCGGCGCGCAGCGCGCCTTCCTCGCTGGTGACCAGCTCCTGGCGCGGCACCGGCAGGCCGAGCGCGGCGAGGATCTTGTTGGTTTCCTCCTTGTCGCCGGCCAGCTCCACGGCGATGTAGGAGGTCTTGCCGGTCACCGTGGCCTGGATGCGCTGCTGGTACTTGCCGTGCCCGAGCTGCACCAGCGACTGCTGGTTGAGCCGCAGCCACGGGATGCCGCGCGCCTGCGCCGCCGCCACCAGCGAGGCCGTGGACGGCCCCAGCGCCTGGCGCTGGGCAAAGCGGATGAAGGCGTCGCGCTCGGTAGCCCAGTCGAAACCCTCGGGCACCGCGCCGGGCGGCCGGATCGCCTCGGGCAGGAGCGCGCACAGCAGCTTGAGCGCGAGGATGCCCGCTTCGATGCCCTCTTCGCGCTGGGTGTATTCGTACACCACGCTGTAGACGCCGGGGCGGCCGTCGATGCTGCGGGTCTTGCCGAAGGTGACGTCCTCGCCGGCGATGTTCTGCAGCTCGATCGCGACGTGTTCGAGCACGTGCCCGAGCCAGGTGCCCTCGCCCTCGCGCAGCCGCCGCAGGAAGCCGCCCGGCTCGCGGTAGGAGCAGCCGTGTTCGGCCAGCCCCGGCAGGGCGCCCAGCAGCTTGCCGATGAAGTCCTCGCCCAGGCGCGCGCTCGGCCAGGCTTCCAGTTCGCCCAGGTCCAGCTCCAGCCGGATTACCGGAAAATGCGCGTAGAGCGAAGGCCCCACGTAGACGGAACGATCGAGTATGCGCATGTGTCCCCTCCGACACCAACCCCAGGTCAGAGGTGCAGCATGCCCAAAAGCGCGGGGAAGGGGAATTGCGCGGTGCGGCAGCGCGGCGATCAGCCCCCGGAACGACGAAGCGCCGGCCCCTCCCGGGTACCGGCGCTCCGCGTGACGCGGGTAACGCGACGGCCGATCAGCGGCGGCGCAGCACCAGCCAGCCGGCACCCATCATCGCCAACAGCATCAGCAGGAGGCTCTGGTGGCTGGAGGCGGGAACCATCACGTTGACCGGCGCGACGGGGACCACGATGTCGGGAATGTCGCCAAAGGACACGCTCGCCTCCAGCGTGACGCTGCCACCGGCCGGAATGCTGCGGTTCCACTGCAGCGCGGCACCGTTGTCGATGCAGCCGGTGGCCAGCGCGTTGTCGAGCGCGCCGGCACCGATCTGGCTCCAGACAGAATCATAACCAGCGCCGGTCCAGGCCGTGACGGGCGTCTGCGGAATGAACAGGATGAAGTAGCTGGGCGTGGCACCGCAGTCGCTGCCACCGACGGCACCGCTCGTGCCCTGGCGGGTGGGAATGCCGTCGTCATCTCCCGCCAGGTAGATATCACCGCCCAGGAACACACTGGCGCTCTGGGCCGCCGCGCCGCCGTTGGTGAGCGTCATGCGCATGCTGTAGTAGTTCTGCCCGTTGACATAGCTCACCACCTGGCGCGCGGTGATGCCGCTGGCACCCAGGGTGCCATCCACGGTGACCTGAAAGGGCGAGGCGCTGGTGCCGCTGCCGCTCACCGCACTGACGGCGGTGCCGCTGTACGGGGTCGCAGCCCCGATGCTGCCGCCCGCCTGCAGCGTTGGCGCGTACTGGACGCCGCCCACCTGCACGATCCAGCCCATGGCTCCCGTGTCGAGGGAGTCTTCCGGATAGAACTGACCGGTACCGGGAATCGCGGCATTGAACACCTGGAACGAGTTGTTGTCGCCCACGCGCACGGTCAGCGGATTGCCGTTGATCGATGTGAAGGCACTGGCACCTTTGGCGTGGAGGTCGGAAGCCTTCTTCTGCGCCATCACCGGAGCAGCAAGGCACAGGCCGAATACCACAACCGCGGCGGTTTGCAGCAAGAGGCGGATCGTTGGACGACTCATGGGTGAAGCTCCGGAAATACGTGATGGGGTTGGCAGTTTATCCGAATATCCGAACAAAAGCGCGGCCGGCGCGTTTCCCCTGAAGAGCGTGCCGCGCAGTACCGGTGCGACGGATGGCGGATAGCGGATTCCGCTGGAAACAATCCCCGGCCACGCTCCCCGACGGCCCTTTCCCGACGCCCATTCCGACGGATGGGCACCGGAACCGTGCGAATCAGCCACGCTCCAGCGTTCCCGCCGAAGCGCGTCGCGTGTGCAGATTGAAGGTGGCGCCGCGCACCAGCACGTGCACGCGCAGGCCGATCAGGCAGACCGGATCGCTCTCGTCGGCCTGCGCCATCGAGGAAAACTCCGCGCCGTCGGCATCCACCACGGTGACCGCGCCCGAGCCTTCCACCTCCAGGGTGTTGTCGGGGCCGATGAAGGCCGCGGTGTCCTCGTCCAGGCCGATGCCGACCGGAAACGGGTTGTACGCCAGCGCGCTGACCAGACGCCCGAGGCGGTCGCGCTGGCGGAAGTGCTGGTCGATGATGAAGCGGTTGGTCAGACCCAGGCCCGGCGCCAGGCGCACGCTGTCGGCGCGCGGCGAACCGCCTTCGGCACCGAAGGCGATCATGTGTTCGGAAAGAATGCTCGCGCCCGCGCTGGTGCCGCCCACGGCCACGCCGGCCGCGTTGGTCTGGCGGATCATCTTGGCCGCGCGGGTGCCGCCCAGGATGGTGGACAGGCGCAGCTGGTTGCCGCCGGTGAAGAACACCCCGGTGGCGTAGGCGATGCGCTCCAGCCAGTCCTCGCGCTCGCCGTCGGCGCGGGTGGCGAAGTTGAGCGAAGTGACGCGCGCGGCACCAAGGTCGGAAAAGATCTTCTCGTAGCGCGCGCCGGTATCTTCCAGCCGGCTGGCGGTCGGGATCACCACGATATCGGCCTCGCCGCCGCCGCACACGCGCACGAAGCGCTTGAGGATGCGCGGATCGTGCTCCTTGTCCTCGGCGCCGCCGATCGGGACGATCCAGCCGCGCTCGTCGCCGTCGGCGACCCTGCTAGGGCTCATGGTTCTTCTTGCTCCAGGACTGCAATCGCGCGGCGCGGACCGCGCATTTTTGCCGCGTTGGCGGGATTTTCCAAGCGGGGCTGTCGTGGCTGCGCCAAGGGCGTGGGTGGCGGCCTGCTGCTTGGGGTGCGGCTTCTTTCGGTTTTGGTTGTGCGCTGTCGCGGGGTTTCGTCCGCCCCGGCGGCGACCGACCTACTTTCTCTTGCTTGTCCAAGAGAAAGAAACCAAAGAGAAGGACACCCCTCTGGCCCCAAGAGCAGGAGCGTGCAGGCCGGGGCGGTGTTTCATGCTCGCCGCACCGGTCTTCGGGTGCCTCGGTGTCGCGGTGTAGGAGCGAGCTTGCTCGCGACAGGGTGATCCGCAATCGTCTGCGTCTTGCGTTACGTCAGCGCCTGATCGCGAGCAAGCTCGCTCCTACAAAAAGCAGCCGTTCGCTCTCGCTCTTGATCTACCGTGCCCCCATGAGCCGCGCCGAGTAGCGCAGGCGGCCGGCGGGGAAAGGCGCGATTGTTCGAGGCCATGGATGGCCGAGTTCGCGCCGGCCGCCGGGTGCCGAGCAACGCAGGGCACGACGCCTGCGCAGCAGGCGGCGCGCGGTGCCGGGGTGCCGTTTCTTTGGGTTACCTTTCTTTGGGCAAGCAAAGAAAGGTAACTCGGCCGCCGCCGAGGCGGACGAAACCCCGCGAAAGCGCAAAACCAAAACCGAAGGAAGCCGCACACACCACACCACCCACAACGCGCATCAAGCCGCGCGCTACAGCCCCAGTCGCACCACCACCGCATCGCCCTCGATCCGCAGCTCGCGCAGCAGCAGGCGCGCCGAGCCCTGTTTCAGGTCGGTGCGGTCCAGGGTGTAGACCGGCCTCTGGCTGAAGACCTCCGCGAGCAGTTCGCGCACCGAGTCGGTGGCGCGCTGGGCGTGGCGCTCGGGCAGGCCGTCGATGACCAACCGGGTGATGACCGGATCGACGAGGAAGAGCGCGCCGCGCGCCTCGTCGTAGCGCACCCCGGTTTCCAGCTCGATGCGTCCGCCCAGGTCGCTGCGACCGCCCTCCAGCTTGAGGTTGAGGCGGGCGTCGACTCCGACCGCGACGCGCTGGCGCTGCGGCAGGAACTCCAGGCTCGGGTCAGCCAGGCGCCAGCGCAGGAGCAGCAGCACGGTGCGCTCGACCGGGAAGCGCTCGGCCAGCTGCGCGCGCAGCTGCGGTTCGGTGACGCGCACTTCGAGCGAACGGCCCTTGAGCCACCACACCGTTGCGGCGGCCAGCAGCAGGGCGGCGAGGCCGGCGAGGATCATGGCGCGCTTCATGCCGGTGCGCCGGCCGTTTCGAAGGTGCCGGCGAGCACGGGCCTGGCACCGCGCCAGTGGACGCGGCCGCGGGCGATCAAATGGTGCACGCCGCCGGTCTCGTCCAGGCACAGAAGATCCGCATCGGCACCGACCGCGATGCGGCCCTTGGCCGACAGGCGCAGCGCGCGGGCGACGTTCGAGGTGAAGGCCGGCAGGGCGTCGGGCAACGGCACGCCGCGGGCGAGCAGTTCACCCAGCGTTGCGAGCAGCGCGCCGGGCGCGCCCACGTCCATGCCGCACACCTGGCCGTCGGCATCGAAGCAGGGCAGGCAGCCGCCGGCGTCGGAGCTGATGGTGAGCCGGTCCATCGGCGCGCCGGCCTCGCGCCAGCGCAGGAAGGCGTCGGCGGCGCTCCACGCGTCTTCGCCGTCCGCCACCGGGAAGGCGGTGACATCCATCGGCACGCCGCGGCGCGCCAGCGCCAGCGCTTCGCCGAACAGGGCGCGGCGGCGGTTGACGTGGGTGGGCTGGAACACGCGCGCCGGCAGCTCGCTGTGGTCCAGCGCCTGGCGCACCAGTTCCAGCCCGCGCTCGCCGTCGCCCAGGTGCAGGTGCACCACGCCGGCCTTGCCGGTCATGAGGCCGGCAACGTGGGCGTCGGAGGCCACGCGCAGGAGTTCGTCGAGCGTGGGCTGGCTGGAGCGGTGGTCGGAAATCGCCAGTTCGCCGACGCCGATCAGGGGTTCGAGAAAAACCAGATCGCCGCGCAGCGAACCGGTCAGGGTGGCCGGCGGCAGGTGGTAGCCGCCGCTGTAGCCGAAGGCCGAAAGCCCTTCCTCGCGCAGCGCGTGGATCGTGGCGAGCAGCTCGCGCGGGCCGCGCGCCACATCGTCGGTGCCCAGCAGACCGATGACGGTGGTGATGCCCGCGCCGGTGTAGCGCGACAGCGGCAGGGCCGGGACGCGGGTGCGGAAACCGGCCTCGCCGCCGCCGCCGGTGACGTGCACGTGGCCGTCGATCAGGCCGGGAACCAGGCGGCGGCCTTCCAGATCGAGCGTCTCCACGCCGAAGTCGGCGGGCAGGTCATCCCAGCGTGCGCCGATCCACAGCACGCGGCCGCCGCCGAGCAGAAGGTGGGCCACGCCGCGATCTTCGGGCGCGAACAGGTGCGCGTTGCGCAGGGCGATCAGCGGGGCGGGCGGCAGGTGGGCAAGGGACACGGCGGCGGCTCCGGGGCGTGGATGTCGATCAGGCGCGCAGCACCTGGCGCGGGTCGTCGCCCGTGCCGCAGTGATCGAAGCGCACCGGGATGCCGTGGCTGCCCAGCACCGCGGCGAACTGCTGCTGCCGCATCTGGAAGCGCTCGAAGGCGCGCCCGAGGCGCTCGGCGTCGATGCCCTGCGGCTGGAAGCCGTGCTCGGACCAGGCCGGCAGGTCCATCAGCGCGATGCGCACTTCGCTGCCGTCCCAGCGCAGCAGCGGCTCGGGCGGGGCATCGAGCCATTCCTCGCGCTCCGGCGTCAGCAGGGCGCTTTCGATCAGCGGCCACAGCGGCGCGATGCCGGCGTGCTCGTACTGCATCGCGGTCATGGCGAGCAGGTCGTTGAGGCTGAGGTAGCGGGCGTGTTCCATCGGGGCGTTGAAGGCGCGCTGGGCGTAGAAGGCGGTGGCGGCCTGCGCCATGCCTTTTTCCAGCAGGTTTTCCTCCATTTCCCGGGCCACCGCGGCGAGGGCGCGCGGATCGCCGCGCAGCACGAAGGGCACCAGCCGCAGCGGCCCGCCGTGCAGCGCCGGATCGGGCTCCAGGCCCTCGGGCATCTGCCCCTCGTGCGCGCCAAAGCCCATGACGCGCGGCAGGTGCGGCTCGGGCGCGCGCTCGACCAGGGCATCCAGCGCGGCGTGCACCGGCCAGCCGGCGCGCAGCAGTTCGGAGGGGTCGAACGCGGCCGCCGCCAGCGCCAGGTCCACCTGCTCCACGCCCGGCAGGAAGCGCGCCAGATCGGCGGCAACGTGATCGGCGAGTTCGGCGGCCGCCTCGCGCGCCAGCGCGCTGCGCGCCATCGGCGCCGAGCATTCCAGCGCCAGCGCGCCAAGGGTTGAAATGGGGGCGATCATGCGGGGTCGAGGAGCGGAAAACAGGGCGCTACAGTACCATCGCGGTCCCCTTTTCGATGCCGTGTGCCCCGCCGATGCTCGCCTCGCTGCGCCGGGAACTGCGCGCCCTGCTGGAGCTTTACCTGATCCCCGGACTGTCGGCGCTGGTTCCTTGGCCATTGGGGTTTCGCTGGCTGCGCCTGTGCTCGCGTTTTTCCTGGCTTTACCGCCAGGAATGGCAGGCCGCGCTGGCGCAGGCGCGGCTGCACGTCCCGATCGACGATGCGGCGCTGTGGGCGCGCCAGTTCCGCCTCTCGCGCCTGGTGGACCACGCCGATCTCTACCTGTGCATGACGCGCTCGGATCGCTGGCTGGCGCGCTACGTGGACGGCTGGGACCGGTGGCCCGAGGTGAAGGGCGGCGCGGTCGGGGTGTTCTTCCACTGGTGCCCGGGCTTCTGGGCGCTGCGCGCGCTGCGCCAGCAGGACGTCGTCATCTCCGGCCTGATCGCCCCGCTCAGCCGCCGCGCCATGGGCGGCACCTTCCTGGCCTACTGGTACGGCGCGTTGCGCATGTGGCAGCTGCGCCGGGTCAACGGCCGCAGCCTGGTGATGCCCGACGGCGCGGTGCGACGCTCGGTGAAGGCGCTCAGGTCGGGCGAGGCGGGGGCCACCTGGGTCTGCGGAATGCTCGACGTGCCGCCCCATCCCAACGATCCGACCGAACCGGTCACGCTGTTCGACCGCCCGGCGCGCTTCACCACGGGGCTGTTCGGCATCGCGCGCATCTCGGAAGTGCCGGTGGTGATCGTCGAGTTCGGGCTGGACATCCGCACCGGCCGGCGCGACCTGACCGCCACCGGACCCTGCGATCCGTCCGACCCCGGCCTGCTGCAGCAGGCGGTGGACATCTGGCAGACCCGCATTCGCGAGCGCTCGTGGGGCTTCTTCCTCTGGGCCGCGATGCCGGCCTGGTTCGACCTACCGCCGCCGAAAGACGCTGCCGCATGAGCAGGCGTCGCGTCCGCGCGCCTTTCCGTTCGCCACCGTATGGGCACTGCGCTATCATCGCGGCATCCCCGTTCCCACCGCCGTGAGCCCCGCGATGGCCAAGACCCAATCCCCCCGACGCGCCGGCGTGATCGGCGGCGTGCGCATCCCGTTCTGCCGCAACAACACCGCCTATTACGACGTCGGCAACCTCGGCATGTCGATCCGCACCCTGGGTGCGCTGGTCGAACGCTTCGGCCTGCACGGCGAGCGCCTGGGCGAAGTGGCGATGGGCGCGGTACTCAAGCATTCCTCCGACTGGAACCTCGCGCGCGAGGCGACGCTGTCCTCGGGGCTGGCTCCCACCACGCCCGGCCTGACCCTGCAGCGCGCCTGCGGCACCAGCCTGGACAGCATCATCACCGTGGCCAACAAGATCGCGCTGGGCCAGATCGATTCGGGCATCGGCGGCGGATCCGACACCACCTCGGACGTGCCGATCTCGGTGAACAAGGCGCTGCGCCGGCGCCTGCTGGACCTCAACCGCGCGCGCAGCGTCGGCGAGCGGCTGCGCGCCTTCAAGGGTTTTTCCTTCCGCGAGCTCAAGCCCGAATTCCCCGGCGTGGCCGAGCCGCGCACCGGCATGAGCATGGGCGACCACTGCGAGCTGATGGCCAAGGAATGGAACATCGCGCGCGCCGACCAGGACCAGCTCGCCTACGACTCGCACCGCAAGGCCGCTGCCGCCTACGAGCGCGGCTTCTTCGAGGATCTCGTGGTGCCCTTCCGCGGCGTCACCCGCGACAACATCCTGCGCCCGGACACCTCGGTCGAAAAACTCGCCACCCTGAAGCCCGCGTTCGACAAGAGCTCGGGCAAGGGCACGCTGACCGCCGGCAACTCCACCCCGCTCAGCGACGGTGCCTCGGCGGTGCTGCTGGGCACCGAGGACTGGGCCAAGGCGCACGGCTTGGAGGTCGAGGCCTGGATCGTCGATGCGCAGGTGGCCGCCGTCGACTTCGTGCACGGCGAAGGCTTGCTGTTGGCACCGGCCTGGGCGGTGCCGCAGATGCTGGCGCGCCACGGGCTGACGCTGCAGGACTTCGATTTCTACGAAATCCACGAAGCCTTCGCGGCGCAGGTACTGTGCACCCTGCGGGCGTGGGAATCGGAAACCTTCTGCCGCGAGCGCCTCGGTCTGGACGGCGCGCTCGGCCGCATCGATCCGGCGAAGTTCAACGTCGTCGGCTCCTCGCTCGCCTTCGGCCATCCCTTCGCCGCCACCGGCGGGCGCATCGTCGCCACCCTCGCGCGGTTGCTCAAGGAAAGGGGCAAGGGCCGCGGGCTGATCTCGATCTGCACCGCCGGCGGCATGGGCGTGACGGCGATCCTGGAACGGTAGCCGCTCCGCCCGACGCTTGGGAATCGCAGTCATCGCCCCGATAATGGGGCGATGAATACCTGCATCCTCCAGAGCGACAACCCCGACCACGGCTTCCAGTTCCCCGGCGTCTTCGAACTTTCGGCGATGGGCGCGGCCACGGTCGCGCTCGAGCGCGAGCTGCCGGCGCTGCTGGAAGCGCTTGGCGTGGCGGTCCGACACGAGGAGGTGACCGTGCGCGGCTCCAGCGGCGGGCGCTACGTCTCCGTGCGGATCGTCTTCGAAGCCATCGACCGCGCCCAGTACGACGCCGCGCACACCGCGCTGCGCGGCCATCCGGAAGTGAAGTGGACGGTTTGATCGAGCCATCGCCCGATCCGGCCCCGCTGCGGTCGGTGCTGGTACGCGATCTGGGCCGCCGCGCCTACGAGCCGGTGTGGCACGCGATGCAGGCCTTCACCGACGCGCGCGACGCCGATACCGAGGACGAACTGTGGCTGGTCGAGCACGACCCGGTCTTCACCCAGGGCCAGGCCGGCAAGGCCGAGCACCTGCTGGCACCGGGCGACATCCCGGTGGTGGCGGTGGACCGCGGCGGTCAGGTCACCTACCACGGCCCGGGTCAGATCGTGGCCTATCCGATGATCGACCTGCGCCGCCTCGGCATCGGCGTGCGCCAGCTGGTGTGCCGCATCGAACAGGCCATCATCAATACCCTGGAAGAATGGAACATCGCCGCGGCGCGGCGCGAAGGCGCGCCGGGCGTATACGTGGGCGAGGCGAAAATCGCCGCGCTCGGCCTGCGGGTGCGGCGCGGCTGCAGCTTCCACGGCCTGGCCTTCAACATCGCCATGGACCTTGCGCCCTTCTCGCGCATCAACCCCTGCGGCTACCGCGGCCTGGCCGTCACCCAGATGACCGATCTCGGTGCCGCCACCCACCCCGCCATCGTGGCCCCGGTGCTGGTGCGCGAGCTGTGCCGGCAGCTGCGGCTGGTGCCGGTCTCGGCACCGACACACGCATTTGAGGCCGCCTGAGGCGACGTTGGGGGGCAGGCCGACCCTACGCGGCCGACGTTGGCGTTGCGGTGTATGGAAATCTTCCGTCGGGGACGTAGCCCCGACCTACGGCATTCCCGTCACGTAATCGGCACAGACTGGTGCCGGTCGCGGCACCGGTGCGCGAATTCGAGACGGCGACATCGGTCGCGTAGGGCCGACCTGCGGCAAGACGTTCCGTACACCGTCACGCCAGCGCGGCGGCTTCGGCGGCGATGTCCTCGACGCAGGCTTCCACCTGGGCGCGGCGCGAGCGGAAGCTGAGCACGCAGACCCGGCCCAGGTAGTGCTCGCCGACCTGCGCGCCGGTCACCATTACCCGGCCGCGCGCGGTGACGCGCGCCATCAGGGCGCGGGTGGCGGCGTTCTGCGCTTCGAGCGTGTCGAGCCTTGGGCTTTCCAGGTGGAAGGCGAACAGCGAGAGCTGCGGCAGGGCGTCCATCACCACGCCGGGAATCTTCGCGACTTCATCGGCGGCCCAGACCGCCAGCGCGCGCTTTTCCGCCAGCGCGGCGCGGTAGCGCGCGGTGCCGAAGAGCTTGAGGGTGAGCCACACGCGCAGGCCGGGGAAGCCGCGCGAAAGATCCGGTCCGTACTGCGCCGGGTCGTAGAACTCGCTCTGGTTGTCGGGCAGATAGCCGGCCTCGGACGAGTGCAGGGCGCGCAGCTTCTCGCCGTCGCGCACCAGCAGCGCGCCGGTGCCGTAGGGCAGGAACAGGCCCTTGTGCGGATCGAGCGTGAGCGAGTCGGCGCGCGAAAGTCCGGCCAGCAGCGGGCGCAGCGCGGGAACCATGTGGAAGAAGGCACCGTAGGCTCCGTCGACGTGGTGCCAGAGGTTCTCGCGCGCGCACAGGTCGGCGATGGCGTCGAGCGGATCGACCGCGCCGGTGTTGGTGGTGCCGGCGGTGGAAAACACCATGAAGGGCGTGAGCCCGGCGGCGCGGTCGGCGGCAATGGCCGCTGCCAGCGCGTCCGGCCGCATGCGGAAGCGTCCATCCACCGCGACCTGGCGCACGCGGTCGTGCGCGACGCCGGCCAGACGCGCGGCCTTGGTGATGCAGTGGTGCGACTGCGTGGACACATACAGCGTGCCGGCGCGGATGTTGTGGCCGAGGCGGTCCTCGCGCGCCGCGGCGATGACGTTGAACATCGCCATCGAGCCGCCGGGGGTGTAGAGCCCGCGCGCCGTATCCGGGAACTGCATCCAGTCGCGCAGCCAGTCGAGCGTGTTGGCCTCCAGCTGCACCAGCGCCGGGGCGGCCTGCCAGATGCCGGTGTAGCGGTTGGCGGTGTCGGCAATGAAGTCGGCCAGCGCCGCCGGGTAGACGCCGCCGCCGGGGATGTAGGCGAAGTAGCCGCGGCCGGGGGTGCCGAACGAGCGCGGGATCCACTCCTCGAACAGCGGATCGAGCAGCGATTCCAGCGGCGCGCCGTCTTCGGGCGCGTCCTCGCGCAGCGCACGGCACAGCGCGTCGATGCCGCTGAAGTCGCCGTTCGACGGTGCGCGGTCCAGCGCCGCCAGATGCGCCACCGCGCGCTCCACCACCGCCTGCCCCATCGCCCGCATCTGGTCGGGAGACAGCTCCAGACTGGCCGAATCGTGCGTCGCCTCGTTCACCGCTCGTGCTCCGAAAGGATGGGGTGGAAAACTATAGCGGCGGCAGTGCGCGGCGAGCCGTGCCGCTCGCCACGCCTTGCGCTGCAGTCAAGGTGATCGCAGGGCTGTTTGCGCGCATTCCGCAAGGCCCGCTCGCCTTGCTGTTTCCCCGCGCGACGCACGCCGGTGCCTCCGGCCGATGCGTCCGGGTCGCCGGCGCGCCACAATCCGCGGATGAACCTCTTGCGCATTTTTCTGCTGGCTCTGCTGCTTCTGCCCGGGTCCGCGCGCGCCGCGGCGGCGACCGATTCCGCGTTTGCCGGCTGCCTTGCCGCGCTGCGCAGCCGAGCCGCCGCCGAAGGCGTGCCCGGCGCGGCCTTCGATCGATTCACCGACGGCCTCGCACCCGATGCCTCGGTGCTGACGCTGCTGGACGCACAGCCGGAGTTCACCACGCCGATCTGGGACTATCTCGCCGCGCTGGTGGACGCGCGCCGCGTCGCGCAGGGCCGCGAGATGCTGGCGCGTCACGCCGCGGTGCTGGCGCGGGTGGAGGCGGCCTATGGCGTGGACCGTCACACCGTGGTCGCGGTGTGGGGCGTGGAAAGCGACTACGGGCAGGTTTCCGGAAACCGTCCGCTGCTGGTTTCTCTGGCCACGCTGTCCTGCGCCGGACGCCGGCAGGCGTTCTTTCGCGGCGAGTTCCTGGCGCTGGTGAAGCTGCTGCACGCCGGGGATCTTTCCCCCGACGGACTTACCGGCTCCTGGGCCGGTGCCTTCGGCCACACCCAGTTCATGCCCGGCACCTATGCGCGCATCGCGGTGGATTTCGACGGCGACGGCCGCCGCGATCTGGTGAAAAGCGTTCCCGATGCGCTGGCGTCCACGGCCAACTACCTCCAGCGCGCCGGCTGGAAGCGCGGCGAACGCTGGGGATTCGAAGTGCGCGTGCCGAAGGCGCTGGACGCTTCGCTGGCGGGACGCAAGAACGCGCGCACGCTGTCCGACTGGCGCGCGCGCGGCGTGACCCGCATCGACGGCTCACCGCTGCCGCAGAGCGAAGCGCGCGCCGCGCTGCTGCTTCCCGCCGGCAGGGCCGGGCCGGCGTGGCTCGCCTTGCGAAACTACGGCGCGATCTATTCCTACAACGCGGCGGAAAGCTATGCGCTGGCCATCGCGCTGCTTTCCGACCGCCTGCGCGGCGACCCGCCGCAGGTCGCGGCCTGGCCCACCGACGACCCCGGCCTCGGCCGCGAGGAGCGCGAGCGCCTGCAGCGTCTGCTCATCGCGCGCAGCCACGATATCGGCGAGGCCGACGGCATGATCGGCACCCGCACCCGCCGCGCCATCGTCGCCGAGCAGGAACGCCTCCGGATGACGCCGGCCGACGGGCGGGCGGGAAAGAGGATTCTCGACGCGCTGGAGCGCGAAGCCCGGCGAGCGGACGGTCCGCAGGCGCGCTGAACGCCGGCGGCACCCGGCTACCAGTGCATCTGCGCGCGCAGCCCGACGACTTCCCTGTCCGCGGGCGTGCCGCGCCGGTGGCTGTCGACGCCCGAGCCATTGAGGCTCAGCCGCAGGTGTTCCCCGCAGTACCAGTTCACCCCGAGGGTGATCGTGTCCATGTGTCCGCCCTCGATCCCGGCGTCGTCCAGATCCAGGGTTTCGATGCGCGCGGCGAGCTGCCAGAGGCTGTGCGCCGACGTCGGTGATGCGGCGCGCGGCAGGCCGTCGCGATACGACCAGGCCTCGCCGCCGAGGTTCCACACCGCGCTCAGATAGCCGCCGCGCGCGGTGTAGTCGGGGGCGGCGGTGCGCTCGATGGTGCCCTGCAGGTATTCGGCCTGCAGCTTCAGCGGGCCGGCGAGCCACACCGCTTCCGCGCTGCTGGTGTCCAGGCGGCGGGCGTCGGTGAAGCGGCCGCTGTCGATGATCCGCTCGTTCGACAGGTCGCTCTGCGGGCGCGCGGCCAGGCGCTGCCCGCCGCCGGGGACGGTGTGGCTGACCTGGGCCAGGCCGAGGTGCAGGGTGCGGCCCGACGTGCGGACAGGTGCCCAGGTGGCGCGCACCGCATAGCCGGTTCCCTGCGCCCCGCCGGCGTTGATGCTGCGGTCAATCGCGCTGACGCTGACGCTCCAGCCTTCGCCCGCCTGGGTGTAGTTCACCCCCGCCCGGCGACCGGGAGCCAGGGCGTTGCTGACGGCCGCCTTGGCAATGAAATCGGCGTGCCGCGTCGAGGCCACTTCTTCCAGGCCCAGCGGCTGCTTGAACTGGCCCGCGCGCAGGCGGCGGCCCTTGCCCAGATCCAGACCTAGCTGCACGTTCAACCAGCGCTCGAGGTGGACGTCGTAGGCGATTTCCCAGAACGCGCGGCCCGGACCGGTGCCGATGAGGTTCTGCTCCGCGCGCCGCATGCCGGTGTCGGCGCGGCGCGCCGCGTCGGGGCGCACGTCGTGATAGCCGTAGCGATCGGCCTGCAGCAGCCCTTCCCACTCCACCGTGGAACCGGCGAAGGTACCCAGCTCGAGGCCGGCGCACTGTGATGCCGGAACAAGAAAGAGAGTGAGGAGCAGGGCGTTGCGTCGCAGCGTCATGGCGTAGTGGCCACCGGGCATCCGGGCAATTATGGCAGCACCGTGCCGGTGCGCGCACCGCGTACGCTGCATCGGGATTCCGTGACCGTCATCACGACCTTTGGCACAAGTCACACGGCGGCCGGCCAAGTAGTCTTCCCGCGCATCCATCGCCCCGCGCTGTCCCTCGTGCCGGCGCGCGATGGCTTGAAGCAGCACCCAATTCTTTTACCGGAACCCGATCCCATGCTGTCGATCAAGAACCTCTCCAAGACCTACGCCAACGGCGTCGCGGCGCTCACCGGCGTCTCGCTCGACATCCCGACCGGCATGTTCGGGCTGCTGGGGCCGAACGGCGCGGGCAAATCCACCCTGATGCGCACCATCGCCACGCTGCAGGATCCGGACTCGGGCACCATCCACCTCGGCGATCTCGACCTGCTGGCGAACAAAGCCGAGGCGCGCCGCCGGCTGGGCTACCTGCCGCAGGAATTCGGGGTCTATCCGAAGGAGCCGGCGATCACCATGCTCGACCACTTCGCCCGGCTGAAGGGCATCGTCAATGCGAAAGAGCGCCGCGAGGTGGTGGAAGCGCTGCTCAGGCAGGTGAACCTGTGGGACGTGCGCGGGCAGAAGCTGGGCGGCTTTTCCGGCGGCATGCGCCAGCGCTTCGGGATCGCACAGGCGCTGCTCGGCGATCCGCGGCTGATCATCGTGGACGAGCCGACCGCAGGGCTCGATCCGGAGGAGCGCAACCGCTTCCTCAACCTGCTGTCGGAAATCGGCGAGCACGTCGTGGTGATCCTTTCCACCCACATCGTCGAGGACGTGACCGACCTGTGTCCGCGCATGGCGATCATCTCGCGCGGCCAGGTGCTGCTCACCGGCGAGCCGCGCGAGGCCATGGCCTCGCTGCAAGGGCGGGTGTGGCGCAAGACCGTGCCCAAGGCCGCGCTGGCACGCTACCAGGAAGATCTGGTGGTGCTGTCCACGCGCCTGGTGGCCGGCGTGCCGGTTATCCACGTGCTTGCCGACACGCGCCCGGAGGAGGGCTTCGAAGCCATCGCGCCGGACCTGGAAGACGTCTATTTCGGCCGGCTGCGCGCGCAGGCCGCGGCAAGCGCTGCCTGAGGTCACGCCCATGTTCCGGACCATTTTCGCCTTCGAGCTGCGCCAGCAGTTCTCCAGCCCCGTATTCTGGGTGGTGTTCTCGGTGTTCGCCCTGCTCGCCTTCGGTGCCGCCAGCTCCGACGCGGTGCAGGTGGGCGGGGCCATCGGCAACGTCAACCGCAATGCGCCCTACGTCATCGTCTATCTCCTGGGTGCCTTCATTTCGCTGGCGATGCTGCTGGCGGTGATCTTCATCGGCGGCGCGGCGCTGCGCGATTTCGACAACCGCACCGCCGAGCTGTTCTTCACCACGCCGGTGAAGAAGCGCGACTACCTCCTCGGCCGCTTCGCCGGCGGCCTCGGCATGGCCGGGCTGATCATGCTGGGTGTGGCGCTCGGCATCTTCGTCGGCACCTTCATGCCCTGGGTCGACGCCGAACGGCTGGGGCCGACGACCGCCGCGCCCTACCTGTGGGCGCTGGCGGTGCTGATCCTGCCCAACCTCTTCTTCATGGGCGCGCTGCTGTTCTGCCTGGCGGTGGCGACGCGCTCGATGCTGATGACTTACGTCGGGGTGATCGCCTTCCTGGTGTTCAACATCGTCACCGGCACGCTCACGGCCGATCTCGACACCCGCTGGATCGGCGCGCTGCTCGATCCCTACGGCATGGCGGCGGTGGAGGAGGCGACGCGCTACTGGTCGATCAGCGAACGCAACACGCTGGTCCCGCCGCTGTCCGGGCTGCTGCTGGTCAACCGCGCGATCTGGCTGGCGCTGGGCGCGCTGCTGCTGTGGGCGGCGTGGCGGCTGTTCCGCACCGACCGCGAAGGCTGGACGCTGCGCCGGCGCAAGCCCACCGCCAGCGCGGAGGCACCCGCAGCCCCGCGTACCGCGGCGCTGACGCTTCCCGCGGTCACCCTCGCCACCGGCTTCGGGGCGCAGTGGCGCCAGTTCCTGCACCTGGCCGGGTTTGACCTCAAGGGCGTGCTGCGCGGCGTGCCGCTGCTGGTGATGGGACTGTTCGGGCTGATGATCCTGATCGTCAACCTCAGTTTCGGCATGGAGATGTTCGGCACCCCGCGCTATCCGACCACGGCCACGATGGTCGGCCTGGTCACCGGCTCCTACTCCCTGTTCCTGCTGATCATCGTGGTGTTCTACGCCGGCGAGCTGGTGTTCCGCGAGCGCAGCGCGCGCATCGCCGAGGTCACCGACGCCTATCCCAACGCCGACTGGATCGCGCTGGCCTCCAAGCTGGTCGCGCTGACCGGCGTGGTGCTGCTGTTCTATGCCTCGGGCATCGCGGTGACGATCGTCTACCAGCTCATCCGCGGCGGGGTGGCGATCGAGCCGGGGCTGTACCTGTCGCGGATGCTGATCGAGTGCTCCGGCTTCGTGCTGATGGGCGTGCTGGCGCTGTTCCTGCAGGTCATCAGCAACAACAAGTTCATCGGCTATCTGCTGATGCTGGTGTATCTGGTGCTGCGCGCGACGATGGGCTTCCTCGATTTCGACGACCTGCTCTATCGTCCGTTCGGCACGCCGCCCCTGCCCTATTCGGACATGAACGGCTACGGCCACTTCCTCATCGGCTGGGCCTGGCTGCGGCTGTACTGGGGCGCGTTCGCGGCGCTGCTGTTCGTGGCCGGCCTGCTGTTCTGGGTGCGCGGCAACCGCGCCACGTTCCCCGAGCGCCTGCGCGAGGCGCGCCGCCGCCTCGCACCCGGCCCGGCGGTCGCGGCGGCGCTGGCGCTGGCGGTTTTCGCCGGCAGCGGCCTTTTCATCTTCCACAACACCCACCGGCTCAACGAGTATGTGCCGGGTGACGTGGCGCTGGACCGTCAGGCGGACTACGAGAAGAAGTACCGCCAGTACAAGGGCATCGCCCAGCCGCGCATCACCGAAATGCGGGTGGACGTGGACCTGCATCCGGAGACGCGCACCGCGAACGTGCGCGGGCACTATCGGCTGAAGAACCGCCACGCCCAAGCCATCAACGAGCTGCACGTCGTGGTGCCGGCGGGATTCCGCGACAGCCGGCTGGTGCTGGAATTCGCCCCGCACGAAGTCGTGCTGCAGGACGAGGTGCTCGACTACGCGATCTACCGGCTCGACCAGCCGCTCGCCCCGGGCGCGGAAATGGACTTCGACTTCCGCCTGACGCTGGGACAGGCGGGCTTTCCCAACGGCCGCGCCCAGACCGCCATCGTGGACAACGGCAGCTTCTTCAACAGCTTCGTATTCCCGCAGTTCGGCTACATCGAGTCGTTCCAGATCGAGGACCGCAACGAGCGGCGCAAGCGCGACCTGGGCGAGGTGCCTCGCATGGCCTCGATCGACGACGAGGCGGCACGCGCCAACACCTATATTGCCGCCGACGCCGACTGGCTGCGGTTCGAAACCACGATCTCGACGACGCCCGACCAGATCGCGCTGGCACCGGGCTATCTGCAGCGCGAGTGGATCGAGAATGGCCGCCGCCATTTCCACTACACCATGGATGTGCCGATGCTCAACTTCGCGGCCTGGCTGTCGGCCCGCTGGGAGGTGGCGCGCGGCGAGTGGAACGGATTGCCGATCGAGGTCTATCACGACCCCAAGCATGCCTGGAACGTCGAACGCATGATCGAGGCCGCGCAGAAGTCGCTGGACTACTTCAGCACCCACTTCACGCCCTACCAGCACCGCCAGCTGCGCATCCTGGAGTTCCCCGCCTACGCCGGTTTTGCCCAGGCCTTCGCCAATACCGTGCCCTATTCGGAAGCCATCGGCTTCGTCACCGACCTGCGCGACGCGGAAAAGATCGACTACGTGTTCTACGTCACCGCGCACGAGGTCGCGCACCAGTGGTGGGCGCACCAGGTGATCGGTGCCAACGTGCAGGGCTCCACGATGCTGTCCGAGTCGCTGGCGCAGTATTCGGCGCTGATGGTGATGGAGAAGGAGTACGGCCGCGCGCGGATGCGCAAGTTCCTCAAGTACGAGCTGGACCGGTACCTCATGTCGCGCGCCATGGAAAAACGCGAGGAGCTGCCGCTGGCGCTGGTGGAAAACCAGCAGTACATCCACTACCAGAAGGGCTCGCTGGTGTTCTACGCGCTGCGCGACGCGATCGGCGAGGACACGCTGAACGCGATCCTCAAGCGCTTCCTGGAAGACAAGGGCTACCAGGAGCCGCCCTACACCACTTCGCGCGAGCTGCTGGCTTACCTGCGCGAGGACACCGACCCGGCGTTCCACCCGCTGATCGAGGACCTGTTCGAGAAGATCGTGTTCTTCGACAACCGCGCGCTGGAAGCCACCGCGGTGAAGCGCGACGACGGCAGGTACGCGGTCACGCTGAAGCTGCACGCAGCCAAGTTCGAGGCCGACGGGCAGGGCAAGGAAACCGGGGTGCCGGTCACCAACGAGATCGAGGTCGGCATTTTCGCGCGCCCCGAGGGCGGCAAGGAAGACGACGAGACCGTGCTCTACCTCGCCCGCCACCGTTTCGACCAGACCGAAACCACGCTGGAGCTGGTGGTGGATGCGGAACCCTACGATGCCGGCATCGATCCCTACAACACGCTGATCGATCGGGTTTCGGACGACAATCGCCGGCGCGTGACGCTGAAGTGATGGCGGGCCGAGCGGCGGCCGGGCGCTGCGGTTCCGCATGGGAATGGACGACAGGCTCCGGCGTGCCGCGGTGCCGGGAATGTGCTTGGACTGCCGCCCCCGCGAGGGCGGGGAACCGGCGGCTTTACTTTGGATTTCAAGGCGATGGACGCCCGCCGGCGCGGGCGTGACGAGGCGGGAAACCTGCGGGACGGAGCGCTAGAACGGCAGGGCAAGGTCCGGATCGACCGCCAGCAACTGCTCGCGGAAGGCTTGCTGGATGCGGGCCAGCGCGGCCTCGTCGTCGGCATCGAAGCGCAGCACCAGGCTGGGCGTGGTGTTGGAGCAGCGCACCAGGCCCCAGCCGTCGGGCCAGTCGGCGCGCAGCCCGTCGATGGTCGAGATCTTGGCGTCCTCGAAGCGGGCCTTCTCGACGAACTCCCGGACGTAGGCGTAGTGCGCGCCCTCTTCCATGGGCACCTTGAGCTCGGGCGTGCTGGCCCCTTTGGGCAGCTCGGCGAAAACTTCTTCCGGGCTGCGGTCGTCGGCGGCAAGGATTTCCAGCAGGCGCGCGGCGGAATAGATGCCGTCGTCGAAGCCGAACCAGCGCTCGCGGAAGAAGAAGTGTCCGCTCATCTCGCCGGCCAGCTCGGCCTCGGTTTCGCGCATCTTGGCCTTGATCAGCGAATGGCCGGTCTTCCACATGATCGGGCTGCCGCCGTTGCGCAGGATCTGCCCGGCCAGGTGTCCGGTGCACTTGACGTCGTAGATGATCGTGGCACCCGGGTTGCGCATGAGCACGTCGCGGGCGAACAGCATCAGCAGGCGGTCGGGGTAGATCACCTCGCCTTCCCGCGTCACCACGCCGAGGCGGTCGCCGTCGCCGTCGAAGGCCAGGCCGATGTCGGCCTCGAATTTCTGCACGAGGTGGATCAGGTCGCGCAGGTTTTCCGGATCGCTCGGGTCCGGATGATGGTTGGGGAATTCGCCGTCGATGTCGCAGTAGAGCGGCATCACCTCGGCCCCGATCGCCTCCAGCACCTGCGGGCCAATGACACCCGCCACGCCGTTGCCGGCATCCACGACCACCTTGATCGGACGCTCGAGCTGCACGTCCGAGGCGATGCGCGAAATGTACTCGGACGACACGTCCATGCTCTGCAGGCCGCCGCCGCCGTCGCGATCCAGCAGGCCGTCGACAATGCGGAAATAGAGGTCTTCGATCGCTTCTCCCGCCAGGGTTTCACCGCCCAGCACGATCTTGAAGCCGTTGTAGTCGGGCGGGTTGTGGCTGCCGGTCACCGCCACGCAGGAGCCGGTGTGGAGCTGGTAGCTGGCGAAATACACCACCGGCGTGGGTGCCATGCCGATGTCGATGACATCGCGTCCGGCCAGGCGCAGGCCCTCGATCAGCGCGTCGGACAGCTCGGGACCGGAGAGGCGTCCGTCGCGTCCGACCACGACCTCGTGCAGGTCGCGCTCGGCCATCACGGTACCGATCGCCTGGCCCAGCAGGCGCGCGATGTCGTCATTCAGGGTCTTGCCCAGCACGCCGCGGATGTCATAGGCGCGGAAGATGCTGCGATCCAGCGCCAGCGCGGGCTTCTTCGCGGCCGGTTCCGGGGCGGGCCCGGGCGGCGCGCGGCGCACGGCGGCGGCCGGTGCGCGCTCTGCCTCCAGGTCCGATTGGCGCAGGGTTTCGGCAAACGTCGGTTCCACCTCCCGCCCACGCCTGGCGGCGAGCTGCAGGGTCGTGCGCAGCTTCCACACCAGCAGCGCGCCCATCAGCAGCGCACCGATGCCAAGACCCAGCTGGGTGGTCTTCGAATAAGGCAGGGTGGACGCGAATTCGGGGGCGGCGGTAGCGATCTGCAGCGCGATGCCTTCGATCGCGGTGGACTGGGTGGCGAAACGAAGGTTCGAATCGCCCATCTGCACCAGCACCCGCTGCCCGCTGCGCAACTCCAGGTAGCCGCCCGGAAGGCTGACCGCCCTGACCGAACCGGTGATGGTGTCCAGCGGCACGGTGCCATAGGCCACCGCCAGCGGCACGCCGTCATCGCCCGGGATTGGGGCAGCAAGCCCGAGCAAGAGCGCGGCATCCTTGCCCACGACGCCAACCCGGCTGGCGCGCTCGTTCACCGCCGCTGTCAGCAGCGCGAGCTTGCCGAAACCTACCGCGGCCAACTCTTCGGAGAACGGGCCGTCGAGCGAAGAGGCGTAGAGGGCGACATCACCGACGTCGGGCCAGTCGGTGCGCAGGCGCGCGACGGCATCCTCGAACTCGCCGGCAGCCACGTCGGCGCGCAGGCGCGGTTCCTGGATCGCGACATCCAGACGCTCCTGCATCCGGAGGACGTCCCGGGCGATCGCGGCGGCGGTGCTGGTGCGCAACTGCTCCAGGCGCGGGCCCATCGATTCGGTGCTGGAGGCGCGCCAGGTTTGCCACAGGATGCCCGCGCCACCCAGCAGCGCGAGCAGCGCGAAAACGCCCAGGATGCCGATGCTGACCTGCGGCGGCAGCGGCAGGCCCTCGCGTGGCTCGTTCTTGTTGCGCTTTGCCATTGATTCCCCCTGGGTGCCCGATCGCGCGCTCAATCCGTGCCGGTATGCCCGAACCCGCCCTCGCCGCGCGCGCTGGGCGCGAAGGCATCGACAGGCACCAGACGGGCCCGGCCGACCGGGATGAACACCAGCTGCGCGACGCGATCGCCGGGGCTGATGGTAAATGGCCTGTCGCTGCGGTTCCACAGACTGAGCAGGAGCGGACCCTGATAGTCGGCGTCGATCAGCCCGGTGAGGTTGCCCAGCACCAGCCCGTGGCGATGCCCCAGGCCCGAGCGCGGCAGCACCACCGCGCACCAGCGCGGGTCGGCGATGTGGATTGCAAGGCCGGAGGGTACCAGTTCGCTCCGGCCGGGAATCAGGGTGAGCGGTGCCTCGACCATGGCGCGAAGGTCGAGCCCGGCGGCACCGGGGGTGGCGTATCCGGGCAGCGGAAACTCCACGCCCAGGCGTGGATCGAGCAGCCGCACGGCCACGTCGGGAAAGCCGGTTCGCTCCGGCGACCGTGGGGCGGCGGGCAGGGTCATGGGCGATTCCGTAAGCACTGGGCGATGACCGCCAGCAACTCCCGTGCCACCTGCGCCTTGTCGGCGCGCGCGATCTCGTGCCGGCCCTCGGGCCACAGCACGGTCAGGGCATTGCAGTCGGCGTCGAAGCCCGAGCCCTCCTCGCCCACGCGGTTGGCGGCGATCATGTCCAGACGCTTGCGCTCCAGCTTGTCGCGCGCGTAGCGTTCGACGTCGTGGGTTTCCGCGGCAAAGCCGACCACGAAGGGCCGATCCTGCCGCGCCGCGACTTCCGCAAGGATGTCGGGATTCTGTACCAGCTCCAGGGTCAGGCCGCCGTCGCCGCGCTTCTTGATCTTCTCCAGGCTCGCCTCGCGCGGCCGGAAGTCGGCGACCGCCGCGGTGGCGATGAAAAGGTCGGACTGCGCGACGCGATCCGTCACCGCCGCCAGCATCTGTTCGGCACTGCGCACCGCGATGCGCTCGACCCCGGCCGGCACGGGAAGATTCACCGGGCCGGACACCAGGGTGACGCGCATGCCCAGCCGCTGCGCTTCCGCGGCCACGGCGTAACCCATGCGGCCGGAGCTGCGGTTGCCGAGGTAGCGCACCGGATCGAGATCCTCCACCGTGGGCCCGGCGGTCAGCAGCAGGCGGCGTCCGGCGAGGACAGCGGCGGCCTCGGGATCGGGATCGGGCGCCACGACCGCATCGGCGATCGCGGCCGGTTCCCACATTCGCCCCGCGCCGGTTTCGCCGCAGGCCTGGCCGCCGGCATCCGGGCCGAGCAGCACCGCGCCGCGCTCGACCAGGATGGCGAGGTTGGCCTGGACCGCCGGGTGCTCCCACATCACCCGGTTCATCGCGGGTGCAAGGAACAGCGGTGCCTCGGTCGCCAGGCACAGCGTGGTCAGCAGGTCATCGGCCTGGCCCTGGGCGAGGCGCGCGATCAGATCGGCCGAAGCCGGCGCGATCAGCACGCGCTGCGCCCAGCGCGCCAGCTCGATGTGGCCCATCGAGGCTTCCGCGGCGCTGTCCCACAGCGAGGTGCGCACCGGCTCGCCGGACAAGGCCTGGAAGGTCAGCGCGGTGACGAAGCGCTCGGCGTTTTCCGTCAGCACCACGCGCACCTGCGCGCCGCGCTCGCGCAGGCGACGCACCAGATCGGCCGCCTTGTAAGCCGCGATTCCGCCGCTCACGCCGAGCAGGATGCGCTGCGGCGTCGTGCTCATGCCCGATGCCCGCGAACGAGCGCGAGGGGGCGACGAAGGCGTGGCCGCATCGGAGAAGTCCTATGCCAGAACGGGGCGATCAGCTTACTTCAAACCCGCTCCGGACCGATGCCGGCGGCGCACCGGATCATGAAGGATGGTCCTGAATTGATGGGAGGACGACATGAACCTGCGCGATTGGCCGGCCGAAGAAAGGCCGCGGGAAAAACTGCTGGCCCGCGGGCCGGAAGCGCTGTCCGACGCCGAGCTGCTGGCGGTGTTCTTCGGCACCGGGCTGCCGGGGCGCAACGCCATCGATCTGGGGCGCGAGCTGCTGGCGCGCCGCGGCGGCCTGCGTGGCCTGCTCGCGCTCCCGGGCAAGGAACTGGTGCGTGAGTCCGGGCTCGGGCCGGCGCGCGCCGCGCGCCTGGTGGCGGCGCTGGAACTGGCCACACGCCACCTGGCGACGGGGCTCGATCGCCCCGGTGCCATCACCCATCCGCGCCACGCCGGCGAGTACTTCCGCGCCCGCCTGCGGGATCGCACGCGCGAGGTCTTCGCCTGCCTGTTCGTCGACACCCGGCACCGCCCGATCGCGATGGAGGAGCTGTTCATGGGCACGCTCGACAGCAGCGAGGTCCATCCGCGCGAGGTGGTGCGGCGCGCGATGGAGCACAACGCCGCCGCGGTGGTGTTCGCACACAATCATCCCAGCGGCATCGCCGAACCCAGCGCCTCGGACCGCGCGCTCACCGTGACCCTGCGCGAGGCGCTCAAGTTGGTGGGGGTACGCGTACTCGATCATTTCGTCATCGGCGACGAGGTGACGAGCTTCGCCGAACGGGGCTGGCTGTGAACGCGCCGGCCACGATCCGGCTCGGCGACCGGCGGGTGATGGTGACGCGGCCGCGCGCGGCTAAACTGCACCGCCTGGTCCATCCGCCCCACGATCCGATGACGCCCGTTCGCCCCTTCCTGCACGCCACGCCCGCGCTCGGTGCGCGCGTCTACGTCGATCCGGCCGCCACCGTGATCGGCCAGGTCACACTGGACGACGACGCCTCGATCTGGCCAGGCGCGGTGCTGCGCGGCGACGTCAACTTCATCCGGATCGGCGCGCGCACCAGCATCCAGGACGGCAGCATCGTGCACGTCAGCCACGATGGCCCCTACACCCGGCCAGGCGGATTCCCCACGGTCATCGGTCCGGACACCACGGTGGGCCACGGCGTGATCCTGCACGGCTGCAGCATCGGCAGCTTCTGCCTGATCGGCATGCGTGCCACCGTGCTGGACGGTGCCACGGTGGAGGACTACGGCTTCGTCGGTGCCGGCGCACTGGTGCCTTCGGGCAAGACCGTGGGCTCGGGCGAGCTGTGGCTGGGCAACCCGGCGCGCTGCGTGCGCCGGCTCAGCGAGCGCGAGCTGGAGTCGCTGCGCTACAGCGCGGCGCACTACGTCCGGCTCAAGGACACCTATCTGGCGATGGCCGGCGGCTGAATCCGCCGGCCCTGAAGCATCCGCTCACAGCCCGTAGTAGAGCGCGTATTCCAGCGGATGGGTGGCGGCGCGGAATCGGGTGACCTCGCGCATCTTCATCGCGATGTAGCCGTCGATGAAGTCGTCGCTGAACACCCCGCCGGCCTTGAGGAAGTCGCGGTCAGCATCGAGTGCCTCCAGGGCCTGGTCGAGCGAGTGGCAGACGGTGGGGATGTTCTTTTCCTCCTCCGGCGGCAGGTCGTAGAGATCCTTGTCGCTCGGCGCACCCGGATCGATCTTGTTGCGGATGCCGTCGAGACCGGCCATCAGCAGCGCCGAGAAGACCAGGTAGCCGCTCTGCACCGGATCCGGGAAACGGATCTCGATGCGGCGCGCCTTCGGGCTCGAAACCCACGGGATGCGACACGAGGCCGAGCGGTTGCGCGCCGAATAGGCCAGGAGGATCGGAGCCTCGAAACCCGGCACCAGGCGCTTGTAGCTGTTGGTGGTGGAGTTGCTGAAGGCATTGATGGCGCGGGCGTGCCGGAAGATGCCGCCGATGTACCACAACGCCATTTGCGACAACCCGCCATAGCCCTCGCCGGCAAAAAGATTCTTCCCGTCCTTGAACAGCGACTGGTGCACATGCATGCCCGAGCCGTTGTCGCCCACCAGCGGCTTGGGCATGAACGTGGCCGTCTTGCCGGCGCGGTGGGCGACATTCCTGACCACGTGCTTGTGCGTAAGCAGGCGATCGGCCATGGTCAGGAGCGCGTCGAACTTCACGCCGATTTCGCACTGCCCCGCCGTGGCCACCTCGTGGTGATGCACTTCGGTTTCGATGCCGAGCGACTCCAGCACCTTCACCATCTCGCCGCGCAGGTCGTGCAGGGTGTCGCTCGGGGGGAGCGGCAGGTAGCCGCCCTTCACGCCGGGGCGGTGACCGCTGTTGCCGTGCGGGTACTCGCGCGCGGCGGACCAGGCGGCCTCTTCCGAATCGATCTCGAAAAAGGCGTGCCCCATCTCGTTGCCCCAGCGCACCGAATCGAACACGAAGAACTCCGGCTCCGGACCGAAGTAGGCGGTATCGGCGATGCCGCTGGCCTTGAGGAACGCCTCGGCGCGATGCGCGACCGAACGCGGGCAGCGCGAATAGGCCTGCATCGTGGCCGGTTCCAGCACGTCGCAGACCAGCACCAGGGTGGGATCGGCGGTGAACGGATCGAGGTAGGCGCTGGCGGCATCGGGCAGCAGCACCATGTCCGACTCGTTGATGCCCTTCCATCCGGCCAGCGAAGATCCGTCGAACATGCGCCCGTCCTCGAACAGGGCGGGGCCTGCGGCCCGGACCGGATAGGTGATGTGGTGCTGGCGGCCGCTCATGTCGACGAAGCGCAGGTCGACGAACTCGACCGCGTGATCCTTGATGAGCTTTTCGACCTGTTCGTACGACATGGGCACTCCGTGGCATGGATGGGCGGGAGCCTGCGCGGATCCGGCGTGCCCGGATCCGGCGCGGCGTTGGTCGCCGGAACGGCCTGCGCGGAACGCATCGGGACCGGGAATCCGGCCGTCAGATTCTTTCGGGCGACCCGGAATCGTACCGCACCGCAGCATTTTCGCGCACTGCCGGTCGTCGGCTGGCAGGCCGCGCAGCACCCGCATGCCGACCGCTTCCGCGTGCCGGCATGGCGCGGGTGGGGAGGCCACGCGCGGCAAAAGAAAAGCCCGCCGGACGGCGGGCTTTTCTGATTCCGACATGCGCCCGCCGCAGCGGCCGCTCAGGTCACTTGATCTTGCCTTCCTTGTAGATCACGTGCTTGCGCACCACCGGATCGTACTTCTTGATCTCGATCTTGGTCGGGGTGTTCTTCTTGTTCTTGTCGGTGGTGTAGAAGTGTCCGGTGCCGGCCGAGGAAGTCAGGCGGATCTTGTCGCGCTTGGATGCCATGGTCGCAGCTCCTTAGACCTTCTCGCCCTGCTTGCGCAGTTCGGCCAGGACGGCGTCGATGCCGTTCTTGTCGATGGTGCGCAGGGCATGGTTGGAAACACGCAGCTTCACCCAGCGGTTCTCGCTCGCCACCCAGAAGCGGCGCTCGTGCAGGTTGGGGAGCCAGCGACGGCGGGTTTTGTTGTTGGCGTGCGAGACGTTGTTGCCGGTCTGCACACCCTTCTTGCTCACTTGACACACGCGTGCCATGACGCACCTCGAAGGTTCTGTGATGCCCCCCTTGGCCAGGGGAACGGCGGCCCCGCCGCCTTGGGCGGCGCGCGATGCGGGATCAGTCGCTTGCGGCCGGAAATCGCGCTGCCGGCACGGTCCCCGGCACAAGGCCGGAGGAAGCGAGCCGTGCATTTTGCCATAACCGCGATGGCCGAACAACTGCAGGCCGTCGCGGCTGCGCCGCGCTGCGGGCGCGGGCACCGGGCACGAGGCGCGCAGCAGCTCGACGGTTTCCATCAGATCCAGCCATGCCGCCACTGGATCGGCATGACGCAAGGCGCGGAATTCAGCGCCGGCCGGCGGCGGCTCGGGCGACAGTGCGGGAAACACGGCAAGGACTTCTCGTAGCGGGTCGGAAAGACGCGACATGGCGACAGACTATACGGCCAGTCATGCGGCATCACCGAACCCCTCGCGAAAGGCCCGCGCGATGCGGGCGCGATGACGTGGCCGCAAGCGGCCCACCGCCCGCCGTACCCTCTCCGACCCGGCCGGCCCGGGAGAAACTCCTCAGCCGCTGGCCAGCAGGGAAACGTCCGCCACGCTGAGGAAGCGGCGCGCGATGCGCTGCAGGAGGGCGAGGCGGTTGGCGCGCACGCGGGGATCTTCGGCCATCACCATCACGTCCTCGAAAAAGGCGTCGATGGGCTCGCGCAGCTGCGCCAGGTGCTTGAGCGCGGTGACGTAGTTGCGCTGCGCCAGTTCGGCATTGGCGGCCGTTTCCACACCCAGCAACGCCTCGGCCAGGCGCTCCTCGGCCGGCTCGACCAGGGCGGCCGGGTCGATGGCATCGGACACGTCGCCTTCGACCTTGCGCAGGATGTTGCCGATGCGCTTGTTCGCCGCCGCCAGCGCATCGGCCTCGGGCAGCGCGGCGAACTGGCCGATGGCGTCGAGGCGGCGGTCGAAGTCGTACAGCGAGGCCGGTTCCAGCGCGGCGACCGCGTTGAAGTGCGTGGCGGGCACGCCCTTGTCGGCGTAGTAGCCGCGCAGGCGGTCGAGGATGAAGGCGTAGAGGTCTTGGGTAATTGCCCACTTGAAGGTGCTTCCTGGCGCGGCACCTTGTTTGACCACGGTGCCCAACCTGCCCATGTCTTCGTATGCGGCATCCATCGCCTCATCAAGTAGACGCGCAAGATCCAGCTCGAACCCCGACTCAACAATCGTCCGCGCCAATCCCAGCGCATTGCGCCGCAGCGCGAACGGGTCCTTGTTGCCGGTCGGCTTCAGGCCCGCGGCAAAGCCGCCGGCCAGGGTGTCCAGGCGTTCGGCGACGGCCAGCACCTTGCCCAGCGGCGAGAGCGCGATGTCGTCGGCGGAAAAGCGCGGGCGGTAGGCTTCGTCGATCGCCAGCGCGACGGCTTCCGGCTCACCGGCGGCAACGGCATAGTGGCGCCCGGCGATGCCCTGCAGTTCCGGGAACTCGTTGACCGTGCGCGACTGCAGGTCGTTCTTGGAAAGCTCGGCGGCGCGGCGCGCCTGCGCCGGTTCGACGCCGACCTGCGCGGCGATGGTTTCGGCCAGCGCGGCCACGCGCTGCACCTTGTCGGCGACCGTGCCGAGCTTGGCCTGGTAGGTGACGGTGGTCAGCCCCGCGCCCATCGCCTCCAGCCCCTGCTTCAGGTCTTCGTCGAAGAAGAAACGCGCGTCGGCAAAACGCGGGCGGATCACGCGCTCGTAACCGGCGCGCACCTTGTCGACGTCGGCCGACTCGATGTTGGCGATGCCGATGAAGCGCTCGGTCAGCGCGCCGGCTTCGGTCAGCACCGGGAAGAACTTCTGGTTGATCTCCATGGTTTCGATCAGGGCTTCCTGCGGCACCGCGAGGAAGTCGCGCTCGAAGCCGCAGGTGATCGGCGCGGGCCATTCGACCAGCGCCACGACCTGCTCGAGGTTGTCCTCGGAAATGCGCGCCACGCCGCCCGCGGCGCGCGCGGCCTCGGACACCTGCGCGCGGATGCGCTCGCGCCGCGCGGCGGGATCGACGAGGACAAAGGCCTTTTCCAGCGCCGCCACGTACTCGTCCGGATGCGCAATGGCCACCGCCTGCGGCGCGTGGAAGCGGTGCCCGCGGCTTTCCCCGCCGGCGCGGATGCCGAACAGTTCGGCCTCGACCACGCGCCCGCCCAGCAGCAGCACCAGCCAGTGCACCGGGCGCGCGAAGGCGAACTCGTGTGCGCCCCAGCGCATCGGCTTGGGAATCGGCATCGCGGCGATGGCTTCGCGCAGCACCTCCGGCAGCAGCGTTTCCGTCGCCGCGCCGGCGCTGACGGCGCGATGCACGAAGCGCTCGCCCTTGGCGTCGGTGAGGCGTTCGAGCCCGGTCCATTCGACGCCGTTCTTGGCGGCGAAGCCCTCCAGCGCGCGGGTCGGCTGGCCCTGCGCATCGAGCGCGATGTTGAGATACGGACCGAGCACTTCGCTGGCCTGCTCGGCCTGCCGCACGGCCACGCCCGGCAGCCGCACGGCCAGGCGGCGCGGAGTGAACAGCGGCGCGGCATCGCCGCGCTCCACCGCCACGCCGCGCTTTTCCAGCCCGGCGATCACGCCGTCGAAAAACGCCTGCGCCAGGCCGGGAAGCGCCTTGACCGGCAGCTCCTCGGTGCCCAGTTCGATCAGAAGGGGTTGCAGGCTCATGCGACGGCCTCCTGCGCGGCGGCCTTGAGGCCGGGAAAACCCAGCTTCTCGCGCTGCTCGAAATACGCCTGCGCCACGTTCTGGGCCAGCTTTCGCACCCGCAGGATGTAGCGTTGGCGCTCGGTGACGGAAATCGCGCGGCGCGCGTCGAGCAGGTTGAAGCTGTGGCTGGCCTTGCAGACCTGGTCATAGGCCGGCAGCGGCAGGCCCAGCTCGACCAGCCGCAGCGCCTCGGCCTCGCAGGCGTCGAAGCGGTGGAACAGCTCCTTCACGTCGGCGTGCTCGAAGTTGTAGGCGCTCTGTTCGCGCTCGTTCTGCAGGAACACGTCGCCGTAGGTGACCGGCCCCTGCGGACCAACCGTCCAGATCAGGTCGTAGACGTTGTCGCACTCCTGCAGATACATGCACAGGCGCTCCAGTCCGTAGGTGATCTCGCCCAGCACCGGCCTGCATTCCAGCCCGCCGGCCTGCTGGAAGTAGGTGAACTGGGTGACTTCCATGCCGTTGAGCCAGACCTCCCAGCCCAATCCCCAGGCACCGAGCGTGGGCGACTCCCAGTTGTCTTCGACCAGACGCAGGTCGTGCACCAGCGGATCGATGCCCAGTGCCTTGAGCGAGTCGAAATACAGCTCGACGATGTTGTCCGGGTTGGGCTTCATCACCACCTGATACTGGTAGTAGTGCTGCAGGCGGTTGGGGTTCTCGCCGTAGCGTCCGTCGGTGGGGCGGCGCGAAGGCTGCACGTAGGCGGCATTCCACGGCTCGGGACCGAGCGCGCGCAGGAAGGTGGCGGGATGGAAGGTGCCGGCCCCGACTTCAAGGTCGAGCGATTGGATCAGCACGCAGCCCTGATTCGCCCAGTAGGCGTTGAGCGACTGGATCAGCTGCTGGAAGGTGGGACCGGTCATGGGCCTGCGCATCGGGTGAAAACCGGGAATTATACGGACAACCCGCCGCCGCGGTCTTGCCTCGGCACGACGCGGCCCTGCTCGACAGGCGCAGCGGCGCGCGCGCGCACCCGCGCGGCTGAACATCCTCCCGTGCCGTGTCATGCTGTGACCCGCCATGACCCGCCATGACCAGCCACAGCGCAGCGCTGCGCCCGCCCGCCGTTTTCCCGAGGGAGCCCGGCTCGCCGCTTCGCAGGTGCTGGCGGCGCTGGCCGAGGACGGGTTCATCGGTGACGCGGATCTGGCGCGCGCCCAGCAGGCGGTGCGTGAACAGCGCGCCGGGGTGGACATCCATCCGCTGGTGCTGGTCGCCAACCTCAAGTTCGCCAACCGCAAGCGCGCCGGCAGCGAGTTGAACCTGGAAACGCTGACGCGCTGGCTGGCCGCCCAGGTCGGTCTGCGCTACCTGCGCATCGATCCGACCAAGATCGACGTGCCGGCCGTCACCGCGCTCATTTCCCACGCCTACGCCCAGCGCCACCGCATTCTGCCGGTGGCGGTCAGCGCCGAGCGCGTGGTGATCGCCACCAGCGAGCCGACCGACCAGCGCTGGATGGCCGACCTCACCCAGGTGCTGCGGCGCGAGATCACCGTGACGGTGACCAACCCGCTCGACATCGCGCGCTACACCATGGAGTTCTTCGGCGTGACGCGCTCGGTGCGCGGTGCCAGGGACCAGCGCGAGGAAAACGCCAGCGTCTCGATGCCCAGCTTCGAGCAGCTGGTGGAGCTGGGTCGGACCGGCGAGGTGGGCGCGGACGACCGCCACATCGTGCATATCGTCGACTGGCTGCTGCAGTACGCCTACGAGCAGCGCGCCAGCGACATCCACATGGAGCCGCGCCGCGACCTGAGCCACGTGCGCTTCCGCATCGATGGCGTGCTGCACAAGGTGTTCGAGCTGCCCACGCCGGTGATGATCGCCGCGATCAGCCGCATCAAGGTGCTGGGCCGGATGGATCTGGGCGAGCGTCGACGCCCGCAGGATGGCCGCATCAAGACCCGCTCGCCGGGCGGGCGCGAGGTGGAAATGCGCCTGTCCACGATTCCCACCGCCTTCGGCGAGAAGTGCGTGATGCGCATCTTCGATCCGGACACCGCGGTGAAATCGACCAAGGACCTGGGCTTCGACGCCGCCGAGGCCGACGCCTGGAAAGACCTGACCGGCCGCCCGCACGGCATCCTCCTGGTGACCGGCCCGACCGGCTCGGGCAAGACCACCACGCTCTATTCCACCCTGAAGCGACTGGCCACGCCGGAAGTGAACGTGTGCACGGTGGAAGACCCGATCGAGATGATCGCGCCCGAGCTCAACCAGATGCAGGTGCACCACGCCATCGACCTGGATTTCGCCTCGGGCGTGCGCTCGCTGCTGCGGCAGGACCCGGACATCATCATGATCGGCGAAATCCGCGATCTGGAAACCGCGCAGATGGCGGTGCAGGCCTCGCTCACCGGCCATCTGGTGCTGTCCACGCTGCACACCAACGATGCACCCTCGGCGGTGACCCGCCTGCTCGATCTGGGTGTGCCGCACTACCTGATCCAATCCACCCTCAACGGCGTGCTGGCGCAGCGCCTGGTGCGCACGCTCTGCCCGCACTGCAAGAAGCCCGCGCCGCTGGACGAAGACGGCTGGGCGGTGCTTTCCAGCGGCCTGGGGCTGCCCAAGCCCGCCTCCGGCTTCGCCGCGCGCGGCTGTCTGGAGTGTCGCCACAGCGGCTACCTTGGCCGCGTCGGGCTGTACGAACTCCTGCTCATCACCCCGGTCCTTCGCAGCCGCGTACAGAAGGATATGGACCTGGCCAGCTTCACCCGCGACGCGATCGCACAGGGCATGCAGACCCTGCGCGCTTCCGGCGCGCAGAAGGTCGCGCAGGGCCTGACCACGATTGCGGAAGTGCTGGACGTGCTGCCGCCGCCCGAATAGCGTCCGGTCATCGCGTCCTGCCATCATCCCGCCCGTTTTGCGCACTTTTCGGAGAATCCCATGACCGCACGCAACGTACCCGCCGCAAACGGCATCGCCTGGCTCACCGGCGCGGTGGAGCTGATACGCAAGAACCCGGCCGCCTTCCTGCTGATGGGGCTGATCGTCACCCTGATCGGCACCCTGCCGATCCTGGGCTCGCTGGTGCTGGCGGTGATCTCACCGACGCTCTACGCCGGCATCGCCTGGGCGGCGCGCGCGCAGTCGCGCGGGGAAACCGCCGAGCTCGCCCACCTGTTCCAGGGCTTCAAGGAAGAAGGCCGCATCGGGCCGCTGCTGATTTTGTGCCTGCCGAGCGTGGTGGCGGGCTTCATCGCGGCGGTCCTCATCGCCATCTGGATCGGCGTGGCGCTGGCGGGCGCGGGCGCGTCCGCGATACTGGAACGGCCCGAAGCCCTGCTGGGCGCGGCGGGTGCCGGGGCCCTCGTGCTGGGCCTGGTGGTGGTGGCACTGATGATCGTGGTGTTTGCGGTGACCTTTTTCGCGATTCCCGACGTGGTCTTCGGCGAGAAGGACGCCTTCGCCGCGATGCGCCGCAGCCTGCACGCCAGCCGCGACAACGTCGGCGCGATCCTGCTTTATCTGCTGGTGCTGTTGGGGGCGGCCATCCTCCTGATGGCCGTGTTGTCGGTCATTTCCAGCCTGCTCGGCCAGTTCGTCACCTCGATCCTGGTCACCCCCATCGCGGGTGCCTCGATGTACCTGGCCTGGAAGGACGTTGTCGGCGGCGACACCACCAGGGAGGCGCCGGCGCTGCCGGAAGCCGACTCCGCCGAACCGCCGCGGGACGGCGGCGGCATGGTGGCGTGAGGGCAGAAACGCCTGTCCAACGGAAACTTTGCATCCGGTTAACCCGCGCCTAATCCACGCCCCCCTAGGGTGGCGCGCCCGAAATGGAGGGGTGGGATGGTGTCGGTCAAGGATGATCGGTGGCTGGCGCGGGCACCGCAGGCTGCGGTGCTCGCGCTCGTCATCACGGGCCACCTGGGATTCGGACTGTGGCTGTCGCAGGAGCGGCGGTCGGAGCCCGCGCCTGACGCGGCGCTCGAGGTTGTTTTCCTGGCGGCCGACCGCCCCTCGGCGGCGAGTCCACCGCCGCCGTTCCCGGCAGCACCACCGCGCCGGCATGCGGCAAAGGCTTCACCACGACCGCAGGCAACGCCCTCGGCACCACCCGATCCGGCACCGTCACGCGACGTCGTGCCGCCCCGGCTCTCCGACGCCGACAGCGTGCGGCTGCTGGACGCGCTGCGCGCGGGCGCGCGGCGCGAAGCGCGCGGCGACACGGCCGCGCGCGACTTCCTGCAGCACCGCGCCGAGCCGCTGCCCGGACGCGCCGAACCATTCACGCCGCGCGCGGTGGTGCTGCACGAGGGCATGTCGCCGGAAAAACTCGTGGCGATGATCGGAAGCCTGTTCGGCGGCAACTACCATCCCTGCCCCGATACCGTCAGCAAGATCCGCGACCTCTCGCAGCGCAACGATCCGATGGGCGACGCCGAGCTGATCCGCCTGATCGACCGCGAGCGCCGCAACGGCTGCCGTTGATGGCGGGAGTGAGGAATCGGGAATCGAACGTGGCGGCCGAAGATGCCGGATGTTCCGACTCCCCTTTCCTGCCCTCAGAAACCGTACTGCACGAGCAGCAGGTTCTCGCCGCGGTTGCGGCCACCGGTATTGGCGTTGGAGAGATGGCGCAGGGAAAAGGTCAGGCGCTGGTAGCGGTAGCCGATGCCGGTCTGGAACTGCCAGTGCCTGGAGAGCGCCTCGGTTTCGGAATTGGTGGCCGCGATGCCGCCCTGCACGAACCAGCCGCGCCAGGTGAAGCGCTTGGAAACCGAACCGAAGTAGACGTCCGGCGTGCGCGCCGCAGCCGCGTTGCGCGCTGCGATGTACCCCAGCATGAACTCCCAGGGATGCCGCGTCGGCGTTTCCCAGCTCAAGGTCAGCGCATGGCTGGCCACGCCGTCGATTTCATCGACCCACGCCGCGCCGGCGTGGAACCCGGCGTTCGCGTTCCCGGTCGCGATGACCAGGACAATGAAAAGCAGGAAACAGACGCGGCTCATGGCACCAGTGAACAGAAAACACGACACGCCATGATACTCCGGGGCCCCGGCTCGCTCGGTTGCGGAACGCAGAATCGACACTGAACGCAACGCTTCCGGTTCACTTGCGCATCAGGCGCAGTCGGTAGCATCGCCGGGCCTTGCGCCCTGCGGCGCATCGGCCCCACACACGGAGAATCACAATGACGAAGAAGACCCTCCTGGCCGCCGCCGTGCTGGCCTGTCTGCCGCTCGCGGCGTCCGCCACCGACGGCGGCTGGTCGGGCACCGGCGAGTTCGGTCTGGCGATGGCACGCGGCAATGCCAAGTCCGACAACGCCAACGGCAAGATCGCCTTCGCCAAGGAGGACGACCGCTGGAAACACGCGTTCTATTTCTCGGCGCTGCGCAACAAGTCCGAGGTCAGCGCCGACGTCGACGGCGATGGCGTCCCCGAGAAGTTCATGCAGACCTCGGCCAACCGCTATGAGTTCGGTGCCAGCAGCGCGGTCAAGATGAACGAGGTCAGCTCGTGGGTTGCCGCGCTGCGCTACGAGAACGACGACTTCGCGCCCTACGAGCACCAGACCACGTTCTCGATCGGCTACGGCCACACGTTCATCAACAATGCGCGCACCAATCTGGTCACGGAAATCGGCCCCGGCTACCGCCGCGCCAAGGACGCGCTCACCGGCGAAACCCAGAGCGACTTCATCGGCCGCGGCCTGCTGGGCTACAAGCACATGCTCACCGCCAACACCTCGCTGTTCGACACCCTGCTGGTCGAAGCCGGAAGCGACAACACCTTCGTGAGCAACGAATTCGGCATCGCCGTGGCGATGAACTCGAAGCTGGCACTGAAGGCCGGCTTCGACGTGCGCCACAACACCGACGTCGGCCCCGGCATCGAGAAGACCGACCGCCTGACCAAGGTCAATCTGGTCTACAACTTCAAGTAAGCCATCGGCGGCGGTCGTGATGCCGGCCAGCGCCGGGTGCGGCCGACGCCTTCCTTCTTCGCGATGCGCCGGTAGCGCGCGCCGTCCGCGCCGTAGGCAAAGCGCGCGCGGATCGTGATGTCCGACGAGCCCACGCTCGCCACCCGCCGCACTTCGGTGGCCTGGTTGAGCGCGTTGTATTCGTAGAACCGCAGGCTGTCCGCGCTGGTCATGTTGCCGCGCGCATCGTGCTGGTTGGCGATCGTGATCAGCCCGGGAATGAACAGGCTCTGGGTCTGGTGCGCGCTGAGCGTGGCGGAGCTGCTGCCGCTGCCGGGGTTGCCGGCGGTGCCGCAGCCGGCGCGGCCGGCGTAGCCGTACTGCGCGAACAGGCCGAACTGGTACTTGCGGCAGATATTGCCGAGCTTGTCGTACTGGGCATAGAAGCTCAGGTTCGCGGGCGCGGCGGCGTCGGGGTTCACGTACGGCGCGCTGGCCGAGTACCAGGTCGTGCCCAGGTACTCGAACCAGCCCAGGGTGAGGCGGTCGGCGCCGTCGTACTGGAAGCGCTCCTTGTAGCGCCCGGCCTCTTCCCGGCTCGTGAGCTGGCCCTTGTTGTCGTAGCCGTAGGCGCTGTTCTGCACGGTGCAGCCGGAGCCGGTGCACACGCCCGTCAGCTGGCCGTTGAGGGCGTTGTAGCTGCGCGCGATGGTGGGGCCGACGCTGGAGCCGCGCCGCTCCACCAGCACCGCGCCGCGCGCGTCCACCTCGTCCACGGTGGCATAGAACGCGGTGCCGCAGCTGGGCGCGGTGTCCGCCTCGGTGGAGTCGCACAGGCGGGTGGCGAACCCGCGCGCATCGAACTGCTGCTTGAGCCATCCGCCGCTGGCATCGCGCGTTTTCCAGGCCCGGCCGTAGCCGTCGTACTGGGTCTGTTCGCGGTAGGTGCGTGCGTCCATGGTGCTGTCGCGGCTGCGCCATCGCCGATGCGGCGATGGCGCGTGGCGGTCACGCCGAAGACGACGCGCGTGGCGATCCCTGATGACCGGTAGATTCAACACTGATCGCAACACCCGCGGTTGTGAGGAGGCTCAGGCGACCTGATCTGAGCTCCTTCCCGAGCGCCTGGATTTAGAGACTCGTGTATTTGAGCTTTTCTATTTTTCCGGCCGCCTCGGCTTCCGTCACCTGAACAAGCTCCGGCCTGCCAGCCAGCACACCCATCTTCACACCACCCTTCACATAATAGGTTCTGCCTGCCTCCACATCAAGTTGGACGAATGCGCCACTTTCAGTCTTTGCTTCATAGACGTGCCGACCGGAAGTGGCATGGATAACGAAGAACGTGCCGTTCTTCAACGCACCGAGCTTGACGCCGTTCTCATTAATCGCATAGCTCACACCGCCGCCCACGAATGACTTTTCACGAAAGAAATAGATCAAGCCGGTATCACCTTCGGGGATCATCTGCGCGGGTCTTTCAGCATAGTTCGTCGTCGCGCAGCCCGATAGCATTACAAGGGAGAGAGCCAGGATTGCGAGGGATTTCATGATTTTCATCGCTTTATCCATATTAATTGCTAGAGTGTTACTGAGCGCCGCGGATTTCATTGCTGTTTATTTCCATCCGGGCCATTCTGTTGTTCATCTAGCTCTGGAACGTTTCTGATGATGAGTTTAGTCCTCTGACTCGACAGCTTCAACTAGACCCGCAGCCGGATCATAAGTAACGCGAGCCGCTCCACCGTACACCCTATCCGATGGGTTATTCATGAAAGACACTATTATCTTGCCATCTTCCTCTTTTATCGTGATGATTTTTCCACTGGTATTTAAGTGGCTATCATTCATGGCGCCATAGGCAGCGATAAGCGCATCAATCCGCGCTCGTTGGTTTTCGACGATATTCTTGTGGGTGCCGTTTTCTCCGGCTTCTGCAAAAATAGGCACGGATGCAACAATCAAACACATTAAGAAATTTATCAATCTATTCATCTGAAAACATCCTCTGAACGGCCAACTATATCCCAGGATCCCGACCTGTTCATCCAGTAAACGTTTACATTATCTATGACGTAGCTATTCCCAGGCAAATTAAACCTTTTCGTTTGGCGCAGATCGCCGTCACTTGGCGCAAGGTGCCGCCTAACCCCAAACTCGTCAATTGGCCGAGGACTGGGGTGCACATGAAAATCACCTTGAACCCAAAGCCCCTTAAACATATTCCCATCTCCTAAGGGAGGAACAATTATTTCACTTCTCGTTCCAGGGGGCCAACGACGGACACCATAGCTACCATCGGGTTCATAACCCCAAAAGCCACCCTCCTCATGACGCAAATATGGATCACCTGTCTGAGCATCATGCCAAGCTGACAGCATCGCATCCTTGATAACTGAACTCTCCAACTCCATAGGGTGGCTAGAGAATGCCCTGCGAAGCCGCCCGAAAAAACCAATCTTTTCATCATGGTAAGACTGACCAAAAGAGTCTGCAGTACGACCCACCACATACGCAAACGCCCCCGACCTCGCCCCGTTGGCGAACTTGCCGCCGGTCATTTCCGACACCGTGCCGCCGATGATGGCCGAGGTCGCGGTGCCGACGGCGATGTTGCTGTTGACATACGGCGACGCCCGGGCCGTCACTCCGGCGCTCACGAACCCGTGCCCGAACTTGCCGCCCTGGATTACGCTCGTTATCCCGCCGCTGGTGGCGGCGATCAGCACGCGGCTGGTCGTGCTCAGCCCGCTGCCGCGATATTTCACTATCGTCGCCACCGCCGCGCTGAATGCTCCCGCCACGCCGCTGCGGCGCGCGTCCGAGGAACTTGCCCCGAAGGCTCTGGCGTGATCGTAGCTCGCGCCCGCGGCGCAGGCGATGGACCAGCCTGCCGGAATTGCCGAGCACGCAGCGATCAGGGCCCCGGAGACATCCCGACCCAGCGCGCGCATCAGTGAGCGCTGGGCGCTTCTCAGCGGATTCAACAGCGTGTCGAGGAAGCTGTACCCGCTCGGGTCGGTCAGGTTCAGCGGGTTGTTGAGCACGTAGCTGTAGGGGTTCCAGTTCTGCGGGTTGTAGATGTCGGTGATGATCGGGTCGGCCTGCACCATGCGCCCGCCCGTGGGCCAGTAGAGCCGTCCGTTCATGTGGATCGTGTCGTGGCCTTCCAGGTGCTCGTGCCCGGTGAAGCCGCGCGCGGTGTGGGCCGAGCCGGCCTGACCGAACGGCGGATCGGGCGTGCGCCACTGGCCGTCGGCACCGCTGTCCAGGCGCTCCTGCACCGTCACGCTCGATCCGTTGACCAGGCCGATCACCTGCACCGAGCCCAGCCGGTCGGTGAACTGGTGGCGCACCGTGCCCGTGCCCGCCGCCTGGGTGATGCCGCCCACGAGCTGATCTGCGCTGTAGCTCACGATGGCGGTGCTGCCGATCATCCGCCGCCACTGGATCGCCCCGCCCGGCTTCTGCACCCGCTCCACGGCACCGATGATCGTGGTCGTCGTCGTGCCGCCCGCGCTGCTGCCATCGTCGATGCGCCGGTAGCGCGCGCCGTCCACGCCGTAGGCGAAGCGCGCGCGGATCGTGATGTCCGACGAGCCCACGCTCGCCACCCGCCGCACTTCGGTGGCCTGGTTGAGCGCGTTGTACGCGTAGAACCGCAGGCTGTCCGCGCTGGTCATGTTGCCGCGCGCATCGTGCTGGTTGGCGATCGTGATCAGCCCGGGAATGAACAGGCTCTGGGTCTGGTGCGCGCTGAGCGTGGACGATGCGCTGCCGCTGCCGGGGTTGCCGGCGGTGCCGCAGCCGGCGCGGCCGGCGTAGCCGTACTGCGCGAACAGGCCGAACTGGTACTTGCGGCAGAGGTTGCCGAGCTTGTCGTACTGGGCATAGAAGCTCAGGTTCGCGGGCGCGGCGGCGTCGGGGTTCACGTACGGTGCGCTGGCCGAGTACCAGGTCGTGCCCAGGTACTCGAACCAGCCCAGGGTGAGGCGGTCGGCGCCGTCGTACTGGAAGCGCTCCTTGTAGCGCCCGGCCTCTTCCCGGCTCGTGAGCTGGCCCTTGTTGTCGTAGCCGTAGGCGCTGTTCTGCACGGTGCAGCCCGGGCCGGTGCACACGCCCGTCAACTGGCCGTTGAGGGCATCGTAGCTGCGCGCGATGGTGGGGCCGAGGCTGGAGCCTGGAGCCGCGCCGCTCCACCAGCACCGCGCCACGCGCGTCCACCTCGTCCACGGTGGCATAGAACGCGGTGCCGCAGCTGGGCGCGGTGTCCGCCTCGGTGGAGTCGCACAGGCGGGTGGCAAAGCCCTGCGTATCGAACTGCTGCTTGAGCCACCCGCCGCTGGCATCGCGCGTCTTCCAGGCCCGGCCGTAGCTGTCGTACCGGGTCTCTTCGCGGTAGGTGCGCCCGTCCATGGTGCTGTCGCGGCTGCGCCATCGCCGATGCGGTGATGGCGCGCTTCGGTCATGCCGCTGACGACGCGCGTGGCGATCCGTGATGATCGAAGGGGCGAGGCTGGGCATCGGTAGCTACCTGTAGCGGCGGAATCCGCATAGCGGGTTCCGCCCTACTTGCTCAACGTTGTCACTCATGCCCACCCGCGTCCGTAAGGGAGACGGGGTGCCTCACGGAGTTTCCCTGGTGATCCAGTGAAAACAACTCTATCGACTTAACTTCAACGAGCCGACCCACACCAACTTCATCCTGGAGGTGTGGCTTGCCACAAATAAAAGTCCCTCTGATTGCGGAATATGCTCCGCCCCCGTACTCACCGAGTTTTTTGGACAAGATCTTCTGAATATTATCCTCAACGGAAATTGTTCCGGGAATCCACTGGTGCTTTGCTCTTGATTCATCAGAATAAAGGAGAATACCCGCCCAGTTGTGTTGTAAATACCCAAACGTACTGACAGTAATGTTGCAATATGATCCTGATCGCGAAATTAGCTCATAGCTATCCACATAACATTTTTCATTATCCACCCCGCCCGTCTTCGAGCAATGCCGTATCGCAGGTTCTGCCTTTCCGGACTCGGCTAAACAAGGAGGCGGAACCAACAACCCCACCCCGATGAGCAGTTGGATCAGAAGTCTTTCCATAAAATATCCCTTCGATTGAATGTATCCCAGACCGTGCCTGGCGCTCCCCGATAGACAGAGATTGCATAAACTGTGTGCCCGGCGCTCTCACGCATATCCCATGCAATACTCCTATCATCCGAACTCAAAGCCGCGGAACTTGGGTGAGTATGAATATACCCAATGATCTTCCCACCGTACTGCTCCGGTAGTCGCGGGCCAGCGCGAACAATGACCTGACTGGAATTTCCATCACTATAGGGTGCGGCATATACAAACAAATTTTCGCCAATCTGATAAAGCAGCGAGCTAATCTCCACATTGTACTTTCTCGCTATTGGATCAACTAATCTAGCCCAATCTTCACTCGCGACTTTAAAGTCACCTTTATAGATCTTGCTAAGAACACCGGCGTCATATAACGCGGCTCGCGCCTCTTCTGCAGCCAGCAAACCCACTCTCGGATTATCTTCGCTAGTCTTAGTACCAGCATCTCTTGCGGCACCACTCGATGCTCGCTGCATAGCCTTGCCAACCACATACGCAAACGCCCCCGATCTCGCCCCGTTGGCGAACTTGCCGCCGGTCATTTCCGACACCGTGCCGCCGATGATGGCCGAGGCTGCGGTGCCGAACACGTCACCCATGTTGCTCACGTACGGCGACGCCCGGGCCGTCACGCCGGCGCTCACGAAACCGTGCCCGAACTTGCCGCCCTGGATCACGCTCGCCACCCCGCCGCTGGTGGCGGCGATCGCTATCCGGCTCGTTGGGCCGAGGTTTCCGCCGTATTTCTTCACGCCCCACGCCACCGTCGCCACGAACGCCGCCGCCACGCCGCTGCGGCGCGCGTCCGAGGAACTTGCCCCGAAGGCTCTGGCGTGATCGTAGCCTGCGCCCGCGGCGCAGGCGATCGACCACGCGCCGGGGACGAACGAGCAGGCACCGATGAGCGCGCCGGAGACGTCCGGCCCGAGCGCGCGCATCACCGAGCGGATCGCGCTCTTGAACGGGTTCAGCAGTCTGTCGAGGAAGCTGTACCCGCTCGGGTCCGTCAGGTTCAGCGGGTTGTTGAGCACGTAGCTGTAGGGGTTCCAGTTCTGCGGGTTGTAGATCTCGGTGATGATCGGGTCGGCCTGCACCATGCGGCCGCCCGTGGGCCAGTAGAGGCGTCCGTTCATGTGAATCGTGTCGTGGCCTTCCAGGTGCTCGTGCCCGGTGAAGCCGCGCGGGGTGTGGGACGAGCCGGCCTTGCCGAACGGCGGATCGGGCGTGCGCCACTGGCCGTCGGCACCGCTGTCCAGACGCTCCTGCACCGTCACGCTCGAGCCGCTGACCAGGCCGATCACCTGCACCGAGCCCAGCCGGTCGCTGAACTGGTGGCGTACCGTGCCCGCGCCCGCGGCCTGGGTGATGCCGCCCACGAGCTGATCGCCGCTGTAGCTCACGATGGCGGTGCTGCCGATCGTGCGACGCCACTGGATCGCACCGCCCGGCTTCTGCAGCCGCTCCACGGCGCCGATGATCGTGGTCGTGGTGGTGCCGCCCGCGCTGCTGCCATCGTCGATGCGCCGGTAGCGCGCGCCGTCCACGCCGTAGGCAAAGCGCGCGCGGATCGTGATGTCCGACGAGCCCACGCTCGCCACCCGACGCACTTCGGTGGCCTGGTTGAGGGCGTTGTAGGCATAGAACCGCAGGCTGTCCGCGCTGGTCATGTTGCCGCGCGCATCGTGCTGGTTGGCGATCGTGATCAGCCCGGGAATGAACAGGCTCTGGGTCTGGTGCGCGCTGAGCGTGACGGAGCCGCTGCCGCTGCCGGGGTTGCCGGCGTAGCCGCAGCCGGCGCGGCCGGCGTAGCCGTACTGCGCGAACAGGCCGAACTGGTACTTGCGGCAGAGGTTGCCGAGCTTGTCGTACTGGGCATAGAAGCTCAGGTTCGCGGGCGCGGCGGCGTCGGGGTTCACGTACGTCGCGTTGGCCGAGTACCAGGTGGTGCCCACGTACTCGAACCAGCCCAGGGTGAGGCGGTCGGCACCGTCGTATATCCAGTCGTGTGGAAGGGTCACGGGACGCAATCCCCATGACCCCATCCTATCTTGCCGGATCCAATCAGGCACCAACCTGCCGTTCGATTTCTTGGATCAGATCGCTCAGGTTAATTGTTTTGGTAGGCTGGCCAGTCAATCGTTCAAGATGGTTTGAAAGAATTTGCACGAGCTCAGCAACCGCTGTTTCCGGCGGCTCCTTGAGGGACACCTTGACTTTGCCAATTGCCACTAAACCAAAACGGAATTTATATCTTGATCGGGGGGTGTCAGAAATCAAATTTAGCACTTGACCGGTTGCATCGAACACTCGATAGCATTCTATATCCGGAGACTCCAAGCTCTGTTCAAGTGCGTCAATACTCTGGAAGACGCTGACATCGTCGCCTTCAACAACGAAGTACGGAGGCTTCATTAGAATCGATCCCAGAAATAGCGATCCGTTGATTTCGGTTCCCAAGGCCTATGACGGCCTATGCCTTGGCCGTCTATAACCCCACCCGTCCTCGGATCAATCCCTCTTCTATGATAATGTGGCAGCTCTCCGTATTTGTGCCCTGTGCGGTTTCCAAATACGGCAATACGAAGATTTTTACCAAATCTAATTTCCTTTCCGGCTCGCACCCCTATAGAGCTTCCGCCGCCTATTGGAATCAGTGTCGTTGCGGTTGCAAACGCAGTATCTGGTGTCCACAGGCTCGCCAGCCCACCGAGGAAATCATAAAAGGGGTTTCCTGTTTCGTTCGCCATGCCAGCCCAGTGCATGGCCGCATTTTCACCCGCGTCCAATGAGGTAACAACAGCACTAACCAATGGTTCGGTGTCAATGCTCTCCCCCGGAGAACGCACCGTCATTTCACCAGAGTCAGTGCGCTCATAATGCATGAGTTCATTGAACGCATAGGAGAACGCCGCCGTCACCGCCCCATTGGCGAACTTCCCTCCCGTCATTGCCGAAGCCGTTCCGCCTATCACAGCCGCCGCAGTGCCTTGACTGATCGGGCCGCCCCGGCTTGCCACGATGGGGCTGGCTGCCTCGCTGAATCCCGCACTGGCAAACCCGTGCCCGAACTTGCCGCCCTGCAGGCTGCTCATCACTCCGCCGGCCATGCCGTGTGCCACGATCTTGGCGGTGAACTGGCCTGCGGTCAGGCCCGTGCGACCGACTGTGCCCGCCGTTCCCGCAGTAGCAGACATACCTTGGAACACTGTTCCTATCTTGTTGAACATCCCCGCACTGAACGCCCCATAGATTCCGCCCCTGAGCGAGTTGGTCTGGACCGCACCAGCAACAAAACCACCTGCAATAACCGCCTGAGTCGATGTCAGCCCAATCCAGGGTGCGGCATAGGGAGCATAAATCGTGATCACGATCGCCGCGATCGTACGCCAGTACTTGCTGATGAAGCTGTACCCGCTCGGGTCGGTCAGGTTCAGCGGGTTGTTGAGCACGTAGCTGTAGGGGTTCCAGTTCTGCGGGTTGTAGATGTCGGTGATGATCGGGTCGGCCTGCACCATGCGCCCGCCCGTGGGCCAGTAGAGGCGTCCGTTCATGTGGATGGTATCGTGGCCTTCCAGGTGCTCGTGCCCGGTGAAGCCGCGCGGGGTGTGGGACGAGCCGGCCTGGCCGAACGGCGGATCGGGCGTGCGCCACTGGCCGTCGGCACCGCTGTCCAGACGCTCCTGCACCGTCACGCTCGATCCGTTGACCAGGCCGATCACCTGCACCGAGCCGAGCCGGTCGCTGAACTGGTGGCGCACCGTGCCCGTGCCCGCCGCCTGGGTGATGCCGCCCACGAGCTGGTCGCCGCTGTAGCTCACGATGGCCACGCCGACCGTGCGACGCCACTGGATCGCCCTGCCGGGCTTCGCAGCCGGCTCCACGGCGCCGATGTGATCGTGGTCGTGGTGGTGCCGCTGCGCTGCTGCCGTCGTCGATGCGCCGGTAGCGCGCCGTCCGCGCTGTAGGCGAAGCGCGTGGCGGATCGTGATGTCCGACGAGCCCACGCTCGCCACCCGACGCACTTCGGTGGCCTGGTTGAGGGCGTTGTATTGCAGAACCGCAGGCTGTCCGCGCTGGTCATGTTGCCGCGCGTATCGTGCTGGTTGGCGATCGTGATCAGCCCGGGAATGAACAGGCTCTGGGTCTGGTGCGCGCTGAGCGTGGCGGAGTTGCTGCCGCTGCCGGGGTTGCCGGCGGTGCCGCAGTTGGCGCGGCCGGCGTAGCCGTACTGCGCGAACAGGCCGAACTGGTACTTGCGGCAGATATTGCTGAGCTTGTCGTACTGCGCATGAAGCCCAGGTTCGCGCGCGGCGGGCGTCGGGGTTCACGTACGGCGCGCTGGCCGAGTACCAGGTCGTGCCCACGTACTCGAACCAGCCCAGGGTGAGGCGGTGGTCGGTGCCGTCACTGGAAGCGCTCCTTGTAGCGCCCGGCCTCTTCCGGCTCGTGAGCTGGCCCTTGTTGTCGTAGCCGGTGCTGTTCTGCACGGTGGCTGGCCCTGTGCATACACCCACCAGCTGGCCGTTGAGGGCGTTGTAGCTGCGCGCGATGGTGGGGCCGACGCTGGAGCCGCGCCGCTCCACCAGTACCGCGCCGCGCGCGTCCACCTCGTCCACGGTGGTGTGGAAGGAGGTGCCGCAGCTGGGCGCGGTGTCCGCCTCGGTGGAGTCGCACAGGCGGGTGGCAAAGCCCTGCGTATCGAACTGCTGCTTGAGCCACCCGCCGCTGGCATCGCGCGTCTTCCAGGCCCGGCCGTAGCTGTCGTACCGGGTCTCTTCGCGGTAGGTGCGCCCGTCCATGGTGCTGTCGCGGCTGCGCCATCGCCGATGCGGCGATGGCGCGCGCCGGTCATGCCGAAGACGATGCGCGTGGCGATTCGTGATGAGCGAAGGGACGGGGCTGGGCATGGGTAGCTACATGAAGCGGCGGAATCCGCACTGCGGGTTCCGCCCTACTTGCTGCGAAACTACATAAGTGGATGAGGACCACTTGCGCGGAAGACAAACACATCCGGAGCTCCACCTTCTCGAGGAGAGATCCGCACGCCCAGCAGTTCGGGAGAAAGTTCACGTGCAGAAAAAGTTATAGTCACTCCACTCGCGGCAGTTCGGACGATAGACACCACATTCTCAAGAACAATTTTTTCGAAGAAAGTAGGGAGATCTGCCGTTTGGAACTTGAGTAGTCCAGGCGATCCGCCCAATACTGGTATCGAAGCACGTATGAGTCCGATCAATTCCGATAGCTCCTGTTCAGACGCTTCACCTGTGACCGGCCGGAAATCTTCAAGAGTCGCGCCCTCACACTTGCGAAAGGCCAACTGCCACTCCTCTGATGACGCACAATCTCCGGATCAGAGCGTCGCCCCTCACCTGAAGCCATGTACACGAGTAGCACAGATCGCTGGATAGATGTTCTTCGGTTCCTCATAGGCGTACACAAACCAATCGCTCTCATCGTCGTCCCGTAGCTGCTCCTGCTCGATGTGCCACGGCGATTGAACGCCAGCGGAAGCAACTAAAGATTCAAGCCGCTCATCAGAAAGCAGACCATGGTGACTTGCCATTGCACACCCTCCAGCAGCGGCCATCAACGCAACTCCAACGGATCTCAAAAAGAACATCAGCGATACCCCCCCGAGAGGTTATACAGATCTCTGCCGACTAACGAGCGGGCTGCATCGTAGGACATGATACTTCCCGAATTTGGAGGTGCGTGCGACAACCCCAACGAATGTCCGAACTCGTGCGCCATCGTTCCTCGGCCGGTCCAGTTTTTGATCGGTGCCAAACGAACTTGAGAGGAGCCGAATGCCGGTACAAATGCCGCCACTTGACCGCCGCTGACCATCGAGTTCAACCGGGTCCACTCGCGATTTGACATTCGAACGGCTTGCCAGTCACCGTCGCTTTTCACGACACTCATCGAAATCTCGGACCGATAAGTCACACCCTCGTACGCCGCAGTCGCCCCGTTCCATATCGCGTTCACATCCGCTGCAATTCGAGAAGCACTGGGGCCAGAGACCGTTAGTGCACCACGAAGAACCGTTACCCCATCTTCCTCGACGATGGTGATCTTGTTCGCCCACTCTAGATTCGGGGACTCCATCGACCAGCGCGCACCAGCTGGATTGCCTGGGCTGGCTCCGCAATCACAGGTTTCTACGCTCGCTGTACGGCTGGCCATGCTCCCAAACGCATAACTAAACGCCGCCGTCACCGCCCCATTGCCGAACTTCCCACCCGTCATCACCGAGGTGGTGCCACCCAAGACTGCAACGGCAGTGCCTTGGCGAATCGGTCCTTCCAGCTTGCCGATGCCGGGGCTGAGTGCCTGCGTGAATCCCGCACTGACAAACCCGTGCCCGAACTTGCCGCCCTGCAGGCTGCTCATCACTCCACCGGCTGCCGCATGGGCCAGCACGCCTTGAGCGGCCTTTACACCGGTAGCGCCTTGGTAGGCGATGCCGATCTTGTTGAAGATTCCCGCACTGAACGCACCATAGATTCCGCCCCTGAGCGAGTTGGTCTGGATCGCTCCTGCTACGAAGCCTCCGGCTATGGCGGCACTGGTGCCCGTCAAACCCGCAGCCCAACCCCAGGCCGCACCGCTTGCCGCCCCACCCGTGTACACCGTCACCACGATCGCGGCGATCGTACGCCAGTACTTGCTCAGGAAGCTGTACCCGCTCGGGTCCGTCAGGTTCAGCGGGTTGTTGAGCACGTAGCTGTAGGGGTTCCAGTTCTGCGGGTTGTAGATGTCGGTGATGATCGGGTCGGCCTGCACCATGCGGCCGCCCGTGGGCCAGTAGAGCCGCCCGTTCATGTGGATGGTGTCGTGGCCTTCCAGGTGCTCGTGCCCGGTGAAGCCGCGCGGGGTGTGGGATGAGCCGGCCTGGCCGAACGGTGGATCGGGCGTGCGCCACTGGCCGTCGGTGCCCGGATCGAGGCGTTCGTGCACCGTCACGCTCGATCCGCTGATGCTGCCGATCACCTGCACCGAGCCGAGCCGGTCGCTGAACTGGTGGCGCACCGTACCCGCGCCCGCGGCCTGGGTGATGCCGCCCACGAGCTGGTCGCCGCTGTAGCTCACGATGGCGGTGCTGCCGATCATGCGACGCCACTGGATCGCACCGCCGGGCTTCTGCAGCCGCTCCACGGCGCCGATGATCGTGGTCGTGGTGGTGCCGCCCGCGCTGCTGCCATCGTCGATGCGCCGGTAGCGCGCGCCGTCCACGCCGTAGGCAAAGCGCGCGCGGATCGTGATGTCCGACGAGCCCACGCTCGCCACCCGACGCACTTCGGTGGCCTGGTTGAGGGCGTTGTATTCGTAGAACCGCAGGCTGTCCGCGCTGGTCATGTTGCCGCGCGCATCGTGCGTCTTCCCGGCCCGGCCGTAGCCGTCGTACTGGGTCTGCTCGCGGTAGGTGCGTGCGTCCATGGTGCTGTCGCGGCTGCGGCTGCGGCTGCGATGCGGCGATGGCGCGCACCGGTCACGCCGAAGACGATGCGCGCTGCGATTCGTGATGAGAGAAGGGGCGAGGCTGGGCATGGGCAGCTACTTGAAGCGGCGGAATACGCACTGCGGGTTCCGCTCTACTTGCTGCCTATAGCTCTCCAATCAGGGCCTCAAACCTTAACATCGCATCTAACATAATCCCAGAAACGGATACTGACAAAGAATAGTCATGTGAATCAATCTCAGCAATTCGGCGGAGTGCAATTGTTTTATATGCCAGCAAAGCGCTGCGCACCTCCCGCTGGATATAAATTTGCCAAAATTCATTCGCAATTGCGGGTTGCTCTGGCCTGAGAGCCATGAACACGGTGTCGCGCACCCGACCGCACCTTCTAGTAAATCGGATTCGCGGCCACCGCGCATCTCCCGAAACTCGAAATTTCAGATTTGCGGCCTTATACTTCAACGCCATCTCCACTTCACGAAGGTGTTTCGAGAAGCGCTTCCACTCTTCATCGGGAAAGTAGTCGGTAGATTTGTTGGGGATTGCACTACGATTAATCATGGCCGCGGCCACCAGACACCACGACAATACTCAACTCCCCCGCCGTAACCCGGTGGATTCAACACTGATTCGCAACACCCGCGATTGTGAGGAGGCTCAAGCGACCTGATCTGAGCCCCTTTCCGAGCGCCTGAATTTAGAGACTCGTGTATTTGAGCTTTTCTATTTTTCCGGCCGCCTCGGCTTCCGTCACCTGAACAAGCTCCGGCCTGCCAGCCAGCACGCCCATCTTCACACCACCCTTCACGTAATAGGTTCTGCCTGCCTCCACATCAAGTTGGACTAATGCGCCACTTTCAGTCTTTGCTTCATAGACGTGCCGACCGGAAGTGGCATGGATAACGAAGAACGTGCCGTTCTTCAACGCACCGAGCTTGACGCCGTTCTCATTAATCGCATAGCTCACACCACCGCCCACGAATGACTTTTCACGAAAGAAATAGATCAAGCCGGCATCGTCTTCGGGGATCATCTGCGCGGGTCTTTCAGCATAGTTCGTCGTCGCGCAGCCCGATAGCATTACAAGGGAGAGAGCCAGGAGAGCGAGGGATTTCATGATTTTCATCGCTTTATCCATATTGATTGCTAGAGTGTTACTGAGCGACACGGATTTCATTGCCGCTTATTTCCATCCGGGCCATCCAACGGCAGAACCCATCTCAGTTATCCCACGGCGGCACACGCACACTCCCTCCGGGCCGAAGCTCCGGCAAATGTCTTATTATCCCCTCGTAATTCTCGTCGCCCGGATAGTATTTTATGATAGCATCGCCAAGGACGCCATCGGATTCCGCTCTTAGCATTAATATTATCACTCCATCCTCAGTCATGTGGGCTTCTCCTATGGATTCATTACTCATGGCATGGCTCAACTCGTTATTCTCAAATGGGCGACCTTGCTCTGGTGTAGACAAATATGACGAGCATCCGGATAGGGCGCATAAGATTAGCAAATTTATAGGGGTCCTCACGGTCTTCTCCTTGACGACCAGTAATTGGTAAGCGCTGGATGCCGATTCATGTATTCCTGATTTCTTGAGAAATACCCGGCAAAGCTCTCGGCAAAAGCCTCGCTACGCCCAGCCATGCCTGGTTGAAGATAATAAGATCTTAAATTTCTTCTATCTACTCCATATGAAATATGAAACTCAGTGCTTCTAGATGGATAGCCCGTCGAAAAATCATAAGCGTGTCCAATCTCATGGAGTGCCATGTTTACACTTCCATGCGAGTGCGCACCTCGGGTCGCGACAATCACAGACTTCGTGTTTGCATCAAACCCGCCAGGAACGGAATCCCACGTCGCGCCACTCCCCCATCCCCGTGGAGCAACCCCTCGAAGATGGGTGAGGTATTCCGTAACGGACTCACCAACAGCCACATAACTAATACCTGCTCGATTCAATTCGGCTAAAACATCCGGGGGAAGCATGCCAAGCGCTTCCTCAAGAATAGTGACATCACCGCCACTCTCGATAACTGGTGGCGGCGATGGGCTCGTGTCATTAACATTGCCAGAACCCGCGCCGCTGGCAGCACGCCCAAACGCATAACTAAACGCCGCCGTCACCGCCCCATTGCCGAACTTCCCACCCGTCATCACCGAGGTGGTGCCACCCAAGACTGCAACGGTGCCTTGGCGAATCGTCCTTCCAGCTTGCCGATGCCGGGGCTGAGTGCCTGCGTGAATCCTGCACTGACAAACCCGTGCCCGAACTTGCCGCCCTGCAGGCTGCTCATCACTCCACCGGCTGCCGCATGGGCCAGCACGCCTTGAGCGGCCTTTACACCGGTAGCGCCTTGGTAGGCGATGCCGATCTTGTTGAAGATTCCCGCACTGAACGCACCATAGATTCCGCCCCCTGAGCGAGTTGGTCTTGGATCGCCTCTGCTACGAAGCCTCCGGCTATGGCGGCACTGGTGCCTGTCAAACCCGCAGCCCAACCCCAGGCCGCACCGCTTGCCGCCCCACCCGTGTATTGTCGTCACCACGATCGCGGCGATCGTACGCCAGTACTTGCTCAGGAAGCTGTACCCGCTCGGGTCCGTCAGGTTCAGCGGGTTGAGCACGTAGCTGTAGGGGTTCCAGTTCTGCGGGTTGTAGATGTCGGTGATGATCGGGCCGGCCTGCACCATGCGGCCGCCCGTGGGCCAGTAGAGCCGCCTGTTCATGTGGATGGTGTCGTGGCCTTCCAGGGTGCTCGTGCCCGGTGAAGCCGCGCGGGTGGATGAGCCGGCCTGGCCGGAACGGTGATCAGGCGTGCGCTACCGGCCGTCGGTGCCCGGATCGGTGTTCGTGCACCGTCACGCTCGATCCGCTGATGCTGCCGATCACCTGCACCGAGCCGAGCCGGTCGCTGAACTGGTGGCGCACCGTACCCGCGCCCGCGGCCTGGGTGATGCCGCCCACGAGCTGGTCGCCGCTGTAGCTCACGATGGCGGTGCTGCCGATCATGCGACGCCACTGGATCGCACCGCCGGGCTTCTGCAGCCGCTCCACGGCGCCGATGATCGTGGTCGTGGTGGTGCCGCCCGCGCTGCTGCCATCGTCGATGCGCCGGTAGCGCGCGCCGTCCACGCCGTAGGCAAAGCGCGCGCGGATCGTGATGTCCGTGGACAGGTCACGCTCGCCACCCGACGCACTTCGGTGGCCTGGTTGAGGGCGTTGTATCTGCAGGCAACCGCAGGCTGTCCGCGCTGGTCATGTTGCCGCGCGCATCGTGCGTCTTCCCGGCCCGGCCGTAGCCGTCGTACTGGGTCTGCTCGCGGTAGGTGCGTGCGTCCATGGTGCTGTCGCGGCTGCGGCTGCGGCTGCGATGCGGCGATGGCGCGCACCGGTCACGCCGAAGACGATGCGCGCTGCGATTCGTGACGAGAGAAGGGGCGAGGCTGGGCATGGGCAGCTACTTGAAGCGGCGGAATACGCACTGCGGGTTCCGCTCTACTTGCTGCCTATAGCTCTCCAATCAGGGCCTCAAACCTTAACATCGCATCTAACATAATCCCAGAAACGGATACTGACAAAGAATAGTCATGTGAATCAATCTCAGCAATTCGGCGGAGTGCAATTGTTTTATGCCAGCAAAAGCGCTGCGCACCTCCCGCTGGATATAAATTTGCCAAAATTCATTCGCAATTGCGGGTTGTCGGCCTGAGAGCCATGAACACCTACGGTGTCGCGCACCCGACCGCACCTTCTAGCAAATCGGATTCGCGGCCACCGCGCATCTCCTGAAACTCGAAATTTCAGATTTGCGGCCTTATACTTCACAACGCCATCTCCACTTCACGAAGGTGTTTCGGAGAAGCGCTTCCACTCTTCCACGGGAAAGTAGTCGGTAGATCATGGGGGATTGCACCATGATTAATCATGCATGCGCCACCAGACACCACGACAATACCAACTCCCGCCGTAACCCGGTGGATTCAACACTGATTCGCAACACCCGCGATTGTGAGGAGGCTCGCCGACCTGATCTGAGCCCTTTCCAGCGCCTGAATTTAGAGACTGTGTATTTGAGCTTTCATTTTCCGGCCGCCCGGCTTCCGTCACCTGAACAAGCCCGGCCTGCCAGCCAGCACGCCCATCTTCACACCACCCTTCACGTAATAGGTTCCGCTGCCTTCTGCCTCCACATCAAGTTGACCAATGCGCCACTTTCAGTCTTGCTTCATAGACGTGCTGACCGGAAGTGGCATGGATAACGAAGAACGTGCCAAGTTCTTCAACGCACCGAGCTTGACGCCGTTCTCATTAATCGCATAGCTCACACCACCGCCCACGAATGACTTTTCACGAAAGAAATAGATCGCCGGCATCGTCTTCGGGGATCATCTGCGCGGTCTTTTCAGCATAGTTCGTCGTCGCGCAGCCCGATAGCATTACAAGGAGAGAGCCAGGGAGATGAGGGATTTCATGGATTTTCATCGCTTTATCCATATTGATTGCTAGAGTGTTACTGAGCGACACGGATTTCATTGCCGCTTATTTCCATCCGCCATCCAACGGCAGAACCCATCTCAGTTATCCCACGGCGGCACACGCAATACCCTCCGGGCCGAAGCTCCGGCAAATGTCTTATTATCCCCTCGTAATTCTCGTCGCCCGGATAGTATTTTATGATAGCATCGCCAAGGACGCCATCGGATTCCGCTCTTAGCATTAATATTATCACTCCATCCTCAGTCATGTGGGCTTCTCCTATGGATTCATTACTCATGGCATGGCTCAACTCGTTATTCTCAAATGGGCGACCTTGCTCTGGTGTAGACAAATATGACGAGCATCCGGATAGGGCGCATAAGATTAGCAAATTTATAGGGGTCCTCACGGTCTTCTCCTTGACGACCAGTAATTGGTAAGCGCTGGATGCCGATTCATGTATTCCTGATTTCTTGAGAAATACCCGGCAAAGCTCTCGGCAAAAGCCTCGCTACGCCCAGCCATGCCTGGTTGAAGATAATAAGATCTTAAATTTCTTCTATCTACTCCATATGAAATATGAAACTCAGTGCTTCTAGATGGATAGCCCGTCGAAAAATCATAAGCGTGTCCAATCTCATGGAGTGCCATGTTTACACTTCCATGCGAGTGCGCACCTCGGGTCGCGACAATCACAGACTTCGTGTTTGCATCAAACCCGCCAGGAACGGAATCCCACGTCGCGCCACTCCCCCATCCCCGTGGAGCAACCCCTCGAAGATGGGTGAGGTATTCCGTAACGGACTCACCAACAGCCACATAACTAATACCTGCTCGATTCAATTCGGCTAAAACATCCGGGGGAAGCATGCCAAGCGCTTCCTCAAGAATAGTGACATCACCGCCACTCTCGATAACTGGTGGCGGCGATGGGCTCGTGTCATTAACATTGCCAGAACCCGCGCCGCTGGCAGCACGCCCAAACGCATAACTAAACGCCGCCGTCACCGCCCCATTGCCGAACTTCCCACCCGTCATCACCGAGGTGGTGCCACCCAAGACTGCAACGGCAGTGCCTTGGCGAATCGGTCCTTCCAGCTTGCCGATGCCGGGGCTGAGTGCCTGCGTGAATCCCGCACTGACAAACCCGTGCCCGAACTTGCCGCCCTGCAGGCTGCTCATCACTCCACCGGCTGCCGCATGGGCCAGCACGCCTTGAGCGGCCTTTACACCGGTAGCGCCTTGGTAGGCGATGCCGATCTTGTTGAAGATTCCCGCACTGAACGCACCATAGATTCCGCCCCTGAGCGAGTTGGTCTGGATCGCTCCTGCTACGAAGCCTCCGGCTATGGCGGCACTGGTGCCCGTCAAACCCGCAGCCCAACCCCAGGCCGCACCGCTTGCCGCCCCACCCGTGTACACCGTCACCACGATCGCGGCGATCGTACGCCAGTACTTGCTCAGGAAGCTGTACCCGCTCGGGTCCGTCAGGTTCAGCGGGTTGTTGAGCACGTAGCTGTAGGGGTTCCAGTTCTGCGGGTTGTAGATGTCGGTGATGATCGGGTCGGCCTGCACCATGCGGCCGCCCGTGGGCCAGTAGAGCCGCCCGTTCATGTGGATGGTGTCGTGGCCTTCCGGTAGGTGCCGTGCCGGTGAAGCCGCGCGGGGTGTGGGATGAGCCGGCCTGGCTGAACGGTGGATCGGGCGCGCCACTGGCCGTCGGTGCCCGGATCGGGCTCGTGCACCGTCACGCTCGATCCGCTGATGCTGCCGATCACCTGCACCGAGCCGAGCCGGTCGCTGAACTGGTGGCGCACCGTGCCCGTGCCCGCCGCCTGGGTGATGCCGCCCACGAGCTGGTCGCCGCTGTAGCTCACGATGGCCACGCCGCCGACCGTGCGACGCCACTGATCGCCCTGCCGGCTTCTGCAGCCGCCCACGGCGCCGATGATCGTGGTCGTGGTGGTGCCGCCTGCGCGTTGCTGTCGTCGATGCGCCGGTAGCGCGCGCTGTCCGCGCCGTAGGCGAAGCGCGCGCGGATCGTGATGTCCGACAAGCCCACGCTCGCCACCGACGCACTTCGGTGGCCTGCTGAGGGGCGTTGTATTCGTAGAACCGCAGGCTGGCGCTGGTCATGTTGCCGCGCGCATCGTGCTGGTTGGCGATCGTGATCAGCCCGGGAATGAACAGGCTCTGGGTCTGGTGCGCGCTGAGCGTGGCGGAGCTGCTGCCGCTGCCGGGGTTGCCGGCGGTGCCGCAGCCGGCGCGGCCGGCGGCTGCATTGCGCGAACAGGCCGAACTGGTACTTGCGGTGATATTGCCGAGCTTGTCGTACTGCGCATAGAAGCTCAGGTTCGCGGGCGCGGCGGCGTCGGGGTTCACGTACGGCGCGCTGGCCGAGTACCAGGTCGTGCCCACGTACTCGAACCAGCCCAGGGTGAGGCGGTCGGCGCCGTCGTACTGGAAGCGCTCCTTGTAGCGCCCGGCCTCTTCCCGGCTCGTGAGCTGGCCCTTGTTGTCGTAGCCGTAGGCGCTGTTCTGCACGGTGCAGCCGGGCCCCGTGCATACACCCACCAGCTGGCCGTTGAGGGCGTTGTAGCTGCGCGCGATGGTGGGGCCGACGCTGGAGCCGCGCCGCTCCACCAGTACCGCGCCGCGCGCGTCCACCTCGTCCACGGTGGTGTGGAAGGAGGTGCCGCAGCTGGGCGCGGTGTCCGCCTCGGTGGAGTCGCACAGGCGGGTGGCAAAGCCCTGCGTATCGAACTGCTGCTGGAGCCACCCGCCGCTGGCATCGCGCGTCTTCCAGGCCCGGCCGTAGCTGTCGTACCGGGTCTCTTCGCGGTAGGTGCGCCCGTCCATGGTGTTGCTGGTGCCATCGCCGATGCGGCGATGGCGCGCGCCGGTCATGCCGAAGACGATGCGCGTGGCGATTCGTGATGAGCGAAGGGACGGGCCGGGTACGGGTGGCTACATGAAGCGGCGGAATCCGCACTGCGGGTTCCGCCCTACTTGCTGCGAAAACTACATAAGTGGATGAGACCACTTGCGCGGAAGACAAACACATCCGAGCTCCACCTTCTCGAGGAGAGATCCGCACGCCCAGCAGTTCGGGAGAAAGTTCACGTGCAGAAAAAGTTATAGTCACTCCACTCGCGGCAGTTCGGACGATAGACACCACATTCTCAAGAACAATTTTTTCGAAGAAAGTAGGGAGATCTGCCGTTTGGAACTTGAGTAGTCCAGGCGATCCGCCCAATACTGGTATCGAAGCACGTATGAGTCCGATCAATTCCGATAGCTCCTGTTCAGACGCTTCACCTGTGACCGGCCGGAAATCTTCAAGAGTCGCGCCCTCACACTTGCGAAAGGCCAACTGCCACTCCTCTTGATGACGCACAATCTCCGGATCAGAGCGTCGCCCCCTCACTCCGAAGCCATGTACACGAGTAGCACAGATCGCTGGATAGATGTTCTTCGGTTCCTCATAGGCGTACACAAACCAATCGCTCTCATCGTCGTCCCGTAGCTGCTCCTGCTCGATGTGCCACGGCGATTGAACGCCAGCGGAAGCAACTAAAGATTCAAGCCGCTCATCAGAAAGCAGACCATGGTGACTTGCCATTGCACACCCTCCAGCAGCGGCCATCAACGCAACTCCAACGGATCTCAAAAAGAACATCAGCGATACCCCCCCGAGAGGTTATACAGATCTCTGCCGACTAACGAGCGGGCTGCATCGTAGGACATGATATCACTTCCCGAATTTGAGTGCGTGCGACAACCTCAACGAATGTCCGAACTCGTGCGCCATCGTTCGGCCGGTCCAGTTTTTGATCGGTGCCAAACGAACTTGAGAGGAGCGAAACGTCGCCGGTACAAATGCCGCCACTTGACCTGGCCGCTGACCATCGAGTTCAACCGGGTCCACTCGCGATTTGACATTCGAACGGCTTGCCAGTCACCGTCGCTTTTCACGACACTCATCGAAATCTCGGACCGATGCTGTTACACCCTCGTACGCCGCAGTCGCCCCGTTCCATATCGCGTTCACATCCGCTGCAATTCGAGAAGCACTCCGGGCTGGGAGACCTCGTTAGTGCACCACGAAGAACCGTTACCCCATCTTCCTCGACGATGGTGATCTTGTTCGCCCACTCTAGATTCGGGGACTCCATCGACCAGCGCGCACCAGCTGGATTGCCTGGGCTGGCTCCGCAATCACAGGTTTCTACGCTCGCTGTACGGCTGGCCATGCTCCCAAACGCATAACTAAACGCCGCCGTCACCGCCCCATTGCCGAACTTCCCACCCGTCATCACCGAGGTGGTGCCACCCAAGACTGCAACGGCAGTGCCTGGCGAATCGGTCCTTCCAGCTTGCCGATGCCGGGGCTGAGTGCCTGCGTGAATCCCGCACTGACAAACCCGTGCCCGAACTTGCCGCCCTGCAGGCTGCTCATCACTCCACCGGCTGCCGCATGGGCCAGCACGCCTTGAGCGGCCTTTACACCGGTAGCGCCTTGGTAGGCGATGCCGATCTTGTTGAAGATTCCCGCACTGAACGCACCATAGATTCCGCCCCTGAGCGAGTTGGTCTGGATCGCTCCCGCCACGAAGCCGCCTCCAATACTCCAGCCCGCCGCGGCCCAGCTCGTTGCCGCACCTGCCGCGAGGCCACCCGTGTACACCGTCACCACGATCGCCGCGATCGTACGCCAGTATTTGCCCAGGAAGCTGTACCCGCTCGGGTCCGTCAGGTTCAGCGGGTTGTTGAGCACGTAGCTGTAGGGGTTCCAGTTCTGCGGGTTGTAGATCTCGGTGATGACCGGGTCGGCCTGCACCATGCGCCCGCCCGTGGGCCAGTACAAACGCCCGTTCATGTGGATCGTGTCGTGGCCTTCCAGGTGCTCGTGCCCGGTGAAGCCGCGCGGGGTGTGGGACGAGCCGGCCTGGCCGAACGGCGGATCGGGCGTGCGCCACTGGCCGTCGGCACCGCCGTCCAGACGCTCCTGCACCGTCACGCTCGATCCGTTGACCAGGCCGATCACCTGCACCGAGCCCAGACGGTCGGTGAACTGGTGGCGCACCGTGCCCGTGCCCGCCGCCTGGGTGATGCCGCCCACGAGCTGGTCACCGCTGTAGCTCACGATGGCCACGCCGCCGACCGTGCGACGCCACTGGATCGCCCCGCCGGGCTTCTGCACGCGCTCCACGGCACCGATGATCGTGGTCGTGGTGGTGCCGCCCGCGCTGCTGCCGTCGTCGATGCGCCGGTAGCGCGCGCCGTCCGCGCCGTAGGCGAAGCGCGCGCGGATCGTGATGTCCGACGAGCCCACGCTCGCCACCCGACGCACTTCGGTGGCCTGGTTGAGGGCGTTGTATTCGTAGAACCGCAGGCTGTCCGCGCTGGTCATGTTGCCGCGCGCATCGTGCTGGTTGTTGATCGTCACCAGCCCGGGAATGAACAGGCTCTGGGTCTGATGCGCGCTGAGCGTGGCCGAGCTGCTGCCGCTGCCGGGATTGCCGGCGGTGCCGCAGCCGGCGCGGCCGGCGTAGCCGTACTGCGCGAACAGGCCGAACTGGTACTTGCGGCAGAGGTTGCCCAGCTTGTCGTACTGGGCGTAGAAGCTCAGGTTCGCGGGCGCGGCGGCGTCGGGGTTCACGTACGGCGCGTTGGCCGAGTACCAGGTCGTGCCCAGGTACTCGAACCAGCCCAGGGTGAGGCGGTCGGCGCCGTCGTACTGGAAGCGCTCCTTGTAGCGCCCGGCCTCTTCCCGGCTCGTGAGCTGGCCCTTGTTGTCGTAGCCGTAGGCGCTGTTCTGCACGGTGCAGCCGGAGCCGGTGCACACGCCCGTCAGCTGGCCGTTGAGGGCGTTGTAGCTGCGCGCGATGGTGGGGCCGACGCTGGAGCCGCGCCGCTCCACCAGCACCGCGCCGCGCGCGTCCACCTCGTCCACGGTGGTGTGGAAGGAGGTGCCGCACGCGGCCACCGCATCGGCCTCGGTGGAGTCGCACAGGCGGGTCGGAAACCCGCGCACATCGAACTGCTGCTTGAGCCACCCGCCGCTCGCATCGCGGGTCTTCCAGGCGCGGCCGTAGCTGTCGTACTGGGTCTGCTCGCGGTAGGTGCGGGCGTCCATGGTGCTGTCGCGGCTGCGACGGCGATGCGGCGATGGCGCGCGCCGGTCACGCCGAAGACGATGCGCGCGGCGATCCGTGATGAGCGAAGGGGCGAGGCTGGGCATGGGTAGCTACCTGTAGCGGCGGAATCCGCACTGCGGGTTCCGCCTTACTTGCTGGACCTTGATCGGCAGAGCTTGGCACCGCTTCTGAACCGGATTGCCGACAGTCTTGAAGCTGCGCACGGTGACGCACTGGCGGCGTAGCAGGCGGCGATCAACAGCCTGCCCGATACGGCTCGGGCGGCGCGGGAACACACGACCGCTGCGCAGAAATAGTTGCCTCGGAAACGACGACGCCACACCGCCGGGGTGGGGCTTGGTTGTCGTGGGCCGATGCGGACGCTATTCGGCTTGAGCAATTCTAGCGAAAGTGTAAGTCGAACACTCGCCACGAACTGCAACAACGTCTGCGCTTAGAAGCATTTGCGCGCTCCTTTGCCGCAGGATGAACTGGTGTTCAACCCCTTCGTCGTCCTCGACTGATTTGTATGCGACGATCTCAAAATCGCGTTCACGGAGAACAGCAAGGACCTGCTGGTCATCAGTCGAAAATTCGTTGGCCTCACACGGTGCGTCGCCGCTGTCGATTGCAGCAATAGCGATTCCCAATAGCTCAATGGCACCTGGAGATGCTCTTGGTTCCATAGCAGAACACCCACTCGCCAGCACGAAGCAGACCAGGAAAAGACAGCGGCTCAGTCTTCTAGCGACCACGATACGCTCTCCACAAAAGATCAAAATCGCGCTGAGTAACGCTCCGTACGTGATCTCCGCTCATGATGCTGCCCGTGCCGTACGCGCGGTTGGTGCTGAATCCGAGCACATGTCCCATCTCGTGAACAGGAGTATCTGGTCTTCCCGCAGGGCTGTACCACATCTTCGGACCACCAACGTTCGCTGCTCCCATGCCAGTGGTGCATACGCTGGGTTCGCACGGAACCAACCGAAGATTTCCACGACGAGCAACGAGCCTGAGGTCAAGGCCAAAGGTACGAGTGGTGCCATCGTCTCCAATGATCGATACATTCCAGCCCGCGTTCGCCGTATCTACGTAGGCCTGTGCAGCAGTTGCGTCTACGCCTTCAGCGGATATCGTCAGCGAAATGCTCATATCTTGAAAGTATTCACCTTCAATCAAGGCCATTTTCCTCCGGATGGGGCGACTGGGTGCCACATCCTCTGAAAATACTTGTTCCGCACTTGTTTCATTTGCAATACGATCAACTGCTCTGCTTACCACATACGCAAACGCCCCCGACCTCGCCCCGTTGGCGAACTTGCCGCCGGTCATTTCCGACACCGTGCCGCCGATGATGGCCGAGGTGATGGTGCCGATGACGGCGTGATCGCTGATGTACGGCGATGCCCGTGCCGTCACGCCCGCACTCACGAATCCGTGCCCGAACTTGCCGCCCTGGATCACGCTCGCCACGCCGCCGCTGGTGGCGGCGATCAGCACGCGGCTGGTCGTGCCCAGCCCGCTACCGCGATATTTCACTACCGTCGCCACCGCCGCGCTGAATGCTCCCGCCACGCCGCTGCGGCGCGCGTCCGAGGAACTTGCCCCGAAGGCTCTGGCCTGATCGTAGCTCGCGCCCGCGGCACAGGCGATGGACCACGCGCCGGGGACGAACGAGCAGGCACCGATGAGCGCGCCGGAGACGTCCGGCCCGAGCGCGCGCATCACCGAGCGGATTGCGTTCTTGAACGGGTTCAGCAGTCTGTCGAGGAAGCTGTACCGCTCGGGTCGGTCAGGTTCAGCGGGTTGTTGAGCACGTAGCTGTAGGGGTTCCAGTTCTGCGGGTTGTAGATGTCGGCGGGCGATCGGCCGGCTCGGCACCATGCGCTCGCCCGTGGGCCAGTAGAGGCGTCCGTTCATGTGGATGGTATCGTGGCCTTCCAGGTGCTCGTGCCCGGTGAAGCCGCGCGCGGTGTGGGACGAGCCGGCTTTGCCGAACGGCGGATCGGGCGTGCGCCACTGGCCGTCGGCACCGCTGTCCAGACGCTCCTGCACCGTCACGCTCGATCCGTTGACCAGGCCGATCACCTGCACCGAGCCGAGCCGGTCGCTGAACTGGTGGCGCACCGTGCCCGTGCCCGCCGCCTGGGTGATGCCGCCCACGAGCTGGTCGCCGCTGTAGCTCACGATGGCCACGCCGCCGATCATGCGACGCCACTGGATCGCCCCGCCGGGCTTCTGCAGCCGCTCCACGGCGCCGATGATCGTGGTCGTGGTGGTGCCGCCCGCGCTGCTGCCGTCGTCGATGCGCCGGTAGCGCGCGCCGTCCGCGCCGTAGGCGAAGCGCGCGCGGATCGTGATGTCCGACGAGCCCACGCTCGCCACCCGACGCACTTCGGTGGCCTGGTTGAGGGCGTTGTATTCGTAGAACCGCAGGCTGTCCGCGCTGGTCATGTTGCCGCGCGCATCGTGCTGGTTGGCGATCGTGATCAGCCCGGGAATGAACAGGCTCTGGGTCTGGTGCGCGCTGAGCGTGGCGGAGCTGCTGCCGCTGCCGGGGTTGCCGGCGGTGCCGCAGCCGGCGCGGCCGGCGTAGCCGTACTGCGCGAACAGGCCGAACTGGTACTTGCGGCAGATATTGCCGAGCTTGTCGTACTGCGCATAGAAGCTCAGGTTCGCGGGCGCGGCGGCGTCGGGGTTCACGTACGGCGCGCTGGCCGAGTACCAGGTCGTGCCCAGGTACTCGAACCAGCCCAGGGTGAGGCGGTCGGCGTCGTCGTACTGGAAGCGCTCCTTGTAGCGCCCGGCCTCTTCCCGGCTCGTGAGCTGGCCCTTGTTGTCGTAGCCGTAGGCGCTGTTCTGCACGGTGCAGCCGGGCCCCGTGCATACACCCACCAGCTGGCCGTTGAGGGCGTTGTAGCTGCGCGCGATGGTGGGGCCGACGCTGGAGCCGCGCCGCTCCACCAGTACCGCGCCGCGCGCGTCCACCTCGTCCACGGTGGTGTGGAAGGAGGTGCCGCAGCTGGGCGCGGTGTCCGCCTCGGTGGAGTCGCACAGGCGGGTGGCAAAGCCCTGCGTATCGAACTGCTGCTTGAGCCACCCGCCGCTGGCATCGCGCGTCTTCCAGGCCCGGCCGTAGCTGTCGTACCGGGTCTCTTCGCGGTAGGTGCGCCCGTCCATGGTGCTGTCGCGCCGGATCGGGCGGGCGAGGCCGTCGTAGCCGTAGCTGCGGCTCTGGCTGCCCGCGCTGCCGCTGATGCTCTCGCTGCTGGGAAGCCCGCGCTTCAAGGTGTCGAACACGAACTGCGCGGTGCTCTCCAGGCTTGCGCCAGCGTAGGCCTGCTGGCGCCACAGCCGGCCGCGCGCGTCCAGCCAGCGATCCACCCGGTAGTTCATGGCGTCGGTTTGCCGGATCAGCTCGCCCAAGGCGTTGTAGGCAAACGTCGTGGTGCCGGTATCCCGATCCGTCTGGCTGGTCTTGCGGCCCAGGGGGTCGTACTGGAACGTGGTCTCCACGTCGCCGCGCCCGGCGTTGCGGCTCACCTTGGCGATTTGACCATCGGGCGCGTAGGTGAACGTCAGGCTCAGGCCCGCCGCATCGGTGGAGGTGACCACTTCACCCAGCGCGTTGACCGTCTGGCTGGTGGCGTTGCCGTTCGGATCCCAGGTCGTGGTGGTCAGCCCGGAGCGCGAGACGCTGGTGCCGGTGCCGTCGGCGCGCACGACTTGGGTCACGCGGCCCAGGGCGTCGTAGTGGGTGAGGTTCCAGTACCGCGCGGTGCAGGTGTTCGAGGCAAAGCTCGGCGGTTCCACCGCCGAGGCCGCCGAGGCGAGGAAGAACGGCTCGGAGACGCGGCTGGGCCGACCGGCTGCGTCATACGCCGTGCACACTCCCGAAAACCCCTTGTTGACCGTGCCCAGGTGGCGGGTCTGGCTGACCGCCAGCACCACGCGCCCCAGCACGTCGTGGTAGCTCCACTGCGTGGGTGCCCCGCTGGCCGTGGTCTGCTGGCGCGTGACCGCGCCCGGCGGGCAGGCCACCTGGCTGCAAGTGCGCCAGGTGGTCTGCACCGGGACGCCGGTGTCGGTGGCGCGCTGGTACAGCCGCCCGAGCTGGCCGTAGATCGCGGTGGTATTGATGGCGTTGGCGTCGCGCGCGTGGGTGACGTCGCCGAACAGGTTGCGGTTGAGCACCTGGCTGTCGAGATACTCGCTGGTGCCGCTGCCGTTCCAGAAGGGCGAGTAGCTCGCCACCGGGTAGCGCCCGCGGCTGTCGTACTGGGTGCGGGCGTAGCGGTGGATGTACTCCAGGCTGGTGGGCTGGAAGGTCACTGCGGTGCTTTTGCAGGCCGCCTCGGTGAGGTGGCTGCTGCAGGTGTAGGTATGGGTGCGGTTGCCGAAGGCGTCCAGGGTGTGGAAGGTGCGCAGGTTCTGGCTCACGCCCCCGTTCGACTGCACCTGCTCGGAGGTCAGGAGGCCGGTGAAGGCGGCACCGATGTCGTAGGTGTAGTCGGTGCGGCGCGAGGTGCTCACTCCGTTGCGGGTATGGGTAACGGTGCTGTATCTCAGGCGTCCGAGCCGCCAGGGCGTGGTGTAGTGGTCGTAGACGTTGTTGGTCTGCACCCGCGCGACCAGGCTGCCACCTGCGCCGTAGGTGTCTACGGATGTCGTTCCTGCAAAGCCGTAGCCCTGGTAACTGAAAGCAGACAACACCTGTGAAGTCAGCGCGCCGCTTTCCAGGGCGTAAACGTCTTCCTGGCTTCCGGCCATGCGCACATGCACGGGGGTCTGCGAACCGGACCAATAGCCGGGTGAACTTTCCCAGGAGTTGGTGCTGAGCGCCACGCGCGTGCCGGCGATCCACGGGAAGGGCGGCGCGAGCCGCTGGAAGCAGGCGTTGGTCACCCAGCCGGTCAGGCAGGCCGGTGGGACATACGCGCCGTTGACCACGCGACGCTCGGTCGTTTGCGGCATGCCAATGAAAGGTGCGTCCTGCCGGTAGGTCGTGGTACTCACGATGTGGGCATTGCCGGGCGTGGTGTCGAACGACTGGACCTGCTCGAAGCCCAGGTGACCGCCACCACCGGCCTGGATGCGCGCGCCCGAATACCGGTAGTAGATCGCGCTCAGGGCATTGGGGTTGCCGTAGACCGGCGCACTGCTCTGGGCGCGGATCACGACGTATTGCGGTCCGAAGACATCCTGCACCGGGGAGCCGCGCCCCCAGCTCACGGCACGGGTTCCGGTGCCGCGGCGATACACGTCGGCGAGGGTGAGGGGGCGATAGCTCAGCTCCGTGACCGCCCCCACGCCATCGGTGATCTTGCCGATGACATCGCGCGGCACGAAGCGGTGGTTGCTGGGCGGCCGGCTGCTGTAGTACTCGGAGGTGTTGTCGTACAGGGCGAAGAAGTCCGTGGCGGCATCGCCGTCAAAATCCCCGAACAAAAAGTGCGTTCGCGTCAGATCGCAGGTCGTGTTCTTGCAGCCGCGGGCGTAGCCGCCGGGCAGGGGGCTGGCATAGGTCGGAAATGTGCCGTCGGGCCGCGCGAAGTGACCGACGAACGGGCGATAGTTCGAGTTCGCGCTTTGTGGATAGACGATGTCCGCGCGCCCGTCTCCGTTGACGTCGGTGAGCTGCAGATAATCCTCGTTCGGAAACGCGGGAAGGCCGGTTTGCACTACGCCGATGCCCGTCAGATCAACGCTCCAGCTCCCGCTCTTGACCAGCGCGTCGGTCAAGCCGTCGCCGTTGAAGTCGGCGAACTTGAACGTAGAGCCCGTGGGCGGGGGCGGCTGCGGGAAGCCGCTCCACAGCTCACCGCCGCGATGCCAGCGCTTGATCACCGACATCTGCACGTGCGTGGGCTGGATGCTGGTCACCCCGTACAGTTCCACGAAACGGGTCAGCACGGTGCACCGGTTCGACGCCAGATCCACCGCGTCCTGCGGAACCTGGGCCGGCCACTCGCGCCAGGATTGCCCTGCCTCATCGGTCCACTCGGCGATCGGCTGCGCCGGTCGCGGAATCGGGTTGGAGCACTCGCTGGAGTTGTCGTTCTTGTACCAGGTGATTCCTGTGCTGATCGCCAGATCGGAGCGGCTGTCGCCATTGAAGTCGAAGAGATGGACGCGCTGGTCGGGATCGAGCAGATTGGTGAACTCGTTCAGCAGCACCTGGGGCGGATCGAGGTCCGTGGCCATGCCGACGCTGCGCTGCGCACCCCATTCGAACCCCGCGCCCATCCGCTCGGTCAGCCGCGTGTACAGCAAGCTGGGAGTCGAGCCGCTGGCCGGCTGGCGATACATGACATCGAGCAGGCCGTCGCCGTTGAGATCGGCCAGGATCGTGCTCGTGGTGGTCGAAGAAATGGGTGGCGACAACGCGGCGATCAGATTGCTTCCCGCGTTGAACGCGCGCACGCCCGCGCTCGTGGGACGCCCACTGGACGGATACAGCACCCAGTTCCCGTTCGGAATGGCGACGAAGAGATCGTCGCGCCCGTCGCCGTCGTAGTCGAACAGGTGCCAGTACTTGTCGATGTCGGCTGGTTTGCGCGCCACGATCCAGGGAAGCTGGGCCACGCGATTGAACGACAGCTGCCCGCTGCCGTTGATCTCGCCGAAGCTCACCTGGAGCTGGCTGCTGTTTCCCGACGCGCTGAACCATGCGACGTCGGTGAGTCCATCGCCGTCCACGTCGCCCAGCCGCAGGCTTGCGAGCCCGTCGAAACCCGCGGTGTTGGAGATCATGTCGGTGCTGTAGAACCCGTTGAGGATCGGTGCCCACGCGAACGAGGTTTGCGGCAGGCACACCGCCTGCGTGGAATCCCGGCACTCCCGGATCGAGGTCAGCGTTCTGGCTCCGGACCCGGATACCGACGTGGAGTACGCCAGCGCGTAATGGCGCGCCTGCTGGCCGCTGGCGATGTCGCCGATGACCGTGATCGAGGAAAGCTGGCGCGTCTGCCAGACCGTGCCGCCGGCTACCGAGCCGCGAACGTACTGCGTCGTCGAGAGCGCGGCGTAGTTGAACACGATCTTCGCGTACGGACCCCACGCGCCGCCCGTCTGGGCGGCGAGCTGCTTCTTCCCGGTGTATTCGACCGATGAAATGAGGGATTCCCCCGGGTACGCGCCGCCCGCCGGGTTGCTCAGGTAGCGGAAGTCGATGTAGTTGCCGGTCGAATCCTGAAAGCGGGTCTGCCACCAGCTCAGCGCCTTGGCCGTGTGGCCGGGGGCCGTGCTGTTCACATAGCCGTCCGGGCGCGTGGCCGCCGTGGTCCAGTCGTCGCGGTCGCCGTAGAAACTGGTGGAGCCGTCCGGACGCTCCACCGAGAAGAACCTCGGATCATTCGCCCCGGAACCGGCGGCGGAATAGGCGCAAACTCGCTGGAAGCTCTCGGACTGCGTGCGCAGGTTTTCGACAAAGTAGCCACTTACCGCCGGGCACGCGGGTGACCCGCCGGGTGCAGGAAGCAGGCGTTGCCCGTCGAGACAATAGCGATCACTTGCGCCGTAATTTACCGCCGGTGGCGTTCCATCCTGCGGGATGCCAGAAGCGATGAAATCACCCGCTTCCCGCGTGGATCTGCAGCGCGAGATTGCGGACAAACCGCCAACAGCCCATCCGCGCCCCAAAGGCCCGTCACCCCCTTGGCTGGAGTAGTTCAGCGAGATATCCGGCGCAACTCCGGCCGTTCCCGGCACTGCCTGGATCGGGACGGAATACGTCGCCGCACCGGATTCATCCACGCGGAACTGCCCGGCTGTCGCTCCGACTTGATCGGATACGGAATCCTGAGCATGAACCCATGCGGGCCAAGCCACCAGGACAAACAGACAGACAAAAGGCACCCCTGCCAACACACGCAATGCACGGCTCACGAGCATCATCCCCGACGAGCCCCCTGCAAGATCGGAAAATGGCGGATCCGAAATAATGTGCAAGCCATTGAAGAAGACTCAAATTGGTGCTAGGCCGTCACATTTGTCTGCACATTTGGCCACAGCATGCTCGCTCGCCGCGGGCAGTGGCAACGGTGATCGCGCGACCGGGTCGTCTGGCCGTTTGCGGAAACACCATCTGACCAACCGCAGCAATCCATCTCCCGTGAGGGTTGGCCCGCATGCCGCAGGGCGCGCCGTCCGCGTTAGGGAACCTCTGAACACGCTGTGTTTTGCTCGTCACTCCCGCGCAGGCGGGAGTCCAGTGCCTTTGTCTTCAAGGGCTTGAAGTCGCTGGATGCCGGCCTGCCCGAGCATGACGGTCTTGTTCAGAGCTTCCTTGGCGGGTCAGCGCGAGGGCCTTGGCCGGCTGCGCGCCAGCGTGATGACGGCCACGCCCGCGAGGATCACGGCGGTGGCAGCCACCTCGTGACGGCTGACGGTTTCTCCGGCCAGCAGCACGCCAAACAGCACCGCGATGGGCGGGTTGACGTAGGCATAGCTGGTGGCCAGCGTTGGGCGTACGTGGTGCAGCAGCCAGATGTAGGCGGAAAAGCCCACGATCGAACCGAATCCGACGAGGTAGAACAACGCCAGGCTTGCCTGCAGCGATGGCCAGGCAGTCATGCGTTCGCCGGTGACCAGGGCGGCGGCCAGCATCCAGATCGAACCGGTGAGCATCTGTCCGGCGGCGGACATGAAGGGCGCGGGCAGATCGCGGCCGCGACTCCAGATCGAGCCCCAGGCCCAGGTCAGCGCGGCCACCATCAGCATGATCATGCCTGCTGGCGTCGCCGCGAGCGTACCGCCCGCGTTGAGCCACAGCACGCCCGCGAATCCGACGGCCAGGCCAATCCATTCCACGCGCCCGGGGCGCTCGCCGCGCGCCAGTGCGAACAGTGCCGCCCACAGGGGCATCGAGGCCACCGCCACCGCGGCCATGCCCGAGGACACTTCGCGCTCGGCCACGTTCACCAGTCCGTTGCTCAGCAGCACCATGAAGATCGAAAGCCACCACAGCCTGCGCCACTGTGGCCGGGTCGGCGCGGGAACGCCGCGCCAGCGCAGCACCGCGTACATCAGCGCGCCGGCCAGCAGCATCCGGATGGCACCCAGGAGGAACGGCGGATAGCCTTCCAGCGCGATGCGGATGGCCAGGTAGGTGGAACCCCACACCACGTAAAGCACGCCCAGCGCCAGGGCAATCGCCCACGGGCGCGGCGCGGGGGTCGCGGCGATGCCGGTTGCGGACACGCGAGGATTTCCTGGGCGAAGTCGGGATCGGCACCCGCAGGGCGGGTGCTGTCCGAGGAGGGTCGGGGCGCGCTGCCGCGGGTCAGCGAATCCGCTTGGCGTCCGATGCTGCCGGCGTGCCCTCGGCCGGCAGCACCTGGGCCGCCAGCGCGCGGTCATCACGCAGCAGGTCGATGGCGTCGGCAAGGATGTGGGCCGCCTCGCGCGCGAGCACGTCGGGCGGCTGGTTGCGCGCGTCCGCCTCGCGTTTGGCATCGGCCGCCACGTTGCGCTCGTCGGCCTGCAGGCCGTCGTCTTCGGTCGCGCCGGCATGCGCATCGGCCAGGCCGCGCGCCTTGCGCTCCGCCTCGCGCGCCGTGCGGCGCGCTTCGGTGCGCTCGCGCTCGGCGCGGCGGGTGGCCTCGTTCAGGGAAACCGTCTTTTCGGCGCGCTGGCGGCGGTACTCGGCCACGTCCTCGGCCAGCCAGACGAATTCGGGATCGTCCTTGGCACGGGTTTCGTGACGCGCTTCCAGCAGCGGCAGGAGCGGCTTGAAGTTGGCCTGGGTGGCGTAGCCGGCCGCATCCACGCGCGTCCAGGGCAGGGCGTTGTCGTAGCTGCTCTCGCCGTAGTCCTCGGCATCCAGCGTCACCGGAAATCCGATGTCCGGGGTGACGCCGCGGTTCTGCGTGGACCCGCCCTCGACCCGGAAGAACTGTGCCACGGTGATCTTGAGCTGGCCGAATCCGGCGCGACCGCCGCGCGAAAACATGTCGAGGTCGACCAGGTTCTGCACCGTGCCCTTGCCGAAGGTGGTTTCCCCGATGATCAGGGCGCGCCCGTAGTCCTGCATGGCACCGGCGAAGATCTCCGAGGCCGAGGCCGAGGCGCGGTTGACCAGCACCGCAAGCGGGCCGTCCCAGGCGGTACCCGCCGCGCCGTCGCGCTGCACGTCGATGCGCCCGCCCGCATCGCGCACCTGCACCACCGGGCCGCGATCGATGAACAGGCCGGACAGCTCCACCGCCTCGGTCAGTGAACCACCGCCGTTGTTGCGCAGGTCGACCACCACGCCGTCGACCTTTTCCTGCTTGAGTTCGGCCAGCAGTTTGGCGACGTCGCGCGTGGCGGAGCGGTAGTCCGGCTCGTCGCGCCGGCGTCCCTCGAAATCCTGATAGAAGGTGGGCAGATCGATGACGCCGATGCGCCGCACGGCCTCGCCTTCGCCCACCGTGATCACCGACTTCCTGGCGGCCTGCTCCTCGAGCTTGACCTTCTCGCGGGTCAGCATCACGGTCTGGTGCGCGCCGTCCACGCCGGCATCGGCGGGCAGAAGATCCAGCCGCACCCGCGTCTCGCGCGGGCCGCGGATCAGCTCGACCACATCGTCGATGCGCCAGCCCACCACGTCGACCATGGCTCCGTCATCGCCCTGGCCCACGGCATAGATGCGGTCGCCGGGCTTGACCTGCCCCGACAGCGCCGCCGGGCCGCCGGGAACGATCGAGCGGATCACCGTGATGTCTTCGTCGTTGACCTGCAGCACCGCGCCGATGCCTTCCAGCGACAGCCGCATGGAGACATTGAAGTTTTCGGTGGTGCGCGGGTTCATGTAGCCGGTGTGCGGTTCGATCGCGCTGGTATAGGCGTTCATGAAGGTCTGGAACACGTCGTCGCCGCGGGTCGAGCGGATGCGCGATTCGAAGTTCGCGTAACGCTTGTCGAGCGTCTCGCGGATCGCCTCCATGGGCTTGCCGGCGAGCTTGAGGCGCAGCACGTCGTTCTTCACGCGCTTGCGCCAGAGGGCATCCAGCTCTTCCGTGTCCTTGGCGAACGGGGCGTCCTTGCGGTCGTAGGCCCAGGTTTCCTCGGCGTCGAGGTCGATGTCGGTCTTGAGGTAGTCCCGCACGAAGCGGGTACGGTCGGACACGCGCTGCAGGTAGAGGTTGAACATGTCGAAGGCCGGCTCGAGGCGACGCTCGCGCAGGGCGTCGTCGAACCCGGTGCGCAGCGACGCGAAGCGCTCCACGTCGGTCGCCAGGAGGTACATCCGGTCGCGATCAAGCGCTTCCAGGTAGCGGTCGTAGATGCTCGCCGAGAGCGCGTCATCGAGCGGCAGCGGGTGGTAGTGGTAGCGGCTGTTGCTCAGCAGCTGGGTGACCAGCGTCACCACATCGCGCTGCGTCTCGGTCGGGGCCAGCGTCACCGGCTCGACCGGCGTGGGTTTGGCCAACGCGCCGCCGGCGAGGGCCAAGGCGAGGCCGAAAGCAATCAGGTGGCGCAGTGCGAACATGGGGAAAACCTCTGGATACGGGTGCCGGTGCCGCGTGTCGAACACCGAAGCGGTGCCAGCGTGCCAACGCGGGGCCGCTTCGGCAAGCGCAGGATGCCTCAGGATGGGGGCAATGACCTCTCCCGGAAGTCCCCCGTTCATCGATCCGGCCGCTTTCGACCTGCGCCGTTCATGCAGGGTATGGTTCGCGCCGGCGGCTCGGCCCGCTGTGGCCCGGTCTTTCGCACCGGGGCTGGAAAACATCGACCGCGGCCCCATCTGCTCTCGATGGGGCGGAACTTTCCGGCGTTTTAGCACTCCAATGGCCCGAGTGCTAGAATGGGGGCAAGTCCCCAACGGGAGAAAAACACCATGAACACCGCTGTCATGACGAGCAATCTGCCCATCCCCAGCGCGCTGGGCTCGCTGGACGCCTACATCGGCGCGGTGAACCGCATCCCGGTGCTGACGGTGGAGGAAGAGCAGGAACTGGCGCACCGCTATCTGGATGACCAGGATCTCAGCGCCGCGCGCTCGCTGGTGCTTTCGCACCTGCGCTTCGTGGTGCACGTGGCGCGAGGATACAGCGGTTACGGCCTGCAGATCGCCGACCTGATCCAGGAAGGCAACATCGGCCTGATGAAGGCGGTCAAGCGCTTCGACCCCACCCAGGGCGTGCGCCTGGTGAGCTTTGCGGTGCACTGGATCCGCGCCGAGATGCACGAGTTCATCCTGAAGAACTGGCGCATCGTCAAGATCGCCACGACCAAGGCGCAGCGCAAGCTTTTCTTCAACCTGCGCAAGAGCCGCCAGCGCCTGGGCTGGATGAACCATTCGGAAGTCCAGGCCGTGGCGCGCGATCTCAACGTGCCCGAGTCCGAGGTTCTGGAGATGGAGGCGCGGCTGTCGGGTCGCGACATCGGTTTCGAAACGCCGGTGGATGCCGATGAAGATGCGCCGCCCGCGCCCATGGCCTATCTGGTCGCGCCGGACGCCGACCCGGCCCACGCCTACGCGCGCGAGGACGAGGAAGGCAGCCAGCTCGAACTGCTGCGCGAAGGCCTGGCTCAGCTGGACGCGCGTTCGCGCGACATCATCCGCCGCCGCTGGCTGGATGACGAACGCAAGATGACGCTGCAGGAGCTGGCCGATGAATACGGCGTCTCGGCCGAGCGCATCCGCCAGATCGAGGCCAACGCGATGAAGAAGATGAAGGCCCTGCTGGTGGCCTGACCACCGCCCGCCTTGCCGCACGACAAACGGCCCCGGAAACGGGGCCGTTTTCATTGGGCGCGGCGCAGCGCATCCAGGCGCGGCTCGAACTCGGCCGCCCCGGTGCCCAGGGCGTCGGCCAGCGCCTGCGCCTGATCGAACGCAGCGGCGGCGGCAGGATCATCCTGAAGCCGCGCGGCTTCGGCCATGCCCAGCGTGGCGCGCAGCCGCAGCGTGGCCGGCAGTCCCGACAGGTCTTCACGGAAGACGGCATCCAGCGCGGCGCGCGCCTCGTCCACCCGTCGCAGGGCAAGCAACACTTCGCCGCGCGTGATGCGCAGGGCCTGGGTCAAGGGACTGACCGAGCCGGAGTGCGCGAGCGCCATGACTTCTCCTTCCGCGCACAGCGCCAGCGCCTCGACCAGGCGTCCCTGCCGATGCACCACGCGCGCGTAGTTGCCGATCAGCGCGGCGGTGGCGGCGGACGGGCCGAACAGTTCACGGCGCAGTTCCAGGGCGCGCGCGAAGGTCGCTTCCGCGGCCTCCATATCGCCCTGGCGGTAGTGCGCCGCCGCGAGATTGTTCAGTGTATTGAGGGCTTCGCTGCCGCTGCCCATCTGCAGGCGATCCCAGCGCTCCAGCGCACGCCGTGACACCTCGATGCCCTGGTCGAGTTGGCCGGCCTGCACGTAGGCCACGCCGAGGTTGGTCAGGAGGGTGGCGGTTTCCACGTGCTCGGACCCGGAGCGCGCCAGCCGCTGCGGCAGGGCGGCTTCCAGGGTGCGCAAGGCACCCGCCGGATCGCCACCTTCGCGCTGCAGGCGGGCCTGCAGCATGCGCGAGGTGAGCAGCACGTCGGCGTGGCGCACGGGATCGGTCTGCCAATAGCGCTGCGCGGCGTCGAGCAGCGCGCGCGCCTCGGCGCCGTGCCCCATGCGGTTCACCGTTTCAGCCAGGGCGAAGCGCACTGCGGCGGCGGCCTCCGGATCGGCGATGGTGTCTTCCTGCGCCAGCCAGCGTCGAAACAGCGGCTCGGCGGCGGCGTAGTCGTCGATGTAGAAGTGCAGCTCGCCCAGCGCCTTGAGCACGTCGGCGCTGGCGACCGGGTCATCGGAAAAATCCTGCACCACCCGGTCGGCGGCCTGGTCGAGCACGGCCTTGGCGGTCAGCGCGTCGCCGTCGCGCGCGTGGCGGCCGGCATCGCGGAACATGAGTCCGAGGTAGTCGCGCACCGCCTTGCTGCGGCGCGCTTCGGTCTGGGCGATGTCGCGCTCGCGCACCGCCTCGTTGCGCGCCATCGAAATGGCCGACAGCGCGACCAGCAGGCCGATGAAGACCGTGGTGACCGCCGCAGCCGCAAACCAGTAGCGCCGCAGCAGGCGGCGCACACGATAGCCCAGCGCATCGCCGCGCGCGGCCACCGTGCGGTGCGCCTGGTGTCGGCGCACGTCCTCGGCCAGGGCTTCCACGGAGGCGTAGCGGGCCGCCGGTTCTGGCCGCAGCGCCTTGTGCACGATGGCGTCGAGGTCGCCGCGCAGGGCGCGCGCCCGCACCGCCGAGTCGACGCTGGCGCTGGGCGCGGGCGGTGGTCCGCGGCGGGCACGCTGCAGCAGCGCGATCGGCCCCGCGCCCACCAGCTCGCCCCAGGGCGAACGATCGGTCAACAGCTCGTGCAGCAGCAGGCCCAGGGCGTAGACATCGGTTAGCGTGCTCTGCGCGTCGCCGGAGAGCTGCTCGGGTGCGGCGTAGCGCGGGGTCAGGCGCAGGTCGCCGGTCTGGTTGACCTCGCCGTCCAGCCGCCGGGCAATGCCGAAGTCGAGCAAGGCCACGCGCCCGTCGCGGCGCACCAGGATGTTCTCCGGCTTGAGGTCGCGGTGGATGACCAGGTGCCGGTGCGCGAAGGCGACCGCCTCGCAGATCCGGAGGAACAGCGCCAGGCGCTGGTCGAACGCAAGCGCGCGGACGTGTACCTGCAGAGGGGTGCCGTCCACGTACTCCATCACCATGTACGGTCGCCCGTCGGGCAGGGCACCCGCGTCGATCAGCCGGGCGATGCCGGGATGTTCCAGCCGCGCGAGCAGTCGCTGCTCGCGCAGGAAGCGGGCATCCTCGTCGCCGCCCACCCGATGCAGCAGCTTGATGGCCACCTGCTGCTCGAAGCGCCCGTCTGCGCGCTCGGCCAGCCAGACCTCGCCCATGCCACCGCGGCCGATGGGCCGCACCAGCCGCCACGGTCCCAGCATGCGCTCGGGCGGCGACTGCGCTGGCGAGGGGGCCGAGGTTTCGAGGAACCCCTCGGACGCGGCCGCGGCGGCAAGCAGGCTGCGCGCCTCGCGGCACAGCGCGTGATCCGCGCCGCAGGCCTGTGTCAGGAACGCCTCGCGCGCCTCGGCCGGAAGATCCAGTGCGGCATCGAGCAGGGCTTCGATGCGGGCAAAGCGGGCGGCCTCGTCGCCCGATGGGCCCGCAGGGCGCGTCATTCGGAGACGTCTCCCGGCTCCTCGCCGGCATCGTTGAACGCGTCCTCGTCCAGCTCGCGATACAGCCAGGCCCGCGCCTTGACCCAGTCGCGACGCACGGTGCGGTCGGTGATGCCCAGTGCCCGCGCCGTCTCGTCCTCGCTGTAGCCGGCGAAAAAGCGGCACTCCACCACTTGCGCCAGGCGCGGGCTCAGTCCGGCCAGGCGCTCCAGCGCGTCGTTGATCTGGAGGATCTGGTCGTCGCATTCGTCGGGGGCGTCCGGTGCCTCGTGCAGCGGCACGGGAGGCACGCCGGCGTTGCGCTTGGCGGCGACGCGGCGCTCGGCATCACCCACCAGCACCTGCCGCATGGCAAGCGCGGCGGTGGCCAGGAAATGCTGCTCGTTCTGCCAGGCCGGCACGCGCTGCAGCTTGATCCAGGCTTCGCTGATCAGGGCGGTGGTGCACAGGGTCGCGCCTGCGCCCATGCGGAACCGCTCGCGCCGCGCGATGCGGCGCAGGTCGGCGTGCAGGGTACTCACCAGGCTTGTCAGCAGGTCATCGGAGCAATCCGTCGAATGCTCGGGTCGGGAGGACGAGATGCTGGAAGTCATGCACGCAAGTCTGGCACAGGTGGCGGGAACGGGCGCGCGCTCAGGGCGCTGCGGAGCCGTGTTCCTGAAGCATCGCCTCCACCTGCGCGCGCGGCGGCAGGTGCCAGTCGATCGGTGCCTGCCCGGTGCGCGACAGAAACTGGTTTGTCGCGGAAAAGTGCCCGCAGCCGATGAAGCCGCGGTGCGCCGACAGCGGCGACGGGTGCGGAGCGCGCAGCACGCGGTGGCGATGCGTATCGATGAACCGGCCCTTCTTTTGCGCGTAGCTGCCCCAGAGCAGGAACACCAGCCCTTCGCGTTCTTCCGCCAGCGCGCGGATGGCATGATCGGTGAATGCCTCCCAGCCCTTGCCCTGGTGCGATCCGGCGCGGCCGTTCTCGACCGTCAGGACCGCATTGAGAAGGAGCACGCCCTGGCGCGCCCAGGGCAGCAGGCAGCCGTGGGCGGGCGGCGCGATCCGCAGGTCGCGCTCGATCTCGGCAAAAATGTTCCGGAGCGAGGGCGGCACCGCCACGCCGGGCGGCACGGAAAAGCACAGGCCGTGTGCCTGTCCGGGCCCGTGGTAGGGATCCTGTCCGAGGATGACGACCTTCACCTGCTCGAACGGCGTGGCGTCGAACGCCGCGAAGATGCGCCGTGCCGGCGGGTGGATGGTCTTGCCGCGCGCGCGCTCGGCCACGAGGAAGGCGCGCAGCGCCTGCATCGAAGGATCCTCGAAGGCCGCAAGCAGCCGCGTCTTCCAGCCCGGGGCGAGCCGGATCCGGTCGGTCGCGTTCACGTTGCCGCGGCGGCCGCCATGCGCTCGCGCATCAGCCGCCCCACGCGCAGCTGGAAGATCAGCTTGGTGATCAGCAGGCGCTCTTCGATGGGCTTTTGCACCAGGTCGTTGGCACCGGCGCGCAGCAGCGCGCTCTGGTTGGCGGGATTGTCGTCGCCGGTCATCACCAGGATCGGAAGCTGGCCCTTGCCGTAGCGGTATTGCGCGCCGCGGACGTGTTCGAGCAGATCGCTGCCGGTCATGCCGCCCTTGAGGTAGACATCGGTCAGGATCACGTCCGGACCGGGGATGCGGCCCTGCGCGCGCGCCGTTTCCAGGTGCGCGAGCGCGTCTTCCACGCTGATCACATGGGTCACGGTCAAGCCGTGTTTTTCCATCATGCGGCGGGTGGCCACCGCCACCACGCGACTGTCTTCCACGTACAGCACCTCGCCGCCGGTCTCCGACTCGGGGCGAACGTAGCCCTGGATGAAGGCCGAGAGCGCGGAGAATCCGAGGCCCTTGTCGAAGTAGTCGGTGACGTCGTCACCGAAGCTGCGGTTGACCAAACGCTCCTGCGCATCGCCCGAGACGACGATGATCGGGATATAGGCCTGCGGCGCATGTTCCCGGATGTGGTGCGCAAGATCGAGCCCGTCCATGTCGGGCAGGCGCAGCGCGGTGGTGACCAGGTCGACGACGCCCTCCTGTACCGCCGCCTTGGCCTCGGCCGCGGTTTCGCAGGAGATCACGGTGACGCCGGGCACGTCCTTGACCAGCACCTGCTCGATCAGCTTGCGCGCCACGCGCGAGCCGTCGACGATCAGGATGCGCGGCGTGTCGCTGGTGATGTGGCGGGTGATGCTGCTCCTCACGAGCGCGCCTCCGCGTCGGGAAGCGTGCGGCGCAGGTGGTGGCCGGCGGCAAGCCAGGCACCGCCCCATCCCAGCGCGACGGCACCGACGAGCGCCAGCAGCATCGTGCGCACGCCCAGGCCGTGCAGCTCGAAGCGGCTGCCATAGCTCTCCACGAGCTGCCCGAGCGGCCCCTGCAGCATGGCCGGAACCGCGGCCGCGACGATCAGGGCCAGACATCCGGCAAACAGGCCGTACCACGCGCCCAGATACAGGAACGGTCGTCGCACGAATCCGTCGGTGGCCCCCAGCAGTTGCACCGTTTGTATCTCCTCCGCCCGGCTCTGAATGTCCAGACGCACAGTATTGCCCACGACCAGCACTACGCCAACGCCCAGCAGCGCCGCCGCCAGCCAGGCCAGCCGCCGGCCGAAGTCGAGCCAAGCGGAAAGCCGCGCGCGCCACTGCGCATCATGCTGCACGAAGTCGACGCTGGGAAGAGCGCGCAGGCGCTCGGACAGGGCCAGCGGCTCGACCGTGGGCGCGGGCGTGACGACGATCACGGCGGGCAGGGGATTGTCCGCCAGCAGCGCCAGGGCATCGGCGAAATCGGCCATCTGGCGAAACTCCGCCAGTCCTTCTTCCGGCGTGCGCACCGCGATGTCGACGATCTGCGGATCCTGCCGCAGGGTGCGGGAAAGCGCCTCGACGGCCGGGTCGCCGGCCTCCGGAGCGAGGAACAGGCTCACCTCGCGCGCCTCGCGGAAGCTGCCCGACAGGCGCTCCACGTTGCCCAGCAGGATCGCCAGGCACAGCGGCAGCAGCAGCGCCACCGCCAGCACGCCGACCGTGAGCGCCGTGGCCCAGGGCCGCTGCATGAGTCGGCCAATGCTGGAGAAGAGGCCGTAGAGGTGTTGCTCGCGCCAGGCGCGAAGGCGCTCGGCGGCGCTGCGCCGTGCCTCACCGCCGGTACGCGCGACGCGCTCCGTTTGCGGAAGGCGTCGTGTGGCCCTGCGGCGTACGGTACGCGCGTTCATGCGGCCTCCGGACGGTAATCGTCGATCAGGTGGCCGTGGTCGAGCACCAGCACGCGTCGGCGCAGGCGCCGTACCTGATGGAGGTCGTGGCTGGCCACCAGCACGCAGGTGCCCTGCGCCGGCAACTCGGTGAACAGGGCCATGACCTCGGCGGCGAGGTCCGGGTCGAGGTTGCCGGTGGGTTCGTCCGCGACCAGCACATCGGGACGGCCGACCACGGCCCGCGCGATGCCGACGCGCTGCTGCTCGCCGCTGGACAGCATGATCGGCAGCGCGCGTTCGCGTCCGCCCAGCCCGACACGCTCCAGGATCACCCGCACGCGCTTCTCGATCTCGGCGCGCGCGGTGCCGGCGATGACCAGCGGCAGCGCGACGTTGTCGAACAGGCTGCGGTCCATCAGCAGGCGGTGGTCCTGGAACACGACGCCGACCCGGCGACGGTGCTGCGGCAGGCCGCGGCGGCGGACCGTGGCGAGGTTGCGTCCGCCCACCAGCACCGCGCCGCGGGTCGGACGCTCGCTCAGGTGGATGAGGCGCAGCAGGGTGCTTTTCCCGGCACCGGAATGGCCGGTGATGAACAGCATCTCGCCGGCCTCGGCCTCGAAGCTGATGTCCTTCAGCGCCTCGTATCCGCCGGCGTACTGCTTGCTGACGTGTTCGAAACGAAGCAGGATCATGCGTTCTGGCGGCCGATCGGGGGTGCGGCAAACGTTAGCATTGCTGCCGCAGGTTCGCTATCGCACCAGGGTGTTGAGCGAGAAGATCGGCAGCAGGATCGCCAGCACGATGAACAGCACCAGTGCGCCCACGAGGAGGATCACGCCCGGGCCGAGCACCGTGGTGGCCACGCCCAGGGCGGTATCCAGTTCACGCTCCTGCTGCGCGGCCGCGTCGAACAGCATGGTGTCCAGCCGCCCGCTTTTCTCGCCGCTCGCAATGAGCCGCAGCATGACCGGCGGAAATTGCCCGGTTTCGCGCAGGGCGCGAGCCAGCGTCTCGCCTTCGCGCACCCGCACCGCGACCTGCGCCACCGCCTCGCGCAGCGCGACGTTGCCCACCACCTGGGCCGCGATCTGGAGTGCGTCGAGCAGGGGCACCGCGCTCGATACCAGCAGCGCCAGGGTACGCGAAAAGCGCGCCATGTCGGTGGCGCGGATCAGCGGGCCGATCACCGGCAGGCGCAGCAGGCCGCGCTGCCACGCCATTCGCCAGGCGGGTGTCCGCGCCACCGCGACACCCGCCAGCACGAGGAGCACCGGCGGCAGCAGCAGCCAGAGGCCGAAGCGTTCGACCGCATCCGACAGCGCGATCAGGACGCGCGTGGCCCAAGGCAGGGCCTCTTGCGCCTTTTCGAACACACTGATGACCTGCGGCACGACCCAGATCATCAGTCCCGCGACCACCGCGAGCGCGACGCCGGTCAGGAGGATCGGATAGGCCAGGGCCAGGATGACTTTGGCGCGCAGCGCCTGGCGGCTTTCGGTGTAGTCGGCCAGTCGCGCCAGCACCCCGTCGAGGCGGCCCGAGGCTTCGCCCGCGGCCAGCGTGGCGCGATAGAGCACCGGGAAGGTACCCGGCGACTCGGCCATGGCATCGGCAAGGGTGGCACCTTCCATCACCCGGGCGCGCAGCGCGACCAGCTGGCCGCGGCTGCGCGCGTCGCTGCCTTCGGCCAGGGCATCGAGGGCTTCGTCGATCGGCAACCCCGAACCGATCAGGGCGGAAAGCTGGCGGGTGAGCGTGGCGAGCTGCGCGCCCGACAGTGCCGCGCGACCGCCCGCCGTCGTTCCCGCGCCCTCGGCGACGGGTGCGACATCCAGCGCGTTGAGGCCGCGTTCGCGCAGGCTGGCGCGCGCCGCGCGCGCGGTGTCGGCCTGCAGCACGCCCTTGCGGCTGCGGCCATCGGTATCCAGCGCGTGGTAGGCAAAGGCGGGCATCTGCGCGTGAGTCTAGCCCGGATGCGTGCGCGGCTGTGTGCCGGGCGCGGTACGTTCCGCGGCGTTCAATTCCGGCGACGGGGCGCGGATAATGCCGCAATGACCCGCCTGAGCGTGAACCTCAACAAGATCGCGGTGCTGCGCAATTCGCGCGGCGGCGCGCGGCCCGACATCGTGCGGGCAGCGCGTACCGTGCTGGCCGCCGGAGCCCACGGGCTCACCCTGCATCCGCGCCCGGACCTGCGCCATGTGCGTCCGGACGACGTGCGCGCGCTGGCGGCGCTGACTGACGGCGTGGAGTACAACCTGGAAGGCAATCCGTTTGCGCCGGCGCGCGGCGAGTATCCGGGCTTCCTCGCGCTGGTCGAGGAAGTCCGGCCGGACCAGGCGACGCTGGTGCCCGATGGCGACGACCAGATCACCTCCGATCACGGTTTCGACCTTGGGCGCGATTGTTCGCGCCTGGCACCGCTGGTCGCCGGCCTGCGCGCGAGCGGGGCACGGGTCAGCGTGTTCGTCGATGCCGGCAGCATCGAGGGCTTCGATGCAGCCCGCAGGATCGGCGTGTCGCGGGTGGAAATCTACACCGGGCCCTATGCCGCCGCCTTTTCGCGCGGCGATGCGTCCGCGGCGCTTGCCGCCTGCGCGGCCACGGCGCGCGCGGCGCAGGCGGCCGGGCTGGAGGTGAATGCGGGGCACGATCTGGATCAGGCCAATCTCGGGCCGTTCCTGCGCGCGGTGCCGCGCGTGGCGGAAGTGTCGATCGGACACGCGCTGATCGACGACGCGCTGTATGAAGGGCTCGACCGCACCGTGCGTCGGTATCTCGCCGCCATCGCGGCGGCGGCCACCTGAGGCGGTTCGTAGGTCGGGGCTACGCCCCCGACGGGTTGTTCGATGCCCGGCAACGTCGGCCACGCAGGGCCGACCTGCGGTGGTGGGGCGCCGCGACGACAACGCGGCTCGGCTCCCGAGGCGGTTCGCAGGTCGTAGGGCTACGCCCCCGACGAGGTGTTCGCCACACGGCAGAACGCCGCCCGGGGGCGGCGTTCTGGTTCAAGCGGTCACGCCCAAGGCGTTACATCGTTTCCACGAATCCGATCTTGATCATGCCGGCGTTCTTGGCCTTGGACAGCACGTCGGCAAGCACCTCGTAGCGCACCTCGGGGCTGGTCTCCAGCTCCAGGGTCGGCTGCGGGTCGCGCGACGCCTCCACCATGAGCGAGGGCACCAGCGCCGACTTGGGCAAGGGGCTGTTGTCCCAGTAAAGCTCGGCGGTGTCGCTGATGCGCAGGCGGATCGGCGGCGGCGGCTCCTTTTCCGGCTCGACCTTGTTCTTGCTCGGCTGCGGCAGGTCGATCTGGATCTGGAAGGACGGCATCGGTGCCGTGACCATGAAGATGATCAGCAGCACGAGCATCACGTCGATGAGCGGCGTGACGTTCATGTACACCATCGTGTTGCTGCTGCCCGAGTTGCTGAAGGCCATGGGGGTTTCCTGTCTCTGTCTGCGCGCGCCGGGCTCAGTGCTCGTTGGTCGCCACGAAGCCGACCTTGGCGATGCCCACGCTCTTGGCGGTCTTCACGACGTTCTGCACGATGCGGTACTTGGTGGTCCGGTCGGCGCGGATGTCGATGCGCGGCTGCGGCTGCTTCTGGGCTTCCAGGGCGAGCTGGGACTCCAGCATCTGCTGGCTGATCGGCTCGTCGTTCCAGAAGACTTCACCATCTTCCTTGATCGCCAGCGTGATGGGGCGTCCGGTTTCCTCCGGCTTCACGTTCAACGTGGCTTCCGGCAGCTTGATCTGGATCTTGTGCGCCATCAGCGGTGCCGTGATCATGAAGATGATCAACAGCACCAGCATCACGTCGACCAGCGGCGTGACGTTGATTTCCGCCATCGGCGCACCGCTACCGCCACCGCCGCTGCTCATTCCCATGTCTTCAGCTCCATCCTGTCACCGGGCCGCCGCGATCAGCGCTTGGCCACGGCGTCGCCCACGCGTGCGCCGGTGGCGAAGAAGTCGTGCAGGTCGTGCGCGAAGGCGTCGAAGCGCGCGTTCGTCTGGCTGTTGACCCGGACGAAGGCGTTGAACGCGATCACCGCCGGAATGGCGACGAACAGACCCAGCGCGGTCATGATCAGGGCTTCACCCACCGGGCCGGCGACGGCGTCGATCGAGGCCTGACCGGTGGCACCGATGCGGATCAGCGCGCCGTAGATGCCCCACACCGTACCCAGCAGGCCGACGAACGGCGCGGTGGAACCGGAGGTGGCAAGCCAGGTCTGGCCGCTTTCCAGGCGCGCGCTTTCGCGGGTCACGGCCTGACGCAGGGCGCGGTCGATGAACTCCGAGCGGCTCAGCGATTCGGCCAGGCGGCTGCCCTCGCTGCGCTGGTGGTGCAGCGCGGCCTGGGCGGCTTCCAGGGCGATCTTGGAGAACGGCTCCTTCTTGGGCTGTTCTTCCATCAGGCGGATGGCTTCGGCCGGGTTGGGCGTGTCCCAGAAGGTGCGGATCACGCGCTCGGCGCGGGCGCGCACCACGCTGTTCTTCAGGAAATTGACGACGGTGTAATACCAGGAGCCGACCGACATGACGACCAGGGTGACGAGCACCACCCAGGACACCACGAATTCGCCGGGTTTGGCGACCATTTCCTGGAAAAGATGGGAGAAACCCATCTGAGACAGCGCATCGGCATCCGATGCGCCGGCAAATCCGGGCGCCTGGGCGGCGGAGTTGACAGCAGAAGCCGCGGTCTGGTCTGCCGGCGAGGTGGAAGCTGCATCTTGTTGCATAACGCCTGTCCCTTCTTAGAGATCACTGAGCTTGAACGAAATGGGTACGAGTACCCAGCTTTGGATGGCCTTGCCGTCACGCATGCCAGGGTTGAATTTCCATTCGCGGACCGCATCCATGGCGGCCCGGTCGAGCAGGCGCGAGCGGCTGGATTTTTCGATTTCGATCTGCGTCGGAGTGCCGTCCGTGCCGACCAGGACGCGCAGCACGACCTCGCCTTCCTGGCGCTGGCGTACCGCCTGCGGCGGATAGCGCGGCGGGCGATAGCGGCGATAGCTGGTGTCCTCGCTCGCGCCGTAGTTGGCCACCGGCGCGGGCGGCGCGGGCGGCGCGGGCGGCGGTGCGGGCACCGACATCGGGGTGGGATCGTCCAGGATGACGGGCGGCGGCGCGGCCGGCGTCGGCGGCGGCGGCGCGGCGCGCTCGATGATCTTGGGCGGCGGGCGCTTGGGCGGCTCCGGCGGCGGCGGCGGCGGCGGCGGGGGAGGGGGCGGCGGCTCGATGAAAGTCACTTCGACCGTCTCGGGCGCGTCATCGGCGGCCTGCGGCGGTGCCGCCGGCGTCAGCATCAGCATGAACGCCGACACGTGCAGCGCGATCGCGAAGGAAAAGCCGACCACGCGGGCCCAGCTGAACTTGCGGGCGCTGCCATCGTCGAAGCCGTAATGTGAGTCGTATTGCGTCATGCGTGACTTGAAACCTAGGGGGTTCTGTCGCCCGCAGCCCCGCCCTGATCCGTGGATCGGGGCAATCGGCGACGGGAATGGTCTAGCTTATACCAAGCGGGCCGGCTGTGCCTACGGTTAACGGCTTGCGTTCTTCTTCAGCCACTCTTCAGCGGTCTGCCTGGTCTCCGGGAACTTGGCCGCTTCGCGGTAGGCGGCGATGAGCCCGGCGCGATTGCCCAGGCCGTGCTCGGCCCGTCCGATGATCACCCAGGCGTCGCCCGGACGGCGCAGGCCCTTGGCCAGCGCATCCTGCGCCATCTTCTTCGATTCGGCGTAGCGCTCCTCGTTGCTGAGCAGGCGCGACAGGTTGAGTGCCATTTCGCCGTCGCTGGCAAGCGGAACGCCCTTCTGATAGGCGGCGATGGCCTGGGGAATCTGGTCGGTGAAGTAGTACGCCTGACCCAGCGCCGTGTACACGTCCACGCCCGGCTGCAGCAGGCCCTTGGCGAGGCCATCGTTGATGACGGTGATGGCCTTGCTTTCGGCTCCCTCCATGTTGGAGTACAGGGCGTAGAGCTGGCGGTAGCCGCGTTCGTCGAGCATCCCGCGGCCGCGGCCGGTTTCCAGCAGGGCGGTGGCCTTTTCGTACTGGTCGTTCTGCGCGTACATGGTAGCGACGTTGAACAGCAAACGGGCGTCATCGGGGTTCTTGGCCAGCAGCTCCTCACCCAGCGCCGTCGCCTGGTCGAACTTCTCGGCGTTGATGTAGGAGGCCAGAAGCATCTGCACCCAGTTGTCGTGGGTTTTGTCGCTCAGTTCGATGGCGCGCTTGAGCACCGTGGCCGCTTCGTCGTAGCGTTCGGTCTGATACAGGATGCCGCCCTTGAGCGCGAGCGTCTGCGGGTCTTCCTTGCGGGTCTCGGTGAGCATGCGATCGAGCGTGGCGAGCGCATCGTCGAACCGGTCGTCCTGGTACTGCAGCTGGCCGAGCTGAAGCATGATCTGGTAGTGCGCGTTGTTGTCCAGGCCGTTGGCCTCGAGCGACTTCTTGTAGGCCTCGATCGCGCCCGGATAGTCGTTGAGCTCACCCTTGGCGATGCCGATCAGCTGGTAGGCCCAGGACTTCTCGTAGGCGCCGGCATTCTTGTTGGCACCGATGGATTCGCCCACCTGGATCACTTCGCTGAACTTCTCGGCCTCGTAGGCTTTCATCAGCTTGTCCATGTCGCGCTGCATGCGCGGGGCGGCCTTGGCGGCTGGCTCGGTGCGCGTCGCGTCCGGAAAGAGCTGTACTTTCTCGGCCGCCTTCTGCCCGCGCTTGTTGCGCTGCGCGTCGGCGGGCGCGGCGGCGACCAGGCTGAGCGCCAGGATGAGGAAAAGCGTCTTGATCAGAGGTGTGAGGTTCATGGCCGATTTGTCCGGAGTAAGGCGATGGGGAATGCGCCTTCGGTGCGAGCGCCGAAGACTACTGGCAAACCGCTGCCGTGCTCAACCGTACAGAGGTCGCATTTGCGGGACAAGTTGGCACTATGGACAGCGCGGTCCGCCGGCGCGACGCGCGACCTCGTACGCGGGCATCAGCGCGGGGGCCGCCTGCGCCAGCGCGCTGGCGCGTGACGCCGAGTCCGGGTGGGTCGACAGCAGCCTCGGCGGCGCTTGGCTGCCGGAACCGGCGCGGATCATGTTTTCCCACAGCTTCGCCGCTTCGCGCGGGTCGAAGCCGGCCTTGGCCATCAGTGCCTGGCCGATCTTGTCGGCCTCGGTTTCGTGCAGGCGTGAATAGGGCAGCAGCACGCCCACCTGCGTGCCTGCGCCCAGGAGCGCGACAACCTGATTGACCTGCGCGGGTGAGGCGTTGCGCCCAACGTACGCGCCGGCCAGTCCCATGCCGGCCTCGGCCAGCGCGCTCTGGGAGAGTCGCTCGGCCGAATGGCGGGCGATGACGTGGCCGATCTCGTGCCCGATGACGGCGGCGAGCTGGTCCTGGTTGGCGGCCACCTTGAACATGCCGGTGTTGATGCCGACCTTGCCGCCCGGAAGGGCGAAGGCGTTGGGCGAGTCGACCGCGAAGACCTGCGTTTCCCAATCCAGCGCCTGCCAGTCGGCGGGCAGCTGTGCGACCAGCTGGCGAACGATGCAGGACGCCGTATCCGCCTTGCGCGCGTCGGTCGACAGCTTGTCGGTTTGCTTCATCTGCTGAAAGGTGGCCAGGCCCATGCGGTTGACGTCCGCATCGGACACCATCAGGAGCTGCCGACGCCCGGTGGGCGAGGTCGCGCAGGCGGTCAGCAGGAGCAGGGCGAGGCCTGCCAGAACAAGTCGCCATGACATCGCACGTCCTCCAGCAGCGTTGGTGTCCCGGATGATACGGCGACTGCAGCGCCAGCGCAGCTTTGGCCCGCCGCGTTCAGCCCAGAGTCGGAAAGTTCTGCCGCGCAAACTCGACCCGCTCGCCCGGATCCTTCGACAGGCGGCCGCTTTCGATGAGCGCCTCGACCTTGGCCAGACGGTGGCCCAGGCCGTTGCCGTTGGCGATCTGGATGGCGAGGCCGGGGCGTGCGTTGAGCTCCAGGATCATCGGCCCGAGGTTGCGATCCAGCACGAAGTCGACCCCGATGTAGCCCAGTCCGGACAGCTCGTGGCAGCGCGAGGCCATTTCGAGCAGGGCATCCCAGTGCGGAATGCGCAGCCCCACGATGCTGTGTTCGGTATCAGGGTGCTCGCGCACGATTTCGGTGCCCCAGACGCCGCGCCGGGTGATGCCGGTGGGAATGTCGATGCCCACACCGATGGCCCCCTGGTGCAGGTTGGCCTTGCCATCGGACATGCGCGTGGGCAGGCGGATCATCGCCATCACCGGATAGCCCATGAAGACGATGATGCGAACGTCCGGCACCCCGCGAAAGCTCACCTGATCGAAGATCGGATCGAACTGGACGCAGTATTCCACCAGCAGGTGATCGGGCTGCCCGCCCAGCGAGAACAGGCCCGAGAGCCCGTTGGAAAGGTGGTGGTTGAACTCTTCGCGCGTCATGAGCTGGCCGTTGGAGCGCCGGTACTTGTCGCCACGCCGGCCGCTGATGACGAGGATGCCGTCGCCGCCGGAGCCGTGCGCCGGCTTCACCACGAACTGCTCGCGCGCGGCGAGCGTCTCGTGCAACCGGGCGATCTCGTGCTCGGCCCGCACCACGGCGTAGAGCTCGGGCACCGGCAGGCCGGCCTGGATCGCGAGTTGCTTGGTGATGAGCTTGTCATCGACGCGCGGGTAGAACTTGCGCTGGTTGTAGCGCAGCACGTAGTTGGCGTTGCGCTCGCCGATCCCGATCAGGCCGATCTCGCGCAGGCGGCGGGCGGTGCGAAAAAGACCGTACATGGCTCAGCCCGCGACGCTGCCGCTGTCGGCGGGTGGCGCGGGTGGCGGATCACGCGGCTGCTCCGACTCGCGCGCCAGATTGCGGAAGCGGAACAGCTCGGAGAGCCGATAGCCCGAATAGCGCCCCAGCACCAGGGTCAGCGCGAGCAGCACAAGGAGCGCCTCGGGGAAAACGAAGACGAAGTGTTCGATCGGATCCCAGCTCATCACCAGATAGGCCAGTGCGGCCACCAGCAGGGTGCCCACGGCTTCGCGCAGGGCCGATCCGCCGCCGCGCTCGTCCCAGGCGATGGAGATGCGCTCGATGGTCATGGCCATGATCACCATCGGGAACAGCGCCACCGAGAGACCCACCTCGACGCCGAGGCGGTTGGACACCACGGAAACCGCCGCCATCAGCAGCACCACGATGATCAGGATCGCGGTCAGGCGCGGCACCAGCAGCAGGCGCAATCGCTCCATGTAGAAGCGCACCAGCAGACCCAGGCCGATCACCACCACGAACAGCACGATGCCGGCGACCAGGGCGGTCTCGCGGAACGCCAGCGCGATCAGCACCGGCATGAAGGTGCCGTAGGTCTTCACGCCCACGAGGTTGCGCAGGACCAGCATGATGAACGCGCCCAGCGGCACCAGCAGGAGGGTGCGGTAGACCTCCTGCGCCTGCAGCGGCAGGCTGAGCAGCGAATAGTTGACCAGGTTGGCGTTCTGCACTTCCAGGCGGCGTTCGGCCACCGCCATGGCGTCGGCGAGATTGCGCGACACGGTGTACTCGACGCGCGCGCCCGGGTTGTCGTCCACGTTCAGGATATCGGGCCCGCTGCGCGACCACAGGAACAGGTCGCGCGGCCAGCCTTCGGCCGCGCTGCGCGGGTCGATGGTGGCCCAGCGCACGCCGTTGTGGACCTGCAGCCAGGGCAGCATCGCCTCGTCGCGATGGGTATCACCCAGGGTGAAACCGTAGATCACGCGGGCGGGAATGTGGCGCGTGCTCAGGAGCTGGACGAGGAAGCCGGCGCGCTCGGCCGGATCCTGCAGGCGCTCGGACAGCAGCGCGACTTCCTGACTCCCGTTGTCGGTGCTGAAGCGGCGCACCAGTTCCTGGGCGAAGGTGACGATGTCGGCGGAGCCTTCCCGCACCTGGCCCAGCAGGGTTTGCGCGGCGGTGGCCCAGGGTTCCTCCAGTTCCGCCACGGGGCCGACCTTGGGCGGGTCGTCGAACGCCGGGTCCGCATCCTGCCCGCGCACCACGGTGGCGCGGTAGTACAGCGCCTGCTTGCCGCTGGCGCGGCGGATGGTCCACTGCGCCTCGCGCTCGTCGCGGCGGACTTCCTCCAGCAGCGAGTAGCCACGCGCGATGAAGCGCTCGTCCAGGATGGTGAATCCGGGCGGGTTGGTCGGCAGCAGCAGGTTGACCTTGTTGGCGGCGCGGCGCGGGGTGAACTCCACCCGCGCCTGCACCGACCAGACCTCGACTTCGGTCGCCGGCTGCAGCGGAAAATTCAGCACCTTCCACTTGTAGACGATCGCCGCAAGGCCTGCGATCGCGATGAGCGCAGCAAGAAGGTACAGCTGTAGTTTTTTCATGGCGAGAGGCTACGCTCAGACGTCCAGGTTCGCCACGCGCAGGGCGTTTTCCTCGATGAACTCGCGGCGCGGTTCCACCACGTCGCCCATCAGCGTGGAAAAAATATGGTCGGCCGCCACCGCATCCTCGATTCGCACCTGCAGAAGGCGGCGGGTATCGGGATTGACGGTGGTTTCCCAGAGCTGCTCGGGATTCATCTCGCCCAAGCCCTTGAAGCGCTGCACGGTGCGACCGCGGCGCGCTTCCTCCATCAGGAAGACGTGCACCTGGGAAAAATCCTCGACCGGGGCCGAACGCCCGCCGCGCCGGATCTGCGCACCGGAGTGGATCAGCCCCGAGAGCTGCGCGGCGGCCTCGACGATCGGGCGCAGTTCGCCGCTTTCAAAAAGGCCGGCAGGAAGGGTCTGGGTGACTTCCAGCCCGTGGTGCTGGCGCTGCACGACCACGGCACCGGCATACTCGCCGCCCGGTGCCTGCACCCGCACCCGGTAGCGCGGCTTGCCCAGCCCGCGCGTGGCCAGGCGGCGCTCCAGCGCCGCCGCCCACTCGGCCATGGCGGCCTCGTCGGTGAAGCTGTCCACCCGCAGCGCCGGCAGGTGCAGCATGGCCTGCAGGATCTGCGGGTCGAAGCGGTGGGACAGGCGCCCGATCGCCGCTTGCGCGGCCCCGTAGGCGGTCATCAAACCTTCCAGAGCGACGCCAGAAATCGCTGGTGCATCAATGGCATACGTCAATTCCGCGCCTTCAACCGCACTGTTGATGAGGTAGGCGTCGAGCGCGGCATCGTCCTTGAGGTAGATTTCGTTCTTGCCCTGCTTGAGCTTGTAGAGCGGCGGCAAGCCGATGTAGACGTGGCCGCGCTCGATCAGCTCTGGCATCTGGCGATAGAAGAAGGTCAGCAGCAGGGTGCGGATGTGCGAGCCGTCCACGTCGGCGTCGGTCATGATGATGATGCGGTGGTAGCGCAGCTTGTCGGGGTTGTACTCGTCCTTGCCGATGCCGGTGCCCAGCGCGGTGATCAGGTTGCCGACCTCGGCGCTGGAAAGCATGCGGTCGAAGCGAGCGCGCTCGACGTTGAGGATCTTGCCGCGCAGCGGCAGCACCGCCTGGTTCTTGCGGTTGCGGCCCTGCTTGGCCGAACCGCCGGCCGAATCCCCCTCGACGATGAAAAGTTCGGACAGGGCCGGGTCCTTTTCCTGGCAGTCGGCCAGCTTGCCGGGCAAGCCGGCGATGTCCAGCGCGCCCTTGCGTCGGGTCAGCTCGCGCGCCTTGCGCGCGGCTTCGCGCGCGCGCGCGGCGTCCACCACCTTCTCGCAGATGGCGCGTGCCTCGGCCGGGTGTTCCTGCAGGAACTCGGCAAGCTTTTCGCCGAACACCGCCTCGACCACCGGCTTCACTTCCGAGCTGACCAGCTTTTCCTTGGTCTGGGAGGAGAAACTCGGGTCCGGTGCTTTCACCGACAGCACCGCGATCATGCCCTCGCGCATGTCGTCGCCGGAGAGGTTGATCTTGGCCTGTTTGGCGATGCCGTTCTGTTCGATGTAGTTGCTCAGCGTGCGGGTGAGCGCGGCACGGAAACCCGCCAGGTGTGTGCCACCGTCCTTCTGCGGGATGTTGTTGGTGAAGCAGAACATGGTTTCCTGGTAGGCGTCGGTCCACTGCAGGGCCACGTCCACCACGATGCCGTTTTGCTGTCCGGTGACGGCGATGACGCTGGGGTGCAGGGGCGTCTTGAGCTGGGCCAGGTGCTCGACGAAGCTGCGGATGCCGCCCTCGTACTGGAACACGTCGCGGCGTGCTTCGCCGCGCTCGTCGGTCAACTCGACCTTGACGCCGGAGTTGAGGAACGAGAGTTCGCGCAGGCGGCGCGCCAGCACCTCGTACTGGAACTCGACGTTGGTGAAGATTTGCGTCGCCGGGCGGAAGCGGATGCGGGTTCCGTGACGCTCCGACGGCTCCATTTTCCTGAGCGGGTACAGCGGTTCGCCGAAGGCGTACTCCTGCTGCCAGTGGTAGCCGTCGCGCCAGATGTCCATCCACAGGTGCTCGGACAGCGCGTTCACCACGGAAACACCCACGCCATGCAGGCCGCCGGACACCTTGTAGCTGTTGTCGTCGAACTTACCGCCGGCATGCAGCACGGTCATGATGACCTGGGCCGCCGAGACGTGCTCTTCCTTGTGAATGTCGGTGGGGATGCCGCGCCCGTTGTCGGAGACGGCCACCGAGCCATCGTCGAGCAGGGAGACGATGACGTGATCGCAGTAGCCGGCCAGCGCCTCGTCGATGGCATTGTCGACTACCTCGAACACCATGTGGTGCAGGCCGGTGCCATCGTGCACATCGCCGATGTACATGCCCGGCCGCTTGCGCACGGCCTCCAGGCCGCGAAGCACGGTGATCTTGCTGGAATCGTAGGCGCTCTCGTCGCCTGGCTGCTTTTCGTCGGTCATGGGTTCGCCACTGCGTCACGCTTCGCCGCAGGGCAAAGCGTAGAAGGAATACGGGAGCTTTCAGTATAGCAGCGCCGCAACACGCCCTTGTTCCACGTGGAACATGCGCATCGGGCGGCAGGATGCGTGCGGCAACTCCGGCGCGGCGGTGGCCGTAATGAAGGACTGTGCCGGCACCGAGGCCAGCCATTCGAGCGTATGTGCCAGATGACCGCGATCGAGCTCGGAGGGCAGATCGTCCAGCACCAGAACCGGCCACTGCCCGCGGACCTCGGCGAAGGCCTGCGCCTGCGCGAGCAGGCAGGACAGGACGACCAGCTTTTCCTGCCCGCGCGACAGCATTTCGCGCACCGGGGCTGCTTCGAAAGCGAGGCTCCAGTCGGCGCGGTGCGGACCGACCGAGGTGTGACCCAGCGCCTGATCCCGGCCGCGCGCCTGCCACAGCGCGGCGAGCAGGCCGGTTTCGCCGTCGCTGGCGGGCGATCCACCCGAAGAGTACTTCGGCGTCACAGCCCCCAGACCCGGCGCAAAACGGGCAACCATTGCGCTCAGTCCGGGCTGGAGCCGGGCCAGCCAGGCCTCGCGCAGCCGGGTCAGCGCGGCACCGTGCAGCGCCAGTTCGTGCTCCCAGGGATCCAGATTCGCGGAAACCATCGGCTGCTTCAGCAGCGCGTTGCGCTGCCGCAGGGCGCGCTGGTACCGCCGCCAGATCGATAGAAAATCAGGTTCCACGTGGAACAAAGCCCAGTCGATGAATCGCCGCCGGTGTTCGGACCCGCCCGAAATCAGGGCGTGGCTGCCCGGCTCGAAACACACCACAGCCAGTTCCTGAAAAAGCCGCGTCAACGCCTCGACCGCCTGGCCATCGATCCGCGCCGACCAGGCGCGCAGGCTGCGCGACAGGCCCATGCCGACGCGCCGCTCCATGGGCTCGGCCACGATCTCGCTGTAGACGCGCAACTCGGGCTGCCCCCGGCGGATCAGCGCATCGCGCACGCCGCCGCGGAAGGAGCGGCCGCTGGACAGGAGCTGGATGGCTTCGAGCACCGTGGTTTTGCCGGTGCCGTTGTCCCCAACCAGAACATTGATCCCGGTGCCGGGCTCCAGCCGCGCCTCGCGGAACACGCGCAGGTCTTCGAGACTCAGGCTCGCAAGGCGCATGGTCGCTCCGAAAAACGACGGCCGCGGATGACGTCGCCCGATCGCGGGCCGCCTGCCTGCGACCCGGCAGCGACCGGGCTCACCGCGCGACCGTTCAGATGCGCAGCGGCATCACGACGTGCCGGCAGCGCTCGCTGTTGCCTTCGCGCACCAGGGCGCTGGAATTCGCATCGCGCAGGCTCAGGCTCACTTCTTCGCTGCGCAGCGCGTTGAGCGCATCGAGCAGGTACACGACGTTGAACCCGATGGCGATATTGTCGACGCTGCTGTTCGCCTCGACTTCCTCGACCGCCTCTTCCTGCTCGGGATTGTGCGCCACGAGCTTGAGTTGCCCGGGGGTGAATTCGATCCGCACGCCGCGGTACTTCTCGTTCGAAAGGATCGCCGCACGCTGCAGCGCGGCCTTGAGGGCCTCGCGCTCGATCCGCGCCTCCTTGTCGGCACCGATCGGGATCACGGCCTCGTAGTCCGGAAAACGTCCGTCGATCAGCTTGGAGGTGAAGGTCACGTCCTCGCGTTTCACCCGCAGATGGCTGCGCCCGACTTCCAGCGCGATGTCGCGGTCGCCGCCTTCCAGCAGGCGCTGCAGTTCCAGCACACCCTTGCGCGGCAGGATGATCTGGCGACGCGCGTTGACACCTTTTTCCAGCGGGGCTTCGCACAGGGCCAGACGGTGGCCGTCGGTCGCCACACAGCGCAGGAGATCCTCGCGCAGATCGAACAGCAGGCCGTTGAGGTAAAACCGCACGTCCTGCTGTGCCATGGCAAACGCGGTGCGCTCGATCAGTTCGCGCAGGCTTCCTTCCGACAGCGAAATCGTTTCGATGACTTCGAGGTTTTCCGTCGAAGGGAAATCGCGCGCCGGCAGCGTGGACAGGGTGAAACGGCTGCGTCCGGCCTGGATCGACATGCGGTCCCCGCTCTGCGAGAACTTCATCAGACTGCCGTCGGGCAAGGCGCGGACGATGTCGAAGAGCTTGCGCGCGGGGACCGTGGTTTCCCCGGCATCGCTGTCGGAACCGAGCGCGGCGCGGGCCACCATCTCGACTTCGGAATCGGAGCCGGTAAGGGACAGGCCATCCGCGTCGACGACAACCAGGAGGTTGCCCAGCACGGGCATGGTTTGCCTGCGTTCGACGACGTTGACGACCTGCTGGAGCGGCTTCAGTAGAACTTCGCGTTGGATGGCAAATCGCATTCGTCGATCCCCAGACAGAAAGATGCTGTAAAGAAATAATGGCGGTGGTGGGTGCTGTGGAACACGGGATTTGTTTGCTATCTGATTGTTTTACAACATGTTTAAGCTGCTTTTCCGGCGCGTGAAACGACTTGGAAAGCCTGTGGACAACGCGGGAAAAGATCGCCCCGCCTGTCTTTTCCCACGGATATCCACAGCTTGCATACAGCTTCCACCGGCCGCCATGATGCCCGTGTTGGCCGTGCGCGTCACTCGGTCAGTTTGCGAAACAGCTTGTCCCAATCCTCACGCAGCACGCCATCGGTATCGAGCAGCTTGCGGATCTGGCGGCAGGCGTGCAGGACGGTGGTGTGGTCGCGCCCGCCGAAGCCGTCGCCGATCTCCGGCAGGCTGTGGGAAGTCAACTCCTTGGCCAGCGTCATGGCGATCTGCCGGGGCCGGGCCAAGGTGCGCGTGCGGCGCTTGGAAAGCAGGTCGGCGACGCGAAGCTGGTAGTAGTCGGCCACCACCTTCTGGATGTTGCCGATGGAGATGGCCTGCTTGTGCACGCGCACCACGTCGCGCAGGGCCTCTTGGGCGAAGGCGGTGGTGATGGGTTCGCCGGCGAAGTGCGCGCGCGCGACCAGGGTGTTGAGCGCCCCTTCCAGATCGCGCACGTTGGTGCCGATGTTCTTGGCGATGAGGTAGGCGACTTCGTCAGGCAGTTCCACGCCGCGCGCCCGCGCCTTGCTCAGCAGGATGGCGGCGCGGGTCTCGAAATCGGGCGGTTCGATCGACACCGACAGGCCCCAGGCCAGGCGCGATTTCAGCCGCGCTTCCAGCCCTTCCACCTCGCGCGGGTAGCGGTCGCAGGTCAGGATGATCTGCTGCTTGCCGTCGAACAGCGCGTTGAAAGTGTGGAAGAACTCTTCCTGGGTACGGTCCTTGCCGGCGAAGAACTGGATGTCGTCGAGCAGCAGGGCGTCCACGCGCTGGAATTGGCGCTTGAACTGGTCCATCGACTTTTCGTTCAGCGCTTTCATCATCGCGGAAAAGAACTGTTCCGAGCGCAGGTACAGCACCTTCATGCCGGGGCGGTTGGCGCGCATCAGGTTGCCGGCCGCGTGCATCAGGTGGGTCTTGCCCAGGCCGGTGGTGCCGTAGAGCAGCAGCGGGTTGTAGGCCTGCCCGGGATTCTGCGCGACCTGCCAGGCGGCGGAGCGGGCGATCTGGTTGGAGCGCCCCTCGACGAAGTTGTCGAAGGTGTAGGCGTGATCGAGCTGGGTGACGAAGTCTTCTTCCGGCGCGGCCGCGCGGCCCTTGGCCCGCGCGCCGCGGGCGGGTGCCGGCGCGCGCGCCAGACTCCCCACCTCGATCCGCGCCGCCGCCGCCTCGTGCCCGGACACCAGGCGCAGCAGCTCGATGATCCGCGCCAGATAGCGCGCGCGCACCATGTCCATGACAAAGGCGTTGGGTGCATAGAGCAGCAGGTCGCCTCCGGATTCGGATGCATTGGCCTGCAGCGGCTTGAGCCAGGTGATGAACTCCTCGGGCGGCAGTTCGGACTCGAGGTGGGAAAGGCACAGCGGCCAGGCGGCAAGCATGCGGGACAACACTCCGCGCAAGGCGCTGCGGGCGCACCTGCGTCATGGGATGAAAGGTGGGTCGTTGAGTCTACCGCGGTTGCGCGCGCCCGGCGCGGCCGGCCGCGATCGCTCCGGCAGCAGCGCGATCCTTGCGCTCCGGCACGTCGCCTGCACCGGACCCGCGCGCAGCGCCCCGACCTGCCGCAGCCATCGCCAGCCCGCGCGTGCTTGACCGTCGCGCGGTGTGAGCCGTAAGATTGCCGGTTCTTTCGTCACGAAACCTCGGTGCCGCCATGAAGCGCACGTTCCAGCCCAGCAATCTCAAGCGCGCCCGTACCCACGGTTTCCGCGCCCGCATGAAGTCCGTCGGCGGTCGCAAGATCATCAACGCCCGCCGCGCCAAGGGCCGCAAGCGCCTGGCACCGTAACCGGCCAAGGCCGGGCATCCCCGATGTCCGGCGCGTCGGCCGGCAGGCGCGTTCCGATGCACGCGCATCGTTTTCCAAAGACCGCCCGGGTTCGCGCCGCGGGCGATTTTTCGCACGCGTTTGCCGGCGGCCGCCGGGCAGGCGGCCGCTATTTCAGGGCCGTGTTCCTTGCCCGCCCGGACGCAGCAGCACCCCGCAACGCGCGCCTGGGCATGGCGATTTCGCGCAAGGTCGACAAGCGCGCGGTCGAGCGCAACCGCATCCGGCGCCTGATCCGCGAGTGGTTTCGCCACCGTCATGCGCAGTGGATTCCCGGTGATCTGGTGATCTCGGGCAAACCGGAAGCCTCCGGCGTCGACGCCGCGCAGCTCTTCGCCGACCTTGACGTGCTCGTGCGCCGGCTCGGATTGAAGGACGCGCCCGCACCCTCCACAATGGCCGACTCTTCGCGCACATCGCTCCCGGGCGATGATTCCTGAGTCACATTCACGCCCGGCCGGCACGTCAATCCTCTGGCCGCACGCTCTCGACTGCCCATGACCCAGACCCGTACTTTCCTGCTGATTGCCTGGCTTCTCGTCGCGTTCCTGCTGTGGGACGCCTGGCAGAAGGACTATGGTGCCACGCGCGCTGCGCCTCCCCAGGCACCGGTTGCCGCGGTGGATCCTTCCATTCCGGAGCCGGTCGGCCAGGCCTCGGTGCCGACGCTGCAGAGCGCGGAAGAGCCTGCCGTCGATGTGCCCGAACGCGCTGGCATGAGCACAGCGAGCGTGATCCTGGCCAACGACGTGCTGCGCCTGACCCTGGATGCCAATGGCGGAACCCTGCGCGTGGCCGAACTGCTGGACTATCCGACGCAGGCCACGGGCGAGCCGATCCCCGTGGAACTGCTCAGTCAAGTGCCGGAACAGTATTTCGTGATCCAGAACGGCCTGGTGGGCCAGCCCGCCGCGCCCACGCACGAGGACCGGATGATCGCCCAGCGCGGTGACCAGGTGCTGGCCGAGGGTGCCGACGAGGTCGTGTTGCCCTTCGTCTGGAGCGGACCGGACGGGCTCAGCGTGGAGCGCACCTACCGCATGGCGCGCGGCAGCTATCTGGTGGAAATCACCGATACGGTAAGAAACGACGGCACCACGCCCTGGAGCGGCAACGCCTACCGCCAGCTGGTGCGCGTGCAGCCGCCGACGGCCAAGGGCGGATTCACCAATCCGGAGCGGCTGAGCTATGTGGGCGGCGCGCTTTACAGCCCGCAGGACAAGTTCGAAAAGCTCAAGTTCGACGACTTCGATCCCAAGACGCCGCTGCGCCGCGAGGTCACCGACGGCTGGATCGCGATGCTGCAGCACTATTTCGTGGCGGCCATCATCCCCGAACCCGGAACCGCCAACACCTTCAGCAGCGCGGTGCTGCCCAACGGCCGCTACCTCCTGCGCGACGTGGGTGCCGCCCTCAGCGCGGCACCGGGTGGCACGGCCAGCACCAGCGCGCGCATCTACCTCGGCCCCAAGCTGCGGCGCGACCTTGAAACCATCACGCCCGGCCTCGGGCTGACGATGGACTACGGCATCTTCACCGCGATCGCCCAGCCCATCCACTGGCTGCTCGCACTGCTGCACAGCCTCGTGGGCAACTGGGGCTGGGCCATCGTGCTGCTGGTGGTGCTGATCAAGGCCGCGATGTTCAAACTCTCCGAAGCCCAGTACAAGAGCTTCGCCAAGATGCGGCGGGTGCAGCCGCGCATCGAGGCGCTCAAGGAGCGCTTCGGCGACGACCGTCAGAAGTTCCAGGTCGCGATGATGGAGCTGTACAAGAAGGAGAAGATCAACCCGCTCGGCGGCTGCCTGCCGATCCTGGTGCAGATCCCGGTCTTCCTTTCCCTGTACTGGGTGCTGGTGGAAGCGGTCGAGCTGCGCCATGCGCCGTGGATCCTCTGGATCCAGAACCTTTCGGCACCCGATCCCTACTTCATCCTGCCGGTGGTCAACCTCGTCACGATGTGGGCCACCCAGAAGCTCTCGCCGGCACCGGGCATGGATCCGATGCAGAAGAAGATGATGCAGGCTATGCCGCTGGTTTTCGGCGTGATGTTCGCGTTCTTCCCGGCGGGTCTGGTGCTCTACTGGACCACCAATGGCGCGCTGGGCCTGCTGCAGCAGTGGCTGATCATGCGTCGCCACGGCGAGCCGACGCCCGCGCCGGCAAAGTAAGGCGGCGGGGATGGCCGCCGATCGCACCGACACGATCGCCGCCATCGCCACCCCGCCAGGGGCCGGTGGCATCGGCGTGATCCGCCTGTCCGGCCCCGAAGTGCCGCGCATCGCCGCGCGGCTTTTCGGGCGCGACCCCTCGCCGCGCCACGCCCACCTCGCCCGCTTCACCGATGCCGCCGGCGAGCTGATCGACACCGGCCTCCTGATCCATTTTCCGGCACCGGCGTCCTTCACCGGCGAGCACGTGCTGGAGCTGCAGGTCCACGGCAGCCCGGCGCTGCTGCAGCGGCTGCTGCGCGAGCTCCATCACCTCGGCGCGCGGGCGGCGCGGGCGGGAGAGTTTTCCGAACGCGCCTTCCTCAACGGCAAGCTCGATCTGGTCCAGGCCGAAGCCATCGCCGACCTGATCGCGGCCGGCTCGGAGGCGGCCGCACGCGCCGCCCAGCGCAGCCTTCAGGGTGAGTTCTCGCGGCGGGTACACGCCCTGGTCGAGGCCACCATCGCGCTGCGGATGCGGATCGAGGCGGCGATGGATTTTTCCGACGAGGCCATCGAAACGCTCGCGCCGGCGGCCCTGAACGAGGCCGTGGACGGACTGGTCGACCGGCTCGACGCGCTCCTGGCCGCCGCCTGCCAGGGCCAACGGCTGACCGATGGCCTGCACGTCGTCCTGCTCGGCCGGCCCAATGCCGGCAAGTCCAGCCTGCTCAACGCGCTGGCCGCCGACGACCGCGCCATCGTCACGGCGCGGCCGGGCACCACCCGCGATCTCCTGCGCGAAGTGGTGCGCGTGGATGGCGTCGAACTGACGCTGGTGGACACCGCGGGCCTGCGCGATTCGACCGATCCCATCGAACAGGAGGGCATGCGCCGGGCCCGCGCCGAGGCGGCGCGCGCCGACCTGATCCTCAGCGTGCTGGGTGAAGACGACGCGCCGGCGTGCGACGAGGTGCCGCCGGGGATCGATCGGATGGTGATCCACAACAAGATCGACCTCTCCGGCGAGGCCCCCCGGCTGCAACGGATCGACGGGATCGAGCACCTGTACCTGTCGGCGCGCAGCGGCACGGGCATGAATCTCCTGCGTGAGCGCCTGGCCGCGCGCCTGGTGCCCGCCGCGGAGGGAGGCTTCAGCGCTCGCGTGCGCCATGTCGAAGCGCTGCAGCGCGCCGGCCGGGAACTGCGCGAAGCGCGCGCCGCCCTCGCCCATCGGGATGCCCCCGAACTGGCCGCCGAACATCTGCGGCAGGTGCAGAATGCGCTGGGCGAAATCACCGGCGCGTTCGGCGCAGAGGACCTGCTGGGTCGCATATTTGCAAACTTTTGCATTGGCAAATAATGCCGGGGGCCCGCGCCCTGGCGGCGTCCCGCGTGCGACGCACCACCGGCGTCCGCGCTACGCCCACGGCCGGTTTCATGGCGCTGGCGACGGTTGGATCGGCTTGTCCGTGCCTCGGCGCGGCCGCCGTTTCCCGGTCTTCTGAGCGACCCCTCCCGCTTTGCAGGTTCATCGGGTTTGACTTATGGTGTGAGCGTGCACGACCTGTGCCGGGTTTCAGTCCGAAAACTCGCCGCCTCCCGCGAGGCTGCGGTCGAAACGGCGCGGGCACCATCCAATGATCGGGGGGTCCTCCATGCAAATCCCATCCACGATGCGAGCGGGTCACGTCGGCGCGATTCTTGCGCTGGCGATGGTCCTGTCACTGGGCGCCTGCGGCGGAGGAGAAGAGGCACCGCCGTCGCCGCCGCCAGCAGCGCAACCGGCCACACCGGCTTCCGCGCCGGTGGCCACGGACGAAACCGGCGGCGAATCGATGGTGGTCCAGCCGTCGGTGGTCGACACGCTGTCGGTCGATGAGCTCCTGGAGCGCGCCGACCAGGCGGTGAAGGAGAGCCAGCTCTTCGTTCCCGCCGGTGAGAGCGCATTCGAAATGTACCTGCGCGTCCTCGAACAGGAGCCGATGCAGGTTCGCGCCAAGAACGCCCTGATGGACCTGTTCCCCTACGCGGTGCTGTACGTCGAACAGCGCACCAGCGCCGGGGATCTCGCCGAGAGCGAGCGCGTCCTGGGGATGATGGAGGAAGCGGACGAAAACGCGCCGGCCGTACCGCGGCTGCAGCGGGGCGTCGCGCAGCTGCGCGATCGCGTGGCCGCCGAGGCGCAGCGCGCCGCAGATCGGGCCGCCGCGCAAGCCGAGGCACAGGCCCAGGCCGCGGCACAGGCACAGGCACAGGCACAGGCACAGGCGGCACAGGCGGCGGCTGCGTCCGCTCCCGCCGCACCTGCGCCGGTGAGCGAAGCACCAGCCCCCACGCCTGCGCCGGCCGCAGCGCCGGTTGTGGCAGCACCGCCGCCCGCCCCGACGCCGGTTGCGCCCGCACCGCCGCCCACCACCCCGTCGCAGGTCCAGTCGGCGACACCGCCCAGCGTGGTGTCGCAGGTCCAGCCGCGCTATCCACCGGTGGCCTTGCGCCGTCGGGTCGAAGGGTCGGTGGAGGTCGCGTTCACCATCATGCCCGACGGCAGCGTCTCGAATGTGCGCGTCGTCTCCGCGCGCCCGGCCAACACCTTCGACCGCGAAGTCATCAACGCGATGGAGCGCTGGCGCTTCACCCCGCCGGGCCGGCAGGTGGAAAGCCGCCGCGTGTTCGACTTCAAGCTGCCCTGATCGGCGGCCACGCCGAAAACAAAAAGGCTGCCCCGCAAGCGCGAGGCAGCCTTTTTCAATGGGCCCATGGAAAGCCGGCGGTTCGGGAGCGCCGGCTGCCGTGCTTCCGGAAGCGTCCGGTCGCCCGGCCGCCGGCCCACGACGATCAGGCCGACACGGCAAGGTGCTCGCGGTGGTACATGCGCGCCGCGATCCACCAGAGCACCGCTGAAACCGCCACGCCCACGGCCGTGTACAGGCTCCAGTCCAGTGCCGTGAGCGTCTCGCCGCGCAGCACCATCATGATCATCTGGTTCTGCGAAAGGAACGGGATCGCCAGCATCCACAGCTCGTTCTTCACCGGTGAAATCAGCAGGAAGAAGGTGGGCAGCATCGGCACCAGGAACAGCAGGCTCATGTAGCTCTGCGCTTCCTTCACGCTCTTGACGCTGGCCGCGATCACGGTCAGCAGGCAGGTGCCGAACAGCACCGTGGGCAGCAGGATCAGCAGCAGCTTGGCCATCGCCAGCAGCGAGACATCCACCTTGACGCCCGCCGGCGCCAGCCAGAACGCCGCCTTGAACGCCGCCAGCATCAGCACCAGGCTCAGCACGCCGAACACGCAGGCCGCGAGGATCTTGCCGCTCATGATCGCGCGCCGCGAGGCCGGCGTGGCCAGCAGCGGCTCCAGCGACTGGCGCTCGCGCTCGCCGGCGGTCACGTCGATGACCAGGTAGGCACCGCCGAGGAAGGCGCTCATGATCAGGAAGTAGGGCAGGAAGGCCAGCGCCTGCCCGACCCGGCTCATCGGCGTCGCCAGATCCACGTGCGCGGCGGCCAGCGGCATGCCGACGCCGGGATCCACGCCGCGCGACAGCAGCCGCAGCGCACCGGCCTGCTGGGCGTAGGCCTGCAGCACCGCGTCCACGCGCGCCACCGGAATGCGCGAATCATCGCGGGTGCTGTCGAACAGGATCTCCACCAGCGCCGGCTTGCCGGCGCGCCAGTCGTCGGCGTAACGCGCGGAAACGCGCAGGATCACGTCGGCATCCTGCTGCGCGATCGCCGTTTCGGCATTCTCGGGCGGTGCCTCGGCCTGGATGTTGTGCCGGGCCAGGAAGGCGACCAGGTTGGGTGCCTGCTCGGCACCGATCAGCGGCACCTCCAGGGTCTTTTCCATCTGCGTGGTCATCTTCTTCTGCATGACCGCGCCCATGCCCACCACCAGGCCCACGATCAGGATCGGACCCATCAGGAGCGAGATCAGCACCGTGCGCCGGTCGCGCGCGAGGTCGACCAGCTCCTTCATCATCACCACGGAAATCGGGCTCATGCGAACAACCCCTCTTCCGAACCGATCACCCGCACGAAGGCGTCCTCCAGATTGTCCTCGCCGGTCAGCGCGCGCAGCTCGTCGGCGCTGCCCTGCGCCATCACCGTGCCCTTGGCGATCACCACGATGCGATCGCACAGGGCGGCGACCTCCTGCATGATGTGGCTGGAGAAGATCACGCAGCGACCTTCCTCGCGCAGCTGGTGCAGGAAGCCGCGCATGGCGCGCGTGGTCATCACGTCGAGGCCGTTGGTGGGTTCGTCCAGGATCACGTTGCGCGGGTCGTGCACGAGCGCGCGCGCGATCGCGGTCTTGGTGCGTTGGCCCTGGGAAAAGCCCTCGGTCTGGCGCTCCAGGATGTCGTCCATCTCCAGCGCCTGCGACAGCGTGCGGGTGCGTTCGCCGATGTCGGCCTCGCTCATGCCGTGCAGGCGGCCGAAGTAGGCGACGTTCTCGCGCGCTGTCAGGCGCTTGTAGACCCCGCGCGCGTCCGGCAGCACGCCCAGGTGTCGGCGGACCTCATCGGGGCGCTGCGCCACGTCGATCCCGTCCACCCTCACGCTGCCGCGATCCGGCGACATCAGGGTGTAGAGCATGCGCAAGGTGGTGGTCTTGCCGGCACCGTTGGGGCCGAGCAGTCCGGTGATTTCCCCATCGCGCGCGATGAAGCTCACGTCCGATACCGCCTGCACCGTTCCGGTGCGGGTCTTGAAGGCCTTGGCCAGGCTGTTGGCTTCGATCATGGCTCAGGGCTCCCAACCGTAGCGACCGGAAAAAGGTGGCGTGGCGGCGAGGCGGTCCAGGCACTCCGCGTCCAGCGCCGCCGCGTCGATGTTCTCGATGAAACGCGCCACCAGCTTGGGCGTGCAGCCCGTGCCGATCACGTTGTGGCCCTGGCCGCGCAGCACCAGGTGGCGCGATCGGGGCAGGTGTGCGGCGACCTCCTCGCCGTAGCGCGGCGGCGTCACCGGGTCGAGCTCGCCCGAGAGCAGCAGCACCGGCGTGTCGCCGCGCGCCGGTTCGCGGAAGTCGGCGGCGCGGGAGCCGTGCGGCCAGACCGCGCACTGGGCCTGGATGTAGCGGACGAATTCGTCGCCCATCACGGTATCGGCGTCGGCCGGGTCGGGCACCAGCTCGTCGGCGTCCTCCGAACAGGTGACCGACAGGCCCATGCCCTGCGCCATCGCCTCGTCCATCGAGCTCATCAGCATCCGCGCCTGCGCCATGGCGGCGTCCGAGTGTCCCTGTGCCAGGTCCGACAGCAGCAGCGGCAGCGTCGCGGCGATGGCCGGCTGGTAGGCGTACATGCGCAGCAGCCCCGAGAGCGCCGGCCGTCCGAACTCGCCCTGCGCCGGCGCGCCGGTGGTGGCGTCGCGGAAGTGCACCTGCCGCGGCTGCTCGGCGAGCTCGGCGGCCAGTGCGCGGAAAGTGTCCATCGGATCGCCCAGCGCCTCGCGGCAGGCGGGAAGCCGGGTGCAGGCCGCGAACTGGCGCGCCAGGGAATCCTCCAGGTTGCGTGCGTGCTCCTGCCCCAGCACCAGCGAATTGGGGACCACGCCGTCGAGCACGGCGCTTCGTACCGCTTCCGGGTAGGCCTTCATGTACTGCTGCGCCACGCGCGTGCCGTAGGAAACGCCGATCAGGTTGATCGCCGGGACGCCCAGCGCCAGACGCACCGCCTCCAGATCGGCCACCGCGTTGCCCGTGGTGTAGTGGCGCACGTCGGCCACCGCGGAGAGCGAAGTCAGGCAGGCGCGGGTCTGTTCCACCGCGTGCCCGATCGAGATGTCGGTCGACTCGGCCTCATCCTGCGCACAGGCCAGGCGATTGGATTCGCCGGTACCGCGCTGGTCGAGCAGGATCACGTGGCGGCGCTTGAGGATGTCGGAAAACGCGCCGGCGACCGCCGGATAGCTGTCCCGCGCCGACTGGCCCGGCCCGCCGGCCAGCAGGAACACCGGATCGGCGGCCGGATCGGCGGTGGCGGCGGCAACCCAGGCCAGCGCCAGGGAAATGCGTCGGGCGTCGGGTGCGGCGCGATCTTCGGGCACCTCGACGCGGGCGCACTGTGCCGCGACCGGGGCGCTCGCGCCGGGTGCGGCCAGGGTGCAGGGCGAGAAGGCGATGCCGCCGAGCGTGGTCGCGCTCGCCAGCGGTGCCGCCAGGCACAGGGCAATGAAGCTGAGTGGGCGTTTCATGGGTTTCCCGGGAAGTGACAGGGCCTGATACCGACGGGCGAAGCCCCGAGGCTGTGACCGCGCGGCGGGCGCGGGCGGGGCCGATATACTACCGGCCCCGCATTCTGGTGACCGATGATGATTCTTCCGAAGCCGCCCCCGCGCGCCCTCCTGCCCCTGCTCGTGCTTGCCGGCGTTGCGAGTCTGGCGGCCTGTCGCGGCACGCCCGAGCCTGCGGCCACGCCTGCCGCGCCGGTCCAGGCCGAAGCCCGGACCGAACCGCAGCCCGACCTCGCGCCGCGCGAACCCAGCCGGGTGCGGGTGCGCACCAGCGCCGAGGCACCCTTTGCCTGTGATGTGCTGAGTGAGGAAGAGTTGGGCCGCGTGCTGCCCGACGAGCCGACCATCATCGACGTCACCACCCAGCGCCGCGCCTACGGCATGGCGGTGGAGAGCGCCTGCCTGTTCGCCTTCGGACGCAACCGCGATCCTGCACGGATCGACCTCGACTCGCGCTTCATCCGCGTCGATCTCTACACCGACGCCAGCTTCCGCGCCGCGGGCCACGGCGCGCTGCAGGACCAGTGGAGCTACCGGGTGCGCGATGGCAGCACGGTGTTCCACTTGCACGACACCGCGCTGGCGGCCTGGGTCGACTCCGAGCATCCGCCCGATCCGGCGCTGATCGTGCGCCAGGGCGAGGTGATGTACGACATCGCGCAGTACCCGGCCGCGTCCGACCAAGGCTCGCCCGAGCGCAAGGCGCAGGTCGAGGAGATCGCGCTGCTGTTCCTCGGCAAGCTCGACGCGGACGAGGACGACGCGGGCGCGAACTGACGCGCGTCAGGGGCCGGTGCCGCGCCGCGCGGCACCGGCCCCTCAGCCCGACGCGGTGAAGCGCTCGCGCCGGATCGCGGGCGGTGCCAGACCGGCCTCGCGCAACCGCAGCGCGACCTCGTCCACCATTTCCGGGTGGCCGCAGAGGCAGGCGATGTCGTCCGCACGGGGCGAAAGCGCATCCAGCGCCTGCTGCACCCGGCCGCCCAGCAGATGCGGATCGCCCCCGGGCACGGCTTCCCGCGACAGGCAGCCCAGGTAGGTGAAACCGGGCATCGCGCCCGCGGCGTCGAGGAAGTCCTTGCGGAAATACAGCTGCGCGCTGTCGCGGACCCCGTGCAGCAAGACGACCTTCGCGCCGCTTTCGGCGCGCTGCACGAGGTCTGGCAGCATCGAACGGAACGGCGCGATGCCGGTGCCGGTGGCGATCATCAGGTAGCGCGGCGCGGCGTCGCGCGCGGCCAGGCCGAAACGCCCGAATGGCCCGGTCGCCTCCACCATCTCGCCCATCGCCATCTGCGCCAGGCGCGCGCTGGCCAGGCCGCCCGGAGCCAGCCCGACGAGGATTTCCCAGCGCCTCCCCTCCTCGAGCGGCGCGCCGGCCAGCGAGTAGCTGCGCCGCTGCAAGGTGCCGTTCGCATCCACGACGTGGAGCTGGATGAACTGGCCGGCGCGGAACGGCAGCGGCGCGCCGTCGGCGTGCTCGAAGCCCAGGTGCAGCACCGACGCGGTGATCGGGCGGCGGTACGTGAGGCGAAGCGGAATGCGTGTGGTCACGGCGGCAGGGGGCGGGCAGGCAAACGGCTATACTAGCGGGCTGGCACTATCTGGCAGGCATCGATGAGTTCGCCCCCGGCGCTGCACGTCTCCGACTTGCGCAAGGTTTACGACAATGGCGTCACGGCCCTGCACGGCATCAGCCTGGACGTGGCCGAAGGCGACTTTTTCGCCCTCCTTGGCCCCAATGGCGCCGGCAAGTCCACCCTCATCGGCATCATCAGTTCGCTGGTCAACGCCAGCGCCGGCACCGTGGAAGTATTCGGCGTCGACGTCGCGCGCCGGCGCGGCGATGCGATGCGTCTGGTCGGCCTGGTGCCGCAGGAAATCAACTTCAACCTGTTCGAGCGCCCCTTCGACATCCTGGTGAACTATGCCGGGTTCCACGGCGTGCCGCGCGCGCTGGCGATCGAGCGCGCGCACGAGGAGCTGGCGCGCGCCCATCTTTCCGGCAAGGCCCACCTCACCAGCCGCACCCTGTCGGGCGGCATGAAGCGGCGCCTGATGATCGCCCGTGCCCTGATGACGCGCCCGCGCCTCCTGATCCTGGATGAACCCACCGCCGGGGTGGATATCGAGATCCGCCGCGGCATGTGGCAGCAGATGCGCGAGATCAACGCCTCCGGCACCACGGTCATCCTCACCACGCACTATCTGGAGGAAGCCGAGGAACTGTGCCGCAATATCGCCATCATCGACCACGGCCGGATCGTGCAGCACACCGCGATGAAGGCGCTCCTGGCCACGCTCGACGTGGAAGGCTTCGTGTTCGACATCGACGGCGAACTGCCCGCGCTGCTGCCGCAGATCGAGGGCGTACGCCTGACCGCACGCGATGTCCGCACCCTCGACGTCGAAATGCCGCGCACCATGAACCTCAACCTGCTTTTTTCCGCGCTGGGCGAGTCCGGCATCGTGGTGCGCTCGATGCGCAACCGCAGCAACCGGCTGGAAGAACTCTTCCTGCGCCTGACCGCGCGCGAGGTGGCCGCGTCATGAGCCGGCATCCGAACCTCGTCGCGCTGCACACCATCGCCCGGCGCGAGGTCGTCCGCATCCTTCGCATCTGGACGCAGACCCTGATCCCGCCCGCGATCACGATGACGCTTTACTTCCTGATCTTCGGCAAGCTGATCGGCGCGCGCATCGGCGACATGGGCGGCTACGGCTACATGGAGTTCATCGTGCCCGGCCTGGTGATGATGAGCATCATCCAGAACGCCTACGGCAACATCTCGTCCAGCTTCTTCGGTGCCAAGTTCGGCCGCCACGTGGAAGAGCTGCTGGTCAGCCCGGCCCCGGCCTGGGTGGTGCTTGCCGGTTACGTCGCCGGCGGCGTGCTGCGCGGCCTGATGGTGGGTGCCATCGTCTTCCTCATCGCCATGGCCTTCACCCGCGTACACGTCCCGCATCCGCTGGTGATGCTCAGCTCGATGCTGCTGGGTGCCACGATCTTCTCGCTCGCCGGCTTCGTCAACGCGGTGTACGCGAAGAAGTTCGACGACATCGCCATCGTGCCGACCTTCATCCTCACGCCGCTCACCTACCTGGGCGGGGTGTTCTACTCGATCACGCTCCTGCCCGGCTGGGCGCAGAGTGCGACCTACGCCAACCCGATCTTCTACATGGTCAACGCCTTCCGCTACGGCCTGTTGGGCAGCAGCGACGTGCCGCTGTGGGTGGCCTATGTGCTGATGTTCGGCTTCGTCGCGCTGCTCGGCGGGTTCGCGCTGTGGCTGCTCAGGCGCGGCGTCGGCCTGCGCAGCTGAGAGCCCGTGTGCCGGGACCCGCGCGCGACGCGGTGACGCCGGCGCGCGCGATCTTGCAGTCAGCGCGGCGTGGGCGTCGTGCGCAGCGCCATCAGCCGCGCGCTGCGCGCTCCCAGCTCGGCGTGGGTCTCGTGCAGGCGCGGCACGCTGAACTCCAGCACGCCGCCGCGCAGCGGGATCGCCGCGACGTGCTCGCCGTAGCTGCCCCCGGCGCCTTCCACCGGCCACTGCCAGCTTGCGAACCGGTGTGACGCATCCCAGGACGGTGCCTGCGGCGGCACGCCGGCGCGCAGCTGCGAGGCCACCCGCTCCGCGAACCGCGCCTGCGCCGGCGCATCGGCGGCCTTGTCGCCCACGCCCAGCGGTGCCGACAGGCGCGTGCTGGTGGGAACGTAGCGAAGCTGTACGTACCAGGCGTCCTCGCGCGCCAGATCCACCTGGCGATGCACCACCCAGCCCAGCACCTCGTCGGTCAGCGGCGTGCCGCGCGCCCGCGCCACCCGCGAGACCTGCTTGCGCGGCACGAAGCGGAAGTCGCGCGGCAGGTGCAGGCTGGCGGCCGCCGGCGTCAGGTCCAGCACGCCGAAACGCCACGACACGGCCTGCACCGCCATCGCCAGCTCGGCGCGCTGCTGCGCCTCGACCTCGGCCGCGGAATACTCGCGCGGTGCCGGCATCGGCACCGCTTCCGGATCCGCTTCGGCGGCGTGCGCGCGGCGCGGCGATCCCGCCTCGGCACCGTCGTCGTACTCCGATTCCTCGTACTCGGCGCGGGTGCGCTCGCGCGCCGCTTCCAGCCGCGCCGCCAGCGCCGGATCGCCAATCCGTATCTCCGCGATGTCCTCGTCGGTGAGCGCCCAGGCCATCTCGTCCACGCCTTTGTCGACCGCGCGCATCGCCATCACACCGATCAGCAGCGTGACCACCGCGGAAAGAGCGAACGGCACGCGGATGTCCGAGTCCTTGTCGCCCCAGCACATCACCAGCGCCACGATCGACAGCGGCCAGAACAGGAGCGCGCCGATCGCCAGCAGCGGGCTGCGCCGCCAGATCCTCACGCACATCCACACCGAGATCACGAAAAGGACGAGCAGGTAGCCGCCCATGGACATCAAGCTGCCGATCATCGAATCAGTCCAGTTGGATGCTGCGGATGTCGCGGCGCGACACCGAAGAGAGCGAAAATCCGCCGCTGAGCTGGGTTCGCAACTGCACCTCGTCGCCGCGTACGCCCTCGACCAGGCCGCGCCGCTCGCGCCCGCCGTCCAGGGTGAAACGCACCCGCCGCCCGATATGCCCGGAGAGCTGCGCAAACTCCAGCGTGCGCGCCTGCCTGCCGCTGCGCGCAAGCCCCGGTGCCGACGCCGAGGCCATGTAGCTTGCGATCCAGGCCTCGTCCTCTTCGCCGGCCGCGTGTGAAACCGCGGGCACCATCAGAAGTGCCGCCAGCAGCAGCGCCATGGGGATATGCATCGGCGTTCCCTTCAAACCAGAGCGTGCAGGGTAGACAGCCCGCGCCGTCGCGTCCAGAAGCGGACGGTGGTCTCAGGCAGGCGCCTGCGTTTCGGGCAGGGCGAAAAACGCTTGCGCCGTGGCGGTGGTGGTGGCGGCCACCTGCTCGAAGGTTTCACCCCGATCGCGCGCCAGTTCTTCGGCGATATGCGGCAGGAAGGCCGGTTCGTTGCGCCGGTCTTTCGGCATCGGCCGCAGGGTGCGCGGCAGGAGGTAGGGCGCGTCGGTTTCGATCATCAGCCGATTGGCGGGGATGTTCGTCACCAGTTCGCGCAGGTGCGCGCCGCGGCGCTCGTCGCACAGCCAGCCGGTGATGCCGATGTGCCAGTCACGGTCCAGGTACTCGAACAGCTCGCGCCGGCCGCCGGTGAAGCAGTGCACCACGGCCGCGCCGATGCGGCCTTCGACGTTCTTCATGATCGCGACGAAATCGTCGTGCGCATCGCGCTGGTGCAGGAACAGCGGCTTGCCGGTATCGATCGCGATTTCCAGCTGCATCTCGAAGGCGCGCCGCTGCGCCGGGCGTGGCGAGAAATCGCGGAAGTAGTCGAGCCCGCACTCGCCCACCGCGACCACTTCCGGATGCGCGTGCAGGGCGCGCATTTCCGCGTCGCACTCGGCGGTGTATTCGACCGCGTGGTGCGGATGCACGCCGGCGGTGGCGTACAGCACGCCGGGGTGGGCGCGCGCCAATTCCAGCGCCTGGGGCGAATGTTCGCGGCTGGCGCCGGTGACGATCATGCGCGTGACCCCGGCCGCGCGCGCGCGCGCCAGCACCGCGTCGCGGTCGTGGTCGAAGCTGTCGTGGGTGAGGTTGGTGCCGATGTCGATCATTGGGGCGGGGAATGGGGAACGGGGAAGCGGGAAGCGGTCGTTGCGCGGGTTTTGCGCCCTCTCCCCGCCTTCGAGGGGGTGAGGGGACGCTTTGCATCGGGCGCGTCGCCCGGAACCACCAGCGCACCACCCGACATTGTGGCCGTTCCGCGTGGCGAAAGGCGAGCCGCTAGAATGCGCGCATGACCACGCCGCACGATTCGCCGCTCGGGCGCGAGACGCGCTACGCGCAGCGCCACGACCCTGCGCTGCTGTTCCCGATCGCGCGCGCCGCCGGGCGCGATGCGCTGGGCCTGGGCGCGGCGCTGCCGTTCCACGGGGTGGACCTGTGGAACGCCTACGAGCTTTCCTGGCTCGACGCGCGTGGCAAGCCGCAGATCGCGCTGGCGCGTTTCGCGGTGCCGGCATCCAGCCCCAATCTGATCGAATCCAAGAGTTTCAAGCTCTATCTGGGCTCGTTTTCCGGCACCCGGATGGCGGGCACCGACGCGGTGCGCGCGTGCCTCGTTTCCGATCTTTCGCGCGCCGCCGGCGCGCCGGTCGAGGTGGCGCTGACGCCGCCTGCGGACTTCGCCGCCGAGCGCATCGAAACGCTGGACGGCGAGTGCATCGACGACCTGGACCTCGCGATTTCCGACTACGGCCCGCCGCGACCGGAGTACCTTTCCGCCGAGGTGACTGAGCGGATCGAGGAGGTTCTGGTATCGCACCTGCTGAAGTCCAACTGCCCGGTGACCGGGCAGCCCGACTGGGCCAGCGTGCAGATCGCCTATGCCGGCCCGCGCATCGCCCGTGAGGGGCTGCTGCGCTACCTCGTCTCCTTCCGCGACCACAGCGACTTCCACGAGCAGTGCGTGGAGCGGATTTTCTGCGACATCCGCGCGCGCTGCGCATGCGAGCGCCTTGCCGTCTACGCGCGCTACACCCGGCGCGGCGGGCTCGACATCAACCCCTGGCGCAGCACGTCGGCCGGGGTGCCGCCCAATCCGCGCCTGGCGCGCCAGTAAGCCAGATTACGGAGAACCCCGATGCCCTATTGCCCCATCATCGGCACGCTCGGCTACGTGCTCTCGCCCGAAGGCGATCAGGTGTTGATGATCCACCGCAACGCACGGCCCGAGGACGAACACCTGGGCAAGTACAACGGCCTGGGCGGCAAGCTCGAGGCCGACGAGGACGTGGTGGCCGGGATGCGGCGCGAAATCCTGGAAGAGGCAGGGATCACCTGCGAGGAGATGCGCCTGCGCGGCACGATTTCCTGGCCCGGATTCGGCAAGAACGGCGAGGACTGGCTCGGCTTCGTCTTCCTCATCACCCGTTACGCGGGCACGCCCTTCACGCGCAATCCGGAAGGCACGCTGGAGTGGAAACCGCGCGCCACGCTCATGGACCTGCCGATGTGGGAAGGTGATCGCCACTTCCTGCCGCTGGTGTTCGATGACGATCCGCGCGCCTTCCACGGCGTGATGCCGTATCGCAACGGGCGGCCGGTGTCGTGGAGCCATTCGCGGCTGTGATGCGGTACCGGGCCACCCGTGCATGGGCGGCCCGGTGCCGCGGCGGTCAGGGCTTCACGAACCTGAGCGTCATGCGGTCCGATTCGCCGATGGCGGCGTACTTCTCGCGATCCTCGTCGCCCAGCGCGTAGCTGGGCGGCAGCGTCCACACGCCCTTGGGGTGGTCGGTGCTGTCGGCCGGGTTGGCGTTGACGTCGCTGCGCCCGGCGAACCGGAAGCCGGCGGCGGTGGCGAGATCGATGATCTGCTGCTCGGTCACATAGCCGGTGCTGCCGTCGGTGGCGGTTTCACCCTTGGCGCGATGATCGACCACGCCCAGCGTTCCGCCCGGCTTGAGCACGTCGAAGAAGGCCTGGAAGTAGGCCGGCGCGGTGCCGGCACCGATCCAGTTGTGGGCGTTGCGGAAGGTCAGCACCACGTCGGCCGAGGCGGGTTCGCCGAAGCTCGGCGCCTTCGCGTTGAAGCGGCGCAGCTCCGGCTCGCCGTAAACATCGGGCGCGGCGGCGATCTTGTCGGTGAGCTGCTGGTTGAGGCGCGCATAGTAGGCCGGCTGGTCGGGCAGGCTCTCGTCCCAGATCGCGCCGATGAAGTGGCCGTGTGCGCGCAGGTAAGGCGCGAGGATATCCGTGTACCAGCCGCCGCCCGGGGAAATCTCGATCACCGTGGCATCGGGCGCGATCTCGAAGAAACCCAGGGTTTCGACCGGATGGCGGAACGCGTCGCGCGCGCGATCGGCCTCGGCGCGATGCTTGCCGGCGACGATCGCCTCAAGACGCTGGCGCGCCTCATCGGCGGCGCTGACCGTTTCGGCGGCGGGCGCGGCGACAGGTGCCTGCGCGGCGGGCGGCGCGGGTGCGGGATCGGCAGGCGCGCTGGCCTGCTGCTGGCAGCCGGCCAGCGCGGCGACGCAGGCCAGCGCGAGAAGGGAATGGGAAAGGCGCATGGGAAAACTCCGGGTGGCGGGGACCGGCGCAAGCATGATCCATCGGTGCCGTGCCGTCACCCTGCCGCGCCGGCACCCGCGCGATGCGCCGTGGGCCCGGCGATCAGCCGCACGCTGTCCGGATACGGCATCACCTCCTCGGCCTCGCCGCGGCGCAGGGAATCCTGCAGCGCCAGCCACCAGTCCACGTCGAAGATGTCCCCGTGCGCCCGCAGCAGCGCCTCGTGCTGCTCGGCCGTCAGACCCAGGAAGCGCGGAAACTCCTCCGGGAACACGTCCGACGGATCGACGTAGAACCAGGCTCCGTGGTGCATTTCCTCCTCGTCGGAGCGCGCCTTGGGCAAGCGCTTGAAGCGGCAGTCGCGCACCAGCGCCAGCTCGTCGTAGTCGTAGAAAATCGCGCGGTGGTTGCGGGTGACGCCGAAGTTCTTGAGCAGAAGGTCGCCGGGAAAGATGTCCGAGCGCGCCAGATCGCGGATCGCCTGGCCGTAGTCGATCACCGCGCGCATCGCGTCCTCGGCGGGGACTTCCTTGAGGTAGAGGTTCAGCGGGCGCAGGCGGCGCTCGACGTAGCAGTGCGCGATCACGATGTCCTCGCCCTCGGCCTGCACGCTGCTGGCGCAGCTGGTCATGAGTTCCTCCAGCAGCTCGGGCGCGAACTGGCGGCGCGGAAAGCGCAGGTGGCGGAACTCCTGCGCATCGACCAGGCGACCGGCGCGATCGTGGTGCGAGACGATGCGGTACTTGGCCATCACCTCCTCGCGCGCGGTTTCCTTGGGATAGGCGAAGCGGTCCCGGATCAGCTTGAACACCAGCGGCCACGAGGGCAGGGTGAAGACCAGCATCACCATGCCGCGCTCGCCGTCGGCGTGCACGAACTGTTCGTCGGGACGCTGGGTGAGGTGGCGGAAAAAGGCGCGGTAGCGCTCGGTCTTGCCTTGCTTGGCGCGGCCCAGCACGGTGTAGAGCTCGTCCACCGGTTTGTGCGGCAGCAGCGAGCGCAGGAACACCACGGCGTCGCCCACGGTGGGCAGGTCGGCGAAGAAGTGGCTGCGGGTGTAGCCGAACAGCTGGGCGATGTGGTCGCGATCGGTAAGAAGCGCATCCACGAAGAGGCCGTCCGGCCCGCTTTCCAGCGCGATCACCAGCGGGGTGTGGCGGTATTCACCGAAGGCACGGCCCACCAGGTAGGCGCGCTGCTCGCGGTAGAACACCGTTTCCAGCAGTTCGATCTGCACGAACTGGCTGGCGCTCCAGTGGGTGAAGCGCTCGCGTACCGCGCGCGCCATCGCGTCGGCGCAGCGCGCCGGGTGCGCCCAGGGCACGCTGAAGCGATAGCCCTGCAGCACCCGCTCGAACACCGCCGCAAGTTCGCTCTGCACGGCGTAGCTGTGGCGCGCGACCGGGTGGGTGATGTGGTCGGTGGGCTCGATGTCCAGGGCGACGAATTCGATCGCCGGGTCGACACCGAGGGTGCGGAAGAAGCGTCGGGTCAGGGTGTTGTACCAGGTCTTGTACAGCTCCTGATCGAGCAGGTCGGCAACCGCGTGCGCGTAGGCGTCGCGGATGCGCGCCCACAGCGCGCGATCCTGCGCATGCGCGCCAAGCACCCGCTCAAGCCACTGCTGCGTCTGGCTGACGCACACGTCGTACAGTCCGATGCGTTCGACCAGGTCGGCGCGCATCCCGGCGGCGTCGCGGGTTTCAAAGCGGGTGCGGGCGCGGCGCGTGATCGCGGCAAAGCGCGCGTGGTAGTCGGCAAAGCCGTCGCGGATCTTCGCCGCGACGCCTTCAGAGAGAACCTGCATGCGTCCGCACCTGCACTCTGCGCCCCGGATGGCGGCGATGAGCCGCAGGATAGGCGCAGCCGGAAGCGATGTCTCGTCCGCCGCTGCGCCCGGAGCCGCGGACGACGGCGGAGTGCACTATTCGAAGCCGTTCTTGAAAATGGCGCTGGAGATCACGGTGATCTTCTGGGTGTCCCACTCGATGGTGGCGTTGTTCTCCGGGAACGCGTCGCTGCCCGCGTCCAGGACCACGCCCATCCAGCGGGTGCCCAGCGAGGCACTGGCGGGAATGATCGGAGCCGGCACATTCAAGGTGCGCAACTGCATCGGGGCGAAATCAATCGAGTAGTTCCACGTCGCCAGCAGGGTATCGGTGGCGGAAATCGTGCTGTTGGTGGACAGGTAGACGCGCACGGTGATCGTTCGCAGGGCCGGATCGTTGTTGGTGGCGTTGGCGACCAGCACGGTGAACGGTCCGCTGGCCGGGGAGCCGGCGACGACCGTGCTGGAGCCTCCGGTGCGAAAGCGCAGCGGAGAGAAATCGACCGCGGTGCCGCGGGTAGTGTCGATATAGGTCTGCCGGTCGGTGACCCACTGCTCCCAGAACCGCGCGTAGTTGCCGATGGTCGTGCGATTGCTGGTGGAAGCCACCGCGTGGACATAGCGCTGGTCGCCGCTGATGTAGTAGGCCCCCGAGCCGGACATGCCGCCCCATAATGCGGTGAGGCAGCCTGCGGTCGTATCGATCCGGAGCTGGTTGCCCGGGCAGCTGTCGAAGCTCCCGTCCCAGTAGTACATGGTGCGGCCGGTATGCAGGCCACCGCCGCAGTTTTCCGCCGGGTAGCTGAAGTTGTAGTAGGTGCGCGCCTGCTGGGAGGCGCAGTCGCCGCCCCACGACCATCCGAACCAGCCGGTCAGGAGCCCAAGGCCCGGGCGCGAGTCGCGCCGGATGCGGATGGCACCCAGGTCCGCGTCCCAGTTGCCGTCGTTGACCCAGTTGCTTCCGGCCAGGTAGTGGGTGCCGCGGGCGCGGCCGAAGTGCTGGAAGACGTTGGACGTGTCCGCGTTGACCCCGTCCCAGGCGGGATAGACCCAGATTTCATCGGCCCAGGCGAAGATCTGGTTGCCGTCCGGATCGCGTGCGTAGACGCAATGGCCGGCCGTCTGAACGACGCCGCCATCGGCCATCGAGCCGCTGCAAACGTAGGTGTAGACAGCGCTGTCGATGCTGGAGGTGAAGCGCATGACGAGCTTCACGTTGCCGCTGCGCGGCCATCCGGACAGGCCACCTGCAACCACCATGTTGCTGAACGCCTCGAGCCCCGGCGCTGATCCGGAAGCGCTCGTGGAGCCGCCGATTCCCGCGTAGGCGGGACCGTTGGAGCGCGCTTCGCGCAGTCCCGAAGGAACGCCGAGCGGGAGCACGAGGGTTTCCCCGGTGTCCGCATCGTGGATCGAGACTTCGTCGCTGGAGCGGCCCCGCAGCTGCGCATCGGACGCCTGCGGCATCGGCATCGGCGGGATATCGGAAAGCGGAGGGTGGTCGGGCGCGATGGCTGGCTCCGCCGCATGTTCCAGGAAGATCGCGTGCGGGTACTGCTCGCCGGACACCGGTTCGATGGGTATGGGGTCATGGGACTGCGCGCCGGCCAGCGAGGCATAGCCCAGGAATCCCAGCGCAAGCGCGCTTTGCACGATCCATTTCACGGCCCACCCCCCGTTTCCCGGCGGAAGTTGAGCGGATCGTGCGCTTGTTTTGTGACGGCAGCCAAGGATTTTTATGTCAGCCCCAAGATGCTCTTTTCCGCGGCTGGCTTGCTGGCCGGCGCGGCGGCGCTGCCTGCGCTGACGCCGTGCGCCTCAGCGCAGCGTCGCGTTGATCTTCTCCAGCGCCGCCGCGCCGGGGCACAGCGCCGCGGTATCGAGAGCGTTGAGCGGGGTGGTGACGGTCTTGAGGTGGGTGTGCAGGTCCTGCGCGCTTTCTTCGATGTAGAGCAGTCCCGTGACGATCTCGCCCGCGGCTTCGCGCTCGTGCACGTGGTTCATCGCCGCGATGCGGTCGGACGGATCATAGGCCGTGTCGAGCTTGCGCAGCCGCAGGCGGCTGCCGTCGTGCTGTTCGATCTCGATCAGCTCGCCGGGCGCGTAGTCGGCGACGATTTCCTCGCGACCCTCGATGAAGTCCATGCGGTTGATCGCGGCGTTGTGCTCGCGCACGTGGTCGTAGCTCTTGGTGCTGCCGGCGTGGTTGTTGAAGGTGACGCAGGGGCTGAGCACGTCGAGGATCGCCGCGCCGCGGTGCGCTATCGCGCCCTTGATCAGGGGCACGAGCTGCTCCTTGTCGCCGGAGAAGCTGCGCGCCACGTAGGTGGCACCGAGCTGCAGCGCGAGGCTGACCAGGTCGATCGGGTTGTCGCGGTTGACCACGCCCTTCTTCGATACCGAGCCGGCGTCCGCAGTGGCCGAGAACTGGCCCTTGGTGAGCCCGTAGACGCCGTTGTTCTCGACGATGTAGACCATGTTGACGCCGCGCCGGATGGCATGGACGAACTGGCCGATGCCGATCGAGGCCGAGTCGCCGTCGCCCGAGACGCCCAGGTAGAGCAGGTCGCGGTTGGCGAGGTTGGCACCGGTCAGCACCGAGGGCATCCGCCCATGCACGGTGTTGAAGCCGTGCGATGGGCTGAGGAAGTAGTCCGGCGTCTTGGAGCTGCAGCCGATGCCGCTGAGCTTGGCCACGCGGTGCGGCTCGATCGCCAGCTCCCAGCAGGCGCGCACGATGGCGGCGGAGATGGAATCGTGGCCGCAGCCGGCGCAGAGCGTGGAGATGCGGCCCTCGTAGTCGCGCCGGGTGTAGCCGAGCGCGTTGCAGCCGAGCGAGGGATGGTGCAACCGGGGTTTGGCGAGGTAGGTCATGGTCTGCTCGCGCCCGTCCTTTTCCCGGCGGGGCAAAGGGCGGGCTGAAGGTGTAAAAGGTTCTGGATGCGCATCGTTCGCCTCCTCATCCGGCGCTGAGCGCCGCCGCCTTCGGGGCGGTGACGGCGGCGCCGGCCGCCAGGCGTTCGCGCAGCGCGCGCGCGATGAAGCGCGCCGTGATCGGGGTGCCGTCGTAGTGCAGGATCGGCACCAGCCGCGCCGGGTCGATGTCGAACTCGTTGATCAGCATCGAGCGCAATTGCGCGTCGCGGTTCTGTTCGACCACGAAGACCTGATCGTGCGCCGCGATGAACCCGGCCACCGAATCGGGGAACGGGAAGGCGCGCAGGCGCAGGGTATCGAGATGGAATCCGTCGGAATCCAGCGTGCCGATGGCCTCGTCCATCGCCGGCGCGGTGGAACCGAAGTGGATCACGCCAAAGCGCGTTGGCGCTGCCGCGCGCCGCAGCTGCGGCTGGGGCACCAGCGCCTTGGCGGTGTCGAACTTCCGCAGCAGCCGCTCCATGTTGTAGATGTAGTCGGGACCGCGTTCGGAATAGCGCGCGTAAGGGTCGCGCGAGGTGCCGCGGGTGAAGAACGCGCCCTTGTCCGGGTGCGTGCCGGGGTATGTGCGCCAGGGAATGCCGTCGCCGTCCACGTCCTTGTAGCGGCCGAAGTCCACGCCCGTATCGAGCATCTGCGCGTCCATCACCTTGCCGCGATCGTGGGCGCGCGCCTCGTCCCAGGCGAAGGGTTCGCACAGGCGCTGGTTCATGCCGATGTCCAGATCGCTCATCAGGAACACGGGAGTCTGGAGGCGATCGGCCAGGTCCAGCGCGGCGGCGGAAAATTCGAAGCACTCGGCCGGGTCCTGCGGGAACAGCAGCACGTGTTTTGTATCCCCGTGCGAAGCGTAGGCGCAGGACAACAGATCGGCCTGCTGGGTGCGCGTGGGCATGCCGGTGGACGGGCCGCCGCGCTGCACGTTGATGATGGTCGCGGGGATCTCGGCGAAGTAGGCCAGGCCGAGGAATTCGGTCATCAGGGAAACGCCCGGGCCGGAGGTCGCGGTGAAGGCGCGCGCGCCGTTCCACCCGGCTCCGACCACCATGCCGATCGAGGCGATTTCATCCTCGGCCTGCACGATGGCGCAGCGGCGCTCGCCGGTTTCGGCATCGGTGCGGAACTTGCCGCAGTAGCTCTCGAAGGCTTCCACCACCGAGGTCGACGGGGTGATCGGGTACCAGGCGCAGACGGTGGCACCGCCGTACACGCAGCCCAGCCCGGCGGCGCTGTTGCCGTCCACGAAGATGCGGTTCCCCACCGCGTCCGCACGCCGTACCGACAGGCCGGTGGGCGCATCGGCAAAGTGCTCGCACGCGTAGTCGTACCCGATGCGCAGCGCGCGCTGGTTGGGTTCGAAGAGCTTGGGCTTGCGCCGGAACTGCTCGCCGATCAAGGCCTCGATGGTTTCGACCTCGATCCCCAGCAGCGCCGCGAGCGCGCCGACGTAAATGATGTTCTTGAACAGCTGGCGCTGGCGCGGATCGCTGTAGGTTTCGTTGCAGATCGCGGTGATCGGCATGCCGAGGGTGCGCACGTCCTCGCGGAACTTCGAGCGCGGCAGCGGCCGGGTCGAATCATGGAAAAGGTAGCCGCCCGGCGCGATTTCCTTCACGTCCGCGTCCCAGGTCTGCGGGTTCATCGCCACCGCGAGGTCTACCCCGCCGCGCCGCCCGAGCCAGCCGGCTTCGCACACCCGCACCTCGTACCAGGTCGGCATGCCCTGGATGTTGGAGGGGAAGATGTTGCGCGGGCTGACCGGCACGCCCATGCGCAGGATCGCCTTGGCGAACAGCTCGTTGGCCGAGGCCGAACCCGAGCCGTTGACGTTGGCGAACTTGACGACGAAATCGTTGACGGCGGTGATCGGGGTCATGCGGCGGGTTCCGGGCGAAATGCCTTGGTGTCCTGTTTTCCGACCAGACGGGCTGGAGCGGAGTGGTGAGCGCCGTGGGCACGCGCTTGAAACGCTGAAACCCTCACGACGCCTCCGGCGGCGCATCGCCGGCGTGCGCGACTTCCATGAAGAACTTCTGCATGTCCCAGGCACCGGTCGGGCAGCGCTCGGCGCACAGGCTGCAGTGCAGGCACACGTCCTCGTCCTTCACCATCACCCGCCCGGTCTTGACCGGCGTGGAGACGTACAGCGCCTGCTCCAGGTTCTGCGCCGGCGCGCTGAGGCGGGTGCGCAGCTCGGCCTCCTCGCCGTTTTCGGTGAAGCTGATGCAGTCCATCGGGCAGATGTCGACGCAGGCGTCGCACTCGATGCAAAGCTCGGTGGAGAACACCGTTTGCACGTCGCAGTTGAGGCAGCGCTGGGCCTCCTTCCAGGCCAGGTCCGCGTCGTAGCCCAGCTCCACTTCCAGGCTCATGCTCTTGAGCGCCTTGGCCGGATCGGCCCAGGGCACCTTGAAGCGCGCATCGGGCGAGATCTCGTTGTCGTAGCTCCACTCGTGGATGCCCATTTTCTGCGACACGAGGTTGAACATCGGCCCCGGCCGCTCGCGGGTATCGGCGGCGTCCAGCAGGAGGTCGATCGAGATCGCGGCCTGGTGGCCGTGTGCCACCGCCCAGATGATGTTCTTGGGGCCGAAGGCGGCGTCGCCGCCGAACAGCACCTGCGGCAGGCTCGACTGGTGGGTGAGCTCATCGACCACCGGCATGTCCCACTTTTCGTCGAAGGCGATGCCGATGTCGCGCTCGATCCACGGGAAGGCGTTTTCCTGCCCGACCGCGATCAGCACCTCGTCGCATTCGTGGATATCGTCCGGCTCGCCGGTTGGCACCAGGCGTCGGCGGCCGTCCGCGCCGTACTCCACCCGCACCTTCTCGAAGGCCATGCCGGTGAGGCGGCCGTTCTCGTGCAGGAAGGCTTTGGGCACGCGGCAGTCGAGGATCGGGATGCCCTCGTGCATCGCGTCCTCCTTCTCCCAGGGGCTGGCCTTCATCTCGTCGAAGCCCGAGCGCACGATGACCTTCACCTCGTCGCCGCCCAGGCGCTTGGCCGAGCGGCAGCAGTCCATGGCGGTGTTGCCGCCGCCCAGCACGATCACGCGTCGGCCCACCTTGGTGACGTGGCCGAAATAGACCGAGGCCAGCCAGTCGATGCCGACCTGGATGTGCGCGCCGGCCTCCTGCCGGCCGGGAAGATCCAGATCGCGCCCGCGCGGCGCGCCCGAGCCGACGAAGATCGCGTCATAGCCTTCGCCCAGCAGCGCCTTCATCGATTCGATGCGTCGCCCGCCGACGAATTCCACGCCCAGGTCCAGGATGTAGCCGCACTCCTCGTCGATCACTTCTTCCGGCAGGCGGAAGCGCGGCACCTGGGTGCGCATGAAGCCGCCCGGCCTGGCTTCGGCCTCGAACACCGTGACCTTGTAACCCAGCGGTGCCAGATCGCGCGCCACGGTGAGCGAGGACGGCCCGGCGCCCACGCAGGCCACGCGGCGGCCATTCCACTGCGCCGCAGGTTTCGGCAACTGCGCGCGCACGTCGTCCTTCATGTCGGCGGCGACGCGCTTGAGGCGGCAGATCGCCACCGGCTCGGGTGTGTTGCCGGAGGATTCCTCCACCCGCCCGCGCCGGCAGGCCGGCTCGCAGGGCCGGTCGCAGGTGCGGCCGAGGATCCCGGGAAAGACGTTGGCGCGCCAGTTGATGAGGTAGGCGTCCGAATAGCGGCCCGCCGCGATCAGGCGGATGTATTCGGGAACCGGGGTATGGGCCGGACAGGCCCACTGGCAGTCGACGACCTTGTGGAAGTAGGCGGGGTTGCGGATATCGGACGGTTCCACGTCTACCTCGTAGTCGGCTCGCATGACGCTGGCTGGCCGCAAGGCTAGACCGCTACGCGCCGGGACGCAAAGGAGCGGTGCAGCATGCGCCGGATGCGGGCCTGCGCGCGCGGCCGCCGCGGTCCTGTCACCATCGCTCCCTGCCGGCCGGAAGGACGCGTTTCCCGCCGCCGGAACCCACCCCATCGCACCGGAGGCATTTCCCCATGCACGGCTTCACTGGCCCCAGCGCGCTGGACTGGCTGCCCGCCTCGCTCGGTCTCGTGGTCGGTCTGGCGCTGGGACTCGCGCTGGCCTTCGCGCTGGTCTGGCTGTTCCCGCAGCGCGATCTCGACGGCCTGAAGGTGGCCCTGCCGGTGGTCGGCGCAGTAGCCGGGGTTCTATACGAATACCTGTCGACGGAGCGGAAGT
>JAMLIV010000020.1 GCA_023954075.1 Lysobacteraceae bacterium
GCCGGGCGTATGCCGGCCCGGCTGCACGATGCCGTAGGTAACGGGTGTTGCAGTCAACTCCGATAGCGGCACCGAGTCCCAATCAGACACCATAGCCCAACGCCCCCAACCTCTTCCGGCTCACCGCATCGCAGGTGCGGTCCCGAACCACTCCCTGCGTCTCACGCGTGGCAGCAGCCTCATCGCAAGTCACTTCTTCTCCCCCGGCAGCTTCATCCGATCATTGCTGGCCAACAGGGTCATCTGCTGGATGGCAATGCGGTTCAGCCGCTCCAGCCGCAGCGACTGCGGCAGACCTTCGGCGATGAACAAGGCATTGAGATTTTCCAGATTGGACAGGCAGACCAACTGGGTCACGTCGGCCTCGTCGCGCATGTTGCCCTTGTGTTCCGGGTGTGCCTGCCGCCACTGCGCTGCCGTCTGGCCGAATAAGGCCAGGTTCAGCACGTCCGCTTCGCTGGCATAGACCTGCGAGGTTTGCTTGGCGCTGAGCGTCGATGGAATCAGGTGCTGCTGGATGGCATCGGTATGGATGCGGTAGTTGATCTTGGCCAGGTTGCGGCGTATGTCCCACCCCAGGGTTTTGCGCTCGTCTTCCTTGAGGCGCTGGAACTCCTTGATGAGGTAGAGCTTGAACTCCACCGATACCCATGAGGCGAACTCGAAGGCGATGTCCTTGTGGGCGTAGGTGCCGCCGTAGCGGCCCGCCTTGGCGGTGATGCCGATGGCGCCGGTCGCCTCGCACCAGCGTTTCGCAGTCAGCACGAAGCTGTTCAAACCCGCCTGATTTCTAATCCCCTCGAATTCGATGGGATTGAAGCCGGGGTTGTTCAATCGCTCCCATATGCCAAGGAACTCCACCGTGTTCCGGTTGCGCAGCCAGTTCTGGATGATGTAGTCGGTACGCCCGCTGTCCTTGTAACGGGCGATGTCAGTCAGTGAGATGTAATCCTCGTCCTTGATCGACGTGATGGCCACATCCCGCTCCAGCACCTTGATCTTGCTCATCGCGCAACCTCGTATCCCAGTGCGGCAAGTTTTTCACGGATGGCGGCATCCAGTGCTGCGCCGTATTCCATCTGTTCGGCCAACTGCGCGGTCAATCGCTCCATCTTTTCGTTGAACGCTTCGTCGTCATCCTCTTCCACCTGCGCGCCGACGTAGCGGCCGGGGGTGAGGACGAAGCCGTGTTTTTCCACGTCGGCCAGGGTGGCGGAATAGCAGAAGCCGGGGATGTCGGCGTAAGGAGCGCACTCTCCCCAGCCCTCTCCCGCAAGCGGGAGAGGGGGACTGGCGAACTGCGTGCCGCGCCAGCGGTGGTAGGTTTGCGCGATGCGCTGCATGTCCTCGTCGGTGAATTCGATCTGGGTGCGGCTGATGCGGCCGCTGGCGGCTTTGCGGGCGTCGATGAAGAGGATTTGCCCGCGCCGGTCGATGCGGCCGTTGTCGCCGGTGGCCTTGTCGCGGCTGAGGAACCAGAGGCAGGCCGGGATCTGGGTGTTGGAGAAGAGCTGGCCGGGCAGCGCGACCATGCATTCGACCACGTCGCCTTGCACCATGCCGCGGCGGATGTCGCCTTCGCCGGATTGCTGCGAGCTCATGGAGCCGTTGGCCAGCACGATGCCGGCGCGGCCGCGCGATGACAGGCGGGCCAGCATGTGCTGCAGCCAGGCGAAGTTGGCGTTGCCCTTGGGCGGGATGCCGTACACCCAGCGCGGGTCGTCGGTGAGCTTGTCGCCACCCCAGTCGGAGATGTTGAACGGCGGGTTGGCCAGCACGTAGTCGGCGCGCAGGGTCTTGTGCTGGTCGTTGCTGAAGGTGTCGCCGTAGGTGGCGCCGAGGTCGCCGTGCAGACCGTGCACGGCCAGGTTCATCAGCGCCAGGCGGCGGGTGGCGGCCATCATTTCCTGCCCGTAGATGGCCAGGTCGCCCTTCTTCTTCAGCTTGGCGGCGTGGGCGTCCTTGAACTTCGCCGACTGCACGAACATGCCGCCCGAGCCGCAGGCCGGGTCGTAGATGGTGCCCTTGAACGGGGCCAGGATCTCCACCAGCAGGTTGACCACGCTCTTGGGCGTGTAGAACTCGCCGGCCCGGGCGCCTTCCTTCAGCGCGAACTGGCCGAGGAAGTATTCGTACACCTCGCCGAAGACGTCGCGGCTGCCGTGCCGGTCGGGGTCGAAGCTGAGCTTGGCCAGCAGCTGCATCAGCTCGCCGAGCTTGCCCGGCGCAAGCTCCAGGCGGGAGAACTCGCGGTAGAGCACGCCCTTCAGGCTGGGGTTCTCGGCTTCGATCTCGCCCAGGGCCTTGTCCAGGCGCTGCGCCAGGTCCGGCGCCGCGGCCTGGGCCAGCAGCGCGTTGAAGTGCGCCTTCGGCGGCACCCAGAACACGTTGTCGGCGTCGTAGAAGGTCTTGTCCTGGGTGAACTGGGGGGCGATCTCCGCGCGGCTGTCCGCGTCGGGGATGTAGTACTCGGACGTCGGCTCGGCCAGGCTCTTGCGGATCACCCGCGCCTGGGCGTCGAACATGTCCGACACGTACTTCAGGAACACCAGCCCCAGCACCGGGTACTTGTACGTCGCCGCCGCCACCGAGCCGCGCAGCTTGTCGGCCGCTTCCCAGAGCGTTTTCTTGAATTCTTCGTTGGTCATTTCAGCCCCTGCCGATCACGGCGATCTTCGCAGATCGGCGGCGTGGCTGCAGGGGCGGGGTGTGCGGACCCGGTCCGGAAGGCGGGGCGGCGACCTACATGTCGTACTTGTTCAACTCGAAGCCGCGCGCCTTGTAGTCGCGCCAGCGTTCGCGCTGCGGCTCGCGCGCGGCCGGATCGGCCGGGACGACTTCCAGCACCCGCTCGCAGGTGCCGCGGAAGGCGGCGTCGCGCAGGTTGATGATGTAGGGGCGGTCGGGCACGTCGATGTCGGGCGCAACGATGAGGACCGGCGTGTTCTCGTCGTCCTCGTCGGCACCGGCGATCTGGTGCGGGATGAAGGCGTCTTCCTCGAAATCCCACAGCCGCCCGTCGAGCAGATCCGCCTGATCCTGGTCGCGGACCAGGATCAGGGTGGACTTGTCGGCGCGGAAACAGCGCTTCGCCAGTTCGCAGACCAGCAGCAGCGGATCGCTTTCGAAGCGCGGCTTGCCGATCAGGTAGAAGTCCGCGCGCGGCATGTCACTGGCGGCCGATCAGCCACTCGACCAGGAGGTTCACCGGGCGGCCGGTGGCCAGGCCCTTGCGGCCTTCGTCCCAGGCGGTGCCGGCGATGTCCAGGTGCGCCCAGCGCTGCTGGCCCTCGGTGAAGCGGGCCAGGAAGCAGGCGGCGGTGATGGAGCCGGCGGACTTGCCGCCGATGTTGGCCATGTCGGCGCAGACCGAATCGAGCTGGGGCTGGTAGTCGTCCCACAGCGGCATGCGCCAGGCGCGGTCGTGGCTGATCTGGCCGGCGGCGAGAAGCTCGTCGGCCAGCGCCTCGTCGCGGCTCATCAGGCCGTGCGCGTGCTTGCCCAGCGCGATGACGCAGGCACCGGTGAGGGTGGCCACGTCGATCAGGGTGGCCGGTTCGAAGCGCTGCGCGTAGGTGAGCGCGTCGCACAGGATCAGGCGGCCTTCGGCATCGGTGTTGAGCACCTCGATGGTCTTGCCGGACATCGAGGTGAGGATGTCGCCGGGGCGGTACGAGGTGCCGTCGGGCATGTTTTCCGCGGCCGCCGCGATGGCGACCAGGTTGATGCGCAGGCCCAGCGTGGCCGCGGCCAGGAAGGTGCCCAGCACGCTCGCGGCACCACACATGTCGAACTTCATCTCGTCCATCGACGGGCCGGGCTTGATCGAGATGCCGCCGGTGTCGAAGGTGATGCCTTTGCCGACCAGCACGTGCGGTTTTTCACTCTCCGGCGCGCCGCGGTAGCGCAGCACGATGAGGCGCGGCGGGTTGGCGCTGCCCTGCGCCACGCCCAGCAGCGCGCCCATGCCCAGCGCCTTCATCTGTTCGGTATCCAGAACCTCGAGCGACACCTTTTCGCTCACCTCGGCGATCTTGGCGGCCTGCTCGGCGAGATAGACCGGGGTGCAGATGTTGGGCGGCAGGTTGCCCAGCTCGCGCGCCAGGGTGACGCCATCGGCGATGCCCTGGGCGATGCGCAGCTCGTCGGCGAAATCGGCATCGCCCGAAAGGCTGAGTGCGGCGAGCGGCGTGGCCTTGGCGGACTTGCGGGTGGCGGAATAGGTGTAGCTGACGTGGAAGGCGGCCAGTGCGGCCTGGCGAATCTTCCAGGCGGCGTCGCGGCCGGCCACGTCGAGCTCGGGCAGGGTGCTGTGGACGCGCGCGGCCGGGCCGCCGCGCAGGGTGCGGATGGCGTCGGTGCAGGCGGTGAGATAGCGACCGGCGTCGAGCTTGGCCGCTTCGCCCACGCCGACCAGCAGCACGCGCGTGGCGCGGATGCCGTCGAGCGCGAGCAGCAGCGCGCAGCGCCCCGCCTTGCCCGAAACGTCGCCACTCTTGAGCAGGGCGGCGATGCGGCCGCCGCAGGCCTGGTCGAGCTGGTGGGCGGCGGGGGAAAGTCCCCGGTCTTCGAAAACGGCGGCAATGACGGCGTCGGTATCGATTTGCGCGGGATCGGTGCGCAGCACACTCGTGTTCAGGCTCATGGTTTTCCTGCTGTGGGGAGACGGGCGATACTTCGACACGCTGCCGGCGCCGGTACCATGTCGCGGCGCAACCGCGACCACGAAGCATTCTAGTGCATACCCATCCCGACCCCACCAGCCACCCCGCCAGCATGCCGAACAGCGCGGCAGGCGTTCGTGCGTCGGAGCCGGGCGCGTGAGCCGGCCGCGCTGGCCGATCATCGATCGCTACGTGCTTGGCCAGCTCCTGGCGACGTTCGGCGCGAGCCTGCTGGTGCTGGTGCTGGTGAGCATGGGCGGACTGGTCGCCGACCTTCTGGGCAAGATTGCGCGCGGCAGGCTGCCGCCGGGCCTGCTCATCTCCCAGCTCGGACTGCGCGCGCTGGACTTCCTGCCGCTGTTGCTGCCGCTGGCGCTGTTTCTGGCGGTGCTGCTGGCTTATGGGCGCCTGTATCGCGACAGCGAGATGGCGGTGCTGGCGGCGGCGGGGCTGGGCATCCGGCGACTGGCGCGGCCGCTGGTGTGGTTGACGGTGCCGGTGGCTGCAGTCGTCGGGGTGACCTCGCTGTGGCTTTCTCCGGCGGCGCTGCGCACCTCGCAGGCGATGATCGAGGCGGCCAACAAGTCGCTGCTGGTGGCCGGGCTCGAGCCCGGACGCTTTGTCGAGATACCCGGGCGCAACGGCGTGGTCTACCTCAGCCAGATGGATGACGACGGCCGTCGCTTCCGCAACCTGTTCGTGCACAACGAGCGCGACGGGCGCATCGACGTGGTGACCGCACAGGCCGGTGAGCTGTTCCAGGAAAGCCAGGGCGAGGAACGCTACCTGCGGCTGGTCGATGGCTTCCGCGTGGAGGGTGAACTGGGCAGTGACGCCTTCCGCATGATGCGCTTTGCCGGCAATGACATCCGCGTGCCGGATGCCGAGCCGGGCAATGTCGGTCGCGCCGAACAACGCATGACCACGCCCGAACTGGTGCGGATCGATGCGCCGGAGGAGCGCGCCGAATTGCACTGGCGACTGGCCACGCCGCTGGCGACCCTGATCCTTGCGCTGCTGGCGCTGCCGCTGGCGCACTCGCCACCGCGCAGCGCGCGCTACGGGCGCGTGCTGGTGGCGCTGCTGGGCTATGTCGTCTATCTGAACATGCTGGGGCTGGGACGTGCGTTCATAGCTTCCGGCACCGTGCCGGTGTGGGCGGGGCTGTGGTGGGTGCATCTGCCGGCGGCAGGCATCGCGCTGTACCTGCTCTGGCGCGACGAGCACCTGGCGCGGCCCGGAGGGGCGAGCTGATGCGCTGGCGGTTCGGACTGGCCGATCGCATGATCGCCCTGCGCGTGGCGGCGGCGCTGTCGGCCGCATGGTTCGTGCTGGTGGGTTTCGATGCGATCACCGCGCTGGTGGGCCAGTTGGCCAACATCGGGCAGGGCAGCTACGGTTTCAGCGAAGTCCTGATCTATACCGTCTATACCCTGCCGCGGCGCGCGTACACGCTTTTCCCCACGGCCGCCGTGATCGGTGCGCTTCTGGGCCTGGGCGCGCTGGCGGCCAGTTCGGAGCTGACCGCGCTGCGTGCGATCGGGCTGTCGCGGGCGCGGATCTGCGTGGCGGCGGTGGCCGTCATCGCCCTGCTGACCCTGGCCATGGTGATCGTGGCCGAGACCATTGGTCCGGCCGGTGAGGAACAGGCCCAGACCCGGGCGATGGAAGCCAAGAGTTCGGATATCAAGAGCCTGCGCGGTTCGGGCCTGTGGGCGCGCGAAGGCGACACGTTCCTCAACGCGAAGCAGGGCAACGTGGTTGGCCGCGGGGCAGACTCCACCATCGAGCTGTCGGACGTGACGCTCTACGAATTCGACCAGGACGGGCGGCTCGCCTCGATCGCCGTGGTGCAGAAGGCGCTGCACCACAGCGGCGTATGGGAGCTGCGCGACGTGCATCGCTCGCGCTTCGGCCTGCGCGAGGTGGTGAGCGAACAGGTACCGGAGGAACGCTGGGCATCGCGGCTCAACCCCGACGTGCTGCAGCTGGGCGTGACCCGGCCCCGCTACCTGCGCATGACCGAACTGCGCAACAGCCTGGAGTACCTGGTCCGCAACGAGCTGGACATGGGCGAGTTCGAATCCGCCTACTGGGCGCGGATCTTCTATCCCTTTTCGACGCTCGTGCTGTGCCTTGCCGCCCTGCCGTTCGCGTTCGGGACGCTGCGCTCGGGCGGATTCGGCAAGCGGCTGTTCGTCGGCATCGTGCTGGGCGTGGGCATGTTCACCGCCCAGACGCTGTCGGTGAACCTCGCGCAGGTCTACCACCTCGACCTGCGTCTGGCCTACGGCCTGCCGCCGCTGCTGGTGGCCCTGGTTTCCTGGCTGCATTTTCGCGGCAGGCAATAGGGCGAGCCGCCGGCGGCCGGGAATCCTCGGGCGCGGGCCGGCTATGATCCGCAGCTGATCCGCTTCCGGCCTTCGTCCCATGACATCCAACCGCACTTTCGGCTTCGGCACCCGCGCCATCCACGCCGGCCAGTCCCCTGATCCCTCCACCGGTGCCGTGATGACACCGATCTATGCCACCTCCACCTACGTGCAGAAGAGCCCGGGCGTACACCAGGGCTTCGAGTACTCGCGCAGCCACAACCCCACCCGCTTCGCCTACGAACGCTGCGTCGCCGCGCTCGAATCGGGCGCGCATGGATACGCCTTCGCCTCCGGGCTGGCGGCGACCGGCACGGTGCTGGAGACGCTGGATTCGGGCAGCCACGTCATCTGCATGGACGACGTGTACGGCGGCACCTACCGGATCATGGAGCGGGTGCGGCGGCGCTCGGCCGGACTGTCGTTCTCGTTCGTGGACCTGGGCGACATGGCCGCGCTGGAGGCGGCGGTGCGGCCGGAAACGCGCATGATCTGGTGCGAGACGCCCACCAATCCCCTGCTCAAGATCGTGGACCTGGAGCGGCTGGCGCAGTTCGCGCGCGCGCGCGGCATCTGGCTGGTGGTCGACAACACCTTCGCCTCGCCCATGCTGCAGCGTCCGCTGGAGCTTGGCGCGCACGCGGTGGTGCATTCGGCCACCAAGTACCTCAACGGGCATTCGGACATCGTCGGCGGCGTGGCCGTGGTGGGCGATGACGCCGAGCTGGCCGAGCGCATCGGCTTTTTGCAGAACGCCGTGGGCGGCATCCAGGGGCCGTTCGACAGCTTCCTGGCGCTGCGCGGCCTCAAGACCCTGCACCTGCGCATGCGCGCGCACTGCGACAACGCGCTGGCGCTGGCGCAGTGGCTGGAAAGCCACCCGGCGGTGGAGCGGGTGCTGCATCCCGGGCTGGCCTCGCATCCGCAGCACGCGCTGGCGGCGCGCCAGATGCACGGCTTCGGCGGCATGATCACGATCTTCGTGAAGGGCGGGCTCGCGGCCGCCCGCCGGATGATGGAGCGCACCGAACTGTTCGCCCTCGCCGAGTCGCTGGGCGGCGTCGAAAGCCTGGTCAACCATCCGGCGATCATGACGCACGCCTCGATTCCGGCGGAAACCCGCGCCGCGCTGGGCATCACCGACAACCTCGTCCGCCTGTCGGTGGGCGTGGAGGATCTGGAGGATCTGCGGCGCGATCTGGACGCGGCTTTGTCCGCCTGATCCGCGACTCATGCCGCGTTGTTGCAGCGCGGCGTAGAATCCGCGCGCTTTGGCACCCCCATCTTTGACGCAAGGAAACACCCCATGTCCCTCGATCCCACCGTGCGCGGGCGCATCGAAGCGCTGCTGGCGCAAAATCCCGTCGTGCTCTTCATGAAGGGCGTGCAGGGCGCGCCGCAGTGCGGGTTTTCCGCCAAGGCGTCCGGCATCCTCGACAGCCTCGGCGTGGAGTACGCCAGCGTCAACGTACTGGCCGATGCGGAAATCCGCGAAGGCATCAAGGCATTCGGCAACTGGCCGACCATCCCGCAGCTCTATGTGCGCGGCGAACTGGTCGGCGGCAGCGACATCATCACCGGCCTGATGGACTCGGGCGAGCTGTTTCCGCTGCTGGGCGTCGCCGCGCCGGATCGCACCCCGCCGCAGATCCGCATCACCCCGGCTGCCGCGGAGGCGATCCGCAGCGCCATGACCGATGCCGACGGCCTCGCGCTGCACCTGTCGATCGGGCCGCGCTTCGAGGCGCAGTTCCAGCTCGCTCCGGCCGCGCCGGGCGACGTGGTGTCCGAATCCGAAGGCATCGCGGTGCACTTCGACCTCGCCAGCGCGCAGCGCGCGCGCGGCCTGGAGATCGACTGGGTCGAGGACGTGCGCGGTGCGGGCCTGACCATCCGCAATCCCAATGCGCCGGCACCGGTGAAGTCGATTCCGGTCGAGGCGCTGCGCGATCGGCTGGCGGCCGGCAGCATGACGGTCATCGACGTGCGGCCGCTGGCGGCGCGCAAGATCGCGCCGTTTTCCGGCGCACACACCGTGATGGACGAGGCCTCGCGCGGGCATCTGGAGGCCATGGACAAGGCCACGTCGATCGCCTTCCTCTGCCATCACGGCAGCTCCAGCCTGCAGGCCGCCGAGCACTTTCGCGCGCTGGGTTTCAGCGACGTCTGGAACATCGAGGGCGGCATCGACGCCTGGTCGCAGCGCATCGATCCGTCGGTGCCGCGCTACTGAGCGCGTGCCGGGCCGGCGGCGGTGCCACGGCCTTCCGCCGCACGGCCTTCGGGTCGGAAAGGCACCGCGCAACGGGGGCGGCAGCGGGCAGGGCCGGCCTTGCAGAATTGTGAACTGCTGCAAAACTTGACCTGAGGCATGGAAAAACCGAGCAATTGCGCTATTTTTGATCCGAATTTCTCTAAATGGCTTCCGCGTCGCCCAGGTGGGCGGTGATCGAAGCCGGGGAGGACGGCATGACAGGGCATGCGGCGCGCTTCATCACGGGACTGGCCATGGCATCAGTGCTCGCCGGCTGCAGCGGCTCGCCGGCGTCGCGCGCGGCGCTGGCCTGCGAAGAGGCCGCCAAGGAACGTGCCGAAGGCAAGATGCTTTCGGTCGACCTCAAGGCCCTGGAGCAGAGCATGGTGAACGAGGGCGAAGACGTGCTCAGGCTGCAGGCACCGGTGACGCTCGACACCGGGCTGCAGACGCAATACACCCAGACGCTCGACTGCCGGGTCAAGGTCGCGAACGGGGAACTGCACGTGGTACGGGTGACTTTCGTCTTCTGACGCGCCGCACCGGAGTCCTGCGTAGTACCATTTCGCCCCCTCGCGGCGATTCGCGCCGGCGAACCGGCCCGGAGTCTGCGCGTGACGACCCTGTTTCATCCCCGCAAGTGGCCTGGCGCATGAGCGTGCGCCGCGGCTCCCTCTTCGTCATCGCGGCCCCTTCGGGGGCGGGGAAATCCTCGCTGGTCAATGCCGTGCTGGCGCGCGAGCCGGAGATTTCCCTCTCGATCTCCTTCACCTCGCGCGGCCCGCGCCCGAGCGAGCGGCACGCGCAGCACTACAACTTCGTCAGCGCCGACGAGTTCCGCCGCATGATCGAGGCCGGCGACTTCTTCGAGTACGCCATCGTGCACGGCGACTACAAGGGCACCGCGCGCCAGTCGGTCGAACCGCACCTGACGGCCGGGCGCGACGTGCTGCTGGAGATCGACTGGCAGGGCGCGCGCCAGGTGCGCCAGAAGGTGCCCGACTGCGTGACGATCTTCATCCTGCCGCCCTCGCGCGAGGAGCTGGAGCGGCGCCTGCGCACGCGCGGGCAGGACTCCGAGGAAACCATCCTGCGCCGGCTTGCGGGATCGCGCGGCGAGATGGAGCATGCGCCGGAGTTCGACTATCTGGTGGTGAACCGCGATTTCGGCCAGGCCACCGAGGATCTCCTGTCGATCATCCGCGCCCAGCGCCTGCGCACCGCCGCCCAGCTCGCCCACCATCCGGGGCTGCTGGAGGCGCTGCTGGCCTGAGCGCGGCCTCGGCCTGGCTTGATCGGCACGGCCTGATTTGCCTCCGGCTTTGCATCTGACCTAAGATACCGGGTTCGTTTGTCATTCCGGCTTTGGCCGAGGAAGCCCCCATGGCTCGTGTCACCGTAGAAGATTGCCTCGAAGTGGTCGACAACCGTTTCGAACTGGTCATCATGGCCTCGCGCCGCGCGCGCCAGCTCGCCAAGGGTGCGCCCAGCACGCTGGAAGGCGACGAGGATGACGACAAGCCCACCGTGCTGGCGCTGCGTGAAATCGCCTCGCGCAGCATCGACGACGCCACCATCGCCGAAGTGGATCGCGTCGAGCGCGAGCGCCGCGAGCGCGAGGCGCTGGAATGGGCGGCCGCCGAAGTGGATGACGACCTGTCCAAGGGCGGCGACGACCTCTGATCGTTCGTGCCGTCGGTGCGCGTGCCGACGCGCCATCCGGCGTGAAGCCGCGGCCAGGGCCGCCGTCATTGCCCTGAACGGCGATGCTGCGTAGTCTGGCGGCATGCATGATTCCTCTCCCGCTGCCGCTGCGCCCGCTGCAACTGCGAACCAACGTGCCCCGGATCCGTGTCCGGAGCAGGTCGACGAGCTCGTCCGGCGCGCAGCGACCTACCTGCCGGCCGAACAGCTCGGACTGATCCGGCAGGCCTATCGCCTCGGCGCGATCGCGCACGATGGGCAGACCCGCAAGAGCGGCGAGGCCTACATCACCCATCCGGTCGCCGTGGCCACGGTGCTGGCCGACCTGGGCATGGACGTCGAAACCCTGTGCGCGGCGATCCTGCACGATGTGCTGGAAGACACGCCGATCGAACGCGAGCGCATTGCCGCCGAGTTCGGCGAGACGGTGGCCGAACTGGTCGATGGCGTCACCAAGCTCGACAAGCTGAGCTTCCGCGACCGCCAGGAGGCCGCCGCCGAGAGCTTCCGCAAGATGCTGCTGGCCATGGCGCGCGACCTGCGCGTCATCCTGATCAAGCTGGCCGATCGGCTGCACAACATGCGCACGATCGACTCGATGAGCCCGGATGCGCGTCGCCGCATCGCGCGCGAGACGCTCGACATCTATGCGCCCATCGCCCAGCGCCTGGGCATGAACCGGATCAAGGGCGAACTGCAGGAACTCGGCTTCCGCGGCCTCTACCCGCGCCGGCACGACGTCATCACCCGCCGCATCCGCACCCTGCCGGTGTCGCGGCGCGAGGCCATGGACCGGATCGAGGCGGCACTCGACCAGCGCCTGACTCAGGAAGGCATCCCGCACCGCATCGTCTGGCGGGTGAAATCGGCCTACAGCATCTACCGCAAGATGAAGCTGGAGCAGAAGAGCTTCGACCAGGTGATGGACGTGTTCGGGTTCCGCGTGGTGGTCGGGCGGGTGATGGAGTGCTACATGGCGCTGGGTGCCGTGCACAGCCTCTACAAGCCGGTAGAGCAGCGCTTCCGCGATTTCATCGCGATTCCCAAGGCCAACGGCTACCAGTCGCTGCACACCCTGCTGTTCAGCCCCTTCGGCTCGCCGGTGGAAGTGCAGATCCGCACCGAGGACATGGACCAGGTGGCCGAGCGCGGGATCGCGGCGCACTGGCTCTACAAGTCGCCCAACGGCAGCCAGTCCAGCGCGCAGAGCCGCGCCCAGGCGTGGCTGTCGGGCCTGCTGGAGAACCAGAAGGCCGCCGGCTCCTCGATCGAGTTCCTCGACAACGTCAAGGTGGATCTCTTTCCCGACGAGGTTTACCTCTTCTCGCCCAAGGGCGACATCCTCTCGCTGCCGCGCAACGCCACCGCGCTCGACTACGCCTATGCGGTGCATACCGACGTGGGCGACCACGCGGTCGCCGCGCGGGTGGACAAGAAGCTGGCGCCGTTGCGCGCGCGCCTGGCCAGCGGCCAGACCGTGGAAATCATCACCGCGCCCTCGGCCACGCCCAACACGAGCTGGCTGGACTGGGTGGTTTCCAGTCGCGCGCGCACCTCGATCCGCCACTTCCTCAAGCGCCTGCAGCACGAGGACGCGGTGGAACTTGGCCACCGCATGCTGGATCGCGCGCTGGAGGCGGTCGACAGCTCGCTCGACCGCATCCCGCCCAAGGTGCTCGACCAGTACCTGGCCGATTCGCGCCTGCGCCGGCTGGAGGAGCTGCTTTCGGAGATCGCGCTGGGCAATCGCATGGCGGCGCAGGTGGCGCAGGTGCTCACCCGCAGCGTGGACGGGCAGAGCCACGTCCCGCACGCGCCCAGCGCGGAGAAGATCCTCATCACCGGCGCCGAGCGCGGCGTGCTGACGTTTCCCGACTGCTGCCTGCCGGTGCCCGGCGACGACATCATGGGCTACCTCTCCACCGGCAAGGGCATCGTCGTGCACCGCGCCGACTGCCGCAACGTGCCGGAGCTGCGCAAGACGCCCGAGCGCTGGGTGCCGATCGGCTGGGGGCGCGAGGTCAGCGGCGACTTCCGCTCCGCGATCCGGGTGGAAGTGGAGAACAAGCCGGGCGTGCTGGCGCGCGTCGCCAACGCCATCGGCGAGACCGAGGCCAACATCGAGAACGTCGAATACCAGGACCGCGACCAGCAGGCGGCCGTGATCGTGTTCACGATGAACGTGCGCAACCGCAAGCACCTGGCCGACGTGATCCGCAAGGTGCGCCGCCTGCCGGTGGTGATCGGCGTGCAGCGGCGCTGACCGATCCCGCCGCGCCGCCGCGTCGCCCCGCGCGCGGCTAAACTTGGCGTTCCTTTTTCCCTCCGAGGCCACGCCATGTCCCGACAGATCATCCACACCGACGCCGCACCGGCCGCCATCGGCCCCTATTCGCAGGCGGTCCGGGTGGACAAGACCGTCTACCTTTCCGGCCAGACGCCGCTCGATCCGGCCACCATGGAGCTGGTCGAGGGCGACATCGAGGCGCAGGCGCGCCAGGTCTTCAAGAACCTCGCGGCGGTATGCGAGGCCGCCGGCGGCAGCTTCGCCAAGGTGGTGCGTGTGGGCATCTACATGATCGACCTGGCACATTTCGCCAAGGTCAACGCGGTGATGAAGGACTACTTCTCCGAGCCGTATCCGGCGCGCTCCACCATCCAGGTCTCGGCCCTGCCCAAGAACGCGCAGGTGGAGATCGACCTGGTGATGGTGCTCGACTGAGCCCAGCGACCCCATGCAACCGGATGCGAGCAGCGCGGGTGCCGACCCCGCGCGCAGGCCGGTCACCGGGCTCAAGGGCACCGGGCCGGCGCTGACCGCCCGGCTCGCCGCGCGCGGCATCGCCACGCTTCAGGATCTGTGGCTGCACCTGCCGCTGCGCTACGAGGACCGCACCCGCCTGACGCCGATCCGCGCCCTGCGCCACGGCGAGTCGGCGCAGGTGCTGGGGCGGATCGAGGCGGTCGAGCGCAGTTTCCGCGGCCGCCCGATGCTGCGCGTGGCGGTGGGCGACGAGTCGGGTGCCAGCCTGGTCCTGCGCTTCTTCCACTTCCACGCGGCGCAGGTGCGGGCGCTGTCGATGGGTGCCCGCATCCTGTGCCACGGCGAGGCGCGCGGCGGCCATTTCGGCGTGGAGATGGTGCACCCCGGATATCGCGTGCTGGCCGACGACGTCGAGCTGGCGCTGGGCGACCGGCTCGACCCGGTGTATCCGGCGGTCGAGGGCGTAGGCCCGGTGCAGCTCGCGCGCCTGGTGTCGGCGGCGCTGGACCAGCTTCCCGAAAGCGATGCGCTGGAACTGCTTCCGGCCTCGGCTTTCGGCGACCTCACCCTGCCAAGCTGGCGCGACGCGGTGCGCTTCCTGCACCGTCCGCCGCCGGGCGTGGACCTGGCCGAGCTGGCCCAGTTCCGGCATCCCGCCCAGCAGCGTCTGGCCCTGGAGGAGCTGCTCGCGCACCAGCTCAGCCTGCGTCGCCAGCGCCTTTCGATGAAGCGCCAGGGCGCGCTGGCGCTGGAGGCGCGCGGCGCGCTGGCGCGCCGGCTCGCGGCCGCGCTGCCGTTCCGGCTCACCGCGGCGCAGCGCCGCGTGCTGCACGAGATCGCAGAGGACCTGTCGCGCAGCGAACCCATGCTGCGGCTGGTGCAGGGCGACGTCGGCTCGGGCAAGACCATCGTCGCCGCGTTTGCCGCGCTGGCGGCCATCGAATCCGGCGCACAGGTCGCGTTGATGGCGCCCACCGAGCTTTTGGCCGAGCAGCACGCGCAGGCCTTCGCCGCGTGGTTCGAGCCCTTGGGCATCGAGGCGGTGTGGCTGTCGGGCAAGGTCAAGGGCAAGGCGCGTGCCGCCGCGCTGGCGCGCATTGCCGCCGGCGCGCCGCTGGTGATCGGCACCCACGCGCTGCTGCAGGAGCCGGTGGCCTTCGCGCGGCTGGCACTGGTCATCGTGGACGAACAGCACCGCTTTGGCGTGCACCAGCGCCTGGTGTTGCGCGACAAGGGCGCCGACGGGCGGCAGGTGCCGCATCAGCTGGTGATGACCGCCACGCCGATTCCGCGCACCCTGGCCATGACCGCCTATGCCGATCTCGACGTCTCGGTGATCGACGAGCTGCCGCCCGGCCGCACCCCGGTGCAGACCGTGGCGATCGACGCGCTGCGGCGCGATGAGCTGATCGAGCGCATCCGCGCCGCCCTGTCGCAGGGACGCCAGGCCTACTGGGTCTGCACCCTGATCGAGGAAAGCGAGGAACCCAGCGCGCCGGGCGCGGTGAAGATCGAGGCACAGGCCGCCCAGACTGCGCATGAACTCCTGACCGAACAGCTCCCCGGCGTGCGCGTAGGCCTCGTGCACGGGCGCATGAAGCCGGCGGAAAAGCAGGCCGCGATGGCCGCGTTCAAGGCCGGCGACATCCAGCTGCTCGTTGCCACCACGGTGATCGAGGTGGGCGTGGACGTACCCAACGCCAGCCTGATGCTGGTCGAAAACGCCGAGCGCCTGGGGCTGGCCCAGCTGCACCAGCTGCGCGGCCGCGTCGGGCGCGGCGCGCAGGCGTCGACCTGCGTACTGATGTACCGCTCGCCGCTCTCGCAGGCCGCGCGCGAGCGCCTGGCGGTGATGCGCGAGACCAGCGACGGATTCCGCATCGCGGAGAAAGACCTGGAGCTGCGCGGCCCCGGGGAACTGCTCGGCACCCGTCAGACCGGCCTCGCCGGCTTCCGCATCGCCGACCCGATGCGCGACGCCGCCCTGCTGCCGCAGGTGCAGCACGCCGCCGACGCACTCCTCGCGCGCGCCCCGCACGTCGCCGACCGCCTGATCGAACGCTGGATCGGCCAGGCGGTGCGCTACGCCGAGGCGTGATCGAGCCGCTTACTCCTCGGGCACGTTCAGCACATAGCTTGTGCTGCGTCCGCCGGCGTCTGATTTGCGCAGCAGCCCACGAGCCATCAGATCATTGATATCGCGCAGCGCCGCATCGGGCGAACATCGGGCGACCGAGGCCCATTTACTGCTGGTGAGCTTGCTGTCGAAGCCATCGAGCAGCCGGTTGAGCACTTTCGCCTGCCGTGCGTTCAGGGGCGTGCCGGCCCACTGCCGCCAGAAGCGGGTCTTGCCCAGAACCACATCCAGCGAATGGTGCGCCTGATCCACCGCGCGATGGAGCACATCGAGGAACCACGCCAGCCATGGCGTGACATCCATCGTGCGCTTCTGGGTTTGCTCGAGAATGTCGTAGTACGCCGTGCGCTCGCGTTGGATCTGGGCCGAGAGGCTGTAGAAACGCTGCGAGCTGCCATCGGCGCGTGCCAGCAGCAGATCGCCGATGGCTCGCGCGATGCGGCCGTTGCCATCGTCGAACGGATGGAGCGTGACGAACCAAAGATGCCCAAGCCCCGCCTTGATCAGCGGCGGCTCGCCGGATGACCCGTTGAGCCAGTCAAGAAATCGACGGGTTTCCACCTCCAGTCGCTCGGCAGGCGGTGCCTCGAAACGTATCCGCTGGCGGCCGATGGGGCCGGACACCACCTGCATCGGGCCGTTCGCATCATCGCGCCACGCGCCAACCGCGATGCGTGAAAGCCCGGAGTAGCCGGTGGGAAACAGTGCGGCATGCCAATTGGACAATCGTTCCCGCGATACCGGCGCATGACAGTTGGCGGTGGCATCCAGCACCATCTCGACCACCCCTTCGACGTGGCGATCCACCGGAGCCAGCGCACCAGCGTCCACGCCCAGCCGCCGCGCGATGCTCGAACGTACCGACTCGACGTCCAGCCGCTCGCCTTCGATCTCGCTGGTTTTGATCACATCGTCGGTGAGCGCAGCCAGACTCGCCTGATCGCGCAAGGCAAGCCCCACATCGACCAGCCTCCCCAGCAACAAGCCCTGGGCACGACTCACCGCCACCATCTGCCCGGACAGCGCCGCCAGATCAAAGCGCCAGTTCGGCCAGTCGCCAGCCTGCCAGATATAGGTGTAATCACCGTGTTTCATGCGGTCATTGTGCCTGGGTTTGTCACAGACGCAAGCCAATCGCCGCATATTTCGCGTCGAATATGGCATCTATTCGCCGCATGGTCTGCTTCGGGACTTCCGCTGTCCGTGGGCCTCAACCGATTCCGACTTCTCCGAGTCTCAGCTGCAAGGCTCACGGCTGAAGCAGTCCACTGGCACCTCCGGGGTGTGCACGCATGCATGACGGCCTGACCTTCGTGCCCCGCCGCCGGGATTGCCGGCGCACTGCAACATCGGGGAGGGCAGCCAGACCTGCGGATGCACCAGCGTGGCCCCTGCTGCCAACAATTGCCGTTGTGTCAGACAGGCCGCCACGGAAACCCGCCATGAGAATGCACTGTCTGGTCGCTCTGACCGCCGCGCTGCTGATGTCTGCCCTGCCCGCACGCGCTGGGGAGCTGCCACTGGGCTCGCCCTATGTGCTCCTGGAGCGCACCGACTTGGCCTATGCCGGCGTCGGCAGTATCGGCGCGCCGGCCAATCTTGGCGGTGGCGAGGGAATGCTCGAACTGGAAGGCGTCGCGGGCGGGATCACACTGGCGCTGCTGTATTGGCATGGCATCGACATCCAGGACCCTGGCAATGGATACAGCGGCGGCAATGCCGACTATGACGAAGCCGATATCGTGTTCGACGGACACCCCATCACCGGCACCCGCGTGGCGGGCAAGGGCTACAACAACAATTGGGGTGGCGCCGCCACCCCGGACCAGTTCAGCGCCTCGCTCTATCGTGCCGATGTCACCGCATTGGTCCACGGCTCCGGCAGTTACAGCATCAGCGGATTGGCCGACGGTGCCGGACACAGCGCCAGCGGCGCTTCGCTGATCGTGTTCCACGACGATGGCAATGAGTTCAATGATCTCCGGGTGACGCATTACGAGGCGATGGACAGCAACTGCGTGCCGGCAGGCGAAGAAAACTGGAACGCCCGATTGTGGCTGGATTACACCGGTGGGCAGGCGGAACTGGTAGTGCATGCCGCCGATGGCCAGTCCGCCCTGCCGGACGGGACCTACCGGGTGAGGGTATTCCCCGGCCTGCTGCCCAACGAATCCAGCGAGATCGTTTTCCGCGACCCGCATACCGACGGACTTCCGCTGTGGGGCGGCCTGAGCGTACCGCGCATGACCTTTCCCCGGCCCGGAAGCGGTGCCGGCCTGTGGGATGTGCGCCACCTCGACATCACGCCCACACTGCAGAAGCCGGGGCGCTACTACCTCTATGGGCGGGACATCTATTACAACGACTGCGTCTCGCTGCTGGTAGTGCAAGTGGTGCAGTCCGCGCCCGGAAAACCACCGGCGATCGTGCCGGCCGAACATGATTTCGGCGATCTCGCCCCCACGGCCACATCGCTGGCAGAACGTTTCACCTTCACCAACCGGCAGAACGACATGATCGCTGTTGGCAACGTGATCGGTGGCCATGCCGTGTATTCGATCACGGACAACACATGCACCGGCATGGCGCTGGCCCCCGGTGCAACCTGTACGCTGGACGTGCGATGCACACCGAGTGTGGCGCTACGGGACTACCAGGCATCCCTGCGGATTGCCTGGACCGACGCTTTCGGCGAGCCTTGGGAGAGCCAGGCCTTGCTGTTCTGTTCCGGTGTCAGTGATGCGCCGCATGGACGCCTGACCGTGGACCCGCCCAATGCCTGGTTCGGCGTGGTGAGTTGGGGTGGGCATTCACCTCCCATGCGCTTCACCGCCCATAGCACCGGCACAGTTCCCGTGACGATGCAGGCAGCGCGGTTCTTTGGCACCCACGCCAGCTCCTTCCGGCTGATGCACGACGGCTGCAACGGCCTTACGCTGCCACCGGGTCAGCAATGCAGCGTGGACGTGCAGTTCCGACCCACGGCGGGAACCGGCCTGCTGGTCCGCCAGGCCACGATGGAGTTCAACTTCAGCGCCAGCGAACCGAAGCACCTGCCACGCCCGGTGCTGCTCGCCGGCACCGTAGTGGTCGACAACTCGGCGATATTCCGCAACGGATTCGAAACCAACTGAAGCGATAAGGCGGCCGTGCGTGCACCGTGGCCGCCGCCGTTCCGGCATCGGCTTCCTTCAGGATCGCCGCGATCTGATGCTGTGCGGTGCGGCGGCGCAGGCTGCCTGTGTCGACAGCGTGGTGCCGGCGAGCAGTTTCGCGCATAGCGACTCCCCGCGGGCCAACCTGTCGCCGCCGCGCTTCTATACTGGCGCGATGACCGCACACGATTCCGAGCGCTTCGAGCTGGTCTCCCCCTTCGACCCCGCCGGCGACCAGCCGCAGGCGGTGGAGAAGCTGGTAGCCGGCTTCGAGGCGGGGCTGGCGCACCAGACCGTGCTGGGCGTGACCGGCTCGGGCAAGACCTTCACCATCGCCAACGTCGTGCAGCAAATCCAGCGCCCGACCCTGGTGCTGGCACCCAACAAGACCCTCGCGGCGCAGCTCTACGGCGAGTTCCGGCGGTTTTTTCCGAACAACGCGGTCGAGTACTTCGTCAGCTACTACGACTACTACCAGCCCGAGGCCTACATCGCGGCGAGCGATACCTACATCGAGAAGGACAGCTCGATCAACGAGCACATCGAGCAGATGCGGCTGTCGGCCACCAAGGCGCTGCTGTCGCGGCGCGACGCGCTGATCGTGGGCACGGTGTCGGCGATCTACGGCCTGGGCGACCCGGAGGACTACCTCTCGCTGCGCCTGATCATGCAGCGCGGCGAAAAGCTCGACACCCGCGCCCTGATCCGCCATCTGACCGAGCTGCAGTACACCCGCAACGAGTTCGAATTGCACCGCGGCACCTTCCGCGTGCGCGGCGAGAACGTGGACGTGTTCCCGGCCGAAAACGAGGTCGAGGCGCTGCGCATCGAGGTGTTCGACGGCGAGATCGAGAACATGGCGCTGTTCGATCCGCTCACCGGGGAAACCCTGCGCAAGGTGCCGCGTTACACGATCTATCCCAAGACCCATTACGCCACCACCCGCGCCCGCGTGCTGGCGGCGCTGGAGACGATCAAGGATGAATTGAAGGCGCGGCTGGAGCAGCTTTACGCGCAGAACAAGCTGGTCGAGGCCCAGCGCCTGCAGCAGCGCACCACCTTCGATCTGGAGATGATGGCCGAGGTCGGCTACTGCTCGGGCATCGAGAACTACAGCCGCCACTTCACCGGCAAGCAGCCGGGCGAGCCGCCGCCGACCCTGTTCGACTACCTGCCCGCCGACGCCCTGCTGGTGATCGACGAATCGCACGTCACGGTTCCGCAGCTGGGCGCGATGTACAAGGGCGACCGCTCGCGCAAGGAGAATCTGGTCGAGTTCGGCTTCCGCCTGCCGTCGGCGCTGGACAACCGGCCGCTGCGCTTCGAGGAATGGGAGGCGCGCGCGCCGCGCACCATCTTCGTTTCGGCCACCCCGGGGCGCTACGAACTGGCCAAGACCGAGAGCAGCATCGTCGAGCTGGTGGTGCGCCCCACCGGTCTGGTCGATCCGGAAATCGAGATCCGCCCGGTCGCGACCCAGGTGGACGACCTGATGAGCGAGGCGCGCGCGCGCGTGGCGATGGGCGACCGCGTGCTGGTCACCACGCTCACCAAGCGCATGGCCGAGAACCTCACCGAATACCTCGGCGAGCATGGCATCAAGGTGCGCTACCTGCACTCGGACATCGACACGGTGGAGCGCGTGGAGATCCTGCGCGACCTGCGCCTGGGCGTGTTCGACGTGCTGGTCGGCATCAACCTGCTGCGCGAGGGCCTGGACATGCCGGAAGTCTCGCTGGTCGCCATCCTCGATGCCGACAAGGAGGGCTTCCTGCGCTCGGAAGGCTCGCTGATCCAGACCATCGGTCGCGCCGCTCGCAACCTGCGCGGCAAGGCCATCCTCTACGCCGACACCGTCACCCGTTCGATGCGGGCCGCGATCGACGAAACCGACCGCCGCCGCGCCCGCCAGGTCGAATACAACGCCGCCCGCGGCATCGTGCCGCGCAGCATCGAGAAGCCGGTGGCCGACATTCTCGAAGACGCGCGCGAGGGCATGGACGCCGGGCGCGCGTCCGGTCGCGGCAAGGGCGGCGCGCGGCGCGCGGCGGAAACGCGCGGCGAGTACCGCGCCCTGACGCCCGAACAGGCGGCGGCCGAGATCCGCCGCCTGGAGCAGCAGATGTACCAGCACGCCCGCGACCTCGAATTCGAGGAGGCCGCGCGCGTGCGCGACCGGATCCGCGCGCTCCGGGACCAGGCGCTGGCCTGATCCGCGCGCTGCGGCCGTTCGCTACCGCCGGTTCGGGGTGAAGTCGCGGCCTTCGCGCATCATCGGCAGGGTGGTCGACGGGTCGCCGTCGTTGGGCTCGGGCGCGATCCGCAGCAGGCGCGCCAGCAGGGGATACACGTCGACGTTGTCGAAGGTTTCGGTGACGAAACCGCTGCGGAAGTCCGGCCCGCGCGCGATGAACACGGCGGCCATCGACTCCAGTGCCGGATCGAAACCGTGCGCGCCGGGGTTGGGCGGATGGCGTTCGAGTTGGGCGCGATCGACGATGGTCCAGCCTTCGTCGGCCAGGCAGACCCAGGCGGGAATGCGGCGGTGGCTGCCGAAGCGGAACCGCTCCGGTACGCGCGCCTTGGGCCAGCACTGCGCGTGCGGGATCGGGCGCGCGAGCGCGGCTTCGAAGGCCGGCTCCACTCCCGCCACCGGCTCCAGCCCGGCGACCGCACCGCGATTGACCAGCCGGTAGGTTCCGGCCGGCAGGTGGTCATCGATCACGACGACCTGGTGGGGCGGGGTTTCCGCCATGCCGTGGTCGGAAACCACGACCAGATTGCTGGTTTCCCACAGGCCGCGCTGCTTGAGGCCGGCGACCAGCCCGGCGAGCGCGGTGTCGGTGCGGCGGACCGCGGCGAGGGCCTCATCGGAGTCCGGTCCGTGCAGGTGGGCGTCGTGATCGACCTGGTCGAAGTAGAGCGTGAGGAAATCGGGGCGTCGCGCCGCCGGCAGGTCGAGCCAGGCCAGCACCTGGGCGACGCGATCCTGCGGCGGCAGGGCCATGTCGAAGTGGCGCCAGTAGTGCGGGTGGTGGCCGCGGATCGGGGCTTCGGAGCCGGGCCAGAACATGGTCGCGCTGCGCAGCCCGGCGCGGCGCGCGGTGTTCCAGATCGGCTCGCCGTCCTGCCACCAGAGCGGATTCTCCACCGCCTCGCGGCTGGAGAGGCGGAATACCTGATCGGTGGCGGTCGGATCGGTCATCTGGTTGTGCACCACGCCGTGGTGGTCGGGCACCAGGCCGGTCACCAGGGTGTAGTGGTTCGGGAAGGTGAGCGAGGGGAACGCGGGCCGCATCGCGCGGGCGCGCACGCCCTCGTGCGCGATGGCCCGGAGCGTGGGCGTTGCGACCGGGTCCAGATAGTCCGGGTGGAAGCCGTCGATGGACACCAGAATCAGGGGCGGGGGGCGGAAGTCGGTGGTGTCGCTGCGGACAGCGGGCCGGCAGGCCGCGAGGAGCAGGGCGACGACGACGAGCAACCACGGCAGCGCGCGGTGGCGGATGAGGCGGCGAGTGGAGTGCATCGGCAGGGGCAAGTCAGTGCGGATCGCGAGGATGATGACAGAAGGCGCGTTCCCGGAAGCGCCATTCGATGCACGGTGCGAAGATTGCGTGACGCGCCGCGCACCGCACACTGTCGCAACGCCCGGTCCGGCGCGATCGAGGCTTCCGGTGGCATACCGCATTTCGGGTAGGATGCCGATTCAGGCAGGTGCCCTGCAGGCGGCCCGACGGGTTGCCGCGTTTGCCTTAGTCCGTGACCGGGTCAACTCGGAAAAACGCCATGTCCTCGCTCCCGCAACAGGAACTGTCACCCAGCGAGCTCGACGAGCTGCTGAGCGCCGTGTTGCCGGAGATTCCCGGTTACAGAGTGGTGCGCCTGCTCGGGCGCGGCGGCATGTCCTATGTCTACCTCGGCATCCAGGAGTCGCTCGACCGCCAGGTCGCCATCAAGGTCATCTCGCCGCTCGCGCTCAATGATGAAGTGAGCCTGCTGCGCTTCGAGCGGGAAGCGCGCACCATCGCCAAGCTCCAGCACCCGAGCATCGTCGCCATCCATGCGGTCGGCCGCATGGATGGGGGCCTGCTTTATTACGTGATGCCCTACCTCTCGCACGGGCACGTCGGCCGGCGCGATCTGCGCAACGAACAGTCCCGCATCATCGGCGTGCTGCGCGCGCTGCTGGGGGCGCTGGATTATGCCCATGCCCAGGGCATCGTCCATCGCGACGTCAAGGCCGAGAACGTGTTGTTCGACCAGAACGACCGGCCGATGCTGACCGATTTCGGCATCGCCACCAGCAAGCGCGACAAGAGCCGCATGACGGGCGCGGGCAACGCGATTGGAAGCTGGGGCTACATGGCGCCCGAACAGGCACGCGGCGAGCGGGTGGATGCCCGCGCCGACCTCTACAGCGTGGGGGTGCTGACCTACGAGATGCTCACCGGCACGCTGCCGTTCCACAGCGAGGAGACGGTGGCGCTTGCGCTGATGCACGCCATGGACCCGGTACCGCCCTTGCCGCCGGACAAGGCGCATTGGTATCCCTTCATCGAGCGCGCGATGGCCAAGCGTCCGGAAGGGCGCTTTGCCAGCGCCCGGGAAATGCTGCTGGCGCTCGATGCCATCGCGCTGGAGCGCGCCGCTGCCGCCGACGCGCGCGCGTTGCCCGTGCGCGCCCGCGCGCAGGCGTGGCTGACGCAGGCTGCGACCCGGCTGAAGGCCAGGGCGTCGGCACCTCCTGCCTTGCGCACGAGTCGAAGCGAGTCCGCACCAGGCTCGGGTCGAAGGTGGCCCCGTCCGGTGGCGCTCGCTGCCGGATCGCTGGTGCTGCTGGCCCTGGTGCTGGTCCTGGGGGTGTGGTTTTCCGGGCGCGATGGGTCCGCGCCGGCCCTGCCGCCTGCGGCCGCACCGCCGCTGTCCGCTGCGGACGGCGGGACGAGCGGCGCGGGCAGCGAAGTCGCCTTGGCCGACGCGGACGATGCCGCGATCCGGGACCGGGGCGCGGTGCCTGCGGATGCGGCGGCGGTCGATGCCGCAGCCGACGACCCGGAGGAGACGTTGCTCACGATGCCACCGGGTGAGCTTGCGCTGTTGACGGCGACCGAACAGATCCGGCGCAAGCGCCTGACCCAGCCCAAGGGCGACAGCGCGATCGATTCCCTGCTGTCCGCGCGCCAGCTGCTGGGTCCCGATCCGCGCGTGGCCGCGACCGCCGAGCAGTGGCTGGCCGCGGTGGCACCCTATGTGCAGGCGGCGCTGGCGCGGCGCGATGATGCAGGCGCTGTGGCCTTCATCGGCCACATCGACCGGCTGGAGCAGGGCCTGGCGATGGGCGACATCAAGGGTGCCGGGGCGCTGCGCGAATCGCTGACGACGGCCGTGCGCACCGACCTGCGCGACGCCGTTGCGCACAAGGATCCGGCGGCCCGGAACGCTGCGCGCCAGCGTGCCGCCCGCCTGGGCCTGCCTGCGGCGCGGCTGGAGCCGGAGTATTCGCAGCCGATCGTGACCGGCCAGCTGGGCGATGCGCTGCGCGGCAGCGTGGCGACCGTCATCGTGCGGATGCCGGAGGGCTCCACACCGGGACTGGGCGCGATGCCGGCCGCGGTGACTTTGGGCGAGTACGGCGCGTACGCGAAAGCCACGGGCCGTCCGGCGAGCCAGTGCCGGATTCGCACCGCCGTGATCACGGTGAAGGCGCGCAGCTGGTCATCCCCCGGCTTCGCGCAGGCCGCCGATCATCCCGTGGTGTGCGTGAGCGAGGCCGATGCGCAGGCCTACGCCGCCTGGCTCGGGCAGCGTGACGGCGTGCGCTATCGCCTGCCGACCCAGGCCGAATGGCGGCTCGCGAGCGGTGCGCCGGCGAACGCCGCCTGCGGCGCGGCGGGCCTGCGCTGCCAGTCGAGCGGTACCGTGTCCGCCACCGCCGGCGCGAAGAACGGGAACGGGGTGCATTCGACCCTGGGCAACGTGCGCGAGTGGACCAGCGACTGCGCCGGCTGCCGCGAACACCCGACCCTCGGGCTCGGCTGGCGCGATGCGGAGCCTTCGCGCAAGGGTGCGCAGGTCAATCCCGAGTTCGGCTATGACGACCTCGGATTCCGCCTGGTACGCGAGGTGCCGCGCGAGGCGGTCGAACAGCGCTGAACCTGTCGCCGCACGGTTTCGCGCCGGCAGGCAAGCGGGATCGGCCGGATGACGGCGTGATGCGATAATCGGCGGATCGCTGTCCGAGGAGCCGCCATGTCCACCCGCCACGATCCGACCCGCCGCATCCGCGCCCCGCGCGGCAATACGCTGAACTGCCGCTCCTGGCTGACCGAGGCGCCGTTCCGGATGCTGCAGAACAATCTTGACCCCGAGGTGGCCGAACGGCCGGAGGATCTGGTGGTGTACGGCGGCATCGGCCGCGCCGCGCGCGACTGGGCGTCTTACGACGCGATCCTCGAAACGCTGAAAACCCTGGGCGACGACGAAACCCTGCTGGTGCAGTCCGGCAAGCCGGTCGGCGTGTTCCCCACCCATGCCGATGCGCCGCGCGTGCTCATCGCCAACTCCAACCTGGTGCCGCACTGGGCCAACTGGGAGCACTTCAACGAGCTCGATAAGAAAGGCCTGATGATGTACGGCCAGATGACCGCGGGCTCGTGGATCTACATCGGCAGCCAGGGCATCGTGCAGGGCACCTACGAAACCTTCGTGGAGATGGGCCGCCAGCACTACGGGGGTTCGCTGAAAGGCAGGTGGATCCTGACCGCCGGGCTCGGCGGCATGGGCGGCGCGCAGCCGCTGGCGGCCTCGCTGGCCGGAGCCTCGTCGCTGACCATCGAATGCCAGCAGAAATGCATCGACTTTCGCCTGCGCACCCGCTACGTCGATGAGCAGGCGGCGGACCTCGACGATGCGCTGGCGCGGATCGAAAAATACGCGAAGGCCGGCGAAGCCAAGTCCATTGCCCTGCTCGGCAATGCGGCGGAAATCCTGCCCGAACTGGTGCGCCGTGGTGTCAGGCCCGACTGCGTCACCGACCAGACCAGCGCGCACGATCCGGTGCACGGCTATCTGCCGATCGGCTGGACGGTGGAACAGTGGCTGGCCGAGCAGGCGGCGAACCCGGAAAAGGTGCGCGACGCCGCCAAGCAGTCGATGCGCGTGCACGTCGAGGCGATGCTCGCCTTCCATTCGCAGGGCATTCCGACCGTCGATTACGGCAACAACATCCGCCAGATGGCCTTCGACGTCGGCTGCGAAAACGCCTTCGCCTTCCCCGGCTTCGTGCCGGCCTACGTGCGGCCGCTGTTCTGCCGCGGCGTGGGCCCGTTCCGCTGGGTCGCGCTCTCGGGCGATCCGGAAGACATCTACAAAACCGACGCCAAGGTCAAGGAGCTGATCCCCGACGATCCGCACCTGCACCGCTGGCTGGACATGGCGCGCGAGCGCATCCGCTTCCAGGGCCTGCCGGCGCGCATCTGCTGGGTCGGCCTCGGCCTGCGCCACACGCTGGGCCTCGCCTTCAACGAGATGGTGCGCCGCGGCGAACTGAAAGCACCGGTGGTGATCGGCCGCGACCATCTGGATTCCGGCAGCGTGGCCTCACCCAACCGCGAAACCGAAGCCATGCGCGATGGTTCGGACGCGGTTTCCGACTGGCCGCTGCTCAACGCCATGCTCAACGTCGCCGGCGGCGCGACCTGGGTCAGCCTGCACCACGGCGGCGGCGTCGGCATGGGCTATTCGCAGCACTCCGGCGTGGTCATCGTCTGCGACGGCAGCGAGGCCGCCGACAAGCGCATCGCCCGGGTGCTGTGGAACGACCCCGGCACCGGCGTCATGCGCCATGCCGACGCCGGCTACGAGATCGCCAGGCAATGCGCGAAGGAGCAGGGGCTGAAGCTGCCGATGCTGCAGGGATGAAGCCATCGATGCCCGAAGATGGTTGGCTGCGCGGGCAGGCTGGCGATGGAGCGTTCGCGCCAAGCGACGCTTCGAGCTGGTGCGGTGAGAAGGGCAGCTCCGGGGATGGACTCGCATGCCCCATCTTCGGATTCGCCTCGAAAGAGGCGCTCAGCCGTGGCGAGATATTTACGGCACACCGGAGCCACGGGAAGTATGCCATGACCGACACACTCACCATCACCATCACCCTGGACGATGAACAGGCGCAGGCCGCCTTCGCCGAGCTGGTGAAGCGCGGCACGGACATGACCGGCCTGTGATGCGCAAGGTGGGCGGCCATCTGGCCGACGTGGCCGAAAAATCCTCCTGATTAGCCCTGACCCTCAGCCAGTACTCTGGCGAAGAATGGCTTTGGCTCGTCATTCCCGCATGCTTTCGGCGGGAATCCAGTGACTTGGCTTTTGCTGTGGGGTATCAGGAAGCAAAGACACTGGATGGGACAGATCTTCGTCTGTCAGAAGCGGCCTGCCTTCGCAGGAATGAGAAACTGAGGGCCAGGGCAATCAGAAAAATCCCTTGCCACCGAACGCTCCCCCGATGGGGCCCCCAGGGTCGACCTGTCCGCCCATACCACGACCGCCCGCAGGAGGGGCAGGGCGGCCGCTGGCCATGACGCGCTTCATGTGCTATGATTGCACTCGTAACTTGTTGTAAACATTGAATTTATGGAGGCCTAAAATTACCAGTCAGTTCAAGCGTACGATTGAATCCATCTTTCCCAGCCACACCTCTCGCGTGGTGCCGACGCCGCGCCGTTCCGAACGGGTCGCGAGTCGCGTGAAGCGCATCCAGACCGGCGTCCCGCCGGCATTCCCGGCGACAGCGAGCGATATCGCGCCGCGTCGCGGCAGCGATCATTTCACAACCTATACGCGCGGCAGCTATCTCGCCCGTTCACGCGGGGAGGCGCGCTCCCGCCGTCCGCTCTTTCGCGTCCGCTGACCGCTCCCGGCCGAGGGCCGACGGAGCCGGCATCCCGGACCGACGCGAAGAAAAGTTCGATTTTCCGCGCGTCGAACGCAGGGCACGGCTTGCGCTCAGCGTGCGGACTCCCGTGGCCTTCGAGACGGCACTCCACGAGCGCCTGAGGCGTCGTGTGTCATCGGCGTGTCCGGAAAGAGGGGGCTGGCCTCTACGGCATCTACGGCACGTGCGACTGTTGGCGTCAGCCACTGCGTGAAGCTGCCTCGGCCGCGTGCGGTGCTCCCTCGTGCCACAGCGCGTAGACCGCAGTATCCAGCGCGGTCACGCCCTGTTCGACGAAGGAGGTCTGCGAGGCGAGGATGTCGCGCCGCTCGATCACGTCGACCTGCCAGCCCGGTTCCAGCAGGGCGCGCACTTCGGGTTCTTCCACCGAGAACGGCGGCCCGTCCTTTTCGGCCTGCGGATATTCCAGGGTGATCATCAGTCCGCGGGCACCGGGCGGCAGGCGTGCGTAGACGCTTGCGGCGTAGTGCCGGCGAAGCGCGGGCGGCAGCGCGATGATCGCGGCCCGGTCATAGATCGCGGTGCAGCCGGCCAGGGTGTTCGAGTCCAGCGCGAAGGCGTCGCCCTGGATCAGCTCGATGCGATCGGCGAGGTAGTGGCGTCCGAGCGGTGAATCCCAGGTGCGCGCCGTCAGGCGGTTTTCCTCGAGGAACTGCGCGATCGCCAGCGGCGACAGTTCCACGCCCAGCACGCGGTGGCCCTGCGCTGCCAGCCAGAGCATGTCCAGGCTCTTGCCGCACAGCGGCACCAGCACGCGGCTGTCGGGCGGCAGCGCGAGCCGCGGCCAGTGCGCGACCAGAAGCGGCATCGGCGCATCGTGGTGGAATCCGATGCGCCCTTCGCGCCAGCGCTGCTGCCAGAACTCTGCATCCATTGCGTATTCCTTGACTGTTGGCCTTGCCGCGACGCTGCCGGACCGATGCGGCCCGTCGCGCATGATGGTACGCCACCAGGCGCGAGGACGCGGCGCAGGCCGCGGCGGGTCTGCCGGAAAATCGATCGTGGCCCGCTGTTGCGCAGCAGGGTTTCCAGGACGTGGCGTCGGCAGGGGTTAAGGTGGCACCGCGGCGGCGTCTGCCTCGGAAGGCGTCGAATCCTTTTGCGTATCCGATGCGGCGAGGCGGTCGGGCGACGGCTTGCGTTGCGATTCACCGAAGGCCGGCGGCGCGCCGGTATTCTTGTCGCCCGCTCCTGCCTGCCGACCCCGTCCATGACCCTTCTGTTCCGATTGCCCGTTGCCGCGCTGCTGCTGTTGGCCTGCAGCCTGGCCGTCGCCGCGACGCCGCGCTTCGAGGTGCGCTATGACGTGGGCTTCCTGCCGGCCTCGGGGGAGGCGGAAGTCGCCCTGACGCTGGAGCCCGGTGAGGCGACCGTGAAGCGATTCGTGTTCACCATGCCTGAGAATCGCTATTCGCGCGTGACCGGCGATGGCCGCGTGGATCGCAAGGGCGACGACGTGGTGTGGGTGCCGCCCAGCCGCGGCGGAAAGCTGGCGTGGCGCTACCGCATCGACCGCAAGCGCGCGAACGGTGCCTACGATGCGCGCATCACCCGCGACTGGGTCATCATGCGCGGTGACCAGCTCGTCCCGCCCGCGCGCGTCACCGCCACCCGCGCTGCGCGTTCGGATGCGCGCCTGAAGCTGCACCTGCCGCCGGGCTGGACCCATGCCGATACGGCCTGGCTGCCGGCGCGCGACGGTGACGGCTTTGCCGTGATCAATGAGGATCGCGTCCTCGCGCGGCCCACCGGCTGGATGATCGCCGGCGACATCGGCGCGCGACGCGACCTGGTCGAGGGCATGGAGATCGCCGTGGCCGCGCCCAAGGGCCTGTCGACGCCGCGCATGGATCTGCTCGCCATGCTGACCGCGGTGGCACCGCCCATGCGCGAAGCGTTCGGGACACTTCCGGAAAAAATCCTGGTGGTGCGCGGCGGCGACCCGATGTGGCGCGGCGGCCTGTCCGGCCCGCGCTCGATGTGGCTGCACGCCGACCGCCCGCTGATCAGCGAGAACGGCTCCTCCACGCTGATGCACGAGACCATCCATCTGGTCACCCGCATCCGCGGCGCGGAAGGCGATGACTGGATCGCCGAGGGCATCGCCGAGTACTACGGCACCCAAATGCTGCGCCGCGCGGGCCTCCTGAGCGATGCGCGGGCCGAAAAGGCGGTCAGCTGGATGCGCCGCCACGGTCGCGCCGTGCGCACCCTGCACGCGAGCGATTCCAGCGGCAAGCGCACCGCGCGCGCGGTGGCGCTGTTCGCCGATCTGGACGCCGAAATCCGCGAGCGCAGCCGCGATCGCCGCAGCCTGGACGACGTCGCGCGCACGCTGATGCGCGACGGCGCGCGGATTTCCACGGTCGATCTGCGCGAGGCGGCCGAGGCGGCGCTCGGTGGCCCGTCGAAGGTGCTCGAGACGCCGCTGCTCGATTGAGCGGGAAGCCCGCTCCGACGCGCGGGCACGGGCGCTGCCGCGTCAGGGCCGCTCGGGCGGCGTCTTGGGCGCGCTGCCGAAATCCACCTCCGATTCCGCCGCCAGCCAGGTGAACACGGCGTAGGCCGCCACGTTCTGGTCCAGCGCCGCGGCCTCGACCTTGTCGAGGGTGTCGTTGGCGGTGTGGTGGTAGTCGAAATAGTCGCTGCCGTCCTGCGCCAGCCAGGCCCAGGCCATGCCCCGCTGCGCCATCGGGATCAGGTCCGGGCCCGCGCTGCCCTCGCCGGGCCGGTGCTCGATGCCCAGCGGGGCCAGGGCACCGGCGATCTGCTCCACCACTTCGCGCGCGCCCTCGGGCACCGCGCTGGTGGAAAACGCGTAGATGCGTCCGGCACCGAAGTCGCTCTCCGCGCCGGTGACGTGGCGGGTGATGTCGTCGGCGTGGGCCTTGGCATAGGCGAAGCCGCCCAGAAGGCCCTGTTCCTCGTTGGCGAAGGCGACCACGCGCACGCTGCGGCGCGGGCGCTGCGGCAGGGCCGCGATCAGCGCGCCGGCGCGTGCGGTGATGGCGACGCCGGCGGCGTCGTCGATGGCGCCGGTGCCCAGGTCCCAGGAATCCAGGTGTCCGCCGATGATCACGATCTCGTCCGGACGCTCGCGCCCGCGCACTTCAGCGATGACGTTGGCCGACTCGTATTCGCCGTCCATGCCGGCATCGATGTCGAGCGCAAGCGTCACCGGCTGGCCGCGCCGCAGCATGTTCGACAGCAGGTCCGCGTCCGGGTTGGACAGGGCCGCCGCCGCGATCCGGGGCACGCCGTCCTCGTAGCGCATCGTGCCGGTGTGCGGCAGGCGGTCGCTGTCGGTGCCGACCGAGCGCAGCAGGAAGGCCACCGCACCCTTGCGTGCCGCCAGCGAGGCACCCGTGCCGCGCGCCGCCGCCGCCGGGCCGTAGCCGCGGCCGTTGCGCATCCGCTCCATGCGGTGGCTGATGTAGGCGATCTTCCCGGCAAGGCTGCCCTCGGGCGCGGCTCCCAGATCCTGGAGCGTGGAAAATTCCACCACCTCGGCCTCGATTCGCTCGCCGGTACCGACGCTGCGGCCCAGGGCGGTCACGTACAGCGGCTGGGGCCAGGGCGCAACCACTTCGGCGCGCTCGTGCCCGCGCCGCCACACCGGGAAACGCACCGGTTCGGTGTAGACCCGGTCGAATCCCATGCCGCGGAACTTCTCCACCGCCCAGGCCACGGCGCGCGCGTCGGCCGGGGTGCCGGCCAGGCGCGGGCCGACTTCGGTGGTGAGCGACTCGACCACCTCCCAGGCACCGCTGCCGGCCAGGGCCTGGTCGCGCAGCTGGGTCGCCGTGGCGATGGCCTCCTGCGGCAGCGGGGAGGCGGACAGTGTGCCGCCGGCGGCCAGCGGGAGGATGAGAATGCAGCCCAGGAGCAGGTTCTTCATGTGTGTTCCGATCGGAGAGAAGCCGGCACCGCCGCGTGGCGGTGCCGGCAGGGCGTCAGCGGACTTGGCCCTGCGCCTTGAGCAGGTCGCGGATCTCGGTGAGGAGTTCCTGGTCCGGCGTCGGGGCGGGAGGGGCTTCCGGCTCATCGGCCTCCTTGCGGTGCAGCGCGTTGATCAGCTTGATCACCATGAAAATGGCGAAGGCGATGATGGTGAACTGGATCAGGGTGTTGATGAAGTCGCCGATGCCGATCACCACGGCCGGTAGGGCCTCGCCAGCGGCATCGACGCCGGCTTCCTTGAGCGTGATCACCCAGCGGGAGAAGTCGACCCCGCCGATCAGCAGGCCGATCGGCGGCATGATGATCTTGTCCACCAGGGCGGTGACGATCTTGCCGAACGCCCCGCCGATCACGACGCCGACCGCCAGGTCGATGACGCTGCCGCGCATGGCAAATTCACGAAATTCCTGAAGCATTCCCATAATCGGAGTCTCCTGTGTGCGTGGATATCGCCGGCCACGGCGGCCGTGCGCGGACAATCTACACCGGACGGAAAGGCACCGATCAGCGGATCGCGCCGGCGAGCGCCACCAGCCCGTCCACGCCGGCCACCCAGCGGTCGCCGGGCGCGAGCGGCCCCACGCCTGCGGGCGTTCCCATGAACACCAGGTCGCCGGCGCGCAGTTCGAAGCGACTGGACAGTTCGTGCAGGATGTCGGCCACGGAGAAGATCATGTCCGACAGCGCAGCCTGCTGCCGGCGTTCGCCGTTCACGTCCAGCCAGAGCAGGGCGTCGGGCGCGGGCAGCGCCTCGCTCGCGGGCACGATGGCCGAAATCGGCGCGGAGCGGTCGAAGGCCTTGGCCACGTCCCAGGGCAGGCCCTTGGCCTTGGCGGCGGCCTGCAGGTCGCGGCGGGTGAGATCCAGCCCGACGGCGTGGCCGAAGACGTGGCAGCCGGCGTCCTCGCGCGCGATCACGCCCGGGGCATCGCGCCCGATCGCCACCACGAGTTCGACCTCGTGGTGCAGGTCCCGGGTGGCGGACGGGTAGGGCTGCGGCCCGCCGGAGGGCAGGATCGCGTCGCCCGGCTTGGTGAAGAAAACCGGGGTGCCGCGTTCGACCGGTGCGCCCATCTCCCGCGCGTGGTCGGCGAAATTGCGCCCGACGCAGTAGATCCGGCGCACCGGGAACAGGTCGGCGCGACCTTGCACCGGCACCGACGGCGTGGGCGTGGGAGGGAACACGAACCGGTTCATGGAAGGATCCAGGGCGGAAAAACGCCATGCTGACCGGTACGCGGCCGGCGGGCCAGTGACTGTGGTCACGGATTGCCGCCGGGCCGACCGGCCGGGCGTTTGCGTGAGGCAGTTGGCAGAATCGGGCCGAACCGCTAAGGTTTCCGGGCCGATTAGAGCCCCCGCCGCCCTGCCCATGACCAATCCCCGCACCGCGTTGATCGTCGATGACGAGCGCGACATCCGTGAACTGCTGGTGCTGACCCTCGGGCGCATGGGGCTGCGCGTGGACACGGCGGCGGACGTGGGCGAGGCTCGCGCCCAGCTTGCCGCCAACCGCTACGACCTGTGTTTCACCGACATGCGGCTGCCCGATGGCTCCGGCCAGTCGATCATCGAGCTGATCGCGGAAAAGTATCCCGAGACGCCGGTCGCGATGATCACCGCGCACGGCAACGTCGATGCCGCGGTGGATGCGCTCAAGGCCGGGGCCTTCGACTTCGTCTCCAAGCCGGTGGATCTGTCGGTGCTGCGGCGGCTGGTGCAGAACGCCCTGCGCCTGGGCGAGGAGCGCCGCGCGCAGGCGACCGAAGATCACTCTTCCGCGGGCCGCCTGCTGGGCGAGTCGCCCGTGATGCAGGCCCTGCGCGCCACCATCACCAAGGTCGCGCGCAGCCAGGCACCGGTCTACATCAGCGGCGAATCGGGCGTGGGCAAGGAACTGGTCGCGCGCCTCATCCACGAACAGGGCCCGCGCGCCAGCGGCCCCTTCGTGCCGGTCAACTGCGGCGCGATTCCCACCGAGCTGATGGAAAGCGAGTTCTTCGGGCACCGCAAGGGCAGCTTCACCGGTGCCAGCGGCGACAAGGAAGGCCTGTTCCAGACCGCCAACGGCGGCACGCTGTTCCTGGACGAGGTGGCCGAGCTGCCGCTGCACATGCAGGTCAAGCTCCTGCGCGTCATCCAGGAAAAATCGGTGCGCCCGATCGGTGCCAACGCCGAAGCGCCGGTGGACGTGCGCATCCTCTCGGCCACCCACAAGAACCTGGCCCAGCTGGTGGAGGACGGCCGCTTCCGCCACGACCTGTTCTACCGCATCAATGTCATCGAACTGGTGGTCCCGCCGCTGCGCGAGCGGCGTGCGGACATTCCCGCGCTGGCACAGGCGGTGCTGGAGCGGCTGGCCGCCGAACTGGGCGAACCGGCACCCGCCATCGATCCCGATGCCATGGCGCGGCTGGTGGAATACCCCTTCCCCGGCAACGTGCGTGAGCTGGAGAACATCCTGGAGCGCGCGCTCGCGCTCTCCGACGGCACCGGCATTTCGGTCGATGACCTGCGCCTGCCGAACCTGCGCGAACCGAACGAGAGCGCGCATGACCCGCTTGCCGCCGTCGTCGGAAGACCGGCCTTCGTCACCGGGCAGCAGCCGGCGGTGCCGGCCGACCTGCCCGATTACATCGAACGCATGGAGCGCGACGTGATCGTCAAGGCGCTGGAAGAGTGCCGCTACAACAAGACCCGCGCCGCGGCCAAGCTCGGCATCACCTTCCGCGCGCTGCGCTACAAGCTCAAGAAGCTCGGCATCGACTGAGAGGCGCGCGCCGTTCAGCCGAGCGGCACCACATCGACTTTCGCCACCCCGGGACGCGCCTGCGTCGACCAGTCGCCGGCGATGGCGACCTGGGCATCCCGGCGCGCGCTTTCCAGAAGGTCGGAATCCAGCTCGGCCACGGCCAGATTCGATGCATCGCCACTGCGCGCCAGTACGCCGTCGGCAGGAAAGCCGCGGTCGATCGGGGTGTAGATCGCGGCTTCGCCGGTGTTGGTATCGAGCACCGGGCTCCAGTCCGCCGTGCCGGAGGTCACCGCGCGCACCACGTACACCCCGTTCTCCATCGCCCGCGCCTGGCAGCCGATGCCCACGCGGGTCGCACCGGCGGCGGTATCGGTGCAACTGGGCACGAGGATCAGGCGCACGCCGGCCTCGATCAAGGCGCGCGCGTGCAGCGGAAACTCCACGTCGTAGCAGGTCAGGATACCGACGCGGCCCAGATCGGTGTCGAACGCGTGCAGCGCATCGCCCGCTTCGATTGCTCCCGCACCGCGCTCGTAGCCGGTGAGGACGAGCTTGTCCTGATGGACGATCCTTCCCTCGGGAGACACCAGCGCGGCGCGGTTGCGGTAGCGGCCCGGCGTCACTTCGCGCAGGAAGGTGCCGGGCTGAAGATGAACGCGGTAGCGGCGCGCCAGTTCGAGAACGAGGCTTTCCCAGGCCGGATGCAGCGGCTGCAGCGCGGCGAGCGAACGCGCAAGGTCGGCGCGAACTTCCGGAGCAAAGCCCGCGGCGGCCTCCAGCGCGAGGTATTCGGGCAACACCACCAGTTGCGCGCCGGCCGCAGCGGCTTCGGCCACACGCATCTCCACGCCTGCGGCGAAGGCGTCGAAGTCGGCGGGTTCGCCGATGGCGTAACGGGCGCAGGCGACGGTGAGCTTCATGGGTGCATCCGGAGGACGGGGAATGGGAAATCGAGGGCGGGGCGCAGGTCAGCGGCCGTGCGGTTCCAGCAGGCGCAGCCAGAAATGGAGCCGGTGCGGACGGGCAGCGGTTTCGCCGACCTCGGGCCAATCGAGCGTGCAGATGAGATCCTCTTGCCGCTCATAGCCGCGGCTGCTCCAGAACGCATCGTTGGAGTGCGCGCCGGGCGGACGGTGCGGGTCGTCCGGATCGCGTTCGACGGCGCAGAAGGCGGTCGTCGAAACGCCGGCAAGCCGGCGCGCGTGGTCTTCGCGGGCGTCGAAGAAACGGTGCCCGATCCCGCGTCTGCGGTACTCGGGCAGGAGCACGGACTCGCCGAAATAGAACACCGAGGCCGGCGCGATGCCGCGCGCGGCGAAGGGCTCGCGGAAGACGGCGTCCTCGTGTTCGAGCGGCATCCCGGTGGAGGCACCCACCGCCCGGTCGCCGTCGAGCGCCAGCACGACCACCGCATCGGGCGAACGCGCGTAGCGGGCGAGATACCGGGCTTCGTAGTCCGCATCGCCCTCGTAGAGGTAGGGCCAGTCGCGGAACACCGCGATGCGAAGCTGCGCCAGCGGCGCGAGCCAGGGGGTGATCTCCTCGCCCGTCAGGGCGCGGACCTCGATCACGGCGAGGTGTCCGCGAGCACCTGCGCGCTGGTGACGATGCGCGCGCCGCGCTCACGCATGGCTGCAAGGTGTGCGGCCTCGTTCGCGGCGTCGAGCGGGGTGGCGGCATCGACGATGAAGTTCACCGCGAAACCTTGGTCCAGCGCATCGCGCGCGCTGTAGTGCACGCAGATGTCGCCGGCGAGGCCGCACAGCCACAGCTCGCGCGCGCCGCGCCCGCGCAGGAAGTCGGCCAGTCCCGTGGACTTGCGCCGGCCATTGTCGAAAAAGGCGCTGTAGCTGTCGATCGCCGGATCCATGCCCTTGCGGAAGATCGCCTCGACCCGGCGCGTGTCCAGTTCGGCGGAAAATTCCGCGCCGCGGCTGCCCTGCACGCAGTGGTCAGGCCAGAGCGTCTGTTCCAGACCGTTGAGATCGATCCGCTCGAACGGCGCGCGGCCCGCGTGGCTGGAGGCGAAGCTGCCGTGCCCGGCCGGGTGCCAGTCCTGCGCGGCAACGACCAGGTCGAAGCCGCCGACGAGGCGGTTGATGACCGGCACGATTGCATCACTCCCCGGCACTTCGAGCGCGCCGCCGGGCAGGAAATCGTTTTGCACATCGATGATCAGCAGCGTTCTCACGGCGTGGTCTCCGGATGCAGGCGCGCCTGGCGCAGGCGCTCGCGCAGCCCGTGCAGGCGGTCGCTGATGCCCACCTTCCAGGCGTGCGGGTTCTCGAAACGGCGGTACTCGGGCGGCAGCAGCGCGCGGCGCCGGGCCGCATGGGCACGGATATCGGCCACGCTGCGCCGCGCGTGCAGGCGTCGCCCGGCCGCCATCACCGGCTGGAGCAGGGGCTCGCTGCGCAGTGCCGGCAGGCGCATCGTCCTGTGCGGCTCGAACGGATGGGTGAGCGCGCGCGGCGCGGCCTCGTCTTCCAGCGCCACCGCGTCCACGCCGTGGAACTGGCCGTCGGCGGCAAGGAAACGGTGTACCTGCTTGAGCCCGGGCAAGGTGGTTTTCACCAGGCTCTCGGATACCTTGATGCGCGGTTCGCCCTGCGCGCAGGCGAGCTTGTACACCCCGTCGAGCGCGGCATCCGGCTGCCCGGTCACGAGGCTGGTGCCGACGCCGAAGATGTCGATCGGCGCGCCCTGCTGGCGCAGGCTGCGCACCACGTACTCGTCGAGCTGGTTGGAGGCGGCGATCTTCACCTCGTGCAGGCCGGCGTCGTCGAGCATGGCGCGGGCGCGGCGTGCGAAGAAGGCCAGATCCCCGCTGTCGAGGCGGATCGCGCGCAGCCGGTGGCCGCGCGCCGCCATTTCCCGGCCCACGGTGATGGCGTTGGGCACGCCGCTGTCCAGCGTGCTGTAGGTATCCACCAGCAGCACGGTGTTGTCCGGTCGCGCCTGGGCGAAGGCGCGGAACGCGGCCAGTTCATCGCCGTGCCACTGGATGAAGGAATGCGCCATCGTTCCTTCGGCACGCAGGCCGTAGCGCTGCGCCGCGTAGACGTTGCTGGTGGAATCGAATCCCCCGATCACCGCCGCGCGCGCCGCGGGCACGCCGGCCGGTCCCTGCGCGCGGCGCAGCCCGAACTCGCTCAGGATCGCATCGCCCGCCATCTCGCGGATGCGCGCGGCCTTGGTGGCGATGAGCGACTGGAAGTTGAGCGTGTTGAGCAGCAGGGTCTCAATCAGCTGCGCCTCCACCACGCCGGCCTCCACCCGCAGGATCGGCGCGGTGGGAAACACCACGTCGCCTTCGCTCGCGGCCAGGATGCTGCCGGAAAAGCGCAGCGTGCGCAGGTAGTCGAGATAGGCCGCATCGAAGCCGTGGCCGGCCAGAAAGTCGATGTCATCGGCGGTGAAGCGCCAGGATTCGAGCGTGTCGATCAGGTCTTCCAGCCCGGCGAACACCACGTAGCCGCCCTCGAACGGGATTTTGCGGAAGAAATAGTCGAACACCGCGCGACGCCGGTGCTGCCCGTCGCGGAACAGCGACTGGCCCATCGCGATCTGGTAGGAATCGGTGTAGGTGCCGGTGGTGTCGATGTGCATGGGCGTGCGTCTCGTGCGGCCGCAGAGACCGTCATTGTGCCGCAGGGGGCGGAGGCGGTGGCGCCTGGCGGTGCGTCCGATGCTTTGATCGCGAGGCGGTGCGTCCGATGCTTTGATCGCGAGCACGACCGCCCCTGCAGAATCACGTGAAGATCCGGATGTTGCGGTGCGGCCCTGGTCGCGACGGGGGTGCCCGGCAGCCCGGCGTACCGCGCCGTCGCAAAACGGAGCGCGTGGCGGTGGCGTGCTTGGGAACGAGAATCATTTCCATTACAATGACCCATCCCGCGTCGGGATTCGCGTTCGGATCAGCCGCCTGCGCCGCGACGGCTCCACGCGATCCGGCAGCGCCTCCGGGCCGTGCGTTTTCCTCGGCCGGAGGCTGTCCGCCTCGAATTCCACCAGCCCTGCCCCGTGTCAACCACGCCGCACCAATCCACGAGACCCTTCATGAAACGACCGTTACCGACCCTGACGGCATTGGCCCTGCTGACTGCCGCCTCCTCTCCCGGCGGCGCGCAGGTCCCCGATGCCTACGACGCTCCCGACGCCGGCGCGCGCGAGCAGGCCACCACGCTCGACACGCTCACCGTGATGGGTACCCGCACCGAGGTGTCGGTGCAGGACAACCCGGTGTCGGTGTCGGTCGTGGACCGCTACGCCACCGAGCATCAGGCCACGGACAGCATCGCCGAGCTTTTGCGCGACCTGCCGGGCGTTTCGATCGTGGACGCGACGATGCCGGGCATGAAGCGCATCCGCATGCGGGGCGAGTCCTCGCGCCGGGTCACGGTGCTGGTGGACGGGCAGGAGATCACCGATCACAGCACCTACGGCACGCCGATTCCGATCGATCCCTCGAACGTGGAGCGGATCGAGGTGCTGCGCGGCTCGGCCTCGGTCCTGTACGGCGGCAAGGCGATCGGCGGGGTGATCAACATCATCACCCGACGCGGCGCGCCGGTGCCCTTCGAGCTGGAAGCCGGCGGCAGCCTCTACACCGGTTCCGATGGCTGGCAGGGCTGGCTCGCACCCTCGGGGACGCTGGGCGATTTCGACTACCGCCTCGCCGTGAGCATGGACCGTCACCACGACCGCGAGGTGCCAAGTAGCCGCTACAGCAGCACCGGCACGCTCGACAACACCTCGTTCCACAACGGCGACGTGGCCCTGCACCTGGGCCGCCGCTTCGGCGAGCGCGGCAATCACTACCTCGCGCTCAAGGCCAACCGCCACTGGCTCGACACCGAGGCCTGGAGCGACCCCAGTTCCTACGAATACCCGGTGACCAGTTTCGGCATCGAAATGCCCCGACGCGACATGGACAAGGTCGGGCTGCAGTACGACGCCAGCGACCTCGGCCCGGTGCTGCGCAAGCTCCACGTCGATGCCTACCACCAGAACGTCGCGCGCCTGTTCGGCAACCGCGTCACCATGCAGCCCACGCCGATGGTCAACGTCGGCATCACCTCCACCTCGGACGACGACAACCTCAACTACGGCGGCACCGCGCAGTTCGACCTGCAGCTCGGTCCTTCGCACTACGTCATCGCCGGCGTTCATTACCTGATGGACGATCTGGACACCGACAAGTCCACCGTCACGCGCAGCGCGATCGGGCCGCGCCCGCCGACCGTCCAGACCGAGTGGCGGCGCGACCGAGCCTCGCTCAGGACGGTGTCGGCGTTCATGCAGGACGAGTGGTCGATCGCCCCGACCGTCAAGCTGACCGGCGGCGCGCGCTGGTACCACGTCACCAGCGCCCTGGATGAAAGCTCCGAGGCCATTCGTCCGGACCAGCGTTCGCGCACCACCGCCGACTGGGTGACCTCGCTGGGGTCGACCTGGGCAGTGGCTGAGGGAGCCACGCTGCGGGCGCTGTATTCGGAGGGCTACATCATGCCCACCCTGCTGCAGCTTTTTTCCGACAATTCCGCCGGACGCGGGACGCTGACCTACGCCAATCCCGAGCTCGCGCCGGAAACCTCGCGCAATATCGAGCTGGGTGCGCGCTACCACCGCGATCGCCTGCAGCTGGATCTTGCGATCTACCACACCCGCGCCAGGGATTTCATCACCAGCCAGGAGTGCGGTGCCGGCAGCAGCGCGCCGTGTCTGGACCACGCGATCCCCGGCAGCTTCATCTACGTCAATGCCGATCGCGCCACCTCGCGCGGGATCGAACTGATGGCCGAGTACGCGCTGCAGGACAGCGCCTTCACCGTCTACGGCTCGGCGGCCTGGGCCCAGCGCCGGCTGGAGCTGGCGCTGCTGGTGCAGGACATCGCCGATTCCAGCCTGCCGCGCCTGACCGGCCGCGTGGGCCTGCGCTATGACGATATCTTCAGCCGCCACGACGTCTGGGCCGACCTGTTCGTGCGCGCCGCCACCCATTCCCGGCAGATCCTGGTGGCCGACGGCGCCCACACCCACGCCCAGCACGGCCAGTACTTCCCCGGCTGGGGCACGCTCAATCTCTCGACCGGAATCGCGCTGGGCGCCGAGCGCCGGCAGAAGCTGGGCCTGCACCTGGAAAACCTCTTCGACCGCAGCTACCGCACCTCGGTGGACGAGCTGCCGGCGATGGGGCGCAGTGCGGTGATGAGCTTCCAGCTGGCGTTCTGATCGCAGGCTGTGGCAGATTCCGGTGGCGGCCCGCGCACCGCCATCGGACCGGCGCGGGCGTCCCAGGGGAGAAAGCCGCGTGCCGACCGCCGCCGAACTCAAGTGCCGCCTGCAGGCGCACTGCGACAGCGATCCGCCCGAACCGTGGCGGGTGCGGCTGCACCGCGCCCTGAGCTGGCTGGCGCGCGCCGAGCGGGAAACCGGGGATCCGGACGCGCGCTTCGTGTTCCTCTGGATTGCGCTGAACGCGGCCTATGCCAGCGACCTGGCGCGCGAGGAGGGCGAGCGCGTGCGCTTCCAGCGCTTCGTCGGCGGGCTGGTGGCGCTGGACGCCGGCGGTGCGCTGCACGATGCCCTGTTCCACCAGTTCAGCGGGCCGATCCGCGTGCTGATCGAAAACCGGTTCGTGTTCGAGCCGTTCTGGACGGCGCTGCGCACCCATGATTCCAGCGGGCAGTGGGAAACCTCGTTCGCCAACGCGCGCAGGCGCGCGACCGCCGCGATCGTCGACCGCGACACCGCCACCGTGCTGTCGATCGTGTTCGACCGGCTCTACGTGCTGCGCAACCAGATCGTGCACGGCGGTGCCACCTGGAACAGCCGGGTCAACCGTGCGCAGCTGCGCGATGCCGTGGCGATCCTCGGCGTGCTGGTGCCGGCCGTGCTGGGGATCATGCTGGCCCATCCGCACCACGACCACGGCGAGGTGCTGTACCCGGTGGTGTGAAGGGTGCGGCGGCGGGTCGCCTCAGCCGGCGATGCGGCCGCGCAGGGTGTTGGTGCGGGTGCCGGTGATGGCCACATCGATGAACTGGCCGATCAGCCGGGCGTGCTGATCGCGCGCCGCGGGGAAGTTCACGTAGCGCATGTTTTCGGTGCGGCCGGTGAGCTCGTCGGGATTCTTGCGGCTCGGGCCTTCCACCAGCACGGTCTGCACGCTGCCGACCATGGCCTCGGCGATGCGCCGGGCGTTGCCGTCGATCGCGGCCTGCAGCCGCGCCAGGCGCTGCTTCTTCACCTCGGCCGGCGTGTCGTCGGGCAGGCTCGATGCCGGCGTGCCGGGACGCTGGGAATAGATGAAGCTGAAGCTGGCGTCGAAGCCGATGTCGTCCACCAGCTTCAGGGTCTTCTCGAAGTCCGCGTCGGTCTCGCCCGGGAAGCCGACGATGAAGTCGGTGGCGACGCAGATGTCCGGGCGCACTTCGCGCAGCTTGCGGATGCGCTGCTTGTATTCAAGCGCGGTGTAGCCGCGCTTCATCGCCGAGAGCACGCGGTCGGAACCGGCCTGCACCGGCAGGTGCAGGTAGTTGGCCAGCTGCGGCACGTCGCGGTAGGCCTCGATCAGCGAGTCGGAGAACTCGTTGGGGTGCGAGGTGGTGAAGCGGATGCGGCCGATGCCCTCGATCTGGGCGATGGCGCGGATCAGGAAGCCGAGGTCGGCGATGGTGCCGTCGTGCATCGGTCCACGCCAGGCGTTGACGTTCTGGCCCAGCAGGTTCACCTCGCGCACGCCCTGCGCGGCCAGCTGCGCCACTTCCACGATCACATCGTCGAAGGGCCGGCTGATCTCCTCGCCGCGGGTGTAGGGCACCACGCAGTAGCTGCAGTACTTGGAGCAGCCCTCCATGATCGAGACGAAGGCGGTGGGGCCTTCGGCGCGCGGTTCGGGCAGGCGGTCGAACTTCTCGATCTCCGGGAAGCTGATGTCGACCTGCGGCTTCCCGCTCTCGCGCCGCGCCTCGATCATCTGCGGTAGCCGGTGCAGGGTCTGCGGGCCGAACACCAAGTCCACGTGGGGGGCGCGCTTGAGGATCGCATCGCCTTCTTGCGAAGCCACGCAGCCGGCGACGCCGATGATGACGCTGCCGTTCGCGGCCTTGAGCTCCTTCCAGCGCCCGAGCTGGCTGAACACCTTTTCCTGCGCCTTTTCGCGGATCGCGCAGGTGTTGACCAGGATCACGTCGGCTTCGGCCTCGACCTCGGTGGGCGACAGGCCGTACTCGGCGCGCAGCACGTCGGCCATCTTGGCCGAGTCGTACTCGTTCATCTGGCACCCGTAGGTCTTGATGTAGAACTTGCCGGACATGATCGATCAGGCGGTGCGAGCCGCCCCGAAGGTGTGGGAACCGCGCATTGTACGCGCTGCCGCGCCGACCGACAGACGCCGCAGGGCGCATTCCGCTTGGCTTTTGGCCGCCGATGGTGAAGACTGCGCCCGTGAAACCCCGCCTGCACCCGCGCCGGACCCCGTGGCTCATCGTGCTTTGCTGCGTGATGGCGGGGTTCATTGCACCCGCGACGCAGGCCGGTTCGCTGTACCGCTGCAAGGGCAAGAACGGCGTCACCGCCTACACCAGCAGCACCGCCGGCTACCGCGGATGCAGCCTGATCGGGCATTTCCCGTCTGAAAAGCGCGTCGCGCCAGCGGCTCCCGCGGCGCAAGCGCCTGCGCAGGGTGCGGTACCGGTCGCCGCGGCGGTCGAGTTCCGCACCGCGCCCGGCGAGGCCGAACCCAAGGCCGTGCCCACCGGCGACGCCAAGCCCCGGGTCTCGCGCGGTGCGGTCTACCGCTTCACCCGCGATGGCGTCACCCACTACACCAACCGTGCGCCGGCGGGCGGCGGTGCCAAGGTGCTGTTCACCTATATCGAGACCTGCTTCGCCTGCAGTCTCTCGCCGGGCCTGGACTTCAACAGCGTCGGATTGAACCTGATCGCCTACGCCAGCGAAATTTCCGCGGCGGCGGCGCGCAACGGCGTCGAGGAAGCGCTGGTGCGCGCGGTCATCCATGCCGAGTCGGCCTTCAATCCCAATGCGGTGTCGCGCGCCGGTGCCCAGGGGCTGATGCAGCTCATGCCGGCCACCGCGACGCGCTTTGGCGTCACCGAGCCCTTCACCCCGCAGCAGAACATCGACGGCGGGGTGCAGTATCTGGCCTGGCTGAGCCAGCGCTTCGGCGGCGACATCAGGCGCGTGGCGGCTGGCTACAACGCCGGCGAAGGCGCGGTGGATCGCTACGACGGCGTGCCGCCGTATCAGGAAACGATCGTCTACGTCGAGCGCGTGGGCATCCTGCTGGAGCGCTATCGCAAGGAGCTGGCCGGCGCGGCATCCGCCGCACCGGCCGTAGCGGGGGCGGCCTCGGCCGCCAGCGCAGCCGGGGGCTGAGGCCTGTCTCGTCCGCTCAGCCCGGGCGCGGTGCCGGGCGCTGGATCAGGGCAAGGCGGATATCGAACGGAACGCCCGCGCGCAGGCCGGTGAGACTGACCTCGGTGCCGGGCGCGATCGCGGCCTCGCGGGCGCGCAGGTCGAACTGGTCGATGATGGCGCTGCCGTCCAGGGTCAGCAGCACATCGCCCGGGCGCAGTCCCGCCAAGGCCGCGGGTGCATTGCCGTAGAGCGCGGTCAGCACCACGCCGCCATGGTCGCTGGCGGAGGGCAGGGCACCGGCAGTGCGCGGTGCGTCGGTGTACTCGGCCCCCAGCCAGCCGCGCACCACCAGGCCGTGCGTCTCGATCTGCGCCAGCACTTCGCGGGCCGTCGCCGCCGGGATCGCAAAGCCGATTCCCTCGGCATCCATGCTCATGCGGCCGAGGACGAAGGTGTTGATTCCTATCAGGTTTCCGCGTGCATCCACGAGCGCGCCACCGGAGTTGCCGGCGTTGATCGCCGCATCGGTCTGGATGAAGTCCACCGCGGGGAAGCCCTGCGCATTCTCCGGCCCGCCCAGCAGCGCCTGGCTGCGTGCCAGCCCCGACACGATGCCCTGGGTCACCGTCTGGCTCAGGCCGAACGGGTTGCCGATCGCCAGCACCACGTCGCCGACGCGAAGCGGGGTCTCGTATTCCAGCGACAGGGCCGGCAGGTTGCTGCCGTCGATCTTCAGCACCGCCAGATCGGTTTCGCGGTCGCTGCCCACGACGGTCGCGGCGGTGACGCGGCCATCCCACAGCACGATCTGGATGTCGCTGGCACCGGCCACGACGTGGTGATTGGTCAGAATGGTGCCGTCCGGGGAGACCAGCACTCCGGAACCCTGGGCGCGCTGCAGGCGCTGGCGCGGCAGCCCCAGCGTGATGCCGGAAAAGCGCTGCACGGTGGGGTTGGGAATCAGGATCGGGCGTTCGGTGACGACTTTGTTCACGTAGACGCTCACCACCGAAGGGGCCGCATGTTGCACGGCGTCGGCGTAGGACGTTGCTCCCGCCGGGGGCGGCGGGGATGGCGCGGGATCCGCGGGGCGGTCTGCCGATGACGTCGTCAGGCCCAGAGCGGTGCGCAGCCGCGACCCGGCGTCAGGAGCCACCAGCCCGATCACGAAGGCGATCGCCAGGCCGGCGATGGCGCACTGCAGCAGGAATCGGAACAGTGACAGGTGGGGGCGCATGGTTCGGACAGTGGAGGATGTGGGCGAATTGTCGCACGGCGGCTGCGGCATCATGCCGGCAAGACGCCGGTTTTTTTCACTCAAGTGACTGAGTTTCCGGATTTTGTGTGCGTGCAATCCGCCGCGGGCCAGCGTCTCCCGGCCGGTTGGCCTCGATTCACAAGCTCGTAGCGTTCCGTTAAACTAGACGGGTTTGCGACGTCTGCCGGCGATTCAGCCAGGCCGTTCGTCGCGCCGTCATCTTTTTCAGCATGACAGTGGAGAGCCGAATGGCTGACCAAGGCGTCAACACCGGCCGCCGCCGATTCCTCACCGCCACGACCGCCGTGGTGGGAGGGGCCGGCGCTGCGATTGCCGCAATTCCCTTCCTCAAATCATTGAAGCCCAGCGCACGGGCCGAAGTGGCCGGCGCGCCGGTGACCGAGGATGTGAGCAAGCTCGAGCCCGGCGGGCGCATCATGGTGCAGTGGCGCGGCCAGCCGGTCTGGATCATCCGCCGCACCCCCGAGATGCTGGCCACGCTGTCCGGCCTCGACGACCGCTTGCGCGACCCCAACTCCGACAATATCGAGCAGCAGCCCGAGTACGCGCGCAACGAATACCGCTCGGTCAAGCCCGAGCTGCTGGTGCTCGTGGGCACCTGCACGCACCTGGGCTGCTCGCCGACGTACCGGCCCGAGATGGTGCCCGAGCCGTTCGATTCGGAGTGGAAGGGCGGCTTCTACTGCCCCTGCCACAACTCCCGCTTCGACCTGGCCGGCCGCGTCTACCAGGGCGTGCCGGCACCGACCAACCTGGTCGTGCCGCCCTACCGGTTCCTCGACGAGAACCGCATCCAGATCGGCGTGAATCCCGAGGGGGCCGCGTGATGAGCAACGTCATCGAGAAGACCACCCGCAGCGTCGTCGACTGGTTCAATGCGCGCACGCCGGGCCTGATGCCCGCGTACCGCAAGCACATGAGCGAGTACTACGCGCCGAAGAACTTCAACTTCTGGTACTACTTCGGCTCGCTCGCCATGCTGGTGCTGGTCAACCAGATCGTCACCGGCATCTGGCTGACGATGAACTACAAGCCCAGTGCGGCCGAGGCCTTCGCCAGCGTCGAATACATCATGCGCGACGTGGAGTGGGGCTGGCTGATCCGTTACATGCACAGCACCGGTGCCTCGATGTTCTTCATCGTGGTCTACCTGCACATGTTCCGCGGCCTGATCTACGGCAGCTACCAGAAGCCGCGCGAACTGGTCTGGCTGCTGGGCATGTTCATCTTCCTGGCGCTGATGGCCGAAGCCTTCTTCGGCTACGTGCTGCCGTGGGGCCAGATGAGCTACTGGGGCGCGCAGGTGATCATCAACCTGTTCGGCGCGGTGCCCATCGTCGGCCCCGAGCTGACCGAGTGGATCCGCGGTGACTACCTCATCTCCGATGCCACCCTCAACCGCTTCTTCGCCCTGCACGTGGTGGCGCTGCCGCTGGTGATCCTGCTGCTGGTCGTCCTGCACCTGGGCGCGCTGCACGAGGTCGGTTCCAACAACCCGGAAGGCGTCGACATCAAGAAGGTGAAGGACGACAAGGGTGTGCCGCTGGACGGCATCCCGTTCCATCCCTACTACACGGTCAAGGACATCTTCGGCGTCGGGTTCTTCCTGATCATCTGCGCCTTCATCCTGTTCTTCGAGCCGACCATGGGCGGCCTCTTCCTGGAATATGACAACTTCCTCGAAGCCGATCCGATGGTGACCCCCGCGCACATCAAGCCGGTGTGGTACTTCACGCCGTTTTACGCGATGTTGCGCGCGATTCCCGACAAGTTCTTCGGCGTGGCGACGATGGGCGGCGCGGTCATCATCCTGTTCTTCCTGCCGTGGCTGGACCGCAGCCCGGTGCGCTCGATCCGCTACCGCGGGCTTTTGACCAAGGTCATGATCGCGCTGTTCGTGGTCTCGTTCGTGGTGCTGGGCTGGCTGGGCATGCAATCGGGCAGCACGGTGCAGTCGTGGGTGGCGCGCGCGCTCACCTTCTACTACTTCGCCTTCTTCATCACCATGCCGATCTGGACGCGCATCGACGCGACCAAGCCGGTTCCGCAACGGGTGCCCGAGCATGACTAAGCGATTGATGGCTTTTGTGCTGGCCTTTGTGCCGGCGTTGGCATTCGGTGCCACGGGTGCCGTGCTGGAATCGAGCCAGATCAACGTCAACGACGTTGCCTCGATGCAGCGCGGCGCGTCCCTCTACATGAACTACTGCGCGGGTTGCCACTCGCTCGGCTTCCAGCGCTATTCGCGCATGGCTGCGGACCTCGGCCTGACCGAGGAAGAGGTCGCGCAGAACCTGATGTTCACGGACGCCAAGTTCGGTGAGCCGATCACGGCCGCGATGACGGTGGCCGAAGGCACAAAGTGGTTCGGCAAGGCACCGCCGGATCTGTCCCTGGTGGCGCGCAACAAGCCCGGCGGGCCGGACTGGACCTACACCTACCTCAAGTCGTTCTACGCCGACGACACGCGCCCCTCGGGCTGGAACAACACGGTGCTGGCCGGCTCGAGCATGCCGCATGTGCTGTGGGACCTGCAGGGCACCCAGCGTCCGGTGCTCGATGCCGCAGGCAACGTCGAGCGCTTCGAACTGGCCACGCCGGGCAAGCAGAGTCCGGCCGAGTACGACCAGACCGTGCGCGACCTGACCAATTTCCTCAACTACGTCGGCGAGCCTTCGGCGGCCAAGCGGCGTTCGACCGGCGTGGGCGTACTGGCCTTCCTTGCAGTGTTCACGTTCCTGGCGTGGCTGCTGAAGAAGGAATACTGGAAGGACGTGCACTGAGGGTTCCTGCCGCCGGCCGGATGGCTGGCGGCACACTGGCTCATCCTGGAGCGGGAGGTAGGCAATGGTGGTAGCGGCAAATCCCCGATTGCGGAATGCCCTGACGCTGTTTTCCGCGCGCGACTGCGTGGTCTGCCACCGGGTTCGCCTGGTGCTTGCGGCGAAGGGCGTCACCTACGAGATGGTGCCGGTGGATCCCAACCATCCGCCGGAAGACCTGATCGACCTCAACCCGTTCCACTCGGTCCCGACCCTGGTCGATAGGGATCTGGTGCTGTATGCCGCCTCGGTGGTGTCCGAGTACCTGGACGAGCGCTATCCGCATCCGCCGCTGATGCCGATCGATCCGCTGTCGCGGGCGCGCCTGCGCCTGGCGATGCTGCGCATCGAGCACGAGTGGGTGCCGCAGATCCAGGCGATCCAGCACGGTGCCAAGGGCCAGGTCGACAGTGGCCGCAAGCGCCTCAAGGAACTCCTGCTGGCATCGCTGCCGCTGTTCAAGGCCTCGCGCTTTTTCCTCAATCAGGAAATGAGCCTGGCCGATTGCGCCATGGCCCCGATCATCTGGCGCCTGCCTGCGCTGGGCATCTCCCTGCCCAAGGACGCGCATCCGATCGAGGACTACGGCCAGCGCATCTTCCGCAGCCCCGGGTTTGCCCGCAGCCTCACGCCCGAAGAGCGCCTCCTGGCCGAGCTTCCAGCGTGACCGACGCCGCTGCCCCGGTGCCGATGACGTCCAATCGCCCCTATCTGATCCGGGCGATGTACGAGTGGATCGGCGACAACGGAATGACGCCGTACCTGCTGGTGGACGCCGGCGTGGCCGGCGTGCGCGTGCCGCCGGGCGTGGCGCGCGATGGCAAGGTCGTGCTGAACGTGGCGGCGCGTGCGGTGTCCCAGCTTGATCTCGGCAACCAGTCGATCCACTTCCTCGCGCGCTTCGGCGGCGTCAGCCAGAGCGTCGAGGTTCCGGTGGCCGCGGTCCAGGCGATTTACGCGCAGGAGACCGGGCAGGGAATGATGATGGCACCCGAGCCTCAGGATGCGGACGCTGTCCGCGATGGCGATCCGTTCGGCGATGTCGTGCCACCCCCGGACCCCGCCCCCGGCGGTGCCCCCAGGCGCGGTTCGCACCTGCGCGTGGTCAAGTAGCCGACCCGAGTGCCGGCGGGCGATTCGGCGCGGTTTCGGTTGCCGCGCACTGCACTTTTCGAAGAACGTTCGCGACAGTTGCGCAGGTGCCGGGATTGGCCTGACCGGGTGCGGGGCCTCGCGTCAGCTGTCGCTGCCGGGCCTGGTGCCGCCCCCAAGCCGAAGACTCACCTGCCAGCCAGCCCCCGGCCCGCCTTCGGGCGTCGCCAGCGGCTCGGGCTGCGGCAGGGGCGGCATGCGCAGCCACTGCAGATCGGCCCCTAGCAGTTCGAGATAACCGCGCTGGCGATCATGACCGCTGGCGGAAAACTCGAAGCGGTAGCGCCGCAGCGGCCGGATCCATCCGTCAGGCGCGCGCTTGAGGCGCAGGCGTTCCAGTACGACGGTGTGATCGAGCCATTGGACCCCGCTTTCACTGCAGGCCCGCTGGCCGTAGTGCGCGGCCACTTCGGCGGCGCCGCGCGCGCTGACCCATGCGAGGGCAACGGTGCCGAAGATGGCAAGGGCAATGATGGCCGATAGCATGGGCACGGTCGCACGATGGGGTGTCCGGAGGATGGGGGCGCGGGATGCCGGATGCAAGGACCCTGGCCGCGACATTCGCCGGCTCGCTGCGCCGGGCGTGGCGTTCGTGCAGGAGCAGGCGAACGTGCCCGCGAGGTTCGCCCGGAGCGGTCGGAACGTCCGGCAATTTCCGGCCTGGAAACGCCGCTTTGCACGCGCCACATGCCGGTGCGCCGGAGGGGCTTGACCTATGTCAATGCCGCACCGTGGAGCCAACGCGTACAGTTTCCAGGTGTCATGCGGGCCGTGGTGCGTTCGGGACAGTCCCTGCATCGCGGCGTCAACCTTCCTGCGGGGGAAACCACGATGCAGCGATTCTTCGATCTGGTGATTTCGGTGCTGGGCACCGTGGCAGCGATGCTGCTGTCATGGCCGTACTGGCGTGATTATGAATACTGGGCGGAGTCCCAGACGGCGTGGATGGTCTACTTCGCCGGCGGCTTCCTGCTGTCGGTCTATGTGTTCTATGCGTTCATCGGCAGCACCCGGATCCTGTTCGGCCACGCCGCCGACGAGGCGCGCCAGGCCAAGGCTGCCGAAGGCGAGTGCTGCAAGAAGGCTGAAGGAGATCGGGCATGACCTGCACATCGGGTGATCGCAGTTGCGAAACCCCGCGGCGACGCGGGGCACTGATCGTCCTCGCGCTGATGGCGGCGATCTTCTTCTTCCTGTCGTGGGCGTCCTTCGTCGACGAGCGTGGACAGGCCGTGCCGGATGATTTCAGCTACAAGGGTTTCTCGGCCGATGAAGGCAAGCGTGTGTTCCAGGCGTACAACTGCATGGGCTGCCACACCATCGTGGGCAACGGTGCCTATTTCGGTCCGGACCTGACGAACATCTATCAGGACACCGGCCCGGCTTGGCTCGAGGCCTTCATCCCGTCGGCGGCGAGCTGGCCCACGGGCGGTGCCGTCCGCACGCACCTGATCACCCCCGAGCAGCAGCAGGAGGCCGGAGCGACGACGCTGGAGGAGTACGTGGCGAAGTACGCCGGTGTCGCCGATCGCATCGAGCGCCGCGGCGGCACGCCCTCGCACATGCCCAACCTGCCGTTCCGGGAAGGTGAAGTCGCCAAGCTGATCGCGTTCTTCCGCTACACCTCGGCAATGAACACCGAGGGTTGGCCGCCCAAGGTGGAAACCGGAACCCTGGAGCAGCGCCTGCGGCTCATCAAGCCTGCGGCTGCGGCACCGGCACCGGCACCGGCCGCCGCCGCGGCACCTGCCGCAGCGGCGAATGCGCCCGAGGCGGCCCCGGCAGTCGATCCGGCACAGGAGGGGGCGGCGCTGGTGGCCAACTATGGCTGCACCGCCTGCCACGCCGCCGACCAGACGCGCATGATCGGCCCGGGCTGGGGCGGGCTCTACAACAGCCTGGTGACGCTGGCTGACGGCACGACCGTGACGGCGGATCAGGCCTATCTCACCACGTCGATCCGCGAGCCCGATGCCCAGATCGCCGAGGGCTTTCCCGCCGGCGTCATGCCGGCGTATTCCAGCATCCTGAGTGATGCGGAAGTCGATGCGATGGTGGCCTACCTCGTGTCGCTCAACAACGGGGAGAAGCACTAATGCGCATCACCTATGAAACACAGAAGCTGAGCATGCGCTTCTTCATGCTGATGCTCGTGCTGTTCGGGATGCAGGTCATCTATGGAATGATCCTGGCCGCACAGCAGGCCGATCCGGCCCTGCTCGCGGGCGTGATCAACTTCAACGTGGCGCGTGCCAGCCACCTGAGCCTGGGCATCCTCTGGATCGTGTGCGGATTCATCGGGTCGGCGCTGTTCGTCACGCCGCTCCTGGCCAAGCGCGATATCGTGGCACCGTGGCTCGTGCACCTGCTCTTTTACGCGGTCATCATCATCGTCGTCTGGAACCTGTACACCCAGTTCTTCGCGCAGACTGGCGTCGCCGGCTGGGCCGCGGGGCAGCCGTGGCTGCAGAACGGCCTGGAATACATCGAGATGGGCCGCGCCGCCGCCGTTGGCGTCCTGGTCGGGTTCCTGATCCTCGCCTTCGTGGTGCTCAAGACCTTCCCGCCGATGCGGCAGTGGAACGAGATCCACTGGGGCCTTGGCCTGGGCGTCTCGATGCTGGTGGTGGTGTGGATATTCGGCATGTTCTACGTGCCGCGCATCGATGTGCAGGAGTATTTCCGCTGGTACGTGGTCCACTACTGGGTCGAAGGCGTGTGGGAAGTGATCCACATCACCCTCGTGGGTGCATTCCTGGTGCTGATGTTCAAGGCCAACGTGCGCTCGATCGGCTTTGCGGTGTTCTGGGGCGTGTCCTTCGTGTGGCTGTCGGGCCTGATTGGCAACGCGCACCACTACTTCTGGATCGGTACGCCGGAGTTCTGGCAGTTCTGGGGTTCGCTGTTCAGCGCGCTCGAACCGCTGCCGCTGATCTTCTGTTTCTGGCACATCTACCTGGATGCACACGCCAACGACCGTCCGCTGGTCAACGCCCCGGCCTTCTACTTCCTGCTGGGTTCGGCCACGCTCGAGTTGGTGGGCGCCGGCATCCTCGGCTTCGTGATGACCTTCGCCCTGACCAACGTCTGGTCGCACGGCACCTGGGTCACCGCGGGTCACGGCCACCTGGCGCTGTTCGGCACCTTCGGCATGCTCGGCATCGGCTCGGCCTACTGGGCGATCCCGGCAGTGCGCAAGTTCGCCCACTTCGACCAGAAGCTGGGCAAGCTGGGCTTCTGGCTGCTGTTCACCGGTATCCTCGGGGTCGCGCTGAGCTTTGCCTGGGGTGGAACCATCCAGATTTACGTCTATCGCATCCTTGGCCTTGACTGGTTCGGTGGCGACGTGTTCCCGGCAATGAACATCTACAAGGTGCTGTTGCCGACCTTCGGATTCCTGTTCATGGTCGGCGCGCTGGTGGTGATCTATGACCTGATCACGCTGGGGCGGCGTGCTGGCGACGAGAACTTCACCGCGGCCGACGTCGTGGCGGAACCGGCGGCACCGGCGACCGGCTGGAGCCGTCCGCTGACCGGGTTCGAGGCCGGCATCTGGATGCTGTTCATGTGGATATTCGGCCTGCTGGTCACGTTCGGCCTGCTGAGCTTCAACCTGGATCGGGTGCGCGTCGCGGGTGATCCCATGCTGCCCTACCTGCTCTCGGGGATTGGTAATCTGGGCCTCCTGCTGGTGACGTTCGGTTTCGTGTGGCGCTTCACCGCCTCGCTGACCTCGCGCATCCGCAGGGCGCACTCGCACCCGCTGCCGGAGCCGGATCTGTCGGCAACCTGAGTGCCTTGCATGCCGCCGGCTCCCGCAGCGCGGGAGCCGGCGGAGTCGCAAAAAAGCCGCGCCCCTTCCAGGGCGCGGCTTTTTTGCGTGGGCGTGGCTCTCGGAGCCGGCGCGGCGGCCGCCGCGCGTTCCGTCTCGTTCAGCGCGGGTTGGAAACCCCGTGCGGAACGTGGCCTGTGGCGACATGGCGCGCGGCGTTCTCGATGTTGTGCCGCGAGTCGTCGAAGAAGATGTCGGCCCCGAAGGCTTCCAGGAACGGCCCCTTGTCGCGCCCGCCCAGGAACAGCGCCTCGTCCAGGCGCACGCCCCAGTGGCGCAGGGTCAGGATGACGCGCTTGTGCGCCGGTGCCGAACGCGCCGTCACCAGCGCGGTGCGCAACGGCCCTTCCTCCGGCGGAAACGCCTCCTGGATCTGGTGCAGCGCGTGCAGGAAACCGCGGAACGGGCCGGCCGAAAGCGGCGTCTGGGCCAGTTCGCGCTCGTTGCGGGCAAACGCCTCCAGGCCGTCTTCCTGCGAAATGCGCTCGGATTCGTCGCCGAAGATCACCGCATCGCCGTCGAAGGCTACCCGCAGCTGGGCATTGATCGGAGGCGTCGTGCGCGCCGGCAGGATGGTCGCCGCCGCCACGCCGTTGTCGAGCGAGCCACGTACCGATTCAGGATTGGCCGACAGGAACAGGTGCGCGCCGAATGGTCGGATGTAGGGCCAGACCGGCGCGCCGCTGGTGAAGGCGGCGCGCACGATGCCCAGCTCGTAGCGTTCGATCGAATTGAAGATGCGCAGGCCGGTGTCGGAGGAATTGCGCGACAGCAGGATGACCTCGATACGCGGTACGCCGGGCCGCTGCAGCGCATCGAGCGCGAGCAGCTTCTTGACCAGAGGGAAGGCCATGCCCGGTTCCAGCGGCAGATCCTCGCGGCTGCGCTGGAAGTTGGCGTAGGCGTCCACGCCCTCGCTCTCGAACACCGCGTGGCTGTCTTCCAGGTCGAACAGCGCGCGCGCCGACAGCGCCACCACCAGGCGTTCTTGGTCAGGTGCCGCGGCGCGCTGTGGATTGATCTGGATGATCGCCGGATCAGACGGTGAACTGCTCATCGAGGATGCGCTCTTCCATGTTGTGCTCGGGATCGAACAGCAGGGTCACGGTGCGTCCGGCCGACTCGCGGATGGTCACTTCGGCGATGTCGCGCACTTCGAAGGAATCGGCGGTGGCGCTGACCGGGCGCTTCCAGGCATCGAGGATCTCGAAGCGCACCTCGGTGTCGTTGCGCAGGATCGCCCCGCGCCAGCGGCGCGGGCGGAACGGGCTGATCGGCGTCATCGCCAGCACCGCGCTGCCCAGCGGCAGGATCGGACCGTGTGCCGAAAGGTTGTAGGCGGTGCTTCCCGCCGGCGTGGACACCAGCACACCGTCGCAGACCAGTTCGTCCAGGCGCGCGGTGCCGTTGAGATAGACGCGGATCTTGGCTGCCTGTTTGGTCTGGCGCAGCAGCGAGACCTCGTTGAAGGCCAGCGCGCCGACGCGCCCGCCGGCATCGGTGATGGCGGTCATTTCCAGCGGTTTGAACGTGGTGGCCTCGGCCGCGGCGAGGCGTTCGGGCAGCTCCTCGATCCTGAGCTGGTTGAGCAGGAACCCGACCGAGCCGGCGCGCATCCCGTAGATCGGCTTGTTCAGATCCATGTGCCGGTGCAGGGTCTGCAGCATGAAGCCGTCGCCACCCAGCGGCACGATCACGTCGGCGTCCTGCGGCACCACGTTGCCATAGCGCGCTTCGAGCGCGGCCAGGATCGGCTGCACCTCGGGGGTACGGCTGGCAAGGAAGGCGATGCGCTGCAGGCTGTCCACGACGGACTCCACCGGAACCGAAGGCTGCACTTTACCCCGAATGGCGCAAACGGCAGCGCACTGCCGGAAACCGGCGGCCGGCATAGTAGAATCACCGTCCGATTCCACACGTTGCAGACGGTTCCACATGGCAGGACACAGCAAGTGGGCGAACATCCAGCACCGCAAGAACGCGCAGGACGCCAAGCGCGGCAAGATGTTCACCAAGATCATCCGCGAGATCACCGTCGCCGCACGCACCGGCGGCGGCGATCCGGCATCCAACCCGCGCCTGCGGCTGGCCATCGACAAGGGCCTGGCCGCGAACATGAACAAGGACAACATCGAGCGCGCCATCAAGAAGGCCACCGGCGAACTTGAGGGCGTGACCTACGAGGAAATCCGCTACGAGGGCTACGCGCCCGGCGGCGTGGCGGTGATCGTGGACACGATGACCGACAACCGCCAGCGCACCGTGGCAGAAGTGCGCCACGCCTTCGGCAAGTTCGGTGGCAACCTTGGCACCGATGGCTCGGTCGGCTTCATGTTCAAGCGCCTCGGCGTGGCCTCGTTCGCGCCCGGTGCGGATGAGGACAGGGTGACCGAGATCGCCATCGATGCCGGTGCCGACGACGTGGTGACCTATCCCGAGGACGGCTCGATCGACGTGCTCGCCGCGCCCGAGAACTTCGACGCGGTGCTGGCCGCCTTCGAGGCCGCCGGCCTGAAGCCCGATGAAAGCGAAGTGACCCTGCGGGCCGACAACGACATCGCGGTCACAGGCGAGACTGCGACCTCGGTGGCCAAGATGCTCGACTGGCTGGAGGACCTGGACGACGTGCAGAACGTCTATTCCAACGCCGACCTTCCGCCCGACGCCTTCGACTACTGACCGGGCATGGGGATGCCGGCCGCGGCGCGCATACTCGGCATTGATCCCGGCTCCCAGCGCACCGGCGTGGGCATCATCGATGTCGATGCGGCGGGCCGGATCAGCCACGTGCACCACGTCGCGATCAACCTCCTGGCGGCCGAAACCTTCCCGCTGCGCCTGCGCCTCCTGCTCGACGGGCTGTGGGAACTCATCGCGTGTTTTTCCCCGAGCGAAGTTTCGGTCGAACAGGTCTTCCTGTCGAACAACGCGATGAGCGCGCTCAAGCTCGGGCAGGCGCGCGGGGCGGCGATAGCCGCCTGTGTCGCACGCGACCTGCCGGTGAGCGAGTACGCCGCCAAGGAGATCAAGCTCGGCCTGGTGGGCAGCGGCAGCGCCGACAAGACCCAGGTCCAGCACATGGTGGGCGTGATGCTCGGCCTTTCCGGCAGGCTTCAGCCCGATGCCGCCGATGCCCTCGCCGTGGCCATCACCCACGCCCACGTTCGCGCCAGCGCCGCCCGCCTGGGCGTCGCCGCGCGCGTGGCCTGGGGCAGGAAGAGGTGAGGGTGGGGATTCGTGATTCGGGATTGGGGATTCGAAGCGCCGCGCCGATCGGAGCGGGAACGACGGGAAGCGAGGATGATCGAATGGAGCGGATGCCGATGAAGGGCGCAGTGCGAGATCGCAGGAGGGTGATACCGGGGCGGGGCGTTTCTTGCCAATCCCCACTCTCCAATCCCCAATCCCGCACCCGCAGGGTGCACCCGTGATCGGCCGCCTCCGGGGCACGCTGGTCCACAAGCAGCCGCCGTGGCTGATCGTGGACGTGCAGGGCGTGGGCTACGAGCTGGAAGCGCCGATGAGCACGATCTACGACCTGCCCGAGCTGGGCAGCGAGGTGACGCTGTTCGTGCACCACGCCCAGAAGGAGGACAGCGTGGCGCTGTACGGCTTCCTGCGCGAAGCCGAGCGTCGCCTGTTCCGCGACGTGCAGAAGGTCACCGGCATCGGCGCGAAGATCGCGCTGGCGATCCTCTCGGGCAGCAGCGTGGAGGATTTCGTGGCGCGCGTGGACGGTGGCGATACCGCGGCGCTCTCGCGCATCCCCGGCATCGGCAAGAAGACCGCCGAGCGCATCGTGCTGGAGCTGCGCGACAAGCTTGGCGGAGTTGGTGCGGGCAGCGCCGCGGTGCCATCCGCGCGCGGTGTGCCCGCTCCCGCCGACCCGCAGTCCGAAGCCGTCATCGCCCTGCAGCAGCTGGGCTTCAAGCCGGTCGAGGCGGCGCGGCTGGTGAAGGGCGCGTTCGAGCAAGGCGACGGTGCCGAGGCCATCATCCGCAAGGCGCTGAAGGCCGCCTTGAAGTAGGGCGAAGTCGCCTCCCGCGAGGCGCGGTTTTCAGCGCTCATGCCGGTAATTGAGCGCGGCGCGATTTTCGGTGCCCGAGTCGATCTGGATGTTCCACAGGCGGCTGAGCAGGTACTTGAACGTGATCACCTGCCCTGGCCCGAACAGGGCGACGCCGTAGCTGACGTGGAGCCGCGGCGAGAGCTTCTTGCCGACGGTCAGTGCCGCGCCGCCCAGAGCGCGATTGTCGGCCACTTCGATTTCGTCCACGCCCAGCTGCGCGCCCAGGTTCTTGGCCAGCAGGTTGCCGCCGAACGCAGCCGCGGCCTGGGTAAGCCGGGTTCCGTCGGCCTGTGAGGCCGAGCGCAGCGGGCGGCCGAGGATGAGATAGGAAAGCTGCTCGGCCTGGTCCATGGCCGGATCGGACCAGAGCGTCAGCTCCGGCACCAGCGCCGTGCCGCGCACCTGCACGCCGACCGTGATCGCGTCGATCTTGCGCTGTGCGCGCACGTCCAGCGTCGGGGTGTCGATCGGCGTGGCGGTCCAGGCCACGCGGCCGCGCGTGATGGAAAGATCCTGCCCATAAGCCTTGTAGGCACCGCCCACGTCGATCGATCCGCGCGCCGTGGTGGGCCTGCCCGGGCGTTCGTTCACGCGCAGCTGCCCGGCGAGGGTGCCGTTGAGGCCGAAGCCTTTCATGCGCACGTCCTCGCCCAGGGACACGCTGATGTCGGCATCCACCGCCACCGCACCGCCGCTGCCGGCGGCCTCGTCCACGATCACCACGTCGCGCGAGGGTGCCTGCGTGCTTTCCAGCCGCTCCAGATCGATCCGCGCGAACGGCACCTCCACCGAACCGCGCAGCGTGAGGCGGCCGTCGGCGAGCGCCACGCGCAGGTCTGGCGAAGCGCGCACGTGCGCTTCGGGTGTCGACATCACGCTGAGGTTTTCCCCACGCAGGGTGGCCGATGCGGTGGGCTGAGCGGCATCATTCAGCGCGATTTCACCGGCCAGCGCCAACACGCCTTCGCCCATGCCCAGCGTCCCTTCCAGGACCACGCCGCGGTCCGCTCCGGATCGGGCGTGCAGCGCGCCCTCGTGCACGGTGATGCCAAGGGCCGGGAGCTGCGCGCTGAAGCCCGCGAGGTCGAGCCTGCCGTCGAACTGCGGCGCGGCGCGGGTGCCCGCGAGCGCGAGATGGCCTGCGATCCGACCCTGTGCGGCGGCGACCTGATCGCTGAATCCCGCCACGGCAGCGATATCGGACAGCAGCAGGTCCAGCGTGCCCGACAGCTCGCCATCGGCGGCAGCAGGCGAGGCCAGCCGTGCGTTTGCGCGCAGATGGCCGTCACGGCCCGGCGACGCCACCAGGCTTGCCTGCGCCTGGACGGGGTCGAGCGTTGCCGCCAAGCGGATATCGGCGAGTTCGAAAGGCGTCGAACCCGTGTCGATGACGGGTGTGACCACGAGTGACGGGATGCTCGCATCGAGCTGCGCGCGCAGTTCGCCCGCAGGACTGCGCGCGAACTGTGCGTTGGCGTCGAGTTGGCCCGCCAGCGTGATCCCGGTGCCTTCGCTTCCGCCCAGCCAGGGCGTGAGCTGGGACAGATCGAACTGGGCCAGCGCCAGGTCGCCCTCGGTGATGCCGGCGTGGCTGCTGGCGCGCAGGCACAGGGACGCCGGCGCGGCATCGAGACACGCGGGTTCGAGCGTGAGCTCACCCGATGCCGGCGCAAGCGAGACGGCTGCCGGTTCGCGCAGGTGCCAGGGCGCGTGGTCGCGCGGCTCCAGCGCCAGCGCCTGAAGCGTTCCTCGCCACAGATCGCCCTGCGCCGAAAGTCCACCGTCCAGCGCAAGGCCAGCGCGCCCGGACAGGCCGTCGAGCGCAAGCGTTGCGTGGTGCCGCGCGCGATCGCCTTCAGCCGACAGCGAGAGCAGGTCGAACGCCTGTCCGCCCAGCCTGAGGTCGCGCGCTTCAAGGCTGAGGGTGCCCGCGGACGTGCGTCCCGCGACGGCGGCGCGCAGGGCGAGGCTGGCGGCGGCCTGTTCGCCCAGGGCAAGGTTGCGCCCGTCGATGCGGGCGGAAATTTCTGGCGCGTCGCGCCGGCCACGCAGCGCGACGCTGCCGCGCAGTTCGCCTTCGGCGGCGTCCAGCCAGTCGGAGAGCTGCAGCGGTGAGAGATCCAGCGAGGCCTCGATGCGTTCGCCCCAGGTGCCTTCACCCGCCAGCCGCGAGTCGCCCAGGCGAAGATCCAGGCGGCCCGAGCCGCTGCCGTCACCGTCGATGCGGGCGCTGACGTCTCCGCGCACGGGCAGGCCGCGCAGGCTGCCGCGGATCGGGCCGGCCTCCACCTGCCCGCGTGCGGCACCATCGACGATGCCGCCCGACGCGCTGATCTTCGCGCTGATCGCGCCGGGCAGGCCCGGGACGATCCACGACGGGTCGAAATCGGACAGGGCCAGCTCCAGCGCGCCGTCGACTTGCGGGTCCCAGGCGATCCGGCCGTGCGCGTCCAGCCGCCCGGACGGCAGCGCCACCTGCATGGCCTCGATCGCCAGCGCCTGCATCGATCCGCGTCCGGCGAGATCCAGCGCGGCCTTTTCGCCATTGCGGCGGATATCCCCGGCCAGGCTCAGGGCATAGTCGTCGAGCGGGCCGTCGATGCGCGCCTCGCCGCCGCTTTGCAGCGGATCGCCGGCGGCCGGCAGCACCAGGTCGGCCCAGCGGGCGACCAGCGCCAGCTGCGGTTGCGCCTGCGAGCCGTCCACCGTGCCTTCCAGCGCCAGGCTGCCGCCGAGGGCACCCAGCGCGAGCGGCGCGAGGGCCAGCGCGTGCTGGTCGTAACCAAGCTGCGAGGGCCGCAGTTCGAGATCGAGGCCGCCCTGGCGCAGCGTTCCTTCGAGCGCGGCCCGTGTGAGGTCGCCGTGTGCCTCCAGCGACAGCGCGACGGGCTCGCCCTCCGCCCCGAACCATGAGGGACGCAGCTGCGGCGCATCCACACCGAGGTCCCAGCGCGGGTCGGCGAGCCCGCCTCGAATGTGCAGAGTGATGTGATTGGCGGGTTCCGTGGCGGTCTGCACGCTCAGCGAAAGTGCGCCGGGATCGCCGCGCAGCGCGGCGTCCACGGTGACCGGATTCGACGGCGACAGGGCGATGTCTGCGCGCGCATCGAGCGTGCCGTCCCAACCGTGCGCAGTGTCAAAGCGCGCATCGAGCCGCAGGCTGACGGGCGCGCCCTCCAGCCGCAGGTTCTGGACCGTGACGATGCCATCGGCCAGGGCGGCGCGGGTGGAAAGCGCGTGCGCGGTGAACAGCGTGGCACCGTCGCGCTGCAGCGACAGCGACGCGATTTCCAGCGCCTCGATGCGAATGGCCGGCGACAGCGAGAGTGCCGGCAGTTCGCCCGGCAGCATGATGCGCTCGGGCCACGGCGCGGGTGTCGATTGCGCGGGCGGAAGCTCGATGCGTCCGTCGGTGAGCTTCATGTGGCGCACGCGCAGCGTGCCGGAAAGGAGTGCGAGTCCGTCGATGTCGAGTTCCAGCGCCTTCAGCTCCGCGGTCACGCCGTCTGCCGCATAGCGGATCCCGTGCAGCCGCAGGCCGCCGCTGAGGCTGCCTTCGGCCTGGCTCCATTCCAGCGCGCCCGGGGCGAGCGCGTCGCGCAGCTGCTCCAGCACCAGGTCGCGCCCGGCGCCGGTCTTGAGCAGGGCCAGTGCCAGCAAGATGCCCAGCAGCGCCAGCGCCAGAAGCGATGCGACCAGCCAGCGCCAGCGCCGCCGTGCTGCGGGCGGTGCCGGCGGACTCACGTTGGCCGCGGTCGCGTCGCTCACAGGTCCGGCCCGATGTTGATGTGCAGTTCGAAGCCGGCGTTGTCGTCGAATCCTTTTGCGATATCGACGCGCACCATGCCCACGGGTGAGCGCCAGCGCAGGCCCAGGCCGGCACCCACCGAGGCACCCTCGTTGATCTCGTTGAAGGCGTTGCCGGCATCGACGAATGCCGCCGCACCCCAGGTCGGCGTGAACATGCGTTCGTACTCGGCGCTCCCGACCAGGAGGTTCTTGCCGCCGGTGGGAACGTCGTCGAGCCGGGGGCCGACGTGCTGATAGCGGTAGCCGCGAATGCTGCGGTCGCCGCCGGCGAAGAAGCGCAGCGAGGGCGGCAGCGCCTGCAGCTGGTCGGTGAAGGTGCGCCCGAGCTGGCCACGGAAAAGGAACCGGTTGTCCTGCCCCAGACTGCGGATCAGTTTGGCGTCGAACAGAAACTGGCCAAAACTCACATCCGAACCCAGCGCCGATGCGCCGACCTTGAACTCTCCGCGCAGCGAGAAGCCGCGCGAGGGGTACATGGGGTGGTCCGCGATGATTCGCTGCGCCGAGGCGGCCGGATAGATGAGCCGTGTTTCTCCGACCTGGGCGGTGCCGCTGCGTCGCGCCTGGCGGTCGCCGATTTCGAAGTCCTCGAGCCGCGCATGCGCCGCCACGGCGAGGTTCCAGCCGCGCCAGCGGCCGCTGCGTGAGGCCACCAGCTCGGTGATGCGGGTGGTCATTACGGTGCTTTCCTCTTCGCGCCGGTTGGCACCGAAGGCGTACCAGCCCTCGGCCCAGGCGAACGCCGGGATGCGGTACTCGGCCCCGAGGCTCTTGCGCCGCTGCGCCCAGTCCAGGTGGGCGGCGAACTTGTGGCCGCGGTCGTTGACCCAGCGGCGTTCCAGCCCGAACTGCGCGCCCGCGCCCGAGTCGGTACCCATGCTCAGACCGGCGGTATAGACGCTGCGCTTGCCCGGTGCCACCGATACCGCGATCGGAACCTCATCGCCCTGCGCCTGCTCGGTGTCGGGGCGCACGTCGATGTAGCCGAAGTAGTCCAGTTCGGTCAGGCGCTGGTGCAACTGCAGCAGCGAATCCTGCTCGTAGGGTTCGCCCTGGCGGTAGGGCACGGTCTTTTCCAGCAGGGAGCGGCGGATGTGCGAGCCTTCGATCTGCGTTTCGCCGAAGTGGTAGCGGATGCCGCTGTTCCAGGCCAGATCGATGCGGGCGGCATTCCGGGTGCGCGTCACTTCCACCGCGTGGCGCTCCATCTCCGCGTCGAAGTAGCCGCGCGCCAGAAGCGCGCGCTGGATTGCGAGCTTGCCGCGCTCGTAGGCGGCGTGGTCCAGCAGCGCGCCGGTGTGCAGCGGGAAGGTGGCCAGCGACGCGCGTATCGACTCGTCCCCCAGGGCTTCACCCTCGAGGTGCAGCGCGAGCGCATCCACGCGCACCGGTTCACCCGGTTTCACGGTGATGGTCACGTTCGCCGTTCCGCCCTTGCGCTCGACCGCGATGTCGGCACCGGCGGCATAGAAGCCATAGGGCTGCAGCGCCGTGGAGACTTCATCGGGAACCCGGCGCAGGAGGTAGGCCAGGCGCGGTTCTTCCAGCGCGGCGCGGCCGGCGTCGTCCAGTCGCAGGAGCGACAGCGACTTGCGCACGTTGTCCAGCGCCTCGCCTTCGATGCCGGTCACGCGCACCGCCCCAAGCACCTGCGCGCCGGCTGCGACGGGCAGGAGGAGGGTGATCAGCAGCGTGGTGGTTGCACTCGTGCGCACGATGGATCTTGCGGCGGGCCCGGAGCCGGCAAGCATACCCGTGCCCAACCGTCGCCCGCCGCCCCGAAGTATGAATCGGCGCTGGCCATGCGGACCGTCGTCGCGACCGACTCAACCCCGGCGGATCGGGTGCGGCGTTACAGCCGCCACCCAACCCGGAGATCGCCGTCATGTCGAGAAGCATCCTGCTTGCCCTGTGTGTCCTGATCCCCTGCCTGTCGCTGCCGGCGGCCCGTGCGCATGGCGCGTTGGTCGAGATGTCCGTGATCGATCGCGACAGCGGCGCAGTGTTGATCCAGTATCCGGCGCGCGGGGAGCGCTGGATCGAAGGCATTCCCGGCCAGCGCTATGCCATCCGGCTGCAGAACCGGACCGGTGAGCGGGTGCTGGTGGTGCTGAGCGTGGACGGCGTCAACGCCGTCAGCGGGCAGACCGCCGATCCGGGCCAGGCGGGCTACGTGCTCGATCCCTGGCAGAGCACCGAGGTGGCGGGTTGGCGCAAGAGTCTTTCCGACGTGGCGGCGTTCGAATTCGCACCGCTGCCCGACAGCTACGCCGCGCGCACCGGGCGACCGGACAATGTCGGCGTCATCGGGATCGCCGTGTTCCGCGAAAAGCGCGTGCGCCCGATGCCCAAATCCAAGGTATCCGCGCGCCAGGCGCAGGAGTCCACGGCGGATGCCGCAGCGGAGCGTAGCGTGGCCGCTGTGCCGCCCATGGCACCCGGCCCCTCGCTCGGGACCGGCCACGGTGCGCGCGAGTATTCCCCGGTGCGCCAGACGCGCTTCGAGCGGGCCGGTTCGCGCCCGAACGAGACGGTCGCGCTACGCTACGACCGGCGCGAGAACCTCATTGCGATGGGGATTCTGCCCGCGCCCGGTGCGTGGGCACGCCATCCCGATCCGTTCCCGGGCGGCTTTGTACCTGATCCGTGATTCCTCGCCGCCGCGTCACCGCGCAGGATCAGCGCTTGGCGGCGTCCTCGATTTTTTCGCCGGCTTTCTGGATGTCCTTGCCGGCACCTTCGATGGTGTTGCAGCCGCCCAGCACTACGGCGGCCGCGATGGCGAGAAGGAGGAGGCGGAGGTTTCGTGTCATCGTCGGCAATGTCCTGAGTGTGCCGGGGCTGAAGTGTAACCAGGCTCGCCCCGGCATGCGCAAGTGCCCATGCCGCCGCGGTGCGCGCTGCGTTCATCGCATCAGGGTGGATTTCCCGAACAGGCTTTCCACCAGGTCCACCGCGAGCTGCGCGGTTTTGTTGTGCAGGTCGAAGGCCGGGTTGAGTTCGACGATGTCGAGCGAGCCCAGCCGGCCGGAGTCGGCGATCATTTCCATCACCAGCTGCGCCTCGCGGTAGTTGGGCCCACCCGACACCGTGGTGCCGACGCCCGGCGCGATGGCGGGATCGAGGAAATCCACATCGAAGCTGACGTGCAGGTGGGTGTCCTCGTCCACGCCGTAAAGCGCCTGCGTCATCACCTGGCGGATGCCGATTTCGTCGATGTAGCGCATGTCGTAGATGTCCAGACCCACCTCGCGCACCAGGCGGCGTTCTCCCTCGTCCACCGAACGCACGCCGATCTGGCGGATCTGGTCGGGAAGGAGCATCGGAGCCTCCCCCGAGAGGTGGGTGAGCGCCCGCGGCCCGATGCCGAACAGGCAGGCGACCGGCATCCCGTGGACATTGCCGCTGGGCGTCAGCTCGCTGGTGTTGAAGTCGGCGTGGGCATCGAGCCACAGCACGCGCAAGGTGCGGCCGTTCTGGCGGCAATGCCGTGCGACCGCGGTGATCGAGCCAAGGCCGAGGCTGTGGTCGCCGCCCAGCAAAATCGGCAGGCGATCCGACGCCAGCGCCGCACCTACCGCATCCATCGTTGCGCGGTTCCAGGCCACGACTTCGTCCAGGTGGCGGTACCCGTCCACTGGCGGAAGCCAGGGATTGAGCGGGCCACCGATGTTCCCGGTATCAAAAACATCCAGTCCGCGCGCGCGCAGCGCCTGCACGATGCCGGCCACGCGCAGGGCCTCGGGGCCCATCGACGCGCCACGGTGCCCGGCACCGATGTCGGTGGGCGCACCGATCAGCGCGACCCTGGTTTCGCGCGCGCTCATCGCGCCACCTGTGGTGCGGCCCGATGCGGGCGCGTCCGCTCGACGCGGCGTGCGGGCTGGATGCGTAATGCCATGGGGGAGACCTCGGAATGCCGATGAAGCGGACAGCATAGCGATGGCGGCCGCACGGACCAATCGGTGCGTGACGGTCAGGCGAGGGCGGCGCATGGTCGCAGGTCGCTCTGACCGGCCAGCGCGCCGCGACGATGCGCGTGGGTGCGGCAGCCTAGGGTGTTGACAACCATGCGACATGGTGTAGGATGGCGGGCTCGCTTGGACGTTTTGCCCGCACTGCGGAGCAGCGG
>JAMLIV010000021.1 GCA_023954075.1 Lysobacteraceae bacterium
CAACTACAAGGAAGCCACCGAGGCGCTCAAGGGCAAGATCAAGAAGGCGCTGTTCTATCCAACGATCGTAATCGCAGTGGCCATCCTCGTCAGCGCCATCCTGCTGATCTTCGTGATCCCGCAGTTCAAGGAAGTATTCAACAACTTCGGAGCCGAACTGCCATCCTTCACGCAAATGCTGGTCAACGCATCGGAATTCATGGTGAGCTGGTGGCCGGCAATGCTTCTGGTCACGGTCGGCACAATCATTGGACTGGTGCAGGCCAAGAAGCGGTCAAGAAGCTTCGCGCGGCTTCTCGACCGCCTGATCCTCAAGGTGCCGGTGATCGGCGAGATCATGAGAAACTCCGCCATCGCGCGCTTTGCCCGCACCCTGGCCATCACCTTCAAGGCCGGTGTGCCGCTGGTGGAAGCGCTGGACACGGTGGCCGGCGCCACCGGCAACATCGTGTACGAGCAGGCCGTTCATCGCATCAAGGATGATGTCTCGGTGGGCTATCAGCTCAACACCGCCATGCGCCAGGTGGACGTGTTCCCGCACATGGTGATCCAGATGGCCGCCATCGGCGAAGAGGCCGGCGCGCTCGATACCATGCTGCTCAAGGTGGCCGAGTTCTACGAGCAGGAGGTCAACAACGCGGTCGACGCGCTCTCTTCCATGCTGGAGCCGATGATCATGATGTTCATCGGCACCGTGGTCGGCGGCATCGTGGTCGGCATGTACCTGCCCATCTTCAAGCTGGGCATGGCCATCTGAGGTGCTGACCCTCCTGCTGGACTTCCCGGCGCTGGCGATCGCCTGCGCCGCGGTGTTCGGGCTGCTGGTCGGCAGCTTCCTCAACGTGGTGATCCTGCGTCTGCCCGCGCGCCTGGAGTGGCAGTGGCTGCGCGATGCGCGCGAGGTGCTGGCGGATGCGGAGCGCTCTCCCGCCCCACCCGACTCCGCCGATGGGCGCGAGAACGAGAAGGCGGTGCGCGCGTCGCTCCATCTCGCTTCGCCAGAACCCGGCGTCACCCTTCCTGCCCCCACGGATGAAGGCGGATCGCAGCCGCCCGGCATCGTGGTGGAAGGATCGCACTGCCCCAAATGCGGTCACAGGCTGGCGGCGTGGGAGAACATTCCGCTGCTGAGCTTCCTCCTGCTGGGCGGGCGCTGCCGCGGCTGCAAGGCGCGCATTTCGTGGCAGTATCCGGCGGTGGAGGCGCTCACCGGGCTGCTGTTCGCCCTGGTGGTGTGGCGTTACGGGATCAGCTGGCAGGGCGGCACGATGCTGGTGGCGACCGGGTTCTTCGTCGCCATGAGCGGCATCGATGCGCGCACCACGCTGCTGCCCGACGTGCTCACCCTGCCCTTGCTGTGGTTCGCGCTGCTGGCGAGCCTGGTGCCGGTGTTCGTGACGCCGGGCGAGGCCATCCTCGGCGCGGCGGTGGGCTATCTCTCGCTGTGGAGCGTGTACTGGGGCTTCAAGCTCCTTACCGGCAAGGAAGGCATGGGCTTTGGCGACTTCAAGCTGCTGGCCGCGATCGGCGCGCTCTGCGGCTGGAAGGCGATCCTTCCGGTGGTGCTGATGAGCTCGGTGATCGGCGCGGTGGTGGGGCTTGCACTCATCATCATCCAGGGCCGCGACCGCGCCACGCCGATCCCGTTCGGCCCTTATCTCGCAGCCGCCGGATGGGTGCAGATGATGTACGGCGGCGATCTGCTCGGCGCCTATCTGCGCTGGATGGGCGGCTGATTCGCGCGCAGCGTCGGCCGCGTAGGGCCGACCTACGACAGCACCCCGTAGGTCGGGGCTACGCCCCCGACGTGATGTTCAACGCCCGGCCGCATCAAACGCCCGGCAACGCCAGGCTCTTCGATGCCCGGCCACGATGTTCGATGCACGGCCACGTCGGCCACGTAGGGCCGACCTACGGAACCACGCTGCCGATTCGTAGGTCGGGGCTACGTCCCCGACGGAACGCGCCGCCCCCATCTGCGGCATCATTGCCTGATGAGCTCGCCACTCGACCTGCGCCACCTGCCGCCGCCCGAACCGATGGAGCGCATCGTCGCGGCGCTGGACGCGCTGCCGCCCGGCGCGGCGCTGGTGGCGCTGACGCCGTTCCGGCCGCTGCCGCTGCTGCCGATGCTGGAGGCGTGGGGCTTTTGCTGGAGGATCGAGGATACGCCGGACGGCCACGCGCGCATCGCGATCTGCCGGCGCGAGGACGAGGCGCGGCTGGACGATCTGGAATGAGCGCGCTCGATTTCGCGCAGGCACCGCCGCTGGCGCGCCCGCTGCGCTGGCTGCTGCTGTCGCCGCTCTGGGGCATCGCCGCCGGCGCGTGGCTGGCGTGGCGCGGCGAGGCGGCGCTGATGGGCCGCTGGGTGCCGGAAACCGCGGCCCTGGCGCATGTTTTCGCCCTGGGCGTGCTGGGCAATGCGATGTTCGGCGCGCTGCTGCAATTCCTGCCGGTGGCGGCGGGCTGCCCGCTGCGGCTCGGGCGCGCGGCCGACGCGCTGCACGTCGCCTTCAACCTCGGCATCCTTGCGCTGGCCGTGGGCCTGTGTGCGCCGAGCGCCGGTGCGCTGGCGCTCGCGCCGCTGCTGCTGGCGCTGACACCGCTCGGTTTCGCCTGGGCCGCACTGCCGTCGCTGCTCGCGCGCGGCGCGCGGCGCGCGCTGCGCGGCGGCATCGGCTTTGCCCTTATCGCGCTGCTGCTCACCGTCGCCGCCGGCGCGCTGGCGGCATTCGCGCTGCGCGGTGACGTCGCACTCGCGCTCGAACCCCTCGTCGATGTGCACGCGGGCCTTGGCCTGCTCGGCTGGGTGCTGGGGCTGATGGCCGCCGTGGGCAGCCTCACGCAGCCGATGTTCCAGGGCGCACGGCGCGTCCCCGAGCGGGCGCTGGCCGGCTGGTTCATGCTCGCGGGCGCGGCGCTGGTGACCGGCGCGGCGCTGCGGTTTCTGGTCGATTCGCAAACCGGCCTGGCGCTGGCGCTGGCCGTGCCCGGTGCGCTCTGGGTGCTGGCATCGCTGCTCCTGCCGATGGCCACCGCGCGCCGGCGCGACGCGGCGCTGGTGCAGTTCTGGCGCGCGGGCAGCATCGCGCTCGGGGCCGCCTGCGTGCTGGCACCGCTGGCGGCGGCCGGCTGGCTTTCCGAACGCGGCGGACTTGCCGCCGGCGCGCTCGCGCTCGGCGTCGGCTTGCCGCTGATCGTGACCGGCATGCTGCTGGAAATCAGCGCCTTTCTGGCCTGGATCGCGCTGCGCCGCGACTGCCCGCGCGGGCTGCGCATTCCCGGCGTCGGTCTGCTCGTGCCCGAGCCCGACAAGCGCGCGGTGCTCGCCCTGCATCTCGTCGCCGCCGTCGCGCTCGCCGCCGCAGTACTCTGGCCCGCCGCTCTCGCGCGCATCGGCGGCGGCGCGCTGGCGCTCGCGCATGCGGCCACGCTCGCGGCGCTTGCGCGCGCGCTGCGTCACGCGAGGAGCTTCCGGGACACGCTGCCGCCCGCGAACCGACCCCACACCCACGAGGAACCGCAATGAACACCGACCTTCCCATGGCACCCGAGTGGCAGGTGGAGCGCTGGTTCAACGCCGCAGAACCGCCCACCCTCGCCGCGCTGCGCGGCCGGGTCGTGGTGCTGGAAGCCTTCCAGATGCTCTGCCCCGGCTGCGTCTCCCACGGCCTGCCGCAGGCCAGGCGCATCCGCGAGACCTTTCCGCCCGAGCATGTGGCGGTGATCGGCCTGCACACCGTGTTCGAGCATCACGCCGCGATGACGCCGGTGTCGCTGCAGGCCTTTCTGCACGAGTACCGCATCGACTTCCCCGTGGGCGTGGACCGCGCCGGCGACGGCGATCCGATTCCGCAGACGATGCGCGCCTACGCCATGCAGGGAACCCCGACGCTGTGCCTGATCGATCCGCAGGGCCGCCTGCGGCACCGCCATTTCGGGCAGGTCGGCGATCTGGCCATTGGCGCGCAGATCGCCTGGATGCTGGGGTTGGCACCGCCCGCGTGACCCAGGTCAGCTCCCGTCGTGCCGCTCCGTGGCATCGTGCCGCCACCGCGCAGAAGAAGGATTCCCAATGACCAACCCGGCCATCGACATCGACGGAGCCCTCGTCGCCCGCAGCCTGGAGATGGAGGTCGATACCTTCCGCAAGCTCATGAGCGAGGGCAAGATCTCGGTGCTGTGCGAACGCGGCACCGGCGAGGACGCCGGCCGCTACCGCGCCAGCTTCTACTACGCCGGCAAGCGCGCCCGCTTCGTGGTCGACGAAACCGGGCGGGTGCTGGACGAGTGAGGCGTATCGCGTCTTTGCTCGGAGCGCGGTGCTGCCGGATGACGACGCAACGGGGTCGCCTGCGGCGGTTTTGCCCTGCCCGCCGATGGCGGCGAGGGCGCACCGGAAGTTCGCAGCGAATTCTTATCAGCGCGAAACGAATGCGCTAGGCTGCGGAACCCGGTTTTCGCTGTCCCCCGATGAAAACACCAAATCTTCTCCGCCGCTGCTTCACCCTCGCACTCCTGTCGATCCTCATCCTGGGACTGCCTGCAAGCGCACAGCCACCCGATACGCTCTGGCTGTCGCTGGACGAACCGGCGTACCGGCTGCTGCAGAAGATCAGCCCGACCCGGTGGCCGCTCGCCACGGGCGAGGTCGCCGCCATCGAAGAATCAGACGTGGCTGCACGGTACGACAAGGTGCACGTCGTCCACGTATCGGCCTTCGAACGCGATCAGCTGGCGCAGGCAGTGCACGTCGCGCTCAACCGCTGCGCCGGCTTCGTCGCCCACGATTCGCTCGCCGACGCGCTCTCGGTGCTGACCCCGGCCACCGGCGGCTTCACCCCGACGCGGCCCGACTACGTCATCGCCCACGCGGCGCGCGTCACCCCGATGCTGGCCACCGTCTCCGATGCCCGCATCGGCACCGACATCCAGACCCTTGCGGCCTTCCACAACCGCTACTACTACGCCTCCTCGGGCACCCAATCGGCCGACTGGCTGGCGCAGTACTGGGAAACCATCGCGGCCGGACGCAGCGACGTGCAGGTCACCAAGGTCTACCGCGGCAGCGACGCCATGCCCAGCGTGGTGCTGACCGTACAGGGCAGCGACCTCACGGAGCAGATCCTGGTGCTGGGCGCGCACCTGGACTCCATCAACAGCTACGGCAGCGGCTCGATCTCCTCCCGCCGTGCGCCCGGCGCCGATGACGACGCCTCCGGCGTGGCCTCCCTCACCGAAGTGCTGCGCGCGATCGTGGAACACGACCTGCGCCCGCGCCGCAGCATCCAGTTCATGGCCTATTCCGGCGAGGAGCTCGGGCTCTACGGTTCGGACTACATCGCCGCCGACTACCGCACGCGCGAGGTCGACGTGGTCGGAATGCTGCAGCTGGACATGACCAACTACAAAGGTTCCGTCGAAGACATCTTCATCATCGACGACTACACCGACGCGCAGCAGAACGGGTTCCTCGTCCAGCTCGCGCAGCACTACCTGCCGCAGCTCACGGTGGCCCACACCGCCTGCGGCTATGGCTGTTCTGACCACCGATCGTGGAACCGGCAGGGCTACGCGGCTTCCTTTCCGTTCGAAGCCCGCATGAACGAGGACAATCCCTACATCCACATGATCAACGACACCTGGGAAACCGTGGGAAGTCAGGCGCTCCACGCGCAGAAGTTCGCCCGCCTCGCCCTCGCCTGGCTGGTTGAGCTGGCTGGAGACGGCGGCCTCTGGGAAGGGTTTGGCGACGGCTTCGAAGACAGCGAAACGGACAGCTGAGGCGACCCGGCACGCGTCGCGCGGCCTGCCGGTCGGCCGCGCGGAGCGGGCTCGCCGCCGATGCGGCGCGATGGGTTATCGACCACACGGCACGACCCATCGTGGCCAAGGCCGCTCCTGCAAAACGAAGGACGTGGTGGGCGGAAAACGTCGCGCGGGCTTCGCCCTGTCCGGATCCGGCCTACAGCACGACCAGGTCGTCGCGGTGGACGACGGCGTCGTCGTAGGTGTAGCCGAGCAGGGCCTGGATTTCGCGGCTGTGGCGGCGGGCGATGCGGCGGATGTCGCGGGCCGAATACTGCACGATGCCGCGCGCGACCGGGCGCGCGCCTGCGCCCTCGGCGGCGCGGATATCCACGATGTCGCCGCGCGCGAAGTCGCCTTCCACCTCGATCACGCCGCCGGGCAGCAGGGATGCGCCCTTCTCCGACAGCGCGCGCGCCGCGCCGGCATCGACGAGGATCGCGCCGGGCGCGGATGGCGCATGGCGCAGCCAGTGCTTGCGCGCCGCCAGGCGCGAGAGGCTGGCGCGCACGAGGGTGCCGCGCACCGTGCCGTGCGCCATCAGGCGCAGCGCGTCGGCGTCGGTGCCGTCGAACAGCACGGTCTGGATGCCCGCGCCGGCGGCCTTGGCCGCGGCCTGCAGCTTGGTCGCCATGCCGCCGGTGCCGATCACGCTGCCGGCACCGCCGGCCATCGCCAGTATCGATTCGCCCACTTCGGCCACCTCGTCCACCGGCCGCGCGGACGGATCGTCGCGCGGGTTGGCGGTGTAGAGGCCGGGCACGTCGCTGGCGATCAGCAGTAGGTCGGCATCGACGAGGGCCGCGACGAAGGCGGCGAGGTTGTCGTTGTCGCCGAGCTTGAGCTCATCCACCGAAACCGTGTCGTTCTCGTTGACCACGGGAATGGCATCGAGGCGCAGCAGCTCCAGCAGCGTCGCACGCGCGTTGAGATAGCGGCGGCGGTTGCGCAGGTCGTCGTGGGTCAGGAGCACCTGCGCCACGGGGCGCTCGAAGAAGCGCTGCCACAGCCCGATGAGCTGCGCCTGTCCGAGCGCCGCCAGCGCCTGGCGCGCCGCCATCACGGCACCGGATTCGAGCGCGCCGGGCACGATCGCGCGCCCGGCGGCGACCGCGCCGGAGGAGACGATCACCACCTCGCGCCCGGCCTGCCGGCTGCTCGACACGAACTGCGCCAGCGCCAGCGCATAGCGCGGCGTCAGCCCGCCGCCGGGCGCGGCCACCAGGCTGCTGCCGACCTTGAGCACGGCGCGCTTCCAGCGCGGCAGGGGGCGTTCGGTGAAGGACGATGCGGATGCGGTCATGGCATTGGTATCGGCGGGACAGGCTTCACGCGATGGATGGAGCGGGAATCACGGCGGAAACCGCTGCGCGGGTTCCGCCCTGCGCGGCGGATCTGTCGCTGGCGGTGCGCGGATTGCATCAAGAAGCGCGCGCCAGGCGTTCGCGCAGCACATCGAGGCGCAGATCCACGGCGGCACCGGGTGAGGTGCGTGCGGCGAGGCTGCCTTCGGGCGTGCGGCCCTGCCCGGCGCTGTCGCTGCTCGCCGCCGCGGCCCTGTAGGCGTCGCGGAACGGCACGCCGGCAATGGCGGCATCCACCGCGACATCGGTGGCATACATGCCCGAATCGATCGCCGCGCGCAGGCGCTCTTCGCGCCATTCCAGGTTCGCCAGCAGCGCGGGCAAAAGCTCCAGCGCCGCCAGGCCGCGCCCGAAACCGTGGAAGATCGCGCCCTTGCTGGCCTGCAGGTCGCGGTGATAGCCCGAAGGCAGCGACAGCAGCTGCTCGATCTCGGTGCGCGCCGCGGCGACGCTGGCGTGGGTGGCGCGCATCAGCTCGATCACGTCGGGATTGCGCTTGTTGGGCATGATCGACGAGCCGGTGGTGTACTGCGCCGGCAAGGCGACGAAGCCGAATTCGGCGCTGGTGAAGAGCGAGAGATCCCAGGCGAGGCGGCGCAGATCCAGCGTGGCGCTGCCGAGCGCTTCGAGCGCGGCCAGCTCGAACTTGCCGCGCGAAAGCTGCGCGTAGACCGGCGACACCTGCAGGCGCGAAAAGCCGAGCGCGGCGGTGGTGTGGTCGCGGTCGAGCCTGAGATTCACGCCGTAGCCGGCGGCGGTGCCGAGCGGATTGCAGTCGATCAGGGCGAGCGTGTCGGCGGCGCGCACGGCGTCGTCGATGAAGGCTTCCGCCCAACCCGCCCACCACATCCCGGCGCTGGACACCACGGCGCGCTGGATATGGGTGTAGCCGGGCATCGGCAGGTGTTTTTCCGCTTCGGCGCGCTCCAGCGCGATCCTTGCGATTTCGCGCGAGAGCTGCGCTACCCGCGCCAGCTTTTCCTTCAGCCACAGCCGCGTGGCGACGAGGATCTGGTCATTGCGGCTGCGCCCGGTGTGGATCTTGCGGCCAGCGTCGCCGAGGCGTTCGGTCAGGCGGGCTTCGATGGCGGAGTGGCCGTCCTCGTAGCGCCCGTCGAGGACGAATGTGCCGCTGCGGAAATCCTCGGCGAGGTGGGCCAGCTCGCGCCTCAGCCCTTCAAGCTCATCGGCACTGAGCATGCCGATGCGCTGCAGGCCCTCGGCGTGCGCGCGGCTGGCGGCGATGTCGTGCAGGAAGAACTCGCGATCGAGGATCACGTCGTCGCCGGCGAGGAAACGCTGGATTTGCGCGTCCACCGCCACGCCGGGCTTTTGCCACAGCAGTCCGCTCATGCCTCGATCCCCGTCAGTTCGTCGAAACCCAGCGCGCGGTTGAGGTTCTGCATCGCCTGCGTGGCCGCGCCCTTGAGCAGGTTGTCGAGCGTGGCCACGACCACCACGCGGCGGCGGTCCGGCGACACCGTGAAGCCGCCGATGGCCGCGCCGTGCCGCCCGGCGATGCGCGAGACCCAGGGCGCATCATCCTGGATCGCCACCAGCGGCTCGCTGCCGTAGAAGTCCAGGTACTTCGCGCGCACCGCCTCGCGGCTCATCGGCTGGCGCAGCCACAGGTTGACCGTCATGGTGATGCCGCGAAAGTGCGGTGCGACGTGCGGCATGAATTCCACCGGCATGCCGAGATGGGCGGTGACTTCGCGCTCATGGATGTGGTCGGTGAGCGCGTAGGGCATCAGGTTGTCGCGCAGTTTTTCGGTGTCGTTCTTGTCCGAAGGCGTGGTGCCCGCCCCTGAATAGCCGGACACGCCGAAGCACTGCGGCGGCCCGGCCAAATCACTCACCAGAGGCGCGATGGCTAGCTGCATCGCGGTGGCGTAGCAGCCCGGATTGCTGATCCGGCGCTGGCCCGCGTAGCGCTGCCGGGTGAGCTCGGGCAGGCCGTAGTACCAGCCGGCATCGAAGCGGTGGTCGGCGGAGAGGTCGATGATGACCGGGCCGGAGTTTTCCCCGCCATTGACAGCAGCGGACCGGATCGCCTCGACAAACGGCTCGCCCTTGCCATTGGGCAGGGCCAGGATCACCGCGTCGGCACCGCGCGAAGCGGTGGCTTCGGGATCAAGATTCTCGTAGCGCAATTCCCCGGGAAAATCCGGGTTGTGGTCGGCTACGCGCTCGCCGGCCAGCTCGCGCGAGGACACGAAGACCAGCTCCAGCCCCGGATGCCCCGCGATCAGGCGGATCAGCTCGGCACCGGTATGGCCGCGCGCGCCGATGATGCCCACGGTCTTCTTCATGCCGACTCCTCCAGCGTGGCGGGGCGCTGCGCGCACAGGGCGACGTAGCGTTCGATCAGGGGAAATTCGGCCGGGCCATACCAGAACACCTTCCACTTTTCGCGCTTGATGCAGCCATCGGACTCGGCGTAGTAGAACGGGTTGACCGGATTGCCGTGGCGCGAGCGCCAGAACAGGCGCGGGTTCTCGTCGCGCATCACCTGCCATACCGCGCGCCCCAGCCCTTCGCCCTGGGCCTCGTCGAGCACGGCGAACTTGTCGAGATAGGTGCCCGCCGATTCCCGGGTGAGGAGCACCGCGGCGCGGTAGTTCTCGCTGACGTAGGCCCGATGCAGTGCGGTGCGCTCGAAGTAGTCGGCCACCAGACGTCGCCCGAAGGCCGATTCGATCAGTTCGCGCAGGCGCACCAGATCGAGCTCGTCCCAGCGGTCTGCCGTCAGCACCCGTTCGCCGCGACGCACCAGCGTGCCCGAACCTTTGTGGGTGAACAGCTCCTTGGCCAGCTCCGCCGGCTGGGTGATCGACACCGAGGACGCCTGCGGCAGGCCGTCGAGGAGATCCTTGATCTGCTGGATCTTCACCCGCATCCCGCCATCGATCCACGGCTCGGACATGAGCTGGTCGTACTGGGTGGAGAGGTTGATCGAATCGATGATCCTGCCGCTCGCATCCAGCAGCCCGCCGGTGCCGGTGAGGAACACGATCTTGTAGGGCTGCAGTTCGCGCACCAGCGCGTTGGCGGCGAAATCCGCGTTGACGTTGAGGATCTGCCCGCCTGCGGTTTCGCCCAGCGAGGCGATGACCGGGATCGAACCAGACTGCAGGCTGGCTTCGATCAGCGCGCGCTCCACCCGCCGGACCTCGCCCACCAGGCCATAGCGCGCCTGATCCTTGTAGTCGGCCTCGAACACGCCCGAGACGATGCTGGTGGCGCGCGCATCGGCGCGCTGCAGGGCTTCGACCAGCATGAGGTTCTGGGCGTGGAAGACGCGCCGCACGATCGCCAGCGCCTCGGGCGAAGTCACCCGCAGGCCGTCGATGGTCTGCTTCTCGATGCCGGCGGCGGACAGCTCGGCGTCGAGCTGCGGGCCGGCACCGTGGATGACGATGGGCGTCAGGCCAACGTCCTGCAGGAAGGCGAGCGAGGACACCAGCGCATCGAGGTCGTCACGCAGCACCGCGCCGCCCACCTTCACCACCGCGAAGCGCGCCGCGTCGAGCTGCGAGAAGCGCTTGAGGTACTGGCTGATTTCCTTGGGGCTGGCCATGCTGGAAAGCAGCCGCACGATGGTCTGGCGGGTCTGCGGGTCGTGCACGGCGTCCGGCTTGAGGATCGGGGTCACGGATCAGTTTCCGAGGATGCGGAGAAGGGAATCGGCATAGCGCCGGAGCTGGTCCAGCGCCACCCACTCGTCGGCGGCGTGCGCCTGGGCGATGTCGCCGGGGCCGTAAACGAAGGTGGTGTAACCGGCGGCGGAAAAGAGCGAGGCTTCGGTCCAGAAGTCCACCGCCTCGCCGATTTCGAGATCCAGCCCGCGCGCGATGGATTCGGCACGCAGACGCTGCACCTCGGCCTGCGCCGGATCGCCCGACGGCAGGCTCGGGCCGCGAAAAGTTTCGTCGAACAGCACCGGCGCAGGCTCGGCCAGCGCGCGGAACCGCGCCAGCAGATCGTCCATGTCCATCGAGGGCAGCGGGCGAAAGCCGAAACGCAGATCCGCCTGCGGCGCGATTACGTTGGCCTTGATGCCGCCCTCGATGCGGCCGATGTTGAAGCGCAGGCCCGAAAGCCCGCCGAAGGTTTCGTTTTCCATCTGCGCCACCAGCGCCAGCGCGCGATGGCCCCATTCGACCGCCTGGTGCAGCGCGCTGTCGCTGGGCGCGAGGCGCGCCGAGGCGTGGCCGGCGCGGCCGGCAAAGCGCATCGACACCGCGCTGATGCCGCGATGGGCGAGCACCGCGCGCGCCCGCGTCGGCTCGGCCACCAGCACGGCGTCGTACGGAATCTTCCGCGCGAGGAAAGCGTCGATGCAGCGCGGGTCGTTGGCCTCCTCGTCGCTGGAAAAAAGAAACGCCACGTCGCCCTGCGTGGCGCTGGCCGCCGCCAGCAGCGCCGCCGCCGCGCCCTTGATGTCGCACACCCCGAGCCCGACCACGCGGTCGTCGAGCCGGCGCATCACCAGCGGATCGGCGCTCCAGGCGGGCGAATCGGGGACGGTATCCAGGTGCACGTTGAACAGCAGCTTCGGCGCACCGCGCACCGCGTACAGGCTCACCGCGCCGGCACCGTGGTCGACCACCTCGACCGTGAAGCCGGGCAGGTGCGCGCGCAGGTAGTCGAAGATCCCGCCCCGTGCAGAAATCGCGCGCGGCGGATTGCGGGTATCGAAGGACACCAGCTTCCCGAGGTGATCGAGCGTCGCTTCCAACAATGTGGTCATGTGCAATTTCGCGCGTGTGGTTCAACGTCTGCCGCGCAGGGCGGGGCTACGCCCCCGACGGAAGGGTAAAAGCCAACGTCGGGGGCGCAGGGCAGACCTGCGCAAACGGCGCGGCGGATGCGCCGTAGGTCGGGGCTACGTCCCCGACGGAAAGCACCATCATCCCGATCACCCACGTCGGCCGCGTAGCCAACGTCGGCCGCGCAGGGCCGACCTGCGCAAACGGCGCGGCGGATGCGCCGTAGGTCGGGGCTACGTCCCCGACGGAAAGCTGTTCCCGCGCTCACCGGTTCACCTCGGCCCACAGCGTGGAGCTCATGCCGAACAGTTTGATGAAGCCCTCGGCCTCCTCCACGCCCCAGTCGGCGCTCTGGGCATAGGTCGCACCCTTGGACTGCAGGATATGCGGCGAGCGCAACGCGACCGCGCTCACCACGCCGCCGCGGGTTTCCAGCACCACCTCGCCATTCACCTTGGCCTGCGAGGACTTGAGGAAGGCTTCCAGATCGGCCTTGAGCGGGTCGTGGAAGAAGCCCTCGTACACCAGCTCCACCCAGCGCCGCGCCACGTCCGGCTTGAAGCGGTTCTGCTGCTTGCTCAGCACCGCTTCTTCCAGCGCGCGGTGCGCGGCCAGCAGCGCGGTGAGGCCGGGAGCCTCGTACACGATGCGGCCCTTGAGGCCGATGGTGGTGTCGCCGGTGTACATGCCGCGCCCGACGCCGTAGCGCGCGAACTGCGCGTTGAGCCGCGCCAGAATCTCCGCACCCGGCAGGATTTCACCATCCAGCGCCACGGCCTCGCCTTCGACAAAGCGCAGCGCGACGCGCAGCGGTTCCGCGGGCCACGCCTCGCGCGGCGCGCACCAGCCGCGCGCGCCGTCGCCGGGCGCTTCCCAGCGGTCGATCTCGCCGCCCGAGAGCGTCACGCCCAGGAGGTTCTCGTTGATCGTGTACTGCTGCTGCTTGGCGCGCACGCCAAAGCCGCGTTCTTCCAGGTAGGCCTGCTCGTAGGCGCGGGTCTGGGTGTGCTCCTTCTGGATTTCGCGGATCGGCGCGACGATCCGGTAGCTGCCCTGCGCCTTCACCGCCAGATCGAAGCGCACCTGGTCGTTGCCCATGCCGGTGCAGCCGTGCGCGATGGCGTTGGTGCCCAGCTCGGCGGCGCGCCTGAGCGCGGCATCGACGATCAGGTAGCGATCCGATACCAGCAGCGGATACTGGCCCTGATACCCCTGCCCGGCCCACACGAAGGGCCTGACGAAATCTTCCCAGATCGCCGCCCCGCCATCGACGCTGAGATGGCTCGCCACGCCCAGCTCGGCGGCGCGCTGCTCGATGAAGGTGCGCTCGGCGGCATCCACCCCGCCGGTGTCGGCAAACACCGTATGCACCCGCCAGCCGCGCTCCTTGAGCCAGGGCACGCAGAAGCTGGTGTCCAGGCCTCCGCTGAAAGCAAGAACGATGTCCTGGCCTTCAGCGGAGGCGGGATTCGGGATTCGGGATTCGGGATTCGTTGAAGCGGGCTGTGGCGACATGAGGGTTCTCTGGAAATGGCTAAGTCAAAAGCTGGCGAGGTCGTGGATCGAAGCGCTCTTGCAAATCCCGAATCCCCAATCACGAATCCCGGCCGTGTGGGCGTACCAGGGCCGCCATCACGGCCTTCTGCACATGCAGCCGGTTCTCGGCTTCCTCGATGGCGATGCAGCGCGGGGAGTCCATCACCGCGTCGGTGGCTTTGACGTTGCGGCGCAGCGGCAGGCAGTGGCTGAAGACGGCGCTGTTGGTGAGGGCCATCTTGGCCTCGTCCACGATGAAGTGCCGGTACTGGTCGCGGATGGGTTTTTCCGGGCCCCAGTTGCCGAAGTAAGGCAGCGCGCCCCAGCTCTTGGCATAGACCACGTCGGCACCGGCATAGGCCGATTCGATATCGTGGCTGACGGTGAGCGAGCCGCCGGACTCGGCCACGTTGTCGCGCGCCCAGCCCATGTAGCGCTCGTCCAGCACGTACTCGGGCGTCGGGCACAGCAGGGTCACGTTCATCCCGAGGCGCGTGGCGATGGTGAGCGCGGAGTTCGCCACCGCGGTGTTGAGCGGTTTCGGATGGTAGGTCCAGGTCAGCACGTACTTTTTGCCGCGAAGATCCTCCGTGCCGAAGTGCTCGCGCAGCGCCAGCGCGTGCGCCAGCTCCTGGCAGGGGTGGGTGATGGTTTCCATGTTGATGACCGGCACCGTCGAATACTTCGCGAACCCCTTGAGCACGCGGTCCTGCCGATCGATCTGCCAGTCGACGAACTTCGGGAAGGCGCGCACGCCGATCAGGTCCACGTAGCGCGCCAGAACCCGCGCCACTTCCGCGATGTGCTCCTCGGTGTCGCCGTCCATCACCGTGCCGAGGTCGAACTCGATCGGCCAGGCGTCCTTGCCCGGCTGCAGCACGACGGCATGGCCGCCGAGCTGGAAGGCACCGAGCTCGAAGCTGGTGCGGGTACGCATCGAAGGATTGAAGAACACCAGCGCGATGGATTTGCCCTTGAGCGCGTCGCCCGGCTTTTCGCGCTTGCAGCGCGCGGCCTCGGCCAGCAGCACGTCGAGGTCGGCGCGCGACCAGTCCTGGGTGTTGAGGAAGTGGCGGATCGGGGAGGCGGTCGGGCTCATGCGGGGGAAATCCTGTGCGGGACGCGGTACGGACGGCGGCGGAAAACGAAAAAAGCCCGGCGGGAGGCCAGGCTTTCCTTTGCGAATCGGAATGGCGGAACCCCGCCGCTGCCCAGCCCTACGGTGGCGGCAACGGTCGGCGCGCGCGCGAGGTCATGCCCGCCGCCATGCGGGCGGTGGTGACGACGTCGGCGGAGGAAATCGCGCGGTTCATGGCGGCGGAGTGTCGCACGACGGCACTCATGCTGCAAGGCAGCAAAACATCAGTCCGCCGGCGCGACGGTGACGCGGATGCGCAGCTTGTTGCCCGGGTCCACGTCCATGCGCGACAGGTACAGCTCGCCCTTGTAGCGGTATTCCACGTCGTAGCCGCTGATGCGGCGCTCCTCGCGCTCGACCATCACGGTGCGGCAGGGCGGTGCCGCGGCCTCGGTGCCGGTGCCTTTGCCCGGGCCGGACGCATCGGCCGCGGCCTTCTGCGCGGGGCCGTTCGGTGCCAGGCCATCACCCGCATTGGTCCGGGCGGAGGCGTCCAGCGTTTCCTCGCCGCACTGCACTACCGGCTCGACGATCCGGTTGATCTCGTAGGTCGGGATGGCGCGCAGCACGTCGGCATAGGCGTAGCTGACGTTCTCGCGCCCCTGCACCGGTACATCGACATAGGCCACGCCCTGTGCGCACGCGACGCCTGCGGGGGCAAGCGCGGCCGCAAGTACGAGAGCAGGATTCCACTTCATCGCATCCTCCATGACCCGATACCGCCGCAGCGCGACGGCCTTCCTCCATTCCGCGCCACGCGCGCTCCGGCAGCAGGCTCGGAATGAAGGGCATGATTCAAGCACCGGACGGCTGAATCCCGCCTTTAACAATTCCCTGACGGCGCGAACCGCGCCTTGCCAGCCTGCGCGTGCCGCGTCGGCAGCATCGCGTCGTCGCGATTAGAATGGCGGACTTGCCTTCCGAACGACGCGACCCATGAGCCTTCACCTGCACAACAGCCTCAGCCGACGACTCGAGGCATTCACGCCGCTCGATCCCTCCCGCGTGACCATGTACCTGTGCGGGCCGACGGTCTACAACTTCGTGCACATCGGCAACGCGCGCCCCGCGGTGGTGTTCGGCGTGCTGGCCGAGCTGCTGCGCCGACGCTACGGCCAGGTGGTCTACGCGCGCAATATCACCGACGTGGACGACAAGATCAATGCCGCCGCGCGCGAGGCCGGCGTTCCCATCGGCGACATCGCTTCCCGCTTCACCGAGGCCTACCGCGAGCACATGGGGATGCTGGGCGTGGCCGCGCCGGACGTAGAGCCGCACGCGACCGCGCACATCGCGCAGATGATCGCGATGATCCAGCGCCTGATCGACAGCGGCCACGCCTACGCGGCCGAAGGCCACGTCCTGTTCTCGGTGGCGAGCTTCCCGGCCTACGGCGCACTCTCGCGCCGCGACCGCGACGAGATGCTGGCCGGCGCGCGCATCGAAGTGGCACCGTACAAGCGCGACGCCGGCGACTTCGTGCTGTGGAAGCCCTCCAGCGACGATCTCCCCGGCTGGGATTCGCCCTGGGGCCGCGGCCGTCCGGGCTGGCACATCGAATGCTCGGCGATGAGCGCGGCGCACCTGGGCGAGACCATCGACATCCACGCCGGCGGCATCGACCTGCAGTTTCCGCACCACGAGAACGAGATCGCGCAGAGCACCTGCGCGCACGGCGGCAAGGTGTTCGCGCGCTACTGGCTGCACAACGGCATGCTGATGTTCGACGGGGCCAAGATGTCGAAATCGGTCGGCAACGTCAGCCGCGTCAACGACCTGCTGGAGCGCCATCCCGCCGAGGCGCTGCGCTACGCCCTGCTTTCGGCCCATTACCGCCAGCCGCTGGACTGGTCCGATGCGCTGATCGAGCAATCCGTGCGCACGCTGGATCGGCTCTACGGCACCCTGCGCGACCTGCACGACATCGAGGCGAGCGCCGGCGATGCCGATATCCCTGCCGCGATCGAAGCGGCGCTGGACGATGACATCAACACCCCGGCGGCGCTGGCCGAACTGGCCAGCCTGGCCTCCGCCGCGCGCAAGGCCGAAGGCCGCGATGCGCGCGCGGCCGCCAAGCGCGCCCTGCTGGGTGCCGGACGCGCGCTGGGGCTGCTGCAGCAATCGCCCGCGGCCTGGTTTGCGCGCGGCGCGGACGATGCGGACGACGCCCGCATCCAGGCGCTGGTGGACGAGCGCGACGCCGCCAAAAAGGCGCGCGACTTCGCCCGTGCCGATGCGATCCGCGACCAGCTCGCCGGCGAAGGCATCATGCTGGAAGACACCCCGCAGGGCGTGCGCTGGAAGCGCGCGTGACGCATCCGAACTCCCGTCATTCCAGCGCAAGCCGGAATGACGCCGCATCCGGCAACCCCATGACCGACACCGTATTCCCACTCGAACCCAGCGCCGCCGAGGCGCAAGCCGCGATCATCGAGGAGTTCGGCTTCTTCTCCGACTGGACCGAACGTTACCAGTACCTGATCGACCTGGGCCGCAAGCTGCCGGAGTTCCCGGACGCCTGGAAAACCGAAGAGCACCGCCTGCACGGCTGCCAGTCGATGGTGTGGATCGTGCCGGAAGGCGACGCGCAGCGGCTGGTGTTCCATGCCGTCAGCGACTCGGCCATCGTCTCGGGCCTCATCTTCCTCGCGCTGCGGGTCTATTCGGGCCGCAGCGCCCGGGAAATCCTCGACACCACGCCCAACTACATCGCCGCCATCGGCCTCGCCAAGCACCTCTCGCCCACCCGCAGCAACGGCCTGGCGGCGCTGCTGGAAGTCATCAAGGCCCGCGCCGCGCAGGCGTGAGGGCGGAAATCCTCGCCTGTCCGCAGGGCTCCCGTCGCACCCGAAGAATCTTCGTCGGGGACGTAGCCCGGACGGGTGTTCGATACCCCGCAACGTCGGCCACGCAGGGCCGACCTACGGATGGCGGTTCGTAGGTCGGGGCTACGTCCCCGACTGCTTCCTTTCCGCGCTGGCCACGTCGGCCACGCAGGGCCGACCTACGGAGGTGCGTAGGTCGGGGCTACGTCCCCGACGGCTTTCTTTCGCTTACTGCGTGCGCCGCGCCTCCAGCACCGCCGGCACCGCCTCGATCTTCGCCAGCAGCTGGCCGAGCTGTTCGAAGTCCGCGACCTTGAGGGTCAGGCGAATCTCGGCCCGACCGCTGCCTTCGTCCACGCGCGTGGTCACGCCGAGGATATGGACGTTGCTCGAACCGATCACGGTGGTCAGATCCTTGAGCAGCCACTTGCGGTCCCAGGCGCGCACCAGCACATCGACGCTGTAGCTCTGTCCGGTTTCGCGTCCCCATTCCACCGGCAGGATGCGCTCGGGCGCGCGCGCGGCCAGCGACCGCAGCGAGGGGCAGTTCCTGCGGTGCACGGAAACGCCGCGCCCGCGCGTGAGGTAGCCGGCAATCGGATCGCCCGCCACCGGCTGGCAGCAGCGCGCCAGCTGCACCAGAAGATTGCCGACGCCTTCGATCAGGAAGCCCTTGGCCGGCTTCGGCGGTTTGGCCAGCGCGCCGCCCAGCCCCGTCAGCGAGGGATCGTGCGGCACCTCTGAGGCCGCTCGCGTCACCTCGTGCAGGGCGCGTGCGACCTGGCCGCTGCTGACGTCGCCCAGCGCGACCGCGACGTAGAGATCATCGAGCTTGGCCAGCCGCAGCTTCGGCAGCACCTGGGCGAGGTCGAGCTGGTGCTGGCCGGTGCGCTTGAGGTCTTTTTCCAGCAGCTCGCGCCCGGCCTGCACGTTGCGCGCGAAGTCCATGCGGTTGAACCAGCCGCGCACCTTCTCGCGCGAGCGCGGGCTGGCGAGGAAGCCGGAGCCTGCCACCAGCCAGTCGCGCCGCGGCTCGGAGACCTTGCCGGTGAGGATTTCCACGCGGTCGCCGCTGGCGATGCGGTGGTTGAGCGGCACGATGCGCCCGTTGACCTTCGCGCCGCGGCAGCGGTGCCCCACTTCGGTGTGCACCTGGTAGGCGAAGTCGAGCACGGTCGCGCCCTGCGGCAGGTCGATCACCTTGCCCTGCGGGGTGAGCGCGTAGACCCGATCCTCCACCAGCTCGGTGGACAGGCCGGCCAGCAGCGGCTCGTCGCCCTCGTCCTCGCGGCTGGTTTCCAGCAGCTGGCGCATCCAGGCGATCTTGCGCTCGAATTCGCTGTCGCCCGCGCCGCCCTCCTTGTAGCGCCAGTGCGCCGCCACGCCCAGCTCGGCCTGGCGGTGCATCTCGAAGGTGCGGATCTGCACCTCGATCAGCTTGCCTTCCGGTCCCAGCACCACGGTATGCAGCGAGCGGTAGCCGTTGGGCTTGGGGTTGGCGATGTAGTCGTCGAACTCGCTGGTGATCGGCGCCCACAGGTTGTGCACGATGCCCAGCGCCGTGTAGCACGCGCCGAGGTCATCCACCATCACCCGCAGCGCGCGCAGGTCGTAAAGGTCGTCGAAGGCGAGCTTCTTCTTCTGCATCTTCTTCCAGATGCTGAAGATGTGCTTGGGCCGCCCCGATACCTCGGCGCGCACGCCGCTGCCGTCCAGCGCTTCGCGCAGCGCGGTCATCGTCTCCTCGATGTAGCGCTCGCGGTCGGCGCGCTTTTCCGCCAGCTGCGCGGCCAGGCGGTGATAGGTTTCCGGCTGCAGGATGCGGAAGATCAGGTCCTCCAGCTCCCACTTGAGCTGCCAGATCCCGAGGCGATTGGCCAGCGGCGCGTGGATGTCGGCGGTGAGCTCGGCGAGGCGGCGCTGATCGTCCGGAGGCAGGGTCTTGAAGTCGCGCAGTCGCACCAGCTGGCGCGCCAGCAGGATCAGCACCACGCGCAGATCCTTGACGATGGACAGCAGCAGCCGCCGCAACCCCTCCGAACCGGTGCGCGCGCCGCGCTCGGCGTAGATCGACCAGACTTTTTCGGCTTCGCGCAGGCCTTCGATCAGGGCAGCGGGGGCCAGCGCGTCCGCGAGAACCCCGGGCTCTGGCAGCGCCACGTGTGCGGCGGCAGCAGACAGCGTGCCGGAGTCGGCACCGAGCGTCTCGAGCACCAGCAGCGTGTGCACCAGCTCGGATTCTCTCGCCGAGGCCAGAGGATGCGCCGCCAGCCATTCCTGCACCGGTTGCGACAACGACGCCTGTGCCCGTGCCGGCAGGCACAGCCAGTCGGTCAGGCGATCAACGCGATAGTCGTGCGAACCCATGCGGACAGTCCACTACAAAAGACAACGCCGGGGAAGGCCCGATGTCCGCGCCAGACCGGATCAAGGGTGGCGAAAAACGCAAAACGCCGGGGTCCATCCCGGCGTTTCTCGTTTGCCGCTCGCGACCTCGCCGCTCCCGGCCGCCACCCGGCACCGGCACGCCGCGCGACCTTGCCTACTGCGACATGAAGGTTGCCGAGAGTATGCAGTTATCCGCCGTGATGGGCTGGGTGACGCCAACATACGCTCCCAGACCGAAGTCCCAGGAAAGCGACTGAAGGGCACAGTTGGTTGCGCTCACCGCAGTGGGCGAGCCGCTGAAGGTAAAGCCCGGGTCGGCCACCGGCTTGAAGCGTACCGGCTGTCCATGCGGAATCTGGACGCTGGTTCCCGGCAGTTCGTTGTCGTTGGCGTCGAGGAACTTGATCGTCCCGTTCTGGATGGTCGCACTCACCATCACGTTGTAGGTGATCAGTTCGAATTCGAACTCCACCGCGCAGTTCGCGGTGATATTGGTCAGCAGATATTCGTTTCCGTTGATCCAGAAGCCCGGGAAAGAAGGGCAGGTGCTGGTGACATTGGTCACGTGATGGTTGGCTGCCGGGGTCACGATGAAGCTGGCGGGCTGTCCATGCTGCACCGGCGCACTGCCGGGAGTCACCGTACCGTTGCCGGTGGCCGTCGCCGTGACCGTGTACTGCGCCACCGCGAAGCTCACCGAAACCGCACAGTTGCCGGTCACCGGGGCCGTCTGCCAGCTCGTGCCACCCACCTGGGTGATGCCACCGCAACCGGTGGTCGCATTGGTATCGACCGTGTAGCCGACGTTCGGGGTGATCGTCAGCGGCGCAGGCTGGTTGTAATGAGCCGCCTGGCTGGCCGGCGAAACCGTGCCGTTGCCGCCGCTCACGCTGGCGGTCACCGTGGGCATGGTGCGGAAGTTGGCGGTGAGCGTGCAGGTGGAAGCCATCGTGGTGGTGAAGGTGCCGCCGGTGGTCGTGCCGCCCGTCGGGTTGCCGATGCACCCTGCGAATCCGGTGAACGTGTAACCGGTGTTTGCCGTGGCGCTGTACACCAGGCCGGACGTGCCCGGAGGACAGGTGGTTACCGCACCCGCTTCGGCGGAACAGCCGGCGGGCGCGGAAGCACGCGTGATCGACCCGCCCGACGCGTCACCTGGGATGGTGTTGGTGGACACCGCGCGCGTGACCTGGACCTGGTTCACCACCTCGATCCGCAGGCTGCGGCTGTTGTCGGCGTAGTTGCTGTCGGGCGAGGCATCCGGGGCCGAAAATGCCGCGACCTGGATCAGCGCCATCGACTGCGTGGCGCTGGTATCGACGCTCGACGACTTGCGCGTCAGGGTGTAGTCGCGCTGCGTGCCTTTCAGCAGCGTGCCGATATTCTCGACGAGCTTCGAAGATCCGACCCCGCTGTTGCAGGTGGACCCGGCATCGTGATCGAAGCAGGAAACACGGCTCACGGTCGGCCCCATCAACGCCGCGGCCGTGGGCACGAACTCGCGAATCCGAACGTTCTGCGCATCCGCCGTACCCTTGTTGGACACGCGCAGCTTGAACGTGACGTTGCCGGTGGTCGACTGCTGCAGCACGTCGCCAACGATGGGGTTGTTTTGCGCATCGAGAAATTCGACCCGCAGGTCCGCCATCGACGGCTCCATGCCGTCGGCAAAGAGATAGCCTGCCGTGCCGGGGCCGGTGGTGGGAGGAAAGGCATTGGGAGCCAGGCCGGCATGGCAGCGCAGCCACTGGACGCCGCCATCGACGCGCTGCGGCACCAGCGCGCCGCTGGTCAGCACGTAGTTCAGCGCCGTGACGCCGGGCATGGCTTCAGAGCCAAGCCCGGTGTTGAAATGCATGATCTCGCCGTTGGCATCGCCAACGGAAAGCTTCCAGTTGCCCGAGCCTGCGGCCCCCGCGTAATAGTCCTCGCACAGGGCCGGTTCGAGCAGGGAAAGACTCAGCGTCGGCGGATTGACGCCCAAGGCATAGACGGCTTGCTCGGCCAAGGGCAGCGTCAAGCCACCCATCTGCACCCCCAGCCCGGCCGGCGTGGCCTTGACGCAATTCCCCGGGCTCAGCGCGCCGGGGAACTCCAGCACGCCGAAACCGATGCTGGCGACGTCGAACCAGCCATAGTCGGGATTGAATCCGGCGGTGCACAGGCGATCGCCGGGAACCGCGGCGAGCGCTTGCGGCTCCATGGACGCGAACTCCAGCGCCTGGGCCAGGGTCGAGCCACTCATGCCAACCGCCGCGAGGGCGGCGAGCGCGAGCAGGCTTGTCTTGAAGCGCTTCCTGCTGCGCACGGGATTGCAGATCGCATCCATCACTCTGTCACTCCTTGACTGATTGGCCGAGTCCAGCCGTTGCGAAAATTGCGTCATTCCATCGCCTTGAACATGCGGTCGGGCTGACCGCAGGAGACACCCGCGCCGCGCGCAAGGCGCGTCCATCTGATTGATTGTAGCCCACGAATGTCAAGTGGAACGTGAACTTTTCCGAAAGACGACGGTCGGCCGGCTGGGGGCTGTGACCGGCAAACCGGGCGCGGCGAGCCGCGTCACCGGAGGCCCCGCCCCGCAATTTCGCAGGCCGAAGTCGCCGGGGCGCGCCTGTGCCCACGCTCGCGCGCCTGCGCGGGTGCGACGGTGAAGGCTTCGCCGGTCCTGGCGGCAAGGCGCAATGGGACGGCACGATGGCGGAATGGAATCGCCTTCGGCGGTTCCAATGGAATGGGCTTTTCCCACCCTACGGCTGCGCCGCGCCTGCGCGCAGCAGCTCGAGCTGTCGCGCCAGTCGCTTGGCCGAGACCGGGATGGCAGTGCCGAGTTCCTGGGCGAAGAGCGAGACGCGCAGTTCCTCCAGCTCCCAGCGCAGCGCCTGCCAGCGCGGATCGGCGAAGGCCGGGGTGGCGCGCGCGGCGTCGAGCGCCTGCACGAAGGGCGTCAGCTCCAGCATCCGCGCCTGGTCTTTGGCCGGATCGCGCAGGGCGCGCTCCGCGCGCAGGAGCATGGCATCGAGATAGCGCGGGAAGTGCGCGAGCGCGTCGGGCGGCGTGTGGCGCAGGAAGCCAGGATGCACCAGGCCGTCGAGCTGGGCGCGCAGGTCGTCGAGGTTGCCCTTGGCCCAGCCCATCAGCGGCGATTCGAGCTTCGGGCGCAGTTCGGCCACGCGCTGGAGGATGGATTCGGCCAGCTCCAGGCGGCGCACGGCTTCGCCGAAGAGGCGCTTGCCGGCCTCGGCCGCGCGCTGCACGAAGGCGGCGCGGTCGCGGATCGCGCCGAGGTCGTCGCCTTCCACGGCGCGCAGGGCGGCGGTGACGATATCCTCGCGCAGGCGTTCCTGGGTTTCGATGGCAGCGTACAGCAGTCCGATCTTGGGCGAGACGGGAAGCTGCTTGCGCGCCTGCTTCGCGCGATCCGCGAGGGCGAGGTGCAGCAGGCGGCGCACGCCGTCCCGATGCGCCGCATCGGCTTCATCGCGGCGGGCGAATACGCGCAGCGCGACGGACTCGCCCTCGTCGACCAGTGCGGGAAACGCCGGTACGCCGGCTTCGCCGGACACCTGCAGCGGCACCGGCGTTTCGGGAAATTCGGTCAGGCCGCTGTCGGCCAGGTCGCGCCCGGCGCGCGCGGCGAAACTTTCGCGCGCACGGTCGCCGAAACGCTGGCGCAGTTCGTCGAGATCGCGCGATTCGGCCAGCAAGCGCTCCTTTCCTTCCAGCAGGCGAATCCGCAGGCGCAGGTGCGGCTCCAGCGCCGCCTCATCGAAGTCGGTGGCGGCGATGGGCGCGCCGGTGACCTTGGCCAGGAACCGCGCCAGTTCGCCGCGCAGGCTGTCGGCCGAAGGCGCGGGCCAGGCCTGCGCGAAGGCGCGGGCGAAATCCGGCGCGGGCACGAAATTGCGGCGCTGTGCCTTGGGCAAACCGCGGATCAGCGCGGTGGCCTTTTCCTCCACCAGCCCCGGCACCAGCCACTCCAGCCGCGCCGGATCGAGCGCATTGAGCAGATGCAGCGGCACGTCGAGGGTGACGCCGTCATCCTCGGCGCCGGGCAGGAAGTGGTAGTGCAGCGCCAGACGCGCATCGCCCAGCGGGAAGTACTTCGGGAAACGTTCGGCGTCGCTGCCCTCGCCCGGCAGGAGTTCGGCCAGCGGCCATTCGAGCCGACGCCGTTCTTCTCCCGACAGCTTTCGATACCAGGCATCCAGCCCGGCGGCGCTGTTGATGTCGGCCGGGATACGGTCCAGATACCAGCGCGCCTGCCAGTCCTCGTCGGCCACCAGGCCGGCGCGGCGCAGCTTGGCTTCTTCCTCGCGCGCCTTTTCCAGGGTGGCGAGGTTGCGCGCGACGAAGCCGGCGCGCGTATCGATCTCGCCGGGCACCAGCGCCTGGCGCACAAAAATATCGCGCGCCTCCAGCGGATACAGCCCGCCGTAATGGATCGGCCGCTTGGGCGCGAGCACGAGGCCGAACAGGCTGATCTGCTCGAAACCCGTCACCCGCCCCTGCGACCTGGCCCAGTGCGGATCGAAGTGGCGGCGCGCCAGCAGGTGGGAAAGTTCGGCGATCACCCAGTCCGGCTCGATCCGCGCGCAGGTCAGCGCCCAGACCTTCCGGGTGTCGAGCAAGGTCGCACACAGCAGCCAGCGCGGCGGCTGGCGCGCCAGCGCCGAGCCGGGAAACACCTGGAAACGCCGCCCGCGCGGGCCTTCGAAGATACCCTTCTCGTTCTTCTGTCCGATGTGGGTGGGCAGCCCGGCGATCAGGGCACGGTGCAGAAGGGTGTAGGTGCCGTCGGCCGCGTAGGGCCGACCTGCCACGGGATTCTCGTAGGTCGGGGCTACGTCCCCGACGCGCCGGGGCTTGCCGTCGGCCGCGTAGGGACGACCTGCCACGGGATTCTCGTAGGTCGGGGCGATGTCCCCGACGCGCTCTTCCAGCGCCCAACCCAGCTCCTGGCACAGCACCACCAGCTGCCGGTGCAGCTCGCGCCACTCGCGCATGCGCAGGAAGCCGAGGAAGTGCTTCTCGCACCAGTCGCGCAGCTTCGACTGGCTCAGATCCTCGTGGGCCTGGCGGTAGGCGTCCCAGAGCTTGAGGATGCCGACGAACTCCGAGTGCGGGTCGGCGAATTCGGCGTGCGCCTGGTCGGCGGCCTGGCGCTGGTCGGCGGGGCGTTCGCGCGGATCCTGGATACCGAGAAAGGCGGCAATGGCGAGCATCTGGCGCAGCACGCCGTGGCCGCGCGCGGCGATCAGCATGCGCGAAAGCGCCACGTCCACCGGCCAGCGCGCCATGGTGCGGCCGATGTCGGTGAGATGACGCTCGCGATCAACCGCGCCCAGTTCCTGCAATTGCTGCCAGCCATCGGCGACGGCGCGCGGATCGGGGGCTTCGAGGAAGGGAAACTCCTCCACCCGCCCGAGGCCCAGCGACAGCATCCGCAGGATCACCCCGGCGAGCGAGGCGCGCAGGATTTCCGGATCGGTGTAGCGCGGGCGGGCGTCGAAATCCTCCTGCGAATAGAGGCGGAAGCACACGCCCGCAGCCACGCGCCCGCAGCGGCCGGCGCGCTGGTTGGCGCTGGCCTGGCTGATCGGCTCGACGTGCAGGCGCTCGAGCTTGCCGCGCGGGCTGTAGCGCTTGACCCGCGCGAAGCCCGGATCGATCACGTAGCGGATGCGCGGCACGGTGAGCGAAGTCTCGGCGACGTTGGTCGCCAGCACGATGCGGCGCTTCGGGCCGGGCGAGAAGATGCGGTCCTGATCGCGCGCGGAGAGCCGCGCATACAGCGGCAGCACTTCGGTTTCACGGTACTTGCGCCGCTCCAGCGCCTGGTGCGCATCGCGGATCTCGCGCTCGCCGGGCAGAAACACGAGGATGTCGCCCATCGGATCCTCGCGCGTGGCTTCGTCCGCCGCGCGCACGAGGGCGTCGAGAACGCCCATGCCCTGGTCCCCCATCCGCGACGGGACACGAGTCTTCCCTCGTTCTCCCATCCGCGATGGGTGAGTGGAATCATCCGCGTGCTCTCCCCCATCCAGCGGCCGATAGCGCGTTTCCACCGGATAGCTGCGCCCCTCGATCGCCACCACCGGCGCATTGTCGAAGTGGCGGGAGAAGCGCTCGGTGTCGATCGTGGCCGAGGTGACGATGAGCTTGAGGTCCGGGCGCTTCTTCAGCAGCGTCTTCAGGTACCCCAGCAGGAAGTCGATGTTGAGGCTGCGCTCGTGCGCCTCGTCGACGATGATCGTGTCGTAAGCGGAGAGGTAGCGGTCGGACTGGATCTCGGCCAGCAGGATGCCGTCGGTCATGAACTTGATGCAGCCGGACTCCGAGGTGCGCTCGGTGAAGCGCACCTGGTAGCCCACCGCGCCGCCCAGCTCCACCTGCAGCTCCTGTGCGACACGATGGGCCACCGCGCGCGCGGCGATCCGGCGCGGCTGGGTGCAGCCGATCAGGCCCGCCGCACCGCGCCCGGCGGCCAGGCACATCTTGGGCAGCTGCGTCGTCTTGCCCGAGCCGGTTTCACCGGCCACCACGATCACCTGATGGCGCTCGATCAGTTCGACGATGCGCGCGGCCTCGCGCGCCACCGGCAGGGTTTCATCGAAGCTGGGCACGGGCAGCCGCGCGCGGCGCGCTTCGCAGGCGGCGACGGATGCAGCCAGCGCGGCCTCGTACTCGGCGCGCAATGCGGCATCCTGCGCCTGCGCACGCACGCGCCCGCGCAGGCGCAGCAGCCGCCCGCGGTCACGGCTGAGTGCGTGCGACAGCGCATCGGGCGCGCGGCCGCGCGCCACGCTCGGGTTGATGTCAGCGGCCATAGCCCCCATCTATTGATGTCTGCGGGAGAATCAACTTCCTGCTCCCGGAAAAGCGGCGTAGGGTAACCGCCATCATTCACCACGCAAGGAGTTCGACATGAAAATCGATATCGGGATCAAGTCTGCGGACCGCAAGGCAATTGCCGATGGCCTCTCGCACTTCCTCGCCGACGCCTACACGCTTTATCTCAAGACCCACAGCTTCCACTGGAACGTGACCGGGCCGATGTTCAACTCGCTGCACGTCATGTTCGAGACCCAGTACACCGAGCAGTGGGCGGCGCTGGACGAGATCGCCGAACGCATCCGCGCCATCGGTTTCCCCGCGCCTGGTTCCTATGGCGAGTTCGTGAAGCTCACGTCCATCGCCGAAGAGCCCGGCCGCGAAGGCGAGGTGCCGGACTGGAAGGAAATGGTCAGGCAGCTGGTGGCGGGCAACGAAGCGGTGTGCCGTACCGCGCGCAAGGTGCTCGCCACCGCCTCGCAGGCCGGCGACGAGCCCACCGTGGACCTTCTCACCCAGCGCCTGCAGGCGCATGAAAAGGCCGCCTGGATGTTGCGCTCGCTGCTGGAATGATGCGCAGCGGTTCGCACACGCGAAGGCCGGGAATTGCGTTCCCGGCCTTTTTTGTGCTTACACTCCAGATTGTTGCAGTGCAATATCGCCAGATTCCGGGGAACCGTCGCCATGAACGACTGCACGCTGTCGTCCTTTCTCGATACCGTCGCGCGCCGCGACCCGCACCAGCCCGAGTTCCAGCAGGCGGTGCGTGAAGTCATGGAAAGCCTGTGGCCGTTCCTCGATCAGAATCCGCAGTACCGCCGTCAGGGCCTGCTGGAGCGGCTGGTGGAACCCGAGCGCCTCCTGCAGTTCCGGGTGGCCTGGCTCGACGATCGCGGCCAGACCCGCGTCAATCGCGCCTGGCGGGTGCAGCACAGCGCCGCCATCGGCCCCTGCAAGGGCGGTATGCGCTTCCACCCCTCGGTGAACGCGTCGATCCTCAAGTTCCTCGCCTTCGAGCAGACCTTCAAGAACGCGCTGACCACGCTGCCGATGGGCGGTGCCAAGGGCGGCTCGGACTTCGACCCCAAGGGCAAGAGCGAAACCGAGGTGATGCGCTTTTGCCAGGCGCTGATGTTCGAGCTGTATCGCCACATCGGCGCGGATACCGACGTGCCGGCCGGCGACATCGGCGTGGGCGCGCGGGAAGTGGGCTACATGGCCGGCATGATGAAGAAGCTCTCCAACCAGGCCGCCTGCGTCTTCACCGGCAAGGGGCTGGCCTACGGCGGCAGCCTGATGCGTCCGGAGGCCACCGGCTTCGGCCTGATCTACTTCGTCGAGCAGATGCTGCACTACGCGCGGCGCGAGACCCACGGCGCGCGGGTGCTGATTTCCGGGGCCGGCAACGTCGCGCAGTTCGCCGCGATCAAGGCGATGGAGCGCGGCGGCAGGGTGCTGACGCTTTCGGATTCGGGCGGCACGCTGTACGCCAGGGATGGCTTCGACGAGGACGCACTGGCCGAGGTGTGTACATTGAAGAACGTGCGGCGCGGGCGGCTGTCGGAGCTGGCCGGCGACGCGCGCTTCGAGTACCTCGAAGGCCGCAGCCCCTGGCACATCCCGGCCGAGATCGCGCTGCCCTGCGCCACCCAGAACGAGCTGGACGGAAACGATGCGCGCACCCTGGTGCACAACGGCGCGGTCTGCGTGGCCGAGGGCGCGAACATGCCCAGCACGCTGGAAGCGGTCGAGGTGTTCCAGCAGGCCGGCATCCTCTACGCACCGGGCAAGGCGTCCAACGCCGGCGGTGTAGCCACGTCAGGGCTGGAAATGAGCCAGAACGCGCTGCGCCTGTCGTGGACGCACGCCGAAGTCGACGCGCGGCTGCACGCGATCATGATGGAGATCCACGCGCTGTGCGTGCGCCACGGCACCCGCACGGACCGCAGCATCAACTATGTGCAGGGGGCCAACGTCGCCGGCTTCGTGAAGGTGGCCGACGCGATGCTGGCGCAGGGCGTGTGCTGAGCGGCGCGGTGCATCGGCTATCCTGAGCCGATGCCCGAGACACCTCTTGAACTGCTGAAGCGCGTCTTCGGCTACGACAGCTTTCGCGGCGAGCAGGCGGCGATCATCGATCACCTGGTCGCCGGCCACGACGCCCTGGTGCTGATGCCGACCGGCGGCGGAAAGTCACTGTGCTATCAGCTTCCTGCCCTGCTGCGCGAGGGGACGGGCATCGTGATTTCGCCGCTGATCGCGCTGATGCAGGACCAGGTCGACGCGCTGCGCCAGCTCGGCGTGCGCGCGGCGCGCCTGGATTCCTCGCTGGAGGCGCGCGAGGCGCTCGACACCGAACGCGCGCTCGCCGCCGGCGCGCTGGATCTGGTGTACGTCTCGCCCGAACGCTTCCTCACCGAACGCTTCATGGACCGCATCGACGCGCTGCCGATCGCGCTGTTCGCCATCGACGAGGCCCACTGCGTTTCGCAGTGGGGCCACGACTTCCGGCCCGAGTACCGCCAGCTCGACGTGCTGCACCAGCGCTGGCCGAGGGTGCCGCGCATCGCGCTCACCGCCACCGCCGATGCGCCCACGCGCGCGGAAATCGCCGAGCGCCTGGCGCTGGACGAGGCGCGCTGGTTCGTCAGTTCCTTCGACCGCCCCAACATCCGCTATCGGGTGGAACAGAAGGCCAACGGCAAGAAGCAGCTGCTCGATTTCCTCGCCATGCGCGCCGGGCAATCGGGCATCGTCTACTGCCTGTCGCGGCGCAAGGTCGAGGACACCGCCGAGTTTCTCGTCGGGCACGGCGTGTCGGCCCTGCCCTACCACGCCGGCATGGCGGCCGCGGCGCGCGCCGAAAACCAGCGCCGCTTCATCCGCGAGGAAGGCATCGTGATGTGCGCCACGATCGCTTTCGGCATGGGCATCGACAAGCCCGACGTGCGCTTCGTGGCGCATGTCGACCTGCCCAAATCCATCGAGGGCTACTATCAGGAAACCGGCCGCGCCGGGCGCGATGGTGACCCGGCCGAGGCCTGGATGTGCTGGGGCATGGGCGATGTCGCCACGCTCTCGCAGATGATCGAGGCGGGCGAGGCGGATGAATCGCGCAAGCGCCTGGAGCGGCACAAGCTCAACGTGCTGCTGGGCTATGCCGAAACCATCCGCTGCCGCCGCCAGACGCTGCTCGCCAGTTTCGGCGAGACCTACCCGGACCCCTGCGGCAACTGCGACAACTGCCTGGAACCGCCGCCCACCTGGGACGGCACGCAGGCGGCGCGCAAGGCGCTCTCCTGCGTGTGGCGCTGCGGCCAGCGCTTTGGCGCGGGGCACCTGATCGACGTGCTGCGCGGCACCCGCACCGAGAAGGTTCTTCAGCACGGGCACGATACGCTCAGCACCTTCGGCATCGGTGCCGAGCTGGAGGCCATCGCCTGGCGCGGCGTATTCCGCCAGCTGGTCACCGCCGGGCTGCTCGACATCGATCACACCCGCTTCGGCGCGCTGCGCCTGACCGAAGCCGCGCGCCCGCTGCTGCGCGGTGAAGGCCACCTGACCCTGCGCCGCGACGCGCCGGCGGCGCGCCGGCGCGGCAGGTCCGAGCGCGGGCGCGGCGCGGCCACGGAGGAGATTGCGCTCAGCGACGCGGCGCGGCTGCGCTTCGAGGCACTGCGCGAGCTGCGCACGGCGCTGGCGCGCGAACAGAACCTGCCGGCCTACATGATCTTCGGCAACGCCACCTTGCGCGGCATCGCCGAGGCCGATCCGAACGAGCTGGACGAACTGGCGACCGTCTCCGGAGTCGGCGTGGCCAAGCTGGAGCGCTACGGCGAATCGGTGCTGGAGACCCTGGCGCTGCTGCGCTGAGGGCCTGTGGAAAACCCATCTGCCGGCTGCCGACGCCGCCGAATGCGCCGGGCAGCGATCGTCAGGGCGAGGGGTCGCGCGGCGCAGCCGCTTCTGCCTCGATCGTCGGCGCATCCCACGCTCCGGTGACGCGATACACCGTGCGCGTCATGTCCTTGAGCGGCTGGCGCAGCACGGCCTGGGCCACCGCGCCGACCGCCGCGCCGGCCGGACCCGCGGCAATCGCGCCGATCGCCGGCAGCACGCTGCCGGCCTTGGGCAGCACCTCCAGGGTCTGGTCGTAGTCGCGCGCCTTGAGGCCGGTGCGCCCGCGCAGGCGGATTTCCGCGGAGGGCGCATTGATCCGGAAGTCGTCGGTGAAGGCGTCGCCGCGCTCGATGCGGAAGCTGCCGGCCATCTGGTTGAACGCGAACCCGGACTTCAGGAAATCGCTGAAATCAAGGCTCAGCCGGCGCGGGATTTCGGTCAGGCTGAGCAGGCCGAACAGGCGGCCGGCACCCGGCTCCACTTCCAGCACGCGCCCCTGCCCGACGCTGACATCGAGCCTGCCATCGGCCACCGCCCAATCGAACGCGCCGGGGGCACCGGGCCACGCCAGCATCAGGCGTCCGTGGGTGCCGCTGCTTTCGATCAGGCGCGAGAAGCCCAGCGCCTCCAGCATCGCGCCGGCATCGCGCGAGGAAAAATCCAGCGCCAGCGCGGTTGATTCGCGCCCTTCCACCACCTGCCAATCGCCCTTGGCCTTGAGATCGAGCGCCGCCGAGTGGGCATCGAACCGCTCGACGTGCAGGCCCGTGGCGGTAGGCCAGGTCTCCAGCCAGACGTTGCCCAGGTGCGCGCCGGAAAACCGGGTATCGGCCGACTCCAGGTGAATCGGCGGGATCAGGCCGGGCGCGGAAAGCACCTGCGTTGTCGCCGCATCCTGCCCGGCGTCCGCCGCATCCGTCTCCGGCCAGTGCAGGCGATCAAGACGCGCGGTGATGCCCTTCTGGGCAAGCCCATCGAGCGGCACCGACAGCTCACCCGCCAGCGCATCGCCGGCAAAGCCGAAGGTGAATCGCTCCGCATCGCGCTGCATCGTGACGCGGGTTTCACGGAACGGCCGGCCAAAAAGGTTCAGTTCGCCGATGAACAAGTCCGCCGAAGCCAGGTGCAGCGCCGCTTCGCCATCCCCCAACCCCGCAGCGACGCCGCCCCAGGCCGCGGCATCGAGCACCGGGATCTGCCCGGCGACGTGCAGGCCGCGCGGCGGCGGCGCGGCGTCCACGACGTCGCCGAACAGCGCGGTGCCGCTGAAGCCATCGACGCCCGAACGCCCGTGCAGGCGCAGCAGTCCGCCCAGGCGCAGGTCGATGCCGACGTCCGGCTCTTGCAGGGTCAGGTCCAGATCCAGCGGCATCCGGTCGGCGGCATCCTTGCGCAGCGGGGCCGGAAGGTGGATCGACACGCCCGCCAGATCCGAGCGCACCCGCAGCTGGGGCGCGGCGCGGGCAGCGCCGTCCGGCTCGGGCACGGTCAGTTGCAGGGTCCAGTCGGACTCGCCGCCCAGCCACGGCGTCAGCCAGCGGCTGCGCGCATTGGATTGGACCAGCCGCGCCGCCGGGAAATGCCCGCGCAGGCTGGCTTCGGCGAGGTGTTCGGGCTGCGAGGTGTAGTCGCCCACGGCGATGCTGAGCGCGCCCAGCGTCCCGCCGAACCCGACGCTCAGCTCATCGGCAAGGAATCCGCGGTCGGAAAACCGCACCCGCCCGCTCGCGCCCTCGAAATCCAGCCCCCAGTTCGCATCGCGCAGGTCCATGCGCGCCAGGTCCACCTGTCCATCGACCTTCGGCTCGCCCAGGTGATCCTCCAGCGGGATGTGGAGCGCCAGGGCCACTTCGCCGCGGCCACCGAGCGAAACGCCATCCAGCAGTTCGCCGTGCGCTTCATGCAGGGGGCTCTTGCGCAGGACCTGCAGCAGCGCCGAGCCGCTGCCGTTCCCATGCACATCCAGCGCAAGGATCGAATCGCCGAAGTCGGCGATGCCGCCGCGCGCGCTGGCCACCTGCGCAGCGCCCACCTCGCCCGCCAGATCAAGCTCCATCGACACGTTGATGAAGCGCGCCGTGCCGCGCACGCGGTGCCCGGGCAGCCAGTCCGGGTGATAGGCGATCTGGGCGTCCTCCAGCTCAGCCAGCGCCTCGAAGCGCCCCTCGCCATCGGGGAACGGCCAGTCGCGCACATTGCCGCGCACCACCGCGCTGCCGCGCGCGACGCGGCCGCCGAGCAGCGCGGTATCGAGCCAGCGCACGGCCGCTTCAGACATCACGTTGACCGGCCAGAAGCGCTTGGCCACAACCAGCGGACCTTCGCCGACGTCGGCGCGCAGGTCCAGCAGCACGCCACCGCCATCGGGAAACTGCGCACCGCCGGCCAGCGTGATGGCGTAGTCGTCCTCGTTGAGCCGCAATCCCGGCGTATCGATGCGCCAGCCATCGCCTGGATCGAAGGCGAGTATCTCTCCGGCAACGCGCGGCATGAACGGGGCGCGCAGCACGCCAGGGGCCTGCACGGTCCAGACGCCGGGAGCCACGTCCAGGCGCAGCGCGCGCGCATCGCCGTCCAGCACCCCGGAAACGTCTTGGAAAGCCGGGATGCCGCCCACCGGCTGCCAACCGGCATCGAGCAGACGCGCTTCGAACCGGTAGCGTCCGGCATCGAACCAGGCCGCTCGCAGCGACTCCAGCGTGCCGTGCGGCGTGGCCTCGCCCAGCCAGTGCCGCAGCCGCGCCGGCATCGCCGGAACCAGCCGCGCGAGCGCCAGCGGCGGGCCCAGCGCCAGCGCATCGGCTTCCACGCGCACCAGCCCGGAGCCATCGCGCTGCGCATGCCCCTGCCGCACGACCTCGAGCGAGTGGCTGCCTAGTTCATCGACCACCTGCCACGAAGGCACCACCGCGCGCCAGCCAGAGCCGCCCTCCCGCCACACCCGCGCCTGCATCTGCCAGACCGCGAACCGCGCCGATTGTTCGACGATGCGTCCGTCGTCCTCTCCGCTTTCGATCGCCGCATGCAGCGCGAACGGGGCCATGGAGGCATCCAGCTGCACGCCGATCGGCTCTCCCTCGGCAAAATCCAGCCACACGCGCAGGTCGCCGCGCGCCTGCGACAGCCCGACCTGCCCCATCGTCAGTTCGCGCAGCCAGATCGCCCAGTCCTGCGCGCGGCCCTCAAGATAGGCCGTGCCCGTCCGCCCGTCCGGGCTCAAATCCGCTCCGAGCCGCAGCATCGCGCCCGGCACCTCGCCATGGACGTAGGCCCCCAGGCGCAGCTGCCCGCCGGCGCGCTGCATGCGCGCGTCGATGCGCGGCACGACGCGCTGGCGTCCGGTGATCGCATCGCGGAACCGAAGTCGCGCCGCGCGCACTTCCAGCGCGCCGAAGCGATCGAGCTGCTGGAACTGCGAGCGGTTCGCGGCAGCAGGCGCACCGCGGCCGAAGCCGTCGAGCCGCCAGCGCCCGTCGGCATCGCGGTGCAGCTCGAGTTCGGGGCCGTCCAGCGCAAGCTCGGTCAGCGGCATGCCCGGCCACAGGCCGGAATAGATGTTCACCTGGAGCTGGGCGCGGTCGATGTCGAGCACTTCCGGTGCCTGCCCGATGCGCAGGCCGGAAAGCGAAAGCCGCGGCCCGGCGCGATTCCATTGCGCCTGGACGGCCCCCAGCGCAACCGGCGCATCAATGCGTTCCGACAGCCAGCGCGCCACGGCATCGGGATGCCGCGTCAGCACCGGCAGGAGCTGGCTCGCCAGCCCCACCGCAAGCGCCGTGAGGATCACGACGGCCAGCAGGCTCCAGCCCAGCATGCGGCGGGCGCGCCTGAGCGTGCGCCGCATCCGCCCGTGCGCCCGGCCGCTCATGCGCGCATCCGGAGGGCCGCCACCGGCCGCCGCACGCCGCCGTCAGAGCAGGACAACGTCGTACTGCTCCTGCGCATACTGCTCGTCGGCCTGGAAGCGGATGGTCTTGCCGATGAATTCCTCCAGCTCGGCCACCGCGCCCGATTCCTCCTCCAGAATGCGCGTGACCACGCGCGCGGACGCCAGCACCAGCAGCTTTTCCGCCTCGAACTGGCGCACCGCGCGGGTGATCTCGCGGAAGATCTCGTAGCACACGGTTTCGGCGGTCTTGATGCTGCCGCGCCCGGCGCAGGTCGGACACGGTTCGCACAGCTGGCGCACCAGGCTGTCGGTGGTGCGCTTGCGCGTCATTTCCACCAGGCCCAGCGGGGAAAACTCGTGGACCGTGGCCTTGGTGTGGTCGTGCGCGAGCGATTTTTCGAGCTGGCGCAGCACCTGGCGGCGGTGTTCGGCATCCTGCATGTCGATGAAGTCGATGATGATGATGCCGCCCAGGTTGCGCAGGCGAAGCTGGCGCGCGATCGACTGCGCCGCCTCCAGATTGGTGCGGAACACCGTGTCTTCGAGGTTGCGGTGCCCCAGGAAGGCGCCGGTGTTCACGTCCACGGTGGTCATGGCCTCGGTCTGATCGATGACGAGGTAGCCACCGGATTTCAGCGGCACCTGTTTCTGCATTGCGCGCAGGACTTCATCCTCCACGCCATAGAGGTCGAAGATCGGGCGCTCGCCGGGGTAATGCTCCACGCGCTCGGCCAACTCCGGGATGAACCGGGTCACGAAACGCTGAATGCGTTCGAACGACTCGCGCGAATCCACCCGCACCTTTTCCACGTCCTCGCGCATGTAGTCGCGCACGCAGCGCAGGATCAGCGACAGGTCCTCGTAGATGCAGGTGCCCACGCGCGCTTCGGCCATGCCGGCGCGCACCGCGCTCCAGACCTTGCCCAGATACACCACGTCCTTGGCCAGCGCCTCCTGGCTCTGGCCTTCGGCGTTGGTGCGCACGATGTAACCCATCGGCGCATCCAGGCTCAGCTCACCCATCATCGCCTTCAGCCGCGCGCGCTCGTCCTCGTCCTCGATGCGCGCCGACACGCCCAGCACGCGCCCGTGCGGCAGCAGCACCAGGTAGCGCGAGGGAATGCTGAGCTGGGTGGTGAGGCGCGCGCCCTTGGTGCCGATCGGGTCCTTCACCACCTGCACGATCACCTCCTGCCCTTCGCGCAGCAGCTCGCCGATCGCCGTCGTCGGCACCGGGGCCGGTTCTTCGCCGTCCAGCGGCTCGGGAACCGCCGGGCGCAGGATGTCGGAGGCGTGCAGGAAGGCGGCGCGGTCCAGCCCGATGTCCACGAAGGCGGCCTGCATCCCGGGCATCACCCGCTGCACCCGTCCCTTGTAGATGTTGCCGACGTAGCCGCGCCGGCTGGAGCGCTCGATCAATACCTCCTGCAGCATGCCGTTCTCGACCACGGCGACGCGCGTCTCGCGCGGGGTGACGTTGATCAGGATTTCTTCGGACATGCGTGGCCCTGCCGGAAATGTTCAGGAAAAAGAAGCCGCCGGCGCGATGCCGAAGCGTGCCAGCAGCGCGGCGGTTTCATGCAGCGGCAGGCCCATCACGCCCGAATGGCTGCCCGCCAGGCGCGGAATGAAGGCCGCCGCGCGGCCCTGGATCGCGTAGGCACCGGCCTTGCCGAAGGCCTCGCCGCAGGCCAGATACTCCGCGATCTGCGCCGGGGTGAGCGGCGCGAACGTCACCTCGGTCACGTTCACCGCACAGGACTCGCGCTCGCCGTCCACCAGCCACAGCGCGGAGATGACTTCGTGGGTGCGACCGGAGAGCCGCTGCAGCATCGCGGCGGCATCGGCGGCGTCGGCGGGCTTGCCGAAGACGCGGCCATCGAGCACCACTTCGGTATCGGCCCCGAGCACCACCGCGGCCGGATCGTCCGCGCAGCGCGCCAGGCCGGCGCGGGCCTTGTCGAGCGCCACGCGCAGCACGTAGTCGCGCGGCGATTCGTCCGGCGCGCGCACTTCCGGGACATCCACGTCCAGGCTGCGGAAACGATGGCCGAGCTGTTCCAGCAGCTGGTGCCGGCGCGGGGATCGGGAGGCGAGATAAAGCATCGCGAAAGCTTAACCCGGAACCGGGTTGACCGATCCTGGCGCGTGCCGCTGCGCGCTTGACCTGGATCACGGCCCGCGCCCCGCCGCCGCGGGACGATGCGACGATGAAACGCAGGCCGGTGACATGAACCAGACCGCCGGCATCCCCGCCCACGGCGATGCCGACCCCGCGGCCGTCTGCTCCGAAGACGAAGTGATCGCCCTGGTGCATCGCTTCTACGCCCGCGTGCGCCAGGACGCGCTGCTGGGGCCGATCTTCGAGCGCCACATCCGCGACTGGGACGCGCATCTGGCCAATCTGGTCGACTTCTGGTCGGCCACGCTGCGCGGCACGCGCCGCTTCCGCGGTGCACCCATGGCCAAGCACATGGCGCTGCCCGGGCTGAGGCCGGTGCTGTTCCGGCGCTGGCTGGAGCTGTTCGGCCAGACCACCGCCGAGCTGGGCAACCGCCGCCTCAAGCGGGAGGCCGACGAACGCGCCGCCGCCATCGCGCTGCGCCTCTGGGAGCGCTATCAGATCGAAGGCTGCGACGTGGTGTCGGCGCACTGAGTTCGACGCGCGACCGCGATCGGACCGCGGCGCGCTGGCGCGGCGGCTGCCTTGCGGGACAGCCGCCGCGACGATCGCCTACCAGATCACGACCTTCACGTCGTCCGGGCGCACCATGGCATCGCCGGCCGTGCAGTTGAAGGCCCGGGCGAAGCCGTCCATGTTGGACGGCGCACCCACGGCGCGGAACGGTGCCGGCGCATGCGAATCGGTGTTGAGCCGCACCTTGAGCTCACCCGGAGTGAAGCTGCGACGCCAGACCGTGGCCCAGTTCATGAAGAAGCGTTGCTCCTGGCTCAACCCATCGATCATCGGATCGCTGAAGTCCGCGCCCTGCGCCGCCTTCATCGCATCGAACGCGGCGGACAGGCCACCCAGGTCGGCGATGTTCTCGCCCAGGGTCAGGGTGCCGTTGACGTGGATACCGTCGATCGACTCATAGCCGTCGAACTGCGCCACCAGCTTCTTCGTGCGCGCCTCGAAGCCGGCGCGGTCGGCGTCGGTCCACCAGTTGTTGAAGTTGCCCTGCGCGTCGAACTTGCTGCCCTGGTCATCGTAGCCGTGGATCATCTCGTGGCCGATCACCGCCATGATGCCGCCGTAGTTGAGCGCGTCGTCGGCCTCGGGATCGAAAAACGGCGGCTGCAGGATGCCGGCCGGGAACACGATCTCGTTCTGGCTGGCGTTGTAGTAGGCGTTGACGGTCTGCGGGGTCATGAACCACTGCGCCTTGTCCACCGGCTTGCCGATCTTGTCGAACATGTAGCGCATGTTGAAGGCGCGCGCGGCCAGCGCGTTGCCGGCGAAATCGCCGCGCGCGAGCGTCAGTCCCGACCAGTCGCGCCAGCGGTCCGGATAGCCGATCTTGGGGGTGAAGCTGGCCCACTTCTCCAGCGCGCGCTGCTTGGTTTCCTCACCCATCCATTCCAGCGCCTCGATCCGCGCCTTGAGCGCCAGGCCCAGGTGGCTGACCATGTCCACCATCTTGGTCTTGGATTCGGGCGGAAATACCGCCTCGACGTAGAGCTGCCCGAGCGCCTCGCCCACCGACGCGTTGGTGGCGTCCAGCACCCGCTTCCAGCGCGGTGCCTGCTCGGCCTGGCCGCGCAGCGCCTGACTGTAGAAGCTGAAGTCTTCCTGCGCGAAGGCGGCGCTCAGGAACGGTGCGGCGTTATCGATCTCGTGGTAGCGCAGATAGCTGCGCCACTCTGCCACCGACACCGTGCCCAGCATCGCGTCGACCTCGCGGAAGAAGTCCGGCATCGCCAGCGAGAACATCGCCGGGCGCGCCACGCCGATGGCATCGAAAAACGCCGTCCACGAGAAGTTCGGGGTGAGCGCGTCGGCATCGGCCAGCGTCGTGGGAACGTAGCGCTTGGCCGGGTCGCGCAGCTCCACGCGCGGCGTGGAGGCCGTGGCCAGGCGCGTTTCCAGCCGCACCACGGCATCGGCGCGCGCGCCGGCGACGTCCGCCTCGTCGCCGGCCAGGGCGAACAGCGCCGCGGCATGCGTGCGCAGCGCTTCGCGCGCCTTCACGTAGTCCTCGCGATCCTCCAGGTAGTAGGCGCGCTCGGGCAGCGAGAGGCCGCCCTGGCCGGCATAGGCAATGACCTGGGTGGAGTCGCGGTAGTCGGCATTGCCGTAGAAGGAGAACAGCGCCAGCCGGCCCTGCGCGGCGGCATCGCGCAGATAGGCGGACACGCCCGCGCCGTCGGTGATCGCGTCGATGCGCGCGAGCATGGGCTGCAGCGGTGCGAGGCCGGCCTGCTCGATCGCCGCTTCGTCCATGCCCGAGGCATAGAAGTCGCCGACCAGCCGCGCGATGGCGTCGTCACCGGCTCCGGCGGCGGCTTCCTCAGCCAGTGCGCGCTGCACTTCGAGCGAACGCTCGGCCAGCGATTCGAAGCTGCCCCAGGTGGTGCGGTCGCCCGGCACCGGATTGGCGGCAAGCCAGGTGCCGTTGACGTGGGCATTGAAGTCGCCGCAGGCCGGAACCGCCGCGTCCAGATCCGACGCCTGCAGCCGGACCACAGGCGTGCGGACCGCGGACAGGTCGAAGGCGGGCGCGGCGGGCGCGGCCGACGGCGTGTCGGACGGGGCCGCCTCCTGTGCGGGCTGGCAGGCGGCCAGCGCCACGGCTGAGGCGAGCGCAACGGCAAGCGGCGTGCGGAAAATCCTGGACATGGGCGATCCTCGGGTGATTGAGCCGAGCACTTTACTGCGGATGCCTGTTCAGGAAACAGCCTCGAAAGTCATCCCCGCGCGGCACCCAGCCTGCCCCGCCAACCGCGCCGATTCGATGGCCGGGACCGCTGCCAGCCTGCTTGCCGAGTCAGCCGCCCAGCTCGCGCACCAGATCTGCGGCGCTCATCGGCCGCCCGAGCAGGAATCCCTGCAGGTTGTCGCAGCCGCGCGCCTCGAGCGCGTCGAACTGGCCCTGGCTTTCCACGCCCTCGGCCGTGACCACGATGCCCAGCGAGTGCGCCATGGCGATGATCGCGGCGGTCAGGGCAAGGTCATCGGCGTCGTCCAGCATGCCCGAGACGAAGCTGCGGTCGATCTTCACCCCGTCGATCGGGACGCGGCGCAGGTGGCTCAGGCCGGAGAATCCGGTGCCGAAGTCGTCGAGCCAGATTCTCACGCCGGCGGCGCGCAGGCGCGCGCAGGCACCGATGGCCTCCTGTTCGAGCGAGAACATCATGGTTTCGGTCAGCTCCAGATGCAGCCGCGCGGGCGGCAGCCCGGATTCCCGCAGCTCCGCATCGACCAGATCGGGCAGCGCCCCCTGACGCAGCTGGCGCGCGGAAATGTTCACCGACACGAACGGCGCGACGCCATCGACCTGCGGCCACGTTGCCGCCTCCGCGCAGGCGACTTTGAGCACGAAGCGCCCGATGGCCTCGATCTGTCCGGTCTGCTCGGCCACCGCGATGAACAGCTCGGTGGCCATGGGGCCGCGCTGCGGATGGTTCCAGCGCACCAGCGCCTCGGCACCGATGATGCGCCCGCTCTGCAGCGAGTGGATCGGCTGGTAGACCACGGAAAGCTCGCCGCGATCCAGCGCCAGGTGCAGGTCCTGCTCCAGCTGCATCTCGCGCTCCATCACCATGTCCATGTCGCGGGTGTAGAAGCGCAGGCAGTTCTTGCCATCGAGCTTGGCGCGATACATGGCGATGTCGGCATTCTTGAGCAGCGTGGCCGGCTGGGCTCCATCCTGCGGGTACAGGGTGATGCCGATCGAGGCCGCCAACACGATCGACTGGCCACCCACGGTGATCGGCTGGCGCATCTGGGCCAGGAAGGTCTGGGCAAGCCGCGAGGCGCGATCGCGCACCTCGGTGCCATGCAGGAGCACCACGAACTCGTCGCCACCGAACCGCGCCACCTCCACGTGGCCGTCATCGGGCTCCCTGGTCGCATTCAGGATGCGCATCCCGAACTGCGTGAGCACTTCGTCGCCGATGTCGTGGCCCAGGGTGTCGTTGATGCGCTTGAAATCGTCCAGGTCGATGAACATCAGCGCCAGCTGGTGGCCGTCGCGCTCGGCCGCAAGCACGCGCGCGTTGAGCGATTCGCGGAAGGCCACGCGGTTGGGCAACCCGGTGAGCGCGTCGCTGAAGGCCAGGCGGCGGATGTCGCGGTCGTGCCGGTCGACGCTGCGGCCCATGCGCACGAAGGCGTCCTCCAGCTCGCCGATCTCGTCGCAGCGCGACGGCGTGAGGAACTCCACCGCATAGTTTCCCTGCTCCATCTGCCGCGCGGCGAGGGCCAGACGCTGCACCGGCCGAACCAGACCGCGCGAGATCAGCAAGGCGACCAGCAGGATCGACACCATCAGCCCCAGCAGCAGCATCCCGATCAGGGATTGCATGCGATCGCGCCAGCGCTCCATGCCGGTCTGGATGGATGCCAGCACCTGCTTTTCGAACAGCGATGGCACCTGGCGCGAAATACCGACGCGCACGCCGCCAATCCGTTCGCCGCCCAGCGTGACCGGCACTGCGGCATCGATGACGCGCTCGTCCATCTGCACGAGCGGCTCGGCGGCCACCATCACGGCGGTGGCCATCTCATCGCCCATGCGCTGACCAAAGCGCGCGATGTCCGGGCTGGCGTCATGCAGGATGCGCCCCTCGGCGTCATAGACCAGCACGTAGGCCACATCCGGCTGCCGCAGCGCGGAACGCGCCGCAGCGCCAATCTGTACCAGGTCGAAGTAGTAGATCGGGTTGATGATCGCCTCGGCCAGCATCTGCGCCAGCGCCAGCGCCCGGCGCTGCTCGCTCAGCTGGCTGGCTTCGCTGATGGCATCAGCGCCGATGCGCGAGATCTCCTCCATGCCCGCGATCTGCTGGCGCAGGCCAACGAAGCCGATGCCGCCGCACACCGCCACGGCGAGCAGGACGATCAGCCAGAACTTGGAGCGCAGGCCCAGGCGCATGACTATTCCAGTCGCGCGCGAACGAGATCCACGTCGGCGCGCAGCCGGGCGAGGCTGCGCTCGACCCCGGCATCGATCGGAATGAAGCGCTGGGTGCCGAAGAATCGGCGCAATGCTTGGGCGGCGGCCGGATCGTCGCCTGCGCTCAGCAACACCTCGCGCAAGCGCTCGCGCACCTTGGGATCCAGCGTCGGCGCGGACACCTCGATGGAGCGCGGAACCTGCACGCTGGCGTGGAAAATCTCCAGGTCGTCCTGCGGGCTGCCCGGCGCGTACGCGAGGCCATCCCAGTCCAGGTTGGAGAACGCGCCGGCGTCCACGAGGCGCTTCTGCACCCAGGTGACGACGTTGCCCTCGCTGCGCGCGAACAGGTAGCCGGCCCGGCCCGGCGAAGGGCGATCCAGCGGCGAAAGCAGCACGTCCAGGGCGATGCCCTCGCGCAGCATCGCCGCGGCCGGAAGGATGTAGCTGCTGGTCGAATAGGCGTTCTGGAATGCGATGCTGCGGCCGCGCAGGTCCTCCAGCGACGCGATTCCGCTGCCCTTCCAGGTGAAGAAGACCGCGTGATAGGCCTCGCCGCCACGCACGCTGACCAGGAGGAGATCAGCGCCGATCTTGCGGCGGTAATCGATCGCCATGGCGGCGGTATCGCTGACCCAGTCCACGCGCTGGCGGCGCAGGTAGCTTTGCATCTGCGTCGCATCGCGCGCCATCAGGATCCGGCCCTCGCGGATGCCGACCGAGCGCAGGCGCGGCACGACGTAATCGAGCATGGGCCGCATCGACTCGGCGTGCTCCTTCGGGTCATCGCTGACGCGCCCCAGCACCAGTACCTGCCGCGCCCCGGCACTGCGATCAACGCTATCCGCAGTCGCAAGCGGCGGCAGCAGGAAAAGCACCAGCAGGACGGCAATTCTGGGCATCGGTTTCACGATCGGCGCGACGGCACCGGGCTGGGTACGCAGACTAGCGGATCGTCCAGCGCTCAGGAAGCAATCCGGCACGAGGCGATGGCGGTGGGTCGATCAACGCCGACACGCCGGCATCACCCGCCCGGGCCGGCACCGCGCGCCAGCCGCGCCATGCGCTGGGCATCGGAAAAAATGCCGCGCAGCACCCGCACCTCGCGCTGGTCGGGCTGGGCGCGCAGGAAGAGCTGGCGCAGCCGTCGCATGACGCGATCCGGCGAGCGCCCCTTGTGGAAGTCGATGTCGTCCAGGGTCTGCGCCAGGTGTTCGAACAGTCCCGCCATCTGCCCTGCGCTCGCCGGCGGCTCATCCGGTGCCGGGCCGGAGATGATCGCCGGCGCATCGGCGCGGGAACGTGCCAGCGCTTCGCGGCGCAGCTCCCAGGCCAGGACCTGGACCGCGGCGGCGAGATTGAGGGAGCTGAAATCGTCGACCGAAGGGATATGCACCGCCGCATGGCACAGCATCAGCTCCTCGTTCGTCAGCCCGGTGCGCTCGCGCCCGAAGACCAGTGCCACCGGCCCTTGCGCGGTGGCGTCGAGCATCCTGCCCGCGGCCGCATCGGGCGGGTATTCGTCCATGGCCACGCTGCGCCTGCGTGCGGTACAGCCCATCACCCAGCGGCAATCGTCAATGGCCTCGGCCAATGAATCGAACACCCGCGCGCCGGCCAGCACATCGTCTGCACCGGCGGCCATGGCGTCGGCCTCGCGGTGCGGAAAGCGCTCGGGGGCCACCAGGTCGAGCCGGGACAGGCCCATGGTGCGCATGGCGCGCGCCGCCGCGCCGATGTTTCCGGGATGCGATGTCCCGACCAGGACGATGCGGATGAGGGGAAATGCAGTGTCGGAGGGCACGTCGGGTTCCGTCGGGCGTCCCGCGGTGCGCGGGACCAGGCGCACAGTGTCCACCAGTCGCCGGGTTCCGCACAAAGCCGCATGTGGCGCAATGGCCGTGCCGGAGCGGGAGCATCCGAATCCTCTCCCCGTGACCGCACGCGTGGATCGCGATAAAATGCGCGTTCGCCCGCGCCACCGCGCGGAGCGGCTCTTTCCCACCTCCGACGGACGCCCACCCGCATGCTCAAGCCAGCGGTCAACATCATGGTCAAGGCTGCGCGCGCGGCCGGCAACATCATCCTGCGCCACGTTTCGCGGCTGGACGGGCTCAACATCGTCGAAAAGGGGCGTCAGGACTACGCCAGCGAGGTGGATGCCCTGGCCGAGAAGGAAATCCTGCGCGAGCTGCGCCGGGCCTTTCCGGGCCACGCCTTCCTGTGCGAGGAAAGCGGCGCGCTGGGCCAGGCCCGCTACACCTTCGTCATCGACCCGCTGGATGGCACCAGCAATTTCCTGCACGGCATCGCGCACTACGCGGTGTCCATCGCAATGCTCGACGGCGACGAGCCGATCCACGGCGTCATCTACGACCCGCAGCGCAACGAGATATTCTCCGCAAGCCGCGGCAGCGGCGCCTACCTCAACGACCGTCGCATCCGCGTGAAGGATCGCAGCGAGATGGACGGCGCGCTCCTGGTGACCGGCTTCCCACCGCGCGAGCGCAAGCGTCTGGCACCGCAGCTCGAGGCCATGCGCGCGATGCTCGAAGACGCCGAGGACGTTCGGCGCACCGGTTCGGCGGCGCTCGACCTGGCCTATGTGGCCTGCGGGCGCGCCGATGGTTACTTCGAGGCCGGGGTGAAACCCTGGGACATCGCGGCGGGCCTCCTGCTGGTGCGCGAAGCCGGCGGGCGCAGCCTCAACTTCCGCGGCGAGGGCGCAGCCGTGAGCGACGGGCAGGTCATCGCAGGCAACCTGCGCATGACCGAACTGATCCACCGGCGCATCGTCGACAGCGGCTACGCGGCGGCGTTCGACGCCATCCCGCGCGGCGGATAGCGCAAAGGCGTAGCGGCTGCCCCGGCGCATTGCGCGGCGGGCAGGACTGGCGACAAAGAAAAATCCCGGCTCGCGCCGGGATTTTTCGTTCGCGATTGCGGCATCTACACGTCGATGCGCGGGCGCGGCTCAGTCCTCGTCGTCGGCCGCGGCGCTCGCGCGCGGGCGGTCGATCAGCTCGACGTAGGCCATCGGCGCGTTGTCGCCATCGCGGAAACCGCACTTGAGGATGCGCAGGTAGCCGCCCGGGCGGGCCTGGTAGCGCGGGCCGAGCGCGACGAACAGCTTGCCGACGGCTTCCTTGTCGCGCAGGCGCGCAAAGGCAAGGCGACGGTTGGCGACGCCATCCACCTTGGACAGGGTGATGAGGGGCTCGGCCACGCGGCGAAGCTCCTTGGCCTTGGGCAGGGTGGTCTTGATCAACTCGTGCTTGATCAGCGAGGCAGCCATGTTGCGGAACATGGCGTCACGGTGGGAGCTGGTGCGGTTGAGCTTGCGTCCGGATTTCTGGTGGCGCATGGGAAGATTCCTCGGGAAATATGGCTTTGTTGATGCCGATCCGTGGCCAACATTGTTGGTGTTGTATCCATCCCGGAACTCCTTTCCGCGGATGGTCGCGGGCGGAAAGGATCCGCCCGCAAAAGCCCGATCAACCCAGCATGCCCGCCTGCAGGCCGGCCGGCGGCCAGCTTTCGAGCTTCATGCCGAGCGAAAGGCCGCGCTGGGCCAGCACTTCCTTGATTTCGGTAAGCGACTTCTTGCCCAGATTCGGCGTCTTGAGCAGTTCCACCTCGGTGCGCTGGATCAGATCACCGATGTAGTAGATGTTCTCGGCCTTGAGGCAGTTGGCCGAACGCACGGTGAGCTCGAGGTCGTCGATCGGACGCAGCAGCACCGGGTCGATGCCGGCGACGCCGATCTGCTTGCTCGCGCCGCGCTCGCGCTGGGTGAAGTCACCGAACACGGAGAGCTGGTCGGTGAGGATGTCGGCCGCGGTGCGGACGGCTTCCTCGGCGTCGATCGCGCCGTTGGTCTCGATCGTGAGCACGAGCTTGTCGAGGTCGGTGCGCTGCTCGACGCGGGCGCTCTCCACGTCATAGGCGACCTGACGCACCGGCGAGAACGAGGCGTCCAGCACCAGCTTGCCGATGGCGCGGGTTTCCTCGTCCGGACGGCGCCGGGCCGAGGCCGGCTGGTAGCCGAAGCCGCGCTCGATCTTGAGCCGCATGTTCAGCGCCGCCTCCTTGGTCAGGTGGCAGATGACGTGCTCGGGGTTGATGATCTCGACGTTGTGGTCGACCTTGATGTCGCCCGCAGTGACGACGCCCGGGCCCTTGGCATCCAGGGTCAGCACGGTCTGGTCGACGTTGTGCATGCGGATCGCGACGTCCTTGAGGTTCAGCAGCACCTCGAGCACGTCCTCCTGCAGGCCTTCGACCGTGGTGTACTCGTGCAGCACGCCGTCGATCTCGACCTCGGTCACGGCGAAGCCGGGGATCGAGGAGAGCAGGACGCGACGCAGGGCATTGCCGAGGGTATGGCCATAGCCGCGCTCGAGCGGCTCGATGACCACCTTGGCACGGTTGGCGCCAAGGTGCTCGATGTTGGGGCCGCGCGGACGCAGCACCTGGGTGGCGGTAACTGACATGGTCGCTCGCTCCAGTGATTACTTCGAGTACAGCTCGATGATGAGTGCCTCGTTGATGTCCGAGGGCAGGTCGCCACGGTCGGGCACAGCCTTGAACAGGCCGCTGAACTTCTTCGCGTCAACCTCGACCCAGTGCGGCGCGAGATCCATTTCCTGCGACAGAGTCAGGGCTTCCTGCACCCGCAGCTGGCGCTGGCCGCGCTCGGTCAGCGCGATCGCGTCGCCCGGGCGGACCTGATACGAAGGCAGGTTGACCGCTTTGCCGTTGACCGTGACCGAGTTGTGCGACACCAGCTGGCGCGCCGAGGGGCGCGTGACGGCGAAGCCCATGCGGTAGACGACGTTGTCCAGACGGGTTTCGAGCATCTGCAGCAGATTCTCGCCCGCGTTGCCCTTCTTCGCCGTGGCCTTCTTGTAGTAGTTGCGGAACTGACGCTCCAGGAGGCCGTAGATGCGCTTGACCTTCTGCTTCTCGCGCAGCTGTACGGCGTAGTCTGACAACTTGCCGCGCTTGGCTGTGGCACCGTGCTGACCGGGCTTCTGATCCAGCTTGCACTTGGAATCGAGCGCGCGCGCGGGGCTCTTCAGCGACAGGTCGGCGCCTTCGCGGCGCGACAGCTTGCACTTGGGACCGATGTAACGTGCCATGATCGTGGTCTCCTTAGACGCGGCGCTTCTTCGCCGGACGGCACCCGTTGTGCGGGATGGGCGTCACGTCGATGATGTTGGTGATCTTGTAACCGACGGCGTTGAGCGAACGCACCGCCGACTCGCGTCCCGGACCCGGGCCCTTGATCAGGACTTCCAGCGTCTTGAGGCCGTAGTCGAGCGCGGCCTTGCCGGCCTTCTCGGCCGCAACCTGCGCGGCGAACGGGGTCGACTTGCGCGAACCGCGAAAGCCTGCGCCGCCCGAGGTCGCCCACGACAAGGCGTTGCCCTGGCGATCGGTGATCGTGACGATGGTGTTGTTGAAGGACGCGTGCACGTGCGCTATGCCGTCGGTGACAACGCGACGGATCTTCTTCTTCGGCTGTTTGGCCTGCTTGTTCATGTCCGGTCCTTACTTCCTGATCGCCTTGCGCGGACCCTTGCGGGTGCGGGCGTTGGTGCGGGTGCGCTGGCCGCGCAGCGGCAAGCCGCGACGATGGCGCAGGCCGCGATAGCAGCCCAGGTCCATCAGGCGCTTGATGTTGATGCCGATCTCACGACGCAGGTCGCCTTCGATCACATACTTGCCGACCTCGGCACGCAGGCGCTCGACGTCGCCCTCGGTGAGATCCCGGATCTTGGTGCTGGCGGTGACACCCGCCGCTTCGCAGACCTTCTTCGACCGGGTACGCCCGATCCCGTAGATGCTCTGCAGTCCCACCCAGACATGCTTCTGGACAGGGAGGTTTACGCCCGCAATGCGCGCCATTACGCGTTCTCCGATGGTGTTTTGCTGTTTCCAGCGCAGTGAGCCGGAAATGTTAACATGGCTTCGGGTTGTCAGGGAACCCTCGCGGCTTGCGCCACGAGAGCCCGGCCCGGGGAGTGTGCCCGAGCTCCGGCGACGGTCCCTGCCCTGCCCGCCGAGGCGGGCACCCGCGCTACTCCAGCGCGGGCACGGGGCCTGGACTCATCCGCGCGCGAAGCCGCCGCGCGAACCGCCCTTCAGATTGGATTTCTTCATCAGGCTTTCGTACTGATGACTCATCAGGTGTGCCTGAACCTGCGCGGTGAAGTCCATCACCACAACTACCACGATCAGCAGCGAGGTGCCGCCGAAATAGAACGGAACCGCCCACGCCGCCCGGAAGAACTCCGGGACCAGGCAGACCAGGGTGAGGTAAAGCGCACCCCACGCGGTCAGGCGGGTGAGCACGCCATCGATGTAGTCCGCCGTCGCCTTGCCGGGACGGATGCCGGGGATCAGCGCGCCCGACTTCTTCAGGTTGTCGGCGGTTTCCTTGGAGTTGAACACCAGCGCCGTGTAGAAGAAGGTGAATCCGATGATCATCGCTGCGAACAGCAGCATGTGCAGCGGCTCGCCCGGTGACAGCGCCGCCGAGAGATCCTGCAGCCAGCGGACCTCGGTCCCCTGCGCGAACCAGCTCGAGGCGGTGGCCGGGAACATGATGATCGACGAAGCAAAGATCGGCGGGATGACGCCGGACATGTTGAGCTTGAGCGGCAGATGCGAGCTCTGGTTCATGTACGCTTGGCGGCCGCCCTGGCGGCGCGCATAGTTGACCGTGATGCGCCTCTGGCCGAGTTCGACGAACACCACGAACGCAATCACCAGCAGCACGAGCGCCAGCACGGCGATCACCGAGAACGGCCCCAGTTCGCCATTGCGGGCCAGATCCAGCGTGCCGAGCACGGCGCTGGGAAGGCCGGCCACGATACCTGCGAAGATGATCAGCGAGATGCCGTTGCCGACGCCGCGCTCGGTCATCTGTTCGCCCAGCCACATCAGGAACATCGTGCCCGCGGTCAGCGAAACGACCGCCGTGAACAGGAAGCCCGGCCCCGGCGACAGCACGATCGGAATCCCCGAACCCGCGCCCTGGGACTGCAGCGCATACGCCACGCCGTAGGACTGGAACACCGCCAGCAGGATGGTGCCGATGCGGGTGTACTGGGTGATCTTGCGACGGCCCGATTCGCCTTCCTTCTTCAGCGCCAGGAGGCTCGGGAAGATCTGCGCGCACATCTGGATGATGATGGACGCCGAGATGTAGGGCATCACGTTCAATGCAAACAGGCTGAACCGCTCCAGGGCACCGCCCGAGAACATGTTGAACATGTCCACGATGGTGCCCTGCTGCTGCTCCATGAACCGCAGCATGGCTTCCGAGTCGACCCCGGGCACCGGCAGGAAGGTTCCGAGGCGGTAGACGATCAACGCCCCCACCACGAACATCAGGCGCTGGCGCAGCTCGGTGAACTTGCCCGACCCTGCCAGCGCGGCTGCGACTTTCGATGCCTGGGACAAGGGTTTACTCCTCGACGCTGCCGCCGGCAGCTTCAATGGCCGCGCGTGCGCCGGCCGTCACGGCGATGCCCTTGAGCACGACCTTGCGGTCGAACTCGCCTTTCTTCACGATTTTGGCGTACTTGGCCGTCGAAGGCAGCAGCTTGGCGGCGCGCAGCACGGCCAAGTCGACCACGTCGGCGTCGATCATGGCCAGCTTGTACAGCAGCACTTCGGCCGTATCGGCCTTGATGCGCGAACGGAAGCCGACCTTGGGCAGACGGCGCTGCAGCGGCATCTGGCCGCCTTCGAAACCGGCCTTGATCTTGCCCTTGCCGGTACGTGCGTAGGAACCCTTGTGGCCACGGCCGGCAGTCTTGCCGAGCCCGGAGCCGATGCCACGACCAACGCGCACGCGCTCCTTGCGGGCACCGTCGGCAGGCTTGAGTGTATTGAGCTGCATGATCCGATCTCCCTTGGATTACTCTTCGACGCGGACCAGGTAGCACACCTGGTTGATGAGGCCGCGCACCGACGGGTTGTCCGGCAGTTCGCGCACGTCGTTGAGCTTGTTGAGGCCCAGCGCCTTCACCGACAGGCGATGGCGATGCTGGGTGCCGCGCAGGCCCTTGACCAGGCGCACCTTGATGGTCTTGGCGTTCTCAGCCATGGTTCAGCTCCTCCACCTTCTTGCCGCGCTTGGCGGCAACCTGGGCCGGCGACTGCACGACCGTGAGGCCCTTGATCGTGGCGCGCACCAGGTTGATCGGATTGCGCGAACCCACGGCCTTGGCGAGGATGTTCTTGACGCCCGCGGCTTCCAGCACGGCGCGCATGGCACCGCCGGCAATCACGCCGGTGCCTTCGGACGCCGGCTGCATGAACACACGCGCCGCACCGTGGTTGGCCTTGACCGGATACCAGATCGTGCCGTTGTTGAGTTCTACGTCGACGAGCGCACGGCGGGCGTGCTCCATCGACTTCTGGATGGCCACCGGCACTTCACGCGCCTTTCCATAGCCGAAACCCACCTTGCCGGCACCGTCACCGACCACCGTCAGTGCGGTGAAGGTGAACTGGCGGCCGCCCTTGACGGTCTTGGAGACGCGGTTGACAGCAACCAGCTTCTCCAGCATCCCGTCGTCGTTGTCGCGATCGTTCATGCTCATTGCCTTGGAGGCTCCTGAAAATTACGGCCTGCGGCCGCTTGTAGTTGTGGTGTGGTGCGTGAATGGAGAATGGAGAATCGTCAATCAGGATTTCGGCGAGCCTCAGGCTCCGTGCCATTCCCGAATCCCGGCTCTCAGAACTGCAGCCCCGCCTCGCGCGCCGCATCGGCGAGCGCCTTGATGCGGCCGTGGAAGCGGAAGCCGGAGCGGTCGAACGCGACCGACTCGACCCCTGCCGCCTTGGCGCGCTCGGCGATGGTGCGGCCGACGCGTGCCGCAGCGTCCTTGTTCTTGCAGTTGGACAGGCCATCGCGCACGGCCGTTTCCACGGTGGATGCAGACGCGAGCACGCGCGAACCGTCCGAAGTGAAGACCTGGGCATACAGGTGCTGGCCGGTGCGCATGACCGACAGGCGCACCGCGCCGAGCTTGCGGATATGCGAACGCGTCGACTTGGCGCGGCGCAGACGAGCGGAATTCTTGTTCATGACAAATCCTGATGGAGCTGAAGGAAGTGGGTTCCGATCCGGTCGCGCCGCCTGGAAAGCAACGCGACCAGCAGGAAAAGCACTCAGGCCTTCTTGGCTTCCTTGATGAGAATCTTTTCGCCGGCATAACGCACGCCCTTGCCCTTGTAGGGCTCGGGCGGACGAACCGCACGGATCTTGGCGGCGATTTCGCCCACCTGCTGCTTGTCGGCACCCTTGACCCGGACTTCCGTCTGGGTCGGCACTTCCAGCGTGATGCCCTCCGGCGGGTTGAACACGACCGGATGGGAGAATCCGAGCGACAGGCTCAGGTCCTTGCCCTGCATCGCGGCGCGATATCCCACGCCGACCAGTTCGAGCTTGCGCTCGAAGCCTTCGCTCACGCCGGTCACCATGTTCGAGATCAGGGTCCGGATCGTGCCGGCAAGCGCGACGCGGTCCGGGCCGGCCGGAACCATGGTCAGCACGCCCTGGTCGAGCGAGACGTCAACACCCTGCGGCTGCGGGAGGCTGAGGGATCCCTTCGGACCCTTGACCGTGAACTGGCCATCGGCATTCTTGAACTCGACGCCCTTGGGCAGCGCCACCGGCTTTTTTGCAATACGGGACATCTGGACGTCCTCCGATCAGGCGACCAGGCAGATGACTTCACCACCCACGCCCGCATCGCGCGCCTGGTGGTCCGTCATGATGCCCTTGGACGTGGAGATGATGGCGATCCCGAGCCCACCCAATACCTTGGGGAGATCGTTCTTGCCGCGATAGGCGCGCAGGCTGGAACGCGAGACGCGCTGCAGGCGCTCGATCACCGGCTTGCCCTGGAAGTACTTGAGCGCCAGCTCCAGCTCGGGCTTGGCTTCCGGGCTGAGGACGCGCACGTCAAGGATGTAGCCCTCGTTCTTGAGGACGTTCGCGATCGCGACCTTGACCTTGGATGACGGCATCTTCACCGTCTGCTTGCCGACCGCCAGTGCGTTCTTGATGCGCACCAGCATGTCGGCGATGGGATCAGTCATGCTCATTGTTAAGTTGCCTTTGAGTGCACCGATATCCGGGGGATACGGGATTTGGGATTGGAATCAGGGATTAGTCGGAGCGGGGCGGCGTACCGAATCCCCGCTCCCGGATCCCGAATCCCGGCCTTCTTACCAGGAAGCCTTGCGCAGGCCGGGAACGTCGCCGCGCATGGTGGCTTCGCGCAGCTTGTTGCGGCCCAGGCCGAACTTGCGGTAAACGCCACGCGGGCGACCGGTCAGCTCGCAGCGGTTGCGCTGGCGGGAAGGCGATGCGTCGCGCGGCTGCTTCTGCAGCTTGGCCTGCGCGTCCATCTTCTCCTCGTACGAGGCGGTCGGGCTGGAGATGATCTTCTTGAGCTCGACGCGCTGAGCGGCGAACTTCTTGGCCAGCTTCTCGCGCTTGATCTCGCGATTCACCATGCAGGTCTTGGACATTGCGATTTCCTGGAATCAGTTGCGGAACGGGAAGCCGTAGGCCTCGAGCAGCGCCTTGGCTTCTTCGTCGGTACGGGCGGTGGTGCTGATCGCGATATCCATGCCGCGGATCGCATCGATCTGGTCGAAGTCGATCTCGGGGAAGATGATCTGCTCCTTGATTCCCATATTGTAATTGCCCCGGCCGTCGAACGCACGTCCCGGCACGCCACGGAAGTCGCGCACCCGCGGCAGCGAGATGTTGACCAGGCGATCGAAGAACTCGTACATGCGATCACGGCGCAGCGTGACCTTGCATCCGATCGGCCAGCCGTCGCGGATCTTGAACGAGGCGACCGACACACGGGCCTTGGTCACGATCGGCTTCTGGCCCGCGATCTTGGCCATGTCGGCCACCGCGTTCTCCAGCACCTTCTTGTTGCCCACGGCCTCGCCCACGCCCATGTTCAGCGTGATCTTGGACAGGCGCGGCACCTGCATGACGTTCTTGTAACCGAAGCGCTGCATCAGCTTCGGAACGATGTCTTCCTTGTAGATCTTCTCAAGCCGGTTCATTGCAACATTCCTCAGGCGTCGACCGCCTCGTTGCTCGAGCGGAACACCCTGATGCGGCGTCCATCCTCAAGCGTCTGGATGCCAACGCGCTCGCCCTTGCCCGTGCGGGCGTTGAAGAGCTGGACGTTGGAGATATGGATCGAGCTCTCGCGCTCGATGATGCCACCCGGCTGGTTGGCCTGCGGGTTGGGCTTGGTGTGGCGCTTGACCAGGTTGACGTTGGAAACGTAGACCCGGTCGCCTGCCACGCGCAGCACGTCGCCGCGCTGACCCTTGCTCTTGCCCGTGATGACGACGACGTGGTCGCCCTTGCGAATGCGATTCATGACAATTCCTCGTCTGTGCCTTACAGCACTTCCGGCGCCAGCGAGACGATCTTCATGAACTTCTCGCCGCGCAGCTCGCGCGTGACTGGTCCGAAGATGCGCGTGCCGATCGGCTCGTGCTTGTTGTTGAGCAGCACGGCAGCGTTGCCGTCGAAGCGGATCAGCGAGCCATCGGGACGGCGCACGCCCTTGCGGGTGCGCACGACGACGGCGTCATAGACCTCGCCCTTCTTCACCTTGCCACGCGGGATGGCGTCCTTGACGCTGACCTTGATGATGTCGCCGATGGCGGCGTAACGGCGCTTGGAACCGCCGAGCACCTTGATGCACATCAGCTCCTTGGCACCGGAGTTGTCAGCCGCATCGAGGAAGGATTGCATCTGGATCATGACTGTTTCCTCCCGTGGTCAGACCGCAGCGCGCGTGACGATTTCGACCACGCGCCAGGTCTTGGTCTTGGACATCGGACGGGTCTCCACCAGGCGCACGATGTCGCCCTCCTGGCAGCTGCCATCCTCGTCGTGTGCGTGCAGCTTGGTGCTGCGCTTGATGTACTTGCCGTAGAGCGCGTGCTTGACCTGGCGCTCGACCAGGACCGTCACGGTCTTCTGCATCTTGTTGCTGACGACGCGGCCTTCGACCGTGCGTTGAATCGGATTGGTCTCGCTCATGTCGGCCGCCTCACTTGGTTCCGCCCAGAAGGGTCTTGATGCGCGCGATTTCGCGCCGGACCTTCCGGACCTCATGGGTCTGGGTCAGCTGACCCGAACCCTTCTGCATGCGCAGGTTGAACTGTTCCCGGCGCAGGTCGAGCAACTGGGCGGAAAGATCCGCAGGGGACTTGCCCCGCAATTCCTTGATACTCATTAGCGCACCGTCCTGGTCACAAAGGTGGTCTGCACCGAGAGCTTGGCGGCCGCAAGGCGGAACGCCTCCCGGGCCTCGACCTCGGGCACGCCCTCGATTTCATAGAGCATGCGGCCAGGCTGGATCGGCGCGACCCAGAATTCGACGGGGCCCTTGCCCTTGCCCATTCGTACTTCGATGGGCTTCTTGGTGATCGGCTTGTCCGGGAACACGCGGATCCACAGTTTGCCGCCGCGCTTGACGTAGCGGCTGATCGTGCGGCGCGCGGCCTCGATCTGGCGTGCGGTCAGGGCACCACGGGTGGTGGCCTTGAGGCCGAATTCGCCGAAGCTGACGGCCGAGCCGTTCCAGCTCAGTCCTTCATTGCGGCCTTTGAAGACCTTGCGGTATTTGGTTCGCTTGGGTTGCAACATGGCTCAGTCCCTCATCGGCCCGATCGCGGGGCGCGTTCGCCACGCTCCGGACGATCGTCCGTCTTTTCCTGGGGCACCTGGGTGTAGTCGAACACCTCGCCCTTGTAGATCCACACCTTGATGCCGATGATTCCGTAGGTGGTGGACGCCTCGGCAAAGCCGTAGTCGATGTCGGCGCGCAGCGTGTGCAGCGGTACGCGGCCCTCGCGGTACCACTCCGAACGCGCGATCTCGGCACCGTTCAGACGACCCGACACGTTGACCTTGATGCCCAGGGCACCCAGGCGCATCGCGTTGCCGACCGCACGCTTCATGGCGCGGCGGAACAGGATGCGACGCTCGAGCTGCTGGGCGATCGACTCGGCCACCAGCTGCGCGTCCATCTCCGGCTTGCGCACCTCGGTCACGTTGATGTGCGCCGGAACGCCCATCATGTCCGAGACTTCCTTGCGCAGCTTCTCGATGTCCTCGCCTTTCTTGCCGATCACCACGCCCGGACGGGCGGTGTGGATCGTGACGCGCGCCGTCTTGGCGGGACGCTCGATCTGGATGCGGCTGATGCCGGCCTGGGCCAGCTTCTTGCGCAGGAGTTCGCGCACCTTGAGATCGGCCGCCAGATACTCGGCGTACTCGCGCTTGTTGGCGAACCACTTGGAATTCCAGTCCTTGGCGATGCCAAGGCGAATTCCGGTCGGATGAACTTTATGACCCATGGGGATTCCTGCGTCCGGTTACTTGGCCGTACCAACGACCACGGTGATGTGGCTGGTGCGCTTGAGGATGCGCGCGCCACGGCCCTTGGCGCGGGCGCGGAAACGCTTGAGCGTCGCGCCCTCGTCCACGAAGATGCGGGTGACCTTCAGTTCGTCCACGTCCGCGCCGTCGTTGTTCTCGGCATTGGACACGGCCGACAGGAGAACCTTGCGCACGACGTGCGCGGCCTTCTTGTCGCTGAACTGCAGCAGATCGCTGGCCCGGCCCACGGGCAGGCCGCGGACCTGGTCCGCCACGAGGCGCACCTTCTGTGCGGAGATGCGCGCACCGCGCAGGATGGCTTGAGTTTCCATCGTCATGCTCCTCACTTGGACTTCTTGTCGCCGCCGTGTCCCTTGAACGTGCGGGTCACCGCGAACTCGCCGAGCTTGTGCCCGACCATGTTCTCGTTGACCAGCACGGGGATGTGCAGCTTGCCGTTGTGAACCGCGATGGTGATGCCAACCATCTCGGGCAGAACCATCGAACGACGCGACCAGGTCTTGATCGGGCGCTTGCTGTTGGTGGCCATCGCCGCCTCGACCTTCTTGAGCAGGTGGAGATCGACGAACGGGCCTTTCTTGAGTGAACGTGCCATGGCCTGATCCTGTTACTTGCGACGACGCACGATGAAGTGCTCGGTGCGCTTGTTGTTACGAGTCTTGTAGCCCTTGGTCGGCGTACCCCACGGCGAGACCGGGTGACGGCCGCCGGAAGTACGGCCTTCACCACCGCCGTGCGGATGGTCGACCGGGTTCATCACCACGCCGCGAACGGTCGGGCGGATGCCCAGCCAGCGCTTGGCACCGGCCTTGCCGATCTTGCGCAGGCTGTGCTCGCTGTTGCCGACCTCGCCGATGGTGGCGCGACAGTCGGCGGGAACCTTGCGCATTTCGCCCGAACGCAGACGCAGCGTGGCGTAGCCCTGTTCACGCGCGACCAGCTGTGCGGAGGCACCGGCCGAACGCGCCAGCTGGGCCTTCTTGCCCGGGCGCATCTCGATGCAGTGCACGGTCGCACCGACCGGGATGTTGCGCAGCGGCAGGGTGTTGCCGGTCTTGATCGGCGCGTCCTTGCCGGCCATGAGCTGGTCGCCCACCGCGATGCCCTTGGGCGCGATGATGTAGCGGCGCTCGCCGTCGGCGTAGCACAGCAGGGCGATGTGCGCGGTGCGGTTGGGATCGTATTCGATCCGCTCCACCCGCGCCGGGATGCCTTCCTTGTCACGCTTGAAGTCGACGATGCGATAGTGCTGCTTGTGCCCGCCGCCACGGTGACGCGTGGTGATGCGGCCGGCGTTGTTGCGGCCGCCCGTGCGCGACTGCTTTTCCAGCAGCGGCGCGTGCGGTGCACCCTTGTGCAGTTCGGGAGTGGAGACGCTTACCTTGCCGCGACGGCCAGGAGAGGTCGGCTTGTGTTTGATCAATGCCATGGCTTGCTACCTCAGGGCTTGGCCATCACGTCAATCGACTGGCCCTGGGCCAGCTTGACGTACGCCTTGCGCCAGTCGCCACGGCGACCTGCGCGGAATCGGAAGGTCTTGCGCTTGCCCTTCACGGTCAGAAGGTTGACATCCTCAACCTTGACTTCGAACAGCGTTTCGACCGCTGCCTTCACGTCGGCCTTGGTCGCCTCCCGCGAAACCTCGAACACGTACTGGTTCGACTGTTCCTGCAGGCGCGCGGCCTTCTCGGAAACGTGCGGCATACGCAGCACGCCCAGAATCTTTTCGCTGCTCATGCCAGCCACTCCTCGATCTTCTTGAGCGCATCGACCGTGATGACGACCGACCTGGCACCGACCAGGACCACCGGATCGAGCCCCTGCACGTCGCGCACTTCCACATAGGGAAGATTGCGTGCCGCCAGGTACAGCGCCTCGTTCGCGTCCTCGGTGACGATCAGCGGACGGTTGACGTCCAGCTCGCCGAGCTTGGCGACCAGGGCGCGGGTCTTGGGTTCATCGACCGTGATCGACTGCACCACCTTGACCCGATCCTGGCGCAGCAGCTCGGAAAGGATCGAGCTCATCGCACCGCGGTACATCTTGCGGTTGACCTTCTGCGCGAAGCTGCGCGGCTCGGCCGCGAAGGCGCGTCCACCGCCGACGAAGATCGGCGCGCGGTAGTCACCGTGGCGAGCACCGCCGCCCTTCTGCTTCTTGAACTTCTTGGTGGTACCGGAAAGCTCAGAGCGCGAGAGCTGCGCCTTGGTTCCGGCCCGACCGGCGTTGCGATACGCCACGACGACCTGGTGCACGAGATCCTCGCGGAATTCGCGCCCGAAGATCGCCTCGGATACCGCCAGCTTTTCGCCGCTACCGACGACTGCGAGTTCCATGTTCTCTCTCCTTAACCTTTCGCCGCCGGGCGCACGATCACGTTGCCGCCAGGGGCACCGGGGATCGCGCCGCGAATCGCAATCAGGCCGCGCTCCGCATCCACCCTCATCACCTGGAGGTTCTGGGTGGTCTGCGTTTCCGCGCCCATGTGACCGGCCATCTTCTTGCCGGGATAGACGCGACCCGGGGTCTGGCGTTGGCCCAGCGAGCCGGGCGAGCGGTGCGACAGCGAGTTGCCGTGCGTCGCGTCGCCCATCGAGAAGTTCCAGCGCTTGATCGTGCCCTGGAAGCCCTTGCCCTTGGTGGTGCCCTGCACGTCCACGATCTGCCCGACGGCGAAGATGTCGGCGCGGATCTCGCCACCCACTTCATAACCGTCCAGCGCCGCGACGCGGAACTCCCACAGCCCGCGACCCGCCTCGACCTTCGCCTTGGCGTAGTGCCCGGCGAGCGGCTTGGTGACGAGTGCGGCGCGTTTTTCGCCAGCGGTGACCTGCACGGCCTGGTAGCCGTCAGCGTCCTGCGTCTTGATCTGGACGATGCGGTTGGGCGTCGCCTCGATCAGGGTGACCGGAACGGACTCGCCGTTCTCGGTGAAGATTCGACTCATGCCGCACTTGCGGCCAACAATCCCGATGCTCATGGTGCCTGCCTCAGTACAGCTTGATCTGAACGTCGACGCCGGCCGCGAGCTCGAGCTTCATCAAGGCATCCACGGTCTTGTCGTTCGGATCGACGATGTCGAGCACGCGCTTGTGCGTGCGGGTTTCATACTGGTCTCGCGCGTCCTTGTCGACGTGCGGCGACACCAGGATGGTGTAGCGCTCAATCTTGGTCGGCAGCGGGATCGGGCCGCGCACCTGCGCGCCGGTCCGCTTGGCCGTCTCGACGATCTCGCTCGCGGAACGGTCGATCAAACGATGATCGAACGCCTTGAGCCGAATCCGAATCTTCTGGTCCGCCATGGCCTTTCCTTGAATACCTTAAAAGAACGTCGGGGACGGGAGCGTGTGTCCCGCCCCCCGTTGCCTGTCTGATT
>JAMLIV010000022.1 GCA_023954075.1 Lysobacteraceae bacterium
GCCGTGCCCGGTCCGGGGCGGGCGCTGGCGTGCGCCCCGCGGCGGCCCGCGACCGAATGGATGCGGAAGGGTTCGATGATGGTGCGATAGGCCACGGCGGGCTCCTCCGGCGCGATGGCCGCGTGCAGACGGGGCGGCGCGCATTGCCGCGCCAAGGCGGTGAACTGTATCCGATGCGCCCCCCGCCGCGCGCGGCGGCGGCTTGAAAGCGGGCGCGCCAACCCCCAAATTGTCCGGTGTTTTCCCAACCCAAGGAGCCTGACCATGGCCACGGTGGCGTTCAAAGGCAGTCCGGTCCGCATCGGCGGCACATTTCCGCAGGTCGGCAGCAAGGCACCCGGATTCCGGCTGGTGGCTGGCGATCTTTCCGAGCGCGCGCTCGCGGACTTCGCCGGCAAGCGCAAAGTCCTCAACATTTTCCCGAGCATCGATACCGGCGTGTGCGCGGCCTCGGTGCGGCGCTTCAACCAGGAGGCCGCCACGCTCGCGAACACCGCGGTGCTGTGCATCTCGGCCGATCTTCCCTTCGCGCAGGCGCGCTTCTGCGGTGCCGAAGGCATCCAGAACGTCACCATGCTCTCGATGATGCGCGGGCGCGAGTTCCTGAAGGACTACGGCGTGGCGATGGAAGACGGCCCGCTGGCGGGACTGGCGGCGCGCGCGGTGGTGGTGCTGGACGAGCACGACACGGTGATTCATGCCCAACGGGTCGCGGAAATCACCCAGGAACCGGAGTACGCTGCCGCCCTCGCTGCGCTGGCCTGACGGCGGTTTCGGGCCGGAGCGACCGGCCCGCGCCGCCATGGCCCCTGCGCGTCGCTGATTTTCCGCAAGGACCCGTCCCATGCCCTCCGCCCGCACCCGTTTCGCGCTGCTCGCGCGCGAGATGCGCCGCACCTTCACGCTCGCGTTGCCGCTGATCTTCGGGCACGTGGCGACCGGCATGATCGGCTTCGTCGATTCGGTGCTGGCCGGCCATCACCATCCCAACACCCTGGCGGCGGTGGCGGTGGGCGCGGCGATCTGGTCGGTGGTGGCGATCGTGCTGGTGGGCGTGCTGCTGGCGGTGCCGCCTTCGGTATCACACCTGGCCGGTGCCGGGCGACGCGCCGAGATTCCTTCGCTGTTTCGCCAGACGCTGTGGCTGGCGGCGGCGCTGGCGGCGCTGCTGGTCGGATTCCTGCAGCTCGCCACCGGGCTGCTGGAACCCATGGGCATCGCCGAGGAAATCCGGCCCGCCGCGGCCGACTTCATCCACGGCGTGCGCTGGGGCGTGCCGGCGCTGGCCTTCTACCTGTGCATGCGCTACCTGAGCGAGGGCCTGCACTGGACCCTGCCCACGATGGTGCTGGGCGTCTCCGGGCTCGCCATCCTGGCACCGCTGGGCTACGTGCTGATGTTCGGCCGCTTCGGCCTGCCCGAGCTGGGTGCCGGCGGCGTGGGCTATGCCACCTCGATCATGCTCTGGTGCCAGGCGCTGGCCTTCGCGACGCACCTGGCGACCAGCCGGCGCTTCGCGGATCTGGCCCTGTTCGGGCGCTGGGAGTGGCCGCGCCGGGAGACGATCCGCGGGCTGCTGGCGCTCGGGGTTCCGATCGGCGTGACGGTGGCGATGGAGGGCGGACTGTTCATCGCCACGGCGCTTCTGATCGGACGCATGGGCGAAGTGCCGGCAGCGGCCCACCAGATCGCGATCAACGTCGCCTCGATCACCTTCATGGGCGCGCTGGCACTGGCCGAGGCCACCACGGTGCGGGTCGGCCACGCCGCCGGTGCCGGAGATCGCCACGGGCTGAGGCGCGCCATCCTGGCCGGCTATGTCATCGTGATCGGCGTGCAGCTGGTGACGGCGTCGGCGATCGCGCTGGGCAACGACCTGATCGCCTCCATCTACACCCGCGATGCGGCGGTGCTGTCGCTGGCGGCCATGCTGCTGCTCTACGCCGCCGCCTTCCAGGTGTCCGACGGCATCCAGGTGGTCTCCAGCGCTTCGCTGCGCGGGCTCAAGGACACGCGCGTACCGATGCTGCTGGCGGCCTTTGCCTACTGGTGCGTCGGGATGCCGCTGGCCGCCGGCCTCGGGCTCGGGCTGGGCTGGGGCGCGCCGGGCATGTGGGTGGGACTGGTGGCGGGATTGACCTTCGCGGCGCTGCTGCTGGGCCTGCGGCTGCGCCACAGCCTGCGCCAACGGCCGCCTGAACCACGCGCCCGTACCGCGGCACCCGTGCCCTCCGGCACGTAGCCCGCGCCGGGCAAGCGCGTATTCTTGTCCCCACATCCCCGTTCTTACGCGATAACGCCATGTCTCGATCTGCTCCCGGACCGCTACTGCGGTTTGCCCGCGCCGGCTGGAACGCCGTCAACTTCACCCGCCGACTGGTCTTCAACGCGATCTTCCTGTTCATCGGGCTGATCGTGCTCGTGGCGCTGTTCAGCGGCCGCCCCAAGCTGCCCGAGCGCAGCGCGCTGGTGATCGCGCCGCAGGGCCAGGTGGTGGAGCAGTTCAGCGCCGATCCGTTCGAGCGCGCGCTGTCCAAGGCGATCAACCAGCCGCTGCCGGAAACCCAGCTGCGCGATCTGGTGCGCGCGCTGGAGGCGGCCGCCACGGATTCCCGCATCGAGCGGGTGGTGATCCGTCCCGACCAGATGACCGGGATCGGCTTCGCCGCGCTCGAAGAGCTGGCGCGTGCGGTGACCGAGTTCAGGAAGAGCGGCAAGCAGCTGGTGGCCTACGCCGACGGCATGGACCAGAAGCAGTATTACCTCGCCGCGCTCGCCGACGAGGTCTACCTGCACCCGGACGGCATGGTGCTGCTCGAAGGCCTGTCGCGCTACCGCGCCTACTACCGCGAGGCGCTGGAGGACAAGCTCGGCGTCGATGTGCACCTGTTCCGCGTCGGCGAATACAAGTCCGCCGCCGAGCCCTACATCCTCGACGCCGCCTCGCCCGAGTCGCGCGAGGCCGATCTCTACTGGATGAACGACCTTTGGCGGCACTTCCTGGCCGACGTAGCGCGGCTGCGCTCGCTGGACGCCGACGCGCTGCAGGCCGGCATCGACGATTTCGCGGCGCGGGTCGAGTCCGTGGCCGGCGACATGGGCAAGCTCGCGCTGGAGCAGAAGCTGGTGGACGGCCTCGTCACCCAGGACCAGTTCCGCGACCTGATGGTCGAGCGCGGCGTCGAGGACACCGAAACCCACAGCTTCCGCCAGGTGTCGATGGACGCCTATCTCGGCTTCGTGGACCGCGAGCGCCCGGCCTTCGATGCGCGGCCCAAGGTGGCCATCGTGGTGGCCCAGGGCGAAATCGCGGCCGGCGACCTGCCGCCCGGCACCGTGGGCGGCGTGTCCACCTCGCGCCTGCTGCGCGATGCGCGCGAGGACGCGGACGTGAAGGCCGTGGTGCTGCGCGTGGATTCCCCCGGCGGCGGCGTGTTTCCGTCCGAGCAGATTCGCCGAGAAGTGGAGCTGATCCGCGCCGCCGGCAAGCCGGTGGTGGTCTCGATGGGCAACGTGGCCGCCTCGGGCGGCTACTGGATCTCGATGAACGCCGACGCGATCTACGCCCAGCCCACCACCATCACCGGCTCGATCGGCATCTTCGGCCTGTTCATGACCATCCCCGACACCCTGGCCAAGATCGGCGTGCACGTCGACGGCGTGGCGACCACGAAGATCGCCGGTGCCTTCGATCCCACCCGCCCGATGTCGGTCGAGGTGGGCAAGACCATCCAGGCCATCATCGACCAGGGCTACCGCCAGTTCATCGGCAAGGTGGCGGCGGCGCGCGAGACGACTCCCGAGGCGATCGACCAGGTCGCGCGCGGGCGGGTCTGGAGCGGCACGCAGGCCGAGGCGCGCGGCCTGGTGGACGAACTGGGCGGGCTGCACGATGCCGTCGCCGAGGCCGCGCGCCGCGCGACCCTGCCGAGCGACGGCTACCGGGTGAAGTACGTCGAAAAGACGCTGTCGCCGTTCGAGCAGGCGCTGGTCAACGCAGGCCGCAACGCCACCGTCCGTGCGCTGATGGCGCAGGCGGGGCTGCCGACCCTGCTGCTCGACGCGCCGGGAACGCGCGAGCTGGGCAAGACCCTGCGCCTGCTGGATTCACCACCCGAGGGCGGGCGCCCGTTCAAGGCCGTGGCGCACTGCTTCTGCGAGCCCTGAGTCCGGAGCGACCCTTCCCGTGACCGCGCGTCCACTGTCGATTCCGGACGCCGCCTGCGCCCTGCGCGCGGGCGGCGTCATCGCCTACCCGACCGAGGCGGTCTGGGGTCTGGGCTGTGATCCCTTCGACGCGGCGGCGCTGGCGCGCCTTTTGGCCCTCAAGCAGCGCCCGGCGGCCAAGGGCATGATCGTGATCGCGGCGCGTCCCGCGCAGGTGGATCGCTACCTGCGCTGGAGCGCGCTCGCGCCCGAACGCCGCGACCAGGTGCTGGCGAGCTGGCCCGGGCCCAACACCTGGCTGATTCCCTGCACCGACGCCGTGCCACACGGCCTGCGCGGCGATCACGACACGCTCGCGGTGCGCATCACCGCGCATCCGGTGGCGGCCGCGCTGTGCGAGGCCTTCGGCGGGCCGATCGTGTCCACCAGCGCCAACCGTGCCGGCGAGCCGCCGGCGCGGCGCATCGGGGATCTCGCTGGCGATTTGCGCGACGCGCTGGATGGATGGGTCGACGGGGAAACCGGCGACCGCGCCCTGCCCTCGGTCATCCGCGACGCCCGCGACGGACGGATCATCCGTCCCGGCTGAGGCCGCCGGGCGGCGTCAGACGCTGCCGGCGACCACCACGCCGTCGGCGATCACCACGTCGGCCGGGCGCGCCGCGAACAGGCCCACCGTCACCACGCCGACGATCTGGTTGATGCGCGCCTCCAGCGCCACCGGATCGGTGATGGAAAGACCGTGCACGTCGAGGATCCAGTTGCCGTTGTCGGTGACGACGCCGTCGCGCCAGACCGGCTGACCGCCGAACTTCAGCAGCTCGCGCGCGACGTGGCTGCGCGCCATCGGAATCACCTCGACCGGCAGCGGGAAACGGCCGAGCACCGCCACGCGCTTGGAGGCATCGAGCACGCAGACGAAGCGCTCGCTGGCCGCGGCAATGATCTTCTCGCGCGTCAGCGCCGCGCCGCCGCCCTTGATCAGGCAGCGCTGCGGATCGCATTCGTCGGCCCCGTCCACGTACAGCCCGAGCGGGCCTTCGGCATTGAGGTCGAGCACCTCGATGCCGCGCTGGCGCAGCAGCGCGCTGCTCTGCTCGGAGCTGGAGACCGCGCCCTTGATCAGCCCCGGCTCGCGCCCCAGCGCCTCGATGAACCAGCGCACGGTCGAGCCGGTGCCGACCCCGACCACCGAGCCTTTTTCGACGAATTCGAGGGCGCGCTCGGCCGACAGGCGCTTGGCGTTTTCAATGTCCGATGACATGCGGGGCTCCGTGTTCCAAATGGATTGTCTGCGAAAAGTCCGGATGCCCGGATCGGAATCCGGGGCAGGTGGGGCAATGAGGCCGAAAGGCTAGGGCAGCGGCTTCAAACCCAGCTCTTTCAGGAAGGCGTTGTGCGTGTCCTTCGCCGCCGCAATCGCCTTTTCGATCTCCGCCAGATCCCGGTGCGTGTCATCCAGATCGATCTCGGCCTCGGCCACCGCCGTGCTGATGTAGCGGGAGATGTTCAGGTTGAAATCGTTCTTCTCGATCTCGGCCATCTCCACCCGGCGCGAGTAGCGCGCCTCTTCCTCGCGGAACTGGTAGGTCTGGACGATCCTGGCGATGTGCTCGGGCTTGAGCTGGTTCTGGCGCTTGCCTTTTTCAAAGTGCTCGGCGGCGTTGATGAAGAGCACATCGTCCGGCTTCTTGCACTTCTTCAGCACCAGGATGCAGACCGGGATGCCGGTGGAATAGAACAGATTGGCGGGCAGGCCGATCACCGTGTCGATGTGGCCGTCCTTGAGCAGCTTGGTGCGGATGCGTTCCTCCGCCCCGCCGCGGAACAGCACGCCGTGCGGCAGGATGATCGCCATCACGCCCTCGTCCTTGAGGTAGTGGAAGCCGTGCAGCAGGAAGGCGAAGTCGGCGGCGGACCTGGGCGCCAGGCCGTGGCTCTTGAAGCGCACGTCGTCGGCCAGGGCGTCGGTCGGCTCCCAGCGATAGCTGAAGGGCGGGTTGGCGACGATGGCGTCGAAGCTCGGCTTTTTCGCCGGGTTCTGCTCGCGCAGCATGTCCCACTCGTTGAGCAGGGTGTCGCCGTGGAAGATCTCGAACTCGGTGTCCTTCACCCCGTGCAGCAGCATGTTCATGCGCGCGAGGTTGTAGGTGGTGATGTTCTTTTCCTGGCCGAAGATCTTGCCGATGGTGCCGCCCGCCTGGGCCACCTTCTTGCGCACGTTGAGCAGCAGCGAGCCCGAGCCGCAGGCGAAATCCAGCACGCTTTCCAGCCGCTTCTTGGTGCCGGTTTTCGGCTCCTGGCTGTCCAGCGTGACGATGGCCGAGAGGATGTCGGAAATCTGCTGCGGGGTGTAGAACTCGCCCGCCTTCTTGCCCGAACCCGCCGCAAACTGGCCGATCAGGTATTCATAGGCATCGCCCAGCGCGTCGACGTCGGTGGAGAACTCCGCCAGCCCCTCGGCGATCTTCTGGATGATGGCGCAGAGCTTGGCGTTGCGGTCGGCATAGGTCTTGCCCAGCTTGGGGGAACTGAGGTCGATCTCGGAGAACAGGCCCTGGAAGGTGCTCTCGAAGGATTCCGTCTCGATGTACTTGAAACCCGCCTGCAGCGTTTTCAGCAGTTCCGCGTTCTGGGTGCGCGCCATATTGGCGATGCTGTTCCACAGGTGCGCGGGCTGAATCACGTAATGCACCTTGCGGCGCATCTGCTTCTCGAACATCGGGATATCGTCCACGTTGTTCGCATACCAGAGCGCCAGCGGCACCTTGCGGGCGTCGCCGCCCACATCGGGGTAATCCCGGCCCAGTTCCTTCTGCGCCGCCGTCTCGTAGTTGTCGGAGAGATAGCGCAGAAAGAGGAAGGACAGCATGTAGTCGCGGAAGTCGTCCGCATCCATCGCCCCGCGTAGTTGGTCAGCGATGCTCCAGAGCGTGTTACCCAGTTGCTTTTGGTTGGTCTCGGTCATTTCTTCGGGCGTCGTTTGATTTTGGTTTCCAGCGCTTCGAGATAAGCCTCGTCCTGCTGGTCGGCTTCGATGGCTTCCTGCCTTTTGCGGTCCTGGTCGAACTTGAGGTAAAGCTCGCCCGTGCGCGCTTCCATCTGCTCATGGCTGATGGAGCCGGCGTGCGTGAGTAGCGGGAAGCCGTTGGACATGATGATTTGATCCACGTTCTGCTTCCAGAACGCCATGCGCGTCTCCTGCTTGCCCTTGGCCCGCAGTTCGGCGGTTTCCAGGAAGATGACCACCAGCCGGTTCAGCGTGTCAATTTCGTCCTCGGTCAGGTAGTTCTTGGCCACTACGATGTCCGCTTTGCGCACCTTGTCGCCCTTCCAGGCAAGCAGGCCGAAATGCGGATCGGCGGGGTTTGCGCGGGCGGTGACGAGTTCGGCGGCGGTCTGCCGCGTCACGGCATAGATCAACAGGTTCTGCACGGTAGCAAAGAAAACCTGCGTGGCCTTGTCCGTCTTGTCGTAGTCGCTGGAGAGCGCAAACAGGTCGCGCACCTTCTGGTAGAAGCGCTTTTCGGAGGCGCGGATGTCCCGGATGCGCGCCAGCATCTCGTCGAAGTAATCCGGGCGGCCGTCCGGGTTCTTCAGCCGCTCGTCGTCCATCACGAAGCCCTTGGTCAGGTACTCCTTCAGCACGGTGGAAGCCCAGCGGCGGAACTGCACCCCGCGCGGCGAGCGCACCCGATAGCCCACGGCCAGGATGGCATCGAGGTTGTAGAGCAGTGTCTGGTAGCGCTTGCCGTCGGCGGCAGTTGTCAAGGATTCCTTGACAACTGAATCCGCGCTCAGCTCCCCATCCTCGAAGATGTTCTTCAGGTGCAGGGAAATGTTCTGCTTCGTGGCATCGAAGAGTTCCGCCATCTCCAACTGCGTCAGCCAGACGGTCTGCTCCTGCGCCCGCAGCTTGATCTGGCTACGTCCGTCCTCGGTCGTGTAGAGAATCAGGTCGTTCATGGTGTTGAAGCAGGCTCGTGGAACTCGTCCCCCTCCACCGCTCCGCGCAGTTGATCGGCAATGCTCCAGAGGGTGTTGCCCAGTTGTTTTTGGTTGGAGTCGGTCATAATGCTGGTGGGGGTCAGACGGTAACCACAGAGGTAAGCTGACCCAGCGACTCCTGAAATTTGGTCTTTTTTGAAAAGATCAGAACCTCGTCACCAATCTTGTTGGAAGTCGAGTGCTGCAACTTATAAGCCCGCTTCTCAAACCGCTCGTATAGGCTCGTGATGAAGGAATGATTGTCATATGAGAGCAACCATGGGATGGATAGCTTGCTGACATATTTGGCTAACTCCTCGTGATCCGCATCTTTGAAGGCATTGAGGTATAGATTTGCCCCCTTCTGGTAGTAAGGTGGATCAAGGTAGATAAAGGATTCAGTCGTGCCAACTGCGCAGCTTTTGATCAACTCGACGCCATCGAGGTTTGCGACCCGGATGCGGTTGGAAAAGCGTGCGATCTTCTCGACCTTTCGTATCAGCTCCACCTTATTGAACCGGGCGTCGATTTTGTAATTTCCTGTTTGGTCAAGTCCACCGATCACACCCCCCTTCAAAACCCCGGAAACATTCGTCCGATTCAGAAAGAAAAATGAGGTCGCCAACTCGAAGTCATCCTCGGTGTTTATCCGCCGAATTTTTTCTTTACACCTTTTCCATGTGGAAACTGAGACTGGCGTTCTTTCGATCCAGCCGATGAACCGCTCCGGCTCGTTAATGCACATCCGCCAAAAAGCATGGACCAAAGGATCCAAGTCGTTGATGACTATCGTTCCCGCATATTCCTCAAAAAGGAGGCGTAACGCTAATCCGGCACCACCTGCGTAGGGCTCAATATATTGACAGCCGGTCAATCCATTCTCGGCGATCAAGCTCGACACGAAAGGAAAAATGCAGTTTTTCCCTCCCGGATATCGGAGCGGTGAATAAGCAATGCTCATGGTTGTTTCCCGTGGCTAAGGGTTAGCACTGCCCCGAGAATAATTGAAAGCGCAAACGCCTGTTCCTCGTTCTTTGAATTGTGGTAATCGTGGGCACCAGTGTGAAAAAGTTTAACGATTGAATTCTTGTTCACACTTTGGTTCGACAAGGTGGTTTTTGCGTTCTGGTCTAAAGATTTTTTTGCGGCGTCGAAATACTCAGTTAGGTAATCTTTGAGATCCTTTTTCGCGTCTTTCGCGGCAGTCTCGGCCAGCATTCTCAGAGACATCCTGATGATCACGATAAAGTCTGCGGAGAGTCGGCCTCTTTCTGTTTGATAGAAGTCATGCAGACTTTCGACGTCGCGGTAGAGGTTGTTAACGTGACCTGTCTTAAGGGACAGTTTGCCTCCAAAAACAGGAAGGCTCGGTTTCTTTATCCTCCGGGAACGGCTTCCTTGGCTGGGTTCCCCATTAGGTGGATTTCCGGAACCGGCTGTGGAATTACCCCCTGTATCTGCAGGGGTAGTTCCAGGCGAGGCAATCGCTTCCTGGACGAATTTATTTCCTTTCGTTGCCGTGTAAACCTCATCAACAGCCTTGCCCCTCAGGTTCAAAACTACTTTTCGCAGGTGATCGAGATTTCCAAAAGCGAAGTGATCTCCTTTCTTGGAGATAGATAAATTCGACTTTACTTCCTTGTAGCTCAACAAGCGATCCAAGGTTGATTTATTGACCCGCGCCTTGTCGTCAGTGGTGATCAGGCCCTTGTGCGTCAGCAGGTCCAACGCTTCTAATCCAATAGAGGGTTTGCGCTCGAAACGGTCCTTTTGTTCGGCATTCCAATCGATGTGGCCTCGCCCATCTTGTTCGCCCCCGTGGTTGATCGATATCCAATGCCGCGCGGTGTTGCGATCGCTAAAAACAACACACCCAACTTCTGTCGGTACTGACCCAGGCCGCTTTAGAATTGCATCAATTCGTTTTCGGATCTTCGGAAACGCGTCTGCCAGCGATGGAGTCTCCAAGATTTTCAACGCCGTTAACCTTCGGTTGCCGTCACCGTCAACAAAGTGCGAGCCTGACTTGAATAGGATCAGCCTGGAACTCGGGTTGAGTCCGTTCTGATATATATCCAGTGCCAGCGTGACAATGTTCGCCTTTTTGTCTGCCAACATTGCGTCGATTGCTTCTCGTTGGGTATTAACTGGAGGAAAACGAGGATTCTCCTGATCCAAGTGAATGTCCGTTACCTTGATTGTCAGTTCCTGGTGTCTCATTCGATCTGATCCCATTTGAGATTAATGCCAATGGCCACTGTCAGGAGAAGGGAAAAGCTGCTGCATCAGCCCTTTCTTGTGGGTCTTGAGGGCTTCGAGCTTTTGGGCCTCAAAGGTGATCAGGGTGTCGAGGCTGCCCAGGCACGAGGCGATGCGTTGTTGTTCGGACGGAGCCGGACACCGCAATGGAATGCTTGCAAAATCGTCGTAGTAGAGACGCAAGCGGTCTTTGGTGAGGCCTCGCGAGTGCGATGTCAGAAGGAGTAGTGTCTCGGGCAGCTTGAACAGGTATTGGAAGAAGACCGGCACGGCGTCTTTCATCGGTGCCAACACAATGTAGGCGGGGCTTACCAAGCAGTCTTCCGGGGCAACGCCCAAGGCACCTTGCCACATTCGCATCATGTTGTAGGCGATGTCTTCCTTGCACACCTTCTTGTTCGCCGCAGCGTCTTCGATGTCGTAGAAGTTCCGGTCGAACGAGTCACGCTTTACCATCCCGTCGTGCATTGTGACTGAGTAGATAGGAAGACCTTGTTCTCCCTTCGTCACTCGATTCGCGAATAACGTTCCTGCGTTCCTGGGCTTCCACGCCCCGGCTTTTTTGAATTCGGGGAAGCGGAGGCGGGGTTGGGTTTCGCCTTCGCGGGGGAAAAGCTGCTGCATCAGCCCTCTTTTATGGGCCTTGAGCGCGTCCACTTTCCGCGCTTGCACGGCCATCAGCTCGTCCACCGAACTCAGGCACTCGGCGATTTTTTGTTGTTCAGTTTCCAGCGGAGGAATCGGTAAGGAAACATTTTCGAGAACATCGACAGACAAGCCGGGTTGAGCTTGGCCGGTCGCAAACCGGTTCAAATTCAGCAGGTCGAGCGAGTAATACAGCCAGCCGACATCAATGGCTGCTTTCGGTGTGGTGACAACGGCGTGTTCCGTGGCGTGGAATTGCCCGCTCACCAGTCGAACATTTCCACAGAGTGCGCCCTGTCTCCCAATGAGCGGATAAGTTCCGTCGTGAGTGTGCGTCGCCGTGTAACCACGAAGCCCGTTGCCTCCGTAACAGGGAAACAATCCGTCTTGATTGCGCTCCGAGATATTGGAAACGGAAACGAATTTACCGGCTTGCATGTTGCAAGCATTCGCCAAGACCGACGGCGTCCACGCCTCTGCCCCCCGAAACTCCGGGAACCTCAGCTTCGGCACCAGCGCGGGCTTTGCCTCTTCCTTCGTGGCGGTGGTTTTCGTCTTACTGCTCATACGCACTGAGTCCTGAGATGTCGCGGCCACCGGCGCGTTTGGTGAGGAGGGGGTGAAGGTCTTCCATGAGGGCGAGTTCGGCCTGGGTGCGGGCTTTCCAGCCGAGGTCGAGCGGGGCCATGAGGTCGCTGAGCTGCTCGCCATCGAAGATCATGCGGTCGAGGATGCCGTCCACGAAGGTCTGCAGGGCGGCGGTGGCGAGGCTGTGCTTCGCGGCGATGGCGGCGAGTTCCTTGGCGTTTTTTTCGGCCTTGAAGCGGGTGTAGCCGTCGCGTATGGCGGCCTCGGAGAGTCCTTCGCCCGCCTTGAGGGTGCCGATGTATTGGGCAATGTCGTCGCGTTCGTTCATGAACTTGGCATCGGCGCTGATGAGGCCGATGAGTTCTTCGCGGGTCATCTTGGCCTTGCCCGGGCCCTTGGCCGAGAACTTGGCGATGAGGCCCATGATGTAGTCGTAGTCGATGACGGCGGAGGCGAAGAGCACGAACTCGAAGTCGAGCTGGTCCACCGGGTCTTCTGAGCCGGGGCCATCGCCCCCCTTGCCTTGTTGCGCCTTGAGCCGTTTGGCGGTTTCCAGGTACTCGCCTTTGAAGCCGCGCAGGCTTTCATTGGGCAGCACCTGCTCGATGGCGGCTTTGTGGTCTTCGGTGAGGTCGGTGTATTGGTCGAGTTGCGTCTTGAGGCGCTGCACTTCCTTGAAGTGGGTGACGAAGGCCACGCGGGCCGCATCGCCCTTCAGGTTGGCCACCTCTGAAGGTGCGCAGGCCAGTCCCTGTGACTTCATGAAGTCGCCCAGCTTCTGCACGGCGGTCTCCAGCTTCTGGATCACCACGGGCGCCTTGTCCACCAGCCAGATCTTCCGCGCCTGCTCGCCCGTCTTCTCGCCCGAGAAGAGGGTGATGGCAGCGTCGACCGACTCCTGCTGCTGGCGGAAATCGAGGATGTTGCCGTAAGGCTTGGTGCCGTTGAGTACCCGATTGGTGCGCGAGAACGCCTGGATCAAGCCGTGGTGCTTGAGGTTCTTGTCGACGTAGAGCGTGTTCAGGAACTTGGAATCAAAGCCCGTGAGCAGCATGTCCACCACGATGGTGATGTCGATCTTGTGGTGCGCCACATTCGGGAACGCCTTCTTCAGATCCGCCTCTGGCCATTGCTGGTCTTTGATGCGCTTTTGCACATCCTGGTAGTAAAGGTCGAACTCGCTCAGACGGTGGCTGGTGCCGTAGCGGGCGTTGTAGTCGGCGAGGATGGCCTTGAGCGCGGCCTTCTTGCCCTCGGGGTCTTCTTGGTTGTCGGCCTGCTCTTGCGGCAGGTCTTCCTGGATCTGCTTCACGTCGGGGTCGCCCTCGGCAGGCGGGGAGAAAACGCAGGCGATGTTCAGCGGCTTGAAGTCGGGGTCGGCGGCCTGTTTGTCGGCCTGCATCGCCTTGAACAGCGCGTGGTACTCGATGGCGTCGTTGATGGACGCGGTGGCGAGGATGGCGTTGAAGCGCCGCCCGCCGGTGGCCGCGTCGTGTTTGGCGAGGATGGCCTCGATGACGGCCTGCTTTGGAATGGCCTCGCCGGGCTTGGGTGGCTTCTTGCCCTCGGGCTTGAAGTAATCGACGTGGAAGCGCAAAACGTTGCCGTCTTCAATGGCGTGGGTGATGGTGTAGGCGTGGAGCTGCTTCTGGAAGAGGTCTTGCGTGGTGACGAGCGTCTTCTCTGCCTCTTCCATTCCTGCCTTTGACGCAATCCTGGTGACCGTCGCGTTGTCTTTGAAGATGGGCGTTCCGGTGAACCCGAAGAGCTGGGCCTTGGGGAAGAACGCTTTGATGGCCTTGTGGTTGTCGCCAAACTGCGAGCGGTGGCATTCGTCGAAGATGAAGACGATGCGTTTGTCTTTCAGTGCTCCGAGCTGTTCTGTGTAGGTGGCCTGACCGTTCTTGCTGCGCTGCTTGTTGCGCTTGCTGTTTTCGTCGAGCGCCAGGCCCAGCTTTTGGATGGTCGTGACGATGACCTTGTCGGCATAGCCGTCCGACAGCAGTCGCCGCACGAGCGCCCCGGTGTTGGTGTTTTCTTCGACGCAGCCTTCCTGGAACTTGTTGAATTCCTCGCGTGTTTGGCGGTCGAGGTCTTTGCGGTCAACGACGAACACACATTTGTGGATGTGATCGTTTTCCTTCAACAGGGTGGAAGCTTTGAATGAAGTGAGCGTCTTGCCGCTGCCCGTGGTGTGCCAGATGTAGCCGTTGCCGTTGTCTTCGTCGATGCACTTCACGATGTGCTGCACCGCATAGACCTGGTAAGGCCGCATGACCATGAGCTTTTGCTCACCCGCGAGCAGCACCATGTAGCGGCTGATGGTGCGGCCGAGGTCACACTTTTTCAGAAAAGACTCAGCGAACTCGTCGAGTTGGGTGATCTTGCGGTTGCCTTCGTCTGCGAACTCATAGATGGGCAGAAAGCGCTCGTCGGCATTGAAGGCGAAGTGGCGCGCGTTGTTGTTGGCGAAGTAGTAGCTGCGATGCGGTTGCTGACGATGAAGAGCTGCATGAAGCAGAGCAGCGTCTTGGTGTAGCCGTTGCCGGGGTCGTGCTTGTATTCGACGATCTGCTCCATGGCCCGGCGTGGGTTGACGCCCAGGGTTTTCAGCTCGATCTGCACGCAGGGCACGCCGTTGATGAGCAGGATGACGTCGTAGCGGTGGTGGCTGTTGTCGGTGTTGATGCGCAGCTGGTGGATGACCTCGAAGTGGTTCTTGCACCAGTCCTTGATGTTCACCAGGGTGTAGTTCAGCGGCGTGCCGTCGTCGCGGGTGAAGGCATTGATGCCGCGCAGGGTCCTGGCGGCGGTGAAGACATCGGGGGTGACGATTTCATCCAGCAGCCTGGCAAACTCGGTGTCGGTCAGTTTGACGCGGTTGAGGGCCTCGAACTTCTCGCGGAAGTTCCTCTCCAGTGCGGCGCGATCGCGGATGTCGTCGCGGTATTCGTACTTCAGGTCCTGGAGCCTGCCGATGAAGCCGTACTCGATGTGCTCTTCCTTGACGACGGGGCGCGCGGCTCCGGACGGCGGATCGTAGGCGGGCTTGGATGAAGGCATGGCTCAGGCACGTGCGATGGCTATGGGCTGGAAGGCAATGCGGTGGCGATCCGTGCGAAACGGATGTGTTCAGAGGCTTCCTCGAACAGGCATTGTGTCCGCCGGACGCAAGTACTCAAACAGCTCGGTGCCACTTTCGCAAGCGCTCAGGCGAGCGCGAGGATGGTCTTCCACTGCGCATCGCTCACCGGCAGCACCGAAAGCCGGTTGCCGCGCGCCAGCAGCGGGAAGTCGCCCAGCGCCTCGGCGTGCCGGCGCAGCTCGTCGAGGCTGATCGTGCGCGGCAGCTTGCGTTCGAAGGCGACGTCGACCATCTGCCAGCGCGGTGCGGCGGGTGTGGATTTGGGATCGAAATAGTCGCTCTGCGGATCGAACTGGGTCGGGTCGGCGTAGGCTGCGCTCGCCACCCGTGCGATGCCGACGATGCCGGGCACGGCGCAGTTGGAGTGGTAGAAGAACACGCCGTCGCCCACGCGCATGTCGTCGCGCATGAAGTTGCGCGCCTGGTAGTTGCGCACGCCGGTCCACGGCTCGCGCCCGCGCGCGGCGAGGTCGTCGATGGAGAATTCCTCCGGCTCGGATTTCATCAGCCAATGGGCCATGGCGGCGTGGGTCTCGGGGGAAAGGCGCGGATTCTACCGGCAGCGCACGGTGCGGGCGTCGGTGACGACGAGGTCGAGCGGCACGTCCCAGGGCGCGGCCTGGAGCGCGTCGACCTGCTGGAAATCGTGCGCCACGCCGATCAGCAACGGCCGCATCGGGCGCGGCTGTTCGCGCAGGAAGGCGAAGCTGCGGTCGTAGTAGCCGCCGCCGGTGCCCAGGCGCGTGCCGGAGGCATCGAAGGCCACCAGCGGCACCAGCACGGCGGCAAGGTCGGATGGGGCCAGCTGCGCGGCGGGGGAATGGTCCGGCTCGGGTATGCCGTGGCGGTTGGCCACCAGCGGATCGCCGAAGCGCCAGGGCGCAAAGCGCAGCGTGCTGCCGGGTGCCAGGCACGGCAGGCAATAAACGAAGCGCGGCGGCGGTGCCAGCAGCGCGTGCAGGGAAATCTCCCCGCGCACCGCCCAGTAGCCGGCCACGTAGCCCTCGTCCGCCAGCTCCGGCAGCGCGCGCAGGCGTTCGGCGAGCGCCTCGGCCGCCGCCATCTGCAGCCGCGCCGGGAGTTCCAGACGGCGCGCGCGCATGCGCGCGCGCAGCGCGGCGCGGTCTTCGGAAACAGGGGTCATCGGCGCATGATCCGCGAAAAAGAGAGCAGGCTCCGCCGTGGCGGTGCGTACGAAACGACCTTGATCCCGAGGATCAGGTGGGAACGCTTGCAAGGCGTCGGGCTTACCGCTCGCGGCGGGCCTGCACACCAGCCCTGATTCGCGTCCCCGGGGTCGTTCATTAGGGTCAAGGCAAATGTAAGCGTACGCTGTCGCACACGGCAGAGTCTGCCGCTGCCATGGTAGCGCATCGGCCGGCGCGGAAGGTGCGCGCGCCGCGCCGGGTTCACCCCGCATGGCGTCGCCGTGGGCCATAATGGGATGTTGCCATCGCGTGCTTTCACCCATGATGCCCGCCGCTTCCGCCCTGCAGGATCTCGCCCATCCCGACAACATCTGCTATGGCTGCGGTCGCGCGCATCCGAGCGGGCTGCGCATCAAGAGCCGCTGGGATCCCGACGGGGTGCACGTCATCGCCCACCACCTGCCGCGCCCCGAATTCGCCGGCTGGACCAATCGGGTCTACGGCGGCCTGCTGGCGATGCTGGTGGACTGCCACTGCAACTGGACCGCGATGGCCCACCACTACCGCGCGGAAGGGCGTGAACCGGGCAGCCTGCCGCCGATCCACTGCGTCACCGCGCACCTGGGCCTGGACTACCTCAAACCCACGCCGATGGGCCAGGAACTGATGCTGCGCGCGCGGGTGGAAGGGGAAACCGGTCGCAAGACGCGGGTGCTGTGCGAGGTGATCGCGGCCGGCGAGATCACGGCGCGTGGCGACAGCGTGTTCGTGCGGGTCGATCCGGCGCGGTTCATGGAGAACACCGCGTCGGGGGCGTAGCCCCGACCCACGAACCGCCTCGGTAGCCGGGCGAACCATCGTGCGCGGTGCGCCGCCACCGTAGGTCGGCCCTACGTGGCCGACGGGGAAATCTTCCTCAGCGGCGCGCGGCGGCCAGCAGGCGATCCATCTTGCGCGACAGGTCGTCCAGGGTCAGGGCGATCTCGCGCTGGTCGCGGTCATCCGTGCGCCGGGTTTGCGACAGCTCGTGCGCCAGGTTGAGCGCGGCCAACACCGCGATCCGGTCGATGCCCGCCATGCGGTTGGCGGCACGGATCTCGCGCATCCGGCCATCCAGAAGGCGTGCGGCCTCGATCAGGCCTTCGCGCTCGTGCGGCTCGCAGGCGACCATGTACTCACGATCGGCGATGCGCACGTTGACCGGCTCGCTCATGCGTTCTGCTCCAGCGACCTGAGCCGCAGGATCATCGCTTCCACGCGCGAACGCGCCTGCTCGTTCTTGGACAGGAGGGCCGCGCGTTCGCCCATGAGCTGCTCCTGGCTGGCGCGCAGGCTGCGGTTCTCGTCGAGCAGGCGCGCCAGCACTTCGCCCAGCGCGTCGAGCTGGGCGGTCAGGTGATCGAGCTTCTGGCGCGAATCGGGGGTGGCCATGGCGGCACGATAGGCGGCGATCCGCAAGCGGTCAACCGGCCGGGGTGGTCCACTGCGTGCGGGCGTGCTTCAACAGGAAATCCAGGCAGGCGTCGGCCTCCATCGGCCGCGCCAGCAGGAAACCCTGGATCTCGTCGCAGCCCTGGCTGCGCAGGTAGCGCAGCTGTTCCGCGGTTTCCACGCCTTCCGCGATCACCGTCAGGCCGAGCGAGTGGGCCATGGTGATGATGGTGGAGGTGATGGCGGCATCATCCGGGTCGCGGGTCAGGTCGCCGACGAACTCCTTGTCGATCTTGAGGGTGTCGATCGGCAGGCGCTTGAGGTAGATCAGCGAGGAATAGCCGGTGCCGAAGTCGTCGATCGCGATGCTGACGCCGATGCGCTTGAGGTCGCGCAGGATCGTGATGGTCTGCTCGGCGTTCGCCATGACCACGCTTTCGGTCAGCTCCAGCTCCAGGCGGGTGGCGGGCAGGCCGCTCACTTCCAGCGCCTTCGCCACGCTCGCGGCGAGGTTGCCGCGCAGCAGCTGCAGCACCGAGACGTTGACGGCCACGCTGAGGTCGAGCACGCCCAGGTCGCGCCATTCGCACAGGCGATGGCAGGCTTCCGCCAGCACCCATTCGCCGATCGGCAGGATCAGCCCGGCCTCCTCGGCCAGCGGGATGAAGGTGGCCGGCGGAATCATGCCGAACTCTTCGCTGTCCCAGCGCAGCAGCGCTTCAACCCCGCTGATGCGCCCGTCGAACAGCGACTGGCGCGGCTGGAACTCCAGATACAGCTCCTCGCGGTCCAGCGCCCGGCGCAGCGCGGCGGTCAGGGTGGCACGACGCCGCACCTCGGCGTCCATGGCCTCGTCGTAGAACTGGAAGTTGTTGCGCCCGCGCTCCTTGGCGCGATACATCGCGGCGTCGGCGAACTTCAGCAGATCGGTCGGCACCTGGCCATGATCGGGAAACATGGAAATCCCGATCGACGGCGTGATCACGATGTCGCCGTGGCCTTCGGTCAGGATCGGTTCGCCGAACGCCGCCAGCACCGCCTCGGCCATGCCCTTCACCGCATCGCGGTCGTTGGCGTCCTCCATCACGATGGTGAACTCGTCGCCACCCAGGCGCGCCACGGTGTCCGAGCTGCCCACCACGCCCAGGAGGCGCGCTGCGGATGCCTTGAGGATGCGGTCGCCGGCGGCATGGCCGAGCGAGTCATTGATGACCTTGAAGTGGTCCAGATCCAGGAACAGCACCGCGACGCCGTATCCGTGGCGGCGCGCCCGCACCACGGCGCGTGACAGGCGCTCGGTCAGGAGGCTGCGGTTGGGCAGGCCGGTCAGGGTGTCGTAGTTGGCCAGGTAGCGCAGCTCCTGTTCGGCGCGCTTCTTGTCGGTGATGTCGTTGACCACCCACACGAAGTGGCTGCGAACGCCCAGCTCGTCGCGAACTTCGGTCTGCTCGATCCAGCCCAGGAACTGCTCGCCATCGGCGCGCCGCAGCCACATCTCGCCGCGGAAGTGGCCCTTGGCGACCAGTCCTTCGCGCGCCAGGCGATAGAACTCGGGGGAGTGCTGGCCGCTCTCCAGCAGGCTGTCGGGCATCCCGACGACGTCCTGCTCGGGGTAGCCGGTGATGCGCGAAAACGCCGGATTCACCGAGACGAAGCGGAAGTTGAGGTCAACCACCGCCACCGCCTCGTTCATGCTGCGCAGCACTTCGGACGCGGTCCGCCGCTCGCGCTCGGCCTGCCGGATGGCGGTCACGTCGTGCGCGGTGCCGGCCACGCGCAGCGGGTTGGATTCGCTATCGCGCTCGACCACCTTGCCGCGCGAACGCACCCAGATCCATTCGTTGTAGGCGTTGCGGATGCGGTGCTCGGATTCGAATGACGCGGTCTTGCCGGCGAGGTGGTCGTACATCAGCTTGTGCACCCGCGGCAGGTCGTCCGGGTGGATGGCCTCGCTGCGCCACTCTTCGGTCGTCAGCAGCTCTTCTTCCGGCGTGTGCAGCAGCTGGTCGGAACCGATGCGGTGCAGCCGGTTGCTGCGCAGGTCCCAGTCCCAGAACGAGTCGCCCGCGCCCCAGAGCGACAGCTTCAGCCGATCCTCGCGCTCGCGGATCTGCGCCAGCAGGTCGGCGCGGACCGCGGCGCGCTGGCGCTGGTGCCGCCACAGGACGAGCACCAGACCCAGCCCCAGCAGCCAGTAGACACCGTGGGCCGCGGATGATCGCCACCACGGCGGCACCACGGTGACCGGCACATTCAGCTCGCCCGAGCTCCAGATGCCATCGTGGTTGGTGGCGCGAACGCGAAAGGTGTAGCGACCGGCGGGGAGGTTGGTATAGACCGCCATGGGGCGCGGCGCGGGCAGGCTGAAGTCGGCATCGAAGCCGTCCAGCCGGTAGGAGTAAAGGTTGGTCTCGGGCGAGGTGTAGTCCAGCGCCGCAAAGCCCAGGGTCAGCACCTGGTCGTGCTGGGAAAACACCACCGGCGCGGCGCGATTGAACGGGCCGGCCAGCGCGTGCCGCCCGCTGCCGTGCCAGCTCAGCACCACGGGGGCGTCGAAGCGGCTGCGCTCCACCCGCGCCGGATCGATCAGGTTGAAGCCGCGGATTCCGCCGAAGGCGATCTGCCCGTCGCGCAGCGTCGTCACCGCGCCGCCGTTGAACTCCAGATCCTGCAGCCCTGCGCTCAGCCCGAAACGCACCGTGCCGCCATCGCCGCGGTCGAGCCGCACCAGGCCGTCGTTGCCGCTCAGCCAGAGGCGGCCCTGAGCGTCCTCGGCGATCGCGTAGACGACCGACGGCACCTCCGCGGCGGAGATCCGCCAGGCGCGAAACGTCATCGTGCCATCGGGCCCCTCGACCACCTGGTCCAGGCCGCGATGGCTGCCGATCCAGAGCGTGCCGTCGCGGGTCTCGTAGATGGCGCGCACGATGCTGCCCGAAAGCGAGTTGGACCGCGCCGGATCGTGCACGAAGCTGCGGAAGCTTCCGCTCGCCGGATCGCGCACGCTCAGCCCGGCCATTCCGCCCACCCACAGCCGCCCGCGCGAGTCTTCGCGGATGGCCATGATCCGCCCCTGCTGCTGGGCGCCCTCGACGCCCGGGCGCGGCTCGAACAGGGTCCGCTCCCCGCCGTGGGGCTCGTAGCGCATCAGCCCGCGGTCGCCATAGCCGATCCACAGCGCGCCGTCGCGGCCGCGCTCGAGCGCCCGCATCGGCGGCGGGACGGCACCCTCTTCCAGCACCACCGCGGTGGCCCGGCGCGCGCGCGGATCGAACTGGAAGAGGCCGAGGTTGCTGACCATCCAGTAGGTGCCGTCGTTGCCGGGCGTGATCCCCACCACGGTCGGCGCGGCCAGCGACCGGCCGGGGCCCGCCGCGAGCGCGAAGGCGGCATCGAAGGATTCGAACTCGTCGCGCAGCGGATCGTAGCGGCGCAGACCGCCCTGGGTGCCCAGCCACAGGCTGCCGTCGTCGCCTTCGACCAGGCTGCGCACCACGTTGCCGGTGAGCGGGTCGCGCGCCGGGTCGAGATCGAACACGGCCCGGAACGGGGTGCCGGCCGCCGGCGTGGTCACCACGCCGCGCACGTGGCTGCCCGCCCACAGCAGATCGGAGCGATCGATCATCAGCCGCGGCAGCCCGGCTTCGGCCAGCATGCCGTCAACCCAGGGATTGATCGGAATCGATACCGCATCGCGCGTGGCCGGATCCATGTACCAGAGGTTTCCACGGGCCACCGACAGCCAGAGCGTGCCGTCGCCGGACTGCGCCAGCGCGATCACCTCGCAGCAGGCACCGTCCGACGCCCGCGGCGCGCTGGGCCAGACGACTTCGGCCGCGTCGGAGCCGGCCGGCTTGCGGCGCAGTCCGGAGGGCGTTCCGATCCAGAGGGTTCCGGACGCATCCACCAGCAGCGCGCGCGCGCCTTCCACGGAGAACCGCTCGGCCCGGCCCTGGCCGGCCTCGATCCGATAGATCCCGTGGCCGGCGGCGACCCAGACATCGCCTTGGCCATCGAGCGCGAGGGCATTGACGGTGCGGGTAATGCCGGTGCTGCCACCGCCGGTCAGTATCTGCTCGAAGGCGAGCACCTGGCGATACTGGCCGGACTGTTCATCGACCAGTCCGATCCCGCCCGGACGCGCGACCCAGAGCCCGACGCCGGCCTGATACAGGAGCGCGTCGATCTGGGCCGCCGCCATCGCACCCTGGCTGGGCGCGAGCGGCACCGGCGTGACGCTGCGACGCGCGGGATCGACCACGAAAAGCCCGTCGCGCAAGGTGCCCACGTAGAGCGCACCGCGCGCGTCCTCCGCCAGCGCCTGGGCAAAGCTCGGCAACGCGCTGTCGATGCCCGTCAGGATGTCGAGGGTGACGAAGGTGTAGCCGTCGAAGCGATGCAGCGCGCCCTGGGTGGCCACCCACACGAAGCCTTCACGGTCCTGGAGAAATGCCGTGACCGTGCTCTGCAGCAACCCCTGGCGACTGTCGAGCGTGCGGAAGTAGTAGTCACGCACCACGGCCAGTCCAACCGCGGGCGCAAGCGCCACTCCCAGCGCCAGCAGCACCATGGCTCGGCGGAAGAGCCGCGCGACCATGTCAGGTTTCCCCTCGAACATGCCGTATCGACCACGCGCAAATCGAGGTTCAGTGTAGGGTGCGCCTGTCGCGCCAGCAACAGATTGCCGCCGCTGAGGAAATGTGCCGGAGGGCGCGTTGCTCCAGCGGCCATCGGTCGAACGCGCTGGCATACTGACGCCCCCTTTTTCCGGCCACCGCCCGTGATCGACGCCGCCACCTTCCAGTCCTTCGCCGCCGCCGGCCACACCCGCATCCCGGTGGTGCGGGAAGTGTTGTCGGATCTGGACACGCCGCTGTCGGTCTACCTCAAGCTGGCCGACGGCCCGCACACCTACCTGTTCGAGTCGGTCGAGGGCGGCGAGCGTTTCGGGCGCTATTCGATCATCGGCCTGCCGGCGCGGCGGGTGTATGCGGTGCGCGGCCGGATGCTGGAAACGATCGAACACGGCGAAGTGGTGGCACGGTGCGAAGTCGCCGATCCGCTGGCCGAGGTCGAGGCGCTGCGCCTGGCCCATTCGGTGCCCAGGATCGACGGCCTGCCCGGCTTCACCGGCGGCCTGGTCGGCTGGTTCGGCTTCGAGTGCGTGGAGTACGTGGAGCCGCGCCTGGGCCGGGGTCACGCGCCCGACGAACTGGGTACGCCCGATATCTTCCTGATGCTGTCCGAGGAGCTGGCGGTATTCGACAGCCTCAAGGGACGCCTCTACCTCATCGTGCACGCCGACCCGGCCGAGCCGCAGGCCTGGGCGCGCGCCAACCGGCGCCTGGAGTCGCTCGAACACCGCCTGCGCCACGGCGGCGCGCCCTATCCGGAGACCCTGCACGGCAAGGTGCTGGACGAGGCCGATTTCGTCAGCGGCTTCACCCGCGAGGGTTTCCTCGACGCGGTGCAGCGCTGCCAGGACTACATCCGTGCCGGCGACGCCTTCCAGGTGGTGCTGAGCCAGCGCCTGAGCATCCCGTTCCATGCGCGCCCGGTGGATGTCTACCGCGCGCTGCGGGCGATGAATCCTTCGCCCTACATGTACTTCCTCGACACCGGCACCACCCAGGTGGTGGGTTCTTCGCCCGAGATTCTGGTACGCCTGCAGCACGGCGAAGTCACGGTGCGGCCGATCGCCGGCACCCGCCCGCGCGGGCGCACGCCCGAGGAAGACCTGGCGCTGGAGCGCGAGCTCCTGGCCGATCCCAAGGAGCGCGCCGAGCACCTGATGCTGATCGATCTGGGACGCAGCGACGTCGGACGGGTTTCCGCACCCGGCACGGTCGAGGTCGGCGAACGCTTCCTGATCGAGCGCTACAGCCACGTCATGCACATCGTCAGCGAAGTCACCGGAACGCTGCGCGAGGGGCTTTCCTACATGGACGTGCTGCGCGCCACCTTCCCGGCGGGCACGGTGTCCGGCGCGCCCAAGATCCGCGCGCTGGAAATCATCCGCGCGCTGGAGCCGGTCAAGCGCAACATCTATTCGGGCGCGGTCGGCTACCTCGGCTGGCACGGCGACGCCGACACCGCCATCGCGATCCGCACCGCCGTCATCCAGGACGGACGCCTGCATATCCAGGCCGGTGCCGGCATCGTCTACGACTCCGATCCGGAAAGAGAGTGGGACGAAACCATGAACAAGGGCCGCGCCCTGTTCCGCGCCGTGGCGCAGGCGGCCCAGGGGCTTTGATCGCGGCTTTGCGATAGAATCCGCGCCGCTTCAGGTGCTCGGGAAGCCGGTGCGAATCCGGCGCTGCCCCCGCAACGGTAAGCAGGCGTCATTTGCCCACGTCCTTTCGGGGGACAGTCACTGGCCGCAGGGCCGGGAAGGCGGGCGAAGCGGGAGCGATCCCGGCCTGCCAGCCCGGAGACCGGCCTGCAGCGCCGGCGCTGCGCGTCGGCTCCGTTGCGTCGCGGTGGGCGATGCGGACGTGCGCATCGAGCTCCCGTTTCCGGGTTTCGGCGCGGCGTCTGCCAACCACGGCACGCGCCCGCTTTCCTTCCCCGGAGCATGATTCGATGTCCTTTTTTCGTCCCGCCCTTCTTGCCGCGGCGCTCGCGCCCGCGCTCCTTCTGCCTGCCCAGGCCCAGTCCCTGCCGAGGACCGACCCGGTGCTGGTCACCGCCACGCGCCTGGCGCAGCCGCAGTCCGCCTCGCTCGCCGCGGTCAGCGTGATCGACCGCGACGCGATCGACGCCAGCGCCAGCGTCGACGTGCTCGACCTCCTGCGCCGCGTGCCGGGCCTGGACGTGGTGCGCGGCGGCGGGCTCGGTCAACAGACCAGCCTGTTCATCCGCGGCGGCAACTCCAACCACGCCCTGGTCCTGATCGACGGGGTGCGCGTGTCGGCGCTGGGCACCGGGATCTATCCCTGGGAGCAGCTGCCGCTGTCGGCGATCGAGCGCATCGAGATCGTGCGCGGGCCGCGCGCGGCGCTGTGGGGTGCCGATGCGCTCAGCGGCGTGATCCAGATTTTCACCCGCCGCGATGCGGCAAGCCGCGCCGCGCTGCGGGCCGGCAACCACGACACCTGGGGCGTTGAAGCGGGTGCGGGCGCGCGCTCGGCGCGCGGCGGCTTCGGCCTCAGCGCCGGCTGGCTCGACACCCGCGGCACCGACGCCACCACGCCCTCGAACTGGAGCCATGACCCGGACCGCGACGGCGCGCTCTACCGCACGCTTGCGGCGCACGGCGACCTGGCGCTGGGCAGCCAGCGGGTCGAAGCCAGCCTGCTGCACGGCGACAACGACATCGAGTTCGACCAGGGCCGATCCAACACCCGCCAGGACGTGTTCGGGCTGGCGCTGGGCGGCGGGCTTGGCGCGGACTGGAGCCATCGCTTCAGCCTCAGCGGCAGCCGCGACCGGCTCGACACCCCGGACGCCGTCACGCGCTACCTCTCGCGCCGGCGCCAGGCCGACTGGCAGCACAGCCTCACGACCGGCACGCAGGGTGCCCTGACCCTCGGGCTGTCCTGGCTGAGCGAGCGCGGCCGGCAGATGGACACCGCCGCCGGCAGCGACGTGTACGGGCAATCGCGCCACACCCGCGCCGCCTTCGCCGCCTGGCAGGGCCGCATCGATGCGCATGCGTTCGAGTTTTCAGGTCGCTACGACGACAACAGCGTCTACGGCAGCGAGTCGAGCTTCGCCGGGGCCTGGGGCTGGGAGCTGACCGGCGCGCTGCGGCTGTCGGCAAGCTGGGGCCAGGGCTTCCGCGCACCGACCATGAACGAGCTGTACTCGCCCGGCTGGGGCGGCTGGTACGCCGGCAATCCCGCGCTGGCTCCGGAGCGTTCGGAAAGCACCGAGCTGGCGCTGCGCCTGACCTCGGGCGCGGCGAGCGAAGTGTCTCTGCGCGCCTTCCGCAACGCCCTCGACCAGCTGATCGACTTCAGCGGCGCGCAGGCCCAGGCGATCAACGTGGCGCGCGCGCGCACCGACGGTGCCGAACTCGAGTGGCGCTGGCAGCCCGTGGGCTGGAACGTCGAGGCCAGCGCCACCTGGCAGGATCCGCAGAACCGCGATACCGGCGAGGCGCTGCTGCGGCGCCCGGCGCGCAAGGCCAGCGCGCTCGTGGAGCGGGTGTTCGACGGCGGCCAGCGCCTGGGCGTGGAAGCCCACGCGGCCTCCGAGCGGCCCGACTTCGGCACCCGCCTGGCCGGCTACGGCGTGCTGTCCGCGCGCGCCAGCCTGCCGCTGTCGGCCGGCCTGTGGCTGGATGCGCGCATCGACAACCTGCTCGATCGCGACTATGTCCTGGTGGACGGCTACCGCACGCCCGGCCCCACCGCGCTGTTGAGCCTGCGCTGGCAGGCGCGCTGACAATCAACCCGCCGGGTTGAGCGAATGACGCGGCCAGGGAAGGCCGCCGCCCCGCCGACCCGCCCACGGTCGGATTCGCGCAGGTTTCTCGATTCACCCCGCTGCGGCACGCGGAGATTTTCTCCCGCCGTTTGCGCGGGGCTTGATCTGTGACGCGCATCATAGAATGATTCGCTCAACGCACAGGGGGGCGGACCGGCATGCACACATCGGGCACAGAGGCACGCCGAAGCGCGTCTGCCGAAGGAAACAGGATCGCCGCGCGCGGCTTTCCGCCGCGGCGCCGGGCCGTGCTTGAAGGCATTTTCGGATTTTTCCGGGACGAGTTTTCCCGCGCGCTGGAATCGATGCTCAACGAGCTCGAGCAGCAGTTGTTCCGCAGTGCCGAGCACGCCCGCAGCAACGAGGTGCAGCGCGCCCTGCTGGAATCGCGCAAACGCATCAGCGCCAATCGCACCCACCTTGCTCCGGCCATGCTCGAACGGATCGAGGAGGCCTTGGCAAGCCTGCCCGAACCGGTGAAGGCCGACGTGCCGGAGGCCGCGCCGCCGCCGTTCTCGGCGCTGGCCCTGGTCGATACGGGGGCGATGGATGAAACCGTGGCGCTGCGTGAAATCGCCACGCGGGCGGAAATCCGCAACAGCCTGCCGCTGTTTCTTCTGGGCCAGCGCCTGGGCGTGGTGGCCGGTCGTCCCGCGTTCGACGCCGAGCGCCTGCCCATCGGTCCGCGCCAGCTGTGCCGGATGCTGGGTGAGTCCATCGCCGTGTTCGATCTGGACGCCAGCCAGCGCGGCGTCGTGTTCGGCCAGTTCGATCGCAGCGTGATGCAGTTTTTCGGCGAGTTTCTCGAAACCCTGAACAACTACCTCATCCAGCAGAAGATCCTGCCGCACCTGACCTACGTGGCACCGCGCAACAGGAACCCGCAGCGCGGCCGCGATGCGCCGACGGCGTCGCCCGGGCCCAGGCCCGGGATGGATCCGGCCGCGGCAGGGCCCGCTGGCGGCAGAGCCGCAGCGCAGGCATTCGCCGGCCCCGGGATGTTCGCGCAGGTCGGCAGCGCGCCGTCCGCGCACGCGCCGGGTGCCGGTGCGGATGCGGCCACGGGCAGCGGCCTGTTTGCGCCGCAGCGCGGCAGCGCGCCGCGACCCGGCACCGCGCCAGCCGCGTCCCGGGAGCCGGCCGCGCCGGAAAGCGGCGCGGAGGACGTCGTGCTGTTCGACACCCTGCGGCGGCTGCTTGCCGGCCGGCGCAGCCTGCTCGATCGGCTCCAGACCAACACGATCAGCGGCCCGGTCGCCAATCCGGCCCAGATCCAGGACAGCCTCGGCGCGCTGCAGGCCCGTCTCAACGCGCAGTGGGCCAAGGGCGTGTCCGTGCCGCTCGGCGATCTGCGCCGCGAGCTCACCGCGCACCTGGCCGCACACGCCGTCGATGGTCGCATCCCGCAGCTGTCCGGGGCGCAGGGCGACACCGTCGATCTGGTCGGCATGCTGTTCGAGCAGATTGCGCAGGAGGTGCAGCCGCAGACGCCGGGCGGACAGCTCCTGGGGCAGCTCCAGCTTCCGCTGCTGCGCGTGGCGCTGCAGGACCCGGGATTCTTTTCCGATCGCACCCATCCCGCGCGCCAGCTTCTGACCACCATCACCGAGACCAGCGCGTACTGGAGCAGCGAAGACGAGGTCGACCGCGACCTGATCCGGAAAATGGGCACGGTGGTCCGCCAGGTCTGCGAAAGCCCGGAGGCCGACACCGCGCGGCTTCGCGAGATGGTCGATGACCTCGGCAGCCATCTGAGCACCCAGCAGCACCGCGCGGAAGTGGCGGAGCGTCGCCACGTCGAGGCGGCGCGCGGGCGCGAGAAGCTGGAGATCGCACGGCTCAAGGCCGAGGAGGCCATCAGCGGGCTGGTGGCGGGCAAGGTCGTCCCCAAGTTCCTCAAGACGCTGCTCGAACAGGTCTGGACCGACGTGCTGGCGCTCGCGCTGCTGCGCGGCGGCGACAACGCGCCCGCGTTCCGGCAGTACCTGGGCCTGGCTGAAACCCTGGTCGCGGCGGCGCTGCCGAACGAGAAGCGCGTCGCGCTCACGCCACCGGAGCTGGCGCAGATCCGGGGCGAGGTGGAGGCCGCGCTGGCCCAGGTCGGGCACTCCGGCGACGAGGCCAGGGCGTTCTCGTTGCGGCTGAGCTCGGTGGTCAGCGGCGCGGGCGACAGCCGCGACACCGAGACCACGGCCGAGCCGGCCTCGCGCACCGAGCTGACCCTCAGGCTGCGCACCCGCGCCCGGCTCGGCGAGGACGTGAAGAGCGGCGCCGCAACGGCCGAGCGCCAGGACACCAGGGCAGAAAAGACCGCGCCGCTCTCGCCCGAAGAGAAGGCCTGGCACGAGCGCCTGAAGCGCATCGCGTTCGGCACCTGGTTCGATTTCACCATCAGCCAGCAGGGCGTCAAGGCGCGCCGACGCCTGTCCTGGTACAGCACCATCACCGACCACTGCCTGTTCGTGAACCACCGCGGCCAGCGCGCCGGCGACTACAGCCTGTCGTGGCTGGCACGCGAGATCTGCCGCGGCAACGTCAGCGTGGTGGAACCGGAGTCCGGTTCGATCGTCGACCGCGCGTGGAAGGCCATCGTCACGGCGCTGCGCTCGTTCTCCGGCGGCGGGGCCGAACCCACGCCTGCCGCAAGTTGAGGAAGACCATGAGTCAGCAGGAATACCGCCGCGCCAAGCGCAAACAGGTGGCCGAGCGCATCGACGTCACCGATACCCTGACCGAATCCGTGGTCGGCCTGATCGGCAACATTTCCGAAAGCGGAATGATGCTTCTGGCCAATGCGGACACGATGGAGGACGCGCTGTTCCAGATGTCCTTCACCCTCGCCGACGCCGGCGGCAACCGTCGCGAAGTGAGCGTCGGCACCCACCAGCTCTGGTCCGAACCGGCGAACCAGCCCGGCCAGTTCTGGACCGGCTTCCGCTTCATCGACATCAGCCCCGAGGACCTCGCGGTACTGCGCATCTGGATCGACCTGCCGGGCAGCCAGTACGTCTAGCACACCCCGTCGGGGGCGTAGCCCCGACCTGTGGACCGCCTCGAACCGTCGCGCGGTGCGCACCGCCGTAGGTCGGCCCTACGTGGCCGACGTGCCCTGGCCGCGATCGGCCGATCGCCGCGCGATCCCGGCCCTTCGGCACAAGACATGCCGCAGCCACCCTGCCATCCTTCGGAGGTTCGGCGCACGCCGCCGCCTTTTCGAGGATTCGCCGTGGAACTTGCGCCCCTCTACGCCTCTCACCTCGCCACCGTGCTGGCACGTGCCGAAACGGCGCTCGCTCGCGGCGGCTTCGACCACCTGCTGATCGCCTCGGGCGTGGCCAAGTACCAGTTCCTGGACGACCGGCCCTATCCGTTCGCGGCCAACCCGCACTTCGTCCACGCCGCGCCGCTGCCCGGCCACAGCGACGGCTGGATCGCGATCACTCCGGGCAGGAAGCCGGTGCTGGTCTACCACCAGCCGGCCGACTACTGGCACCTGCCGCCGGCCGCGCCGGAGGGCTTCTGGGTCGAACACTTCGACCTGCGCGTGATCCGCAGCCCGGAGGAAGCCGCCGCGCACCTTCCCGGAAATGGCCGCCTTGCGATCATCGGGGAAGCCGACGCGGCGCTGGAAGACCTGGTTCCGAACAATCCCGCCGCGGTGCTCGACTACCTGCACTACCAGCGCGCCTTCAAGACACCCTACGAGCTGGCCTGCATGCGCCTGGCCTCGGTTCCCGCCGTGCGCGGGCACGCGGCGGCGGAGGCGGCGTTCCGCGCCGGGCTGTCCGAGTTCGAGATCCACCGTGCCTACCTGGGTGCCTCGGGGCAGAACGACCTGAGCCTGCCCTACGGCAACATCGTCGCGCTCAACCGGCACGCCGCGGTGCTGCATTACCAGTATCAGGACATCGCGCCACCGTCGCGCTCGCGCGCCTTCCTGATCGACGCCGGTGCCACCCACCTGGGCTACGCCAGCGACATCACCCGCAGCTACGGCGACGGCGACGCGCGCTACGGCGCGCTGATCGCCGGGGTCGAACGCGCCCAGCTTGCGCTGGTGGACCAGGTGCGCGCCGGGCGCGACTACCGCGACATCCACCTCGATGCGCACCGCCTCCTCGGCGGCGTGCTGCACGATCTGGGCGTGGTGAGGATGAGCCCCGAATCCCAGCTAGAAACCGGCGTCAGCGCGGCCTTCTTTCCGCACGGCATCGGCCACCTGATCGGCCTGCAGGTGCACGACGTGGCCGGCTTCGCCGCCTCCGATGCCGGCGGCACGATCGACAAGCCCGCCGGCCATCCCTTCCTGCGCCTCACCCGCAGCCTCGCGCCGGGCATGGTGGTGACGATCGAGCCGGGCCTCTACTTCATCGACATGCTGCTCGCTCCGCTGCGCCAGGGCCGGCACGCGAGCGCGATCGACTGGAGCCTGGTCGAACACCTGGCGCAGTTCGGCGGGGTGCGCATCGAGGACGACGTGGTCTGCACCGAGGGCGATCCGGAAAACCTGACCCGCGACGCCTTCGCCGCGCTCTGACGCGCCACCGGCCGCGATCCGCGATAATGGGCGACGCACCGCCGACGCAACGCAGGAAATCGCCATGCAAACCCGCCCGCTGGGCCGCACTGGATTCGACATCGCCCCGCTGGTGCTGGGCGGCAACGTGTTCGGCTGGACCTGCGATGCGGCGCAGTCCTTCCGCGTGCTGGATGCCTTCGTCGCGCACGGCTTCAACCTGATCGACACCGCCGACGTCTATTCGCGCTGGGCACCGGGAAATCGCGGCGGCGAATCGGAGACGATCATCGGCGAGTGGATCCGCCGGCGCGGTCGCCACGATGACGTGCTGATCGCCACCAAGGTCGGTTCGGACATGGGCCTGGGGCACGTGTGCCTGCGGCGTGATTACATCCTCGCCGCCGTGGAGGACTCGCTGCGCCGCCTGCGGATCGACTGCATCGACCTCTACCAGTCGCACTGGGTCGACAAGGACACCCCGGCCGATGAAACGCTGTCCGCCTTCCAGACCCTGATCGAACAGGGCAAGGTGCGCGCCATCGGCGCGTCCAACCACCGCGCCTCGCGCCTGCTCGATGCGCTGGAAGTGGCTCAGCTGCACGGCCTTCCCGCCTACCAGACCCTGCAGCCGCCCTACAACCTGATGCAGCGCGGGGAGTTCGAGGGCGAGCTGCAGGCCCTGTGCCGGAAGGAAGGCATGGGCGTCATCAGCTACTACGGCCTGGCGTCGGGTTTTCTCACCGGCAAGTACCGCAGCGCGCGTGACGCCGCCGGCCGCGCGCGCGGCGACGCGGTGCAGCAGTACCTGGCCGCGCCGCAGGCCGATGCCGTGCTGGCCACGCTGGACCGGCTGGCGGACAAGCACGCCGCCACGCCCGCGCAGGTCGCGCTGGCCTGGATCATGGCCCAGCCCGGCATCACCGCGCCCATCGCCAGCGCCACGTCGCCCGCGCAGCTCGAAGAGCTTGCCGGTGCCGCGACGCTGGCGCTGGATGCCGACGACCTGGCCGCGCTCGATGCCGCCAGCACGCCACCTTCCGCACCTTCCGATTCCGGAGCCTGACATGCTCGAACCCGTCATCGCGCCTTCCATCCTCTCCGCCAACTTCGCGCGCCTGGGCGCGGAGGTCGACGCCGCGCTCGCCGCCGGTGCCGGCTGGGTCCACTTCGACGTGATGGACAACCACTACGTCCCCAACCTCACCATCGGCCCGATGGTGTGCGAGGCGCTGCGCCGGCACGGCGTCACCGCGCCCATCGACGTGCACCTGATGGTGCAGCCGGTCGACGCCCTGGTGCCGCAGTTCGCCAAGGCCGGTGCCACCTCGATCAGCTTCCATCCCGAAGCCAGCGCGCACGTGCACCGCACCATCCAGTCGATCCGCACCAACGGCTGCAGTCCAGGGCTGGTGCTCAATCCCGCCACCCCGCTGGACGTGCTCGACTGGGTGCTCGAGGACATCGACCTGATCCTGGTGATGTCGGTCAACCCCGGCTTCGGCGGCCAGAGCTTCATTCCCGCGATGCTGGAGAAAGTGCGCCGCATCCGCGCCCTGATCGACCGCAGCGGGCGGCCGATCCGCCTCCAGGTCGATGGCGGCGTCAAGGCCGACAACATCCACGACATCGCCCTGGCCGGTGCCGACACCTTCGTTTCCGGTTCGGCCATTTTCGGCGCACCCGACTATGCGCAGGTGATCGGCGAAATGCAGCGCGAGATCCAGCGTGCCCGCGACCGCGCCACCGGCTACTTCACCTGATCGCGCGACAGGGCGGGAACCCATGACCGACACGACGTTCGCCACCGCCGACCTGTGCGATGCGCACGAGGACAGCGTGCGGGTGCTGGCGCTGCCCTGGCTCGATCTGGGCGGGCGCACCGCGTTCCACGGCCAGGTCTCCACGATCAAGGCCTGCGAGGACAACTCGCGGGTGCGCGAAGCGGTGGCCGAACCCGGCAAGGGCCGCGTGCTCGTCGTCGACGGCGGCGGCTCGATGGCGCGCGCGATGCTGGGCGACCTGCTTGCGGCCAAGGCCGTGGAGAACGGCTGGAAAGGCATCGTCATCGTCGGCGCGATCCGCGACAGCGCCGCCATCGCCACGATGGATCTGGGCGTCAAGGCGCTGGGCCGCTGCCCGCGCAAGACCGACAAGCACGGCGAGGGCCTGCGCGATGTTTCCCTGGAAATCGCCGGCGTGCGCGTGGAGCCGGGCTTCTGGCTGTACGCGGATGCGGATGGCGTGATCGTGAGCGGACGCGCGTTGACGGGCTGAGGATTCCGGGCGTGGAAGGCTTTGGCGCAACGCCACAATCGCAGCAAGCTGCGCTCTACGGGGTCGGTCGGCGATGCGCGCTGGATTCGCTCGGTGGCAGATGTTTTTCCCACGCTGCCACCGCGCCGGGAACCAGGGCGAACAACGGATGGAGGTCGGGCGCGGTGACCGCGTTCCAGCGCGCCAGCAGGTCCGGGTTTCGCAGCTGCAGCTTGGCGCACAGGTGCCGCCATTCGTAATCGCGCTGGCCGACGGTGACGCTGATCGGCGCGCTGCGGGCCGCAGCGTCGAATTTCGCCGGATCGAAGCGATAGCCCCGCGCCCGGGCTTCGTCGTGGACCGCCTGCAGGTATACATCGACGGCGGCGATCGGATCGGCCTGTGCCTGGAAGCGCTGGAGCTGCGGATGCTGCCGATAGCCGCGGGTTTGCCCGCACAGCACCTTGCGGGCGAGCAGGGTTTCGCGCCACAGCGCGACCAGGCCGACGGGATCGAGGTAGCGAGGGTGCAGGGACCAGACGCGCATGACGTGCCACCGTGCCGGCGGGTCGGCAGTGTCGCAGAAACGACGGCGCGCATGGAACCGGATCGGCGGCGCGCTAGAATCGCGCCCATGATCGCGCTTCTTATCGCCGCCGCCGCGGCCGCCGCACCTGCCCCCGACGCCGCACCCGCGCCACCGGTCAAGATCGGCCTGTGCGTGGCCTGCCACGGTACGGACGGCCGCAGCCGGATGCCGGCGGCACCGCACATCGGCGGACAGAACGAGGCGTATCTGGTCTGGGCGTTGAACCAGTACCGCGAAGGTCGGCGCGAGGGCGACGTGATGGGCAGCGTGATCGGCGTGCTCAGCCGGCGCGACATCGAGGCGCTGGCCGACTGGTATGCGCGCCAGACCTGGCCGGCGCTCGATGCGGCACCGGCGGAAGATGCGCCGTGAGCGGTTCGGGCGCGCGCTACTACGGCAAGGTGCTCGGCGGACTGCTCGGCTTCGCGCTGATGCGCCATCCGTTCGGGCTGCTGATCGGTGCCCTCGTCGGCCACGCCTTCGACGCCGGCTGGCTGCGCCGCGCGCCGCGCGATCGCGCGCTGGAGGCGGCCTACGCCACGCTCGAATCCTCTCCTGGAGATGACACCGAAACGCTCGATGCCGCCTACCGCCGGCTGATGTCGAAGTACCACCCCGACCGCGTGGTCGATGCCACCGCCGAAATCCGCGCCCTGGCCGAAGAGCGCGCCCGCGCCATCAACGCGGCCTACGACACGATCATGCGGGCGCGGCGCGCGGCGCGCTGAGGCGGATGCCCACAAACCGACGACAAGCACGCCAACCCGAACAGGGCGGAGCCCGCGCAGCGGTTTCCGCCGGAAAGCGTGCGGCAAGAGCGCGGCGGAATCGCCTGCGGCGGTTCTGCCCTGCTTTTCCCTGTCCTACCTTTCCCCGTCCGCCGCCTTCGCGCCGATGCTGCGTTCGAACAGCGCGAAGATGCGCCGGTATTCGTCCAGCCAGGCGTCGGGTTCCACGAAGCCGTGGCGCTCCAGCGGGTAGCTGGCCAGCTCCCAGCGCTCCTTCTTCAGCTCGATCAGCCGCTGCGCCAGGCGCACCGAGTCCTGGTAGAACACGTTGTCGTCCATCATCCCGTGCGCGATCAGCAGGTCGCCCTTGAGCCCTTCGGCGAAGAAGATCGGCGAGCCGCTGCGGTAGCCCACGGGGTCGATATCCGGCGTGTTGAGGATGTTGGCGGTGTAGCCGTGGTTGTACTGGGTCCAGTCGGTGACCGGGCGCAGCGCGGCACCGGCGTGGAACACCTCGGGTGCCTTGAACATCGCGATCAGGCTCATGAAGCCGCCGTAGGAGCCGCCGTACACGCCCACCCGCCCGGCATCGCCCTGGTGCTCGGCCACCAGCCAGTTCACCCCGTCGATCAAATCCTGCAGCTCCGGCTCGCCGAAGCGGCGGTAGATCGCGGTGCGCCAGTCGCGCCCGTAGCCTTCCGAGGCGCGGTAGTCGATGTCGAGCACCAGATAGCCCTGCTGCACCAGAAGATTGTTGAACATCTGCTCGCGGAAATAGTAGGGATAGCGCGCGTGGGTGTTCTGGGTGTAGCCCGCGCCGTGCACGAACAGCACGATGGGATAGGTCTTGCCCGGCTCCAGCGTTTCGGGGCGGTAGAACTTGGACCACAGTGGTGCCTTCACCTGGGTCGAAGGAACCTGCTCGATGCGCGGCGCGATCCACGGATACGCGGCAAAGTCCGGATTCACCGTTTGGGTCAGCGCGCGCGCCTGCCCGCCGGTCGCCGGCAGCACCGAGATCTGGGCCGGCACGTAAGTGCTGGAATGGCGCACCAGCAGCTGCTTGCCGTCAGGCGAAACGCTGAAATCCTCCACCCCGTCGAGCGCGGTCAGCTCGCGCACCGCGCTCTTGCCCAGCGCCTTGTCGCAGACCTCATAATCACCCGGCCAGGCGCGGTTGCACAGGAAGAAAAAGCGCGAGCCGTCGGGCGAGAGCTGCGGCGAGGACACCTCCCACGCGCCCTCGGTCAGCGCGCGCGCCCTGCCGCCCTTTTCACCCACGGTGTAGAGGTGCGACCAGCCGCTTTCCTCCGACAGCAGCCACAGCGTGCGGTTGTCCGACAGCCAGCCGAAATCGTTGAAGTTCCAGTTGATCCAGGCCGCGTCGGTGAGCCGGTGCAGCGGCACCAGCGCGGTGCCCGTGGCGGCGGCCCGCGCGATCCAGCGGTCCTTGTTGTCGGTCGCACGAAGCTGCACCGCCGCGCGGCTGCCGTCGTCGCTGAAACGGATCGCATCGATGCGCACCGGGCGCTGGCCCTTGAGTGCGTCCTTGCCTGCGGCCTTGCGCAGATCGGCCAGCGGATCGACGTCGATGCCGGGCAGCGCGTCGAACGTCAGCGTCTCGACCTTGCCCGTGGCCAGCTCCACCCGCCGCAGCGTGTGCCCGGCCGGCGGATTGCGCCCGACGCGGGTGCGCACGTCCTCCACGTCCTCGTAGCCGGACTCGGTCACGTACACCGGCATCTTGCCGGCGCGGCCCTTGTCGCCGTTCCTGGGCTCGGTGACCACCAGCAGCCAGCGCCCGTCCGGGCTCAGCGCCGAGCGCGCGATCTTCACCTCGTCGCCCAGATACACCGGCACGCCGGCGCGGGTGGCATCCGCCTTGCGCAGCTCGGCATCACGCGCGCGCCGCGCCTCGGTGTCGGCGCGGCGCTTGGCCAGCGTCGCGATCAGTTCGAGCTGCAGCGCGCGCAGATCGTCGGCCTTCGGCTCGGCCGCCGGGTCCTTTTCCGCCTTCGGCTGGGCCAGCGGATGCACCAGCCGCGAGGCCAGGTCCACCGCATACCAGTCATCGCCGGAACGAAACTGCGCCTGCCGCTGGTCGGCGGAAAACTGCGCCCCGGACGCATTCATGCCGCGGCTGAGCTGCACGAGCCGGCCATCGCGCAGTTCGCGCAGGAACAGATCCCCGTCGCGCACGAACAGCGCACGCTCCCGACGCAGATCGAACACCGCATCGGCCGCATCCAGCCCCGCCCGCTCCGCGTCACCCGCTACCCGGCTCGCACCATCCTTCAGCGTCGTCACATGCAGATCGCGCAAGGGACTGCCGACGCGCTTTTGTTCGTGCAGCACGCTCTTGCCATCCAGCGCCCACCACGCCCGCTCCACCGGCGCTCCGATCCAGTCCGGATCGGCCATGATCTTTTCCATCGTCAGCGGCTCGGCGGCGTGGACGGCGAGGGCGGAAGTCGCGATGAAAAGCAACAGGGCAAGACGGGAAATGGCTATGCACACGGGAAACATCTCCGCGACGAAAAGGGATCAGGAATGTTGCGAGTCTAGGGCAATCCCGGCGACAGGGCATGGCCGAGTCGTCATTCTCCGAAGAGCGCCAAAGCTCGTTTGACGCACGCCGCACGCTCCGTAAATGATGGCCTCCCGCACCCTGCCCGCAATTCCTTGCTGAAGAGATCCCCAGCCGTGATATCCGCACCTTGGCTTGTCGCAGCGCTGTTGGCGTTTGCCTTCACGCAGCCCGGCTCCGCGCACGCGAAGGACTGCGCCACGCTGGACGATTGCCTCCAGGAGCTGCTCCAGACCGCGAAGGAGCCAAAGCTTCCTGGCGCACCCATGCGCCAGGAAACCCACACGCTTGCAGAGCGGATTGCCTCGTTTCCCGGAGCCGCAGAGGCACTCGTTCCCCTGCTGGCCGATCCGGATCCGGACATCGCCGAGCGGGCCGGCCTCGCGCTGAGCGCCATGCCCTCGATTCCTCCCGAATACTTTGACGCCATCCGCGCCGGCCTGGAACGCGGCCTGGGGTGGTTGCCCGCAGCGCTGGGGCGGATCGATTCCGAAAAGGCCGCGCGCGAAGCCGTGGATCGCTATCTGGCATCCCGCAGCGCGCCGCACAATCAAGAGGCCGCGGCAGTCGTGCGCAGCGGTGTGCGAGCCATTCCGCGCATCCTCGAACGCGCAGCGTGCTCGACCCCCTGCCCGCCTGAAACGCACTGGCTTCTGGGCACCGTGCTGGAACAGATTCAGCCTGGCCGCGAGCGCGCAGCCGAAGGCCTCATGGGTATTGCCGAAGATCCGGATGCACCACCGCAGACGCGCCGCGGCGTGCTGGGAATGATCGGTGCGCTGGGCCGTGACGGGCTTGCACTTGAACCGCGCCTGTTGGCGCTGAAGGCGCAGGCTCCGGAGCTGGGAGCGTGGATGGATGGAGCACTGGTGGAGATCGGATCGCGGCGCAGCGGTGAAATCCTTGCGCGCAGGCTGCGGCAAGAGCCTTCGGCGTGGATTCTGCGGGACATCGCGGAGACGGGCGAGGCGGCACGGGGCGCGGGTCCCGCGGTGGCTGAATTCCTTGCGGGCGACCCCCTGCTTCGCGCACCCGCCGCACTCACGCTGGGGTACATCGGATACGAACCCGCCGTGCCGGCGCTGGTTGCCGCACTCGATGATCCGGTCGATCCGCGCGCCACCTGGGCGGCGGCAAAGGCGCTCGGGCGCCTGCGGGCCGACGCCGCGCTGGGGGTACTCTCCGAGGCCGCTACGGCACACTGGTACCCGCCCACGCGCGAGGCGGCGCGCAGCGCCGTGCGGCAGATTCGCGGTGAAGAGGCGGAGGAGAACGACGAGCGGGGCTCCGGCTTCGCGATGCGATTCTTCGGGTACGAGCACCTTGATGAGGGGATCCCCGAGTGCGAGGCTCCGGCCGAACGCAGGCATCGCGAGTCTCGCGCGACGAAGCTCTACGCGCACCGCTCTCCCGAGCGAATGAAGCGCCTCGCCTACCCGAGCCAGATCGTTTCCTACGGCGCCGATGACGAGGAGGCGCAGCGCGCCGCCGGAGAAACGGTGATCCGTGTCCATTCGGGCAACCTGCGCGAGCATCGGGAGATTGTCGAGCAGACTCCCGGCGTCGCGCTTCGGGTCGGTGGCGGCTGGCTGGCGGGATCGGATCGCGGCGAGTGGGGCGGCGAGCTGATGTTCCTCCCCGATGCGGGCGCACCGCAGCACATCCTGGACGCGAACATCGAAGACATCTACCAGCTCGGTGACGCAATCGTGGTCACGACCGGGCTTGCGCACCTCTCCATGAATCAGGGCGTGCTGTACCGGGCGACTCGCGATGCGCAGGGAGCATGGCAGGCGGAGATCTGGCGCATTCTTCCGGGTGCGCCCGCCGCTTCCCATCTGGTCAAGCCGGACGAACTTCTCGTCCGGACCCGGCACACGGGAACCGTGGTGGTGGACGCCGAGGGCCGGATGCGGATGGCACGCTGCCGGAAGGCAGCGGCCACTCGGTGAGGCGACATGCCTCGCGCCGCGCCTACTCCGCCCTCAGCGCCGCAATCGGATCGAGCTGGGCGGCCTGCCGCGCGGGATAGACGCCGAAGGCGAGGCCGACCAGGGCGCACAGCGCGGTGGCGATGAAGATCGGCAGCGGTGCCCAGGCCACCTGCCAGCCGGCGAGGGTGGCGATGAGGTAGGCCACGATCGCGCCGAACACCACGCCGAGCAGGGCGCCGAGCACGCAGATGACGAAGGTTTCGCGCAGGAACTGGGCGATCACGTCGCGCTGGCGTGCGCCCAGGGCGCGCAGCAGACCGATCTCGCGGCGGCGCTCCAGCACGTTGGCCAGCATGATATTCATGATGCCGATGCCGCCTACCAGGAGGCTCACGCCGGCGATGGCGGCCATCACGATCTGGAAGATGCGCTGGGTTTCCTGGTGCTGCCGGTAGAGCTGGGCCGGCACCACCAGGCTGGTGTCGTCGACGCCGCCGTGGCGTTGGTCGAGCACGGCCGCGGCCACGCGCGCCGCGTCGGCGATGCGCGCGGGATCGTCGATGCGGATCCAGAACCGATCCACCTCGTCCTCCATCGGCTGGGTGCGCAGGCGCGCCCGCGCGGTCGACAGCGGCACGAAGGCGCGGTTGCTCTCCAGCCCGAGCTGCACGCCCTCGAACTTGTCGGCGGAAAGGTCGCGATCGGTGAGCACGCCGACGACCTCGAACCAGGCGTGGTTGAGCTTGACCGCCTGGCCCAGCGCGCTGCCGTCGGGAAACAGGTCGCGCGCGGCCTGGTGGCCGAGGACGACCACCGAGGCCAGGCGGGTTTCGTCGGCCTGGGTCAGGGCGCGTCCCTGCTCCGGCACCAGCGCCGCCAGTTCGAAGTAGTCGGGCGTCACGCCGCTGACCTGGGCATCGCCGGCACCGCTGGCGCTGAAGGCGGCGTGGGTCTTGATGCGCTTTTCGGCAGCGAACTGCTGCGCGCCGGGGAGCGATTCGAGCACCGCGCGCGCGTCGGCCACCGTGAGGCCCATGCTGCGGTTGCGGTTCTCGCGCAGGGAGTCCGCATCGAAGGTTCTCGCTTCGACGATCAGGTTGTTGAGCCCCAGGCCCTGCACCAGCTTGAGCGCCTCGCGCTTGGAGCCTTCGCCCACCGCCTGCATCGCCACGATGGCACCGATGCCGAAGATCAGGCCGAGCAGGGTGAGGCCGGTGCGCAGCTTGCGGCGAGAGAGTTCCTCCAGCGCCTCGCGCCACAGGGCGAGGTTCGCGCGCCAGTTTTTCGAGGTGTTGGATGTCATGGCGCGGCCTCCGCGGTCGTTGCGCCGCCCGCATCCGCGCGTTCCATCGCATCGGGCAGGAGCAGCACCGCATCGCCCGCGGCCAGGCCGGAGACGATGCGGGTGCGCGCCGGGCCGCGCGCGCCGGTTTCCACGTCCCGCCGCTGCGCTTCGCCGCGGTGCACCACGTAGACGTAGCTCTGCCCGGCGTCGGAGCGGAGCGCCACGTTGGGCACGCTCAGCGTCGGCTCGGTGCCGTCGTTGAGGTGCAGCACGGCGCGGAAGGCCTGGCCCGGCACCCAGCCCCAGCGCTGCGCGGCCTCGGCCGGCAGCGGGGCCTTGGCCTTGAGGTAGCGCACCGGGTTGTCGCGCCCGGCCGCCTGCGCGGCGTTGGCGACGAATTCCAGCGCGGTGGTCGTGATCTGCTCCGGATGGCCGAGCGGGTGGACGCTGACCGCCAGCCCCTTTTCCACATCGTGCGCATCCAGCTGCGGTATGGACACCTGCAGCTCCAGCGTGGAGGTGTCGGGCAGGCTGCCCAGTTCGTTCTGCGCCCAGAGCGTCGAGCCCACGGTCGGCTTGTCGCCGCTCCAGTCGGCCTCCAGCACCAGCACGCCGTCGTGCGGGGCGATCAGCTCCAGCGAGGAAAGATCCTCGCGCCGCAGGTTGGCGGTGTGCTGGTAGGTGGCGGCCTGCGCATCGACCACGGCCAGTTCGGCGCTGCCGCGGTCGCTGGCCTGATCCAGCCGCCAGCGCAGGGTGTCGTCCTTGGCATCGAGGAAGGCGCGATCCTGGATCGCATCGAGAATCTGGTTGCGCGCGAACATGGTGAGGTCGGCGTCGGCGTAGCGGCTGGCGATGGCGAGATCCGAATCCACCTGCGCCAGATCCACCTCCAGCCGCCCGACGGTGGAATCCAGGGTTTCCTGCTTGCCGGCGCGGGTCAGGGCGTTGCGCTGGATTTCCAGCAGCGCCTCGGTGAGCTGCAGCTCGCCCTGGGCGGCGGAAAAGCGCGCGATGACCTGGCCCTGTTTCACCGCGCTGCCGTCGGGTGCCAGTTCGGTGAGCTGCTGGCGGGTCCAGTTGCGGCCCGGCACCACCAGCGGGGTGGAGCGCACCGCGCGCACCTGGCCCTGAGTCTCGATGTCCAGCGCCAGCGGCGCGGCCACGAGCACTTCCACCGGCAGCTCCTGAAGCGGAGCCCGGGAGCAGGCGGCGGCCAGCAGCAGGCACGGTGCCAGCGCCAGGATTCGAATCATTCTCATGGGCGGCTGGCCTCCGTGCGGCCGGGCGAAAGCTCCACGCGCACCCCTTGTCCGGGCTTGAGCTTGGCGTCGCTGCGCTCCAGTTCCACGCGCAGATCGACCACCGGCACCGGCTGCACCCGCGATTTGCTGCGCACCACGCGGCCGATGTCGGCGACGTGCCCATCGAGCACCACGCCGCTGCCCTCGGCCACCACCCGCGCGTGCATGCCCACGGCGACGCGCGCCAGGTCGCGCTCGTCCACCTGGGTGCGGACCGCGAGGGTGTCCATGTCGGGAATCTCGGCCACCGCCTGGCCGCGGAACACGCGCGAGCCGACCGCGAACTTCTCGCCATCCCAGCTGCTGCGGTGGCTCACCATGCCGGCGCGCCGGGCGGTGACGCGCAGCGCGGCCAGCGCGGTTTCCAGCCGGGTGATCTTGTGCTGCAGGACGGCGATTTCCGAGTCGATCAGGCGCAGCTCCTGATGCCGCTGCTCGGCGGCGAGGCGCTCGCGCTCGGCCGCCAGCGCCATCAGCTCTTCGGCCTCGCTGCGTTCGATCACCAGCTTGCGGTAGTCGACCCGCCGCACCAGGGTTTCGGGCTGGGTCGCCTTGCGCTGGGCCTTGTCGAGGCTGGCGCGACGCTCCTCGGTGGTGAGGCGCTCGTTGCGCTCGCGCTCGGCCAGCTCCAGCACGAGCTGCCCGCGCTGGGACTCCTTTTCCGCCAGCGCGCTGCGCTGGGTGAGGAGCTGGTTCTGGGTATCGCCGCCGTCGAACACCACCACCATGTCGCCGGCCTGGAGCAGGGATCCGTCCGGGGCCATTTCGGTGATGTTGAGGTTCCAGAGGTTGTCGATGGAGGGCGGCGCGACCTGCTCGGTGCTGCGCGCGAACACCTCGCCGTCCAGGCGCAGCGTCTGCGCCGGGGCCAGGGCGGGCAGCAGCAGCAGGAGAGGAACGAGGCGCTTCACGGCGCGACCTGTGCGGCAGCGGGGGAATCGGGCACTTCGGCATCCACGCGCACGCTCATGCCCGAGAGCAGGCGCGGCGAGAGGGCGGCATCGTCGATACCGACGTCCACTTCGAAATAGCGCCCGTCGCCCCACTCCCGCTTGGCCTCCGGTGCGCCCGCGATGCGTTCGATCCGACCGCGCGCGACCACGTCGCCGAGCGCATCGAAGCGCAGCGTGACCGGCTGGCCTTCGCGCAGGCCGGCGCGTTCGGATTCCAGCGCGAAGGCGCGCACGCCCATGGCGCTGTTGCCGGCCACTTCACCGACCTGCGCGCCGGGATAGGCCGACATGCCTTCCGCGTAGCGCTGGCCGCTGCGCGAATCGAAGCCGTGCCGCACCGTGCCGGCGCGGGTGGCGCGCTGTTCGGCGGCTTCGACCTGCAGGCGGTGGTAGGCCAGCTGCGCCTCCAGCTTGCGCACCTCCAGCGCCGCATCGGCCTGCCGGCGCTGCACCGCGCCCTGCGCGGCGGCCAGCTCGGCGCGCTTCAGGTCATGCTCGCGCCGGGCGCGTTCGTACTCGCCGGCGTAGCGGTCGAAATCCAGCGCCGAGAGATGATCGCGCGGGATTTCCGCATCCACCTGGGCCTTGTCGCGCGTGGCGCGCGCCTGGATCAGCGCGATCCGTGCGTCGATGGCCTTCACCTTCAGCTCGGCGAGGTCCTTGTCGCGCCGCGCGCCGGCCTGTTCGATCTGCGCCTCCAGCTCCTGCAGGTTGTTCAGCGAATTGCCCGGATCCAGGCGGATCAGCACGTCGCCCGGCTGCACTTGGGTGCCTTCGGGAATCAGGTAGCGCAGCGTCGCCGGGGCCACGTCGCTTTGCGGCATCAGGATCGGCTCGGCGTCGAGCGCGCGCACCTGGCCGGTGAGCATCAGCGGACCGGCCAGCGCGGGCGCGCCGGACAGCGCCAGCGCCAGCAGGCCGGCGCGCCATGTCCCGCGCTGGCGGATGGAAGATTCAGGCGGCTGTGTCATGTTCGATCTTCCCGTCGCGCAGCCGCACCTGGCGCGGCGCGTGCGCGGCGACGTCGTTGTCGTGGGTCACCATCACCACGGTCTGGCCTTCCTGGTGCACCTCGTCGATCAGCGCCAGCACGTCTTCGGCGCTGCGCGAATCGAGGTTGCCGGTGGGCTCGTCGGCCAACAGCAGCGCGGGTTTCAATACCAGCGCGCGGGCGATCGCGGCGCGCTGCATCTGCCCGCCGGAAAGCTCGCCTGGGCGATGGCCCATGCGGTCGCCCAGGCCCACGCGCGCGAGCAGGGTCTGCGCGCGGCGCGGAGCCTGCTCATCGGGGTGCTCGGAAAAGCGCATCGGCAGCAGCACGTTTTCCAGCACCGTCAGGCGCGGCAGCAGGTGAAAGCTCTGGAACACGAAGCCGATGCGGCGGTTGCGCACGCGGCTGGCGGCGGTGTCGTCGAGCGTGCGCACCTCGATGCCGTCGAGCCGGTAGCTGCCCGAATCGGGTCGGTCCAGGCAGCCGAGCACGTTGAGCAGGGTGGACTTGCCCGAGCCGGAGGGGCCGGTGAGGGTGACGTATTCGCCGGCGCGGATCGCCAGATCCACGCCGTCGAGCGCGCGCACGGTCTGGCCGCTCATGCGGTAGTGGCGGGTGACCGCGTCCAGCTCGATCATCGGGGGAGGCATCATGGGGATTCCACGCGGAGGACTTGCATGGACCCGCGCCGGGGCGACAGGTTCCGGGGCGCGCATCATATCCGCGCCGGTTCTGCCGCAGCGTGTGCCTTCCGGCACGGTGGCCGGGTGCGTCTAGGCGAGATGGCGACGGCGACGCATACTGCCGGCATCGGGTGATGATCGGGGCACGGCGGATGACGAGGCACTACGAGGGCGAGGCGGAAACCGGCCGCAGCGCGGCGCAGCGGCGCGCCGATGCCATCGCCGGATTCCGCAGCGAGCTGGATCGCCTGGGTGAAGAAGGCCTGCCCGCACCCGATGCGGCCTGGCTTCGCGCGGTGCGCGGCCACCACGATGCGCTCCTGATCGACCTGGCGCGGCGCTATGACATCGACCGCAGCGCCGATGCGCGGCGGCTGTCGCTGGGAATGCGGATCGTGTCCTTCCTCGGCGCGGTGGCGATGGCGGCGGCGGTGTACTTCGTGTTCCAGCGCTTCTGGGGGCTCTTGCCCACCGCAGCGCAGGTCATCGTGCTGCTGGGCGCGTCGATCGGATCGCTCATCGGCTGCTGGCTGATCGGCAGGCGCGACGCCTCGGGCTACTTCACCAAGCTGGCGGCGCTGGTGGCCTTCGCCTGCTTCGTGCTCAACGTGAGCCTGCTGGGCGAACTGTTCAACATCTCGCCCTCGGACAGGGCGCTGTTGCCCTGGGCCGCGCTGGCGCTGCTGCTGGCCTACGCCTGCGAGCTGCGCCTGCTGCTGGTGGCGGGCATCGCATGCCTGGCGGGATACATCGCGGCGCGCACCGGCACCTTCGGCGGGATGTACTGGCTCGACTTCGGCACGCGGCCGGAAAACTTCTTTCCGGCGGCGCTGCTGTTCTTCCTCGTGCCGCAGTTCCTCGACCAGCGCGCGTACGCCGGCTTTGCCGCGACCTGGCGCATCGCGGGGCTGCTCTGCCTGCTGCTGCCGGTGCTGCTGCTGGCCAACTGGGCCTGGGGCAGCTACCTGCCCGGCAGCGCGCGCAGCATCGAGCGCGTCTACCAGATTGCCGGGTTCGCGTTCAGCGCAGGCGCGATCTGGCTGGGCATCCGGCGCGGCTGGGGCGAGGTGGTCAACACCGGCGTGACCTTCTTCTTCCTCTTTCTCTACACGCGCATCTTCGACTGGTGGTGGGACGCGGTGCCCAAGTACCTGTTCTTCCTGCTCATCGCCGCCACCGCGGTGCTGATGCTTTTCGTGTTCGGGCGGCTGCGCCGCGCAATGGCGGGCACGGCCGGGGTGCGGCCATGAGCCGGCCCGCGCATCCGCGCGCCCTGTTCCTTGCGGGAGCCGCGCTGATCGTGCTGGTCAACGCGGTGATTCTCGCCGGGGCCGCGTGGAATCGCAGCGCCGAGGAGGCGCGCGTGGTTCTCACCCAGCGCGAGCTGCCGCCGGGCTGGGATCAGGGTCTGGAGCGCGAGCGCAGCGGCGTATCCCTGCGGCTGGACTGGCGCGTGGCGTCCGGCGCGCCGGACGAGGCGCAGGCATCGGGGTTCTACACCCGCGACGCCGACTGGCTCGACCTGGCCTGCCTGCGCGCGCTCGGGTTCGATCTGCCCGACGCGGTGCCCGGGCGCGAGGACGAAGCGCAGCGCCGACGTCTGGAGAGCAACCGCCACCTCTGGCTGGTGCTGGAGCTGGACGGTGCCGCGCACGCGGCCGCGCTGGACGCCGCGCGCCAGCGTCTGGAGCACGCGCAGGCGCAGGCCGACGCCGCCACGGACGCAACCCGCGCCGAATTCGCCAACCGCGCCAAGGCCGCTCGCGAGGCGCTGGACGCCGAGCGTGAAGAGCGCAGCCGGCTGTTCGTGATCGATGCCGGTACCGATCCTGCCGCGCTGCGGTCGCGCTATCCGCAGCGCGACCGCTACCTGATCCTTGGCGGCCGGGTCGGCGTGACGGTGCAGACCTGGGCCGACGGCGAGACGCTCGATCCGCCGCGCTACCGCGCCCACGTCGCCGCATTGGACGTCGAATCCCTTCACGTGCCGGCCCGCTTCCACGACGCGATCGCCACCGCCGGAAACCGCGGCGCGGCGCGCTACCGTCTCGACGTGGCCTGGGGTCGCCGCCACGAGCCCTGGCTGATCGCGGCGCAGCGCGGGTCGCCGTCCGCCGGGGACTCGAACTGAGCCGCGCGAACACGCCGCGCGGTGCGACATACTGGCGCACACCGCTCACCGCATCCAGGAGCCGCCCATGGCCGTCGGAAAATCCGCCCCCTCCACCGCGTCTTCACGCCGCAAGGCCAGGCCGGGCACCGGAGCGAAGGCCGCGACCGCCGAGCAGGCGCTGGAAGAATCGCGCGTCGACGAGGCGGTCAGCGCGGCGCGCGAAACCTCGCGCGCGGTGGCCGAGGATCTGGCCGAGGCCGGCAGCAGCGTGCACGCCGCGATCGAGGCGCTGGAGTCGGTCCTCGCGGGCATGTCGCCCGACGACGCGCGCGCCCTGCGCCGCCATCTGGGCGAACGCGGAAGGTTGGCCGCGGACATCGGGGGAACCTCCCCGGCGCAGGATCTGGAGCTCTCGCCGCACTGGCGCGACGGCGACTATCCCTACCGCTACCGGATGCTGCGCCGCACCTACGAGCGCCAGAAGTACCGCCTGCAGGTGGAGCTGCTCAAGCTGCAGGCCTGGGTGAAGGAAACCGGCCAGCGCGTGGTGATCGTGTTCGAGGGGCGCGATGCCGCCGGCAAGGGTGGCACCATCAAGCGCTTCATGGAGCACCTCAACCCGCGCGGCGCGCGCGTGGTGGCGCTGGAAAAACCCACCGAGACCGAGCGCGGCCAGTGGTATTTCCAGCGCTATGTGCGCCACCTGCCCACCGCCGGCGAGATCGTGATGTTCGACCGCAGCTGGTACAACCGCGCCGGGGTCGAGCACGTGATGGGCTTTTGCACGGACGTGGAATATGCCGAATTCATGCGCCAGGCCCCCGAGTTCGAGCGCCACCTGGTGCACAGCGGCATCCACCTCATCAAGTTCTGGTTCTCGGTGAGCCGCGAGGAGCAGAACCGCCGCTTCATGGAGCGCCAGGCGCATCCGCTCAAGCAGTGGAAGCTCTCGCCCATCGACGTGGCCTCGCGCGACAAGTGGGAGGCCTACACCCGCGCCAAGGAAGCGATGTTCTTCCACACCGATTCGGTCGATGCGCCCTGGACCGTGGTCAAGTCCGACTGCAAGAAGCGCGCGCGCCTCAACGCGCTGCGCTACACCCTGCTGTCGTTGCCCTACGACAACAAGGACACGGATCGCATCGGCGCACTCGATCCGCTGCTGGTGGGCCGGGCGAGCGCGGTCTACGAGCGTGGCGAACAGGTGGCACCGCCGCGGATATGATGCCGCGCCGGCGCGGCGGGTGCGCTGCGCGCACTGCATCGCGCAAGCCCTTCGCCATGGCTCCGGCACGCGCCTGCCCTTCAATTCCTGCCGCGGACACACCGCGTCGCTCCGCAATTCATCAATGTATGCTCCTGCATCACCCTTTCCTGGTCGAACGCCCGTGATTCTGAAAAAACTGTTCCGAAGATTTCGCGCAGGAAATCCCGAACCCGGCCCTGCACCCGTGGATTCGGACTATCGGCTGCGGGTCAGCAAGGAGCTGGAGATATTCCAGGAGCAGGTGGACGTCAACGCGCTCCCCGAGATCTTCCACTACTGGTCGAACAAGTATCTGCGCCCGATGCTGGAAGCGTACGGGTACTCCCATCCGGACGCCTTTTTCGCGCACTACATCCGGCAATGCGTCGCGGGAAGCGAGGAGGTCGGAACGATCATCAGCCTCGGCTCCGGCAACTGCGATACCGAAGTCCGAGTCGCCAGAATCCTGTTCGATCAGGGCGTCCGCAATTTCAGGATCCAGTGCCTGGACATGAATCCGGCGATGCTCCAGCGAGGGAGGGATTACGCGGCAAGCGAGGGCCTGGAGGCCCACGTCGTGACCCGCGTGACGGATCTCAACTGCTGGCGGCAGGATGAGCCCGTGGCCGGCGTGATGGCGAATCAATCGCTGCATCACTTCGTGGCGCTGGAGTCGATCTTCGACGAAGTCGCGCGAATCCTGCCGCCCGAAGGACGGTTCATCATCAGCGACATGATCGGCCGCAACGGCCACCAGCGCTGGCCGGAGGCCTTGGAAATCGTGCGGGAATTCTGGCGCGAGCTGCCGCCGGAATATCGCTACAACCTCCAGCTGCAGCGCCAGGAGGAGGTCTACATGGACTGGGACTGCTCAACCGAAGGATTTGAGGGAATCCGCGCCCAGGACATTCTTCCGCTGCTGCTCGAACGATTCCATTTCCATGCGTTCATCGGTTTCGGGAACGTGATCGACCCGTTCATCGACCGGGGTTTCGGCCATCACTTCGACGCGGAATCGCCGCGGGATCGCGGCTTCATCGACCGCGTCCACGCCGCCGATGAAGCCGCCATCCTTTCGGGCCGGATTACTCCGACGCATATGATGGCTGTTCTCGGAATCGGCACCCACTCTCTGACAACAGAATTCTCAAGGGGACTGGCACCTGATCAGTGCATACGGCCACCGGCGCGTATCGTCCCAGTCGCCCTCTGCCGTCCGAATCTGTGTCCAGCCGCGCAAGCGCCCGATGCACGCACCTGATTAGCCCTGACCCTCAGCTGCCAGTCGCAGGATATGAGACGGTCGGCGCGCAGGATGCTGTCACCCGACCCTGCGAGGTGACGACCATGAGCATCAACCACATCCAGTTCCAGCCCGGCCTGACACTGAGTGAGTTCTACCGCCTCTACGTGTCCCCCTGCAAGAATATTGGATGTGAAGCCTAACGCCTGAATTAAGCCGCGCCGCGAAGCGGCGTCGGCTTGAATGAATTGTTAGGGAGCGCTCGACGCAACCTATCTCTCTTCATGATCGCCTTTGATGCTATCGAACGGTTCGAAGGAGATGGGCACCGCTCCAGACCCCTTATTGGAGAGGCCTAGTTCATCGCACAGTCTGGCGTAAAACTTCGGCTGAATCCCGCCGGGATAGGCCCAGCTATCCCCGTCCTTCTCCATACGCAAGATGCCCGAAATATAGCGATACTTGTTTCCTAGCTTGTTCCTTTTGATGTAGTTCGAAACGTGGCTGCTATGCGTAAATTCCAGCGGCTTAAGTTCAGCCACCAATTCATAAAATTCTTTTTCTTCAATTTGGGAGCGCTGAAATTCGGCTGCAATTTTAGCTTTCCTTCTGGCCTCTTCCGCAACACGCTCTGGCTCCTGCAGCTCATACAAGATTCGAGCTTCTTCTCGTTTTCTTCTTGTTTCTTCTTGTTCTATCCTTTTTCTTTCAAGCTCCGCATCTAGCAACTTGCGCTTCTCATAGTAGATTTTCTCGTTTTCAATCCACGATGAGGCGTGGTTCGTGTGCCACAGTTTGTATGCCGCTATGTAGGCGGCCAAGTTATCTTCATTGCGGCACGGCTTGATGCGTTTTCTGATGCCCTCGGCAATGAACTTGCCCATCGTGGAAGATGCTGGGCTCCAAAGGAACAGGTGCGGGCAGTCCGGCAATTGGATCGAAGGATCGAAAACAAGAGCTTCTCCTTCAACCTGACCGACCCAGATTGTCATGCGTGCCCCCTAACACCTGAGTTCAGCGGCATTCGAGGCGACGCCTGATTTTGCGGTAGCAAAAACAGGTGGCGGGTCAAATGTCCGCTGCAACGATTTGTTAGCCCTCACCGGCACTTGCTCAACTCCAGAGTTAGCACCTCAAGCTGCTCACTTATCTTGATAGCTTGATCTCTTTCGAGGGGCATAAACGTTTCGTTGCTTCGATCTGATAGCCGTTGACATTGTTCTGCCAAGGCCGTTAAAAGCGGCAACACATCAGCGACGCGACTATGACCAACAGCAGATTCCCAACGAAACAAGGCGGCCTGGGATAGTCCTGCGAGTTGCTGGTTACCTGAAAATAAGGCGTTTACTGCCTTCAGCACCTTGCGTTCCGCCGAAACTCTGTTGAGAAAGGTGTTTTTCATATGGCTTCTCGTAGCGTCGCCACCCAATTTTCAAGTGGCGCTTTTGTGACAATTTGTGCGGTACTCGTAGGGTCAAATGTCAATTGAGAGCCGCGGGTTGAGGCATGCCGTGCGACCATGGCTTGATGATATATGTCACGCGGAAGTGGCGGATCGACAGGCAGGCGATACGGTGCATCTGCCGAAAAGCATGGTCTCGCCAGTAAAGACCACGATGCTGACATCGCCAAGTCTCGGATCGCCGTATAGGCAATACCCAATTCGTAGATGACGTTCTGGGTTCCCGCGGCGAGTTCGTTTAGTGCCTCGTTGAGCAACACCTCCAAATCGTCAGTGTCTTCGACGATGGTTGAGTAAGGCGCCGGAGGGCCAAGGCTTGCTAGAAATGGCTCGCTACGCAGACTGAATACACACTTCGCCTCAAGGTGAAGATGCCAGGCGAAAAGCCTCCCGGCCTTAAAGTATTCCGATAGAAGTTCTGGCGAATAGACGCTCCAGTTCTGAGGAAACTGGGAGCTATCCACCTCGAGTGGAACAACGAGCACATCGACGTCCGACGTGGGTGTGGATTCCCCGCGACAGATTGAGCCAAAGACGTAGATTTCGTGACTCATCGGCGTGCCAAGCGTTTCACCAGTATGGCCATAAAGAGTCCAAACAATACGAACCGAACTATGGTGAGGAGCGTCAGTTGATGGCCAGGGAGAGACGGACTACTAGTAACACCCCAAAATGCATGCGCGACTGCAAACAAAGACTGTGGCCACGAAAATTGCGGGTTACTCCATGCCAGAACAATAGCCCACAATATGACGATTGATACGCCGGTGAGAAGGATACGAACGATGCTTTCACCGTTCCCCCACAACAGATCAAGCGCCTTCCAGCGCGCGTGCCGGGCGGAATGAAGTACCCGAACCCATCCTTTGTACTTCGATCTGTAATAGGACTGTTTTGAGTAAGCAGCATGAAAGAGGTGCTGCCCGGTGAGCATTACTTCAATCGATGCAGCCTTGTTGATGGCTGCGTAATTCCCTATGTGCCCAAAGTTAACCCGAAGGGATCGAACAAGGTCTCGAGCTAGATTTTCTTCACTGGGGAGGCAATTTTCCAAGAATTCCTCATCTAGCTGGGTATGCTCCCATGTTGAGTACTGGAACTTGCACTCTTCATACTGAGACCCGCGGAAGTTTGAGCGTCGAATGCTGGCGCCAGTGAAATCACACCGTATGAATCTGCAGTTGCGGAAGTAGCATTCAGAAATTTCTGATTGCTTGAAACTAACGTCGATAAAGATTTTCTCAACGGCATAAACACGCCTCAAAACCTGCCGCGCCAAGTCCTGATCTCTAACGTCAGAAGAGAACTCTTTGTTCTCAATGATTGGCTTCGAGTGATCTACTAGGTCCATGTTTTGCGCCAATGTTTGGAGTGAGGGCTAACGCCTGAATTAAGCCGCGCCGCGAAGCGGCG
>JAMLIV010000023.1 GCA_023954075.1 Lysobacteraceae bacterium
CGCGCGGGCGCGCGCCGCTGGCGATGTAGGGCGCGGCAATGTCCTCGGCCGGATCGAAGCCGAGCCTCGGTGCGAGCGGCGGCGCGGAAAAATCGCGCCGCGCCGCGCGCTCGGCATCGGCACTTTCGGGTGTGTCGCGCAGCGCCTGCATGGCGTGCGTCACCTGCCACCAGGCATCGAACAGCTCCTGCCAGCCCCATTCGGCCAGCATGTCGCGCCCGGCCAGCACGCGCACGCGCGGTGAGGCGAGCGGCTTGCCGATGCGCTGCGCGCAGTGGGTGAGTCCGTGCCGGTCCACCAGGTCGGCGAATTCGGCGCGGTCGTCCATCGATACCTGCACGATCACGCCCAGCTCTTCGCAGAACAGCGTGCTGAACGGATCGTCGCCCCAGTGATCGAGCTGGATTTCCAGCCCGCAGTGCGAGGCGAAGCCCATCTCGCACAGCGCGGCGAACGCGCCGCCGTCGCTGCGGTCGTGACAGGCCAGGACGATGCCGGTGTCGCGCGCGTCGCGGACCAGATTGAACAGCCCGCGCAGCAGTTCGGGTGAATCGAGATCGGGCGGCTCGCCGCCGAAGGTGCCGTGCACCTGCGACAGGATCGAACCGCCGAGGCGGCGCTTGCCGCCGCCCAGCCCGATCAGCCACAGCTCCGAATCGACCTCGCGCGCCAGCACCGGCGTCAGCGCCTGGCGTACGTCGCGCACCCGCGCGAAGGCCGACACCACCAGCGAGACGGGGGAGATGCAGCGATGGGCTTCGCCCGGATTGGGGATTGGGGATTGGGGATTCGAGAGGATGGAATCGGGCGGGCTCTTTGCTCCTGCCAATCCCGAATCCCCACTCCCGAATCCCGTCCACCTGGAGGCCATCGACAGCGAGTCCTTGCCGACCGGGATCGAAATGTCGAGCGCCGGGCACAGCTCCATGCCCACGGCGCGGACGGCGTCGAACAGGCGCGCGTCCTCGTCGCCGTGGCCGCAGGCGGCCATCCAGTTGGCCGAAAGCTTGATCTCGGCGAGATCGGCCACCGGCGCGGACAGGAGGTTGGTGATGGCCTCGCCCACCGCCATGCGCGCGGCGGCGGCGGAATCGAGCAGCGCCAGCGGCGCGCGCTCGCCGATCGACAGCGCCTGCCCGGTGTATCCGGAGAAGTCGTCCAGGCTGATGCCGCAGTCGGCCAGCGGTATCTGCCAGGGACCGACCATCTGGTCGCGCGCCACCAGGCCGCCGACGGTGCGATCGCCGATCGTCACCAGGTAGTTCTTGCTCGCCACGCTCGGGTGCGACAGCACGCGCAGGCCGGCCTCGCGCAGGTCCATCGCCCCGGTATCCAGGCGCGGCCAGCGCGCGTTCGCGCCGCGCTCGGCGTCGCGCTGCATCTTCGGCGCCTTGCCGAAGAGAAGATCCATCGGGATGTCGATGGCGGCTTCGCCGCGGAATTGAGGATTCGGGATTGGGGATTCGTCGAGCGGGCACTCCGCCACGAGGAGGTGTTCCTCCACCGTGGCGACGCCGACGACGGCGTGGGGACAGCGCTCGCGGGCGCAGATCGCGCGGAAGGCGTCGAGGTGTTCGGCCGCGATGCCCAGAACGTAGCGCTCCTGGGACTCGTTGCACCACAGCTGCATCGGCGAGAGCGACGGGTCGTCGCGCGGAATGGCGGCAAGATCGATCACCCCGCCCACGCCCGAATCGTGCAGCAGCTCGGGGATGGCGTTGGACAGCCCGCCCGCGCCGACATCGTGCGCGCTGCGGATCGGATTGTCGGCACCGCGCGCGAAGCAGGCGTCGATCACCTCCTGGCAACGGCGCTGCATTTCCGGGTTGTCGCGCTGCACCGAGGCGAAATCCAGTCCTTCCGAACTTTCGCCGCTGGCCAGCGAACTGGCGGCACCACCGCCCAGCCCGATCAGCATCGCCGGGCCGCCCAGCACCACCACCGCGTCACCGGGGCGCACGGGGAGCTTTTCCACCTGTTCGGGATCGATCGCGCCGACGCCGCCGGCCAGCATGATCGGCTTGTCGTAGCCGCGCACCAGGCCCGATTCGGGGGTTTCCAGCTCGAAGCTGCGGAAGTAGCCGGTGACCGCCGGGCGGCCGAACTCGTTGTTGAAGGCCGCCGCACCGAGCGGCCCGTCCAGCATGATCTGGAGGGCCGAGGCCATGCGCGGATTGAGCGGGCGCGCCGCTTCCCAGGGCTGCGGCAGGGTCGGGATGCGCAGGTGCGAGACGGAAAAACCGCTCAGACCGACCTTGGGCTTGCCGCCGCGCCCGGTGGCTCCTTCGTCGCGGATTTCGCCACCCGCGCCGGTCGCGGCACCGGGAAAGGGCGCGATCGCGGTAGGGTGATTGTGGGTTTCAACCTTGATCGCGAAGGCACTCGGCTGCACCGCACCGGCACCCCAGGTACCGGTTTCAGGATCGCACCGGAAGCGCCGCGCCGGGAAACCCTCGATCACCGCTGCGTTGTCCTTGTAGGCGCTGAGGGTGAGCTGGGGGGACTTCGCGTGGGTGTTGCGGATCATCGCGAACAGGCTGCGCGGCTGCGCCTGCCCATCGAGTGTCCAGCTCGCGTTGAAGATCTTGTGCCGGCAGTGCTCGGAGTTGGCCTGCGCGAACATCATCAGCTCGGCATCGGTGGGATCGCGCCCCAGCGCGCCGTAGCGTTCGCGCAGGTAGTCGATCTCGTCCGCAGACAGCGCCAGGCCCAGCGTCGCGTTGGCCGCCTCCAGCCCGGCCAGCGGCACGCGCACCACGCCGCCCGGCGCGGGCGCGTCGAACAGGGCGGCGGCCGCGGCAAGATCGGGCACCAGCGATTGGGTCATCGGATCGTGCAGCAGCGCCGCCACCGCCGGTTCGATGCCGGGCGTCAGCCCCGCCACCGCGAAGTGCTGGCCGCGCTCGACCCGCCGCACCGCCAGCCCCGCGCCGCGCACGATTTCGGTGGTCTTGCTCGACCAGGGCGAGATCGTGCCCAGGCGCGGCAGCGCCAGCCGCCCTGCGGGCAGCGGCGCATCGAGCACGGCGGCACCCAGCACCCGCGCCAGATCGCGCGCATCGACGCCCTGCCCCGGTTCGGGCTGGGCAAAATAGATGTCCGATACGGCCCCGAGCATCAGCCTTGCATCGAGCGCCCGCAGCCGCGCCTGGAGGCGCGATTGCGCGTGGGCGCTCAGGGCGGTCCGGGCCTGGAATACCAGCATGGTTGTCATCGGGTCGGACGAAAGGGACTCAATTCTAACGAAAGGGCCCGCCGGCTTGGCCTGGCGGGCCCGATGCGGAGACGGGATCGCGGGGATCAGCGCGCGCCGGCCAGTGCGTCCAGGCGCTGGAGCAGCTGTTCCGGCGGCAGGTAGCCGCCCAGCTGGGTGCCATCCCTGGTGTACACCGCCGGGGTTCCGTTCACGCCCACGCTCTGGCCCAGCTCGTAGTCGGCGGCCACGGGATTGTCACAGGTCTTCGATTCGAGCTTTCCGCCGGCCTTGGCGTTGTCCATGGCCTTGTTGCGATCGGTCGCGCACCACACCGACACCGCCTTGTCGTACGACTCCCCGCCCACGCCCGAGCGCGGGAAGAACAGGTACTCCACGCTGATGCCGCGCTTGTTGTACTCGGCCATCTCGCCGTGCATGCGGCGGCAGTAGCCGCAGTCGATGTCGGTGAACACGGTGACCGCATACTTCTCGTTCTTGGCCGGGAAGATGATGCGCCGCTCCGGACCCGCCGCCGCCAGCGCGCCCTTGCGCAGGCCCGCCTTGGTATTCTCGGTCAGGTCGATCTTGTTGGGAATGTCGAACACCGAACCCTGGAACAGGAACCGGCCGTCGGCGCTGATGTAGATGACCTGGCCCTGCAGCACGACCTGATAGAAGTTGGGCACCTGCGACTCGGCAATGCTGTCGATCTTGGCACCGGGCACCAGCGACTTGATGGCAGCCTCAACCGCGGAATCGTCGGCGGAAGCGGAAAACGCGGCCGCGCCCAGCGCGGCGGCGATCAGAAAGCGGTTCATGGCGGTTCCTCGGGAACGGTAATGGGACTGCAACGCGCGTTCGACCGGGCCGCAGGCAGAAAGTTCATGGGCAAGGATAAGGGAGCGGCCTCTACCGGGCCAGTGGCGAACGGCGTGGCCGGTGTCTCAGCCGCGCGGATGGTGGCGGGCGTGGAGCTGCTGCAGGCGCTCCTTCGCCACGGCGGTGTAGATCTGGGTGGTGGAGAGGCTGGCGTGACCAAGCAGCATCTGCAGCGATCGCAGGTCGGCACCGTGGTTGAGCAGGTGGGTGGCGAAGGCGTGGCGCAGGCCGTGCGGCGTCACCCGCGCCGCGTCGATGCCGGCGGCGAGGGCGATGCGCTTGAGGCCCCGCCAGAAGAGCTGGCGACTCACCGCGGTGCCGCGCCGGGTGAGGAACAGCGGTTCGCGCACGCGCCCGCCGGCGAGCAGCGGACGCGACCGGGCCAGATAGCGATCCAGCCAGTGCGCGGCTTCCTCGCCGATGGGAAGCACCCGATCCTTGCCGCCCTTGCCGGTGACGCGCAGCGCGCCCTGGCGCAGGTTCACTTCCGCAAGCCGCAGGCCGGTCAGTTCGGAAACGCGCAGGCCGGCCCCGTACATGAGCTCCAGCATCGCGCGATCGCGCAGGCCCAGCGGGCTTTCCGCATCCGGTGCCGCCAGCAGCGCCTCGACCTCGCTTTCGGCCAGGGTGCGCGGCAGTTTGCGCCGCGCCTTGGGGCGCTGCACCAGGGCGGTGGGATCCTCTGCCATCGTGCCCAGGCGCACCTGCCGGGCGTAGAAGGCACGCAGGCTCGACATCAGTCGCGCGTTGCTGCGCGGGTCGTAGCCGGCGTCGGTGCGCCAGGCGAGGTAGTCGAACAGTCGGGCGCGGTCCAGCGCATCCAGGCGCACCGCGTCGCCCAGCCAGCGCGCCAGGCCTTCGAGATCGCGCCGGTAGCTGGCCTGGGTTTGGGCGGAGATGCCGCGCTCGGCCCAGAGGTGGTCGATGAAGGCGTCGATCTGGCCGCGCGCCGCCTCCGGCACGGGCGGCATGGCGCGGGCGCGCAGGCGTCGGCGGGTAATGGCCTCGGAAGACATGTGCCCAGCATAGCGGCCGGAGCGCCACGCCCGCCGCACGCGGCGTGCTGCCGCTATCCTTCGCCGATGACCGCGCCCGATTCGCCTTCCCCGCCCCGCCTCGCCGCCGAACCCGCTGCGCTGGGCTTCCGCCTGATGGCGATGATCTACGACCTGCTGCCGCTGGGCGCACTGTGGTTCGCCACCGCCGCGCTGGTGCTGCTGGCGCGCGGCGGCGCGCCGGTGACGCCCGGCAGTCCGGCGGCCTATCTGGAGTTCGCGCTGATGCTGGCGGTCGGGTTCGGCTATTTCGGCCTGAGCTGGCGGCGCGGCGGGCAGACGCTGGGCATGCGCGCCTGGCGGCTGCGGCTGGTGCGGTACGATGGCGAATCCGCCCCGGAATGGGGCGAACTGGCGCGCCGCTACCTCGCCGCCGGGGTGTCGCTGGCGGCCTTCGGCCTGGGGTATCTCTGGAGTCTGATCGACCCTGAGCGGCGCACCTGGCACGACCTCGCCTCGCACACCGCGATGGTGCGGCTGCCCAAGCCCGGCAAGACCCGCGGCGGCTGACGCCGGCGGGATCAGTCCGGCAGGATCAGTCCGGCCAGTTCACAGCGCCCGTCCTCGTACATCCGCAGCACGCTGCCCTGTTCGTACCAGTCGCCCAGCACGATGCGCTGGCGCGGCACGCCGTCGACCACCAGGTCGTGCACCGCCGGGCGATGGGTGTGGCCGTGGATCATGCGGGAGACGCCGTAGCGGCGGAAAAAGTCCTCCACCGCATGCGGCGCGGCGTCGCCGATCTCCTGCGAGGTCATGGCCTGCTGGTGCGCGGCGCTGGACTGACGCGCGGCCTGGGCGAAGGCGCGACGCTCGGCCAGCGGCCGCGCCAGAAGCGCGCGCTGCCAGTCTGGATCGCGCACCTGGCGGCGAACGGCCTGGTACGCGGCGTCGTCCACGCACAGCAGATCGCCATGCAGGAGCAGGATCGGCTCGCCGCCCGGTGCGATCACGCAAGGGTCGGGCAGGATCTCGAAACCGGCGCGGGTCGCGTAGCCGCCGCCGAGGAGAAAATCGCGGTTGCCGCGAATGAAGGCGATCCGCGTGCCGCCATCGGCCAGCGCGCGCAGCGCCTGCGCCACGCGCGCGGGCAGCTCGGCGTCGTCGTCGTCACCCACCCAGGCCTCGAAAAGATCGCCCGGGATGTAGAGCGCCGGCGACCGCGCGGCTTCTTCGCGCAGGAAGGCGAGGAACAGGTCGGTGATCTGCGGCCTGGCCGGATCCAGATGCAGATCGGAGACGAACAGGGCGCGCACGCGGCTGCCGCCGGCATCGGTGCGCGCCTGTCCCACGGGCGGACTTACTCCGCGTCCGCCGGCACGGCCGCGGCCAGCACTTCGGCGCGCTCGATCACGACCGCCTGGGTCGGGACATCGGAGTGGAACGGTCCCTGGCCGCCGGTCGGGATGGCGCGGATCTTGTCGACCACGTCCATGCCTTCGACCACCTTGCCGAACACGGCATAGCCCCAGGTCATGCCGTTCTCGTCGCTGACGTAGTCGAGGCGCGGGTTGTCCACGAGGTTGATGAAGAACTGCGAGTTGGCCGAGTGCGGCTCGCCGGTACGCGCCATCGCGAGGGTGCCGCGCAGGTTGGAAAGCCCGTTGCTCGCCTCGTTACGGATCGGGGCGCGGGTCGGCTTGGGCTGGAGGTCGGCGGTGTAGCCGCCGCCCTGCGCCATGAAGTTGTCGATCACGCGGTGGAAGACGGTGCCGTTGTAGTAGCCGTCCTTCACATAGGCGAGGAAGTTCTCCGAAGAGATCGGTGCCTTGGCCGCGTCGAGTTCGATCACGATGTCGCCAAGATTGGTGTGCAGCGCCACGCGCGGTGCCGGGGCGGCGATTTCAGCCGGCGCGGCGGCAGGTGCGGCGGCCGGCGCGGTGGATTCCTGGGCAAAAGCCAGCGCCGGAACCAGCAGGCCGGCGAACATCAGGGAACGAAGGATCATGGACGTGCTTCTCCGCAAGGTCAGAGGTGGCGCAGGCTGCGCCGGAGCCGCCAAGTGTAACCGTCCCGCGCGCCGCGTGGCTGTGCCACACCAGAACGACCTGCGCTGGCGCGGTCGGAGCCGGCGCGCGCACGGGATACACTGTGGACATGCGACGGCACCTGCTCCCGGTCCTTGTTTCGTGCGCGCTGGCGCTTCTGGCCGGCCCCGGCGTTCGCCCGGCCGGGGCGGTGTCGCCGCACACCGACCTGGCGGCCCAGCGCGCCGGTTTCGCACGCGCACTGGAGGCTGCCGAATCACGCCCGCTGGCGGAATTTTCCGCAGCGGCGCGCGACTATGCGCAGCACCCGCTGGCACCGTATCTCGACTACACCGCGCTGCGCCGCCAGCTCGATCGCGCCAGCGCGAGGACGGTCAAGACCTTCCTCGACGCGCATCCGGACCTGCCGGTGTCCGCGACGCTGCGCGATCAGGCGCTGCGCGCGCTCGCGCAACGCGAGGACTGGGCGGGATTCCGCTCGCTGTACGCGGGCAGCGCGGATGCCGAACTGCGCTGCGCCGACCTTCTTTCCCGCCGTGACGCCACGCCCGACACCGCCTGGCTCGACGCCGGCCTGGCCCTGTGGCTGAGCGGCCGCTCGCAGCCGGCACGCTGCGATGCGGTGTTCGAGGTGGTGCGCCAGCGCGGACTGCTCACCGAGGCGCGCACGCTGGAACGCATCGCGCTGGCAGCGACCGAGCACAACCTCGGCCTCATGCGCCATCTCGCGCGCGGCCTGCCGGCGGCACAGGCGAAGCGCGCCAATGCGCAGGCCGACTACCTGGCCGGCCCGACCGCCGCGCTGGCCTCCGGCTGGCCCGACGACGCGGCCAGCCGGCGCATTGCACTCCTGGGCGTGACGCGGGTAGCCAAGGCCGATCCGGATGCCGCCGAGGCGCTGTTCGCCGCGCTGCAGGGCCGCTTCAGCTTCGACGCCGCGCAGCGCGGCGAAGCGCTCAACCAGATCGCGCTGTGGAGCGCGGCCTCCTACCTGCCTGACAGCGCGCGGCGCTTTGCCGCCGTGCCCGCCGAGGCCTGGGATGCGCGCCTGCACGAATGGCGGTTCCGCGAGGCGTTGGCGCGCGGTGACGACCGGGCCGCGCTGGCCGCCATCGCGATGATGCCGTCGGCGCAGCGCGCCGAGCCGCGCTGGCGCTACTTCGAGGCGCGTCTGCGCGAGCGCGCCGGCGACGCCGCGGCGCGCGCCATCCTGGACGCGCTTTCAGCCGAGCCGAGCTACTACGGATTCCTCGCTGCCGAACGCATCGGCGCGCCCTATGCCCTGTGCCCGCGCGAGGCATCGCTGGAAGCGTCGGCGCTGCGCCGCAGCCTGGAAGCGCGACCCGGTTTCGTGCGCGCCATGGAATTGTTCGCGCTGGGCCGGATCGGCTGGGCGCGGCGCGAGTGGGACGCGCTCAAGAGCTCGCTGTCGCCGGACGAGCGCCGCGTCGCGGTGGCGCTGGCGGACGCCGCGGGCTGGCATGATCGCGGCCCGTTCACGCTCAACGCCGGCGACGATCTCGCCTACTACCGCCTGCGCTTCCCGCTGCCCTTCGAGCGCCAGATCCGGCGCGAGGCGCGCGCGCACGGGCTGGATCCGTCCTGGGTGGTGGCGTTGATCCGCGCCGAGAGCGCCTGGGCACCGGATGCGCGCTCGCACGCCAACGCGCGCGGCCTCATGCAGCTCCTGCCCTCCACCGCACGGATGGAAGCCACCCGGCGCGGGCAGCGCTATCCGGGCGATGCGGAACTGTTCGATCCAAAGGAAAACCTCAGCCTCGGCATCGCGCATCTGGCCACGATGCTGGAACGACACGGCGGCCTGCCCTTCCTGGCCACCGCCGCCTACAACGCCGGCCCCTCGCCGGTGGCGCGCTGGCTGGCACAGCGCCCGGTGGCGGATGTGGATCTGTGGATCGAAACGATTCCCTACCGCGAAACGCGCGAGTACGTAGCGCGGATCCTCGCCTTCGCCACCGTCTACGACTGGCGTCTGGAAGGCCGCGCCGTGCCCATCGCCCAGCGCGCGCTGGGCCAACGTCCCGCGGCGGCCGAACGGCATCCGTTCGCCTGCCCGACCACTCTGCCCGGGAGTTCCTCATGAGCCTGTCCCGCATCGTCGTATTCGGCGGCACCGGCTTCGTCGGCCGCCGCCTGGTCGCCGAACTGGTCCGCCGCGGGTTCGCGGTCACGGTACCCAGCCGCAACCGCGAGCGCCAGCGCGATCTGCTGGTGCTGCCCGGGGTCGAGGTGGTGACCGCCGACGTCTACGCCGCGGCCGATCTGCGCCGGCTGCTGGACGGCGCACAGGCCGCGATCAACCTGATCGGCATCCTCAACGAGCGCGGCCGCCGCGGACACGGCTTCCAGCGCGCCCACGTCGATTTCACCGACAGCCTGATCGCCGCCTGCCGCGCGAGTGGCGTGCGCCGCCTGCTGCAGATGAGCGCGCTCAACGCCGGGCGCGGTGAAAGTCACTATCTGCGCACGCGCGGCCAGGCCGAAGACAGCGTGCGCGGCTCCGGACTGGAGTGGACGATCTTCCAGCCCTCGGTGATCTTCGGGCCGGGCGACGGCCTGTTCGACCGCTTCGCCAAACTGCTGCGGCTCGCACCCGTGCTGCCGCTGGCGCGCGCCGACGCGCGCTTCGCGCCGGTGTACGTGGGGGACGTGACGGAGGCCTTCGTGCGCGCGCTGGAAGACCCGGCCACCATCGGACAGCTCTACGAAATCTACGGCGCGGAAACGCTCAGCCTCGCGGAAATCGTCCGCTACACCGCGCGCTGCCTCGGCCTGCGCCGCGCCATCCTGCCGCTGCCCGACGCGCTCGGCCGCCTGCAGGCGGCAATCTTCGACTTCGTGCCGGGCAAACCCTTCTCGACCGACAACTTCCTCTCGCTCAAGCGCGATGCCGTGGGCGGGATCGACGGGCTGTATCGGCTGGGCATCGAAAAGACCCCGATCGATGCCATCGTGCCGCAGCAGCTCGGCGTCGGTGCGCGCCAGCCGCGCCACGACCGCTGGCGACGGGCGCGGCGCGCGTGAAGACGTTTCTGGTCGGCGGCGCGGTGCGCGATGCGTTGCTGGGTCTGGTGCCAGGCGACCGCGATTTCGTGGTGGTGGGTGGCACGCCCGAGGCGATGGTGGCGGCCGGCTACACCCCCGTCGGGCGCGACTTTCCGGTGTTCCTGCACCCGCAAACGCATGAGGAATACGCCCTGGCGCGCTGCGAGCGCAAGGCCGGGCGCGGCTATCGCGGCTTCTCCGTGGTGGCCACACCCGACATCACGCTGGAAGAAGATCTGGCGCGGCGCGACTTCACCGTCAACGCCATGGCGCAGGATGCAGACGGCAGCCTGATCGATCCCCATGGCGGCGCGGCGGATCTTGCGGCGCGCGTGCTGCGCCACGTCTCCCCCGCCTTTGCCGAAGATCCGGTACGGATCCTGCGCGCGGCGCGCTTCATGGCGCGCTGGGCGCGACTGGGCTTTTCCGTGGCGGCCGAGACTCTGGAGCTGATGCGCGCCATGGTGGCCGATGGCGAGGTCGATCACCTGGTGCCCGAGCGTGTCTTCCAGGAGCTGTCCCGCGCGCTCGCCGAGCCCTCGCCCTCGGCCTTCCTGCGCACCCTGCGCGCCTGCGGCGCACTGGCCCGGGTGCTGCCCGAAGTCGATGCGCTATACGGCGTGCCGCAGCACGCGGCGCATCATCCGGAAGTGGATGCGGGCGTGCACACCGAGATGGCCTGCGACGCGGCCGCGCGGCTGGCGCCTGGCGATGCGCTGGTCGCGTTCTGCGTCCTCACCCATGACCTGGGCAAGGCGCTCACGCCGGCGCGCGAGCTGCCGGCGCACCGCGCGCACGAACATTCGGGACTGGCTCCGCTGGATGACCTGTGCGAACGCCTTCGGGTGCCGACCGAACACGCCGCGCTCGCCCGCAGCGTCTGCCGCGAGCACCTCAACGTGCATCGCTTCCACGAGCTGAAGCCGGCTACGGTGCACGACCTGATCGTCCGCTGCGACGGCTTCCGCAGGCCCGAGCGCATGGACCGGATCGCACTGGCCTGCGAGGCCGACAAGCGCGGCCGGCGCGAGCGCGAACGCGAGCCCTACCCGCCGCGTGACGCACTGCTTGCCGCGCACGCCGCCGCGCTCGCGGTGAAGCCGCGCGATCTCGACCTCGCCGGCCTCGGCGGCGAACAGATCGCCGAGAAGATCCGGCGCGCGCGCGTCCGCGCCATCGCTGCGGCGCGCGCGGTCGGCTAGGCCGATCCGGCCGGGCGCTTCAATCCTTCGCCGCTTCAGTCCCGGGCACAAGGTCACCCACATGCACCTCGCCGCGCGGGGGGGATTTCCAGATCGTGTCCTGCAGCGCCCAGTACCGCTCAGGCTCCCAGTACTCCTTTGCATAGAAACGCTCGCCCGGAATCGACATCCCCGTTCCCGCCAGCGGGCCGGTGTTCGGGATGATGGTGATGTTGCCGAGGAAGCCGGTGCGGCTGCCGGTCAGCTTGCGCTTCTCCCGCCGCAGCACTTTCTCCAGGCGCGGTTTGGCAACCTCGTCGCCGTACTCGGCATAGACCGCCTGGCCGCGCTCGATCGCCTCGGCGCGCGTCGATTCATCCAGCTGGTCCCAGTAGCGCTCGCGCAGGATCAGGAAGTTCGGGTAGCGCCGCTCGGCGGCCAGGTCCATCCACGCATAGCCCAGGGCACGATCCTGCGGCACGCCGATGCCCTGCCAGTGCATCTCGGCCACCATGGCCTGCGAGGCCTTGTCGGCGTAGCGCGCGGCCTGAAGGAAATGCGTCATCGCCTGCCCATGGCGGCCGTTGGCGTAGTCGTGCAGCCCTTCCCGCCGCCAGCGCAGGTCGGGATGCGCCGCCATGAACCCCTCGGTCATCGCCTCGATCGCAATGCCCGGTTCGCCCACGAAATCGCCGTGCCGCGGCGCTTCCGGCCGCTCCTGCCAGCGCACCTCGCGCGGCTCGCCGGCCTGCGCCGCCGTCCACGGCGCGATCGCCAGCACGGCACCCACCGCAGCGACAGCTCGCCACACGGCTCTCTTTCCCATGGTTCCACTCCTCTCCGCCCCGGATCCGCTCCGGTATGCATTTACTGCTACGGGCGAGAGCGCGGAACCGTCGCAGCCTTGCGCAAATCGAGGGCGCGGCGTGGAGACAGCGGGCGGAAGGAGCGGCGTTTACGCGGCCTCGCGCAGCGCGCGGATGCGCTCCTCCAGCGGCGGGTGCGACATCATCAGCTTGCGCAGCCCGTGCGCGATGCCGCCGGAAATGCCGAAGGCGCGGATCTGGTCGGGCAGCGTACTCTGGCCGCGGTTGCCCGCCAGCCGCTGCAGCGCGGCGATCATCTTCCCGCGCCCTGCGAGGCGCGCGCCGCCGGCATCGGCGCGAAACTCGCGCCAGCGGCTGAAGGCCATCGCGATCATCGAGGCAAACAGCCCGAACACCAGTTCCAGCACCGTCACGATGATGTAGTAGAAGAAGCTCGGCCCGCCGTCATTGTCGCGATTGCCCGAAAGCATGGCGTCGATGGTACGGCCGACCACGCGCGCGAGGAACAGCACGAAGGTGTTGAGCACGCCCTGGATCAGCGCCATGGTCACCATGTCGCCGTTGGCGACGTGGCTGACCTCGTGCGCCAGCACGGCCTCGGCCTCGTCCCTGTCCATCGCGCGCAGCAGGCCGGTCGAAACCGCCACCAGCGAACTGTTGCGGGTGGCACCGGTGGCGAACGCATTGACATCGGGCGCGTCGTAGATCGCCACTTCGGGCATGCGGATGCCGGCAGCCTGTGCCTGCCGCTCCACGGTCTGGAACAACCAGCGCTCCACCTCGTTGCGGGGCTGGGTGATGACCTGCGCGCCGGTGCTGCGCTTGGCCATGGTCTTGGACATCAGCAGGGAAATCATCGCCCCGCCGAAACCGAACACGGCCGCGAATACCAGCAGGGTGCCGTTCTGGCCCGGTTGAATCCCGAAGGCCTTTTCCAGCACGCTCATCACGATGCCCAGCAGGACCAGGACCGCAAGGTTGGTGGCGAGAAACAGCGCGATGCGTCGAATCATCATGGGAACCTTCCTTGAAGAAAGACGCCGGAGTCTCCGGCGCGCAGTGGAGTGCGGATTGTGCAGAAATGAAGCCATCGTCCGCTGAATTCAAGCCGGGTCGATACCGCGGCCGTTTCGCGCCCTCGCCCACCGGGCCGCTGCATTTCGGTTCGCTGGTGGCGGCCTTCGGCAGCTTCCTGCGCGCCCGCGCGCAGGGCGGCCAGTGGCTGCTGCGGGTGGAGGACATCGACACCCCGCGCGTGGTGCCCGGTGCCACGGACCTGCAGCTCGACGCGCTGCGCCGCTTCGGGCTGGACTGGGACGAGGAGCCGATGTGGCAAAGCCGGCGGCTGGAGGCGTATCGCGCCACGCTCGATCGGCTGCGCGCGGACGAGCGGGTGTTCGCCTGCCGCTGCAGCCGCAGCGCGCTGGCCGGCGCGCCGCACCGCGGCTGCCTGTCCACGCGCCGCGATGGCCCGGTGGCCTGGCGGCTGCGCGTGCCGGATCGCGTCATCACCTTCGTCGACGCCATCCGCGGGCCGCGCCGGCAAAACCTCGCGCAGGACGTGGGCGATGTGGTGCTCTGGCGCGGCGATGGCCTGGTGGCCTACCAGCTTGCGGTGGTGGTGGACGACGCGGCCCAGGGCATCAGCGAGGTGGTGCGCGGTGCCGACCTGATCGACTCCACCGCGCGCCAGATCTTCCTGCAGGAATCGCTCGGCCTGCCGACGCCCGCCTACGCCCACCTGCCGCTGGCGCTGGATGCCGATGGCCACAAGCTCGGCAAGTCGCAGCAGGCGCTGGCGCTGGACGCTGCCCGTCCGATCCCGGCGCTGCGCGCCGCCTGGGCCTTCCTCGGGCAGCGCTCCGAGGCGCTGGATGACGCCCTGGACCTGCCGCGTCTGCTCGACGCCGCCATCGCCGCGTTCGACCTGACGCGCGTGCCGCGGAGTGATCGCCGCATCGCCACGACGCTGGCCTGAAGCCACCTGCGCGGCGAGCCGGCGGAAAACTGCGATGCGGCGCGCAGATTCAATCCGCGCTACTCTCCGACCACCTCTCGCCCACACGCCGAGCCCATGCCCCAGGATCAACGCACCGAACGCCATCGGAAAGCCGGAAAGCTGTTTCGCGACAGGGACTACGCCGGCGCGCTGAAGATCCTGGACGAACTTGTCGCCTCCCACCCCAACGCCGCGCCGCTGCACGTCCACCGCGGGCGCTGCCTCAATGCGCTGGGGCGTCCGGCCGAGGCGGCGATGGCGCTCGACGCCGCGCTGGCGCTGGCACCCGATCACGTTCCCACGCTGCTGGCGCGGGTGGAACTTGCCGAAGAGCATTACGAAGCGCTCGACATCCTGCCGCTGCTGCGGCGCGCGATCGCGCGCGAGCCGGAAAATGCCGCCGCGCACTTCTTCTTCGCACGCGCCGTGCTCGATGGCGCGGCCGATGCCGACGACGCCGGCGCGGTCGAGGAGGCGCTCGCCAGCCTGGACCTCAGCATCGCGCTGGATCCGCAGCGCGCCGAAGCCTGGGCCCGCCGCGGCCAGTACCATCACCTGCGCGCGCACGATGCCGCGGACGGCCCGGACGTGGTGCACGATGCCCTCGGCATCGGCTACGGCCGCAGCGCGCTGGAACAGGCCCTTTCCGACACCACCCGTGCGGCAAGCCTGACGGCCGACAACCAGTATGACCGCCTCTGCGCGCGGATCGCCGCCCTGCTCGGCCGGCACGAACTGGCCACCCACCACATGGACCGCGTGCTCGATCGCATTGCGGCCGATGCGCCGGCGCGCGCCTTCGTCGAGGAGGAACGCGCACGCTACGCCAGAGGCAAGGAAGGCGAACGCGAAGAGCTGGCCGAAATCCTCGAGCGCGCGGGTGACACCGAAGACGTGGAACGCGGCCTGGTGGAAGATGCGAGCTACGCCCTGACCCACGCCACCGCGGAACTGGTGCGCCAGGGCGTCGACCTGCAGAACGCGCTGGAGGCGATGGCGGGAGACGAATCGCCGGAAGACCTGCAGGCAGCCCAGATCGCTTTCAGCCTCTACAGCGTGGCGCACGAGGCCGATCCTGAGCTGGCCGAAGTCGAACCCACGGAGTTTCCCGCGTTCCAGCGCAGGCACGCTGCGGCCTGCGAGCGGGCGCTGGCACCGCTCGGATACACGCTTCTGGCCTATGCCGAGGCGCGCGGCATCAGCGCGCAGCAGGGGCGGCGCACCCTGCTAGGCCTGTTCACCCACCCCGATTACGGCAGCGCCGCATCCTTCGCGCTCAAGCCCAAGTGGCCGGGGTTCATCGGCTTCCTCCTGCTGCTCCTGAGCGGTCAGTGGAAGACCGCGCGGATGCTCGAATGCGCCACCCGCTTCGACGACGACCTCCACATGCACAGCCGCGCCGCCGGACCGGACCCGTTCGAGACCGACGGCATCCGCAACTTTTCCTTCGAGAAGCTGCCGCCGAAATCCACGCCGCGCGAAGTGGCCGAGCGCCACATCGAGCGCGTGCTCGAACGCATCGGCGAAGGTCACGACGTGGTACCCGAGCGTTGCATTGAAGACATCGAAGCGGGCTGGCGCGCGACCAGCGCGCTGAAGCGCGAGTATCGCCAGAGCATCGGCTACGCCACCGACGGGGAGCTGCGCGCGCTCCTGGGCAGGCACTACGACGCGCTGGCCGGGCGGGTGCGCGACCGGCTGCGCCTGCTGGCCGGGTCCGGCGGCTGATCCCGCCCGGGGCGCGGGCCTTGCCCCAAAGGACAACTGCCGCCGCCGGGACGCGGCACTAGAATGCGGGCAGTTCATTCATCGGTCCGCGTCATGTCCCAACCCCTCTGGATTCCCGGCGTCGAACGCATCGAGCGCGCCAACCTCTCGCGCTTCATCGCCCTGGTCCAGGCCGAAACCGGTGACGACAACGTCACCGACTACCCCGGCCTCTACCGGTTTTCCATCGCCCACCCCGAGGCGTTCTGGTGCCTGGTATGGGACTTCTGCGGGATCGAGGCACAGGGCGAGCGCACACCGGTGCTGGTAGACGGCGACAAGATGCCCGGCGCGCGCTGGTTCCCGAACGTGCGGCTGAACTTCGCGCAGAACCTGCTTCGCTTCGACGACGACCGCGTGGCCCTGCTGTTCCGCGGCGAGAACGGTGCCACCGAGCGCATCACCTACGCCCAGCTGCGCCGCCGCGTCGCCGCGCTGGCCGCCGCCCTCGGGGCGCAGGGCGTGACCGTCGGCGACCGCGTCGCCGGCTTCATGCCCAACCTGCCCGACACCGTGGTCGCGATGCTGGCCACCGCCTCGCTCGGCGCGATCTGGTCGTCGTGCTCGCCCGATTTCGGCGTCAACGGCGTGCTCGACCGCTTCGGCCAGATCCGCCCCAAGGTGCTGTTCACCGCGGCCAGCTATCAGTACGGCGGCAGGTGCCTGGACTGCCTGGAGAAAGTCGCCGGCTTCGCGCGCGAGATCGACTCCATCGAGCGCATCGTGGTGGTGCCCTACCTCGACCGCCCCGAGTCGCTCGACGCGGTGCCGCGCGCGGTGAACCTGGGCGATTTCGTCGCGCCCTTTGCCGAGGCCCAGCTCGAATTCGTGTCCCTGCCCTTCGACCACCCGCTCTACATCATGTACAGCTCGGGCACCACGGGCGTGCCCAAGTGCATCGTGCACAGTGCCGGCGGCGCGCTGATCCAGCACCTGAAGGAACACGTGCTGCACGCCGACGTGAAGCGCGAGGACAGCATCTTCTACTACACCACCTGCGGCTGGATGATGTGGAACTGGCTGGTCTCGGCGCTGGCGGTGGGCGCGACCGTGGTGCTGTACGACGGCAATCCGTCCTGGCCCGACGCCAACGCGCTGTGGAACCTGGCCGACGAATTCGGCATCAGCATCTTCGGCACCAGCGCCAAGTGGATCAGCGCGATCGAAAAGGCCGGCATCAGGCCGCGTGAAAGCCACAGGCTGCCCGCGCTCAAGACCATCCTCTCGACCGGCTCGCCGCTGGCCCCGGAGAGCTTCGATTACGTCTACCGCGACATCAAGGCCGACGTGCTGCTGTCATCGATTTCGGGCGGCACCGACATCATCAGCTGCTTCGCGCTGGGCGCGCCGATCCTGCCGGTGTGGCGCGGCGAGCTGCAGTGCCGCGGCCTCGGCCTCAAGGTGGAAATCCTCGACGACGACGGCCGGCCCGTGGTCGAACAGACCGGCGAGCTTGCCTGCAGCGCCCCGTTCCCGGTGATGCCCGTGGGCTTCTGGAACGATCCGGACGGGGCGAAATATCGCGCCGCCTACTTCGAAAACCAGCCCGGTATCTGGTGCCACGGCGACTTCGCCAAACTCACCGGACACGACGGCATCATCATCTACGGCCGCTCCGACGCCACCCTCAATCCCGGCGGCGTGCGCATCGGCACCGCGGAAATCTACCGTCAGGTCGAGCAGCTTCCGGAGATTCTGGAGAGCATCTGCATCGGCCAGGACTGGCAGGGCGACGTGCGCGTGGTGCTGTTCGTGCGCCTGCGCGAGGGCATCGTGCTGGATGACGCACTGCGCGAGCGCATCCGCAAGCAGATCCGCGCCAACACCACCCCGCGCCACGTGCCGGCGAAGATCGTGCAGGTGGCCGACATCCCGCGCACCATCTCCGGCAAGATCGTGGAGCTGGCGGTGCGCAACGTGGTGCACGGGCGTGCGGTGAAGAACACCGACGCGCTCGCCAATCCGCAGGCGCTGGCGCTGTATCGGGATTTGCCGGAGCTGGCGGAGTAGGGCTCGCGGACGATTTCTTTTAGCAAGCGACTCAGGCGATACGGCTTCTGTCGCTTCTTGATTGGGCGTGGCCGCAAGGTTTCGACCGCCTCAGCGGCGGCCGAATTACTTCTCTTTGCGTCGCCAAAGAGAAGTAACCAAGAGAAAGGCGACCCCAGCGGCCCGCCCGGAAGATGAAGCCTTCCGGGTACGTGAGCCGGTGCCGGGGTTTCCCGATGGCACATCCTGTGCCGCCGGGAAACGCGCGGGCATCCATGCCCGCGCCCCTGCGGGCTGATCCGGCACCACCTCACCGGGCCACATGGGGACCCCAAGAGCAGGAGCGTGCGGTCATCTCGCTGCCTGCCGGCCTTCGCTCTTGATCTACCGGGCCCCCTTGAACCGCGCCAAGTAGCGCAGGCGGCCGGCGGGGATAGGCGCGATTGTTCGAGGCCATGGATGGCCGAGTTCGCGCCGGCCGACGGGTGCCGAGCAACGCAGGGCACGACGCCTGCGCAGCAGGCGGCGCGCGGTGCCGGGGTGTCGTTTCTTTGGGTTACCTTTCTTTGGACAAGCAAAGAAAGGTAACTCGGCCGCCGCCGAGGCGGACGAAACCCTGCGAAAACATCCAAACCAGAAGCAAAAGAAGCCGCACGCGCCACGCGCCCATGAAAACACGGACCAGACGCGCGCGTTCACCCCTCCGCCGCGCGAACCAGCTCCACCGGCTGCCGCTCACAGCGCGCCAGCGCCGTCTCGATGCGCGCGAACACCTCGCGGATCTGCTCGGGCTGCGGCAGCAGCGTCACGCGGAAATGATTGCGGTAGGGCACGTTGAAGCTGGTGCCCGGCACGATCAGCACGCCCTCGTGGGTGAGGAGATCGAGCGCGAAGCGGTGGTCGTCGAACTCCGCAAAGCCGGTCGTGTCGATGCCGGGAAAGGCGTACAGCGCGCCCTGCGGTGAATGCAGATGCAGGCGCGAACTGGCCTCGCAGGCCTCGATCACGGCGCGGCGCGCCTCGTGCAGACGGCCGCCCGGCGCGGTGAGCGCGCTGATCGTGTCCGGCCCGGTGAGCGCGGCCAGTGCGGCCCACTGCGCCGGCACGTTGGCGCACAGGCGCAGCGCGCCGAGGAGGTCGAGCGCGTGGTGGTAGTCGCCGCTGCGGATCGGATCGCCCGACAGCACCGCCCAGCCGGCGCGATAGCCGCAGGCGCGATGCACCTTGGACAGTCCGCCGAAGGTGAGGCACGGCGCATCGCCCGCCAGCGGTGCCAGCGGCACGTACTGCGCGCCGTCGTAGACGATCTCGTCGTAGATCTCGTCCACCATCAGCAGCAGACGATGACGCTCCGCAATGTCGGCCAGCCGCTGCAGGGTTTCGCGCGAGTACACCGCGCCGGACGGATTGTTCGGATTGATCAGCACCAGGGCACGGGTGCGCGGGGTGATGAGCGATTCGACCTGCTCCGGATCGGGCTGGAAGCCGTTTTCGGGCCGGCAGTCGTAATAGACCGGCACGCCATCGTTGAGGATCGTGGCCGCGCTCCAGAGCGGGTAGTCGGGACTGGGCAACAGCACCTCGTCGCCGGGATTGAGCAGGGCGCGCAGCGACATGTCGATCAGCTCGGAAACGCCGTTGCCCATGAACACGTGCGCCGGCGTCACTCCGCGTGCGCCGCGCGCCGCGTGCCTGGCGGCGATGACCTCGCGCAGTTCCGGCAGGCCCTGCTGGTGGCAGTAGGGATCGCTCTCGGCGACGTGCTCGGCGATGGCCTGCTGCAGGTGCTCGGGCGCGCGGAAGCCGAATGCGCCAGGGTTGCCGATGTTGAGCTTGATGAGCCTGCGCCCTTGCGCCTCCATGTCACGCGCTCGCCGCGCCAGTTCGCCGCGAATCTCGTAGCGGACCTGGGACAGGCGTTGGCGGGTGGCGATGGTGCGGGAGCTGGACATGGCTGGGCCGGAAGCAGAGGAAAGAAGGGACGCGACGCCTCCAGACTAGCGAAGAAGCGCGCGGGATTCCGGGCAATCCGCGGGCGTTTCGGCGCTTTCACGGGGCCGTGGGGCGGACAATATCGCGCGCCATGACGCATCGCAACAAAAGCGTCCGTCGGCACACTCGGCTACCCTGCCCGCATTCATGCCGGAGAGGTTCCATGCCCACCCTGCCCACGCCGAAGGCGGTCGTTGATTTCTGGCGCGAGGCCGGCCCGGAGGGCTGGTTCGGTCGTCGAACGGCCTTCGACGACCGCTTCCGGGAACGCTTCCTGGCCGCCCACATGGCGGCGGCGCGGCGCGAGCTGGACGACTGGATGGACAGCGCCGAGGGCGCGCTGGCGCTGATGGTGCTGCTCGACCAGTTCCCGCGAAACTGCTTTCGCGGCACCGCGCACATGTTCGCCACCGATGCGCTGGCGCTGCGCCTGGCGCGCACGGCGCTTGCGCGCGGCTACGACCGGGAAACCGAGGCTGCGCTGCGCCTCTTCCTGTATCTGCCTTTCGAGCACAGCGAGGTGCTGGAAAACCAGCGCCGCGCGGTCGAACTGTGCACGCCGCTGGGCGCACCGTTCGACCAACACGCGCGCGTCCATCTGGACGTGATCGAACGCTTCGGCCGCTTCCCGCACCGCAACGCCGCCTTTGGCCGCGAGACCACGGCCGAGGAGCAGGCGTTCCTGGATGCGGGCGGGTTCGCGGGTTGACGCGAAGGCCTACAGCGCCTTGGCCGCCGCCACCACGCGCTCCACGGTAATGCCGAAGTGCTGGTACAGCGCATCGGCCGGGGCCGAGGCACCGAAGCTGTCGATGCCGATCACCGCGCCGTCCAGCCCGACGTACTTGCGCCAGAAATCGGTGACGCCGGCCTCGACCGCGACGCGCTTGCGGCACCACGCGGGCAGCACGCCTTCGCGCCACTCCAGCGGCTGGGCGTCGAACACGTTGGTGTTGGGCATCGACACCACGCGCGCCTTCACGCCCTGCGCATCGAGCCGGCGCGCGGCTTCCATCGCCAGTTCCACTTCCGAACCGGTGCCGATCAGGATCAGGTCGAACCGCGCCTCGGGCGGATCCAGCAGCACATAGCCGCCGCGCGCGATGTCGGCCACCTGTTCTTCAGTGCGGTGCTGGTGCGCCAGATTCTGGCGGCTGAAGACCAGCACGCTGGGGCCGTCGGCGCGCTGGATCGCGGCCTTCCACGCGACCGCGCTTTCCACCGCGTCGGCCGGGCGCCAGACCGAGTTGTTGGGGATGTAGCGCAGGCTGGCCAGGTGCTCGACCGGCTGGTGGGTCGGGCCGTCCTCGCCCAGGCCGATGGAGTCGTGGGTGAACACGTGGATGGCGCGGGCGGGAATCAGCGCGCTCATGCGCAGGGCGTTGCGCGAGTAGTCGGAGAACACCAGGAAGGTGGCGTCGTAGGGAATGAAGCCGCCGTGCAGGGCCAGACCGTTGGCGATCGCGCTCATGCCGAACTCGCGCACGCCGTAGTAGACGTAGTTGGCGTCGGCATCGTCGCCCGCGGCGCTCCTGCTGCCCTTCCACAGGGTGAGGTTGGAGCCGGCCAGGTCGGCGGAGCCGCCGATCAGCTCGGGCAGCAGCGGCGCGAACGCCTCGATCGCCATCTGCGAGGCCTTGCGCGAGGCCACGACGGGGCCTTCGGCCTGCAGCCGCGCGATCCAGGCGTCGGCGTGGGCAAGAAAATCGGCCGGCAGCTCGCCGCGAACGCGGCGGGAGAACTCGGCGGCCAGCTCGGGGAAGGCGGCGGCGTAGCGATCGAACAGCGCGTCCCATTCCGCCTCGCGCGCAGCGCCCGCGGCGCGCGCGTCCCAGCCGGCGTAGATGTCGGCCGGGATCTCGAAGGCCGGGTGCGGCCAGCCCAGCGCCTGGCGCGTGGCGGCCAGCTCGTCCTTGCCCAGCGGCGCGCCGTGCGAGGACTCCTTGCCGGCCTTGTTGGGCGAACCGAAGCCGATCGTGGTCTTGCAGCAGATCAGCGTCGGGCGCGCGGTTTCGGCCTGCGCGGTGCGGATCGCCTGGCGGATTTCCTCCGGATCATGACCATCGACGTTGCGGATCACCTGCCAGCCGTAGGCTTCGAAGCGCTGCGGGGTGTTGTCGGTGAACCAGCCGTGCACCTCGCCGTCGATGGAGATGCCGTTGTCGTCGTAGAGCGCGATCAGCTTGCCCAGGCCGAGCGTTCCGGCCAGCGAGCAGGCCTCGTGCGAGATACCTTCCATCAGGCAGCCGTCGCCCAGGAACACCCAGGTGTGGTGGTCGACGATGGCGTGGCCTTCACGGTTGTAGCGCTGCGCCAGCAGCTTCTCCGCCAGCGCGAAGCCGACCGCGTTCGCCAGCCCCTGCCCGAGCGGACCGGTGGTGGTTTCCACGCCGGGCGTCTCATGCGCTTCCGGGTGCCCCGCGGTCTTGCTGTGCAGCTGGCGGAAGCGCTTGAGTTCGTCCAGCGGCAGGTCGTAGCCGGTCAGGTGCAGCAGCGCGTAGAGCAGCATCGAGCCGTGGCCGTTGGAAAGCACGAAGCGATCACGGTTTGGCCAGGCGGGATTGGCCGGATTGTGGCTCAGGAAATCGCCCCACAGCACCTGCGCGATGTCGGCCATGCCCATCGGCATGCCGGGGTGGCCGCTGTTGGCGGCCTGCACCGCGTCGGCGGCGAGAAAACGGATGGCGTTGGCGAGATCGCGGCGGCGGGGCGTCGTCATGTCGGGCGGTACCTGGGGGATGAGAGAAAGTCGCGGGCGCGGCGCGCCGGGTGCGCATTGTCCCACCGCCGATTCGCGTTGTCGCGCCGCAAGCTGCGCGCGCCGCCGCCGCGCGAGGGCCTATTCCACCCCGAAATGCCGCTGCAGGCGGTCGGCCAGCGCGGCGGCCGTGAGCTCTCCGACGTGGAGATCGCGCAGCACGCCGCGGCTGTCGTAGAACAGCGTGGTCGGCAGCACGCGGGCACCGGTGGCCTGCATGGTGCCGGATTCGGAATCGAGCAGGACATCGGGCGTTTCCAGCCCGCTGCGGCGCAGGTAGTCCTCCACGAGCTCCGGCGGATCGCCCTGATTCACCAGCAGGAAGCGCACCTGCGGCCAGCGCGTGCCGGCGCGGGCAAGCATCGGCATCTCGCGCCGGCACGGTGGGCACCAGGTGGCCCAGAGGTTGATCACGATCGGGCGCGGATCGGCGTCGGGGATGCGCACCAGAGCGCCGTCGCGCGCGTGCAGCGACAGCGCCGGCAGCGGAATCGAATCGCGCTGGTGCGCATCGAGCGCGGAAGCCGCCACCCACCAGCCCGCCGCGCCGATGAGCAGGCCCGCGATGACCGGACCACGCAGCGCCGGCATGCGGCGGCTGCGCCACCAGGCCGTCGCCAGCGCCACCGGCAGCCCGCTCCACCAGGCAAAGCCCCCGTCACCGATGGCGATGATCGACGCCGGCGCGGCGGCATACTCGGGCCACCAGCGCAGCACATAGCCCAGCCTGGCGGCGAGCAGGCCCGCCAGCACGGCATCCAGCAGCGGCCCGCCGATGCCCGTGCTCTCGGCCAGCGCACGGCGGCGCGACAGGAGGTTGGCCGCGATCCAGGCCAGCAGCACGGCGGCGGCGGCGATGGCAACCCGCAGCGAGAACGGCCCGAACGAGGTCATGCGCGCACCCGGCCCAAAGCCTCAGGCAAGACGATTGCCGTCCATGTCGACATGGATCGGCTCCTCGTCACTCTCCCCGCGCGACACCACCACCGCGGCGACCAGATCGCCGCTGACGTTGAGCGTGGTGCGGCACATGTCGAGGAATCGGTCCACGCCCAGGATGATGCCGATGCCCTCCGGCGGCACCCCGACCATGCCGCAGATCATCGCGATCACCGGCAGCGAACCGGCCGGAACGCCGGCCGTGCCGATGCCGCCGAGGATGCACACCAGCATCACCACGAACTGCTGGGTGAGGCTCAGGTCCACGCCGAAGAACTGCGCGAGGAACAGCACCGTGACGCCTTCGAACAGCGCGGTGCCGTTCTGGTTGGCGGTGGCTCCGATGGTCAGCACGAAGCGCGACACCTTGCGCGGCAGCTTCAGCTCTTCCTCGGCCACCTTGAGCGCGGTGGGCAGGGTGGCGTTGCTGGAAGCGGTGGAGAAGGCCATCACCATGGCCTCCTGGATGCTGCGGAAGAACACGCGCGGCGACATGCCGCCGGCCACGCGCAGCACCAGCGGGTAGACCACGAACTGGTGGATCGCCAGCGCGCCCACCACCACCGCCACATACGCGCCCAGGCGGATCAGAAGCTCCCAGCCGAACAGCGCGGCGAGGTTGAACACCAGGCAGGCGACGGCCCAGGGCGCGAAGCGGATGACCAGATTGATCAGGGTCATCGCGATGTCGAACAGCCCTTGGACCACGCCCTTGACCCGCGCCGCGCCGGGCGTGTTGGTGAGCACCAGGCCGATGCCGAACATCAGTGCGAAGAACATCACCGCCAGGATGTCGTTGGATGCCGCCGCGCGAAACACGTTGTCCGGTACGATCTGCACCAGGAGCTGCATGCCGGTGCCGCTGGTCCGGGCGCTGTCCACGATGCCCTGGGCACGCCCCGCGCCCTCTTCCAGCAGGCGATTGGCCAGCTCCGGATCGACCCCGCCGCCCGGATTGAACACGTTGACCATGATCATGCCCAGCGCCACGGCGATGGACGACACGATCACGGTGTAGACCAGCGCCTTCCAGCCCACGCGCCCGAGCGAACGGATGTCGCCCATTTCCGCCACGCCCATCACCAGCGCCGAGAACAGCAGCGGGATCACCAGCATGAAAAGCAGCCGCAGGAAGATCTGTCCGACCGGCTGGGTGACGTAGGTCGTCAGCAGCTGGAGCCACTGCGTGTCAGCGGCAAAAAAGTGGACGATGAGGCCACCGAAGAGGCCCACGGCGAAACCGATCGCCATCTGGGTGTGGAGCGGAAGCTTCTTGCGTGCCATGCGCGAGGGTTCGGAACGGAAAGGGACCGATGGTACACCAGCGCGTTTTCCCTCCCGCCGTGCGCCGCGGGATCAGCGCGGCGGATAGAGCGGCGGCAGCGCGCCTTCGTCGGTGGCCATCGCGTTCGCCGCAGCGCGCAGCTCCGGCGAACGCGCAAAGGCCGCGCGCAGGCGGCCGATCATGCCGTCCTTTCCGTCGCCACGATACAGCGCCCGATCCAGCGCCAGCACCGCCTCGCGCTGCTCGCCGTCAGCCAGGCGCGCGGCGAGGGATTCCAGATCGCGCGTTCCCGGCGCGATACGCAGCAGGGCGCGGCGCGCGCCAGCAAGATCATCACGGGCCAGCGCATGCGCCAGCTCCGGCCGCCACGAGGCCGACGCGCGCGACGTCGCAGCCGGCGCACTGCGGCCACGCTCGCGGCGCGCCTGCAACCACCACAGCAGCAGGGTCAAGGCCCAGGCCAGTGCGAAGAAAACCGCCAGCACCTGCCACAGCCGCATGAGATCGGGCCGCAGCGGATTGCTGGCGGCATGCGGAACGCCGGCCGCCGCCTCCGGTGCCGACGGCCTCTGCGGCGATGCGACGGGCGCAGGCAGCACCTCGACGCTGCGCGCGGGCAGGATGTTGCGCTGCGCGCGATCATCGCCGACGTTCCACCAGGCGATGCTGCGCTCGGGCAGCTCCAGCCGCCCCGCGCGCAGCGGCACGATGGCGAACTTGCGGCTGCGCACGCCGACCCGCTTGCCGTCGACCTCGCGCGTCTCGCGGGTCTCCTGATCGGGGTACACCTCGGCCCCGACGATCGCGGGCAGGGTCAGTTCGGGCAGCTGTTCGCTCGACAGGCCCTCGGCCTCCAGCGTCAGGGTCAATTCCAGCGCGTCGCCCACGCGCGCCTCCCGCGGCAGGCGCGACGCCGTATCGCTGAAGCGCAGCGCGCTCGCCGGCAGCCAGGGCGAGGGGGCGGCACTCGGCGCGGGACGCACATTGAGCGTGACCACCTCGCTGCCGACGCTGACCGGCGTGCCCTGGCTGAAGAAGCCGCCGGCCTGGCCGCCGCGCGCGAGCCGCCCGCGGAAGGTGATGCCGGCCACGCTGAGCGTGCCGCTGCGCTCGGGCGTCAGCGCATAGCGCCGCTCCACCACGTTGTAGGCGCGGCCCTGGACACCGCGCGTGTACTGCGCGTCCTGGCCAATGCGCTGCACCTGCAGTCCGTCGCCGGAAGGATCGGAGAGATCGCCACTTTGCAGCGCCACCGCGTAGAAGAGCCGCACCGTGTAGCCCACCTGCTGCTGCACGTAAGGTGCCGGCGTGTCGACCTCCACCTCCAGGAAAACGTCGTCGCCATCGGCCGCCGAGCCGCGCGCCATGGGGCGCACGGTAAGCTGGAGCGGAGCGGTCCGCTCGCCGCCGACGGGAATCGCGGGCAGATCGATGACGCCTTCGCGCAGCGGCTCCAGCGCAACCGCCCACAGATTGGTGCGCGCCATCGCGCCATTGATGAGCTGGATCTGGGTATTGCTGGACCGGCTGGTGATCCGGAAATCCTTTTCCAGCACGGAAAAGTCCGGCTCGCCGGTGCTGCCGCTCTCGACATTGAGCGTGACCGTTTCGCCCATGCTGACCGCGCTGCGATCGAGCCAGGCGCGCACCTCGGCACGCACGCCCTGGGCGCACAGCGCGGTCGCGAACAGCAGCAGCGTCGCCAGCAGCCGCGGCAGCACCGCAGGAACAGGCGTTTCACGAATCATCGACGTTCTCCTTCGCGCTGGCGGCGCTGAAGCTCAAGCTGGAACTTGCGGCGCAAGAGCCCACCCGGATCATCGGGGACGCGCTGCAGGAGGTGCTCCATCGCCTGCTGGCGCTCGGCCTCCTCGACGGTCAGCGGTGCCGGCTGGCCTTCGTCCGCGGGCGACTGCTCTTCGGCCGCAGACCGGTCCAGGGCCTGCTGCATCTCCTGCGCGTAGCGTTCGGCATCCTCGCCGGCCTTGCCCGCCTCGTCTTCGCCGGCCTCGGACCCGTCGGAGCCATCGCGCGCCTTGCGCTCGGCCTCCGACGCCTCGTCCTGCGCGCCGGATTTCGTTTCCGGCTCGCCGTCCGGCGGCGCATCGGACTCCTGCGATGAAGGCGGACCGTCCTCGTCCGGTTCGTCCCCGGAGGCATTGTCCTGCCCGCTTCCGTCCGATGATGGTTTGCCGCTGTCCTGCCCATCCTGAGGGGAATCCTGCGGCGAGGATTGTTCCTGTCGCTGGCGCAACCATTCTTCGAGCGCCTTGCGGTTGGCCGCCGCATCGGGAAAGTCGGGCTGCAGGGCGAGTGCGCGCGCATAGGCATCGAGCGCCTCCTCGTAGCGCCCGGCCCCGACCAGTGCGTTGCCCAGGTTGTAGCTGCCGGTGGCGTCATCACGGCGGGCGAAGGCCTCTGTCGCGGCGGCATAGTCTTCGGCGCGATACGCGGCCGCACCGCGCAGTGCGGGATCGCGCGCAAGTGCCTGTGCCGCCTTGGCATCGCCCTCTTGCAGCGCCTCCCAGGCGCGCTGGTCGGGCCGCTGCCAGAGGTCGCGCCACTCCAGCGCCTGGGCCGGCGCGACGGGCAGCGCGATCATGAGCGCGACAACCACCAGCCAGCCGCGTCGAAACGCCAGCGCGGCGAGCGGCAGCAGCGCCAGCAGCAGCCAAGGTCCTTCGTCGCGCCAGCCGAGGTGGGAGCGCGCGCCCTCTTCGATCCGGGTGGTCGCATCGACGCGCGCCGCGGTGACGCCGAGCCGATCCAGATCCATCGCATCGACGGTCAGCTCGGCATAGCGTCCACCGCCGAGGCGCGCGAGCTGTTCAAGCGAGCTGGCGTCGAGCCGCGGAATCAGGATCGCCCCGGCGTCATCCTGCAGGAACCCGCCGCGCGCGCGCGGCACCGGCGCGCCCTGCGCCGTGCCCACGCCCAGCACCGAGACGCGCAGGCCCGCATCGCGCGCCGCGCGCGCCGCATTGCTCGCACGCCCGTCGACCTGATCGGTGAACAGCAGCAGGTCGCCGCCGGGTTCGCCGGCATCGCGCAGCAGGCGCAGCGCCAGCTCGATGGCGCGATCGGCGCGCTGGCCGGGCAGCGGCATGACATCGGGCGACAGCGCGGCCGCCAGATCGCCGAGCGAGGCGGCATCGTCGGTCAGGGGAGCGACGGTGAAGGCGTCGCCGGCATAGCCGATCAGGGCGGTCTGGCCTTCGCCGCGGCGCGCCAGCAGGTCGGCCAGCTTGAAGCGCAGCCGCGACATGCGGTCGGGCTTGAGGTCGGTGGCGTGCATCCGCTCCGACAGATCCACCGCCAGGATCAGCGGGGCCTGCAGCTGCACTACCGGGCGAGCCTCCTGCCGGAACGACGGGCCGGCCAGCGCCAGCACCAGGAGCACGAATCCGGCCGCAGCCAGCCAGGGCATCGCGCCGGAGCGCAGCACGCCGGCCGATTCCTGCACCAGATACGGCAACAGGGCGGGGTCGCAGATGCGCCGCCACGGATCGGCGCGACGCGCCTGCCGCCGCCCGTACCACGCCAGCACCGGCAGCAGCGCCAGCGCCAGCAGCCAGGCCGGGCGCAGGAAATGGAAGTCGGCCAGCCATGCGCTCATGCGGCCGATCCTTCGCGCGCACGCTGCGGCCATCGAATCAGCGACAGCAGCGCCAGCACCAACGCGGCACCGGCGGGCCAGGGATACAGCTCGCTCGCCAGGCGCACCTGCTCGGCGCTGTGCTCGATCTGTTCGAGCCGATCCAGCTCGGCATAGATTCCAGCCAGCTCGGCGGTATCGCGAGCGCGGAAGAAGCGGCCGCCGGTGGCATCGGCGATGGTGCGCAAGGTGGCCTCATCGATTTCCGCCGAGGGCAGCATCATTCCGAACGGTCCGCGCTGCGCATCGGCGCCGAAGGCGACGGTGTAGACGCGCACCCGATGCGCCTGCGCCAGTTCGGCCGCCTGCGCCGGCTGCAGGGCACCGGCGTTGTTGGCACCGTCGGTCAGGAGGATCACCACGCGCTGCTGCGCCGGGCGCTCGCGCAGGCGCTTGACCGCAAGCCCGAGGGCATCGCCGATGGCGGTTTCGCGCCCGGCCAGACCTACCGCGCCGGTTTCGAGCTGGTGGCGCACGCTCTGCCGGTCGAAGGTGAGCGGCGTGACCTGATAGGCCTGCTGTCCGAACAGGATCAGGCCGAGGCGGTCGCCGGCGCGGCGCTCGATGAAGTCGTTCAATACGCGTTTGACGGCGGTGAGGCGATCCACGCTGCGCCCGCCGATCCGCATGTCCTCGGCCGCCATGCTGCCGGAAACGTCGACCGCCAGCATCAGGTCGCGGCCGGTGCGCGGCGGCGCAACGGGTTCCTCCACCCACTGCGGCCGCATCGCTGCCACGCACAGCGCCAGATAGGCCAGCGCCGGCAGCCAGAGCCGCCCCGACAGCACGCCGCTGCGGCGTTCGCCCGCCAGCCCGACCAGCTCGGCATAGAACGGCACCCGCAGCGCCGCGCCGCCGCGCTCGCGGGCGCGCGGCAGCCGCCGCGCCAGCAGCGGCAGCAGCGCGGCGGCCAGCGCCCAGGGCCAGGCGAACTCAAACACGGCGCGCCTCCGCCCAGCGCGGCAGGGTCCGCTGCACCAGCGCGCGAAGGCGTTCGGCGTCCTGCGGATCCACCTCGCGGCGATAGGGCACCTCGAGCAGGAGGCGACCGCCGCCTTCGGAAAACGGACGCGCCGGATCGTCTCCGTCGAGGAAATGGAGCCAGGCTTCGCCCTGCCGCGAAGCTACGCCCGCATCAGTGAGCACGGCCACCCGGCGCAGGAATACCGACAGCGCGGCGGCGTGTGCCGCAGGCGACTGCAAATGCGGGTGACGAGCCTCGATCGCGGCGAGTTCGTCGGCCAGCTGCCTGCGCCAGGCGCGCCGCTGTCCCTGCCGCCACAGCCACCGGGATGCGAGGATCAACAGCAGCAGTGCCAGCACGGCCAGCGCCCACCAGCCCGGCGCCGGCGGCCACCAGCCCGGCGCGGCGGGCAGGTGAATGTCCTGCAGCACCAGTCCCTCGGGCATCATGCCGCCGACTCCTGCCTGGCTCCCAGCTCCGTGGCACCGCGCAGCAGCGCCGCCAGCGCGTCGACCGGATCGGCCTCCGTGACCACCCGGCTGACCCGCACGCCGGCCCGCCGCAGGCGTTCGATGGCCGCCTCGCGCTGCACGGTGAAGTGTTCCTGCCAGCGCGCCCGGGCCTGACGCGACTCCAGGTACAGGTGGCCCGTCCGCTGCCCGTCGCTGACGCGATAGTCGCCCGCCGGCAGGGCCGCGCACTCGATCGCATCCTCGATGAGGCAGGCGGCGAGATCGTGGTGCGCGCGCAGGCGAGCCAGCGCTGCGGCGCTCGCGTCGTCGACGCTGCGTGCATCCAGCAGCAGCAGCACCTGGCTGCCCGGCCGCAGGATGCGGCGCAGCGCATCCACGCCGCGCGCCAGCTCGGCGGCCGCCGCTTCCGAGGTCTGCATGCCACGTTGCGGCTGCCAGCGCACCAGGGCATCGAGCGCGCGCAGCACGCCGCGACGCCCGCCGGTCGGCGGCACGAATTCGACACCGGAGCCGCCGGCGGCGGCCGCAAGGCGGTGCCCCTGCTGCATCGAATGCCACAGCATGAGCGCCGCCAGCCGTCCGGCCTGCACCGATTTGAAGCAGGTTCGCGTGCCGAAGGCCATGGCCGCGCTGCGGTCGTAAACCACGGCGGTGATGCGCTCGCGCTCGGGCTGGAAAAGTTTCGTGTGGGTGCGCCCGCTGCGGGCCGTGACGCGCCAGTCGATGTGGCGCACGTCGTCGCCCGGCGCATAGGGCCGTGATTCGGCGTACTCCATGCCGCGACCGCGGAACGGTGACTGATGTCCGCCGGAAAAGAGATCGGCGCTGCGGCGCTGCGTCATGCGCGCCAGGCGCGGCACGCACGCGCGCAGCGCAACCAGTTCGCGCAGATCGAATCGCACGCCGGGGATGGACGGGTTTGCGGAATCCATGCCGATGCGTGATCAGGGGACCGGAACGCAGTCGAGCAGGCGATCGATCACCGCATCGCTGCTCGTGCCGTCGGCTTCGGCTTCGAACGACAGCAGGACGCGATGACGCAGCACGTCGTGGGCCACGGCGTGGACGTCCTGCGGGGCCACATAGTCGCGCCCGGCGAGCCAGGCGTGCGCACGCGCGCAGCGCTCCAGCGAGATCGTCCCGCGCGGGCTGGCGCCAAAGGCGATGCGGCGCGCGAGCGCGGCGTCGTAGGGCGCGGCGTCGCGGGTCCCCAGCACCAGTTCGATGAGGTAGCGCTCCACCTCCGGCGAGACGTGCACGTCGAGCACGGACTGGCGAGCGGCGAAGATGTCCTGCACGGGAATCCGCGCAACTGGCTCGTTCTGATCCCGCGCGCCTGCGCTTCGCTGCGCCTGCTCCCGGGCCAGCGCGAGGATGCGCTGCTCCGCATCGGCCTTCGGATAACCGATGCGCACATGCATGAGAAAGCGGTCGAGCTGCGCCTCGGGCAGCGGGTAGGTGCCCTCCTGCTCGATCGGGTTTTGCGTGGCCATCACCAGGAACAGCGCCGGCAGCGGATAGGTGACGCGCCCGACCGTGATCTGGCGCTCGCCCATGGCTTCCAGCAGGGCCGACTGCACTTTGGCCGGAGCGCGGTTGATCTCGTCGGCGAGCACGAGGTTGTGGAAGATCGGCCCGGGCTGGAATTCGAAGCGCCCCTCCTGCGGCCGATAGATGTCGGTGCCGGTCAGGTCGGAGGGAAGCAGGTCCGGGGTGAACTGGATGCGGTGGAAATCCGCCTCGATGCGCGCCGCCAATTCCTTGATCGCCGTGGTCTTGGCTAGACCCGGCGCGCCTTCCACGAGGAGGTGCCCGTCTGCAAGCAGGGCGATGAGCAGGCGCTCCACCAGCTCGGGCTGCCCGACGATGCGCGCGGCGAGGTGGTCGCGCAGCCGGGAAAACGTGTCTTGCAGCGCGGTGGCGTCCGCGCGTTCGGTGAATCCATCCATGAGAGTGTCCGTTGCCGAGGCGAGTCCGAGGGGCGGAGCGCCGCTTGGACAGCGGCGCGTGGCGAAGGTTCGGATTCTAGTGCGGCGCGGCGCATTGTCGCGCCCTCGCATGCCCGAGGCGCCCTCGCATGCCCGAGGTGCGCGTGCGTGACCTGCGACGGCGTCGGATCGGGCTAGGCCGCGCCCTGCGCCTGCAGCGCCCGGGCGAGCGGCTCGGGCTTTCCGATCAGGTAGCCCTGTGCGTAGCGCACGCCCAGCCGGCGCAGGGTCTGCAGCTGCTCGGGCGTCTCGACCCCTTCGGCGAGCGCGTCGGCGCCGGTGGCGCGCACCAGCCCGACGATGGCATCCAGCATCATCGCCGCCCTGCTCGAACCTTCCACGCCGCGCAGGAAAGCCTGGTCGATTTTCACGGTATCAAAGGCCAGTGCGCTCAGATGGCTGAGGTTGGAGAACCCGGTGCCGAAGTCGTCGAGCGCGACCCGGATTCCGGCGGCACGGCAGGCGTCCAGCACCTCGGCCGTGTGCGGATAGTCGAGCACCTGGCTCTCGGTGATCTCCAGCTTCACGGCGCTGGCCGGCAGGGCTGCATCCCCGAGGCGCTCGAGCAGGGACTGGATGAGGTCGGCCTCGCGTAGCTGCCGTGCGGATACGTTGATGGAAAGGAAGGGAAGCTGCGCCATGCCTCTGGATCGCATCGTCACGAGCGCAGAGATGGCTTCCTGCAGCATGAATTGCCCGACCGGGACGATCAGCGAGGTCTCTTCGGCCAGCGTGATGAATTCGAGCGGCGAGATCGGGCCACGCTCGGGATGGTCCCAGCGGATCAGCGCCTCGTAGCCGGCGATCTTGCCAGTCGGGATGTCGAGCAGCGGCTGCAGGTGCATCTGCAGGCGTCCGCCGTCCAGCGCCTCGCGCAGCTGGGACTCGAGGCGAATCTTGGCCACGGCGGCGGCGTCATCCGTACCCAGGCTCTGGTCCGGTGCCGCCCCACCTTGCAGCGTTGCGAGCGCAGCACGGTAGCGCTTGATTTGACCCCCGAGCAGAGCGCGGACGATCGGGTCGGTCTGCGCGATGCGCTCGGCCAGGTGGCCACGGTCGATGACCAGAAGTGCGGTGTCTTCCAGCGCCACCGCCGTCGCGGTGCGCGGCGCGTTGTCGATCAGCGCCATTTCGCCGACCAGATCACCGGGGCCCAGATCCGCCAATGTCACGGCGCTGTCGGTACCGCGCAGCGAAACGCGAATGCGCCCGCGCTCGACGAGGTAGGCCACATCGCCAGCGTCGTGCTCCTGGAAGAGCACCTCACCTGCCTGCAGCTGCCTTCGCGCCATGCCTTGCTCCAAGCTGCACGCGGCACCTCGCCGCGTACAGCGTGCCCGAAATTCCGATGCCCGGCAGCCTGCACGGGCCGGAAACGACAGTGGGATGGTTTCCCATCCCACTGTCCTTGCAACGATACCTCAGGGGCCCCAGCTTGCCGTGCAGGCCCGTGGCCCGTCCATCTGGACCGTGGCCTGCGGCGGGACGCCCGGGGCACAGGTGCCGGACCAGCCACCGAAGACCGCACCTGCGGGCCCAGTGGTATTGAGGACCACCGGCGTGCCTTGGTCGAAGTCGATCGTGCAGCTCACGGTCAGCGCGGTGCCGCTGGTCGCATTGGTGCAGGCACCACCGCCCGGAGCCGTGGTGACCGTGTAGGAGCCGGACGGCGCGCCGGCCGCGACCGTGATTGTCACGGTCAGAGTCTGCTGGACGACGGGCGGGACGTCCGGTGCCGGGCAGCCCGGAATCGGCGGGCTGGTGCCCAGGGTGCACAGATCGCGACCTTCCAGTGTCACCACGGCCTGGGCCGAGCCATCCGCGGTTTCGAAGGTGCACTCGCCGCTGCCCGCCGCGCCAACTTGATTGAGGTTGAGCGCATCGATCACGGCCGTCGTCTTGCCGGCGCTGTTGGTGATGCCCGGGCCGGACATGATGCTGACCGAGGCACCGCCGCTGCTTTCGCAGGAGCCGCGAATCTGGAAGCCCGGCTGCGGCACGCCGTTCGCGTCGAGCAGGGTGAGGGTGACCGTACCACCGCTGGTCATCGCGCTCGGGTTGGCCATCAGCACCAGCGGAGAGAAGGTGAAGGTGACTTCGCCGGACGCGCCCGCTGCCGTGAACACGAGCTTGGGCTCGCCGTCGCCTTCCAGCATGCCGCTGGTCTGGACTTGGGCAACGGTGCAGCCCGAGCCGAAATCGGTCAGGTTGGCAACGGTGCCGCCGCCGGCCACGCCATCGACCTTGCCGCTGCCGATCAGATCCTGGAATGCGAAGCCGATGGGGATGCCGCCCATGGGTGCCGACAAGGCATCGTACAGGCAGACCGTCACGTTGCTGGTCGTGTTGGCCGGCAGCACGTTCGGGCTGACCACCAGCTGCGCCGGAGCCACGCCCGCAAAGTAGGCGAACTCCACGTCGGCCACCTTGCGCGGCGAAGCGCCGGCCTGGTCCATCGCGCGGTCACCCTGTGCCCAGACGATGGCCTGCTTGCCGATTTTGCTGACCGGGTAGTTGAGCTTGGTGGTCGCCACGCCGATCTGGTTGGTCTGTGCGGTAGCCACGATGTTGCCGTCGGCCGCGCGACCGACGACGTAGGGCAGGATGCCGCCATAGTCGACGTTGCTGCCGGTGGTGTCGTTGAGATTGAAGCGGTAGTCGACGCTCAGGCTGGTCTCGCTGTTGACCCGATCGACGGTGCGCGCGCTTTCGAGCTCGCGGTTGCCGATCACTTCCTCGCCGAAGACCACCAGCGTGTCGCCAGGACCCACACCGCCACCGGCGGTGCGGAAGGCGCCGGTCACCGCGGTAAACAGCTTGCCGCCCTCTTCCGGATTGCCGTCGCCGCCGGCGATGTGGAAGTCGCCGGTACCGGTGGCCTGCGGTTCGTCGATGAGCCCGAAGCGGATTTCGGTGCCCGGCAGGACCGGGTTGCCGAGGCGATCCGTTGCAATCACCGCCACGGTCACGCTGTAGGTGCCATCCGGGCTCACCGGGATCGTGAGGTCACCGTACTCGGTGACTTCGATGTCGCCACCGCTCGGATTGACCGTCAGCGCGTTCACGATCGGCTGGGTGATTTCCAGATCGTAGAGACGGCCGTCCGAGACCACGACCGAGCGCTCGACCTTGACCGGATCGCTGATGCCGTTGTCGACATTGTTGTCGGCACGGTCCGCGGTGAGCCTGACGATGTAGGACGCCGCATCGCTGCCGCCGATGAACGTGGCACCGCCGATGCCTGCCGTGGTGCGAAGGTTGATCTTGGTGCCGGTGACCGTGGCACCACTCGCATCGATGCCGCGCAGGCGCGCGCTGATCGGTGAAGCGGTTCCGAGGATCTCCAGCTGGTAGTTGTTGAAGGCCGTGGCACCGGCCACAGGATCGGGCACCGGCTGGCCGATCGGATCGCCCACTTCGATGTGGAGCTGACCGCTGTTGTTGCCGCCGGACTGCTCGACGTAGAGCGCGTTCGACGGGCCGACCAGCGCAAGCTGCGCAGGCAGCGGCGGGAAAGTCTCGACAATCCGGAAGTCCAGCGTGGAGCTGATCGACTGACCGGTGACGTCGTCCTGGGTGGTGACGGTCAAGGTGGTGGTGCCGGTGAAGTTGAGCGAGTGGACGAAGATGGTGGCCTTGCCCGCGGTCACGTCGACCGGTGCCTGGCCCATGCGGATGTAGAACTCGCAGCCCTTGAAGTTGTCTTCCATGTCGCAGTCGGTTTCCGGGTCATCCAGCGTGGTGAATCCGCCGGTATTGCCGACCGGGTTGATCGACACCTGGATGCCGTCCACCTTGTTGACCGGCTGGCCGTTGCCGTCCTTCACGGTAACCGTCACCTCGGCCATGTAGGGCGAGCCCATGAAGGGAAGCACCTCGAACCGGTTCACCGGAAGCTGGGTACGGGTCGCAGCCAGCTTCAGGCGCTCGTCCATGCCGGGCTGGATGGTGATCTTGAGCGCGGTACTGGCGCTGCTGCCGGAGTCATTGACCGAGAAGGTCAGGTTGGCCTCGCCACCGGTTCCGGTCGCGGTGAAGCGGAAATTGGCCAGGCCGCCGGTCGTCTGCGCGGAAGCCCCACCCAGCGCCGTCCCGACGACAGCCTGCAGCGATCCCGATCCGGCCGGGGAGACGGTGCCGCTGACGATCGTGCCGTCCGCCACGTTGTTGCCGTTGCTGAAGGCCACCTTCACCGTGACGTCGAGATGGCCTCCGGGCCCGACGGTGGTCGCCGTCGGGGTGGCCGTGACCCGGAGCTGCGCCGGCTGGAACGCCGAATCGCCGCCGCTGGTTCCCCCGCCACAGGCGGCCAGCAGCGACACGGCGGTCACCAGCAAAAGACTTTTCAGGATGGATGCAAATTTCATGGGTAGTCTCCGCGAACCGGGTCGCTTCCTGCGTTTAAGTATGAAAATCTGTTGGGACCGGCAGCTCAGCCGCCGCGAGGGCCGCCGACGTTGAGGATCTTGGGCGTGACGAAGATCAGGAGCTCCGCCTTGGTGGTTCCCTTGTGCTTGTTGCGGAACAGGTTGCCCAGCACCGGCACATCCCCGAGGAACGGAACTTTCTTGATGTCCTCGGCGCTGGTGAACTCGTAGACGCCGCCCACGACGACGGTCTGGCCGCTGTCGACCAGAACGGCGGTGGTGACTTCGCGCTTGGCCAGTTCCGGCGTGGAGCCGAGCTGACCCAGGTTGACGTAGCCGATGATCTCGTCCTTCTTGACCGCCATGCTGAGGAACACGCGGCCGTCCTGGGTGATGGTCGGGGTGACCTTCAGCTGCAGCAGGGCTTCCTTGAAGTTCACCGTCGGCGTGGCGTTTGCGCCGACGCCGCTGGTCGTGACATAGCCCACTTCCCGGCCCTGGTTGATGGTGGCCTCGCGCTGGTTCGACGTGATCACCCGCGGGCTGGAGACCACTTCGCCACGGCCTTCGTTCTGCAGCGCGGAGAGCTCGAGATCAAGCAGGTAGTCGGAGCCGAGGATCGCGAAACCGATCGCACCAGCCGGGTTGGCAACCGGCAGATTGACGTTCAGCCGGTCCGAGCCCAGACCCGCGCCGATGCCTGCCAGCGGCGGCCGGCCGGACAGCCGGTTGTCCAGTGCGGCACCCGCCATGCTCGACGCGGCCCCGAGCGAGCCGGAGGTGCCGATGATGGTGTTGCTGCCTTCCTGACGCGCGCTGCTGATGCCGAAGCGGGCACCCAGATCGCGCGCGAAGCTCTCGGTGGCGATCACGATGCGAGCCTCGATCAGCACCTGGTCGACCGGGCGGTCGAGCAGCTTGATGAGCTCCCTGATCTCCACGACCTTTTCCGCGGTCTCATTGAGCAGGAGGGTGTTGGTGCGCGGATCGAAGCTGACGCTGCCGCGCGGCGAGAGGAAGCCGCGCTGCTGCTGTCCCGCCTGTCCACCGCCGGCACCGCCCTGGCCCTGCTTGGCATCCTCCGTGAGCAGGCTGGCAATGTCCGCGGCACTGCCGTAGTTGATCGCGATGTACTCGGTCAGGAGCGGTGCGCGCTGTTCCATGTCCAGCCGCGCCTCCGCGATGTCCTTTTCGTACTTGGCGATTTCGCTCTGCGGGGCGACCCAGATCACGTTGCCATCGACGCGCTTGTCCAGCCCCTTGGAGCGCAGCACGATGTCGAGCGCCTGGTCCCAGGGCACGTTGATCAGGCGCAGGGTGACGTTGCCCGTGACGGTATCGGCGGCGACGATGTTCTTCTGCGAGACTTCCGCCAGGAGCTGCAGCAGGGTGCGCACCGGGATTTCCTGGAAGTTGAAGACCACCGGCTCGCCGGTGTAGCCCTTCTGCTCGTCCTTGCCCAGCCCCGTCACGGCATCTTCGGGAGCAATTTCTTTCCTGGGCGACACTTCAAGCACATATTGTCCGCCGGTCTGGTAGGCCAGGGTCTCGAACTGACCGTTGGCACGAACAGTCACGCGCGATCCGGACGGCCCCTGCGTGGTTTCGATGAACTGTGCCGGGGTCGCGAAGTCGGACACGTCGAGCTTCTGGCGCAGGGACTCGGCGACATCGACATCCTTGAGGTCGATGATGACGTTCGAACCTTCCGTGCGCAGGTCGACAATCGCGTTCTCGTCGCTCAGGTCGAGCAGGACGCGCGCGGCACCTTCGGGTGTGCGGCGGAAATCGACGTTGGTGATGGCCGCATTCTTGCCATTGATGCGCTTGGCCGGATCGGCGGCCAGTCCCGGGGTCGCGTTGGCGGCCGCACCTGCGGTGCCGGCGATCTCGACAACATAGGTGCTGCCGTCGGCGTACGCCTGATACTGCGCCTTGTTGAACAGGTCGATCACCACGCGGGTGCGCCCCCCGGCTTCGACGGCGCTGATCGAGTTCGCCGCACCATTGCCGACGGCGATGCGGCGATCCACCACCTGGCTGGCCGTCGATGGGAGATCGATGGCAATGCGCGGCGGATCGTCCGTCGTGAATGCCTGTGCTCCGGAAGCCGGTTCGGCCAGGTGCAGCACCACGCGGACGCTGCCGTCGGCCGCCGTTGCGTAGCTGATGTCCTGCAGCGTGTTGGCCGAGGCAAGGCCACCTGCGATGAGGGCGATTGTTCCAAGCAACCCGGCGATCTTGTGCTTCATCTTCGGCGCCATTCCCTGGAGTGTGTGGTTCGTCGAGGTCATCGTGCTATCCCCCATCCCTATTTGTCGTCCAGCGCCACTTGGGCCTGGCGCTCCATCCATCCGCCAGCACCATCCGGCACCAGTTCCGTCAATTCAATGCGATCCTCGTGGATCGAAGTGATGCGACCATCGTTCTGGCCCATGTACTGCCCGCCCAGAACCTGATGCACCACGCGTTCCGGATCCATGATCAGCCCGATCATGCCCGGGCCGGTACCGATCGTGCCCACCATGTCCAGACCATCGAGCGGGAAGGCCTCGAGCGGTTCCTTGCGTCGCGTCGGATCAGGCCGCAGGCCTGAGTCGGCTCCGCCGCTTTCCTGATCGGCCGCGGGTCCGCTGAACGGGTCGCGCATTGCCTGGGCGGCATATTCGAAGGTCTCGAACTGCTGCATTATCGGCAGCGGGTCCAAGGGCTTGGGTGGCCGAGCTTTCACTTCGGACACCCATGTCTGCAGATCGGACATGCCCGGGGCGCAAGCGGTAAGCGTTGCTGCCGCAGCGAATGCCACGAGCAGCAGCCGCCGCACGGCGCGGAACGGGCGATTGGCATGCATGATGCTCATCGGCGGGCTCCTGCCGGGGCCGGCGTTGCGGGGACGGTCTCGTCCTCTTCCAGATAGCGATAGGTCTTGATCGTGCCTTCCAGGACCAGCACCCCGCCGGCGCGCTTGTCGTCGCGCGGCTTGAGCGAGATGTCGTGCATGGTCATGATCACCACGCGCGGCAGCGAGGCCACGCCGCTGACGAACGCGCCGAACTGGTGGTAGGTACCTACCATCCGCAGCGCGATCGGCTTCTCGGCGTAAAACTCCTTCTTGATCTCGGGTTGCGGCTGGAACAGTTCGTTCTGGAGGCCGGTGGCCAGCGCCGTCTGGGAAATGTCGACGATGAGGTCGGCCATTTCGGTGCGGCCCGGCAGCTGGCGCAGCATCTGCTGAAGCATGGCCTCCATGTCTGCCAACTGCTGCTTGAGCGGCTCCAGGTTCACGGCGCGCGCCTGTTTGGCCTCGAAGTCGTTGCGCAAGGACTGTTCCTTGGCCTTTTCCCCGGTGAGCGTGTCCTGCTGCTCCCGCACGATCAGATACCAGCCCAGGAACAGGATCAGCACCGCGAGCAGGGCACAGAAAAAGAGCTTGACCGAACCCGGCCAACCGCCCGGGTTGCTGGTGTCGAGGTTGCGAAGATCGAATCCGCCGCTCATGGCGCACCTCCGGCGATCTGACCGTCCTCACCCTCACCCTCGGCATTGGGCCGAACCAGGGTGACCTTGAGGTTGAAGATGTAGGGCATGCTCTTGTCAGCCCCCTTGGCTTCGATGATCGAAAGATCCGGGCGCGACATCCAGCCGGAGCCTTCCAGCGCCCGGATGTAAGAGGACACGCGCGCGTTTGACTGGGCCAGGCCTTCGAGCGTGAGCAGGTCGCCGGCCTGCTTGATCGAAGTCAGGCGCACGCCCTCGGGAACGGTGCGGACCAACTCGTCGAACAGGTGGACCATCTGCGAGCGGCTGGCCTGGAGCTGCTCGATCACCTGCTTGCGCTGCAGGAGGCTCGCGCGCTTGCGGTCCAGCTCCTCGATTTCCTTGATTTTGGCCTCGACCGCGACGATCTCCTGCTGCAGGTAGGCGTTGCGCGCCTGCTGCGCCTCGATCAGCGAGTCGTAGTACATCTTGAGCCCGAACACGGCCAGCACCGCAATGATCGCCGCCGTGCCCAGCATCGTGTAGAACTGCTTCTGGCGCTGCTTGCGACGCTCGACACGCCACGGGAGTAGGTTGATCCGTGCCATCAGTCGAAGCTCCTCATGGCCAGGCCGCAGGCGATCATCAGTGCCGGCGCATCCTGCGCCAGCGCCTGTGCCTGCACGCGTGAGGACAGGGACATGTTGGCGAGCGGGTTGGCCACCACGGTCAGAATGCCGATCTGCTCTTCCACCATCTCCGCGATTCCGGGGATCGAGGCGCAGCCGCCGGCCAGCACGATCTGGTCGACGCGGTTGAACTCGCTGCCCGCGTAGAAGAACTGCAGCAGGCGGCTGATCTGCTGGACCATCGCCTCCTTGAACGGCTCCAGCACCTCGATTTCGTAGCTTTCCGGCAGGCCGCCCTGGCGCTTGGCCAGCCCGGCCTCCTCGTAGGAGAGCCCGTAGCGGCGCATCACCTCGTCGGTGAGCTGCTTGCCGCCGAAGACCTGCTCGCGCGAGTAGATGCCGCGCTGGTTGCGCAGCACGTTGAGCGTGGTCATCGTGGCACCGACGTCGACCAGGGCCACCAGCGCGTCCTTGGGCACCGAGAGCTGATCGGCGATCAGACGGAAGGCGTTCTCCATCGCGAAGGCCTCCACGTCGATGACCTTGGCGGTCAGCCCCCCCAACTCCAGCGCGGATTGGCGTACCTCGACGTTCTCGGTCCGGGTAGCGGCCAGAAGCACCTGGACCATCTCGGGATTGTCCTTGACCGCGCCGAGGATCTCGAAGTCCAGGCTCACTTCCTCGATGGGATAGGGAATATACTGCGCGGCCTCGACCTGGACCTGATCTTCCAAGTCGTCTTCGCTCAGGTTCGCCTGCATCGGGATGACCTTGGTGATGACGGCCGAACCGGCGACCGCCGCGGCGGCCTGCTTGAGGCGAGAGCCGGAGCGCGACAGGGCACGCTTGATGGCCTCGCCGACGGCTTCCACCTCGACGATGTTCTTTTCGACCACCGCATTGGGCGGAAGCGGCTCGACCGCGTAGTGTTCCACGCGATACTTGCCGCCCGCTTGGCCCAGCTGCAGCAGCTTGACTGCCGTGGAACTGATGTCCACGCCAATCAGGGGTGTTGTGTTGGTAGCAAACAGCGCCACGATTTCTCCCCTTCCGACGGAGTCTTACGCGCAACTCCTGTGTTGGCACATTAGATAACGAGTCTTAACGGTTTGGCAACAGTGTGATGCATCGAACCCCGAACCCCACGTCCCCACCCCACCCCACAAGCTTCGCCATCCGACCTTCACAGGCATCTACGGCCACATTCTATACTCTTCTTTAAGAAGCAACGCAAACCCATGGTATTCCCGCGAAAATGTCTCTGCTGCGCCGCCTCCTGAAGTGGTCCCTCACCCTCGGCCTGATCCTCGCTCTGTGCGGCGTGGCCACGCTCGCGGTCCTCTACTGGCTGATGGCGCCAGGCCTGCCCTCGGTGCAGGTACTGCGCAACGTCGAGTACCAGGTGCCCCTGTCGGTCTACAGCGCGGACGGGCGGCTGATGGCGCTGTTCGGCGAGACGCGGCGCACGCCGGTCGCCATCGCCGACGTGCCGCAGCGGGTGCGGCAGGCCTTCATCGCGATCGAGGATGCGCGCTTCTACGAACACCCGGGCGTCGACTGGCGCGGTACCGCGCGCGCGGTCTGGCTGCTGGCCACGACCGATGGCCAACGCGTGCCGGGCGGCTCGACGATCACCCAGCAGGTGGCGCGGATGTTCTTCCTGAGCCCGGAGTACAGCTACACGCGCAAGTTCCGCGAGATGCTGCTGGCGCTCAAGATGGAGCGCGAACTGGAGAAGGACGAGATCCTCGGCATCTATCTCAACAAGAGCTTCTTCGGCAACCGCGCCTACGGCATCGTCGCCGCGGCGGAGTTCTACTACGGCAAGCCGCTCGAGCAGCTGTCCCTGGCCGAAGCGGCAACGCTCGCGTCCATCCCCAAGTTCCCCTCCAGCGGCAACCCGATCATCAATCCCGAGCGCGCCATGATCCGGCGCAACTACGTGCTGCAGCGCATGTTCGAGCTGGGCTTCGTCGACGAGGCGGATTACCGCGCGGCGGTCGCCGAGCCCGACCGCTCCACGCCGCACGAGCCGCCGGTGGAGCTGGAGGCCTCGTATGTGGCCGAAATGGTGCGCCAGCGGATGGTGGATCGGTACGGTGCCGACGCCTTCACCGGTGGATACCAGGCCTACACCACGATCGATTCGCGCATCCAGGAAGCCGCCAACGCCGGCATCCGCACCGCGCTTCTGGCCTATGACCGGCGGCACGGATGGCGCGGCGCGGAAGGTCATGCCGAGCTTCCCGATGCGCTGACGCCGAGCGTTGTGCAGCAGGCGCTGCGCGACTATCGCGCGCTGGGCGGCCTGCAGCCCGCGCTGGTGACTTCAATTGGAACCGATGCGGCCGAGGTCACGCTCGCCGACGGCCAGGAAGCGCTGCTGCACATGGACCAGCTGCGCTGGGCCGCCCCCTATGTGTCCGCCGACCGGCGCGGTGGCGCGCCGCGCAAGCCCGGCGACGTGCTGGCGCGCGGCGACATCGTGCGGCTGGCGCGCGGGGCCGAGGGCGAATTCGAGCTGGCCCAGATCCCGGCGGCGCAAGGTGCCATCGTGAGCCTGTCGGCCGAAGACGGGGCCGTTCTGGCGCTGAACGGCGGCTTCAGCTTCGGCCTCAACAAGTTCAACCGCGCCACCCAGGCGCTGCGCCAGCCCGGTTCGAGCTTCAAGCCCTTCGTGTACGCGGCGGCGTTCGAGCGCGGCTTCCATCCCGGCTCCATCGTGCTCGACGCGCCCGTGGTGTTCCACGACCGCTCCTCCGGCACGTCCTGGCGGCCCTCCAACGACAACAACGTCTTTTCCGGCCCGATGCGGCTGCGCGAGGCCATGGTCAGCTCGCGCAACCTGGTGTCGGTGCGCATCCTCGACGCGATCGGTGCCAGCTACGCCAAGCGCTACATCCAGGGTTTCGGTTTCCCGCCGGAAAGCCTGCCGGAGAACCTCTCGCTCGCGCTCGGGACAAGCTCCGTGCCGCCGCTCGCGGCAGCGCGCGGCTATGCGACATTCGTCAACGGCGGCTATCTTATCGAGCCCTACGTGCTGGCGCGGGTGCTGGACAGCAACGGCACCATCGTCCACGCCGAGCACGCTCCGCGCGCCTGCCACGACTGTCCCGAGCGGCTGCTTTCTTCCGGCACGCGCGACGGCGCTCAGGTCGCGGGCTTCAACTTTGGCGATGCGGCACCCGCACCCGCCATCGAGGATGCCGCCGGCCCGACGCAGACGGTCCTGGCACCGCGCGCCATCGACGAGCGCACCGCCTTTCTGATCCACTCGCTGCTGCGCGACGTGATCCAGCGCGGCACGGGCCGCGGCGCACGCGTGCTGGAGCGCAGCGACATCGGCGGCAAGACCGGAACCACCAACGACCATCGCGACGCCTGGTTCTCCGGCTTCGGCGGCAACATCGTGACCAGCGCCTGGGTCGGCATGGACGACTTTTCCACGCTCGGCACGGGTGAGTTCGGCGCGCGCGCCGCGCTGCCGATGTGGATCGACACCATGCGCGCTGCGCTGAACGGTGTGCCCGAGGTCCACCCCATGATCCCCAACGGCATCACCACCGTGCTCATCGACAGCGGATCGGGCCTGCTGGTCCCGGCCGGCACGCCGGGCGCGATCAGCGAGTACATGAAGACCGAGGACGCGGCGCGGCTCGAAACGGCCAGTGCCGGCGCAAACCGCAACGCGACCAGCGAGCGCGAGTCGTTCGACATCTTCTGATGTCTCCCCGCCGCGCCGACACCACGCGCCAATGGCTGGCCGAACAGGCGGCGCGCTGGATGACCGAACACGCCGTTGACGATCCCCTGCTGGCGCTCAGGCGCGTCCTGGCACGGGACGGTGGCGCGCCGCCGGATCGTCGCCAGTGGCCGGGGGCCGGTGAGATCCGCGAGGCGCTGCAGGCCTACCAGAGGCTGTTCCGGGGAAACGACCAGCACGCGGCGCTGCAGGCGCGCCGCCGCGCCGCGGTCGAGGCCATGCGCTTCTTCGCGCCGTTCCGGCCCGCCCTCGTCGGTGCGGTGCTGGATGGAACCGCGGACGCGCACTCCATGGTGCAGCTGCATGTACACGCCGAAGAGGCGGAGGCGGTCCTGGGCGTGCTGCGTGAGCAGGGCATCGCACACCGACTGGGCGATCGCCGCGTGCGCCTGGACCCGCGCCGGCAAACCAGCGTGCCGCACGTCGCCTTCGACGCCGACGGCATCGGGTTCGAACTGTGGCTGCTTCCTCCGGCCTGCGAGCGCAATCCGCCGCTTGACGCGGAAGGGCGCGCGCCGATGTCGCGCGCCAGCCTGGACCAACTGCTGCGGATGATCGACGCGCAGCCGGCGCACCCGCCGCACTGAAGGGCGTCCTTCCGCCACCACCCAGCAGGGCACACCGGTCGGTGTTGTCCTGCCGGGTGGCGCGCAGTCTTCAGGCGCGCGCGTCGATCGGGCTGTAATCGCGCGGCGTGGCGCCGGTGTAGATCTGGCGCGGACGTCCGATGCGGTTCTCCGGATCGTTCTGCTGCTCCAGCCAGTGGCTGACCCAGCCGGCGGTGCGCGCGATCGCGAACATCACCGTGAACATCTCGGTCGGAATGCCAAGCGCCTTGTAGATGATGCCGCTGTAGAAATCCACGTTCGGGTAGAGCTTGCGCTGCACGAAGTAGTCGTCGTGCAGGGCCGCCTCTTCAAGGCGCAACGCCACTTCCAGCAGCGGATCGTTGACGCCCAGCTCGCCCAGCACCTTGTGGGTCATTTCGCGGATGATCTTGGCGCGCGGATCGAAGTTCTTGTAGACGCGATGGCCGAAGCCCATGAGGCGGAAGCCGGACTCCTTGTCCTTGGCCTTGTCCACCGCCGACTGCACATGCTTGGCATCGCCGATCTCCTCCAGCATCTTGAGCACGGCCTCGTTGGCACCGCCGTGCGCCGGCCCCCACAGCGCGGCCACGCCCGCCGCCACGCTGACATAGGGATTGGCACCGGTGGAGCCCACCAGCCGCACCGTCGAGGTGGAGGCGTTCTGCTCGTGGTCGGCATGCAGGATGAAGAGCAGATCCAGCGCCTTGGACACGATGGGATTGAGCTCCAGCGGGCCGCTCGGCACCTCCTTCATCATGTGCAGGAAGCGCGTGGTGTACTCGAGATCGTTCTTCGGATAACGGATCGGCCAGCCGATCGAGTAGCGGTAGCAGGCCGCCGCGATGGTCGGCACCTTGGCAATCAGGCGGATCGCCGCGAGGCGGCGCTGCTCGGGATCGCGCAGGTCCAGGTCGTTGTAATAGAAGCTCGAGAGCGAGCCCAGCATCCCGGTCAGCATCGCCATGGGATGGGCATCGTGGCGGAACCCGTACAGGAAGGTGCGGAACGCCTCGTGCATCATCGTGTGATGCGTGACCTCGTGCTCGAAGGCCCCGAACTGCGCCTTCGTCGGCAGCTCGCCGTGCATCAGCAGGTAGGCCACTTCCAGAAAGCTCGACTTTTCCGCGAGCTGCTCGATCGGGTAGCCGCGGTACAGCAGCACGCCGTTGTCGCCATCGATGTAGGTGATCGCGCTGCGGCAGCTGGCGGTGGAGCCGAAGCCCGGGTCGTAGGTGTAGTAACCGGTGTCCTTGTGCAGCCGGGCGATGTCCAGCGCGGGACTCCCGAGGGAACCGCGCTGCACCGGCAGCGTGCTGGATTTGGCGTTGTCGGAATCGGTCAGGACGACCTGGGTGCTGTCAGCCACGGGGTATCTCCCAAGAGCATGTGATTCGGAATGCAGCGGATCGCCGGCACCGTCCCGTGCGGTCGGCGGCTGGCGCGATGCCGGCACTTGGCGCGCACGGCAATCCGCTGTCGGCAAAGCGCCGATTATCGCATAGCAAAACGCCGCCGGTCAGGGACCGGCGGCGTTCGACTTTGGTGCAATGGCGTTCGGCGCAGGCGCGCCGTCGCGTCACTTGCTGGCGTAGCGGCGGCGGAACTTGTCCACCCGACCGCCGGTATCGACGATCTTGTGCTTGCCGGTGTAGAAGGGGTGCGAACGGGACGACACTTCGACCTTGACCAGCGGGTAGGTCTCGCCGTCTTCCCACTTGATCGTTTCCTTGCTCGTCAGCGTGGAGCGCGTAAGGAACGAAAGGTCGGACGAAAGGTCCTGGAACACGACGGCGTTGTACTTCGGATGGATGTCGGCTTTCATGATGATGACCTGTGGCCAGTGGTGGGCCAGAGCGGCCGGGAAAAGAGCGGCATTTTACTGCGTTCGGCAGCGTGGCGCAAGGCCGGCAGCCGCCAAGCCCGGCGGCTGCACCTGCCGCACCCGCCCGGTGGAAGTGACGATGCCAGCTGGCATCGGAATGCCGGCCTTGGTGGAAATGCCTCGCCACCCGGCCCGGGCGCGGGGCGATCAGATCTTCTTCTTGGGCGCGACCATCATGATCATCTGGCGCCCTTCCATCTTGGGGCGCTGCTCGATGACCGCCTCGTCCTTGAGTTCTTCCTCGATGCGCCGGGTCATCGCAAGGCCCAGCTCGGTGTGGGACATCTCGCGCCCGCGGAACCGGACGACGACCTTGACGCGGTCGCCCTCGGCGAGGAAGCGGCGCATGTTGCGCAGCTTGATCTGGTAGTCACCGTCATCGGTCACCGGCCGGAACTTGAGTTCCTTGATCTCGACCTGCTTCTGCTTTTTCTTGGCCTCGGAGGCCTTCTTCTGCTGCTCGAAGCGGAACTTGCCGAAATCCATGACCTTGCACACGGGCGGATCGGCATTGGGCTGGATCTCGACCAGATCCAGGCCCTCATCCTCGGCCATGCGCAGGGCCTCATCGCGCGAAAGCACGCCGATCATCTCGCCATCGGAGCCGATCACGCGCACGCGCGGCACGCGGATCTCGCCATTTTTCCGGTTCAACTTGTCGGTACTGATAAAGGTGTCCTCTGATGAATGAATCGCGAGCCGCCGCCTGTCTCAGGCCAGCGGTCCCTGTTCGGCGCGCAGCCGGGATGCAAAGTCCTGCAATGACATCGACCCCAGATCTTCCCCTGATCGCGTGCGCACCGCCATGGCTCCATTTTCCTTCTCGCGGTCGCCGATGACCAGAAGGTAGGGGATGCGCTGCAGCGTGTGTTCGCGGATCTTATAGCCGATCTTCTCATTCCTCAAGTCCGTCGTCACGCGGAATCCTTGATTTGCAAGGGCTTTTCCAGCAGCGGCGACGGCATCGGCCTGGGCATCGGTGATGTTGAGCACGACCGCCTGCACCGGGGCGAGCCAGGAGGGCAGCTGACCGGCGTGGTGCTCGATCAGGATTCCGATGAACCGCTCCATGGAGCCCACGATGGCCCGGTGCAGCATCACCGGGTGGCGGCGCTGACTGTGTTCATCGATGTATTCGGCACCCAGTCGACCCGGCATCATGAAATCGACCTGCATCGTGCCCAGCTGCCAGGTGCGCCCGATGGCATCCTTGAGGTGGTACTCGATCTTGGGACCATAGAACGCCCCCTCACCGGGAAGCTCCTGCCACTCCACGCCCGAGGCACGCAGCGCCGAGCGCAAGGCGTGTTCGGCCTTGTCCCAGGTGGCGTCGTCGCCCAGACGCGGCTCGGGGCGCAGCGCGATCTTGATCTGGATGTCCTCGAAGCCGAAGTCGGCGTAGACCTTGAGCGCCTGGTCGTGGAAGTCCCGCACCTCCGCCTCGACCTGCTCCTCGGTGCAGAAGATGTGGCCGTCGTCCTGGGTGAAGCCGCGCACGCGCAGGATGCCGTGCAGCGCGCCGGACGGCTCGTTGCGGTGGCAGGAGCCGAACTCGCCGTAGCGGATCGGCAGGTCGCGGTAGCTGTGCAGGCCCTGGTTGAAGATCTGCACGTGACCGGGACAGTTCATCGGCTTGACTGCGTAGGTGCGCTTCTCCGATTCGGTGAAGAACATGTTGTTCTGGTAGTTGTCCCAGTGCCCGGACTGCTTCCACAGTTCCACGTCGAGGATCTGCGGGCAGCGCACCTCGCCATAGCCGGTATTGCCGTAAACGCGGCGCATGTACTGCTCCACCACCTGCCAGATCGCCCAGCCCTTGGGGTGCCAGAACACCAGGCCCGGTGCCTCTTCCTGCAGGTGGAAAAGGTCCTGCTGCCTGCCGATGCGGCGATGGTCGCGCTTCTCGGCTTCCTCGATGCGCTGGATGTAGGCCTTGAGCTGCTTTTCATCGGCCCAGGCGGTGCCGTAGATGCGCTGCAGCTGCTCGTTCTTCGAATCGCCGCGCCAGTAGGCACCGGACACCCGCATCAGGCGGAATGCCTTGAGGAAGCGCGTGTTGGGCACGTGCGGGCCGCGGCACATGTCCACGTATTCCTCGTGATGGTAGAGGCCCATGGCGGTGACTTCCGGGCCCATGTCCTCGATCAGGCGCAGCTTGTAGTCCTCGCCGCGCGCCTTGAACACCTCGATCACCTCGGCGCGCGGGGTCACGCGCTTGACCACGTCGTAGTCCTTCGCGATCAGCTCGCCCATGCGCTTCTCGATCGCTGCCATGTCCTCAGGGGTAAAGGCGCGTTCGTACCAGATGTCGTAGTAGAAGCCGTCCTCGATCACCGGACCGATCACCATCTTGGCGGTGGGATACAGCTGCTTGACCGCGTGCCCGACCAGGTGCGCGCAGGAGTGGCGGATGATCTCGACGCCCTCGGGATCCTTGGGCGTGATGATGGAAAGGCGCGCGTCCCGGTCGATCAGGTCGACCGCATCGACGAGGCGATCGTCGACCCGGCCGGCCACGGTGGCCTTGGCCAGGCCCGGACCAATGGCCTTGGCCACGTCCATGACGGACACGGGATGATCGAATTCACGGCGGCTGCCGTCGGGAAGGGTGATGGCAATCATGGCGATGCTCCGCTTTCCACGGGTTGGAAAGCATCGGACGGGGGATGCGGGAAAAATCGGGCGGCAGGCCGGAACCGGCCGGTCCGGCGGCAGCACGGGTCAGCGGGATGCTGATGTCACCATGTCGCACACTGTTCCGGCGATTGCCCGCCGGGCTCCTTCCGCAGTCTGGCACCAGATTGGCGCACAAACCGTGAATTATCCGCTCACTCCGCGCGATGTCAACGCGCGGCCGGCCCCGCCCCTGCCCTCCGGCACATGGAAAAGCCGCGCGCCAGCCCCCATGCTTGGCGATTGCCTCCGTGCGCATGCGCGCCCTGCGGCGGCAGGCCCCTTTCTTCCCGCTGCAGCCGCAGGCATCGCCGCCCGTCGCCGGAAGCCATTTCCATGACCGTCAAAGAGAGTAACCATGACCCTGACACGCCTCACCCTGGCCAGCGCCATCTGCCTCGCCCTCGGGCTGTCCGCCTGCTCGCCGGACGGAACGCCCTCCGCGCCCGCCGAATCGACATCCGCCGCTGCCGGCAGCACGGCCAGCGAAGCCGCGCAGGCGAACCCGTTCTTCAGCGCCAGCGCGCTGCCGCTGCAGACACCTGATTTCCGCCTGATCCGGGAAGAGCACTACCTTCCCGCGATCGAGGAAGGCATGAAGCGCCAGCTGATCGAGATCCGCGCCATCGCCGACAATCCCGAACCGGCGAGCGTCGCCAACACGCTGGAGGCGATGGAGCGTTCGGGCGATCTGCTGACGCGCGTGACCCAGGTGTTTTTCAACATCGTGGGCACCGACAGCAACGATGCCCTGCGCAAGATCCAGTCGGAAGTAGCCCCGAAGATGGCCGCGCACCAGGACGCCATCCTGCTCGATTCC
>JAMLIV010000024.1 GCA_023954075.1 Lysobacteraceae bacterium
GCCCCCCCGCTTCCGCTCCGTTTCCGCGAGTCATCTCATGGAATACACCATTAACCTGAGCGCCGCACCGGTAGACGTCGATCGGGTCCGCGACGCGCTGGAAGACATCGACCCGGCCGCGATCGTGGACCTCGACCCGCGCGGCCAGGGCCTGCGCGTCGCGGCCAACATGCTCGACCGCGAACTGTTCGGCGCGCTCGAGCGCGCCGGCCACCCGGCCGATACGGTCGAGGTCGTCCGCCTGCCGTCGGTGTGCTGCGGCAGCTGCAGCGGCTGAGGAGCATCCCCGGCGCGGGTCAGCCGCAAGGGAAGCTCTGAACAAGAATTGATCCCTCATCCCGGCGAAGCCGAGATTCCAGCTGAAGTTCGGAGCACTACCCCATCCGGGGAATGGACGCGCCGGCGCGCCTGGGCTAGCCTCCCGAAACCGGGGAGCTCATTGGCCGCTTGCGGAGGTATTTACCATGGCCCCGATTCTTTCGTCCCGGCTGCCGCGGCGCAGCATTTTCGCCCGCTTTTTGCCCGGTTTTCTCTGCGCCCTGCTGCTCGCCGCGCTTCCGGCCGCGGCCCGCGCCAAAGCGCCCTACGTTCCGATCCAGCCGGGCCACAGCGCGATGTGGTTCGATCCGGCGCGCGCCGGCGAGGGCTGGATCGTCGGGATTTTGTCAGAGGAATCCGCGGCGCTGTACTGGTTCACCTTCGACGACGCGGGCGAGCCGCGCTGGCTGGAAGGCGTGGGCCGGATCGTGCGCGATCCGGACGGTGATTCCATCGTGTTTTCCGAACTGATCGCCCCGCGCGGCGGGCGCTTCGGCCCGGACTACGACCCGGCCCAGGTGGTGCGGGATGCGGTGGGCAATGCGGTGATCTCGTTTTCCGACTGCCAGCACGGCCGGGTGGCGTTTTCCGCCTTCGGCAAGAGCGGCGATTTTCCGCTGACCCGGCTGACGCGCACGATGGCCGCAGGCTGCGCGCCGATCCACGGCACGCCGGGCGAGCCGGTGCGCGCCGAGGCGGGCCAGAGCGGGGGCTGGTACGACCCGGCCTACAGCGGACAGGGCTACGTGCTGACCTGGCTGGCGAACGGCAGCGCGGCGCTGGGCTGGTTCACCTATGATCCGGAAGGAAACCCGTACTGGATGGTGGGCACGGGCGAGGTGGAAGAGGATCGGCTGGTGTTTCCGGCGCTGTATTCGGCGCGCGGCGGACGCTTCGGGGAGGCGTTCGATCCGGCGCAGGTGGAACACACGCCGTGGGGCCGGGTGGAACTGGCGCTGGGCTGCGACAGCGGCGCGGCGGAGTACGAGGCCACGGCCTCGGGCTTCGGTTCGGGTGGGTTCGATCTGACGATACTGGCGCGGCTGGCGAAGCCGGCCTGCCCGTGGGTGAAGCCGACGCTGACGGATTTGTATGACCTGGAATGGACCGAGCTGCCGATCCCCGCGTACACCACGCCGCTCAGCCCCGTACATTTCGAGATGAACTCGATCGCGGATGACGGCACCGTGCTCGGCGGCGGCCGCTGGGATGGCTGGGCCGGCGTTGTGCGCCTGCGCCCGGGAGGAACGGAGTGGGAAAAACTGCTGGAAGGCGGCGGGCAGCCATTCGTTACCCCGGATGGTGCAACGGTCTACGCCTACCAGGTCATTCCCTCACCCCCGGAAGAAACGGGTCGCAGCACATATGATCAGTTGGTGATGTGGCGGGAAGCGACCGGCTGGCAGCCCTTGCCTGGCACGGTTTACGCCACCAACGTGACCTATGGAATGTCGCAGAACGGAAAGTGGCTGACGGGGGCTGGCCGTTTCGTCAATCATGAAGGGTATGCCCCCCCGTGGAAATGGAGCGAAGAGACCGGGCAAATCCTGCTCGAAGACTATTTCGCAACCCCTCTGGGAATATCGGATGATGGCGATACCGTTGTTGGTGCGATTCTCGTGTTTTCCAGCAGGGCGGCGATATGGATTGACAATGCCATGCAGTTCATTTTCGACAACGATGGTGTCCAGCTCGGGATTGCCAGAACGTGCAATGCCGACTGCAGCCTGATAGTCGGGTCTGGCCGCTATATGGGCAACCCAGTTCCCCACTCGCCCCTGAGTTGGTATCGGGACCATTCCGGCGCTGTCACCTATCTGGACCTGAGCATGCCGGAAGGAGCAACCGCCAGCAGCGCAACGGTCATGAGCAGCGACGGCAGCCTGATCGTCGGGGATCAGGTGGTTTGGGAAGAGAGTTTGTCCAAGCACCTCACGGATGGATGGCTCTGGACCCAGGACACCGGCGCTGTCTCGCTGAGGGACATCCTTGAAGGCGAAGGCGAATTCCAGTTAACGGATCGCTGGAACAGGAGCATCGTAGATGTCTCTTCGGACGGCACCAGGATCCTGTTTTCGGGGTACACGACACCCCCTCGGGGAAGTTTGCAGCAATATCGGGCGGGAGTGCTCCGCCTGATTCCCAAGACATCGGGAGGTGCCTTTCATCAGCCGCAAGGAGTAATGCGACATGAAATCAGTGAATAGCTGCTGCGTGAAGCAGGCTTTGGCTGTTGCCGTCATGGCGGCCTGTGCGTCGTTGAGCGCGCAGGCGGGCGAGCCTGGCAGTGTAGATAAGAGCGTGCTGGCACAGGTGATGGCGCTGAACGGATTGGATGAGCGTGGTGCAATCGAACGCCTCGCCGCCGAGGAAGCTGGGGCAGATTCTGGATTGGCCTTCGATGTGGGTTACAGCGATGTCTCCGAGCGGGGAATACCTCGTGGTGACCACGGGAGAAATATTTCAGCCTGGCATGGGCACGCCCTCCACGGCACGTTCCGCGCTGCTTCGGTTGATAAAGAAATAGAAGCATCTCGCCTCTCGGCGGGTTGATTCCTTGTTCAATCTTGTCGTGTCGTCAATTTTCACCGGGCCGGGGAGGCTCCCGATTTCCCACGGCATCATGTGATGCCGGCTGATTTTTCTAACGAGCGCCCTCACGAAAGCAAGTGGATTTTTGGCCATGAAACATTTAATAAGATCATTTCCCATACCACTCTTGTTGGTGATAATGACAGCCTGCACTGCAAATAGTTACACGGTTGTTAACACAATTCATTTCAAGACGAAGCGTGGTGCTGCCGTTGCAATCAACACCGCTCAAGTAGGCAACGGGAGGGCGACGCATGAAAATGAATATTTACGCCGGATTAAATTGGGCGCATCGCAGACAGATAAAATTGTGATAAACGTTTTGACCACCAGCCAAGATTACTCGCCCGATCCCGCGCTCATTGATCTCGCGCTGGATAACATACAAAAGATTTGGGGTAGAATGGGTGGCATGCGCGAAGGTTCGATATTGCGCCTCCCTAAATTATCCATCGATTTCTGGATTCTCCCACAAGGGGCATCTTTTAAGCACCATGGTGAATCCATTATTGATCCATCCCACACACTTGATTTGACCTTTGCTTCAGATTTCAGCAGTGACAAGCCGGCCATCGACGGAGTCGCTGAATTTGTCAATGTGCTAAGCCATGAATTGTATCATGTTTCTCAATTCGGGCGCTTCGAAGTCGATAGCTTGATAGAAGAGGTCAACGCACATGCCTGGGGATATTGTTCGAAATTCAGATTTGCCTTGGCTTCTGGTAAAAAAATGATTATTCGCTGGTATGTCAAGCCTTCTTGGAAAGATCGGGTACGGATTAGTGCAGGTGTTCTGATGGTCCAAGTTCCGCCTAACATAGGGACGCCAGTACTGCGCTCCCAATTTGGGCTTGCAATATTTTATCAATATCTCTCAATAATGCTTGATTCGGATAGCCTGGATGCCTCGAATGCGAAGCAGATGACGATTATTGAGAAGTTGTGCAGTCGCATAGAAGGACAGGAATTGAATATTGTAATGGAGTAGTTTCGAGCCATTCGGATTTATAGCGATCATTTGACCACTCTGTTACGAAGGTGTATGACGGCGAGTATTTGAAAGTGATGTTTCCTTATAATCAAATCTGATCGAAGTAGATTTAGAATGAGACGTATCATTATTCCAGTATGCATCGCGAGATGCTTGCCAGGTGCCGCTTGTGCGCCCACTAAAGTCAAAGTGTATGCAAAATGCAATACAAAAAAACGTACCTGGTCGCAGCCCCCGCGCAGCACCATTCCGCCGGATGGTGAGCGACAATCAGACCCTCCCAAGGCATTGAGAGGCGCGCGGTTGACCTGAATCAGGCGGCGACAGGGCTTGGTGCCTTAACCTGAGCGCATGACCACGCCCGACCTTCCTCCCGGCCTCACCGCGCCGATCCCCGACGCCGAGCAGCGCACGCTCGATGCCTGCTTCCTCGGCCCCTATGGCGAGAACGACGCCCTGCTCGAACGCCTGGTCGTCGAGTTCTTGCGCGACCACGTGCACTGGCGGCGCAACTTCCATCCGGAAGACCCGCCGGCCATTCCCACGCGCGCCTCGCAGCATCCGGCCTATCAGGCCTTCGAAGCGCGGATGCGCAACGAGCTGCACCAGCTCTCGGCGGCGCTCAAGCGCTCGGTGCCCTTCCACAGTCCGCGCTACCTCGGCCACATGGTGTCCGACCTCCTGCTGCCGGGTCTGGCCGCGCAGATCCTCACCCTGCCCTACAACCCCAACAACGTCACCGAGGACGCCGCGCCGGTCACGCTGCGGCTGGAGATGCAGGCCGGTCTGCAGCTGGCGCGGATGCTGGGCTGGCCCGATGACCCCAAGCGTCCGGACTGCGCGATCGGGCACCTGACTTCGGGCGGCACCCTGGCCAATTTCCAGTCGCTGCGTCTGGCGCTGGCGCTCAAGGGCTTTCCGGTGGCGCTGCTCGCGGCCGGCGTGCCCGATCTGGGGCTTCCGGCCGACGACTGGCAGGCGTTCAACCTCGGCCCGGCGGCCGGGATCGAGCTGCTCGGAAAATGGCGACACTGGCTGGCCGCGCAGTCCCCCGAGGACCGTACGCGCTGGCGCGCGCGCGTGCAGGCCCGGCGCATCGAGCACCTGGGCCTGCATGCCTTCTTCGAACGTCATCCCACGCTGCGACCGCCCGTGGTGCTGGCCCCCATCACCGCGCATTACTCCTGGAGCAAGGGTGTCAAGATGATCGGCTTGGGCCGCGACCAGCTCCAGCTGATCGCCGCACGCGGCATGCGCCTGTGCCCGGAGGCGCTGGAGCAGGCGCTCGCGGACTGCGAGCGCGAGCGCCTGCCGGTGCTGATGGCCGTCGGCGTGCTGGGCACCACCGAGTACGGCACGATCGATCCGATCGCGGCCGTGGTCGATGCGCGCGCGCGTTTCGGCGCGCGCGGCCTGGGGTTCTCGATCCATGTGGATGCGGCCTGGGGCGGCTACCTGACCACCCTGTTCCGCCATCCCGACGGCCGCCTGCGCACGCTTGACGAAGTGCGGCAGGACTATCGCCAGTTCCCGATGCCCGAGGTCCACGCCGCCTTCGCCGCGCTCGAACAGGTGGATTCGGTCACGATCGACCCGCACAAGCTCGCCTATCTGCCCTACGGCGCGGGCGCCTTCGTGTGTCGCGACCACCGCGCCATGTCGCTGCTGACCGAACAGGCCGACTACGTGTTCGACAGCGCCGACAGCGCGGGCGACGCGCTCGACCACCGCCACTTCGGCCAGTTCATCCCGGAAGGCTCCAAACCCGGCGCGATGGCGGCGGCGGTCTACGTTGCGCACCGCGTGCTGCCGCTCGACCACGCCCACTTCGGCCTGATCCCGCGCCATACCGTGCAGGCGGCGGAGGCGTTCCGCGAGCGCGCCGAACGATTCGTGCGCGACATGAGCGGGCGCATCCACGCCCTGGTGCCGTTCCCGCCCGACAGCAACCTGGTGTGCCTGGCGCTCAACCCGCAGGGCAACCGCAAGCTGTCGCGCGCCAACGCTTTCCTGCAGCGGCTCCACGCCCAGCTCAACAGCGATCCGGACCAGCCCATCCAGGTCAAGCAGTTCTTCGCCTCGACCACCACGATCCGCCCGGCGGTCGTGGGCGCACGGGACATGCAGCGCATCCTGGAGGCCTTGGGAATCGATCCGGCCACGCTCGACCCGGATGACGGTGACGCCGACCGCCTCATCCTCCTGCGCCACACCCTGATGAACCCCTATCTGATCGACCACGAGAACCGGATCAGCTACATCGACCGCTATTTCGGTTACCTCGAAGCCTGCATCGGAAACTGCTGATGCGCCTCGCCTGACGCCCGCGGCAAACCCGCGCGGGGTTGACGCAAGTCAATGACGCCGCCGGCCGGCGGGCCCTAGGGTGAATCCATCGCCCGCGCATCTCGCGTCGCGCCATTGCGGCAGGCCGGAACGATGGTGGATTCCGGGGCGCGCGCTCCGGAATCCGGTGGACAGTGTCGCCACCCGGTCGCGACCGCGCACTCCCGACAGGCCAGCGTGAACCGACCCGTGCTTCCAGCCTCTCCGACGCCCATCCACATCTCCTGTCGCGACCAGCCCCACCCGGGCTGCCTGTGCCATCGTTCGGGCAGACCGTTCTCGATCCGGGGTGCCGAGCAGGCGCTGCGGGACGCGGCGGCGGGAACGAACGGCGATCCCATCCCCCGGCCGCTCTCCATTGCGGTGCATTTCCCGAGCCGAATGCGCCCGGGCGAGGCCGCCGCCGACGAACCGCATGGCGAGGCCTATCTCGCGCGCCTGCGCGGGGAGCTCGCGCTGCTCTCTCCCCTGTTCGACCGCGATCGTCAGGTCGAACAGGTGCACCTGATCAATCAACCCCTGGCGCACCTGGCGGCGACGCGGATCCGCGACCTGCTGGACACGCTGGCGCACCATTTCTCGTTCGCCGTGACCGGGGCCGCGCTGCGCCTGGTGGAACTGGACCCACTCGCCACGACGACTGGCGACGTCGCAGCTCTGGCGGCAATCGGTATCAACCACGCGGCGATCTTCATCGGCGTGGCCGCCTCGAATGCACCGGACGATCCGGCGATCCGCGCCGCCCGCACCCTGATCGAAACCTGTCGCCAGCACGGCATCGTCCACGTCCATGTCCATCTTTCCGCGGGCGATGGCCCTGTCGCGGAAACCCCGATCCGCGCGATCGAATCGGTGATGGCGGCGCGTGTCGATCGCATCAGCCTGCACCACGCGCTGCGTGAACCCGAGGCGGGCGCAGACACCGGCGCGTCCACCTTTGCGCCAGGTCGCCGCGAAGCGCTCTTTGCGCGCCTGCTGGAAGGCGGATACCGGCACGTCGGCCTGTGCTGCTTCGCCTTGCCGCACGACGAACTGCTCGAGGCGCGCCGGCACCGCGCGCTGCACTGCGACCTGCTGGGCTACAGCGCGCACCCCGGTTCCGACCTGGTCGGCATCGGCGTCGGCGGCAACAGCCACGTTGGCGCGACCCTGTTCCAGAATCCGCGCGATCCGGCGTCCTGGGAGGCGTCCATCGACGCCGGCCGCCTGCCGGTCTGGCGCGCCGCCCGGCTCGGCGCGGAAGACCTGGCGCGCGCCGATGTGGTCCAGCAGCTGGTGTGCCGGGGCGAGATCGACTTCGAGGAAGTCGCGCGCTACCACGGCATCGTTTTCCGCGAGCATTTTTCCCGGGCGCTGGAGCGGCTGCAGCCGCTGGTGACGCGCGGCCTGGCAGAATTCCTTCCGCACGGCATCCGCGCCACGTCCGCAGGCGAACGCCACCTGCACCTGCTGACCGCATGCTTCGACGAGCGCCACGGAGACGCGATCGGAACGCCTCCACCGCATCTCGCGCGCTTCCCCTGACGAAGCTGCGCGTGGCCCCCCACGGACGGCAGGAGCGGCGGCGACGCTCCGGCCGCCGCGCCACAATCAGGCCGGTGCGCTGCTGCGGATCAGATGGTCGAAGGCAGAGAGTGCCGCAGTCGCACCGCTGCCCATGGCGATGACGATCTGCTTGTAGGGTGAGGTGGTCGCATCGCCCGCGGCGAAGACGCCGGGTACGCTGGTCTGACCGCGCGCATCCACCGCGATTTCGCCATGGCGCGTCAGCTCCACACCGCTGTCCTTGAGCCAGTCGGTAACCGGCACCAGGCCGATCTGGATGAACACACCGGCCACGTCGACCTGATGCGAGGTGCCGCTGGCGCGGTCGGCGTAGGTCAGACCGGTCACGCGACTGCCGTCGCCCAGAATCTCGGTGGTCTGCGCATTCTTCACCACGGTGACGTTGGGCAGGCTGTAGAGCTTGCGCACCAGCACGCCGTCGGCCTTGAGCTCGGGCAGGAATTCGATCAGCGTGACGTGCTCGACCACGCCGGCCAGATCGATGGCCGCCTCCACGCCCGAATTTCCGCCGCCGATCACCGCGACGTTCTTGCCCTTGAACAGCGGGCCGTCACAGTGCGGGCAGTAGGCCACCCCGCGGGTACGGTACTCGGCTTCACCCGGCACATTGATGTCGCGCCAACGTGCGCCGGTGGCCAATACCACGGTCTTGCCGACCAGCGAAACGCCGTTCTCGAACTCGACGGTGATGCCTTCGGGGCCGGGAACCAGCTTTTGCGCGCGCAACCGGTTCATGAGGTCCACCTCGTACTCGCGCACGTGGGCTTCCAGTGCGCCGGCCAGTTTGGGCCCGTCGGTTTCCTTCACCGAAATGAAGTTCTCGATGCTGTTGGTGTCCAGCACCTGCCCGCCGAAGCGCTCGGCCGCCAGTCCGGTGCGGATGCCCTTGCGCGCGGCGTAGACCGCCGCCGCCGCACCCGCGGGGCCGCCGCCGATCACCAGCACGTCGAACGGGGCCGTGTCCTTGAGCTTCGCGGCCTCGCGTGCCTCGGCACCGCTGTCGATCTTCGCCACGATCTCTTCGATGCCCATGCGGCCCTGGCCGAAGCGCTCGCCGTTGAGGAAGATCGTCGGCACGGTCATCACCTCGCGCGCCTCCACTTCCTCGGGGAAGTAGGCACCGTCGATGGCGACGTGGTGGATCTTCGGGTTCAGCACGCTCATCAGGTTGAGCGCCTGCACCACGTCCGGGCAGCTCTGGCAGGACTGGGAGAAATAGGTCTCGAAGCGGAACTCGCCATCGAGCGCCTTGATCTGTTCGACCAGTTCGTCCTCGACCTTGGGCGGATAGCCACCGGTCTGCAGCAGCGCCAGTACCAGCGAGGTGAACTCGTGCCCCATCGGCAGGCCGGCAAAGCGCAGGTGGATGTCCTGGCCGGGGCTGGTCAGGGCGAAGGACGGGACGTGCACGCCGTCTTCCGCGCGCAGCTCCAGGGTGACCTTGGGCGAGGCCGCAGCGATGTCGTCGAGCAGCGCGCGTACCTCGCGCGAAGGCTCGCCATCATCCAGCGCGGCCACGATGTGCACCGGGCGCACGAGGCGCTCCAGGTAGGCGGCGAGCTGGGCCTTCAGACCGTCATCGAGCATGGTGCGTCTCCTTGGGTTTCAGGTGAGTTGCAGCGCAGTGCCCCGCCGTGCAGGGCACTGTGGCCTGGTCGTGGAAGCAGATCCCGACCGCCGCGTGCAGCGGCCGGGATCTGCTCCCACCCCCGCGCCGGCGGGGATGGGAACAGCGATGGGGCGTGGATCAAATCTTGCCGACCAGGTCCAGCGACGGCGCGATGGTCTTGGCACCTTCCTTCCACTTGGCCGGGCAGACCTCGCCCGGGTGCGCGGCGGTGTACTGCGCCGCCTTGAGCTTGCGCAGGGTCTCGCCGACGTCGCGTGCGATCTCGTTGGAATGCACTTCCATGGTCTTGATCACGCCTTCCGGGTTGATCACGAAAGTGCCGCGCAGGGCCAGGCCTTCTTCCGGGATATGCACGCCGAAGGCATTGGTGAGCGCGTGGGTGGGATCGCCCACCAGCGGGAACTTCGCCTTGCCCACGGCCGGCGAGGTCTCGTGCCACACCTTGTGCGAGAAGTGGGTGTCGGTGGTCACGATGTAGACCTCGGCACCGGCCTTCTGGAACTCGGCGTAGTGCTCGGCCGCGTCCTCGACTTCGGTCGGGCAGTTGAAGGTGAAAGCGGCCGGCATGAAGATCACGACCGACCACTTGCCCTTCATGCTCTGGTCGCTGACCTTGACGAACTTGCCGTTGTGGAAGGCATCGGCCTGAAACGGCTGGATCTGGGTGTTGATGAGGGACATCGCGTTCTCCTTGGGTCTGTGTGGGGGTGACATCGGCGGAGCCATTGGACTCCGACACCGGCCATTGTAGGGATCGCAAGACAATAGGTAAAATTGATTGTTACGATGAATATGATAGTTACAACCTATTACCAAAGACGTCGGGCCGGCGCATCGACGCTGCGGATGCCCGCAGTTCACCGCCCTGTCGTATAATGCGCCGCACCATGAGATGCCCGGGCGCAGACGATCCACGATCGTCTGCGTTTTCGTGTTCCCGTGAAAAAGCGCGCGCCCGGACTGCGGGTGCTGCCGCCGAACGCCGACTGCCACAGAACTGCCGATTCCGACCATGACCATCCAGAACCTGCGCAACATCGCCATCGTCGCCCACGTCGACCACGGCAAGACCACCCTCGTCGACAGCCTGCTGAAAAACTCCGGGACGCTGAACGAACGCACCGTGCTGGCCGAGCGCGTAATGGACTCCAACGATCAGGAAAAGGAGCGCGGCATCACCATCCTGGCCAAGAACACCGCGATCAACTGGCGCGGCAACCGCATCAACATCGTCGACACTCCCGGCCACGCCGACTTCGGTGGCGAGGTGGAGCGCGTGCTGTCGATGGTCGACTCGGTGCTGCTGCTGGTCGATGCGATGGACGGCCCGATGCCGCAGACCCGCTTCGTGACGCAGAAGGCGTTCGCGATGGGCTTCAAGCCGATCGTCGTCATCAACAAGGTCGATCGCCCCGGCGCGCGGCCCGAATGGGTGGTGGAACAGGTCTGGGATCTGTTCGATCGACTCGGCGCGACCGCCGAACAGATGGACTTCCCGATCATCTACGCCTCCGGCCTCAACGGCTACGCCGGCCTGACCGACGACGTGCGCTCGGGCGACATGACGCCGCTGTACGAGGCGATCATGCAGCACGTACCCGCCCCGCCGGTCGATCCGGACGGTCCCTTCCAGATGCGCATCAGCCAGCTCGACTACAGCAACTTCGTCGGCGTGATCGGCATCGGCCGCATCCAGCGCGGCACGCTGAAGAAGAACATGCCGGTGGCGGTGATCGACCGGCACGGCAAGAAGCGCCAGGGCAAGGTGCTGCAGGTACTCGGCTTCCTGGGGCTGGAGCGGATCGAGCAGGACAGCGCCGAGGCCGGCGACATCGTGGCCATTTCCGGCATCCAGGAGCTGACCATCTCCGACACCGTCTGCGCGCTGGACTGCCCCGAGGCGCTGCCGGCGCTGACGGTGGACGAGCCGACGATCTCGATGACCTTCCAGGTCAACAATTCCCCGTTCGCCGGCAACAAGGATCTTTCCGGCGGCAAGTTCCTGACCAGCCGCCAGCTGAAGGAACGTCTGGAGCGCGAGACCGTCCACAACGTCGCGCTCAAGGTCGAGCAGCTCGAGGACGCCGACAAGTTCCTCGTGTCGGGCCGCGGCGAACTGCACCTGTCGGTACTGATCGAGAACATGCGCCGCGAAGGCTTCGAGCTGGCGGTCTCGCGCCCGGAAGTGATCATCAAGGAAATCGATGGTCAGCCGATGGAGCCGATCGAGCAGCTCGTCGTCGACGTGGAGGACATCCATCAGGGCGGCGTGATGGAGAAGCTCGGCGCGCGCAAGGGCCAGCTCAAGGGCATGGAGCCGGACGGCAAGGGCCGGGTGCGGCTGGAATACCAGATCCCGGCGCGCGGCCTGATCGGTTTCCAGAACGAATTCAAGACCCTCACCCAGGGCTCGGGCCTGCTGTTCCACGTTTTCGACCACTACGGTCCCAAGGAGCAGGGCCCCATCGCCAAGCGCATCAACGGCGTGATGATCGCCAACGCCGCAGGCACCACGCCGGCCTATTCGCTCGGCCCGCTGCAGGAGCGCGGCAAGCTGTTCGCCGCCGAAGGCGACAGCGTCTACGAGGGTCAGCTCGTGGGTATCCATTCCAAGGACAACGACCTCACCGTCAACGCCATCAAGCCCAAGCCGATGACCAACATCCGCGCCGCGGGCAAGGACGACACGATCCAGCTCTCGCCGGCGATCAAGTTTTCGCTGGAGCAGGCGCTGGATTTCATCGACGACGACGAGCTGGTGGAAATCACGCCCAAGGAAATCCGCCTGCGCAAGAAGCACCTGACCGAGAACGACCGCAAGCGGGCCAGCCGCGCGGCCTGATCCCGTGCCCGGCGAGGTGCCCTACGCGCGTTTGACGCCCGACGCGGTGGTCGACGCGGTCGAATCGCTCGGACTGCAGTGCGACGGGCGCCTGTTGGCGCTCAACAGCTACGAGAATCGCGTCTATCGCGTGGGCATCGAAGACGCCGCGCCGCTGGTCGCCAAGTTCTATCGTCCGGCGCGCTGGAGCGACGCGGCCATCGAGGAGGAGCACGCCTTCGCGCGCGAACTGGCCGATGCCGACCTTTCGGTGGTCGCACCGCTCGCCTTCGACGGCGCGACCCTGTTCCACCACGCCGGTTTCCGCTTCGCCCTGTTTGCCTGCCAGGGCGGCCACGCGCCGGAGTTGGACGATGCCGACACGCTGCGGCAGCTGGGCCGGACCCTGGCGCGCCTGCATACCGTCGGCGCGCGGCGGCACTTTCGCCACCGCCAGACCCTGGATGCCGCACGGTTCGGCCACGAGCCGCTGCGCTTTCTGCTCGACTCGGGCCGGATTCCCGCCGATCTGCGCATCAGCTTCCGGCGCCTCGGCACCGCGCTGCTGGCGCAGGTCGATGCCGCCTTTGCGCGCGCGCAGCCCCTCGCCACGCTGCGCCTGCACGGTGACTGCCATCCCGGCAACATCCTGTGGCGCGACGGCGTCGCCCACTTCGTCGATCTGGACGATTGTCTCACCGGCCCGGCGATTCAGGACCTGTGGATGTTCCTTTCCGGCAGCCGCGACGAACAGCAGGCCCAGCTCGAACGGCTGACCGAAGGCTACGCCGAGTTCCGCGACTTCGACTGGCGCGAGCGCCATCTGATCGAACCGCTGCGCGCCCTGCGCCTGATCCACTACCACGCCTGGATCGCACGCCGCTGGCACGATCCGGCCTTTCCCCGTGCCTTTCCCGGATTTGCCGAGCCGCGCCACTGGGAAGAGGTGCTGCGCCAGGTGCAGGAACAGCTCGCGGTGCTGGACGAAGCCGCCTGAGGCCCCGCGCCGCGCTGGCAGGCGGCGCGCGCCTGCGCCATGCTTCGCTCCTTTCCCCGACCTGCGGCCCAGATGTCCCCGACCCACGCACCGGTTCCGTTCTGGAATCGCCTTCCCGAGATCGCACGCTATCCCTTCCGCGGCGCGGCCCTGATCAGCCTGATCGTGTTCAGCCTGGGCAGCCTGCTCGGGCTTCTGCCCGGCATCGGCTGGATCCTGCGCATTGTGATCTGGCTGGCGACCTACCGCTACGCCTTCGAAATCCTGCTGCGCACGGCGCACGGGCAGATGGAGGCCCCCGAAATCACCGCCCATACCGACGCCGGCGTGGCCTGGCGCTTCCTCGGCCTGTGGGTGATCTATTTTGCGCTCTTCCTTGCGGCGGGCCTGATCGCCGGCCTGGTCGGCGCGATCCTGGCAATGCTGGTGCTCACCCTGCTGCTGCCGGGTGCGATCATCTCGCTGGCCATCGACGGGACGCTTGGGCACGCGATCAATCCGGCCACGTCGTTCGCGATCATGTCGCGCATCGGCGCACCCTACTTCGCCGCCTTCGGCCTCCTGTTCGTGATCCAGACCAGCGCCGCCACGGCGGAATACTGGCTGTCGCAACACGCGCCCGTGCTTTCGCTGCCGCTGTCCACCGCCGCGGCGGTGTGGGGCATCTTCGCGGCCTTCCACCTGATGGGCTACCTGGTGTTCCAGTACCGCGAGGCACTGGGCTTCGAGCCGGGCGACGGCTTCGGCAAGCCCGCGCTGCGCAACCGCGACACCGACCTGATGGACGAAGCACAGGCGCTGGTGGCCGACGGCCAGACCGAGGCGGCGCTCGCCCGCCTGACCGGAGAAATGCGCGAGCGCGCCCTGCCGCTCGACGCGCACGAGCTTTACCGCAAGCTGCTGCGCGCCAAGGGCGACGGTGCCGCGCTGCTCGCGCATGCGCCGCCCTATCTCGACCGGCTGTTGCTGGAAAAGCAGGACCGGCGCGCTCTCGGGTTGGCGCGCGAATCGCTCGACGCCAGCCGCGATTTCACCCCGCACCAGCCCGAGGACGGCCATCGCCTGGCGCTGCGCGCACGCGACAGCGGCCAGGCGCAGCTGGCCATCGACCTGTGGCTGGCCATGATCAAACGCTGGCCGCGCGATCCGGTGCGGGGCGACTGGGCGCTCGGGGCCGCCGACCTGCTCGTCCAGCGCGACCGGCTGACGCTGGCGCGACAGGTGCTGGAGTATGCCGCGCGCGGCCTTGATCCCGAGCCTGCGGCGCGCATCCAGGAGGCGCTGGCCAGGCTGCCCGCCGCGTGAGCGCCAGCCCCGCGCACCGCGTACATGGCCTGACCGGCGACGAGGTGCCGCCGGACTGGCCGCCGCTGACGCTGGACGAGCTTGAGCCACTGTTCGCGCGCTATCCGGAGCTGAGCGCGCCGCAGGCGATCGGCTGGCACAGCCCGCGCCCGCTGGCGGCCGCAGCGCGGGTCGAGACGGCGGCCGGTCCGGTGTTCGCCAAACGCCACCACGCCAGCGTGCGCAGCGCCGCGACGCTGGCCGAGGAACACGCGTTCGCGGCCCACCTGCGCGCGAACGCGATTCCGGTGCCGCCGATCCACGCCGACGCGGATGGCCGCACCGCAGTCGCCCTGGGCGACTGGACCTGGGAACTGCACGCGCCGGCCGCGGGCCAGGACCTCTACCGCGACGCGCCATCCTGGACGCCGCTGGACGATCTCGCGCACGCGCGCGCCGCCGGCGCGATGCTGGCACGCCTGCACGCCGCCGCGCAGGGATTCGAGGCCGCGCAGCGCGGCACCCATCTGCTGGTCGCGCGCACGGAGCTGATCGAGGCCGGGGACGCCATTGCCGCACTGCGTGCCCAGCTGCCCGAACGCCCGGCGCTGGCGCGCTGGCTCGATGGCCGCCGCTGGGACGCGGATCTGGGCGAGGCGATCGCCCCCCTGCACGCGCGCGTGCAGGCGCGCGCCGCCGCGCAGCCGCGCCTGTGGACGCACGGCGACTGGCACGCCTCCAACCTGTTCTGGAGCCGGGCCGATGCGAACGCAGGCGTGAGTGCGGTGGTCGATTTCGGCCTGTGCGCGCGCACCTTCGCGCTGTTCGACCTCGCCACCGCGATCGAACGCAATGCCATCGCCTGGCTGGAACCGGACGACGACCGGGGACAGGCCGCCATCGCCCGCGCGCTGATCGCAGGCTACCGCGAGGTGAGCGCGCTGAAAGCGGACGACATCGCCTTCCTGGCCGATCTCCTGCCCGTGGTGCATCTGGATTTCGCGCTGTCGGAAGTCGAATACTACGCCGGCATCACGCGCTCGGAAGCCAACGCCGAGGCGGCCTGGAGCGACTTCCTGCTCGGCCACGCGCGCTGGTTTTCCCGTGCGCCGGGGCGCGCGTTCCTGCACGCGCTGCGCGCGGCCTGAGTGGCGCGGTGGGCTGCGTCGCACCGATTCTGCACGCGGGCGGCATCCGTGGTTCAATAGCGCCCTGAAGCGGGGGTGCCCGGCGAACGCCGGGCTGAGAGAGACCCTTCGAACCTGACCCGGTTAGGACCGGCGTAGGGAGCTTGATTCAGGACGCGACCGGCTTGCCCGGCGCGCGTCCTGCCGTCGCTTCGTCCTCCTCCACTGACGAATGCCGACCATGAAACTCGCACGCACCACCCTGTTCCTCTCCCTGGCCGCGCTCCTGTGCCACGGCGCGCACGCCGCCGATGCGCCCTCGCAGACCACGCGCCTGTCGAAAGTGGAGGTCGAAGCCAGCGCGCCTGATGAAGCGGAGCCGGTCAACGCGAATCCCTGGGGCGCGATCCCGCTGAAATCCACGCCCGCATCGGTCAGCGTGATCGGACGCGAGCAGATCGACGAGCGCCACATCCGCAGCCTGAGCGAGCTGGCGCGGGAAGACGCGGCGATGGGCGACAACTACGCGCCGGTGGGCTACTACCAGAACCTCATCATCCGCGGTTTTCCGCTGGACCTCGGCACCGGCTACCGCCTCAACGGGCTGACGATCGCCGGCGAGCAGATTCTGGCGTTCGAAGACAAGGCGCGGGTGGAGATCCTCAAGGGTCCGGCGGCGCTGCGCGCCGGCGCGATGGAGCCGGGCGGCACGGTGAACTTCGTCAGCAAGCGCCCCGAAGAGGTGCGCACGCTCACCCTGGGTACCGATTCGCACGGCTCGCGCCTGGCCGCGCTCGACGCCGGCACCTGGCTCACGCCCACGCTCGGCATCCGCGCCAATCTCGGCTGGGAGGACATCCATTCCCATGTCGAGCACGCCGACGGCCGGCGCAATTTCTACGCCCTGGCGCTCGACTGGCGGCTCTCCGACCGCACCGTGCTGGAAGTCGATTCCAGCTACCACGCCAGCGCGCAGCGCTCGGTCTCGGGCTACCAGCTGCTGGGCGGCAGCGTGCTTCCGGAAGACGCCAGCGCCACGCGCATGCTCGGCTACCAGCCGTGGCAGGAGCCGGTGCGCGTCCACACCGCCAACACCAGCCTGCGCCTGAGACACGCGCTGACCGATACCTGGCGGCTCGGGCTTGCCGGTGGCCACAGCCGCAGCGTGATCGACGACAGCGTGGCCTTCGCCTACGGCTGCTACTACCAGCCGACCTGCTGGACGGGCGAGGTGCCGGGCAACACCTTCGCGCCCGACGGCGGCTACGACATCTACGACTACCGCAATCCGGACGACACCCGCAGCGGCGACGAAGTGCGCGCGAGCCTGGACGGCCGCTTCGCCACCGGCGCACTGCGCCACGACCTGAGCCTGGGCGTGGGCGTATTCCGGCGCGAGATCGAACGTCACCTGCACGTCAACGACTACGTCGGCAGCGGCAACATCCACGACCCGCAGGTGCCCGTCTTCGCCCCCTCGCCCGAGGAAACCGGCCCGCGCGTGCGGCGGCTGGCGAGCTGGCAGCGCTCGGTGTTCGCGCTGGATCGCGTCGAGCTGGGCGAACGCTGGCAGGTCATCGTTGGCGCGCGCCGGGTGGAGCTGGACGAGCGCGCCTGGAGCAAGCGCGGGAAGCTGGAGCGCGACGCGCGCATCCAGCACACCCTGCCGCAGGTCGCCACGCTGTGGACGCCCGCCGATCCCGTGACGCTCTATGCCAGCTACAGCGAGGGCGTCTCGCTGGGCCACGAGGCGCCGTTCTGGACCAGCAACGAGGGCGACCTGCTCGGCCCGCGCCTGGCGCGGCAGATCGAGGCCGGAGTGAAGTTCGGCCGCGGCAGCGACATCGACTTCAGCGCCGCGCTGTTCCACATCCGCCAGCCCTGGCAGCACGCCGAACCGGATGCCAGCGAAGCCGGATACACCTTCGTCGAGCGCGGCAGCGAGAACCACCTGGGGCTGGAGCTTTCCGCCAACGTGCGGATGGGCGAGTACCTGCGCCTGATCGCCAGCGGCAGTCTGATCCGGGCGCGCGGGGAAGGCGCGGACAACACCGCCTACGAAGGCCACCAGCTCACCAACGTGCCGCGCGCGCGCGCCGCCCTGCATCTGGACTACACCGTGCCGGCCCTGCCCGCGCTGAGCCTCACGGCCGGCGCGCGCCACGCCGCGCGCAATCCCGCCACCCCGGACGGCTTGGTGCACGCGCCGGCCTGGACGGTGTTCGACGCCGGCTTGCGCTATGGCACGCGCTGGGGCGAACGCGACCTGGTGTGGAGGCTCTCGGTGGACAACCTGTCCAACCGCTTCTACTGGCGCGACGTGGGCAGCTCGCAGGGCGACAGCTACCTGTTCCCCGGCGCGCCGCGCCTGGCCCGGCTCAGCGTCACGATCGATTTGTAGCCATGAACCCGATCGAGATCCTCGCCGCGGTCCTCAGCGCGCTCGGCGTCTGGCTGATGGCCAGGCGCCGCCCCTGGGCCTGGCCGATCGGACTGGTGTCGGTGCTGATCTACGCCTGGGTCTTCATCGAGGTGCGGCTGTACTCCGACGCCCTTTTGCAAGGCGCGTTCGCCGCGATGCTGGTCTACGGCTGGTCGCGCTGGCTGCGGAATCTGGGCGAGGACGGGCGGGTGCGAATCGCGCCGCTGCCGCTGCCGCGCGCGGCGCTGCACCTGGTCATCGGCGCGCTGGGGGCACTGGCGCTGGGTGCCTTCATGGCGCACTTCACCAACGCCGACCTGCCCTGGCTTGATGCCGCGCTCGCCGCTTTCAGCCTGGTGGCGCAGTGGTGGCAGGCGCGTCGCCATACCGCCGCCTGGTGGCTGTGGATCGGGGTCGATGTGATCTACATCGGCATGTACCTGCACAAGGACCTGCAGGTCACGGCGATGCTCTATGCGCTGTTCCTGGGGCTGGCGGCGAGCGGGCTGCGGCAGTGGCAGCGCGCCGCGCGCGCGTCGGGCATGGACGCCCGGGAATAAGGGAATCGGATCAGCGGCTCACGACAGCAGGGCGCGGCACACCTGCCACTCGCCGTGCATCCGATTCTCAGTGCCCGTGTTCCAGCATGAAATGGGCCTTGCCGGCCTCGGGAGATGCCGGAAAGCGCGCGACGATCTCCTCCAGCAGGGCGTGGTGCAGATCACCTTCGCCACGCTCGCGCGCACGCAGCACCAGCTCGAACCAGTCGCCGGCGGTGGCACTGTCGGCCAGCCACGCCTCCAGCAGCCGTCGGCACTCGCCCAGGCATCCCAGCGCGAGCCAGCGTCGCCTCACGCCCTCGCGCCAGGCACCGCCGGGTACCGGCCGATCCAGCGGAAAGGCTTCTTCCAGCAGTGCGAGCTGCAGTGCCACCTCGGCGGTATTGCGCGCCGGGATGTCCAGCGCCTGGAGCGCGCGGCGCGCGGCCTCGGGGCGGCGCGCCCCGAGCACGGCGAGCCGGTAGCCCACCAGGCTCACATCGAGCCGGCCCGGCACCCTCGCGTCGAGCGCATCCAGCGCCTCCTGCGCCGCGGCCAGATCCATGCGCCCGGCCCTGGCGCGGATGGCATCCAGCTCGGTCGCCACGTCCGGCGCGACGTCGGTTTCGTCCAGAAATTCATGACGCACCTGCCCGGTACGCACGAACGCCCAGCCCAGCAGCGCCCCGCTGAAAAGCCCACCGAGATGGGCGTCGAATCCGACGCCTGCCTCCGGGTTGAACACCAGGTTGAGCGCCTCCCAACCGACCCATACCGGAAGCAGCCAGATCGCCGGTTTCTTCACATAGTCGAACAGCACGAAGAACCACCAGAAGAAGCGCACCGGACGCCATCCCCAGATGAGGGCAAAGGCACCCATCAGCGCCGCAATCGCACCCGAGGCACCGAGGGCGGCACCGGCCTCGCCCCAGCGCCAGGCGAGCGCGAACAGGCTCGCGCCGACCGCGCCGGCCAGGTACAGCAAGATGAAGCGCCACGGCCCCAGCGCACCCTCGACCAGGAGGCCAAGCGCAAGGAGAAAGAACATGTTGCCCAAAAGGTGCATCGCGCCACCGTGCAGGAAGGCCGCGGTGACCCAGCGGAGCGGCGCAATCTCGCCGTAGCGCAGGCGATATTCCAGCGTCACGACGCGCGAAGCGCGCGCATCGAAGTCACGCTGCAGCGCGCCGGCATGGCCCGCCTCCCGCGCGCCGGCCCCATCGCGTGCGGCCTGCGCCAGCGCGCGCTCCAGCGCGAGGTCGCGAAGGCGCGCATGGAACAGCACGCCGGCCCGATCGGCGTCCGGCACCTGCGCCAGCGCTTCGCGCGCGAGCGGCCCGTCGCGCGCGGCCTCGAAGTCCAGATATGCCGGCCATTCGGCCTGCGCCAGGCCCGACTCCCCGTACCACGCTTCCAGCGCCTCCAGCCGGGACCAGTCACCGGCCTGGAACAGGACGAAGATCGCCACGTTCAGCACGACCAGGAGGGCGGTGACGATCGGAAACGTGGCGCGCGTCAGCGGCCGGTGCAGGGGCAGGATGAGCATGGATCGAAGGCGACGAACGAAAGCCCGACTTGTAGCACATCGTCCGCACGCATCGCTTCTTGCCCGCCGCTTCCGACTGCGCCACGCTTGCGATCATCATGAAGACAATGCCCTTCCCATGAGCCGCTGGCGTCCGCCGGCGGAAGCCTCCACCGCCATCATCACCCGCGCCGGATTCGAACGCCTGCGCGCCGAGCTGGATACGCTCTGGCGCGTGCGCCGCCCCGAGGTGGTCAAGGCGCTCGCCGCCGCCGCCGCGGAAGGCGACCGCTCGGAAAACGCCGAATACATCTATCGCAAGAAGCAGCTGGGCGAGATCGACCGGCGGGTACGCTATCTCAGCAGGCGGCTGGAGCAGCTCAAGGTCGTCGAAACCCGCCCCAGCGACCCGGAACGCGTCTACTTCGGTGCCGAGGTCGAACTGGAAGATGCCGCCAGCGGGGAAGTGGCGCGCCACCGGCTCGTGGGGCCGGACGAAACCGACGCGCGCGCCGGCTGGATCAGCATCGATTCGCCGCTGGCGCGCGCGCTGCTGGGCAAGCGCGTGGACGACGAGGTGGAGGTCGAACTGCCCGGAGGCAGGTGCCGCTACTGCATCATCGGCATGAGCTATCGGTTCGACCCGACCGCACCCGACTGAGCCCGCCGCGGCACTGCGGGTTCAGTCCTGCCCGCCCTCGCCGCCCGCGCTCCGCGCCGCGACCGAAAGATCGGCCAGCACCTGCCAGGAGCGCAGCTCGCGCCCGCCCAGGTGATGGCGCAGCACGTCGCGCATCAGCCGACGCAGCTCCCTCAGCCCGACTGCATCGGGCACGCGGTCTTCGCCCAGCGCGAGCAGCGCCGCGCCCGAGATGGTTCCCGGCACCGGCGCATCGCGCACCTGGTACGGGCCCGACACCGGGTCGAAGCGGTAGCGCACCTCGGAATCGAGCGCCCGTCCGCTGTCCGCCTCCGTCTCAAGTTCCAGCGCGTAGCCCGCGGCGGCGAGCAGGTCGCGCTCGAAGCGCCGCAGCTCCCAGCCAGGCGCGTGCGCGCCCTCGGCCAGCAGGCCCAGGCACTCGGCGTAGCGCCAGAACAGCGCGATCTGCGCCTCACCGCGCGGCAACAGGCGCAGTACCAGCTCATTGAGATAAAAGGCCGACAGCAGCGCGCTGCCCTCCAGCGCCAACGCCGCACCTGCCGGTTCGGCGCCGGTCATGCGCATGAGATCACCCCGCCCGCCCCAGGCCAGCAGCAGCGGCTGGAACGGCTGCAGCACCGCCCGCAGCGCCTGCCCCTTCGCCCCGCGCACCCCGCGCGCAATCACCCCGATGCGGCCGTGGTCACGCGTGAACGCCTCCAGCAAGAGGCTCGTCTCGCGGTAGGGCCGCGCGTGCAGGATGTAGGCGGGGTGCATTGGGTGATCGGGATTGGGGAGTGGGGATTCGGGATTGGTGAAGAGCGCCAAGCGCCGCTGCCATCATCGAATCCCCGATCCCGAATCACCAATCACGTCGTTACTCATACCCGAACCCGCGCAGCGCGGCCTCGTCGTCGGACCAGGATTCGCGCACCTTGCACCACAGCTCCAGGAACACCTTGCGCTCGAACTGGCGCTCGATCGCGATGCGGGCGGCCTGGCCGATGGCGCGCATGCGGGTGCCGCCGGCACCGATGACGATGGCCTTCTGGCCGCTGCGTTCGACATAGATCGTGGCGGCAATCCGCAGCAGTTTGCCCTCGGTCTTGAAGCTGTCGATCACCACCGCGGTGGCGTAGGGAAGTTCGGCGCCGAGCTGGCGCATCAGCTGTTCTCGGATCAGCTCGGCGACGAGGAAGCGCTCGCTGCGGTCGGTGATCTCGTCCTCGCCGAACAGCGGCTCGGAGGCGGGCAACAGGTCGAGCAGCCCGCGGCGCAGGTCGTCCAGCCCGGCCCCCTTCTCCGCCGACACCGGGAATACGGCGGCAAAGCCGCGCCCTTCGGAAACCTTGGCGATGAAGGGCAAGAGCTCGGTCTTGTCGCGGATGCGGTCGACCTTGTTGATGATCAGCACGCGCGGCAGGCCGGTCTTCTCCAGCGTGGCGAACGCGGCCTCGTCAGCCTCGCGCCACTGCCCGGCTTCGATCACCAGCGCGCCCAGTTCCACGTCGGCCAGCGCGCCGCGCGCGGCGCGGTTCATGTAACGGTTGATCGCACGCTTGCCGTCGGCGTGCAGACCGGGCGTATCGACGAACACGATTTGTCCCGCCTCACCGGTGTCGATACCCAGGATGCGGTGACGCGTCGTCTGCGCCTTGGGCGAGACGATGCTCACCTTGTAGCCGACCATGCGGTTGACCAGGGTCGACTTGCCGACGTTGGGGCGACCAATCACCGCGACCAGGCCGGCGCGGAATGCGGGTTCATTCATGCAGTGAGTTGCTCAAGGACGCGCACGGCGGCGCGCTGTTCGGCCTGGCGGCGCGAGCTGCCGTCGGCCACGGCTTCGATCTGAGGTGAAGCGAGACGGCACAGCACGTCGAAGACCTTGTCGTGCTCTTCGCCGCGCGTATCCACCAACACATATTCGGGAAGCGGCAGCGCGCGCCCCTGCAGCCACTCCTGCAGGCGCGTCTTGGCATCCTTCTCGGTGCCCGTCGCGGTGAGGCTCTCCAGGCGCGAGGCGAACCAGCCCAGCACGATGCGCCGGCAGGTCTCGAAGCCGGCATCGAGGTGGATGGCACCGATCAGCGCCTCCAGCGCATCGGCCAGGATCGAATCGCGGCGGTAGCCGCCGCTCTTGAGTTCACCCGGCCCCAGTTCGAGCTGTTCCCCCAGCTGCAGCTCGCGCGCGATGCCCGCGAGCGTGGCCTCGCGCACGAGTTGGGCGCGGGCACGGGTCAGCCAGCCTTCGTCGGCAGCCGGATGGCGAAGGTAGAGCGCCTCGGCCACGATCACGTTGACCAGCCCGTCACCGAGGAACTCGAGCCGTTCGTTGTTGCGGCCGCTGGCGCTGCGGTGGGTCAGCGCACGCTGGCGCAGAGCCGGGTCGGCAAAATGGTGGCCGATACGGTCAGTCAACGTCCCTGGCACCCAGTTCGACCGTCTTGTCGAACACCGCGACGAAGTCGAGGTTGTACATGAGGTTGCGACGCACTTCGTAGGCCACCTGCATCTGGTAGCCATCCTTGCGGCTGATCTTGACGTTCTGCGGCAGCACCGAATCGACGTAGCTGATCTGGAAGCGCCGGAACAGCAGGTTGCGCACTTCCTCGGGCGACTTCTGCTTGATGCCCGGCTCCGCCGCCAGGCCCTTCATGTCGGTGACCACCGAGTAGTACTCCGTGTACACCGGAAACAGCTTCATGCCGATGTAGATGAAGAAGCCAACCACCGCGAGCACGATCAGGAAGCTCGTCAGGGTCAGGCCGGACTGGGTCGATATACGCTTCATGCAGTTCCCCGCAAGGAGTGGAAAGGTCTGGTGCCCGAACGGCCACGCCGCCGGCGCGCCTAGTGTATGACGGTTCCGAGGCGGGAAAAATCGATCCCGCCGTTCTTGCCGTCCCAGTTCATCCAGATGAAGAAGGCCTTGCCCACGAGATTCTTCTCGGGCACGAAGCCCCAGTAACGGCTGTCCAGGCTGTTGTCGCGATTGTCGCCCATCACGAAGTAGTGCCCGTCCGGCACGGTCCAGCTGCCCTCGCCGACGCTGCCGCGCTGCACGCGCGGATCGATCAGGATCTTGTGGTTGACCTCGCCAAGCTGCTCGCTGAACGCCTCGGCACCGGTCATTTCCCGGCCCGAGCCGACGCCGACATAGGCACCTTCCCGCACCGCGGCAACGAACTCGCCGTTCACCCGGAGCACCTTGTTGCGGTACTCCACCACGTCGCCCGGCAGCCCGACGACGCGCTTGATGTAATCCTCGCGGGGGTTTTCCGGGTAGCGGAAGACCACCACGTCGCCGCGCTCCGGCTCACCGAGCGGGATGATCTTGGTGTCGGTTACCGGCAGGCGGATTCCGTAGCCGAACTTGTTGACCAGGATGAAGTCGCCGGTCAGCAGCGTGGGCATCATCGAATTGGACGGGATCCGGAACGGTTCGGCCAGGAAAGATCGCAGCACCAGCACGATCAGGAGCACCGGAAAGAACGAGCGCGCGTACTCGACGAGCAGCGGTTCCTTGCGTCCTTCCGCCTTGCGCTTGCGGCCAAAGGTCAGGTGATCGATCAGCCAGATGACGCCGGTCAGCGCGGTAGCCAGTACCAGAAAAGCGGAAAAATTGAAGTACACGGGCATTCCTTGGATCGATCCGGGTTATTTGGAATCACTCTGCAGCACGGCGAGGAAGGCTTCCTGCGGGATGTCGACGCGACCGACCGACTTCATCCGCTTCTTGCCTTCCTTCTGCTTCTCCAGAAGCTTCTTCTTGCGCGTGGCATCGCCGCCGTAGCACTTGGCGAGGACGTTCTTGCGCAGCGCCTTGACGGTGGAACGCGCGATGATCTGCGCACCGACCGCGGCCTGGATCGCCACGTCGAACATCTGGCGCGGAATCAGATCCTTCATCTTCTCGCAGATTTCCCGCCCGCGGCGATCGGCATGGCTGCGGTGGCAGATGATCGAAAGCGCGTCCACGCGATCGCCGTTGATCAGGACATCCAGGCGCACGAAGGGTCCGGCCTCGAAGCGCACGAAATGGTAGTCGAGCGAGGCGTAGCCGCGACTCACCGACTTGAGCCTGTCGAAGAAGTCCAGCACCACCTCGGCCATCGGCAGCTCGTAGCTGACCTGCACCTGGCTGCCCAGGTACTGGATGCCGGTTTGCATCCCGCGCTTCTCCTCGCACAGCTTGATCACGTTGCCGACGTAGTCGGGCGGGGTGAGGATGTTGGCCAGGATGATCGGCTCGCGGATTTCCGCGATCCGCGTCGCGGACGGCAGGCGCGCCGGGTTGTCGAGCGAGGACACCGCGCCATCGACATCGACCAGCTCGTAGATCACCGTCGGCGCAGTGGTGATGAGGTTGAGGTCGTACTCGCGCTCCAGCCGCTCCTGCACGATCTCCATGTGCAGCATGCCGAGGAAGCCGCAGCGGAAACCGAAGCCCATCGCCTCCGAGCTTTCCGGCTCGAAGCGCAGCGCGGCGTCGTTGAGGCGCAGCTTTTCCAGCGCCTCGCGCAGGTCGGGATAGTCGTCGGCATCGACCGGGAACAGGCCGGCGAACACGCGCGGCTGCATTTCCTGGAAGCCCGGCAGCGGCCCCGGCGCGGGTGCCGCCGCCAGCGTCAGCGTGTCGCCCACCGGCGCGCCGTGCACGTCCTTGATGCTGGCGGTCATCCAGCCTACTTCGCCCGCACCCAGCTTCGCGATGATCTTGCGCTTGGGGGTGGACACGCCGACCTGGTCGACCTGATGCACGCGCCCGGTGCTCATCACCAGGATCTTGTCTCCGCCCTTGATCTCGCCCTGCATCACCCGCACCAGCGAGACCACGCCCAGGTAGTTGTCGAACCAGGAATCGACGATCAGCGCCTGCAGCCGGTCGGTATCGCGCGGCTTCGGCGGCGGAATGCGCTGCACGATGGCTTCCAGCACGGCGCGCACGTTCAGGCCGGTCTTGGCGCTGACTTCGATGGCGTCGTCCGCCTCGATGCCGATGACCGCCTCGATCTCCTCGCGCACCCGCGCCGGATCGGCCGTGGGCAGGTCGATCTTGTTGAGCACCGGAATCACCTCCAGCCCCATCTCGACCGCGGTGTAGCAGTTGGCGACCGACTGCGCCTCCACGCCCTGCGCGGCGTCAACGACCAGCAGCGCGCCCTCGCAGGCGGCCAGCGAGCGGCTGACTTCGTAGGAAAAATCGACGTGGCCGGGGGTGTCGATGAAGTTGAGCTGGTAGACCGTGCCATCCAGCGCGGTATAGGGCAGCGAGACCGCCTTGGCCTTGATCGTGATGCCGCGCTCGCGCTCGATCGGATTGGAATCGAGCACCTGGGCTTCCATCTCGCGCTCGGTCAGGCCGTCGCACAGCTGGATGATGCGATCGGCCAGGGTCGACTTGCCGTGGTCGACGTGCGCGATGATGGAAAAATTGCGGATGTGCTGCATGAAAAGTCCGTGCGGGGGAACCGGGGCGGTCCCGGGCATGAAACGGGGAATTATGCCACGGCGCACGCCACACCGTCGCGCGCGGCATCCTGACGACAGCCCGGCACCCTCCATCGCCCCGCCCCGACGCGCGGCAGTAGACTGCGGCAAGGTCCCACCGGTTCCCGGTCCGTACGAAAACGCCATGCGCACTTTCAAAGACAGCGCCGACCAACCATGGCAGGCCGCCCTGCTGGACGCCTCCATGGGCAGCATCCGCCTCGTGTTCAGCCCGGTTCACGGCACCGATCTGCGTCAGCAGCCGCTCGCCGTGGAGAACATGGCCGACGCGCTGCGCCATCTGGAAACGATGGACGACGACACCCTTCGCGCGCTGCTCGAAAGCGCCGCGGCCTGGGATCCGGCGAGCGGCGGATGAGTTTCCTTCCTGATCGATAATCTGTCACCAACGTCCCGGCAAAGGGGCTTGTGGCGTCTTTCCCCGCGGCAGCGGCCTTGCAGACTTCACCATGGGTCACGCCCAAGGCCCTGAGCTGCCTCCATGCCGGCGGCCGGCTCGATGCGCCATGGCACCGCCACGGGTTTGCGCGTACGGCACCAGACCCTCCCGGCCGGTCCGCGTGTCGGTCGCCCCCCTGGCACCAGGCTCATCCAGAGCTTTTGCCTTCGCCACATCATGCTATTACCGTGGCCCTGCGGCCCTGCGGCCCTGCCGCGGTCGGGCGCACGGGGGATCCAGTCATCTGACTATCACTACCAGGGAGTTCCAATCGATGAAACCCATCTCGACGAACCTCAAAAAACTGCTCGGCATCGGGCTGCTCGGTGCGAGCATGCTGCTGGCCGGTGGCTGCAGCAACTATGTCAAACGCGCCGACCTGGACGCGGCGCTGGCCGATCTGCGCGCGCGCGACAGCGCGATCGAGGCCAAGGCGGATGCCAATACCGCCGCGCTGGCCAGCCTGCGGCAGGAGCTGTCCGAGCGATTTGCGCAGTACGACAAGGCCATTTCCGAGGCTCAGGGCAAAGTGCGGGTAGATGCGATGGCGCATTTCGATTACGACTCTTCCACGTTGCGTGAAGAGGACAAGGCAGCGCTGGAGGACTTTGCGCGAGTGATTCGCGACCACCACCCGGGCAGCCTGATCACGGTGGAAGGTTTCACCGATCCGGCCGGCAGCGTCGGCTACAACCAGCGCCTGGGCCAGGCGCGCGCCGACGCGGTGCGCGAGCACCTGGTGGCCAACGGCCTGCCCGCCGACACCGTACGCGCAGTGAGCTACGGCAAGGCGAGCAACCGCCTGGTCGCGCCGGGAAACTGGGGCGATTCGGGTCTGCCCAACCGCCGGGCTTCGCTGGTGGTTGACCGCGCAGGAAGCTGACCGGCGCAAGCCGCTGGAAAAAACATCGCCGTGCTGCGCCAAATTGGATGGCGCAGCACGGCGTTTTTCATGGGCGGGTGGTCGTAGCCGTAGAGCCGAGCTTGCTCGGCTTGCGAGCGGCCGAATGGTGCCTGGTTCAGCAGCGCAGCGACTGCATCGTCGCCGCGGACTCGCGGATCGCCTGCAGCACATCGCTTCGGCCCAGGCCCACGTTGTCCTGCTCGAGCACGCGCTCGGCGCGGTAGCTGGAGCGCACCAGCGGGCCGGACACCGCTTCCAGAAAGCCCTTGGACAGCGCCGATTCGCGGTACTCGTGGAACTTTTCGGGGCTGACGAAGCGCTGCACCGGCAGGTGGTTCTTGGTCGGGCGCATGTACTGGCCCATTGTGACCACATCGACATTGGCCGCGCGGATGTCATCGAGCGCCTGCTCGATTTCCTCGTCGGTCTCGCCCAGACCCAGCATCAGGCTGGTCTTGGTGATGACATCCGGGGCGTGGCGCTTGGCGAAGGCCAGCACGTCCAGGGTCTGCTCGTAGCCGGCGCGCGGGTCGCGCACCGGATGGGTCAGGCGACGCACGGTTTCCAGGTTCTGCGCGAACGTGGCCAGGCCGGCATCGAGCACCGTGGCCACGTGCGCGTGCACGCCCTGGAAATCCGGCGTGAGCGCCTCGATCGCGGTGTCCGGCATGCGCGCATGGATGGCGCGGATGCAGGCGGCGTAGTGTCCGGCACCGAGGTCAGGCAGGTCGTCGCGGTCCACCGACGTCAGCACGACATACCTGAGCCCCATCAAGGCCACCGCGTCGGCGACGTTGGCCGGCTCCATCGGATCGAGCCAACCGCGCGGGTTGCCGGTGTTGACCGAGCAGAACTTGCAGGCGCGGGTGCACACCGAACCCATCAGCATCAGCGTGGCGGTGCCGCGCTCCCAGCACTCGGCGATATTGGGACACTTGGATTCGGCACAAACGGTGGAGAGCCTGTGCGACTGGACGATGTCCAGGACTTCCTTGTACCTGGCACCGCTGGGCAGCCGCACGCGCAGCCACGGCGGCTTGCGCTCGGCATCGGGAACGGCGCTGTCGGCGTTGGGCTTGATGCCGTCCAGCACCGCCGTGGTTCCCTGCGGACTGAGGATCTTGCTGCCCGATACCGGGCGCTGCGCGTTGGAGGATTCGCTCATGGACTCGATGCAGGACGACCGCACAGGGCGCGCGGGCCTGCCATTGTATCGGCGCGGACCGAGCTTTGCTGCGAGGCAGCATCCACGGCCGGGAGCCGGACGAAAAAAGGAGCGGCCCCGGTCGCGCCGGAGCCGCCCCGGATCCCTCACGCCGGGATCAATCCTTGGCCGGGGTCACCGTGATGAACTGGCTCGCATCGCCGCGCCGCACCAGCAGCATCACCGGCTCGCCGGCCTTTGCGTTCTTCGTGGCCTGGTTGAACTGGGCGACGCTGCCGACCTTGACCTTGCCGACCATCAGGATCACATCGCCTGCGCGCAGGCGCTGCGCAGCCGCGCCGGAGACCCTCGTCACCACAACGCCCTCGTCCTTGCCCAGACCGACCTGCTCGCGCTGCTCGGCGCTGAGGTCTTCCACGCCGATGCCGAGCCGGTTCGCCGTGTCCACGCTGCCTCCCGGACTGCCGGCAACCGCCTCGTCACCGCGCGGGGCTTCGCCGACCGTCACCGGCAGGGTGATTTCCTTGCCGTCGCGGAACACCTTGAGGCTGGCCTTGCTGCCCGGGCTGACGGCACCGACCATCGGCGGGAGCTGGGCGGAACGGGCAACCTCCTGCCCGTTGAAGGCGAGGATCACGTCCTGGATCTTGACGCCGGCCTTGTCGGCCGCGCCACCTGGCTCGACCTGGAAGACCAGCGCGCCGCTGGAGCGCGGCAGGCCGAGGCTGCGCGCCACGTCGCGGGTCACTTCCTGGATGCGCACACCCAGCAGTCCACGCGAGACGTAGCCCTTGGCCTTGAGCTGCTCGGCCGAGCGCATCGCCGTCTCGATGGGGATGGCGAAGGAAACGCCCATGAAGCCGCCGGTATTGGAAAAGATCTGCGAGTTGATGCCGACCACCTTGCCGTCGATGTCGAGCAGAGGGCCGCCGGAGTTGCCGCGGTTGATCGCCACGTCGGTCTGGATGAAGGGAACGTACTGCTGCCCGGTGACCTGCGAGCTGCGCCCCACCGCGCTGACAATGCCTGCGGTGACCGAATGATCGAAGCCGAAGGGCGAGCCGATCGCCACGACCCACTGCCCCGGCTTGAGCGCGCTGGAGCTGCCGATCCTGACCGCCGGAAGGCGGCCCTCGTCCACCTTGAGCAGGGCCACGTCGGTTTCCGCATCGCTGCCGACCAGGGTGGCGCTGAGCTCGCGCCGGTCCGCCAGCTGCACGTGGATGTCGTCGGCACCGTCGATCACGTGATGGTTGGTGAGGATGTAGCCGTCGGCCGAGATGATGAAGCCGGTACCCTGCGAGGTCCGGTCGCGCGGTGCCTGCGGCGCGCCGGGCGCACCCGGCATCCCGGGCTGGCCGAAGAAGCGCCGGAAGAACTCCTGCATCTGAGCGTCCTCGTCCGCGCTGGGGGCATTGCGCAGGTTCGCCTTGGCCGTGCTGGTGGCCATCACGCTCACCACGCTCGGGCCGGCGTCCTCGACCAGGCCGGTGAAATCGGGAAGCTGCGCGTTGGCGGCACCGGCGAGAAGCAGCACGCCGAGCGCCAGGAACACCTTTCGGAACAAATGGTTCATTGGACCCTCATCGGATGCGAAGGAAGGAGTATTGGAAAGCGGGTGGCACCCTGCGCGTCACGCGGGCACGTCGAACGCGGCCGGGTGCGTCAGGTGCTGCCGTGAAACCGCAGGGCCGGCGGGCTACCTCGCCGGAGCATCCTGCGCCGGCGGAGCCAGCGGGGAAAGCCACGGTGCGGCCAGCTCCACGCTGCGGCCGTTGACCGCCTGCTGGTGGCGCAGCCAATAGGCTTCGAAGCGCGGGTCGTAGCGCACCTGGCCACCGCGGCGTGCGTCCTCGCTCGACGACACGGTCTGCGCATCGAAGCGATACGGCGGACGCAGGTCCTGCACACGGTAGGGGGAAGGCGCGACGATCGATTCGGATACGGCGGCCTCCTGCGCTCCGGCCAGCGCCTCGCCCGCAGGCGGCGCGAGCGGATCTGCGCCCGGGCGCGCGAACAGCAGCGCCACCAGCGCCACCGATGCCGCAACGGCGAATCCACCGCCCCAGCGCAGCGCGCCCGAAGCGCGCGGCGATGCGATCGCGCCGACGGCCTCTTCGTCCAGCCGCGCCGCGATCTGGCGTGCGAAATCCTTGCGCAGCGGCAGCGCGGTGCCGCGCATCGCCTCGCCAAAGAAATGCCAGCGCTGCCAGACCGCCACCAGCTCGGTATCGTGCTCGGCGCGCTTGAGCAGAAAGCGCGTGCGGTCGCGATCGAGCTCGTTGTCGATCAGTGCAGACAGTTGCTCACGGATGTCCTGGTTCATCATGACGCTCTCCCGCTGCGTTCCTTTCTGCCCGTTGCATCGCCCATCAGCGGTCGCAACTGCTGGTCGATGGCCTCGCGTGCCCGGAAGATGCGCGAACGCACCGTGCCGATCGGGCAACCCATGGCTTCGGAAATTTCCTCATAGCTCAGCCCGTCGACTTCGCGCAGCGTGATCGCCACGCGCAGCTCCTCGGGCAAGGCTTCGACCGTGCGCGCCACGGTTTGTTCAATTTCCCGGCGCATCGCCTCGTTCTCCGGCGTGCCGGCGTCGCGCAGCCGAGCGCCGCTTTCGAACTGCACCGCATCCTGCGCGTCGATGTCTTCGGTCGGTGGACGCCGGCCCAGTGCCACCAGATGGTTCTTGGCGGTGTTGACGGCGATCTTGTAGAGCCAGGTGTAGAACTGGCTGTCGCCGCGAAAGTTCGGCAGCGCGCGATAGGCGCGGATGAACGTCTCCTGCGCCACGTCCTGGCACTCGGCCCAGTCGTGGATGAAGCGGGAGATGATGCCCACTACCTTGTGCTGGTACTTGAGCACGAGCAGGTCGAAGGCTCGCTTGTCCCCGTCCTGCACGCGTTTGATCAGTGCCTGGTCCACGTCGTTCTCACCCATTCGGGCCTGCCTTGTCGTTGTTCTGGCGGCTCGTTCACGGCTTGGATGGACCGGGCGTGGCCTGGAAAGTTCCCGCGCCGGCATGCGCGCACCGGATTCCGGCGGGGCCGCGCGGGCGCGCACCATACCGTGGCGCATTGACCGTACACGGCTTGAACCGGGATCATAGCCACTTTGCCGCCGGGCCACGGGCCCGCATCAGGAGAAACCCATGTTCGACGGACTGCGTTTTCGCCACTGGGCCACCGAGCAGCGCGCCGACGGCGTGCTCGTGCTCACCCTCGACCGCGCCGACGCGCCGGTCAACGCGCTGTCGCAAGCGGTACTGGACGAACTGGACGCCCTCATCGAGCGCATCGAGATCGGCAAGCCCAAGGCGGTGGTGATCCGCTCGGGCAAGGAGGCCGGATTCATTGCCGGTGCCGACCTCAAGGAATTCCAGGAGTACGACGCCAAGGGCACGGTGATGGATGCGATCCGCCGCGGCCAACGCGTGTTCGAGCGCCTCAACCGCCTGCCCTGCCCGACGGCGGCGGCGATCCACGGCCACTGCATGGGCGGCGGCACCGAGCTTTCCCTGGCCTGCCGCTATCGCGTCGCGTCCAGCGCCAAATCCACCCGCATCGGCCTGCCGGAAGTCAAGCTCGGCATCTTCCCCGGATGGGGCGGTTCAGTGCGCCTGCCGCGGCTGGTGGGAACGCCCGCCGCGATGGACATGATGCTCACCGGCCGCGCGCTTTCGGCCGCCAACGCGCGCGCCATCGGCCTGCTGGACAAGGTGGTGGAACCTGCGATGCTGCTGGATGCGGCCATCGAGCTCGTCCAGCGCGGCACCACGCGCCCGCTCAGGCAGCGCGCGCTGGCCTGGGCCACCAACCTGTGGCCGACGCGCCAGGTGCTCGCACCGATGCTGGTCAAGCAGGTGTCGCGCAAGGCGAAGAAGGCGCACTATCCCGCGCCCTATGCGCTGATCGATACCTGGAAACGCGGCGGCGGCAGCACCGATGCGCGCTTGAAGTCCGAGGCCCGCGCGGTGGTGAAACTGGCCGGCGGCCAGACCGCGCGCAACCTGATCCGGGTGTTCTTCCTGATGGAGCGGCTCAAGGGCCTGGGCGGCAAGGAGCACGGGATCGAGCACGTCCACGTGGTCGGGGCCGGCGTGATGGGCGGCGACATCGCGGCCTGGTGCGCGCTGCGCGGCTTCAGCGTCACGCTGCAGGACCGCGAGATGAAGTTCATCCAGCCGGCGCTGGATCGCGCCGCGGCCCTGTTCGAGAAGAAGGTGAAGCGCGAGGACAAGCGCGCCGCCACCGCCGCGCGGCTGGTGGCCGATGTCGAAGGCGCGGGCGTTGCCAAGGCGGATCTCGTGATCGAGGCGATCTTCGAGAACCTTGAGGCCAAGCGGGCGCTGTATGCCGAACTCGTGACGCGGCTCAAGCCCGAGGCGCTGCTGGTCTCCAACACCAGCTCGCTGGCGCTCGACGACCTGTGCGAAGGCATGTCCCACGCCGACAACTTCGCCGGCCTGCACTACTTCAATCCGGTGGCGCTGATGCCGCTGGTGGAAATCGTCCGGCACGCCGGCATCTCGCAGGACACCGAGCGTCGCCTGGCGGCGTTCTGCAAGGCCATCGACAAGCTCCCGGTCCCGGTCGCCGGCACGCCCGGCTTCCTGGTCAACCGCATCCTTGCGCCCTACATGGAGGAGGCCATCATCGCCTTCCGCGAGGGCATCCCGGGCCGCGCCATCGACAAGGCCGCGCTCGACTTCGGCATGCCGATGGGGCCGATCGAACTGGTGGATACCGTGGGTCTGGACGTAGCCGCGAGCGTGGGAAAAATCATGGCCGAGTTCCACGGCCAACCCGCGCCGGATTTCGCCTTCGAGCCGAACGCACGCGGCAAGAAGGACGGCCGCGGCCTGTACGAATGGCAGGACGGCAAACCGCTCAAGCCCGAGCTGCCGAAGGACTACCGCGCGCCCGACGATCTCGCCGATCGCCTCGTGCTGCGGCTGCTCAACGAGGCCGTGGCTTGCCTGGCCGATGGCACCGTGGCCGACGCGGACCTGCTCGATGCCGGCGTCATTTTCGGTACCGGATTTGCACCCTTCCGCGGCGGCCCGATCCAGCACATCCGCAACGAAGGGGCGGCGCGTCTCAAGCAGCGCCTGGAACAGCTCGCCGGCCGCTACGGCGACCGCTTCGCGCCGCGCCCGGGCTGGGATGCGCTGATCGACTGAGCGACGGCACCGCCACCGCAGCCGGCACGCACCGGCCGCGGCGGCGTCAAGCTACGGAGCTTCGACGGTGTAGCCGCGTGCCGCCAGCGCGGCCAGCTGGCCCTTCTCGCCCAGAAGATTGCCCATCGGCAGCGCCGCGAAGCTGGTTTCGTGCCCGGCGATGATGGCCTGCGCGTGCTCCAGCCACATTGCATCCAGCCGTTCGCCCAGATCATGGATGCCCTGCTCTTTCGCAAAGCGCGATTCGAAAACCGCTTCGAGACAGGCCTGGCTGGGGTTGGTGAAAGTGACTTCCCGCAGGGTCAAAAGATCGCCGCGCGCCCAGGCGTTGGCGCGGATGCGCATGTTGTTGAGGTCGTTTTCCAGATGATCGAGCATCTGGTGGAAGCACTCCGCGTCGTCGATTTCGGCCTTGCGGAAATCGCGGATCGCGCCCTTCGGATCGTCGATCCGGACTTCCAGCCGCGGCCGTTCGATCTCGATGCCGTGCTGCCTGGCGACCTTTTCGATCAGCGGTGACACCACGCCGCGATACTGCAGTCCGCTCTTCTTCAGCGCCGCCGCATTGAGCTCGCTGGCCGCAAACACCGGGCGGAACGTCTCGACCTTGCGGTCGCGCCCCAGGTAGCGCTCCTTGAGCACCAGCCAGCGCGCGTAGTCATCACTCGCCACCTTGTCCTTCAGCCGCTCGCCTTCCGGATTCTTGCGCGCGCCCAGCATCCTCGGCAGCAGCAACAGCTGGCGGAACTTGCCGATGCCCAGATCGAACTTCACCCGCGGCGGCATCAGCACCTTTTCCGCCGCGGCGACGCGCCCGGCCACCTCGTCCGACTCCCACTCCATGCGCCGTGCCACCGGCTGCACCGTGCCGAGGATCCACATGACGTGGCCATCGCGGCTCACCTTCCACAGCCCGGGGCCGGGCATCTTGCCGCTCACCACCAGAGTTTCGAGCACGATGGCGTCCTCGCGCGCCGGGGCCTGTTCGGCGGCCGGGGCTTCATCGGCGGCCGGCGCGGCGTGGGCGAGAGGGAGCCCGGGCAACAGGCACAGCATCCCGAGCAGGTGGAAAAACAGGCGATGGCTCACGCGCGAAGCTCCCGGTCGAAAAAAACGGATGGTAGGTTCGCGGCGGCGCGCGCCGGCCATGCCGAAGGTCGCCGCTGCGGGCAACGGTTCAGCTTGATGCTGCGGGCCACACCGCCGGATTGAAAAAGTACCGGATCACTCCTGTTTGACCTGGGTCATGGGAACCATTCGCATCGCGGGCGAGACTGGTGCATCCTCCCGGGAGACCGACCATGGCCATGCGCTATCCCATCCTATCCTCCAGCATCCTCGACGCCATCGGCGACACGCCCATGCTGGAGATCGACGGCATCTTCGCCAAGTGCGAGTTCCTCAATCCTTCCGGATCGATCAAGGCGCGCATCGCCCACTACATCGTCGAACGCGCCGAGCGCGAGGGCCTGCTCAAGCCCGGCGACACCATCGTGGAGGCCACCAGCGGCAACACCGGCAACGCCTTTGCCATGGTGGCGGCGGTCAAGGGCTACCGCATGATCGTGGTGATGCCCGAGGGGCTTTCCACCGAGCGCGTGGCGATCTCGCGCGCCTACGGTGCCGACGTCCTGTTCTGCGGCAACTTCCACGTCAACGAGGCCCTGGAGCGCGCCCGCGAACTGGGCCGGCAGCCGGGCTTTTTCTTCCCCGGCCAGTTCGAGAACGAGTGGAACGTGGAGGAAAACCGCGAGTGGCTGGGACAGGAAATCCTGCGCCAGCTGCCCGAGGGACGCGTGCCCGACGCCTTCGTGCACGGCGTAGGCACCGGCGGCACCTTGATCGGCGTGGGCCAGGCCCTGCGCGCGGTCAATCCGAACGTGCGCCTGTTCGCGATGGAGCCCTCCGAGTCGCGCACCATCCTGTGCGGCGAGGTCGCCCTGCACCAGATCGAGGGCATTTCCGACGGGTTCGTGCCGGGCATCTTCCAGCGCCACCGCGACCTGGTGGGCCGGAACACGGTAAGCGTGGCCAGCGAGGATGCGGTGGCCGAAATGCGCAGACTGGCGCGCACCCACGGCCTCTTCTGCGGGCCGAGCTCGGGTGCCCACCTGCTCGCTGCCCGCCAGCTGCGCGAGCGATTCCCCGAGCTTGAGACCATCGTCACCATCCTCGACGACAAGGGCGAGAAGTACCTGCACGATTTCTTCATGCGCGCCGCTCCAAGCGCAGAAAAGCCCCTGCCGTTCCACTGAAACCACCGTCCGCCCGCACCGCACCCGCGCTCCGGGGAGCGCGCTCGCATGCGCGGCCGTACGGAAGAAAAGCGTGACGGATGTCCTGATTTCGTGCCACGCTCCGTATCGCTGTACGGAACACCGCCGACCGGACCACGGGTCGATCCGCGACCAGGCGCGCGGCGGCGTTCCTCCGGCCTTGGCCGGACAGCGGCGTCAATGGCCGCGTCTTGCGTCTTCAGGGGGCGGGAATACCGCCGACGCAGGCCGCCCCGGCGACGCCAACGGCCACCCATTGGCCATGAGCATCCTAAAACCCGGGAGAACCATCATGTTGAAGACATCCACGAGCCTCGCGCTCTCCATCGCCCTGCTGCTGGGCGCGAGCAGCGCCTTCGCCGCCTCCAGCGACGGCATCCTCGATGGCACCAGCCCATCGATGCCGCAGTACGCCAACGATCTGGAATCGGATCTGGAGCCGGCTTCCAGCCTGGCACCGGAGCTGAGCTACCACTATCTGTTCATCGCCGGTTCGGCCCTCACTCCGCGCGACAGCACGACCACCGTCAGCTACCCGGGAGCCGGATGCACGACCGTGAGCTCCGCGCTGACCACCGACCTGCAGCTCCCGCACGGAAGCACCCTGCTCGGCGTGCGCACCTACTATTACGACAACGCCGCCACGGGTTCCGTCCATAGCTGGGTCACACGGTACAACGGGCTCGGCGACATCTCCGATCTCTTGAGTGTCTCCATGCCCCACGCCACGGGCTACGCAGACCGTTACGATGGATTGGGCACGGCCGAGGTGGTCGACAACGTCAACTATTCGTATGTGCTGATCGCCAACACCGGCACAGGCACGCGTATCTGCGGGTTCCGCGTATTTTATTCCATGCCGTGAGGAGCGCCGTCATGACGA
>JAMLIV010000025.1 GCA_023954075.1 Lysobacteraceae bacterium
GCTGTACGCGAATTTCGCGCGCCAGCGCTACGACGCGCCGGCCTGGGAGGCGCTGCTTGCGCTGGGGCGGCAGCGCGACCTGGCCCGGGCGATGCGGCGCCTGTTCGATGGCGAGGAAGTCAACGCCACCGAGGGCCGTGCCGCGCTGCATACCGCCTTGCGCGGGGACCTGTCGGCGGCACCGGTGGCACGCCAGGCGCACCGCGAGGCGGTGCAGGTGCGCGAGCGCATGGGGGCGCTGGTCGCATCGCTGGAAGCCGGCGAGGTCACCGACATCGTCAGCGTCGGTATCGGCGGCTCGGACCTGGGGCCGCGGCTGGTGGTCGACGCCCTGCGCGGACCCTTGCCCGGCCGCTTCCGCGTGCACTTCGTCTCCAACGTCGACGGCGCCGCCGTGCAGCGGGTGCTGGCGCCGCTGGATCCGGCGCGCACCGCGGCGATCTTCATCTCCAAGACCTTCGGCACCCAGGAAACCCTGCTCAATGGCGGCATCGTCCGCGACTGGCTGGGTGGCAGCTCGCGCGTGCATGCGGTCAGTGCCTTCCCGGAGCGCGCCGCCGCGGCCTTCGACATCGACCCCGGGCGGGTGCTGCCGATGTGGGACTGGGTCGGTGGGCGCTATTCGCTGTGGTCTGCGGTGGGTTTCCCGATCGCGCTGGCGATCGGCGTCGAGCGCTTCAACCAGTTGCTGGAAGGCGCGGCGGAATTCGACCGGCACGCGCTGGAGGCGCCGCTGGAATCCAACCTGGCCGTGCGCCATGGCCTGACCGCGGTATGGAACCGCAACGCGCTGGGCCTGGCCTCGCAGGCGGTGCTGGCCTACGACCAGCGCCTGGCGCTGCTGCCGGCCTACCTGCAGCAACTGGTGATGGAGTCGCTGGGCAAGCGGGTGAAACTGGACGGCAGCCCGGTGGCGGTGGACACGGTGCCGGTGTGGTGGGGCGGGGCCGGTACCGACGCGCAGCACAGCTTCTTCCAGGCCCTGCACCAGGGCGCCGGGATCGTGCCGGCCGAATTCATCGGCATCGTGCGCAGCGATGCGCCGCATGCGCGGAACCACGACGCACTGTTGTCCAACCTGCTGGCACAGACCCAGGCGCTGGCCATGGGCCAGGACAGCGACGACCCGCACCGGCGCTACCCGGGCAACCGCCCGAGCACCACGATCCTGCTCGACGCGCTCACCCCGCAGTCGCTGGGCGCGCTGCTGGCGATGTACGAGCACAGCGTCTACGTACAGTCGGTGCTGTGGGGCATCAACGCCTTCGACCAGTTCGGCGTGGAACTGGGCAAGCAGGTGGCCGACACCCTGCTGCCGGCCCTGCGCGGCGAGTCGAAGGCCGAAGACCCGGTCACCGCAGAACTGATCGCGCGCCTGCGGCGCTGACGGGCGGCCTGCCGGCCTGGCTCAGTGCAGCAGGATCACGGTGGCCAGGCCGAGGAACACGAAGAAGCCCATGATGTCGGTGACCGCGGTGACCACCACGGTACCGGCCACGGCCGGGTCGATGTTCATGCGCTTGAGCGTCAGCGGCAACAGCACGCCGGCGGCGGCGGCGGCGCAGAAGTTCAGCACCAGCGCCATGGCGATCACCAGCGACATCATGGCGCTGCCGAACCACACGAAGGCGACGACGCCGACGATGCCACCGATCAGCAGGCCGTTGATCAAGGCCACCCGGATCTCCTTCCAGAGCAGGATGCGGGCGTTGCTGGCACCCACCTGGCCCAGGGCCAGGCCTCGCACCATCAGGGTCAGTACCTGCACCGCGGCATTGCCGCCGATGCCGGCCACGATCGGCATCAGCACGGCCAGGGCCACGATCTTCTGCAAGGTCACCTCGAACTGGCCGATCACGCTGGCCGCCAGGAACGCGGTGAACAGGTTGATGCCCAGCCACACCACGCGCCCGCGGACGGCGCGCTTGACCGGCGAGAACAGGTCCTCGTCCTCGTCCAGGCCGGCCGCGCCCAGGGCCTGGTGCTCGGCCTGCTCGCGGATGATGTCGACCACGTCGTCGATGGTGATGCGGCCGAGCAGGATGTTGCTTTCGTCCACCACCGGAGCCGAGACCCAGTCGTGATCGGAGAACTGGTTGGCTACCTCGCGCTCGCTGGTGCCGGCGGGAATGGCCGATTGCTCGTCGTCGATCAGCTCGTTGATCGGGGTGGAGGTTTCGTGGGTGAGCAGGGAGCTGAGCGAAACCCGGCCCAGGTACTGGTGCCTGCGGCTGACGACGAACAGGTAGTCGGTATGGTCGGGCAGCTCGCCGCGCAGGCGCAGGTAGCGCAACACCACGTCCACCGTGGTGTCGGCGCGCACCGTCACCACGTCCGGATTCATCAGGCGTCCGGCGCTGCCCTCGGGGAAGGAGAGCACCTGTTCGAGGCGATCGCGGTTTTCGCGATCCATCGAACGCAGGACTTCCGCGATCACCTGGTCGGGGAGGTCCTCGGCGATATCGGCCAGATCGTCGATGTCGAGGTCTTCGACCGCGGCGACCAGCTCGTCCGCATCCATCTCCGCGATCAGGCTTTCGCGAACGTCCTCGCCGACGTGGACCAGCACCTCGCCGTCGTCTTCCGGATCGACCAGGCCCCACACCAGGGAGCGCTTGGGCGTGGGCAGGGACTCGAGGAGGTTGGCGATCTCGGCCGGCGAGAGCGTGTTGATCAGCCGTCGCACCGGCCCCAGCCGGCCGGTGTCGAGCGCATCGGACAGCAGCCGCAGCTGGCGGGCGGTCCTGTCGTGGCGGGAGGCGTCGGCCATCGGGCGCTCCGGAAAGGGAAGGGGGTGTTGCTCGCTGCATGCAGCCGCCGGCCGCGCATTATCCTCGGCCTGTGCCCGTCGGGGCCAGCCCCGCGCGATGCGGGTGTGTCTGCACGGCGGACAGGCTGCCCCGAGTGCGTCCGGCGAGGTGCGGCTTCAGCCGTGCGGCTGGCGGGGGGGCACCGGATCCAGCCCGCCCTCGCATAGCGGCTGGCAGCGCGCGAGCCGCTTGATCGCAAGCCAGCCGCCGCGCAGGTGGCCGTGCACCTGGATGGCCTCGATGGCGTACATCGAACAGCTGGGATGGAAGCGGCAGTGCTGACCCAGCAGCGGACTGATGAAGCGTTTGTAGCCGCGCAGTAACGCAATGACCGGAGAATTCATGGAGTGACGCGTCGGAAAGCGGATTCCCGCCCGCGGCACGCTTGCCGCTTCGGGGGGACTAGGCTATAACACGCGACCACTCGTGCTCAACGACGATTCTCCGGGGGCCTCCACCGTGGCAACGAAAGCGAAAGCGTCCGATCGATCTCCTGCAAAGGCCGCCGCACAGGCTGGCAAGGCCGTGAAGAAGCCTGCTGCCCGGCCTGCGACCAAGGCGGTTGCGAAGAAGGGACCTGCCGGCGCGGCCGCAGCGAAGAAGGCGACCGTGAAGATGCCAGCGGCGAAAAAGGTCGCGGCGAAAAAGACTGTGGTGAAGAAGGTCGCTGCGAAGAAGCCTGTCGCGAAGAAGGCGGCCGCGACCAGGGCGACACCGGCAAAGAAGGCTGTGTCGAAGAAAACGGCACCCAAAACGGCCGCCGTGAGCAAGGCGGCCCCGAAGAAGGCCGTGACGAAAGCCGCGCCGGCAAAGAAGGCCGGCAGCACGCCTGCCAGCGCCATCAAGCGCGTGGCTGAATCGCTGGTACGACTGGTCAAGCCGAAGGCTGCGGCGACCAAGACGGCACCGGCCAGGACATCAAAGGCCGGGACGGGCGGCAAGGCGGCAGCCAAGCCCGCGTCCCGCGCCTCCGGACAAACCCGCAAGGCGACTGCCGCGCCGGCCAAGAAGGCCGTGCCGGCGCGATCCGCCGAACAAACCCCTGCAAGGAAGACGATGACCCACGCTGCACCCCAAAGCGCCAAGGCCAGGACGCCGAAGACGCTGCCCCCCGTTGCCGATTCCGGCGCTGCCATTCTGCCCGACCGTCCCGATCTGCCGATGGGCTATCGCCCCAAGCCGGGCGAGGAATACATGAGTCCCGAGCAGCTCGAGTATTTCCGCCAGAAGCTGATGAAATGGCGCGCGGATCTGGTCGAGGAATCCCAGCAGACCATCGACAACCTGCGCGAGGAAGTGCGCGACGTCGGTGACGACGCCGAGCGCGCCACGCGCGAGACGGAAAATTCGCTCGAACTGCGGACCCGTGATCGCTATCGCAAGCTGATCTCGAAGATCGACAAGGCGCTCAAGCGCATTGAAGAAGGCGATTACGGTTACTGCGAGGAAACCGGTGAGGAAATCGGCCTGGAGCGGCTGGAAGCGCGCCCCATCGCTACCCTGAGCTTCGATGCCCAGGAGCGTTGGGAGCACCGCCAAAAGCTCATGGGCGATTGATCCGCGGTTCCCGGAACGGGCGCTGCCGGTGCCCGTTCACTCCGTCTCGCGGACGGAAAGTACGAGCCTCACTTCCGCAAGATCCTCGCGCTCGGTCGCAAGATCGGCGCGCGCCAGCGCGTGCGCGGCGAGCCACGCACGCGGGATTGCAAGCTGGATTCTGGCCTCGTTCGCGCTCAGGCCCAGGTTGGGGAGTTCGGCGGCGTGGCTGCGGCACAGGAGGATGGCAAGGCGCAGCAGCACGGCGTTGCGCAGCGTCGCGTGCGCGGCGCGCGCCGGCAGCCCCGACACCAGGCTGCGCGACAGGCCGCGGCGCTGGCAGCGCACCAGTGCGGCCAGCACGGTCTGCTCCTGACGCGAAAAGCCGTCGATGTCCGAGTTGGCGATGACGTAGGCCGCGTGCTTCTGGTGCTGGCTGTGCGAGATGGCCAGGCCCAGTTCGTGCAGGCGTGCCGCCCAGCCGAGCATGAGGCGGTCGTCGTCGTCCAGCGCCCAGGTGTCCCGGACCTGATCGAACAGCGCCAGCGCCATGGATTCGACCCGCGCGGCGTGATCGGTATCGACGCCATAGCGCAGCGCCATGGCCGCGATCGCGGCGTCGCGCGGGTCGCGGTTCTGACTGCGTCCCAGCATGTCGTGGAGGACGCCCTCGCGCATGGCGGTCTCGCAGGCGCGCATCTGCGTCAGTTCCAGTTCGCGGAACGCGGTGGCCATCACCATCAGTCCGCCGGCGATGACCGGTCGCCGGTCGGCGGAAACCCCGGGCAGCCGGATGTCCTCGATCCGCCGGAACTTGAGCAGGGCCTCGACGGAACGCTCCAGGCCCGCGGGCGTGATCGCATCCACGCTGGTGCCGCTGGCGGCCTGCATTTCCGCGATGGCCCGCGCCGTACCCGAAGACCCGATGGCCTCGTCCCAGCCCAGCGTGCGATACGCGGCGGAAAACTGCTGGAACTGCTGGGCCAGTTCGAGCTGGCCGGCCTGCCAGCGCTGCTGGGAAATCTTGCCGTCCGGGAAAAATCGGCGCGTCGTGGCCACGCAGCCCATCTGCAGGCTTTCGCGCTCCAGCGGCTGGAACCCGGTGCCGATGATGAACTCGGTGGAGCCGCCACCGATGTCGATCACCAGCCGGCGCGCGTCGCTGGGGGGCAGGCCGTGCGCGACGCCCAGGTAGATCAGGCGCGCTTCCTCGCGGCCGGAAACCACCTCGATGGCGTGCCCCAGCGCGGTTTCCGCCGGAATCAGGAAGGCCTGCGGGTTGCGCAGCCGCCGCACCGTGTTGGTGGCGATGGCGCGCACCCGGTTGGGCGGGAAGCTGTGGATGCGTTCGCCGAAGCGGGCCAGGCAGGCGAAGGCGCGATCGCGCGCCGCCGGATCCAGGTCGCCATTGGCGCGCAGGCCGGTGGCGATCCGCACGGTCTCGCGCAGGCGGTCGACGATGCGAAGCTGCCCCAGCACGTTGCGCGCCACCACCATGTGGAAACTGTTGGAGCCGATGTCGATGGCCGCCATCAGCTCACCTTCGCGCAGGGCCGTGCTGCTCATCGGCATAGGCGGGCCACCAGTGCGTTCTGTGCCGAGTGGGGCATCTCGTCGCCCTGCGGTTCGTTGCGCAGGTAACCGCCGTCGGCCTGAAGCGACCAAGACTGGGTATTGTCGGCCAGATAGTTGGCGAGCTCTTCGTCGTAGACGCGCTGTGCCAGCGCCGGGTCCAGGATGGGGAAACAGGTCTCGATCCGGCGCAGCAGATTGCGCTCGAGCCAGTCGGCGCTGGAGCAGTACAGCTCCGGTTCGCCATCGTTGCCGAACCAGTAGACCCGGGCATGTTCGAGGAATCGTCCCACCACCGAGCGCACCCGGATGGTTTCGGATACTCCGGGGATTCCGGGGCGCAGGCAGCACGCGCCGCGCACGATGAGGTCGATCTCCACGCCCGCGCGGGATGCCTCGAACAGCGCCCGCATCACCTTGGGTTCGTTGAGCGCGTTGATCTTGGCGATGATCCGCGCCGGTTTGCCGGCCTGCGCGTGCGCGGCTTCGCGCGCGATCTTTGCCAGCACGGCGGCATGCAGGGTGAAGGGCGCCTGCAGCAGGCGCGTCAGCTTGAACGACGGCACCAGGCCGGAGAGCTGCTGGAACAGGCGGTGCACGTCCTCGCCGATTTCCGGGTGCGCGGTCATCAGGCCGATGTCGGTGTACTGGCGCGCCGTGCCGGTGTGGTAGTTGCCGGTGGACAGGTGGGTATAGCGCTGCAGCCGGCTGCCCTCGCGCCGCACGATCAGCAGCATCTTGGCGTGGGTTTTGTAACCCACCACGCCGTAGACCACCTGCACGCCGGCTTCCTGCAGGCGGTCGGCCAGGCCCAGGTTGGCCTCCTCGTCGAAACGCGCGCGCAGTTCGATGACGACCGTGACGTCCTTGCCGCCGCGCGCCGCCTCCACCAGGTGCTCCACCAGCACCGAATCCTTGCCGGCGCGATAGAGCGTCTGCTTGATCGCCAGCACGTCCGGATCGCGCGCCGCGGTCTTGATCAGCGACACCACGGCGCTGAAGGAGTCGAAGGGATGGTGCAGCAGCACGTCGCCGGCGCGCAGCGTGTCGAAGATGCGTTCCTCCTCGCCCTCGGGGTGGCGGCGCGAGGTGAACGGCGGAAACTTCAGCTCCGGGCGGTCCACCAGGTCGTAGACCGCGGTGACGCGGTTGAGGTTGACCGGGCCGTTGATGCGGTAGACGGCATTGGGGGCGAGCTCGAAGTTTTCCAGCAGCGACTGCACGATGTCGTTCGGGCAGCTTTCCGCGATTTCCAGGCGCATCGCCCGCGCGAAGCCGCGTCCGCGCAGCTCGTCCTGCACCGCGTGGGCGATGTTCTCCACTTCGTCTTCGTCCACGAACAGTTCGGAATTGCGCGTCACGCGGAACTGGTGGATGCCCTTGACCCGCATTCCGGGAAACATCTCCCCGGCAAAGCTCGACAGCGTGGCCGACAGCAGGACGAAATCGTGCGGCCCGCCGGAAACGGATTCGGGGAGCTGGATGATGCGCGGCAGCGAACGCGGCGCGCGCACGATCGCCATGCCGCTGGCGCGCCCGAAGGCGTCCTTGCCCTGCAGCACGACCACGACGTTGAGGCTCTTGTTGAGGATGCGCGGGAACGGATGCGCCGGATCCAGCCCCAGCGGTGAAAGCACCGGCATGATGTCGCTGACGAAGTGCTGCTTGAGCCAGCGTCTCTGGCGGGCGTTCCAGGCTTCCGGCGACAGGATGCGCACGCCGGCGGCGTCCAGCGCCGGGCGCAGGGTCTGGCGCCAATAGCGGTACTGGGTATCGACCAGCTCGGTGGCGCGCGCGTGGATCAGGTTGAGCAGGGTGCTGATCGGGATCGCATCGGGCGGCAGCGGCGAACCCATTTCCTGCATGTGGTGCACGCCCGCGACCCGGATCTCGAAGAACTCATCGAGATTGGTGCAGGAAATGCACAGGTAGCGCAGGCGCTCGAGCAGCGGCACGCGCTCGTCCATGGCCTGGGCCAGCACGCGGAAGTTGAACTCCAGCTGCGAAAGCTCGCGGTTGAGGTACAGCGCAGGGTCGTCGAGGTCGCGCACTGCGGCGGCCTTCTTCGGGCGGTGGGGGCTCGGGATGGGTCGCGACATCGCGAAAGCATAGCAATCGCCGTGCCATCGTGGGTGACAGCGCGCTGCGACCGGTGCCCGGTCAGCGGCCGATCCGCCAACCCGGAGTGGAGTCCAGGTTGGCGGAGGCATCGCTTCGGGCCTGTCGGCGCATCTCCAGCGCATCGGGCGTGATCGCGGCAATGCGCGCGTCGACGCGGGCGCGCTGGTAGAAGTCCAGGTCGCCGTTCTTGCGCAAGCGCTCGAGCTGCCCGAGCGCATCGTCCGGGCGGCCGTTGAGCCAGGCGACTTCGGCATAGGCCTCGGCGGCGCGAACCTCGTCCCCGGCGACCTCGCACGCGCGCGCGTAGGCGCGCTGGAAGCCGGGATCGTCGCCGTGGGTGGCGAGCAGCGGCCGCAGCAGTTCCTGCGCGGCGCGCGCCGCGTCGACGCTGCCGTATTCGGCCAGGGCTGCGGCGTAGCTCAGGGTGATCGCGGTGTTCTTCGGGCGCGCGGCCAGAAGCGCCTCGTAGCGCGCCCGGGAGATTTCACGCTGCCCGGCGCGATGCTCGTTTTCGGCATGCGCCAGATCGATCCAGTAGAGCTCGGGAAATTCGCGGGACAAGGCGGCGAGCCCGGTTTCGGCCGCTGCGGTATCCCCGGACAGGCTTTGCGCCAGCGCCAGGCCATAGCGCTGTGCCGCAGTGAATGCCTCGGGACTGGCGCGGCGATGGCGCAGGTATTCGTTGACCGCCTCGCCCGGCGAGGTGGCCGAGAGCACGCGCAGGCGCTCGCGCGCCAGGTCGAACAGGGCGCGCGTGGTGCCGGGTTCGGCCATGGCCTCGGCCACGTAGTCGGGCAGGAGCGGGTTGGCCAGCGTGCGCGCCGGCGGCAGCTCCGCGGGCAACACGCAGCGCGCGGCGCGGGCGGCGGGGGTGCCCGTGTCGGAATTGCCGGATGCCGTGGCGCAGGTCATGGCCATGCCGATCTGCTCGGCGCGCGCCTTGGCCTCGCTGATGCGGGTGGTGGTGACCGGGTGCGAGCGCAGGTATTCGGGTGCTTGTGCGCCGCCGGTGTTGCCGCGCATCTGGCGCTCCATGCGCGCGAAGAAGTCGGCCATGGCGATCGGCTCGTAGCCGGCGCGGGAGAGTGTCTGGATGCCGAGGCGGTCGGCTTCGTGCTCGTTGGAGCGGGTGTAGTCGATCTGGCGCTGCTGGATCATCGACATGCCGCCCACGATCGCGGCCTGCACGCCATCGCCGCTGCCGGCCTGGGAGCTGGCCAGGATCGCCCCGAGCATGCCGAGCATGATCGGCAGCTGGTCGCGCTGTGCTTTCTCCACCGCGCGCAGGACGTGGCGCTGGGTGACGTGGGCAATCTCGTGCGCCATGACCGCGGCCACTTCGTCCTCGCGCTCGGCGGTGAGGATGAGTCCGGCGTTCATCCCGATGTAGCCGCCGATCGTGGCAAAGGCGTTGATCTGGCGCGATCGCATCAGGAAAAAGGTGAAGGGCTGCACCGGCCGGTCGCTGCGCGAGGCGAGGCGATAGCCCAGTCCCTGCAGATAGCCTTCCAGCAGCGGGTCGTCGATGACCATGTCGTAGGCGCGCAGCTGGCGCAGCATCATCCCGCCGTAGGCCTGTTCCTGCGCCGGGGTCAGCAGCTCGGCGGCGGACGATCCCATTTCCGGCAGGGTGCCAGGCGTCTGCGCCCCGGCCAGAGGCAGGGCGGCGGAAAGCGCGATGCAGAGCGTCCAGCGTCGGATCATGGCGAGGGTGCTGCAGAGGATCAGGCTGCCATCATGGCGCGCTGCTGGCGGTGGCGCGTTAACTTGGCGTGAACTTTTCCGCCCCGGCCTGCCGTGCGCTGGCGGGTGAGTGCGGGCAAAATGGGCCGCGTCGGGGGCCATTCCCCCTCTTTGATGCGGAGTCGGCACATGAACAAGGTCCTGATGTACACCACGCGGGTCTGCCCGTACTGCGTGTCGGCCAAGCGCTACCTTGCCAACAAGGGCGTCGAGGTCGAGGAAATCCGGGTGGATGAAGACCCGGCGCGGCGCGAAGAAATGCGGGCGCGGGCGCAGCGCACCTCGGTGCCGCAGATCTTCATCGGGGATACCCACGTCGGTGGCTATGACGACCTGGTGAAGCTGGATCGCGCCGGTGGTCTGGATCCGCTGCTGGCGACCCTCGCGCAGGCCGCGCCTGACGCCTGAGCGCCGCGCGCCGGGTCAGTCGATCCGGAACGCCAGCGTGCGGTGCGCGTCGGCGTCCCAGCCGGCGAGGCGGCGCAGCGCGATGTCGGTGAATTCGACCGCGTCGCCGTCGCCCGCGTCCAGCCGGCACAGCGCCGGCGGCGAGCCGGGCAGGCCGGGCGTGGCCTCGCACCGGAGCACGGCACCCTCCGCATCGTGCAGGATGAAGCCGCCTTCCACCGATTCGCTGCGTACGAAGTCGAGCCAGCGCGTGATGCGCTGGCTGGCGTCGGCGCTGGTCAGCACCCAGCGGCCGAGCAGCGCCTCACCCGGGTCCTGGGCGAAGCTGAAGCGCACGACCGACAGCGGACGCAGGTCGATCAGGCCGGTTTCCGGATTCGGTCGCGAGAACCACAGCACGGCGCGTGACGGGGTGATGGGTTCCACGTCCACGCCGCCGCTGAGCCGGACCGTTTCCGGCGCGGTGTAGCGTGCAAACGGGCCGGCACCGCCCTCGAACTGGGCCAGCTCCAGGTGTGCCGTGCCCGAGTCGATCTCGCCGGCCCCGAAGTACCAGGCCGATGCGCCCTGCGCGTCGTAGCCCATCACGCTGAGGCTGATGAGACCGGATTGGGTTTCCACCGACAGACCGAGCCCGGGGCCGGCATCGAACTCGCCGCCCTGTTCGGCCCACCAGAACCCGGTTTCGAGCGCCAGGCCAGGCGTCGTTCCAACCTGCACCAAGGCGAAGCCCGCGAGTGCGGGGCGGGTGCCGTCGGCGGAATCGTCCAACTGCAGGCGCACGCGGTGGATGCCCGCCCCGGGCAGCAGGCTGGGCAACGGCATCCGTGTGCTCGCCAGTGAATAGGGTGTGGGCGAGGGCTGGCAGCCGGCGGATTCGCGCGCACCCAGCAGGGTCACGTCGCGGTCCTCGACCATGATTCCCGCCAGGCGCGGCGGGCAGGTATCGGGCCAGGTGCCCGATACGTTGAAGTACGCCTGTTCACCGGCGTCGACCACCAGTTCGATGCGCGCCGGCTCGAACGCCGCCGCCGGCAGCGCGCCGGACAGGAGCAGGGCAACGGTGAATTTCGCCAAAAGTCGCATGCCGTCAACTGTACCCCAAGCCGTCGCTGGACGATAATGGGCGGTCAACTCGACGCCGGAGCGCGTCGGGTCCCTTTCACCCATGCACAAGGACCAGTCCACGATGAACCCGACGATTGCAGTGATCCGCGGTGACGGCATCGGCCCCGAGATCATGGAGGCCACCCTGCATGTGCTCGACGCCATGGCGCTTGGCCTGCAGTACGAATTCGTCGATGCCGGCCTTGCCGCCTACGAGAAGGACGGCGAACTGCTGCCGGCGCGCACGCTGGAGACCATCGAACGCCTGGGCGTGGCGCTCAAGAGCCCGCTGACCACGCCGGTGGGCGAAGGCTTTTCCTCGATCAACGTGGCGCTGCGCCGGCGCTTCGATCTGTATGCCAACGTGCGTCCGGCAATCACCTTCCCCAACACCAGGGCGCGCTACGAGGGCATCGACATCATCACGGTGCGCGAGAACACCGAGGGAGCCTACATCGGTGAAGGCCAGGCGCTGTCGGAAGACGGCGAGACCGCGACCCTGACCCAGAAGATCACCCGCAAGGGTTCCGACCGCATCGTCCGCTACGCCTTCGAGCTGGCCCGGTCGGCCGGTCGGCGCAAGGTGACGGTGGTGCACAAGGCCAACATCCTCAAGACCACCTCGGGCCTGTTCCTGCGCGTGGCGCGCGAAATCGCGGCGCAGTACCCGGACATCGATTTCAACGAGATGATCGTCGACAACACCTGCATGCAGCTGGTGATGCGTCCGGAACAGTTCGACGTGATCGTCACCACCAACCTGTTCGGCGACATCATTTCCGATCTGTGCGCGGGCCTGGTCGGCGGCCTGGGCCTGGCACCGGGTGCCAACATCGGCAAGGACGCGGCGATCTTCGAGGCGGTCCACGGCACCGCGCCGGACATCGCCGGGCGCGGCATCGCCAACCCCGTGGCGCTGATGCTGGGGGCGGGGCAAATGCTCGGCCACCTGGGCATGGAGCAGGAGGCGCGCCGCCTGCGCCGGGCGATCGTGGCCACGATGGAGGCGCGCGACAGCCTGACTTCGGACCTGGGCGGCGGTGGATCAACCATGGACTTTGCCCGCGCCATCGCCCGCCGTACCGCCCAGTAAGGGCCGCGCCCGACGGCGCTCGTGCGGACCCGTGCCTGCGCGGCCGCGGGATGCCCGCGATGTGCCGGCTCGGGCCGTGATCGGAGGCCTTCTGTTGCGTTGGCGCAACAGGCGCCCTGCCGGATGTGGCGAAAAAGCAGGGTGCGATCGGAAAACGGCGGCAGCCCGCGTTTTTTTCGTTGACGTCCTGTTGTTTGTTCGCCATACTCGCGCCCGTCCAAGGTTGCCATCGAGCCATGAACAGCACGTCCAACCGCAATTTGTTCGCACGCCGCGCGCTCGCCGCCGCCTGTGTCGCCGGATTGGCCTCGGGCGGTGTGGCGCAGGCCGCAGGGCAGGGGCCGGAATCCTGGCGCGAGTTCGCGCGGCGCAGCATCATGCCCGATTACGCCTGGAACGATGCGCCAACGGCCAAGAGCCTTGCGCCGACGCTGCGCGACCAGGTGTTCGGCACCCAGCGCCATCGGGTCACTTTTGCGCTGTCGGACGCGAAGGCGTCGGTGCAGCGCAGCCTGACCCTGTCCTTGAGCGAGGCGGCCTCTTCGGGTCTGGGCTACGGCTCGACCACCTCGACGGCGCCGGTCGATCTGGTGACGCGCGCCGCGCCGGTGCGCAGCCAGTTTTTCGATGCCACGTTCCAGCAGGAGGTCGAGAACCTCGGCCGCCTGGGGGTGACCGCGCTCGTCGCGCGGCAGCAGTTTGCAACCCCGGGCCTGGGCCTGATGCGCGGCTTCCACGATCCGTACGCCGCCATCGTGGGCGAGCGCCAGCCGATCACCGAGATGGTGACCGGACACGGCGTCCGCTTCGACTACCGGGTGCCGGTCGGCGATCGCGTCGCATGGGCCTGGAGCGCGCAGTCGCGGCTCGACATGAGTTCCTTCGAGTCGGTGCGGGGCATTTACGGAGAGCCGGGTGATTTCGACCTGCCGGCGCGTCTGGGCGGACAGCTGGAGTGGCAGGCATTTTCCGGCGTGTCGTTCGCACTCGGCATGGAGCGGGTCTACTTCAGCAAGATCACGCCGTTCACCAGCACCGCGCTGCCCACGCGCCTGCTGTCGCTGATGGCCGATGGCAACGCCCCGGCGTTTGCCTGGCGCGACCTGACGGTGTATTCGGCCGAAACCCGGATCAATGACCCCTGGCAGGGACAGTGGGTGTTGCGCTACACCACGCGCCAGCAGCCATCACCGACATCGGCGCTCTACCAGCGCGCCCTGGATCCCGAATACACCGATACCAACCTGGCTCTCGGCTATCGGCGTGGCTTGAGCCGCGCAGGCGAGCTGGCACTGACGGCGAGCTATGCGCCGTCCATGGCCTTCCTCGGGCCGGGGCCGGTGTTTTCATCCAATACCTATTCCCGCGGCGCGGTTGCCGAATTCGAGGCCAGCTGGATCGTTCCATTCTGACCTCTTCACACGTTTTCACGCACTCACAGGCTCTTCTTTTTCGGCCCCGGACTCCGGGGCCGTTTTTTTTGCCTGCGCCGGGGAACGCCGCGCGCCACGGCTTCCGGCGGGCCCGTAACGCTCCCGCAGCGCGGCTCCGGCCGGGCCTTGCGCGTGGTGTTATCGTCCCCACCTGAGAGAGGAACGCGAGGGCAAGACGCCCGTCGCCCCTACATGGAGAGTTTCTGTGAGCGATAGCCAGATGCCCGAGATGCTGACGCTGCCGGTCCTGCCGCTTCGGGACGTGGTGGTTTATCCCCACATGGTGATCCCGCTGTTCGTTGGCAGGGAAAAGTCGATGCATGCGCTGGATCGCGCGATGGAAGCGGACAAGCGCATCCTGCTCGTGGCCCAGACCAGCCCTGAAATCGACGATCCCACCGGTGCCGATCTCTACACCGTGGGCACCGTGGCCCAGGTGCTCCAGCTCCTGAAGCTTCCGGACGGAACGATCAAGGTGCTGGCCGAAGGCGTGGCGCGCGCAAGCGTGGCCGATTGCCGAGAAGTCGACGGCGCGCTGGTGGCCAACGCACAGGATCTGGCACCTTTGAGCGACCGCGAGCCGCGCGAACTGGACGTGACCGTGCGTTCACTGATGTCGCTGTTCGAGCAGTACGTGAAGACCAGCCGGAAGATTCCGCCGGAGCTGCTCACCACGCTGGCGGGCATCGAGGATCCGGGCCGCGTGGGGGACACCATCGCCGCACACCTCGGGATTCGCCTGGCGGACAAGCAGACCTTGCTCGAAACCCTGGACGTGGGCGCACGTCTCGAACTTCTGATCGGCTTCGTCGACGGCGAGATCGACGTGCAGCAGCTGGAGAAGCGCATCCGTGGCCGGGTCAAGTCGCAGATGGAGAAGAGCCAGCGCGAGTACTACCTCAACGAACAGATGAAGGCGATCCAGCGCGAGCTGGGCGAACTCGACGAGCAGCCGAACGAGCAGGACGACCTGGCCCGCAAGATCGTCGCCGCCAAGATGCCCAAGGCGGTGGAGGCCAAGGCACGGGCCGAGCTGAACAAGCTGCGTCAGATGGCACCGATGTCGGCCGAGGCCACGGTGGTGCGCAACTACATCGACTGGCTGGTCGGCGTGCCCTGGAGCAAGCGGTCCAAGGTGCGGCGCGACCTCAAGGCGGCACAGGACATTCTCGACGCCGACCACTACGGGCTGGAGAAGGTCAAGGAGCGCATCCTCGAATATCTGGCGGTGCAGTCGCGCGTGAAGCAGATGAAGGGACCGATCCTGTGCCTGGTCGGGCCGCCGGGCGTTGGCAAAACCTCGCTCGGCCAGTCGATCGCCAAGGCGACCGGCCGCAACTTCGTGCGGATGAGCCTGGGTGGCGTGCGCGATGAGGCCGAGATTCGTGGCCATCGGCGCACCTACATCGGTTCGCTGCCCGGGCGGCTGGTCCAGAACCTGAGCAAGGCGGGGACGAAGAACCCGCTGTTCGTGCTCGATGAGATCGACAAGATGAGCCAGGACTTCCGCGGCGATCCGTCCTCGGCCCTGCTGGAAGTGCTCGATCCCGAACAGAACCACGCCTTCAACGACCACTACCTCGAAGTGGACCTGGATCTGTCCGAAGTGATGTTCGTGGCGACCGCCAACTCGCTCAATATCCCCGGCCCGCTGCTGGATCGGATGGAAGTCATCCGCATTCCCGGTTACACCGAGGACGAGAAGGTCAACATCGCGATGAACTACCTGTTGCCCAAGCAGATCAAGGGCAACGGCCTCAAGCCCGAGGAGATCGCGATCGGACCCGACGCCATCCGCGAGATCGTGCGCTATTACACGCGCGAATCCGGCGTGCGCAACCTCGAGCGCGAGATTTCCAAGATCTGCCGCAAGGTCGTCACCCGCATCGCGCTGGCCGGACCGAAGCCCGAAGCCCGCGGCAAGCGTCGCCGCACCACCGCGATCAAGATCACCCCGGACACGATCGATACCTACCTGGGCGTGCGCCGCTTCGACTTCGGTCGCGCCGAAGCGCAGCCCGAGATCGGCCTGGTCACGGGCCTTGCCTGGACCGAGGTGGGCGGCGATCTGCTGCAGATCGAAGCCACCCTCATGCCGGGCAAGGGCAACCTGCAGCACACCGGCCAGCTTGGCGAAGTGATGCAGGAATCGGTCAAGGCGGCGCTGTCGGTGGTGCGCGCGCGCGCAGAACGCCTCGGCCTCGATCCGGAGTTCCACCAGAAGCACGATATCCACGTGCACGTGCCCGAAGGGGCGACGCCCAAGGATGGTCCGAGTGCGGGCATCGCCATGTGCACCGCGCTGGTGTCGGCGCTGTCGCGCGTGCCGGTGAAGCCGGGCGTGGCGATGACCGGCGAGATCACCCTGCGCGGGCGCGTGCTTCCCATCGGCGGCCTGAAGGAGAAGCTCCTGGCGGCGCTGCGTGGCGGCATCCGCACGGTGATCATTCCGCAGGAAAACGCCAAGGATCTGGCCGAGATACCGGAGAACGTCACCACCGGGCTGGAGATCATTCCGGTGCGCTGGATCGACGAGGTGCTGGACCTCGCGCTGGTGCAGCCGCTGGCACCGGTGTCGCCGCCGCAGGAACCTGCGCCGACCGAGCCGATGCCGCGCGGCAAGGCGGCCCCGGCACGCCGGGCCCACTGACTCCGGAGAGCCCGGTGCCGCACAGTTGACGAAACGCAGCAGTTGTGCCGTGTGCAAAATCGGCTGAAAACCGCATGGGGCTTGGTAATTTCGTGTTGCACGGCCTTGGGGGCGCTGGTATAAATCCAGCCCACCCGCGGGCCGGTGCAGGATGCGCAGCCCGGTGGAAATGGCCGATGGCAACGGCGCGCGACCAGGCATCGAATTCCTGGTCGCCCGGGCACCACGGCAGGTTCTCGTCTCGCACTCTGGAGTGACACATCAAATGAACAAGTCCGATTTCGTCAATGCGGTCGCCTCGGCTGCCGAACTTTCCAAGACCGACGCCGGCAACGCCGTTGACGCGGTCATCGAGGTCATCAAGAAGGCGCTCAAGAAGGGCGACAGCGTGTCGCTGGTCGGCTTCGGCACTTTCGAGGTTCGCAAGCGCGCCGCGCGCACCGGCCGCAATCCGCGCACCGGCGAGACCATCAAGATCAAGGCGTCGAAGATTCCTTCGTTCAAGGCTGGCAAAGCGCTCAAGGATGCTGTAAACTGATCGTCTTCGCAGGGTGCTTAGCTCAGCGGTAGAGCGTCGCCCTTACAAGGCGAGGGTCGGGGGTTCGAAACCCTCAGCACCCACCAAAGCACCATGCAGCGTCAATGCGCGGAGTGGTAGTTCAGTCGGTTAGAATACCGGCCTGTCACGCCGGGGGTCGCGGGTTCGAGTCCCGTCCACTCCGCCACCATACCGAGGGCGCCTGGAAGCAGGCGCCCTTTTTTTTGCTCCGTCGCGCCGCGTCTGGCGTGTGGCTTCCCTCACTGGATTTGCGAAGACTTCCCGATGTTGCAGACACTCCGTGACAAGACCACCGGCTGGGTGGCCGTGGCGATTCTGGTCCTCCTCTCCGTTCCGTTCGCGTTCTTCGGCGTGGAGAACTATTTCCAGGCGCAGGTTCCGACCTACGTCGCCAAGGTGAACAAGGTCGAGATCGACCAGGACCAGTTCCGCCAGCGCTTCGAAGACCACCGCTCCCGGATGCGGCAGATGCTTGGTGACCGCTACGACGCGCGCGAATTCGACACGCCGATCGTCAAGCGCCAGGTGCTCGAGAGCATGATCGACGAAGAGGTGTTGCGTCAGGCCGCGACCAAGTACGGCCTGGTGGTTGCTCCTGCCACGCTGCAGAAGGAAATCGCCGACATCGATGCCTTCCACGTCAACGGCAGCTTCGATGCGAACCAGTACAAGCTGGTGCTGGCTGGCGCGGGCATGACGCCGCGCGGTTTCGAGGCGCGCATGGCCAGCGACCTGCTGACCCGCACCATGCCGATGGGCGTGAGCCAGAGCAGCATCGTCACCGATGCCTACGTCAACGACTACCTCGCGCTGCGTGACCAGACCCGCAGCTTCGACTACCTGGTGCTTCCGGCACCCGCCGAGGACGCGATCGGAGAGATCAGCGACCAGGACATCGGCGCGTACTACGACGCCCACCCGGACTCCTACCAGAGCCCGGAGACCTTCGAGGTCGAGTACGTCGAACTGGATGCCTCCAAGCTGGACGTTGACGAGAGGCCGGATGAAGCGACCCTTCGCCAGCGCTATGAAGAAAACAAGGGCCGCTACATCGAGCCCGAGGAGCGTCTCGCCTCGCATATCCTGATCCAGACGCCGGCCAATGCCGACGCGGCGGCGGTGCAGGCCGCGCAGTCGAAGGCGCAGGCAATCGCGGAAAAGGCGCGCGCCGACGGCGCGGACTTCGCGGCGCTGGCGCGCGAATCCTCCGAGGACCCTGGTTCGAGCGCTGCCGGCGGCGAGTTGGGCTGGATCGAGCGCGGCGTGACCGACGCGGCGTTCGAGGCGGCGCTGTTCTCGATGGAGCCGGGCGTGAGCGATCCGGTCAAGGGCGCTGACGGCTGGCACGTCATCTGGCTGCGCGAAATCAAGGCCGAGACCGGCAAGGGTTTCGAGGATGTGCGCGTCGACCTCGAAAAGGAATACCTGGAGAGCGAGCGCGAGCGCCGCTACAGCGACCGTGCCGGTCGCCTGATCGACGCGATCTACCGTGATCCGAGCACGCTCGACAATGCCGCCGCCGAACTCGACCTCACCGTGCAGAAGGCCGGCCCCTTCACCCGCGCGGGCGAGCCGGGCCTGTTCTCAAACCCGGACGTGCTGCGCGCCCTGCTGTCGGACAGCGTGCTGGTCGAAGGTCTGGTGAGCGATGTGGTCGAGGTCGCCCCTGGCCACGGCATCGCGCTGCGCATCAGCCGGCACGTTCCCGCCGCCACGCGCCCGCTGGAAGAAGTAAAGGAGCAGGTCGAGGCCGCCGTGCGCGGCGAGCGCCTGGCCGAACTCGGTCGCGATGCGCTGGCGAAGGCGCTCGAATCGATCACGTCGATCGACACCATGAAGACCTATGCCGAAGCCCACGCGCTGGAAGTGCGGAATGCGGAGGACGTGGGCCGCATGGGTGCCACGGTGGATCCATCCATCGCGCAGGCCGCGTTCTCCCTGCCGCACCCGGTCGAAGGCGGCAGCAGCGTTGGCAGCGCGCCGCTGGTCGGCGGTGCCAGTGCAGTGATCGCGCTGACCAAGGTGACCGATGCCGATCCGACGAAGATCGATGCCGCCCAGCGCGAGATGATCCGGGACCAGTTGGCGCAGGCAATCGGTGGCGTGGAGGCAACCGAGCTGATCAAGGCGCTGCGCCGCGAGGCCAGGATCGACGTGGCGGAATCGCGCATGTGACGCGCGCGTCGATGCAGGTCGACGGCCCCGCGAAACGAAAAGGCCCGGCAATGCCGGGCCTTTTCGCATCCGGGTGCGCCGCCGTGGCGCTCACTCCATGCCGGCCATGCCCAGGATGTTGTAGCCGCCGTCCACGTAGGTGACCTCGCCGGTGACGCCGGCGGCCAGGTCCGAACACAGGAAGGCACCGACGTTGCCGACATCCTCGATCGTGACATTGCGCCGCAGCGGCGAGTGGGCTTCCACGTGGGTCAGCATCTTGCGCAGGTTGCCCACGCCGGCGGCCGCCAGGGTCTTGATCGGACCGGCGGAAATCGCGTTGACGCGGATGCCTTCCGGCCCGAGGTTGAGCGCGAGGTAGCGCACCGAGGATTCCAGCGCGGCCTTCGCCACGCCCATGACGTTGTAGTTCTCCAGCGCGCGCTCGGCACCGAGGTAGCTCAGGGTGAGGATGGCACCCTGACGCCCCTGCATCATCGGGCGCGCCGCGCCGGCCAGTGCGGCCAGGCTGTAGGCGGAGATGTCCAGCGCGATGCGGAAGCTCTCGCGCGTCAGATGGTCGAGGAAGCCGCCGTCGAGCGTCTCGCGCGGTGCGAAGCCGACCGAATGCACCAGGATGTCGAAGCCGTCCCAGCGCTCGCCCAGCGTCTTGAACGCGGTCTCGATCTGGGCGTCGTCGGCCACGTCCAGCGGCAGCACGATGTCCGAGCCGTACTCGCGCGCGGCGTCTTCCACGCGCGACTTGAGCTTGTCGTTCTGGTAGGTGAAGGCCAGTTCGGCACCTTCACGGTGCATGGCATCGGCGATGCCGTTGGCGATCGAACGCTGGCTGGCGATGCCGACGATCAGGGCGCGCTTGCCCGCAAGAAAACCCATGGTGTTGCCTCCGCGAATGCTGCAGGACGCGCCTGCAAGGTAGGTGGGACCGCAATGCGCCGGCGGCAACGGGCGGCATCGCGAGGTCGGGAAAGGCGAAGTTTGACGCCTGTTCGCTCAAGGCGCCAGACGCAGGCGCTGGCCGGGGCGCAGGATCGAGCGCGCGTTCAGCCCGTTGAGCTGGAAGAGGGTCTGCAGCCGTACCCCGTGGCGCTGCGCGATGGCACCGAGCGTATCTCCGCGGCGCACCGTGTATTCCCCGGCAAGCGGCTCGGGCGGCAGGGCTGGCGTCGGCGCGTGCGGCAGTTCGAAGCCATCGAAGCGGTCGCTCAGCGACTGCGGCACCAGCAGGGTGCGCGGTGCGTCGGGTGCGATGAATCCGCCGCGGAACGCCGGGTTGAGCGAAGCCAGCCGCTGCGGCGCGATGCCGCGATCGGCGGCGATCAGCGCGAGCGTGGACTGGCCCGGCGGCAGCGTCACCGACACCAGAGGGTCGAAGCCGGTATCGTCCGGCAGTTCCAGTCCGTGGCGCTCCGGCGCACCCAGCAGGCAGGCCAGTGCGCGGGTGCGGGCCAGGTAGTCGACGGTGCCGGCGGGAAGTCCCGATGGAGTGCCGGTGCCTGACGATTCCTGCGGCTCCGGATCGCGCTCCAGCAGGCGCGCCACGCGCTGCGGGCCGGCGTTGTAGGCGGCCGCGGCGATCTGCCACTCGCCGAAGCGGTTGTGCAGGCGCGCCAGATAATCCAGCGCCGCGTCGGTGGATGCGAGCGCATCCATGCGCCCGTCGTAGTGGCGCGTGATTGGCAGTTCCAGATACGCAGCGGTGGATCGCCCTATCTGCCAGAGCCCGACATGGTCGCCGGCCCCGCGCGCGTCGGCGCGGTACCAGCTTTCGGCAATCGGCAGCAGGGCGAACTCGCCCGGCAGGCGATAGCGATCCAGCTCCGCGAGGGTCAGCGCGAGCCACGGCAGGATCGCTTCGATCTGCCCGGCGAACCGCTGCGGCGATCCGGCATAGCGACGCTGCCACAGGCGCACCTGCGGGCTGTCGCCGCAGGGGGCTTCGATCAGGCGTTCGCGCAATTGCGCCAGCACCTCGGCGCCGGTCGTGGGGAGCGATGGTTCGACGGGCAGGAAGCGTTCCGGGACAGGCTTCGGCTCAGATGCGGGAGCGGGAGCGATCACCGGCACCGGCGCGGCGACAGGATCGGCCGCGCCTTCTTCCGGGGAGGCGCGCTGCGGCATGCCCTGACAGGCGGCCAGGAGCAGCAGCGCCACGATGGCGCAGGCGCGACACCGCAAGCTCATGCGGCGAAGCCGTCTTTCCAGCGCCGCAGCGCCGCGAACACGGCCACCGGGTCCGCGGCGTCGCAACCGCCGTGCTCGGCCACACGGGCCGCAAGCCGCGGTTCGCGGCAGCGCAGGAACGGGTTGGTGCCCTGTTCCGAGCCGATGGAGATCGGCACGGTGGGGTTGCCGAGCGCGCGCGCCTCGCGCGCCTGCGCCGCGCGTCGCACCAGCGCCAGGTTGCCCGGATCCACCGTGAGCGCAAACGCGGCGTTGCCCAGGGTGTATTCGTGCCCGCAGCAGACCCGTGTTTCCGGCGGCAGGGCGGCAATCCGTTCGAGCGAGTCGAACATCTGCGCCGGCGTGCCTTCGAACAGCCGCCCGCAGCCGAGGCTGAAGAGCGTGTCGCCGGTAAAGACCAGGCCTTCGCCCGCGAAGGCGATGTGGCTCCGGGTGTGGCCGGGAACCGCCATCACCGAAAAGGACAGGTCGGCCTGGGCCACGTTGACCACATCCCCCTCACCCACGCGCACGCAGTCGCCGACGATGCGCGGATCGTCGGGCGCATACACGATCGCACCGCAGCGTTCCGCCAGGGCGTCGACGGCACCGGTGTGGTCGCGGTGGTGGTGGGTCACGAGGATGGTGCAGGGGCGCAAACCCTGTTCCATGGCCTCGAGCACGGGTGCCGCCTCGCCGGGATCCACGATGACCGCACGGCCGTTCGTTCCGGCCAGTGCCCAGATGTAATTGTCAGCCAGTGCGGGCAGGGCGGTGGGGAGTGGCATGGCAGGCAGGGTACACTGACGGCTTGTGCAGGACGTATTGGCGCAACATGCCGGCAGCTTCCCCGCCCCGTCAACCCGAGAGCCCGCCATCCTGGTTCGATGGCGGCGTCGGACGCGCGTTCCTCGACGCCGAACTGGGGCTGATGATGCCGCTGCTGCTGCGCCGTCCGGGCCTGCGGATGTGCTGGATCCTGCCGACCGAAGCGAGCGCGGGGCGCGCGCCGCCGGTGCTGATGCCCGGCGAGACGCGGCTGTGGCGCAAGGGTGAGGCCTGGCATGTGGGCAGTGAGCCGGTCGCGACCGTGCCGCAGCAGGAAATGGATCTGGTGGTGGCGGCGCACGTCATGGGGACGGCGATCGACGCAAAATGGCAGCTCGATGCGGTCCACGCCATGCTGCGGCCGGGCCGGACCGCTTTTTTCGTCGAACTCAACCCCTGGTCGCCGTTTCGCTGGCAGTGGCGAGGCAAGGACATGCACGCCCCGTCGGTGTGGAGTCTGGCCGAACGGGTGCGCGACAGTGGCCTGGCCGTCGAAGCCAGCTACGCGCTCAATCCCTCGGCCTCGCGCGATTCGGTGGGCACGCTGCTGCGCCACGACTGGCGCACGCCGGCGTGGCTGCCGCACCGCGCCTTCGCGATCCGCGCGCAGCGCCGGGAACCGGGAATGACGGCCGTCGGATCTTCGCTTCCCGCCGGCTTCGCCTTGGGGGCGCCGGGCGGATGAGCGGCGAGGATGCGGTGCTCATCCACACCGACGGCGCGTGCCTGGGAAATCCCGGGCCGGGCGGCTGGGCGGCGCTGCTGCACCATCGCGGACGCGAGCGCGAGCTCTCCGGCGGCGAGTCGGACACCACCAACAACCGCATGGAGCTGATGGCCGCGATCAAGGCGCTGGAAGCCCTCAAACGCACCTGCACGATCCGGCTGCGCACCGATTCGCAGTACGTTCGCCAAGGCATCACCCAGTGGCTCCCGAACTGGATTGCGCGCGGCTGGCGCACGGCCAGCGGCGACGCGGTGAAAAACCGGGATCTCTGGGAGCGTCTGCAACGCGCTGCGGCACGCCACGAGGTCCATTGGGAATGGGTGCGCGGGCACGCCGGCGATCCGGACAACGAGCGCGTCGATCGGCTCGCGCGTGCCGCCGCCGAAGCGTTCCGGGTTGCGCCCTGATGCATCACGGATACTGGAGCGATGAGCATGCGACAGATCATTCTTGATACCGAAACCACCGGCATGTCGCTCGAAGCGGGCAACCGCGTCATCGAGATCGGCTGCCTGGAGCTGCTGGAGCGCCGCCCCAGCGGCCGGCACTTCCACCGCTACCTCAATCCCGGGCGCGACAGCGAGCCGGGCGCGCTGCGCGTGCACGGGCTGACCAGCGAGTTCCTTTGCGACAAGCCGCGCATCGAGGATGTCGTCGACGAGTTCCTCGACTTCATCCGCGGTGCGGAGCTGGTGATCCACAACGCCGACTTCGACCTCTCCTTCCTGGATGCCGAACTCAGGCACTGCGGGCCGCAGTACGGGCGCGTGATCAGCCACGTCGCCGGCGTGCTCGATACCGTGCGTCTCGCGCGCGAGCGCTTCCCCGGCCAGCGCGTCTCGCTCGATGCCCTGTGCCGGCGTTTCGGCATCGACAACACCCATCGCGCGCTGCACGGGGCGCTGCTGGATGCCGAGCTTCTGCTCGACGTGTACCTCGCGATGACCTCGGGCCAGTTCGACCTGGCCCTGGCGTCCCACGATGAACCCGTGCGGCGCGGCGACGCGACGGCGGCGTCGCCGCCGCCACGCGAGATCCGCGTGGTGCGCGCGAATGCGGACGAGCGCCTGCGCCACGAGGCGCGCCTGGACGATCTTCAAAAGATCGCCGGTGTGCGCCTGTGGCCGGTATCGGACGGAAGCTGAGGATGCCGTGAGCCGCGAAGCCGCACCGCAGGTTCCCGGGTTCCGCATCCTGCGCCGGCTGGGGGCGGGATCCAGCGGCACCGTCTACCACGCCATCCAGGACGGTACCGAGCGCGAAGTGGCGCTCAAGGTGTTCGAGCCGGCCGATGACCCGGACGCCACCACGCCGGCCCAGATCGAGCGCGAACGCGAAGTGGCCGCCTCGCTGCGGCACCGCCACCTGGCGCGTATCCATGCCATGGGCGAACACGGCGACCGGCGCTGGCTCGCCAGCGAATACCTGGCCGGCGGCAGCCTGGCCGAGCGCATTGCCGCGCGCATGCGCGTGGGCGAGGTGCTGCAGGTGGTCCGCGACGTGCTCCAGGGCCTTGGCCACGCGCATGCGCGCGGGGTCGTCCACGGCGACGTGAAGCCGGGGAACATCCTGTTTCGCGGTGCCGGCGATGCCGTGCTGGTCGATTACGGCATCGCCGCCTTCGCGCGCGAGGGCGATCGCCGGGTCAGGATGCAAGGCGGCACGCCCGAATACATGAGCCCCGAGCAGGCGCGTGGCGAGCCGGTCGACGGGCGCTCCGATTTCTTCAGCCTGGGCGTGGTGCTGCACGAAATGCTGACCGGGCGCGTGCCCTGGCCGGCGGATGCCGGCGGCGAGGCGCGCGATCGTGGCCAGGCCCCGCTGCTGCCGGCGCGGCACCGCTGGCTGCAGCCCCTGCTCGATGCCCTGCTGGCCGAGCGCCCGGAAGATCGGCCCGAGGATGCCCGCGCGCTGCTGTCCCTGCTGTCCTCGCTGTGCGCCGCCTCGCCCGAGGCCCAGAGCCTGCTGCCGCACCCCGGCGACGACATCGAAGCGGGGCGCGTACACGGCCGGTACGAATCGGTGCGGGCGCGCCGCCGGCAGCTGCGGCGCGCGTCGGCGCGAGCGCTGCTGGTTCTGGCCCTCGTCCTGATCGGCGCGTTCCTGGCGACGCGGCTTTTCGCGGGCGACTGAACGGCTGCGGCGAAGGGATCGCGCCGGTCGCCGATCACTCCGCCTCGTCGGGATCGAACAGGCGCTGCTGTGCGCTCCAGGCATCGGCATCGACGAAACCGGACAGGCCCACGCCCACGAGGCGATAGCGCGTGGCGTCGGGCAGGGCGACCCGAGCATGCAGGGCCCAGGCGGCATCGGCCAACGCCTCGGCGCTGGCGGGCGGCTCGGCGAAGGTCAGGCTGCGGGTGAGGATGCGGAAGGCCGAGGTCTTGAGTTTGAGCGTTATCGTGCGGGCGATGCGCGAGGCGTCGCGCTGGCGCTCGCGGCGGTAGTCGGCGAAGGTGCGCGCGGCCAGCTGGCGCACCAGCGGCTCCAGCTCCAGCAGGGGCAGGTCGGTTTCCAGCGTGTCCTCGCGCGAGATTTGCAGCGTCGGGCGGTCCGGCTCCACCGGATGCTCGTCGATGCCGTGCGAAAGCTCGTGCAGGCGCCGGCCCCAGCGCCCGAACAGCGACTCCAGCCGCTGCGCGCCCAGTGCGCGCAGCTGCGCCACGGTTTCCACGCCCAGCGCCGCCAGGCGCGCCGTCATCACCTTGCCCACGCCAGGAATTCGGTCCACCGGCAGCGGCAGCAGTACCTCGTCGATGCGCGAGGGGCGGATCACGAACAGGCCGTCGGGCTTGTTCCAGTCCGAGGCGAGTTTGGCAAGAAACTTGTTCGGCGCGACCCCGGCCGAAGCCGTCAGCCCGGTTTCCTCACGGATCGCGGCACGGATCGCTTCCGCGCCGGCCGTGGCCGAAGGCAGCGGCAGCTTCGGTGCGGTGAGATCCAGATAGGCCTCGTCCAGCGACAGCGGCTCGATGAGATCGGTGTAGCGAGCGAAGATGCCGTGCACCTGCCGCGACACTGCCTTGTAGCGGGAAAAATCCGGCGGCACGAAGGCGGCCTGTGGGCAGAGGCGCTCCGCGGTGACCGCTGGCATCGCCGAGCGCACCCCGAAGCGGCGTGCCTCGTAGCTGGCCGCGCACACCACCGAGCGCGCGCCGCGCCAGGCCACCACCACCGGGCGACCGCGCAAGGACGGATCGTCGCGCTGCTCCACCGAGGCGTAGAACGCGTCCATGTCCACGTGCACGATCTTGCGCGGCGGGGCGTTCACGTCAGCTCGGGCGAGCGCTCCAGCAGCCGGCCGATGCCTTCCGTTTCTATCCGTGCCAGCGCGGCCGATACGGCCGCAGCCGCGACGTCGGCATCGAAGCCCAGGCGGAAGTGCACCTCGCCCGCCGGCGTGCGCGAGGAATGGATCGAGGCGATGCTCACCCCTTGACGCTCGAAGGCGTGCAGCAGGCGGCGCAGTGAGCCGGCCTGATCCTCGGGCAGGTGCATCGAGACGCTGCGTTCGCCGGCCAGATCCGCCAGCAGGTAGCCGACCCGCTCGAACGTGTAGTTGCCCTCCGCAATCGCCGGCTCACCCAGCGCCGCGTGCGCGTCGGTGAAAAAGCGCCGGCGAAAATCCGCCCGCGCCGCGTCGTCGCCGCGCGCCACCAGCCCGCGCAGACCCTCGATCTGGCGCACCAGCGCCCCGAGCATCGGGCCGGCGTAGGGGTTGCAGAACTGGATGTCCTCGTAGATCGCCGGATTCATCGCGAGGATGCGCGAGAGCATCGCGGTATCGAGCTCGAACGAGGCCGAGCGGAAGGGCAGCAGCGCCTCCAGCCCGCCGAGCCGGTCCGCGTATTCGCCCAGCACTCCGCCCTGCGCCAGATGCGTGGCGTGCACCATCGCCTGCACCAGAGCCATGATCCGGTCGTGCTGCTCGGGCGTCGCGCGCACGCACTGCGCCCGCAGCGCGCCGAGGAAACCCGCCAGCCAGCCGCGCCAGACGTCCAGCCGCGCCTCGCACACCACCATCACCCGCCCCTTGAGCGTCGGTGCCTTGGGTGCCGCCGTCATCGGATGCAGCCCCACCACCTCCGCCTGCGAGGCCAGCATCGCCGCCACCGGGGTTTCCTTGATCGAGGTGACATCCAGCCACAGCGCCCCGCGCTCGCGCCCGCCGGCCCGCTTCACGTAGTCGGCAATGATTGCCGGCGTGTGCCGGATCGGCGCGCAGAACACCAGCACCCGACAGCGCGCGATCAGTTCCTCCGGCTCGACCGTACCCGGCTTGCCCGGATCGGACCCCAGCACGGCAAGACCCATCCGCGTCTCGAAGAATCGCCGCAGCCAGCGCCCGTAGCTGCCTTCGCTGCCGATCAGGCCGATGGTGGGGGAAGATGTCATGGGTCGGGATTCCATGGGTTAACGCGCCCATGATCGCACCGCGCGTGCGTGCGGGCGACGCCATTGCCGCGCGTCACCGCCCGCTTGCGCCCCATCGCATCGGTGCACGCCGGCCCTATGCTGCACGCCGTTCCTTCCGCCGCGTGACCGCCATGGATTCTCCCGCCTGGGCCGCCCTGCATCCCCCCGACGTGCCGCCGGTGCGCCGGCGCGAAGTATTCGCTTGGGCGATGTTCGATTTCGCCAACTCCGGCTATACGACGGTCGTGATCACGGCGGTGTTCAACGCCTGGTTCGTGGCGGTGATCGCCGCTGGTGCCACCTGGGCCACGCTGGCCTGGACGAGCGCGCTCTCGGTGTCCTATGCGCTGATCCTTTTGACCGCGCCGCTGATCGGTGCCTGGGCCGACCTGCGCGCGAACAAGCGCGAACTGCTCGTCGCCAGCAGCGCGCTGTGCGTGGTCGGCACCGCGGCGCTTTCGCTGTGCGGCCCGGGCGACGTGATGCTGGCGCTGGCGCTGGTGGTCGTCGGCAACTTCGCCTTCGGCACGGGTGAAAACCTGATCGCCGCTTTCTTGCCTGAACTGGTGAAGCCGCAGGCCATGGGCAAGGTGTCCGGCTGGGGCTGGGGATTGGGTTATCTCGGCGGCATGGCGACGCTGGGGCTATGCCTGTGGTGGATCCAGGGCACGGGCCGTGCGGCGGGCGTGGCGGTGCCCCAGACGATGGTGCTGACCGCGCTGGCGTTCGCGCTGGCGGCACTGCCCACGCTCTTTCTCCTGCGCGAACGGGCGCGCCCGCAGGTGGGCGCGGGTGCGGGTGCCTGGGGGCTGGCGCGAAAGCGCGTGCGCGGGACCCTGCGCGGCAGCGAGGGTCTGACGGATCTGCGCCGCCTGCTGCTGTGCATCGTCTGTTACCAGGCCGGCGTGCAGACCGTGATCGCGCTGGCGGCAATCTACACCGAACAGGCGCTGGGTTTCACCACGGTGCAGAGCATCACCCTGATCCTGGTGGTGAACCTGACCGCCGCGGTCGGCGCGCTGGTCTTCGGCTTCGCGCAGGATCGCTTCGGCCATCGCCGCGTCCTCGCGATCACCCTGGTCGGGTGGATCATTGCGATCGCGATGATGTGGGCGGCGCAGGACATGGCGCTGGTGTGGATCGCGGCCAACCTGGTCGGCCTGTGCCTGGGCGCGTCGCAGTCGGCCGGCCGGGCGCTGGTGGGCTACATGTGCCCGCCGCAGCGCGAGGCGGAGGTCTTCGGGCTGTGGGGGCTGGCGGTGAAGCTGGCCTCGATCCTGGGCCCCTTGAGCTATGGCCTGGTCAACGCACTCACCGCGGGCAACCACCGCATCGCCATTGCGATGACGGCGGCGTTCTTCGCGGTCGGGCTGCTGCTGCTGGCGCGGGTGGACGTGGCGCGCGGGCACACGCTGGCGCATCCACCGGGCACCGATTCCCGCGATGACGCGGCGCGGGCGTGACCGCCTGCGAGGACCACCGATGATTGCCTGCGCCGCGGGTGACCGATAGCATTCCATTCCTTTTCCCGCGCGATCCGGCACCCACGCAGGGCCTGACCGGCGCGAGCGCGTCATTCCGGAGTCTTTCATGCGTACCCATTTCTGCGGCCTCGTCGACGAAGCCCTGATCGGCCAATCGGTGACCTTGTGCGGCTGGGCGGACGTCGCCCGCAACCTGGGCGGGGTCTGCTTCATCGATCTGCGCGACCACGAGGGCATCGTCCAGGTGGTGGCCGAGCCCGACCAGGGCGAGGTGTTCGATGTGGCCGCCAAGGTGGGTTACGAGTACTGCCTGCGGGTCACTGGCACGGTGCGCGCGCGCCACGCGGTGAACGACAGGATCCGCTCGGGCAAGGTCGAGGTGGTGGCCACGCGCATCGAGATCCTCAACACCGCCGACACCCTGCCGTTCTACCTGCACGAGACGCCGGGCGAGGAGGCGCGTCTGACGTATCGCTACCTCGATCTGCGCCGCCCCGAGATGCAGCGCAAGCTGCGCATCCGCACGCGGCTGGTGCAGGCGCTGCGGCGCTGGCTGGATGCGCGCGGCTTCCAGGACATCGAGACCCCGATCCTGACCAAGGCCACGCCGGAAGGCGCGCGCGATTTCCTCGTTCCGGCGCGGATGCACGAGGGCGAGTTCTACGCCTTGCCGCAGAGCCCGCAGCTGTTCAAGCAAATCCTGATGATGGCCGGCTTCGACCGCTACTACCAGATCGCGCGCTGCTTCCGCGATGAGGCGCTGCGCGCCGACCGGCAGCTCGAATTCACCCAGCTCGACATGGAGTTCGCCTGGGTGGACGAGGCCGAGGTGCAGGGCACCACCGAAGCGATGATACGCGACGTTTTCGCCGAGGTGATCGGCGTGGCGCTGGCCGACCCGTTCCCGCGCATGAGCTGGGCCGAGGCGATGCGCCGCTACGGTTCGGACAAGCCCGACCTGCGCATCGCGCTGGAGCTGGTCGACGTGGCCGAGGCGGTGAGGGGCTGCGAATTCAAGGTGTTCACCGATGCGGCGGAGGATCCGGGCGGCCGCGTCGCGGCGCTGCGGATTCCCGGTGGTGCCACGCTCTCGCGCAAGCAGATCGACGAATACGCCGCGCACGCGGCGAAGTTCGGTGCCAAGGGCCTGGCCTACGCCAAACTGGGCGAGGACGGTGCGGTCAACTCGCCCATCGCCAAGTTCTTCGCCGAAGGTGCCTTCGCCACGCTGCTGGCCCGGGCCGGCGCGCAGCAGGGCGACATCGTGTTCTTCGGGGCCGGCGAGTACGGCGCGGTCAGCGCGTTCATGGGCGCGCTCCGGCTCAAGGCGGGCAAGGATTTCGGCCTGGTCGAGAACGCCTGGCGCCCGCTCTGGGTGACGGATTTCCCGATGTTCGAATGGGACGAGGAGGAGCAGCGCTACGTGGCGCTGCACCACCCGTTCACCGCGCCGGCCGTGGACGACATCGCGGATCTGAAGGCCAACGCCCGCACCGCGGTATCGCGCGGCTACGACATGGTGCTCAACGGCAACGAGATCGGCGGCGGCTCGATCCGCATCCACCGCAGCGACATGCAGAGCGCGGTGTTCGAGCTGCTGGGCATCGGCGAGGAGGAGGCGCGCGCCAAGTTCGGCTTCCTGCTCGACGCGCTGCGCTTCGGCGCGCCGCCGCACGGCGGCATCGCCTTCGGCATCGACCGCATCGCCGCGCTGATGGCCGGCACCGAGTCGATCCGCGACGTCATCGCCTTCCCCAAGACCACCACCGCGCAGTGCCTGATGACCGACGCGCCCTCGGAAGTGCCGGAAAAACAGCTGGCCGAAGTGCACGTCGCGGTGCGCCCCAAAAAACCGTAGTTCCCGAAGCCGACGCCGGCTAAGGGTAGGGAAGACCCTCCCGAAGCGACTCCCGCACGGCACCAACTCCCCTTCCTCCGCTTGCGGGGGAAGGACGGGATGGGGGAGAGTGCCGCTATTGTTTCCGACGCTTTATTCGCAATGCCCGCGATCAGCCAGCCGACCATCCGCCGTGCCGCGCCCGACGACGCCGAATCGTTGTCGTGCCTCCCCTCGCGCGAAATCCGCCCTGGCCCCTTTGCCCGGCGGCGCATGCCGCAATGACGCGACACGTGGTCCTGCTGCACGGCATCTGGATGGTCGGGGCGACCATGCAGTGGTTCGGTGCGCGCCTGCGCGCCGCGGGGCATGCGACCGAAACCTTCGGCTACCACAGCGTGGTCGGCGGTCCGGACGACGCCGTGCCGCGGCTCGCCGGGCAGCTGCGCGACGGCGGACCGGCCGACATCGTCGCCCACAGCCTCGGTGGCCTGGTCGCGTTGCAGGCGCTGTCGCTGCAGCCGGACCTGCCGGTGGGGCGGGTGGTCTGCCTGGGCGTGCCGCTGTGCGGCAGCGCGGCCGCCGCGAAGCTTGCGCAACAGCCGCTGGGCGCGCTGTGGCTCGGGCGCAGCGCCGGACTGCTGCGGGAAGGCTGCGCGACCTGGCCGGCGCGCTTCGAGGTGGGCATGGTCGCCGGCAGCCTGCCGCACGGGCTGGGCGCGCTGGTGGCCCGTTTCGACGGCGAAAACGACGGCACGGTGGCGGTCGAGGAGACCCGCAGTCCGCAGCTGGCGGACCATGTCGTGGTCCCGTCCAGCCATAGCGGCCTGATCTTCTCGGGCGAGGTGGTGCGCCAGGCCCTGGCCTTCCTCGAGCGCGGGCGTTTCGAGCGCTGAGTCCCGGGAGGAGAAGGCCGGATGCCGCTGCGCGATCGGTTAAAATGGCCGATTCGCCATCCGCAGAGCTCCGGTAGATCCCATGGGACGAGGCCCCTCCATCGAAGGCCGCAAGAACGCCGAGGACGCGCGGCGCGGCAAGATCTTCACCAAGCTGATCCGCGAGATCTCGGTCGCCGCGCGCCAGGGTGGCGGCGATCCGGCCGGCAATCCGCGCCTGCGCAGCGCCATCGACAAGGCGCTGTCGGCCAACATGAGCAAGGACGTGATCGAGCGCGCGGTGAAGAAGGCCACCGGCGAACTCGAGGGCGTTGACTACGAGGAAA
>JAMLIV010000026.1 GCA_023954075.1 Lysobacteraceae bacterium
GGAAAGGAGCGCTTCCTGCAGACGCAGGTGCAGCACCGTGGCGTCAAAGTCCGCGTTGGTCCAGCGGCGCGTGCCGATCATGGCAACGACTTCTTCGCCGTACCCGGTGCCGCCGGTGTAGTTCCACAAGCCCGTGCCACCCACCCAGAGGCCGAACGGTCGCGACCAGCGGGTCGTGGACGCGGAGGCCCCGAGGTCCAGAGCGCGCGAGTCCTTGACCTGCGGAAATCCGGTTCCGGTGTACTGGCGCACGCGCTGGTGCACGTTGCTGATGGGGGCCACCGCAGCAAACCCGTAGTCGCGGAAGCGATCGGCCACGATCAGGTCACCGGCGCGCGTCTGAGCCAGCGCCACGGGCGTCGAATAAGGTTTGTATTCCCAGGCAGTCGCGCCGCTGCCGCCGTTGGCGTTGGTGTCGACCAGGCACATGGACACCGTGCCACCCGGGCAGAAGCCGGGATCGTTGCTGCCGTCGGGTCGCACCACGCCCAGATACATGGGCTGGTAGTTGGGATCACCCGAATCGAGCCAGCCGGCGAAGGCCAGGCGGCCGTCGGAAAGCACCGTCAATGCGCTGATGGCCGTGGTGCGGCCCGTGTAGCTGCCCTCCCACCAGTACCAGTACCAGCCCCAGTTTGTGGCCAGCAGACCGGTGTCCGGATCGAGCGCGAAGGTGAAGGCGTTGTGGCTGCCGTTGCCGCGCTTGCCCTGGCCGGCAACGTACAGGCGCGTTCCCCCGGGCGTGCCCTGGCGCGGCAGAGCCATGTCGTTGAGGCTGAGCACGTTGGCCGACAGGTGGCCGGTCAGCGACATGCCGGTGTAGTAGCCGCCGTTGCCGAAGCTGGTGACCAGGGAGCCGTTCGAGGGATTGACGCGCGCGACGCCGGCGAGCTGACCGAAGGAGGTGTTCATGATTCGCGCTGCGACGAAGAGGCCGTAGCGGCTGTCGTAGATGAGCCGCTGCGCGTAGGCGGCGGTATTGGAGCCGGTGCTGGTCGTATTCCAGAGCTGCAGGCCGGCCAGCGGCGAATAGCAGCTGTCGTGGGTGCCGAAATCGACGCACATCACGCGCGTCGTCGGCATGCCGAACTGCGTATTGCCGAGGAAGTAGGCGCGATTGCTGCCCAACGCAGCATCAGCAATGGTGTCTGCCGCATCGGAATACAACCAGCCGTTGTAGCCGAAGCCGGTATCGAGCTGGCCGGCGAGGGTTACCCGCGCCACCCAGCCGCGCCACCGGGTGCCATCGGTATTCTGCTGACGACCGAGAAGGTAGTAGCCCGCGTGCTGCGGCAGGGTGATCGGAGGGAAGGTGGGCAAGGTGACATTCTCGACCCAGGGCTCGATCCGCAGACCATCCTCCACTGCCGACCAGCCGACCGAAGCTGCCGGAAAGAAGGCCCTGGCTCCGCCGGGCGAAAAGCCCGCGTCGGGTGCGAGTCCCGTCGGCAGCGCGGCTTCGTCCCCCGTCGCCTGCATCGCCTGTGCAGACAGCGTATCCACATAGGTCTTGAGCGCATCGGCCTGGCTCGCCGCGAGCGCCGCACCCATCGTCGCGCCGGCCAGAATGGCCGCCACCAGAATCCTGTACATGATCGTCTCCACCGGGAGTTTCAGGCGGCGACTGCACGCCCTTCCCATGTACACACCAAAACATGGGAAAAGAAGACATTCTCGCGCGGGGCGGCCGCAGGGAGCGTCCGCGCCCACAGTCCGGGATTCACGGCATGAACACGCGGGCCACTTCGGCGGCGTCCAGCGCGCGCCAGGTACCCGGTGCCAGACCGAGTGCATCCAGCCGAAGCTGTCCGATCGCAACGCGCTCCAGCGCGATCACGGCGTTGCCGGTGGCGGCGAACATGCGGCGCACCTGGTGGTAGCGGCCTTCGGTGACGGTGAGGCGCGCGCGGCGCGGGCCGCGCGCCTCCAGGCGCGCGGGCGCGAGCGGGGTGGTTTCCGAATCGAGCATCAGGCGGCCCGACGCGAACGCTTCGGCCTCGTCGCCGCGCAGGTCTTCGGCGAGCGTCGCCTCATAGGTCTTGGGCACCTGCGATTTGGGCGAAATGATCCGGTGCAGGAGCTGGCCGTCGTCGGTCAGGAGCAGCAGGCCCGTGGTGTCGCGGTCGAGGCGACCGACGCTGGACAGCGCCGGCGTGCGCCGCCGGAAGCGCGGCGGCAGCAGGTCGTACACCAGGCGCGAAGGATCGCGCGTGGAGCAGGTGTAGCCGGCCGGCTTGTCGAGCGCGATGACGATCCCGGGCGCGGGGTCCAGCGGCTCGCCATCGATGCGCACCGTCTCGTGCGGTACCCGGTCGTCGCCGTAGAGCGGCTCGCCATCCGCGTCGGTGACCCGACCGTCCGCGAACAGTGCCAGCACCTCGCGGCGGCTGCCGTAGCCCAGGTTGGCGATCTTGCGCAGCAGGCTCATCGGCGGGGTTCCTTCGCGTGGATCACTTTGAAACCGTCGCGCTCGGCGATGCGCCGCACGGTGCCGAATCGCGCCTCCAGCTCGGCTTCGTAGGGCAGGTGCCGATTGGCGACCAGCCAGAGCGCGCCGCCGGGTGCCAGGGCGGCGGCGGCGCTGGCAATGAAGGCGCGACCCAGCGCCGGATCGTCGGCGCGTCCGACGTGGAAGGGCGGGTTCATCACCACCGCATCGAACGGACCGGGCAGGCCGGCGGTGACGTCGTGCCAGTGCGCGCGGATGGCGACATCGGTGCGGCCCGCCAGCGCGTCTTCGAGGTTGCGCCGCGCCGGCTCCAGCGCGCGCGCGTCGGCTTCGAACAGGTCCAGCGTGGCGATGCCCGGGCAGCGGCGCAGCAGCGCCATCGACAGATAGCCCCAGCCGGCACCGGCGTCGGCCACGCGCCCGGCGAGGCCGACGGGCAGGTGTTCGGCCAGCAGTGCCGAGGCGGCGTCGACCCGATCCCAGGCGAACAGGCCGGGCCGCGTCCAGAAACAAAGTCCGCCGTGCACCACCTGCCGCACCTCGCCCAGCGCGCGCCACTGCGCCAGAAGTCCGGCGTTGATGCGGGTCGGGTCCTTGCGCGCCCAGGCGACGCGGCAGCGGTGTTTGGAGCCACCCTGCGCTTCGCCCAGAAGCGCGGCCAGGTCGCCCTGGAGCCCGCGCCCGCCCGCGCTGTTGCCGGCGGCCGCGGCGATCAGCCCGCCGGGTGCCAGCGCATCCACGGCCTGCGCCAGCTGGGCGCGTGTGGCCTCGCGCGAGCGCGGCGCGCGCAGCAGCGCGGTGGCGCAGCGCGCGACGGCGATCTCCGGCGTCGCGTCGAAGCCGGCCGCTGCCAGCGCCTCGAACGCGGGCCGCAGCGGCTGCACGCAGCGCCAGCCGGGCCGCGGCAGCGCGTGACCCGGGCGCGCGTTCAGGAACAGCACCTCGCCTTCAGGCAGGGCGAACGCGCCGGTTTCCAGCGCCCAGGCCAGCGCCGCCAGCGCGTCGTCGTCATCCGCGGTGCGCATCGCCATCCCACCCGAATCGCGTGCGGATCTCCGCCGCCACGCGCGCCGCCTCGCGCAGCGGCGTGATCGCGCCGGGATCGAAGTCGTCGCCCAGCGCCCGCACCCGTCCGCTTTGGCGCAGCGATTCCACGAAGCGCCCGACCTTGCCGCGCGGCGGCCGCGGCGCGAAGGTGAACACCGGCGCGCGCGTGGCGGCGGCTTCGCTGAGCATGTTGACCGAATCGGGCGTGACCACGATGGCGTCGGCCCAGGCCAGGAAGCCGGCGTAGGGGTTCTCGCCGTCGGCCGGGCCGTGCCACTGGTGCGCGGTGAGCGGCGCAAGGTCGCGCCGCGCGGCGTCGCGCAGCCACGCCGGCGTGCGCCGCGAGCTCGTCACCAGCAGGCTGCCGCCCGCCTGCGCGAGCTGCGTCCCGAGCGCCGCCGCAAGGGCGCGCCAGTACGCTTCATCCAGCGCCAGCGCGCGCGTCGGCCCGCCGATGAGGAGAACCAGACGCGGCGCGGGCAGGCGGGCGAACGCGGTGAAGCGGTCGCGCGCCTGCGCGAGCCAGGCATCGTCGATGGGGTTGAGGCCACCGCGCGTGGTGATGATGTTTTCGCCGCGCAGCCCGTCGTGCGCCGGTGCCACGACCAGGTCGAAGTGGCGCGCGTCGATGCGCGGATCGAGGATCTGCACGCTGCGGCAGGTGCCGCCGCTGGCCGCGCGCAGCAGGCGGGTGGCGAGCGCGGCCTGACGCCCGCAGCCGACGACGAGCTCGGGCCAGGGCGCGCGCAGTCGCGCAGCGAATGCGGGCCCGAATGCCCGCGCCGCGCCGGGCAGGCGACGGGGCGCGCTCCAGCGCCACGGCGCGCGGGATTCGAGCCGCAGCGCCTCGACCGCTGGCGCGAGCAGCGAGGCCAGCGCCAGCGCCTGGTTCTCGTTGCCTGCCGCGCCGTCGCTGAGCACCAGCGCGCGGCGCGTCGGCGACGCGGGTATCGCGCCCACGGTCAACCGGGCTCGCGCAGCGCGCCGCGCTCGGGGCAGGTAGACGCCAGCGCCTCGCGCAGGTACTGGATCAGCTGCTGGCTGCGGCGCACCGTTTCGCGCCGGCGCGGCAGCACCGCCTTCATGATCTTTTGCGGCAGTCCGTAGCCGGGCAGCACTTCCACCAGCCGGCCCGAGGCCAGATCCTCGCGCGCCAGAAAGTACGGCAACAGGGTGATGCCCTCGCCGTCCAGCGCCGCATCGCGCATCACCGCGCCGCTGTTGGTCGACAGGCGCGGATGCACCAGCACCCGGAACGTCTCTTCGCCACGCATGAAGCGCCACTCCAGGCCGCTGTCGCTGTAGAGATACTGGATCACCTCGTGCTGGCGCAGATCGGCCGGTTCGGCCGGCGTGCCGTGTTCGGCCAGGTAGCCGGGCGCGGCGCAGCAGACCAGGTCGAAGCGCAGCAGCGGCTCCTCCTGGAACTGGCCGGAAACCGCGCCGCGGTCGGTGATGACCACGTCGTAACCTTCTTCCGCCGGATTCACCGGCTGGTCGTTGAGCACCAGCTCGAAGGTCAGTTCGGGATGCTGGCGCAGGAAGCTGGCCAGCGCCGGGCGCAGGGCCTGGATGCCGAAGGCGGTGGGCGAGCTGATCCGCATCAGCCCGCGCAGATTGAGCGCGCTGCCGGAAATGCTGCTCTCCAGCGAATCCAGCTCTTCCACCAGCCCGGCGACGTGCTGGCGGTACAGCGCCCCGGCCTCGGTCAGCCGCACCCGCCGCGTGGTGCGCACCAGGAGCGGCGTGCCGAGCGCGTCTTCCAGCGCCTTGATGCGCCGGGTCACCAGCGATTTGGGCACGCCGAGCTGGCGCGCGGTCTCGGAAAAGTTCTCGAGCTCGGCGACGCGCAGGAAGGTGCGGATGCTGTCGAGGTGGGACATGGCGGCGTGGGCGGAAGCTGCGACGCGGTCGGTGGTCCAATCTATCAGGTCGGGCGCGCAAGCCGCGCGTGAAGCCGGCGGGCAGCGGCCGCTGGCGCAGGATGGCGGTGCCACGGCAACCTCTGATCGCCCATCCCGACTATGAATTGCCGTGCTTTTGTATCTGCCGAGCATCGAACACCGCGTCGGGGGGCGAGTCCATCCAATGACGAACCGCCTCGGTAGTGCCGCACTGTTGCATGTGAGTGAACACCGGATTCCGATGAATCCGTCTTATCGGAGGCGATCCGCGCCCATAAGATGATGGCCATGAACATGCAACTCATTCCATCGCAGGAACGCGGCCGCACCCGACTGGCCTGGCTCGACAGCCGCCACAGCTTCTCCTTCGGCCACTATTACGAACCGCGCCGCATGGGCTTTGGCTCGCTGCGGGTGATCAACGAGGACGTGGTGGCACCCAAGGGCGGGTTTTCCACCCATCCGCACGCCAACATGGAGATCGTCTCGATCGTGCTTTCGGGCGCGCTGGCGCACCGCGACAGCATCGGCACCGTGCAGACCATCGAGGCCGGCGAGGTGCAGCGCATGAGCGCCGGGACCGGCATCGAGCACAGCGAATTCAATCCTTCGTCCAGCGACCCCGTGCACTTCCTGCAGATCTGGCTGCACCCGGCGCACAGGGATCGGCCGCCAAGCTACGCCCAGCGCGCTTTCGACGAGGCCGAGCGGCGCGGGCGCTGGCAGACCGTGGTGTCGCCGGACGGGCGCGAGGGCGGCCTGACCATCGACCAGGACGCCAGCCTCCACCTGTCCACGCTGCCGGCCGGCAGTACGCTGGCGCGACCGCTGGTCACCGGGCGACGCGCCTTCGTCCAGGTCGTGTCAGGCTCGCTGGACGCCAACGGCCAGGCGCTGGACGCCGGCGATGGCCTGGCGATCAGCGGTGGCGATGAACTCGTTCTGCGCGCCAGGGTCGACAGCGCCGTTCTGCTGTTCGACCTGGCCTGACCCCACATCACTTTTTTCGCAAGGAATCCCGATGCCGCATTCCCCGCTGGATGATGCCGCGCTCGACCAGCTTTTCCGCGCCGCGCGCACCTTCGCCTCCACCCACGACACCTGGCTGGACCGGCCGGTATCGACCGACCAGATCGAACAGATCTGGGCGCTGGCGCGGCTGGGGCCGACGCAGACCAATACGGTGCCGGCGCGGGTGGCCTGGGTCGTTTCCGCCGAGGCCAAGGCGCGGCTCATTCCGCTGATGGACGAGGGCAATCGCGACAAGACCCTGACCGCACCGGTCACGGCCATCATCGGTGCCGACCTCGACTTCCACGAAAAGCTGCCCTACCTCTACCCGCACGCCGACGCGCGCGCGTGGTTCGAAGGCGCGCCTGAGCAGGCCGCCCTCCTGACCGCCTGGCGCAACAGTTCGCTGCAGGGCGCCTACCTCATCCTGGCTGCGCGTGCGCTCGGCCTGGACTGCGGGCCAATGTCGGGTTTCGATGCCGACAAGGTCACCGCGGAGTTTTTCCCGGGCACGCGGATTCGTGCCAATTTCATGTGCAACATCGGCTATGGAAACCGCGCGTCGCTGCGCCCCCGCAACCCGCGCCTGTCGTTCGACGAAGCCTGCCGTATCCTCTGATCCACCGCCATTTTCAGGAGAGTTCCGATGAAAACCCGCCTTCTTGCCCTTGCCCTGGTCGCCGCCGCTGCCGCCGCACCCGCCTTTGCCGAGCCGGTCACCTACACCATCGACCCGACCCACACCCAGATCCAGTTCACCTGGAGCCACATGGGTTTTTCCAACATCACCGGGCGCTTCGATGCGTCCGAGGGCACCCTGGTCTATGACCCTGCCAATCCGGCGGCATCCTCGATCCATGTGACCACGCAGATCGCCAGCGTCACCTCCGGCGTCGCCAAGCTCGACGAGGAGTTCCGGGCCGCCGAGTACTTCGATGCCGCCCGGTTCCCCACGGCCAGCTTCAAGAGCACCGCGGTCGAAGCCGCCGGTGAAGGCAAACTCAAGGTCACCGGCGATCTGAGCATCCACGGCGTCACCCAGTCGGCCACGTTCGATGTCACGGTCAACAAGGTCGGCGAGCACCCGATGCGCAAGGTCCAGGCCGCCGGCTTCGACGCGACGGGCACGATCGATCGCACCGCCTTTGGCGTGGACAGGTACACCATGGTGACCGGGCCGGAAATCCACCTGCGCATCACCACCGAGGCCTACGTCGAGGCGCAGTGACGGCGGACGTTCCCGCAGCGCTGCCGCCCGGCCGTCCGGGCCGGGATCGCGGCGATCCGCGCTAGAATGCGTGGATCGCCGTTTTTTTCGGGAATCTCCCATGAGCACCGCCCTGACGCCCGCCAACGCGCAGAAGCGCTACGAAGTCACCCGCGCCGACCTGACGCTGTCGTGCCCGATGCCGGGGATGGAGCTGTGGTGCTCGCATCCACGCGTGTACCTGCCGGTGGACGCGACCGGCGAGGTGCGCTGCCCGTACTGCAGCGCGGTCTACGTGCTCAAGGATTGATCGCCAGCAAGGGGCCGGCGTGCCCGCTCCGCTGACGGTGATGCAGCTCCTGCCGGCGCTGGAGTCGGGCGGCGTGGAGCGCTCGACGATCGAGATCGCGCAGGCGCTGTCGCGCGCCGGGCACCGCGCGCTGGTGGTGTCGGCCGGCGGACGGCTGGTGCCGGAGCTGGAAGCGGCCGGCGGCACCCACTTCACCTTGGCCATCGGCCGCAAGTCGCCGTTCGTGCTGCGCCAGGTGTTCGCGCTGCGGCGGCTGATCGAGCGGCAGCGACCCGACGTCGTGCATGCGCGCTCGCGCCTGCCGGCGTGGATCGCGCAGTTCGCCCTGCGCGGCCTGCGCGGGCCGAGGCCCGCCGTCGTCACCACCGTGCACGGACTCAATTCCGTCAGCGCCTACAGCGCCATCCTGACGCGCGGCGAGCGCGTGGTCTGCGTTTCGGAAACCGTGCGTCGCCACGTGCTGACGCACTATCCCAAAGTCGATCCGCAGGCGCTGCGGGTGATCGAGCGCGGCATCGACCCGGCCGCCTTTCCTCGCGGGCACCGCGCCAGCGAGGCCTGGCGCGCGGCGTTCTTCGCGCAGCACCCGGCGCTGGCGGGGCGGCCGTGGTTCGTGCTGCCGGGGCGCGGCACCCGGCTCAAGGGCCACGCCGAAGCGCTCGCGCTCATCGCGCGGCTGCGCGCGCGCGGCGGCGAGGCGGCGCTCCTGCTGCAGGGCGTGGTCGAGCCCGGCCGCGAACGCTATGTGGACGAACTGCGCGCCGAGGCCGCGCGTCTTGGCGTGGGCGACCGCGTCGCCTTTGCGCCGCCGCGTCCCGACATCCGCGAGGTGATGGCCGAATCGCTGGCCGTGCTGCAGCTGTCCTCCCGCCCCGAGGCCTTCGGCCGCACCGTGACCGAGGCGCTGTCGCTGGGCGTGCCGGTGCTGGGCTGGGACCACGGCGGGGTGGGCGAGCTGCTGGGGCGCGGTTTCCCCGAAGGCGCGGTGGCGCGGGATGACCTGGATGCGCTGTGCGGACGCGCCCTGGCGTGGCTGGCACGGCGCCCGCAGCCGGCACCCTTCGAGGCGTTCTCGCTCGATGCCATGCAGGCCGCGACGCTGGCGGTCTACGCCGAGGTGCGCGATGGCCGCTGAGCGCGCGCACCTGTCGCTGGCACACGGGCTGCTGCTGGCCACGGTGGCGGTGCTGCCCTTCGGCGTGGCGGCCGAGCTGCCGCTGCTGGCCGGTGCCATTGCCGGACTGATTGCCCTCGCGCGCGGGCGCATCGACTGGGCGCTGCCGACGACGCGCCTGGCGCTTGTGCTGGGGCTGGCCTACTGGCTGCCGCAGTTCGCCTCGGCGCTGGACAGCCTGGCCCCGGAAAAGAGCTGGACCGAAGCCGCGCTCGACCTGCGCTTTCTGCCCTTCCTCCTGTTCGTGGCGCAGCCGGTGCGCGAGGGGCAGGACGCCGGCCGCACGCTGCTGACCGGCATCGCGGCGCTCACCCTGGCCTGGTGCGCCGACGCGCTGCTGCAGGCCACGACCGGGCTGAGCCTGGGCGGTGCCGCCACCAGCGACCGCCTCAGCGGGATTTTTGGTGCCGGCAATCTCAAGCTCGGCGGCGTGATCGCGGTGCTGGCACCGTTCGCGCTCATCGCGGCCTGGCACAGGTTCCGCGCCTGGGGGCTGCTGGTCTGCTTCCTCGCGCTGCTGGTGGTGGTGCTCCTGGCCGGCGCGCGGGCAGCGTGGATCGGGCTGGCGCTGGGCAGCGGATTGGCGCTCTGGCATCTGCTCGGCGGCCGCCGCGCGCTGCTCGGGCTGGTTGCCGCAATGGTCCTGGTCGCGCTGGTTTCGGCGCTGGGCTACGTGTCGTCCGAACGTTTCGCGCAGCGCCTCGATCGCACCGCAGCGGCGCTCAGCGCTGACCACGACGGCATCGAGCACGCGCTGTCGGGCCGCCTGGCCATCTGGGACGTGGCCTGGCGCATGGGCGAGGACCATCCGGTCAACGGCGTGGGCGTGCGCGCCTTCCGCCACGCCTATCCCGATTACGCGGCACCGGATGATGTATTCGTCGATGCGCAGACCGGGCAGGGGGCCTTCCACGCCCACCAGATCATGCTGGAATTGTGGAGCGAAACCGGCGCGATCGGGCTGGCCTGCTGGCTGCTTGCCGTGCTGTTCGGCTGGCGCGGCTGGCGACGCCAGCCCGCGAACGCACGAGCGCGCGCGATGCCCGCGGCCATCGCGCTGGCGGTGGCGCTGTTTCCGGTCAACACGCACTACGCGGTCTATTCCGCCTTCTGGGGCCTGCTCCTGATCTGGCTGCTCGGCACCTGGCTGGCGCTCCTGGCCGGTGCCGCGGATCCGTCAGCAGACGCGGCGCACCCCGGCCGCTGATGGCTCCGCCGCGCCGCGACAGCGCGCCGCTGCATTCGCGCGCCGCTGCGGCTATGGTGACCGGCCGTCCACGCCGTGAGGTCATCCCCATGCGATCCCTGTCCACGTTTTGCCTGCTCGCCGCCTCCGGCGTCGCCTTCGCCTCGCCGGCCGATGACTTCTGGCGCGAGCTTTCGAGCCTCTGCGGCAACTCCTACGCCGGCCAGGTGGTGCAGGAACCGGCCGGCGACGACGGTTTCGCCGGCAAGCGCCTGGTGATGCACGTGCGCGACTGCGGTGCCGATCGCATCCGCGTCCCGTTCGTCGTGGGCGAGGATCTCTCGCGCACCTGGGTGCTGACCCGCAGGGGCGACCGGATCGAGCTCAAGCACGACCACCGCCACGCCGACGGCACGCCGGAGGAGGTCACGATGTACGGTGGCACCACCGCCAACGCCGGGCGCGCCGATGCGCAGTATTTTCCGGCCGACGAGGAAACCCGCCGGGTCATCGAATACGCCTTCTCCAACGTCTGGTCGATGCGGCTGGTGCCGGGCAAGACCTTCAGCTACGGCGTGCAGCGCCTCGGCACCGAGCGGGTGTTCCAGGTGGATTTCGATCTGCAGAACGCCGTGGACGCGCCGCCCGCGCCCTGGGGTTGGAGCGACTGAACACCGGCGCGCCTCAGTCGTAGACCGGTGCCGCGCCCTCGGGACGGCGCTTGAAGCGCTTGTGCAGCCACAGGTACTGCGCCGGTGCCTCGCGCGCCATCGCCTCGATGGCGGCCATCACCCGTGCGGTATCGGCGGTGGCGTCGCTGCCGGGGAAGTTCTCGAACGGCGGCTTGACCTCCAACCGGTAGCTGCCGTCGGCCTCGCGCCGGTGGAAGAAGGCCAGCACGGCGGCACCGGACAGGCGCGCGAGCTGGTGGGTGGAGGTGAGGCTGCGCGCCGGCTCGCCGAAGAACGGCACGAACACGTTGTCGCCGCGCAGCGTGTCCTGGTCGGGCGCGAACCACAGCACGCCGCCCTGCTTGAGGTGGCGCAGCGCCGGCCGCAGCTCGTCGCGCCCGAACATGGCGCTGGCGTAGCGCAGCCGGCCGCGCTTGACCGCCCACTCCATCGCGGCGGTGTCGTGCGGGCGATACATGCCGGCAACGGGAACCACGTCGCACAGCAGGCGTCCGCAGATTTCCAGGGTCATGAAGTGCCCGGAGATCAGGATCACGCCGCGCCCGCCGGCGTGCGCCTTTTGCAGGTGCTCGACGCCGATCAGGCGGGCATCGCGGCGCATCGGCGCGATCGAGCCCCACCAGGCGCGCGCGAACTCGAACAGGCCGATGCCCAGCGCGCGGAAGTTTTCGCGCGCCAGCGCCGCACGCCAGCCCGCGTCACGCTCGGGAAAGCACAGCGCGAGGTTGGTTTCGACCACGCGCCGGCGCGATCGCAGCGTTCGGTGCAGGAACCCCCCAAGCGCGCTTCCCAGCGCACGCTGCACGCCCCAGGGAAGCTGTGCGGCCAGCCACAGCGCGCCGATGCCGATCCACACCGGCCAGTGGCGCGGGGCCAGCGGCGGAGAGGGCAGCGGGAGCACGGGCGGCAGGGGACGGTCTGGGGCGGGCATGCGCGGCGTGAGGACAGCACGCGCCCATGGTAGCGGCTATCCTTTCGCCGATGGCTTATCTCCCGCGAACCGCACGGTTTGGCAGCGCGCTGCGGCGGCTTTCCTACACCGTGGTGCTGTACCTGCTGACGCCGGTGATTTTCTATCGCCTGGTGTTCCGGGGGCTGCGCGCGCGCGGCTATTTTTCGCGCTGGTTCGAGCGCTTCGGCTTCTTCCCGGACCCGGCCATCATCTCCTCGATCTGGGTGCACGCGGTCTCGGTGGGCGAGGTCAACGCCGCCGCGCCGCTGATCGACGCCCTGCGCCAGCGCTATCCCGACGAGCTGATGGTGGTCACGACGGTCACGCCGACCGGCTCGGACCGGGTGCGCCAGCTCTGGGGCGAGGAGGTGTTCCACGTCTACCTGCCCTACGACCTCCCGGGCGCGGTGCGGCGCTTCCTCATCCGGGTACGCCCGCGCATCGCGGTGATCATGGAAACCGAGATCTGGCCGAACCTGTTTCGCCAGTGCGAGCGGCGCGGGGTGCCGGTGGTGATCGCCAACGGGCGGCTGTCGCGCAAGTCGCTGGACGGCTACGGGCCGGTGCGGCCGCTGGTGCGCGCCGCGATCCGCAGCGCCACCTTCATCGCCGCCCAGTCGCAGCGCGACGCGCAGCGCTTCCTGGAGCTTGGCGCGCGGCCCGACCGGGTGCGGGTGGTCGGCAACCTCAAATACGACATGCAGGTGCCCGAGTCGCTCGTTCCACAGGCGGCGCAGTGGCGCGAGCAGTGGGGAAAGCAGCGCCCGGTCTGGATCGCGGCCAGCACCCACGAGGGCGAGGAGCTGCCGGTGATCGAGGCGCACTCGCACCTGCTGCGGCGCTTTCCCGACGCCCTGCTGCTGGTCGCGCCGCGCCATCCGGAGCGCTTCCGGCCGATGGTGCAACTGTGCCGCAGCTACGGTTTCCTCACCGCCTGCCGCAGTGAAGACGGTCTGGCGCGACCGGAAACCCAGTGCTTCGTCATCGACACCCTCGGCGAGCTGGTTTCCTTCTGCGCCGCGGCCGACGTGGCCTTCGTGGCCGGCAGCCTGGATCCCATCGGCGGCCACAACGTGCTGGAACCGGCGGCGCTGGGCGTGCCGGTGATGGTGGGGCCAAACACCTTCAACTTTGCCGATGTGACCGAACTGCTGGTCGATCGCGGTGCCTGCCTGCGCATCACCGACGCCGAAAGCCTCGCAGGCGCACTGCAGCGCCTCCTGGGGCAGCCCGAGCTGCGCCGCGAGATGGGCGAGATCGCGATGGCGGTGGTGGAGTCGGAGCGCGGCGCGGCGGTCCGCACCCTGGAAATCGTTCACCGCACCCTGGCCGGCAAGACGCCCGTGACGATGCATTGAGGCCGGGAATCGGGGATCGGGAAAAGCGTCTGGCGCGGGCAGGGCTTGTGCCACACTGCCCGACCCGCGTCGGCTGGCGCGACTCCGGTGTCCGTTGCCCATGAAGCTTCACAAGGCCCTGCTGTGCGCCGCGTTCTGGTGGTTCTTTCCCGGCGCACAGGCCGCCGAGGTGGACCACGCCGTCGAGGCGGCGCTAGCCGCGCGCGGCGCGGCGGATGTCCTGATCCTGCTTGACGACCAGGCCCGACCGGCGCTGACACCGCTGTCGCCGACGGCCGCGCCGCGCCTGCGCCGGCGCGCTCTGGCGGAGGCGCTGCGCGACCGCGCGGCGCTGCAGCAGGCCGCGCTGGGTGACTGGCTGGCGGCGCGCGGCGTCGCACACCGCCGGTTCTGGCTGGTGAACGCGATCCAGGCGTCGATCGGCCCCGCCGAGCTGGCGGCGCTCTCCACGCGCGAGGGCGTTGCCCGCATCGCGGCCAACCCGACCATCGCACTGCGCCTCCCGGCGTTGCCCGCCGCCCTTCCGGCACCTGCCGCGGCGGAGGCGATCGAATGGGGCGTGGCGAAGATCCGCGCGCCCGAGGCCTGGGCCGCCGGCGTCACCGGGCAGGGCGTGGTAATCGGCGGTCAGGACACCGGCTACCAGTGGGACCACCCCGCGCTCAAGGCGCAGTACCGCGGCTGGAACGGCGGCAGCGCCAGCCATGCCCGCAGCTGGCATGACGCCATCCACCCCGGAGCCCCGGCCAACAACTGCGGCTACGACGCCCCCGCCCCCTGCGATGACCACGGTCACGGCACCCACACCGCCGGCACCTTCGCCGGCGACGACGGCGGGGCCAACCGGATCGGCGTGGCGCCCGGCGCGCGCTGGATCGGCTGCCGCAACATGGCCGCCGGCAACGGCACCCCGGGCACCTACATCGAGTGCATGCAGTGGTTCCTGGCACCGACCGACCCGGCCGGCAACAATCCCGATCCCGACTACGCCCCCGACATCATTTCCAATTCCTGGGGCTGCCCGGCCTCGGAGGGCTGCACGGTGGGCAACGAGCTGGCCGGCGCGGTCCAGACCCTGGTGGAGGCGGGAATCTTCTTCGTCGCGGCGGCCGGAAACGACGGGTCGACCTGCGGCTCGATCCTCGATGCGCCGGCGACCTACAACGCCAGCTTCGTGGTCGGTGCCACCACGGCGACCGATGCCATCACCGGTTTCTCCAGCCGCGGCCCGGTGGCCGGTGCCGCGGCCGCGCGTCCGGACGTGATCGCGCCCGGCTCCGGCGTGCGCTCCGCCGTCCCCGGCAACGCCTACAGCTCCATGAGCGGCACCAGCATGGCGACCCCGCACGTCGCCGGAGTCGCGGCGCTGATGATGGGCGCCAATCCGGCGCTCAAGGGCCACCCGCAGGAAGTCGCAGCGCTGCTGCGCGCCACCGCCGTGCGCGACGGCATCACCGATCCGTACCGAACCAGCTGCGGCGGCCTGAGCCTGGGCACCTGGCCCAACCACCAGGCCGGCTGGGGGCGGATCGACGCCTGGGCTGCGGTGCAGGCGGCCATGCCGGCGGTTTTCCTTGATGGGTTCGAGGACTGAGGCGCGACCGGGATTCGTTTCCTGACGGAAGTCAAGCGCGGGCGTGAACGCCGTGTGACGCGCTTGTTATGAAACCGTTACAGGATCAGAATCGGCCGGCCAGACCGAGTGCGGCCCGGCACAAGGGTGCATCTTTCCAATCATCAAGGGGTTTCAAACCATGGCATCTCGCTCTATCACCAAGGGCCTGAGGCGCAGTGCGCTGACGGTCGCGCTGGGCCTGTGCTTCGTCGGCGGCGTTCAGGCCCAGACGAACGTCGCGGGCGCAGTGGCCGGTCGCGCCAGCGCCGGTGACACCATCACCATCACCAACCCGGCCACCGGCTTCAGCCGCACCATCACGGTCGATTCCAGCGGTTCCTACCGCTTCTCCCAGCTGCCGACCGGCCAGTACCAGGTCAGCCGCAACGGGGCGGATGCGCGCAACGTCGTGGTCAACGTCGGCGGTGCGACCAACGTGGACTTCTCCGCGGCCGCGCGCCTCGACACGGTGGAAGTGGTCGGCGGCGGCGTGATCAACCCGATCGACGTGTCCTCGGTCGAATCCAGCACCATCATGACCGCCGCGCAGATCGCCCGGCTCCCGGTCGCGCGCGACACCACCGCCGTGGCGCTGCTGGCACCGGGTACGGTGAAAGGCGATGCGGCGTTCGGCAACCTGGCGTCCTTCGGCGGCGCGTCGGTGGCCGAGAACCAGTACTTCTTCAACGGTTTCAACATCACCAACACCTTCAACAACCTCGATTTCGCCGCGATCCCGTTCGAGGCGATCGCCGAGCAGCAGACCAAGACCGGCGGCTACGGCGCCGAGTTCGGTCGCTCCACCGGCGGCGTGGTGAACCAGGTGTCCAAGCGTGGTTCCAACGAGTTCCACGCCGGCGGCAACCTGTTCTGGTCGCCTGAAAGCCTGGTCGAAACCCGCCGCAGCTACTACCTCAACGACGGTACGCTCTCGGCCGACCGCAGCAACAACACGACCGGCACGGCGCTGACCGGCGCGGTCTGGGCCAGCGGCGCGCTGGTGCAGGATCGCCTCTTTGCCTACGGCCTGCTGCAGTACAGCGACCAGGGCGGCAGCGAGGCTTTTTCGTCTTCGCGCGGCTTCAGCACCTCGCAGACCAGCACCCAGCCCAAGTGGCTGGTGAAGCTCGACTGGAACATCAACGACAGCAACATCCTCGAGTTCACCGGCATCTCCGACCGCCGCAAGTACGAGACCGACTATTTCTCGACCAAGTACGACGATCCGGTCAGCCCGATCAACCCGCAGTTCGACCAGTTCAAGGGCACCGAATACAACCGTGCCGGCGGCGAAACCTACATCGCCAAGTACACCGGCTACCTCACCGACGCCATCACCCTGTCGGCCCTGGCCGGCACCAGCACCTCGGCGCGTGAAAACTACTCGGTCACCGCCGACGGCACCCGCAACTCCTATCAGGGCACGGTGGGCCAGCCCGCCAACGGCTGCCCGGTGATCACCGACGCGCGTCCTTCCGCGGTCAACCGGCAGGTGCCGTCGATCTCCGGCTGCGCGCTGGCCAACTTCCTCGGCCGTCCCGATGCGGAAGACACCCGCGACCAGTTCCGCGTCGATCTGGAATGGCTGTTCGGCGACCACATGCTGCGCGGCGGCGTGGACATCGACAACTTCGAGTCCGTCGCCGGCGAGTCCTACTCGGGCGGCGCGGTGTGGCGCTACGGCCGCTATGCGTCGACCGGCTACACCGGCGAGAACGAGGTGGTGCGCAAGCGCGTGTTCCAGTCCGGCTCGACCGTGGCGGTCGACCAGACCGCGTTCTACATCGAAGACAGCTGGAACATCACCCCCAACTTCATGGCCTATCTCGGCCTGCGCTGGGACACCTTCGACAACATGAACGGCGACGGCGAGACCTTCGCCAAGATCAAGAACCAGTTCGCCCCGCGCCTGGGCTTCTCCTGGGACGTGAAGGGTGACTCCAGCCTCAAGGTGTTCGGCAACGCCGGCCGCTACGCCCTGCCGCTGACTGCCACCGTGGCGGTGCGCGGTGCCTCCAAGTCGCTCTACAGCGAGGAGTTCTTCACCTACACCGGCGTCGATCCGGCCACCGGCGCGCCGATCGGCCTGGTGCGCATCGACAACCCGGCCAACGGTCGCCCGATCCGCTACCTCAACAACGAGTTCGGCGTCGGCAAGAATCCCGAGACCATTGCCGACCAGGGCCTCAAGCCGATGTACCAGGACGAGTACATCTTCGGCTTCCAGAAGCAGCTCGCCGACAACCTGTCGCTGGGCACCCGCGTGGTGCGCCGCGACCTGAAGGCCGCGATCGACGACCAGTGCGACTACCGCCCGATCATCGAGTGGGCGCTGGCCAACGGCTTCACCGACGACGGCGGCATCTTCATCGAGCCGGAAGACAAGACCCAGGACAGCGACATCGCGGTCTACAACCCGGGCTTCGCCTTCTGCCACCTCTACAACCCGGGCCGCGATTCCACCTTCAAGATGGACATCAACGGCGACGGTACCCTGGAAGAGGTGAAGCTCACCGCCGACCAGCTCGGGCCGGACGCCAAGCGCACCTACACGGCGGTCGAAGTGTTCTTCGAGACCAGCTGGGACCGCGCCTTCCTGCAGGGCTCGTACACCTGGTCCAAGAGCCGCGGCAACACCGAGGGCGGCGTGAAGTCCGACATCGGCCAGGACGACACCGGCACCACCCAGGACTTCGACTACCCCGAGCTGATGGAGGGTGCCGACGGCTACCTGCCCAACGACCGCCGCCACAGCTTCAAGCTGTTCGGTGCCTACGACGTGACCGACACGGTGACCGTGGGCGCGGCGCTGATCATGCAGTCGGGCCGGCCGATCAACTGCTTCGGCTTCCACCCGACCGACTCGGGCTACGGCAACAGCTACTTCTACTGCGAGGGCGAGCTCAAGCCGCGCGGCACCTCCGGCCGTACGCCGTGGACCCGCACCCTGGACCTGAACGTGCAGTGGCGTCCGGCCTTCGCCGAGGATCGCCTGACCCTCAAGATGGACGTGTTCAACGTCTTCGACAGCCAGCGCGAGACCTCGGTCAACGAGTTCGGCGAAGACTCCGCCGGCAACTGGCAGCCGAACGTGTGGCAGTCGGCCACCGGTTACCAGGCACCGCGCTCGGTGCGCTTCATGGTGCAGTACGACTTCTGATCCACCCGTGCCGCAATCCCTTCGACGGCCGCCTCGCGCGGCCGTCTTTTTTGTTGCCGCCGTCCGTGGCGGCAACCCGTCGGGCCATCGCTGCGCGATGTCGAAAACGTGCTCCAGGCAGTTTTTTGGGTGACCCGGCAAATCATCCGGGCTAGAGTCATCGTCCCGGACCCACAGGATTCCCGCGCGATGCAGGCAGACGCCGACGCACGCTGGCAGGAGGCCGAACGCTTCAGTGCCGCAGGCCAGGATGCGCGCGCCGACCCCATCTACCGCAGCCTGCTTGGCGTGCGCGAACACGCGCCCTGGGCGCACCTGCGGCTGGCGGTTGCGGCGCTGCGTGCGGGCGATGCGCAGGCGAGCGAGGCGCACGCGCTGGGCGCGTTCGGCGGGGCCTGGGCCGATCCGGAGCTGCTCGAACTGGTTGCAAAGCTGCTGCTGCGCACCGGCTGCGTGCGCGAGGCGCTGGCCTGCGCCGAGGCCCTGCTGCGGCTCGATGCGCCGACGAGCGCGCTGGCCGAAGTGGGCAAGATGCTGTCCGACCACATGCTTCCCGAGGCCGCTCTGCCGCTGCTGCAGCGGGCGATGGCGAAGGGCCTGTCGCGCGCTCCGATGGTGCAGTATCTGGTCGGCCTCAACCTCCTGTACGCCGGCCGCCACGCCGAGGCGCTGGAGGCGCTGGAAGCGAGCCTGCGCGGCAATCCGGATCTCGCGCCGGCGCACTGGGCGCTGGCCAAGCTGGCCGATGCGCCAACCCGCGCAGCGCGCATCGACCGCCTGCGCGCCGCGCTGGATCGCATACCGCCGGACGCACAGGATGCACCGCTCCTGGGCTACGCGCTCTTCCATGAGCTGGACCGCGCCGGCGATACCGCCGCCGCCTGGCCGCTGCTCGAACAGGCGATGCGCCGGCGGCGCGCCCAGGTCCGCTACGACGAGTCGGCGCAGGACGCGCTGTTCGACGCGGCCGCGCGCGCGCTGGAGCTGCCGGAGGCGAGCGCGAACGAGCCGCTGCACGATGGCGGCGCGCAGCCGCTCTTCGTGGTCGGAATGCCGCGCACCGGCACCACGGTGATCGAGCAGCACCTGTGCGCGCGCACCGATGCGGCCAGCGCGGGGGAGCTGCGCGACCTGGCGCTGCAGCTGCGCCGCGTCACCGGCCGCGCCGGCCCGCCGCACTTCGATGCGCAGCAGCTGGCCATCGACGCCGGGCAGGCGCGCGAACTGGGCGCGCGCTACCTGGAGCGCAGCCGCTGGCGCGCGCAGGGCCACGCGCTCTACCTCGACAAGTGGCCGGAGAACTACCTGGCCATCGGCCTGATCCTGGCGGCGCTGCCGGCGGCGCGCGTGGTCTGGGTGCGGCGCGATCCGATGGACGCGTGCTTCTCCAACCTCAAGGAGTGGTTCGCCGCCTCCTATTTCTACAGCTATGACATGGGCGAGGTGGCGCGCCACTGCGCCCGCTTCGAACGCCTGCACGCCCTGGCCCGGAGCCGCGCCGGTGCGCGGGTGGCCTGCATCGGCTACGAGGACTTCGCGCGCGCGCCCGAGGCGACCATCGAGCGCGCCATCGACGCGCTCGGGATTCCCCGCCGCGCCGCCGCGCCGTCCGCGCCGCAGGGGACCATCGCCACCGCCAGCGCCGCCCAGGCGCGCGAAGCCGTCAGCACGCGCCACATCGGTGCCTGGCGGCGCTATGCGCAGCCGCTTGCGCCGCTGCGCGCCGAGCTGGAGCGCCTGGGTCTTGCTGCCGGCGAGAGCCGCGCGTGAGCGCTGGCACGGACCCGACCCGCGCGCTGCTCGACCACGCCCTGCCGCTGGTCGAACGCGGCGATCTGGCGAGTCTGCGGCACGTGCTCGACGGCATCCCCGCGGTGCCGGAGCGCCTTGCGCGCCATCTGGTCGAGACCTCCTATGCCGAGGCCCTCGCCGGCCGCTATCGTGCCTCGCGCGCCGCCGCGCTGCTGGCCTTCGCCCTGAGCCCGAAGGATGCCGACACGCGCCGCCAGCTCGCGGCGCGGTTGCGCACCACCAACGACGTGCCGCAGCTGCTCGATCTCATCCGCGCTTCCGGCCCGCCCGCGCGCATTCCGATCCCGCTGCTGCTGGGCTACGCCGCCCAGCTCTCCTACCTCAACCTGCAGGAGCGGGCGCTGGCGTATCTGGACGAGGCGCGCCGCGGCGATCCCGACTATCCGCCCACCCTGCTGTCGCGCGGGCAGGTGCTGACCTACCTCGGGCGCGCCGAGGCGGCGCGCGCCGAGTTCGAACGCTGCATCGCGATCGCCCCGCGGATCGGCCAGGCGCACTGGTTCCTCTCGCACGTCCGCCGCGCCACGCCGGCGGACAACCGCGTCGCGCGCCTGCGCGAGGCGCTTGCGCAGGCGCGCCTGCCGGCGCAGGAGGAGGCGTCGTTCGCCTTCGCCCTGCACAAGGAGCTTGATGATCTGGGCGAAATCGACGGCGCGTGGCAGGCGCTGGTGCGGGCCTGCGCGGCCAAGCGCGGCACCCTGAAGTACGCGATCGGGGACACCCGACGGCGGGTGGACGCGCTGCTGGCGATGCCGCCGCTGGCCAGCGCCGCCGCCGCGGACGGTCCCGTGCCGATCTTCATCGTCGGGATGCACCGCTCCGGCACCACGCTGTTGGAGCAGCTGCTCGACGCCAGCGCGCAGGTGCAGGGCATCGGCGAGATGTACGACTTCACCTGCGCCATGCGCCACGCCACCGACCATCCCTGCCGCGGCGTGATCGACGCGACCCTGATCGAACGCGCCGCCGGGGCCGACCTCGCCGCCGCCGGGCGGCGCTATCTGGCCGGCCTCGCCTGGCGGCTCGATGCGCGTCCCTTCTTCACCGACAAGCTGCCGACCAACTTCTTCAATCTCGGTTTCATCTGCGCGGCCCTGCCGCAGGCGAGGATCCTGCACCTGCGGCGCGATCCGATGGAGACCTGTTTCTCCAACCTGCGCGAGCTGTTTTCCGACGTCAACGCCCATTCCTACGACCAGGCGGAGCTGGCCGACTACTGCCTGCAGTACCAGCGCCTGATGGCGCACTGGCACGCGCGCCATCCGGGCCGGATCCTCGATGTCGACTATGCGCAGCTCACCGCCGATCCCGCTGGAACGATGCGCCGGGTCGCGGCGTTCTGCGGGATCGCGTACCAGGATGCCATGAGCGATCCACGCAGCAGCACGCGCGCGGTGGCGACCGCGAGCGCGCTGCAGGTGCGCAGCGGCGTAGTGCGGCGCGACACGCCCAAGTGGCTGCCGTATGCGGCGCATCTGCGGCCGCTGGCGGAGGCTCTGGCGCGCGGCGCGGGCGCGGCCTGACCGCCGCGCCCCGCGGCAGCCGGGGGAACGGTCGCGCGCTCAGAGCGTCAGGATCAGTTTGTCGTTGCGGGTGTGGCGCAGGCGGTATTCGCGGTCGCCGTGGCGGATGAGGATCTCGCGCTGCCCGCGCAGGAGATCGCGGCTGTCGATGACCGGGTGGTCGGACGGCGGTGCGCCGGTGGACGGGCGGCGCACCGCAACGGCGCGCGAGGCGATGACCTCGAAGGTCTGGTGCATGGAAGGGATCTCGACCGGGATGCGCCGGGATGGGCGTTGTTCAAATGCTAGTCATTCCCATTCGCATGTCAATCGTCGGCAAGCGCATCCAGCCGCGCGAGCGTGCCCGGATCCAGCCGTTGCGCGAGCGCCAGGGCCGCCAGGTTGGCGTCCAGCTGCGCGGTCGACGAGCAGCCCAGGATGACGCTGGAGACCTTGGGATTGCGCAGGCACCAGGCGATGGCCAGCGCGGCCGGCGTGGCGTCCAGCGCGTCCGCCAGGTCCGCAAGCCGCGCCACCGCCGCATCGCGCGCGGCCTCGGAGGCGCCCGGCAGGACGCCGTCGTGCCAGCCGTGGTCGCGGCGCGCCCGGCGCGAACCCTCGGGAATCCGGCCCTGCGCATACTTGCCGCTCAACAGGCCCGAGGCCAGCGGCGACCAGGTGGTCAGGCCGAGGCCGGGATCGTCGTACAGCGGCGCGTATTCGAACTCCACCCGCTTGCGGTGCAGCAGGTTGTACTGCGCCTGTTCGGCCGTGGGCGGGGTCAGCCCGTTCGTCCGCGCGCAGCGCAGCGCGGACCGGATCAGTTCGGCGGGCCATTCGGAGGTGCCCCAGTAGAGCACCTTGCCGGTGCGCACCAGCAGGTCCATCGCCGCGACCGTTTCCTCCACCGGCGTCTCCGGATCGGGCCGGTGGCAGAAGAAGAGGTCGAGGTAATCGGTACGAAGGCGTGCGAGCGCCGCGTCGCAGGCATCGCGCAGATGCTTGCGCGAAAGACCGCGCTGGGTCGGACGCGGATCGGGGGCCGCGCCGAAGAAGGCCTTGCTGCTCAGGCAGATCGCGTCGCGCGGCAGGCGCAGGTCGGCGATCACGTCGCCCAGCCATTCTTCGGCCAGGCCGCCGGCGTAGTTCTCGGCGCTGTCGAACAGGCTGATGCCGGCATCGTAGGCGTGCGCCACCAGGCGACGCGCGCCGCCGCGATCCAGCGCACCGCCGAAGGTGATCCAGGAACCCAGCGCGAGTGCGGAAACCTTCAGCCCGCTGTGCCCGAGACGGCGGTAATCCATGGCGAATCCTCCCTGGCAGTGATCGCTGCGGCGAACAGTGTACGGTGCCGGACCGTGCTTGCCAGCGCGCCGTCCGGCGACTGCGGCGCGCGCGCCCGGACGCCGGTTGCGCCGGTGCGCGCGCTTGCCCTAGGCTCCGTCCGTTGCGCCTCGCGCGCACCGGCACGATTGCCGCAACTTCGCACGGGGAAACATCGATGAGCCTGAAACTTCGCCTGGTGGTGATGATCTTCCTGCAGTTCTTCGTATGGGGAGCGTGGCTGATCACCATCGGGGCGTACTGGTTCCAGAGCCGGCAGTGGTCGGCAGGCGAGTTCGGCATCATCTTCTCGACCATGGGCATCGCCTCGCTGTTCATGCCCCCGCTGATGGGCATCGTGGCGGACAAGTGGATCCGCGCCGAGCGGCTCTACGGCATCCTGCACCTGCTCGGTGCCGTGATGCTCTTCACCCTGCCGCTGGTCGACACGCCCAAGGCGTTCTTCTGGGTGATGCTGGTCAACATGTGCTTCTACATGCCGACCATCGCGCTGGCGATCACGGTGGCCTACAACGCGCTCAAGCAGGACGGCCACAATATCGTGAAGGCTTACCCGCCGATCCGGGTCTGGGGCACGGTGGGCTTCATCGCGGCGATGTGGATGGTGAGCCTCTCGGGCTTCGAGGTGACCGCCGGGCAGTTCCAGATCGCCGGCGTCGCCGCGGTGCTGCTGGGGCTGTACGCCTTCACGCTGCCGCCCTGCCCGCCGCGCTACACCGCCCACACCTCGCTGATCGACTCGCTCGGGCTGCGCTCCTTCGCGCTGATGAAGGACTACAAGATGGCGGTGTTCTTCATCTTCGCCATGTTCCTGGGCGGCGCGCTGCAGCTCACCAACGCCTACGGCGACACCTTCCTGCACGATTTCGCCAAGCTGCCCGAGTTCAAGGATGCGCTCGCGATCCGCTACCCGGCGATCACCATGTCGATCTCGCAGATTTCCGAGACCCTGCTGATCCTGGCCATTCCCTTCTTCCTTACCCGCTACGGCATCAAGACCGTGATGCTGATGAGCATGGTGGCCTGGGTGCTGCGCTTCG
>JAMLIV010000027.1 GCA_023954075.1 Lysobacteraceae bacterium
CCACATCCCGATGCTGATCCGGCGCATGCGCGGCCGCAAGACGGTCATCGCTCCCCAGGCTCTGGATGGAGAAATCACCGGAGCGCAGGAACCAGTGCAGTCCGCCATCCTCCAAGCGCTGGGAAGGGCCTTTTCCTGGGCCGACATCCTCGAATCCGGCCAGATCAAGTCCATCAGCGAGCTTGCCCGTACCCTCGACGTCGATGGCTCGTATGTGGCCCGCATTCTCAAGCTGACGACCCTGGCCCCTGACATCGTCGAAGCCCTGATCAACGGCGAGGAACCCAACGGGCTCTCGCTGGCCAAGCTGACCCAGACCTTTCCCGAGGACTGGACCGAGCAGCGCCGCCAGTTCGGCTTCGCCACCGACTGACGACCGGACCGGAGACCGCCACAGAGAGCCGACCATCTGCGTCGGCTTTTGATTCGCGCCATCCATGGCGCTCACCCTGCGGGCGGCCTGGCGGCCGTCCAAATCCGCTGTCCTGCGGATTTGTCTTCTTTAGTGGGTAGGAAACCGGAGTTGACCACGCTTCTTTTCATGGCCGAGGCGGGCGATTTCGAAAAAAACGTCCGGTTGCGGCATCGAACGATGACCTAAGACAACCGCCAAAAACGGCAACCAACCGCAAACCCATATCAATCAAGGATGTAGCTTTCCGGACGCGCTTCGGACTTGGTCCGGAGAAAACAGAGAATCAGGGGCCAAACAGAGAAAGAAAGGCTGGAGGATGGGGAGAATCGATGGTGCGAATGGGTGATTTGGAAAGATGTGAAACGGGCGCAAACCCTTTAGAAACAAGGGGAAAAAGAAAACCCGTCACCCCGGAGAACGACCCCAGAGAGACGGGTTTGTCTTTTCTAAATGGTGGAGGTGGCGGGAGTCGAACCCGCGTCCGAAGGCGATTGACCTCCAGTCCTACATGCTTAGCTCACCGTTGGGTCTCATCCGCCGGCAGCACGGTGTGCGAAGCGCGCCGGAAAACCAGCCTGCTTGATTTGGCGTTTGACCGACAGGCGGCGGTCCGAAGCGATCCTGTGATGATGACCCTACATCCACGAGCACAGGCACAAGTGGGTTCGGGGCTACGCCTTAAGCGGCGAGAGCGTAGTTGTCGTCGTTGGCAACTAAAAGTTTGCGACTGGATTTACGAGGAAAGTCACCCCCTCGGCATGCACCAAACAATCTCACAACCCCCGTCGAAGCCAGTACACCCCCGGGGTGCTGACCAGTCTATGGGCGCGCCCCGTGCTTCACAAGGCGCAGGTGACTCGGGTGGCGGGCGGCGTTCATCAGGCGGCGCGGTTGTGCTGGCGCATGACGCGCTGCTTGTCGCGGGCCCAGTCGCGGTCCTTGGCGGCCTGGCGCTTGTCGTGGGCCTGCTTGCCCTTGGCCAGGGCGAGGTCCAGCTTCACCTTGCCGGATTTCCAGTACATCGACAGCGGGATCAGGGTGTAGCCATCGCGCTCCACCTTGCCGATCAGCCGGTCGATTTCGGCCCGATGCAGGAGCAGCTTGCGGGTGCGCCGGTCGTCCGCCACGACGTGGGTGGAGGTGGAAATGAGCGGGGTGATCTGGGCACCGAACAGGAAAATCTCGCCGCCCCGGACGATGGCGTAGGACTCGGTGAGCGAGATGCGTCCGGCGCGCAGCGCCTTGACTTCCCAGCCCTGCAGCGCGATGCCTGCCTCGACGTGCTCTTCGATCGTGTACTCGTGCCGCGCACGCTTGTTCTGGGCAATCGTGCCGGTGCCCTTTCCGCTATCCTTTGCCTTCTTGCTGGCCATCTGGAAATTCCTTTCTGTGCGCCGATTGTCGCCCATCGCACGCCACGCGGGTGAATGCCGGTGCCGCTTCCGGTGCCGCGCATGAGTACGCCAGCCGAACCGATCCGGGTCGAAGTGGCGGCGGCCTGGCCGGACCAGTCGTGGAGCGCCGCGCTGCGGCTTCCGCACGACGCCACCGTGGCCATGGCGCTGGCCGCGCCGGCGGTACAGGCCCGATTCCCGCAAGCCGCGTCGCTGCCTCTGGGCATCTTTTCGCGGCGCTGCACGCTTGACCAGCCGCTGCGCGACGGCGATCGCATCGAACTTTATCGCCCGCTGCTCATCGATCCCAAGCGCGCGCGACGCGAGCGGGCGGAAGCGGCGAAGGGCGGGAGCTGATCCTCTCCTCGACCGCAGACCGGTGAATGCGGCCCGCAGTGCGCCTCAGCGGTTCTTCTTCTTGTCCTTGGGCAGGTTGCCGTACTTGGAAATGTGGCGGTAGAGCGCAAGGTTGTCGTGCTCGAGGTAGTCGCCCTCCACGCTGGCCAGCACGTCGCCGTCGAAGGTCAACGTGAGATTCTTGACCGTCGTCGGGGCACCGCGGCGGCTGATCGTGGAAACGTAGTCCCAGCGCGAGTGGTGAAACGGGTCTTCGACCGAGGGCGAACCCAGCAGGCTGTGCACCTGGCGCTTGGTCAGCCCCGGCTGCACCTGGGCCACGGCGTCGGGATCGAGCAGGTTGCCTTGGTAAACGTCGACCTTGTAGAGCAACCCGCAGCCGGAAAGGGCGAGGGTCAGCGCGGCGGCAACGAGGAGCTTGAGCATCGAATGGGTACGCAGGATGAAGGACGCGCCGATGATACACTAGCGACTTTCCACGGCATGAATGGTGCCCGGCGCGCCTGTCCGGGATGCGTCAGCCGTGCCACGCTGTCGCCACCAGGCGTGACCGCAGTCCGGAACGACGGAGGAATCCATGGAACCGCAGGAACTTCGCAAGGTTGGGCTGAAGGTCACACACCCGCGCGTGCAGATCCTGGAAATCCTGGCGAATGCCAGTCCGCGCCACATGACGGCCGAGGACATCTATCGCGAGCTGAAGGAGCGCGACGAGGACATCGGCCTGGCCACGGTCTACCGCGTGCTGACCCAGTTCGAAGCCGCCGGCCTCGTGCTCAAGCACAACTTCGAGGGCGGCCAAGCCGTTTTCGAGCTCGACCGCGGCGAGCACCATGACCACATGGTGGACGTCGAATCGGGCAAGGTGATCGAGTTCAGCAATCCGGACATCGAGCGGATCCAGCACGAGATCGCCGCGGCGCACGGGTACGTCATCCAGGATCATTCCCTGGTGCTCTACGTGCGGCCCAAGCGCAAGAAATAGGCCCGACACCGGCCGCACCCGCACCGCACTTCCCGAATCCCCGGCCCGACAGGCCGCCCACCCGATGCCCACAACATGAACGCGAGCGGCCAAGGGCCTGCCGCGCCGATAATGGACCCGATGACCGACCTTTCCCTCTCAGCGGCAGGCTTTGCCGCGCTCTCGCTGTCTGCCCCGCTGCTGCAGGCCCTCTCCGACGTCGGCTACGAGTCGCCTTCGCCCATCCAGGCGGCCACGATTCCGCCGCTCCTGGAAGGCCGCGACGTCGTGGGCCAGGCCCAGACCGGCACCGGCAAGACCGCCGCGTTCGCGCTGCCCATCCTCAACCGCATCGACACCACCCTGCCCTTTCCGCAGGCGCTGGTGCTCACGCCCACGCGCGAGCTGGCGATCCAGGTGGCCGAGGCCTTCCAGACCTATGCCGCGCACCTCAAGGGCTTCCAGGTGCTGCCGATCTACGGCGGTCAGGGCTACGGCGCGCAGCTGCACGGCCTCAAGCGCGGCGCGCACGTGCTGGTCGCCACGCCTGGACGCCTGATCGACCACCTCGAGCGCGGAACGGTGAATCTTTCCCACCTGCGCGCGCTGGTGCTCGACGAGGCCGACGAGATGCTGCGCATGGGCTTCATCGACGACGTCGAGTCCATCCTGCAGAAGACCCCGCCCGAGCGCCAGACCGCGCTGTTCTCGGCCACCATGCCGCCGCAGATCCGTCGCATCGCGCAAACCTACCTGCGCGACCCGGTGGACGTGGCGATCGAGGCCAAGACCCGCACCGCCACCAACATCCGCCAGCGCTACTGGCTGGTGGGCGGGATGCAGAAGCTCGATGCGATCACGCGCCTGCTGGAAGTGGAAGACTACGACGGCATGATCGTGTTTTCCCGCACCAAGCAGGGTACCGAGGAGCTGGCAGACAGGCTCCAGGCGCGCGGGCTGGCCGCCGCCGCGATCAACGGCGACATTCCCCAGCCGCTGCGCGAGCGCGCGGTGCAAAAACTCAAGGATGGCCAGCTCGACATCCTCGTGGCCACCGACGTGGCCGCACGCGGGCTGGACGTGGATCGCATCAGCCACGTGGTGAACTACGACATCCCCTACGATGTGGAAAGCTACGTCCACCGCATCGGCCGCACCGGCCGCGCCGGGCGCAGCGGCGAAGCGATCCTGTTCGTCACCCCGCGCGAGCGCGGCATGCTGCGTGCGATCGAGCGCGCGACCCGCCAGCCGATCGAACCGATGGCGATGCCGACCTCGCACCAGGTCAACGATCAGCGCATGGTGCGCTTCAAGCAGCGCATCGACGAGGTGCTGGAGGGCGATGCCGCCGAGCTCGACCTGTTCCGCACCCTGATCGCCGAATACGAGCGCGAGCATGAAGCCTCCCTGCTCGACGTGGCCGCCGCGCTCGCCAAGCTCACCCAGGGCGACGTGCCGCTCTTGATGCCGCCCGACCCCGAGCCCGCCGCGCGCAAGCCGCGCCCGGAGCACGATCGCGATGACCCGCGCCACCCGCGCGAGCGCCATGAGCGCCCCGATCGTCGTGACCGACACGAGCGCGACGACCGCCCCGAGCTGCCGCAGCCGCCGCGCGTGCGGCACGAAACGGACTTCGAAACCTACCGCATCGCCGTGGGCCACGTGCATCACGTCAAGCCGGGCAACATCGTCGGTGCCATCGCCAACGAAGCGGGCCTGGAATCGCGCCACATCGGTCGCATCGACATCCGCGAAGACCACAGCTTCGTCGACCTGCCGCCCGGCATGCCGTCGGAAACCCTCGCCCACCTGCAGAACGTATGGGTGGCCGGACAGCGCCTGCGCATCCAGCCGCACGAAGGCGAACTGCCGCCGGCACCGCGCATCCAGCGCGGCGGCGGCCGCTTCAGCGAGGGATTTTCCGAACGTCCGCGCAGCCACGCCCCGGCCCGCGACCGCGACGCACCGCGCCCGCACGCCAAGCCCGCCTCGCGCAGCCCGGGCGGCGAACCGGCGCGCGACGACCGACCGCCGCGCCGCCCCTCGGGATACACCCCCGGCGCAGACCGCCCGCGCCCGCCCGGCCGCTTCGACGGCCCCGGCAAGGGCGGCAGCAAGCCGCCATTCCGAAAGAAGTGAGGCGGCGACGGCCGAACCGTCGCTGATTCGAAGCCGACCGGGCCGCGTGACGCGGCCCGGTGTCGTTCAGGAACCTCTGAGCAAGCCATCGCGGGAAAGCCCGCTCCAATCGGCTTGTTCAGAGGTTTCTTCAGGCTTCACTTCACTCAATGCGCATGCCCCGCCGCCGACTTGGGGCAGTGGCAGGGCACGGTGGGGCCGTATTCCGCGCCGAAGCTGCGGCCGTCGCGGTGGCGCTGCCAGTAGAAGGTCGGGGCGGGCACCGCGCGGTTGCCGATTTCGGCCATGTCGGCGTCCACGTCGAACAGGCGGCCGTTGACCATCACGTAGCGGGTATCGGCGCTGGCGCGGATGTCGTCCAGCGGGTTGGCGTTGAGCACCACGAGGTCGGCCTTCTTGCCCGCTTCCAGCGAGCCCAGTTCCTTGCCCAGGCCGATCAGGTCCACGCCGTCGATGGTGGCGGCGCGCAGCGCCTCCCAGTTCGAAAAGCCGCCCTGCACCAGGCTCCAGATTTCCCAGTGCACCGACTGGCCCTGGAGCTGGCCGTGGCCGCCGACCTGGATCTTCACGCCGGCGTCGCGCAGCGCCTTGGCGGCCTTGGCCACTTCGATGTGGTAGTAGTCCCAGTCAGGTGCCGTCTCGCGGCGGATGCTGCGCGCATCCAGCGTTTCGCGCGGGAAGAAGCGCGCCAGCTTGCCGTCTTCCCACACGCTGTCGCGGGCATACCACCAGTACTCGCCGGAAAGCCCGCCGTAGCTCACCACCAGGGTCGGCGTGTTGCGCACGTCGGTGTGTTTCCACAGCTCGATCACGTCGCGGTAGAGCGGTGCCACGGGGAGGTTGTGCTCGATCGCGGTCACGCCGTCCAGGATCATCGGCAGGTTGTGGTTGAAGGTGGAACCGCCCTCCTCCACCACCAGCATGCCCAGCTCGCGCGCGGCCTGGTTGATCTGCTGGTGCTGGTCGCGGCGCGGCTGGTTGTAGCTCTTCACGCTGAAGGCACCCTGGGCCTTCATGCGGCGCAGGTGCGAGCGCGCGTCGTCGAGCGAATCCACCACCGCCTTGAAGTCGCCATCGGCGCCGTAAAGGATGGTGCCGGTGGAAAAGATGCGCGGGCCGACCATCGCGCCGGCCTTGACCAGTTCGGCCTGGGAGAACACGAACTCCGTGGTGGCCGAGGGATCGTGCGTGGTGGTGATGCCGAAGGCGAGATTGGTGTAGTAGGCCCAGTTCTCCTGCGGAATCACGCCGCCGCCGAAGTGCGAGACGTGCGCGTGCACGTCGGCGTAGCCGGGCACGATGGTCTTGCCGGCGGCGTCGATCACGCGCGCGCCGGCCGGAATCGCCACGTTCGCGCCCACCGCGCGGAGCGTGTCGCCCTCCACCAGCACGGTGCCGTTTTCGATCACTTCCTGCGTCTTTTCCGCATCGCGCATGGTGATGATGCGGGCGTTGGTGAAGGCCACCACGTCGCGCGGCGTATCCACCGCCGCCTTCAGGCCCAGCGCCACGCCCTTGGCGCTCTCGGGCCTGGGAAGCTCCTTCGGCGCGCCGGGCAGGAAGGCGAAAAGATCGCTCAGGTCGCGGCTGAAGTATTCATCGCCCACCGTCCAGTGCAGCGCCCTGGAATCGGCCGACCAGTGCAGGTAGGAACCGACGTCGCGGCTCACGCGCGTCACCGGGATCGCCTTGGTGTCGCGGCTCAGCGCAACGCTGCCGCCGGTCTGCGGCACCGGCGCGACGTAGGCGTTGAACAGTTCGGTGAAGGCGACCCAGCGGCCGTCCGGGCTGATCGAAACCAGGTCGGGATACTTGAGGTCGAAGACTTCGCGCGGCTCCTCGCCGTCGAGGCCCACGCTCATCAGTTTCTTGGACAGGCCGCCGCCGGTGAAATAAAAGACGCGCGCACCATCGGCCGAGAACTGCGGATTTTCGCCGGATTTGGCGATGCGGCGCGGCGTGCCGCCCTGCGCCGGCACCACGTAGATGCCGCGCTCGCCCGACCACATCGCCCCGGTCAGACCGCTGCCGCCGCTGCGGCTGAACACGATGCGCCGGCCGTCGGGCGAGTATTTCGGGCCGTAGTAGAAGCCCGGCACCGTGGTGATGCGCCGCTCGCTGCCGTCGGCCAGGTCGCGCGCGCGGATCGTCACCAGATCGGCATCGCTCCAGGTGGTGTAGAGCAGCGTGCGGCCGTCCGGGCTGAAGCTGGGCTGGTACTCGGATACGCCCTGGTTCGCGGTGAGCCGCCGCGGCGCGCCGTTCGGCAACGCGCGGGTGTAGAGCTGGCCAAGGGCGTGGAACACCACGGATTTCCCGTCCGGCGAGGTCGCCACATCGCGGATCATCTTCGGGCTGAACTGCCCGGCATCGAGGGTCTGCTCGAAGCGCAGCGGCTGCGCCACGGTCTGCTCCACTTGCGCGCTGAAGGGAATCCGCGTCGGCGCGCCGCTGGCCGCATCCACGCGCCAGAGCTTGCCCTGTGCCCAGATCACCAGCGCGGAGGAATCGGGCAGCCAGCCGTAGTTGGCATAGGGACCGAAGATCGCCCAGGCTTCCTGCTGGTCGTGCGAGAGACCATCCCACAGCGGCATCACCTCGCCCGACTCCAGCTCGAGCCGGTGCAGCACGCTCTTCTCGCGCACGCGCTTGACGAAGGCCAGGGATTTCCCGTCCGGCGAAGGCTGCGGGCGCACCGCGCCGCCGGCGGTATCGAGCAGGGTGTCGATCTCGCCGGTCTGGCGATCCAGCCGCCGGATGGCATAGATGGTCGCGTGCGGGTTCTTGTTGTACTGGAAGGAAGGCCCGCGCGTGACGTCCTCGGAAAAGTACACGTAGCGTCCATCCGGCGACACCGCCGGTTCGCCTTGATCCTGCTGGTCGTTCTTCTGTTTGGTGAGCTGCAGGCCGTCGCCGCCGGCGACGTGGTACATCCACAGCTCGCCCGCGCCGAGCGAGCGCTGCCCGGTGAAGTGCTTGCGGCCGATGAGGTACTGACCGTCCGGCGTCCAGGCCGGATTGTTGAGCAGGCGGAAGCGCTCCTTCGTCACCTGCACCGGGTTCTTGCCATCCACGCCGATGCGCCAGAGGTTGTTGCCGCCGTCGCGATCGGAGGTGAAGGCCAGTTCGCGGCCATCGGGCGAAAAGCGCGGCTGCACGTCCCAGGCGGTGCCGGTGGTGACGCGCCGCGCGTTGCCGCCGTCGATCGGCAGCAGGTAGAGGTCGCCCAGCAGGGAAAAGGCGATCCGGCGGCCGTCCGGGCTGACGTCCAGATCCATCCAGGTGCCCTCGTCCGTGGTGAAGGCGACCCGGCTGATCGGACCGTGCGCGGCGGTGATGTCCCAGGTCGGGGCGTCGGAGGTTTTTTTGCTCGCGGCCTGTGCCGGCAGGGCGGGAAGTGCGAGGCAAAGCGCAAGGCAGAGGGCCAGGCGAGGCGACATGGGCAGGCTCCGGAAAACGGGTGCGCCACGTTACGGCAATTTCCTCCGCCCGGCATGTGGCCAAAGTCCCGCGCGCCGGCCGGGACCGGCGCTGACCCGCCACCATGCGCATGCGCTCAAGCGGTGCGACAATCGCCGCACCACCCTCCCGGAGACGCCGTGATGTACCAGAGCATCCTCGTTCCCACCGACGGCTCGGAGCTGTCGCTGCGCGCCGCGGACGCGGCCATCGCGCTGGCCAAGGCGCTCGGTGCCCGCCTGGTCGCATGGAGCAGCGCCGAGGTCTACAGCCTGCCCTTCGCCGAACAGGTCTATGTCGACCAGACGCTCTACGTCGAAGAGGCGATGAAGGAAGCGGCCACCAATGCGCAGGCCGTCGCCACGCGCGCGGCCGATGCCGGCGTCGCCTGCCAGGCCTTCAGCGGCATGTCCGACTCGATCTGGGAAGGCATCATCAACGCCGCTTCGGAACACGGCTGCGACCTGATCTTCATGGCCTCGCACGGCCGCCGCGGCATGGCGGCCCTGCTGCTGGGCAGCGAAACCCAGAAGGTGCTGACGCACTCGAAGCTGCCGGTACTGGTGTACCGCTGAAGGCAGGTTTCAGGCCACGGCCAGCCCCATTCCCGCGCGATTGGCCAGTCCGAAGAATCCCGGGAACGAGGTCGCCACGGTGGCGCAGCCGCGCAGGGTGACGGGCGCGATGGCGATCTGGCCGGCGACGACGAAGCTCATCGCGATGCGGTGGTCGTCGTGGGCATCCACGCTTGCGCCACCGAGCGTCGCGCCGCCGTGGATCACCGCCCCATCCGGGGTTTCGTCGATGCGCGCCCCCATCGCGCGCAGGCCGTTGGCCATCACCGCGATGCGATCCGATTCCTTCACCCGCAGCTCGGCCGCGCCGCTGACCGTGGTGACGCCCGAGGCCGCAGCCGCGGCGACGAACAGCACCGGGAACTCGTCGATCATGTCCGGCACGAGGGCTTCCGGGATGATCGCGCCGTGCAGCGGCGCGTGGGTCACGCGCAGGTCGGCGACCGGCTCGCCGCCCTCCTCGCGCGCGTTGCGTACCTCGATCCACGCACCCATCAGGCGCAGCGCATCGATGAGGCCGGTGCGGCGCGGATTCATGCCGACGCCTTCGAGCGTGAGATCGGAACCGGGCACCAGGCTGGCGGCAACGAGAAAGAATGCCGCCGAGGAAAAATCGCTCGGCACCGCGATGTCGGTCGCAGTGAGCCGATGGCCGCCCGAAAGCCGCGCGAATCCGGGCGAAAACTCGATCGGCCAGCCCAGCGCGGCGAGCATGCGCTCGGTGTAGTCGCGCGTAGGGTGCGGTTCGCGCACCGTGGTCTCGCCCTGCGCATAGAGGCCAGCCAGCAGCAGCGCGGATTTGACCTGGGCACTGGCCACGGGCAGGTCGTGGTCGACCCCGGCCAGCGACTGCCCGCCGAAGATGCGCAGCGGCGGCCTGCCGCCCTCGGCGGTTTCGATGCGCGCGCCCATGCGCGCCAGCGGCTCGGTGACGCGGCGCATCGGGCGGCGCGTCAGGGAGGCGTCGCCGGTCAGGGTGGAATCGAAACGCTGCCCGGCGAGCAGGCCGGCGAGCAGGCGCATGCCGGTACCGGCGTTGCCGCAGTCGATGGGTGCCGCCGGTGCCCGCAAGCCGTCGATGCCCGCGCCGTGAACGATCTTTCGACCGGGCCCATCGTCCTCGATGCGCACGCCCATGGCGCGAAAGGCGGCGGCGGTGGCGAGGGTGTCCTCGCCCTCCAGAAAGCCGCTGACGCGCGTGACGCCGTCGGCCAGGGCACCCAGCATCATTGCGCGATGGGAGATCGACTTGTCGCCGGGAACGCGGATCGTGCCGCGCAGCGGTGTTCCGGGGCGGGCCTGCCAGGTCGAGGAAGCGGTCATGGTGCGGCTTGCGGGCAGATGATGGGAGGCAGGTCGGCCCTGCGCGGCCGACGAATCGGGGCACCGCGGCGTCGGGGATATAACCCCGACCTACGGAATGCGGGAGCACTGCGGCCTCGCCGCAAACCGCCATTCTCCATTCCCCATTCCCGATTCCCGCCCATCAAGGCACCGCCACCGGGTACGAACCCAGCACCTTCACCGAGGCCGAGTGGGCTTCCAGTTCGGCCAGGGCACTCTTCATGCCTTCATCCTCGACGTGGCCGGCAAGGTCGATGAAGAAGGCGTACTCCCACTTGGCCTGGTGCGAGGGGCGCGATTCGATGCGATTCATGCTGATGCCGTGGCGCGCGAACGGGCTGAGCACGTCGAACAGCGCGCCGGGCTTGTCGTGGATGAAGACCAGGATCGAGGTGCGGTCGTGGCCCGAGGGCGGGAAGATGCGGCGGCCGATGACGAGAAAGCGCGTGGTGTTCTCGCGGTCGTCCTGGATCGGCTGCATGATGACCTTCTTGAGCCCGTAGACGTGGCCCGCGCTTTCACCGCCGATGGCCGCGGCGTCGTCGGCATTGCGCGCGCGGCGCGCGCCCTCGGCGTTGCTCGATACCGGGATCTTTTCGACCTTGGGCAGGTTGGACCGCAGCCAGCCGGCGGTCTGCGCGAACGATTGCGGATGCGCGTAGATGCGCTCGATATCCTCGATGCGGCCGCTGCGCGAGAGCAGGAACTGGTGCACGCGCAGCTCCACCTCGCCGCAGATCCTCAGCCCCGAGGTCAGGAACAGGTCGAGGGTGACCTGGATGGTGCCCTGCCCGGAGTTTTCCACCGGCACCACGCCGAAGTCGGCGACGCCGTTCTCCACTTCCTGGAACACCTCCTCGATGCTCGCCAGCGGCAGGCCGTGGGCGGAACGACCGAAGTGCTTGAGCACGGCCTGCTGGCTGAAGGTGCCTTCCGGACCGAGGTAGCCGATCTTGAGCGGCTCCTGCTGGGCCAGACAGGCCGACATGATTTCGCGGAACACGTGCACCAGAAGCTCGTCGGAGAGTGGCCCTTCGTTGCGGTCCACCACCATGCGCAGCACCTGCGCCTCGCGCTCGGGCCGGTAGTAATCCACCGCGGCGGCGAGCTTGCCCTTGGCCTTGCCGACCTGCAGGGCGAAACCGGCGCGTTCGGCGATGAGGGCCTGGATCTGGCGGTCGATGCCGTCGATGCGCTCGCGCACCTGCGCCAGCGCCGGCGGGGTCGCGGGCTGGCCGGCGCTTTTGGCGGCCTTTGCGCTGCGGGGCTTTTTCGGAGGCGTCATGGAAATCCTGCGGTGAAAGTCGGGGCGTTGAGGGAGGTGCCGAGGCGGCCGTCAGCCGTGGCGACGCGCGAAATCACGCATGAAGGCGACCAGCGCCTCGACGCCTTCCTCGGGCATCGCGTTGTAGATCGAGGCGCGCATCCCGCCCACCAGCCGGTGGCCCTTGAGCGCGAGCAGGCCGGCGGCGCGCGATTCCTCGAGGAAGATCGCATCCAGCGCCGCGTCGTGCAGGGTGAAGGGCACGTTCATGCGCGAACGCGCCGCCGGATCGACCGGGTTGGCGTAGTAGCCGTCGGAGCCGTCGATCGCGGCATAGAGCATCGCCGCCTTGCGGTCATTGCTCGCGGCCATCGCCGCAAGTCCGCCCTTGGCCTTGAGCCACTGGAACACCAGCCCGGCCAGATACCAGGCGAAGGTCGGCGGGGTGTTGAGCAGGGAGTCCTCGCGCGCGTGCGCGGCGTAGTCGAAGATGCGCGCCACGCGGCCGGCGCTGCGTTCGAGCAGGTCCTCGCGCACGATCACGATCACCAGGCCGGAGGGGCCGATGTTCTTCTGCGCGCCGGCGAAGATCAGCCCGTAGCGCGACACGTCGATGGGGCGCGAGAGGATGTTGGAGGACATGTCCGCCACCAGCGGCACCGCACCCACGTCGGGCGCGTCGAAAAATTCGACGCCGTGGATGGTTTCGTTGGAGGCGATGTGGACATAGGCCGCGTCCTCGGAAAGCTGCCACTGCGCGCGCGGCGGAATCGCGCGGAACCCGCCATCCTGCGCGCCCGCCGCGATCCGCGGCCGGACGAAATGCGCGGCATCCGCAAAGGCCTTTTCGCTCCAGCTGCCGGTGAGGATGAAGTCCACCGCCTGATCGGGCCGCGCCAGGTTCATCGGCACCTGGGCGAAGTGCTGGGAAGCGCCGCCCTGCAGGAACAGCACGCGATAGCCGTCCGGAATGCCCAAAAGCTCGCGCAGGTCGCGCTCGGCGGCCGCGGCCATGGCCATGAAGGCCTTGCCGCGGTGCGAAACCTCCATCACCGAGGCGCGTTCGGCACCCCACTCCAGCAGTTCCGCCTGCGCTTGACGCAAGACCGGCTCGGGCAATGCGGCCGGCCCGGCACTGAAGTTGAATGCGCGCGACATGACGGATCTTCGGCGGAAAAGGGAGGGCCGCAGGCTAGCATGACGCGGCGCAGCATGCGAAGCGCCGCGCGGCGCGACGCGACGCGACGCGATCCAGGCTAGGGCGCGAAGCGCTCGGCGAAGAAGTCGTGCAGGTAGCGGTAGGCACGCCGCGCCGAGCGCTCGTGGTAGACGCAGCCCGGCGGCGATGCCGCGTCGGCCTCGGCGAAGCAGTGCACCGCGCCGGCGAAATTGACGAACTGCCAGTCGGCCTCGACCGCGTTCATTTCGGCGGCGAACGCGGCGATGTCCTCGGCGCTGACGCTGCGATCATCGGCACCGTTGAGCACCAGAATCGCCGCCTTCGGTGACTGCGCGGCCGGCGCATTCGTGCCCAGCCCGCCGTGCAGGGACACCACCCCGGCGACGTCGGCACCCGAACGCGCCAGTTCCAGCACCGTGCTGCCGCCGAAGCAGAAGCCGACCGCGCCGATGCGCGCGGCGTCGAGCGGTGCCTCGAAGGCGTTGGCGCGCAGCACCTCCAGCGCCGCGCCGATGCGCTCGCGCAGCACCGCGCGGTCGCCCAGCAGCGCTGTCACCATGGCCCGCGCCTCGGTGGCGTCGGCAGGGCGGCGCTGCGCGCCGTACACGTCGGCTACCAGCACTACGTAGTCGCTGCCGGCCAGCGCGCGCGCCTTTTCGAGCGCCGAACCGGTCACGCCCATCCAGTTGGGCACCATCACGAGGCCCGGGCGTCGCGCACCGCCATCGTCGTAGACCACGTGACCGCTGAAGGACTGTTCGCCCACCGACCAGTCGACCGCGCGAGTGATCATCCCGGCGTTGACCGTCGACGCGGCGAACAGCGTGGCGAGGAGCAGGATCGTCTTGTGCATGGGATGGTTCCCCGGAATGGCTCCGGCCAACGATACTCCCGCAGGCTGCACCGCGTCGCTTCGGTTGCGGCCATCACTCCGCCACCACCACCCGGTTGCGTCCGGCCTGCTTGGCGCGATACAGGGCAAGGTCCGCAGCGCGCATCAGCGAGGCGCGGTCCGGATGGGAGGGGCCGAACGAGGCCAGGCCGATGCTGATGGTGACCGGATGGGAGACCGGTGCCACGGCGAACGTTGCCTGCTCCACCGCAACGCGAAGCGCCTGGGCATGGGCCAGCGCTGCTTCGGCTCCGAGCTCGGGCATGAGCAGCCCGAACTCCTCGCCGCCGATGCGCCCGGCCACGTCGCTCGCGCGCATCCCGCTCCGGAGGGTCGCGGTGACCTGGCGCAGCACCGAGTCGCCCGCGAGGTGGCCGCAGGAATCGTTGATGCGCTTGAACAGGTCGATGTCGAGGATCGCAAACGCCAGCGCGGCGTCGGAACGGGCCGCGCGCACCAGTTCGCGTTCGACCACGTCCAGGAATTGCCGGCGGTTGTAGAAGCCGGTCAGCCCGTCATGCGTGGCCTGCTGGTGGACTTCTTCGTGATAGCCGGCCTCCACGCTGGCACCGCTGATGAACTTGACGATGCTCTCGCCGATGGTCAGGTGGTCACCATCGGCCAGATCCGCCACTTCGACCACGCGATCGTTCAGGTAGGTGGCATTGGTCGAACCCAGGTCGCGCACGCGATAGCGGTCCTCCGCCCGCCAGATCTCGCAGTGGCGACGCGATACCGACGGGTGCGCGATGTACAGCCCGCACTCGCGGTCGCGGCCGATCCGCGTGGGACACGTGCCCACGTCGACCCGCTGTCCGAGGCCGGCACCGTGGATCACGATCAGGCAGGCTCCCTGCTCTTCCGGCCGCGCGGGGCCGGGAGAAATCAGGGTGCGCTGGGTCGTGTCTGGATCGGATGGCGTCATGGCAGGAGGCGAACCGTGTATCGGCCTTGGCGGGATGCGGGATGCGGGATGCGGGATGCGGGATGCGGGAAACGATGAACGATGCGACGAGTGCGCGCGCGCGTCAACCCGACAGCCGGCTCTGCGAACCCACCTCGGGATCGGTCACCGTCTGGCGCGCCAGTTTCGTCTCGCGGTAGGCGATGTAGTAGTTCGATGCGAGCACGACGGTGGCACCGGCGGCGGTCCAGCGATCCACGGTTTCATCGAACAGCAGCCAGCCGTAGACGCCAACGACCAGCACCTGCACGAAGCTGATCGGGGTGAGCAGGGAGGCGTCGCCGAGCTTGAGCGCGCGGGTCCAGAACATGTGCCCGGCGGTGCCGAAGAATCCCGCCAGCACCACCCACAGCCAGGTGATGCCGTGCGGCCAGGTCCAGACGAACAGCGCCGGAACCAGCGACATCGGCACCCACAGCAGCGTGGTGTAAAGCACGATGGCGTCGGGCTTCTCGGTGCGCGAAAGGAACTTGATGCTGATCGCCACGCTGCCGCTCAGCACCGCCGCCGCCAGCGCCGCCAGGGTATGCACGTTGAAGCTCGCCGCGCCGGGGCGGACGATCAGGAGCACGCCGAGGAAGCCGACCACCACCGCGGTCCAGCGGCGTATCCGGACGACTTCTCCCAGCACCAGGGCCGCGCCGATCGTCACGAACAGCGGTGCCGCATAGGAAATCGAGATCGCCTCGGCCAGCGGCAGGTGCACGATCGCCCAGAAGCCGCACAGCATCGAGCCGATGCCGATCAGGCAGCGCACGAAGTACAGCGACAGGTGGCTGGTGCGCAGCAGCCCGATGCCGTGGCGGAGCAGCAGCGGCAGCGCGAACGCGAAGCCGAAAAGGTTGCGGAAGAACGCGATCTCGAAGGGATGAAGTTCCGCCGAGGCCAGCCGGATCATCACCGCCATCGAACCGAAAAAAAACGTGCTCACCAGCATCATCACGATGGCACGGCGCAGGTCGCGGCTCGCGGCGCTGGCAGCGGTGTTCATCGGTGCTCGGACGGGCGCGCGCTTCACGCGGGCGCGGCGGCGGACGCGAACGCGGCGCGCGCGCCCGGCGCGTCCCAGCGCGCGCCCACGATGCGCGCTTCCGGCTCCAGCCACACGCCGAAGCGCTCGTGCACCGACAGCGCCACGCGCTGCGCCAGCGCGAACATCTCTGCGCCGCTGGCCTGCCCGTGGTTGACCAGCACCAGCGCGTGCTGTGCCGACACGCCGGCATCGCCTTCGCGAAACCCCTTCCAGCCGGCGCGCTCGATCAGCCAGGCGGCCGAGAGCTTGCGCAACGCGCCATCATCGACCGTCCAGGCCGGCATCGAGGGCTCGTCGCGCTGAAGGTCCAGCGCATGCGCCGAGGCGACCACCGGATTGCGGAAAAAACTGCCGACGTTGGGCACCATGGACGGATTGGGCAATTTGCGGGTGCGAAGGCGCGACACGGCCTCGGCGATCTGTGCCGGACGCGGCGCATCGCCGGCACCCAGCAGCGCCAGTTCCTCCGGCAGGCCCGGATAGCCGATGCGCGGAGGATGCCGGCGCGGCAACCGCAGCTCGATCGCCGTCACCAGCCAGCGCGCGGGATCGCGCTTGAATACGGAATCACGGTAGCCGAAGGCGCAGTCGGCGCGATCCAGCCGCACCAGCGCGCCGGCCTGCCGGTCCCAGGCTTCGACGGTCTGGATGAATTCACCCACCTCGGTGCCGTACGCGCCGATGTTCTGGATCGGCGCGGCACCGGCAAGCCCCGGGATCAGGACCAGGTTTTCCAGCCCCGCGTAGCCAAGGCCCAGGCTCCAGGCCACCACGTCGTCCCAGCGCTCGCCCGCGCCCGCGCGCAGCAGCGCACCGTCGTCGTCGCGCGCCAGCACTTCGCGGCCCATGCCGCCGATGGCCATCACCACGCCGGGCACGTCGCCCACGATCAGGGTATTGCTGCCCTCGCCCAGCACCAGCAGCGGTGCGCGCTGCAGGTAGGGCATGGCGAAAAGCTCGGGCAAGGCCTCGGCGCGGCGCACGTCGATGAAAAGCTCGGCCCGGGACGCCACGCGAAAGCCGTTGCGGCCGGCCAGGGAAACGCGCTCGGCGAGATGGTAGGCCGGTGCCATCAGCGTCGCACGCCCTGTTCGCGCCGCCGCCGGATCGCCTCGACGCACTCGCGCACCAGAGCCGGCCCGCGATAGACCAGGCCACTGTAGCACTGCACCAGGAGCGCGCCGGCCGCGAGTTTGCCGACCGCATCGGCACCGCTCAGGATGCCGCCCACGCCGATGATCGGGATACTGGAATCAAGATGCGCACGCAGCCGGCGCAGCGCCTCGGTCGCCAGCCCGTACAGCGGTGCCCCGGACAACCCGCCGGCTTCCCCGGCGTGGCGCAGGCCCGCCACTTCGCTGCGATCGATCGTGGTGTTGGTGGCAACGACGCCATCCACACCGGCCGCACCCAGCGCCGAAGCCACCGCATGCAGCGCGGCCTCGTCCAGGTCCGGCGCGATCTTGACCAGCACGGGGCGGCGCGCGCCGCGCTGCGCGGCCAGGCGCTCCTGCGCCTCGCGCAGCCCGGCCAGCAGCGCGCGCAGCGGATCGCCGTGCTGCAGCTCGCGCAGCCCGGCGGTGTTGGGTGAGGAAATGTTGACCACGATGTAGCCGGCAACGTCCCACACCCGCTCCAGGCAGTGCAGGTAGTCGCGCAGCGCATGGTCGTTTGGCGTGTCCTTGTTCTTGCCGATGTTGACGCCGATCACGCCCTTCCAGCGGGTGCGCTCGAGGTTCTTCACCAGCGCATCGACGCCCTCGTTGTTGAAGCCCATGCGGTTGATGATGGCCTGCTTTTCCGGCAGGCGGAACAGCCGCGGCCGCGGATTCCCGGACTGCGGGCGCGGGGTGACGGTGCCGACTTCGATGAAGCCGAAGCCCAGATGCGAGAGCGCGTCGACGTGCGCGCCGTTCTTGTCCATGCCCGCGGCGAGCCCGACGGGGTTCTCGAAGGTCAGCCCGAAGGCCCGGGTCGGCAACGGCTTGGGGCGACGCGCCGCCAGTCCGGCCAGGCCCAGCCGGTGCGCGGCATCGGCCCAGGCCAGGCTGCGCTCGTGCACGGTCTCGGGATCACCGCAAAACAGCAGAGGTCGCAGCAATGGGTACATCGGCCTCGGGCCTCGGCGCGCAAAATGTGATTCGTGCCGCGAATCACGTCGGAACGTTAGCGGAATCGACGCCGGCAGCGCCAGCGCTCCAGCCTCTTCAGATCACTGGGCCAGGGTTGACAGGAACGCCAGCCCGCCAAAGAACACGAAGAGCGCGATGACCCCAAGGACCACCAGCGTCAGCTGCAGGTAGCCCAGGACGAGCCCGGCGATGGCCAGCCCGTCGCCATCCACCGTACCGCCGCTGCGCCTGATCTCGCTGCGGCCCATGTGCCCGGTGATGATCGCCACGATGGCGCCCACCATGGGAAGTGCCAGCCAGGACACGATGCCCGAAATCAGGCTTACCACAGCCAGGGTGCTGGTGGTCCGGGCGGAAGATGTCGGTGTGTTCATGCGGATCGGCCTCCAGGGTGGATGAAGCAGCCCGGCGCAGGCCCCATGGCGCGCGCCGGGCGTGGATCACAGGTCGAACTTGATGCCCTGCGCCAGCGGCAGCGAATCGGAGTAGTTGATGGTATTGGTCTGGCGGCGCATGTACACCTTCCATGCGTCCGAACCGGACTCGCGCCCGCCGCCGGTGTCCTTCTCGCCGCCGAAGGCACCGCCGATTTCCGCGCCCGAGGTGCCGATGTTGACGTTGGCGATGCCGCAGTCGCTGCCGGCCGCCGAGAGGAACCGCTCGGCGCTCTTGAGGTTGGTGGTGAAGATCGACGACGACAGGCCCTGCGGCACGCCGTTCTGCATGTCGATGGCCTCGTCCAGGGTCTTGAACTTCATCACGTAGAGGATCGGTGCGAAGGTTTCGTGCTGGACGATCTCGTCGGCGTTCTTCAGGCCCGTCACGATCGCCGGCAGCACGAAGTTGCCGGGGCGATCGATGCGCGTGCCGCCGGTCTCCACGGTGCCGCCGCTGGCCTTGGCCTTTTCGATGGCGGCAAGGAATTCGTTGACCGCCTCGGGGCTGTTGAGCGGGCCCATCAGGTTGGCCGGATCGGTGGGATCGCCGATCTTCGTCTCGACCTGCCTGTAGGCCTTGACCAGGGTAGCCAGCACGTTGTCGTAGATGGATTCGTGCACGATCAGGCGGCGGGTGGTGGTGCAACGCTGGCCGGCGGTGCCGACCGCGCCGAACACGATGCCGGGAACGGCCAGCTTCAGGTCGGCGGTTTCATCGAGGATGATCGCGTTGTTGCCGCCCAGCTCCAGCAGGCAGCGGCCCATGCGGTGCGCCACGCGCTCGTTCACGCGGCGGCCCACGCGGGTCGAGCCGGTGAAGGAAATGAGACCCACGCGGCGATCGTCCACCAGCGTTTCGGCGAGCGAATGGTCGACATCGTTGATCAGGAAGAAGAGGTCCGGGAAGCCGCCCTCGCGCAGCGCCTCGTTGCAGACCTTCATGGCCGCGATCGCACTCAGCGGCACCTTGTTGGATGGCTTCCAGATGCAGATGTCGCCGCACACCGCGGCCAGGAAGCTGTTCCAGCTCCACACCGCCACGGGGAAGTTGAAGGCGCTGATGATGCCGACCAGGCCGAGCGGGTGGTACTGGTCGTACATGCGGTGGCCGGGGCGCTCGGAGTGCATGGTATAGCCGTACATCATGCGGCTCTGGCCGACGGCGAAATCGGCGATGTCGATCATCTCCTGCACCTCGCCGTCGCCTTCGGGCTTGGACTTGCCCATTTCCAGCGCCACCAGCGAGCCCAGCGCGTCCTTGTTGCGGCGCAGCGCCTCGCCGCACAGGCGGATGGCCTCGCCGCGGCGCGGCGCGGGGGTGGTGCGCCAGATCTTGAAAACCTCCTGGGCGCGCGCGATGACGGTTTCGTAATCGGCCGCCGTGGTGGCCTCCACCGTCGCGATCACTTCGTTCGTGGTGGGGTTTTTCGGCGTGATCCTGCCGGCGCTGGCACTGGACCATTCCCCGCGACCCAGATAGGTACCGGAATTGACGTCGGACAGGCCCAGGGCCTTCAGGATGGCGTGAGACATGGTCGCTCCAATGCGGAAGAATTCAGCCCGCCATTGTAGCGGTTTGCGGGTGCCGCCGTGGCACGCCCGATGAACCGTGCGGTCAGGCAACGGCCCCGCGGCGCAAGGGGATGCCGGCGGTCGGCCTCGGGTCAGAGCACTGCCGCAGGTGTTGCCGCGACCGGGGCAGGAAACGGCTGCACCCTCACGCCGCGCTGATCAGCCGAAAGCCCAAGTGCGACATGGGGCTGTGCGGATCGCAGCCGCGACGCGCGCTGGGGCGATAGGACAGGCAATAGTCCTCGTTGCACAGGAAAGAACCACCGCGGATGACCTTTTTCGGCGCATCGACGGGGACGCCCGGATCGGCCGGGTCGTAGCAGTCGTCCGGCCCCTGCGGGTTGTCGATGGGATCGCTCGCGCGCTGCGCCTGGCCCGCGAAATAGTCGGCGCGGTACCAGTCGGCCACCCACTGCCAGGCGTTGCCGGTCATGTCGTAGAGGCCGTATCCGTTGGCCGGGAAGGTTCCGGCCGGCAGGGTGCCTTCCGCACCGCCCGCCCCGGGCTTTACCACGGGGAATGGACGCTGCTTCACATCCCAGTAGTTGGCCAGCAGCGCGCCGCCGGCCCCCATCGGCTCGTCGCCCCAGGCGTAGGTGGCCTGCTCCAGACCGCCGCGCGCGGCAAACTCCCATTCGGCCTCGGTCGGCAGCCGCTTGCCGACCCAGCGGGCGTAGGCCAGCGCGTCCTCGTGGCTGACCTGCACCACCGGATGTTCACCCTTGCCCTGGATCGTGCTGCCCGGGCCTTGCGGATGACGCCATTGTGCGCCGGGCACATAGCTCCACCAGCGTGAATAGTCGTCCAGCCGCACCGGCGCGGGGGTGGCGGGGGACCCCAAGGCACCCGGGCCCCCCCCCACCGGCCGCGG
>JAMLIV010000028.1 GCA_023954075.1 Lysobacteraceae bacterium
CTTGGAGAGGTTCTTGAGCTCGGCGACCGCGGCCTTGACGGCCTGGTCGATGCCGCGCTTCAGATCCATCGGGTTCATGCCGGCGGCCACTGCCTTGACGCCCTCGCGGATGAAGGCCTGGGCCAGCACGGTGGCGGTGGTGGTGCCGTCACCGGCAGTGTCGGAGGTCTTGGAGGCGACTTCCTTCACCATCTGCGCGCCCATGTTCTCGAACTTGTCGGCCAGCTCGATTTCCTTGGCGACGGACACGCCGTCCTTGGTGATCGTGGGGGCGCCGAAGCTCTTGTCGAGCACGACGTTGCGGCCCTTCGGACCGAGGGTTGCCTTGACGGCATTGGCGAGCACGTTGACGCCGCGCACCATGCGCGAGCGTGCGTCTTCACCGAAACGGATGTCTTTTGCGGCCATGGGTTTCTCCGGGAATGGGGAATAGAGAATGGGGAATGGTTGAAGCGGAGGCGTTGCGGCGGAATGGAGTTGCGGGCGGGATCGAAGCGCGACGCGCCGTTGCGATTCCCGGTTCCCGACTCCCCATTCCCCCGATCATCAGCCGATGATCGCGAACAGGTCGTCCTCGCGCACCACGAGGTATTCGGTGCCGTCGACCTTGACCTCGGTGCCCGAGTACTTGCCGAACAGGACGGTGTCGCCGACCTTGACCTGGAGCTTGCGCACCTGGCCGTTGTCGAGCAGCTTGCCTTCGCCCACGGCGATGACTTCGCCGCGGATCGGCTTCTCGGTGGCGCTGTCCGGGATCACGATGCCGCCGGCGGAGACCTTCTCTTCTTCCAGGCGCTTGATGATCACGCGGTCGTGGAGCGGGGTGAGTTTCATGACAACCTCTCGTAAGTTCTTGATTGATGGATGACACCGGCGGTCTGTCAGCACTCGCAAGTGTTGAGTGCCAATTCTAGCCGAAACGAAAACCGCTCAGGAAGCGGATGCTTGCCAAATGGGGGCGCGCGCCGCCGGTTCAAGGGCCGGGTGGCGATACCTCAGCGATGGATCAGCGCCGCGCCAGACAGGCCGCCAGGCGCGACTCCAGCCGCAGCAGCCACAGCGCCGCACCCGTAGCGCCGAGCGACAGGCCCGCCAGCACACCCAGCGCGTTGGCCAGCCCATCCAGCGCATCGGCGCTGCGCGCCTCGGGGACCAGCACGCCCTGCGCCCACTCCAGCGCAAGGCCAAGCGCCACCAGGCCGATCGCGACGATCCAGCGCGTCCGCAGCGAGGCGAACAGCTGCATCGCGGAAAACGCCAGTGCGAAGTAGGCGGAAAAGTGCAGCAGCTTGTCCGAATCGCGCGGCATCTGCGTCGCCATCGGCGGCGGCGGAACCAGTGACAGCACGATCACCGCCAGCACCGCCGCGCACCACAGCCCGAGCCACAGCCGCGGCCAGCGGAGGGGGCGCATCACAGCCGCCAGCGCTGGTCGCCCTGAAGAAAGGCGTGGGTCAATTCCACCCCGCGCGTGAAGCCCATCACCTGGAACGCCTCGCCCATCGCGCCGGGCAGGGTAAGCTGCTTGACCTGCTGCGCGAGGGCGTAGCGGGTGGCTTCGTCGGGGGCAATGCCGTGCAGGGTCTGGAAGCAGTCGACCAGCCGGTTCCCGAGCAGGAACGCGGACTGCGAGCAGTAGCCGGCCAGCTCGAAACCTGCACCGACGCCGGCCTCGGCCAGCGCGGTGAAGTCCACCGAGGCGGTCAGGTCGGTCAGGCCCGGCCACAGGAAGGGATCATCCACCAGGCGGTGCCGGTGAAAGCCGCGCAGCGTGCCCTGCAAGCGCTCGGGCGCGTAGTAGTCGCGCCGGGAATGGCCGTAATCGACGAACAGCATTGCGCCCTCGCGCAGCAGCCCGCCGACCGCCTGGATCCAGTAGGGCAGCTGCGGCAGCACTTCCGACCGCATCCCTTCGGGCAAGGGCTCGCCCAGGTCGCGCTCGATGTGGCGCACCGCCGCGCACAGGAAGGCGTCCGCCGGCTGATCGACGCGCAGCAGCTGCCCTTCCGGATCCAGCGCGACGTGCTCTTCGAAAACCTCGCCCCCACGCAGCGTGAAGCGCGGCGTCGGCAGCGCATCGAGTACCTCGTTGGCGAACAGCACCCCGCGCCAGTCCGCCTCGGGCGGGCCGTCCAGCCAGGTCACGCGCTCCATCAGCGCCGGCGGCAGGGCGTCGGTCAGGCGTTCGCGCTGGCGCTCGCGCAGGTCCGCCGAAGGTTCGAGGATGGCGTAGCGCGCCGGCACCGCGTCCAGCAGGGCGAGGTGGACCAGCACATCCTGCGCGAAGGCACCGCTGCCGCCGCCCAGCTCAAGGAACTGCGCGTCGGGAAAGCGCGACAGCACCGGCGCCACCGCTTCGGCCACGCACTGGGCGAACAGCGGCCCCAGCTCGGGCGCGGTGACGAAATCGCCGGCGCGCCCGAACTTGCGCGCGCCGGCGCTGTAGTAACCCAGGCCCGGTGCATACAGCGCCAGCTCCATGTAGCGCGAAAACGGGATCGCGCCGCCCTCGGCGCGGACCGCGTCGCGGATCACGGCGGTCAGGACGGCGCTGTGGGCGCACGCGGCTTCGTCGGGTTCGGGCAGGTCGGCTTGCACGCCTCGCCTCCGGGCGGAAAGGGCCGCCATGGTACGCCGGCGGGCGCTGGAACGCGCCTGGTGACGGGCAGCATGGATTCGGCGGTCGGGAAAAGGATAAGGTGACGGCATGACCACGCCACGCCCCGTCGCCCTCGTCACCGGTGCCGCGCGCCGCATCGGTGCCGCCATTGCCACCGCCCTGCACGCGGCCGGCTACGACCTCGCGCTGCACTTCCACCGCAGCGCTTCGGAAGCCTCGGCGCTGCAGGATGCGCTGGAGGCACGACGCCGCCACAGCACCGCGCTGCTGCAGGCCGATCTCTCCGATACCGCGCGCCTGCCATCGCTGGTGGAGCGCACCGTGGTGCGGTTCGGCCGCCTCGATGCGCTGGTCAACAACGCCTCGGCTTTCTTCCCCACGCCGATCGGCGAATCCACCGAGGCGATGTGGGATGCGCTGATGGGTGCCAACGCCAAGGCACCGTTCTTCCTCTCGCAGGCCGCGGCGTTCTATTTGCGCGAATCACGCGGCGCGATCCTGAACCTTTCCGACGTTTACGCCGAGCGTCCGCGCGAACGCCACGCGGTCTACTGCATGAGCAAGGCGGCGCTGTCGATGATGACCCTGGCGTTGGCGCGCGAGCTGGCCCCCGAGGTTCGCGTCAACGCGATCGCGCCAGGGGCGATCCTGTGGCCCGAAGCGGGTGATGATCCCGAACTGCGCGCATCGGTCATCGCCCGCACCGCGCTCGGACGCACCGGCACCGCGGCGGAAATCGCCGAAGCGGCGGTGTTCCTCGTCGACGCCGCCAGCTACACCACCGGTCAGGTGCTGCGCGTGGACGGCGGGCGCTGGCTGGAGATCTGAGTCGGCCGCCCCGCCCCGCGCTGCCCGCCCGCTCCGCGCCTAGAGCGCCCACGGCTCGACCGGCGCGGGCCGCGCATGGTCGGCGTGTTCGGCCCAGAGCGCGGCCAGCGTCCTGCCCGACAGGGGATCGACGAACTGCGGGGCCAGCATCGCCAGCGGTTCGAGCACGAAGGCGTGCCGCACGTCCGGGCGCGGCAGGCGCGGCGCATCGCACACCCGCGCCCCGAGAAACACCAGGTCCACATCGAGCGTGCGCGAGGAGTAGCGCGGCGCGTCGCGGCGGCGGCCGCGGGCATCCTCCAGCGCGTGCAGGAAGTCGTGCATCGGCCCCGGCTCCAGCGCGGTCTCCACCGCCGCCGCGGCGTTGAGAAAATCCGGGCCATCGAAACCGACCGCGCGATAGCGCAGCACCGGCGAGAAGCGCGCGCCGGGAAACGCGGCGCGCAGGTCGGCCGCGGCGGCGCGCAGGTTCGCCGCGGGATCGATGTTGCTGCCAAGGCTCAAGAGGGCCAGGGCCATGGGGTGCTGTCCCGCAACGCGCAGTGCGCGAAGCCGCGAATTCTAGGATCGAAGCCGCATCCGGCCAAGCCGGCGTGGTCTACTGCCAGTGCCGTGCCTGTCGGCACCAGACCACGCTCAGCACGGACACCCTGTTGGAAGGGACCCAAGCTCTTGTCCATGCCGTCGGCAATCTGCCACTGGCGCTGCACGATGCCGATGCGGACTTCGCTGCGCGGTGTCACTACAAGTGCGTCAACGCGGAACCGGGCGCGGTCGCCGGGGCGCTCGTGCACGCCCGCCACGCACGCGCCGACCTGCCGCGGTTTTCCGGTTGGTGGGGGCATGAGAAGGCATCACGCTTTGCGATGGGGCCTCAGTTCGTGCCCGCCCCCGGCACCGACCGGGCGCGATGCCGGACGAGCGCTGTTCGAATTCCTCTGCGAGAGCGGCGTGCTCGGCGACTGGCGCGAGCCGGACGTGATCTGCATCTCGCCCGCGCCGCTCTACAACACCCATCTGGACGTGCTGCGCTTCGCCCAACTCGCCGCGGTCTGGCGCGACAGCACAGGGGGAGTGTCTCGCATCCGCGCCGATCTGTGCGCCGTTCGCCCTGCATCGTGGCCATTGGAACGGCGTTGTGGCCGCTCATCATGTTGTTTCCCCGCCATCGACACCGGCTGGCAGGCTGACTCCGTCCCACCCACTGACGGAGAATCACGATGAACCGCATCCCCACCTCCCCGCGCAACCGCCTTTCCTCGCTGTGCCTGGCACTGCTGGCCGCCGTGGTCATCGCACCTGCGACGCCTGCGGCCGGAAAGACCACCGCCCCGCTCGACATCCAGGTGGAAACCCTCGGCCAGGGCCGCCCGGTACTGACCATTCCCGGGCTCAACAGCCATGCGAGCGTCTGGCGCGAGACCTGCGAAGCCTTGAAGGATGTGCAGTGCCACCTGGTGCAACTGCCCGGATTTGCAGGCGCCAAACCCGCCGGACACGACGAATTCCTGGATGAAATGGCGCGGCAGGTGCTCGCGTATGTACGCGAGAACGATCTGCGCCAGCCGGTGGTGATTGGCCACAGTCTGGGCGGATTCCTGGCGTTGAAACTGGCATTGGCCGACGCGGATGCCGTCGGGCCGCTGGTGATCGTCGACTCGCTGCCGTTCTTCTCGGCGGCGATGAATCCGACGGCGACGTCTGAATCGGTCAGGCCGATGGCCGAGGCAGTCCGCCAGCAGATGCTGTCCTCCGACGATGCCACGTATCGGCAACAGGCTGCCGCCTCCGTGCGGAACATGGCGCGTGACCTGGTCCGTGTGGAAGAACTGGTGCGCTGGGGCGAGAACAGCGACCGCGCCACCACCGCACAGGCCATGGTGGAATTGATGACCGCCGACCTGCGCGGCGAGCTGGGTGCCGTGCGCTCGCCGACGCTGGTGCTCGGTGCCTGGGCCGCCTATGCCGCGTTTGGCCAGACCCAAGAGGCTACCCGCGCGATCTTCGAGGGCCAGTACGCCGCCCTGCCCGGTGTCCGGATCGAATTGAGCGAGGCCGGCTATCATTTCCTGATGTGGGACGATCCGCAGTGGCTGCAGGCGCAGGTGGGACAGTTTCTGACAGCGCATCCGGCCAAAGACGACTGAAAGGAGAAATCCCGATGAATCCGATCCCGTTGATGAAAGCCTGCGGCTTGGTTCTGGTGCTTGTCGGTACGATGCTTCTCGTGATTGGCCTGGCCACCGGAAAAGTCGCGATCTGGGGGGCCGCGCCTGGCATAGCCGCCCTGGGTGTGGTGCAGCTGGCGCTGTCCGGAAAGCGCCAGGCGTGATGGCGGAAATGCGGACGATGCCCGGCGACGAGGCCTCCGCCCGGTTCTGGTGGACCAACCTCGCGCCGTGGTTGGCCTACCTGCTGATCAACCTGGTGTTGTTAAGCAACTACGCCAGCTGGACCTCCGGCATGACGATGATCTGCGTCCTGCTGTCGACAGCGTTGTATCTGGTTTCCGGTGCCATCCGGCATCTGGCGCAGCGCCATGGCTGGCTGGACAAGGAACTGGGCGCACTTTGCTGGCGCCTGCTCACCTGTGTGCTGGTCGGTGCGGCGCTGGTGCAGATCGCTATCGCCGCGGTGCTGCGGCCAATGCTGATGCTGGGCTGGATCACGCTGCCCGATGGGGGCGACTTCAGCATGGGGGCGAGTTTCGGCTACTGGATCAACACATCCATCATGCTCGGCCTGTGGGTGGCCGGCTGGATTGGCTGGCGTGCGCTGCGCCACGCCCGCGAAGCGCGTGAGGCGCGAATCCGTGCCGAGTCCGAACGCCAGCAGATGCAACAGGACGCACTGCGCGCCCGCCTCAATCCGCACTTCGTGTTCAACGCGCTCAACAACCTGCGCGCGCTGATCCTGGAAGATCCGCAGCGTGCCCGCGAACTGGTCGGCCGCCTATCCAATACCTTGCGACACGCGCTCGGACACACCCGGCACGATGCCGTGCCGCTGTCCGAAGAAGTGGCCGTGGTCGAGGACTATCTCGCGATCGAGTCGGTGCATTTCGAAGACCGCCTGTGCGTGCTTCGCGATATCGATCCGGCCACGCACGAGGCGCTCCTGCCACCGATGGCGCTGCAACTTCTGGTCGAGAACGCGATCAAGCATGGCATCGCGGTCACCCCCGGCGGCGGCGAACTGCTCATCCGTGCCGAAACGCTGCCCGGTCTGCTGCGTCTGACGGTGGAGAATCCGGGAACAGTGGGCCATGGCGGCGATGGCCATGGTGTGGGACTGGCCTACCTGCGTCATGTGCTGGGGCGCGCGCATGGCCGTTTCGCGCTCGAACAGAGCGGCGAAACCGTCCGCGCCACACTGGAGATTCCACAATGAGCACACCGCCGCTTCGTGTCCTGATCGTCGACGACGCTCGCCTCGCCCGCGCCGAATTGCGCACCCTGCTGGCGTGCATCGACGACGTGGAACTGGTCGGCGAAGCCGAGGACGTGCCGCAGGCGCGCGCCGAAATCACACGCCTGCATCCCGATCTGGTGCTGCTCGACATCCAGATGCCGTCCGGCAGCGGTTTCGATGTGCTCGATGCGCTCGACGTCATGCCCGCCGTGGTGTTCACCACCGCGTACGACCACTACGCGCTGCAAGCCTTCGAGGCCAATGCGCTCGACTACCTGCTCAAGCCGGTGGATCCGGTTCGGTTGGCGTCGGCGCTGGATAAGGCCCGTGCCAGCCGATCCATGGGCGCTGCGCCTGTCGCGAATGACGGGCGCAGCGCACTGGGTGCCGAGGATCAGGTGTTCCTGCGCGATGGCGAACGCTGCTGGTTCGTCGCCACCGGAGAGATCTCGCGCATCGTGGTCGATGGCAACTACGTTCGTATCTGGTTCCGTGAGCACGCTGCGCTTCTGGCGCGCAGCCTGTCGGCGCTGGAAGCCCGCCTCGACCCGGCACTGTTCTTCCGCGCCAACCGCAACACCCTGGTCAACTTGCGCCACATCCGCACGGTGGAACCGTCGGTTTCCGATGGCTATACGCTGGGACTGCGCGATGGTGGCGAGGTCGAGGTTTCCCGTCGGCAGGCACGCGAGCTGCGCGAGCGCTTGGCGCTGTAGCCTGATGCGGGAATGAATTGAACTGGATCGAGGCTCGCCTCTGCACTCGTCCACGCAAGATGCGCGGATTCAAAACGCCCCTCGAAGTGTTCGAGGACTCTGTCAACGGTGTTGCGGATCAGTATTGAATCCACCCCGTCAATCCAGCGCTCAATCCGGGCATCATAGTACTGTCCCGAATATGGATCCGATGCCAGCCGTGAGCGCCATGGCAAGCGCCCCCCAGAAAGTCACTCGCACGGTTGCCCGGACAACGTCCGCCCCCCCCGCCCGCGCGCCAATGGCGCCCAGCAAAGCGAGGAAAATCAGGGAGGCGATCGATACCCCCGCGACCAGAAGGCGGCCAGGCAAGAGAACGACCATGGCGAGTGGGAGCGCGGCCCCGACCGCGAAGGTGGCGGCCGAAGTCAGGGCCGCCTGTATCGGCCGTGCCGCAGTGACTTCCGAAATCCCGAGCTCATCACGTGCATGGGCGGAGAGCGCATCTTTCGCCATCAGCTGGTCAGCGACCTGCCTTGCAAGGTCAGTCTCGACACCGCGATCCACGTAGATCCGCGTCAGCTCCTCTAATTCGAATTCCGGCTGGCTGGCGAGTTCGACCCGCTCGCGCGCGAGATCGGCCTGTTCCGTGTCGGACTGCGAACTGACCGAAACATATTCCCCCGCCGCCATCGACATTGCACCCGCAACAAGGCCGGCCACCCCGGCGACCAGTACTTCGGAGGTCGCCGCCGATGCCGCAGCGACGCCAACAATAAGGCTCGCTGTTGAGACGATTCCGTCGTTCGCTCCAAGAACCGCAGCGCGAAGCCAGCCAATGCGCGCGACCAGATGATTCTCCGGATGCAAGTGGAGTCGGGACACCGGAGTTTCTCCTCTAGACGTCTCGGAACATGCAGCCTGTCAGATCGTGAGGACCGATGCAAAGCCTGCAAGACCTTGGAACTCCCTACTCACCTTGCCTTCACCTGTGCTTGTGCCACGAGCGCGCTTGCCGTTCGGCCAGCGGCCCCTTCGAGCGCAGGCGGACTTCGAGCAGGGCGGCATCGTTGGCCGCAGCGATGCGCGCCGGTTCCGAATGCTCAATGACGCTGACACCCGCTACACACGAGCCGGCCACGCAGATCGCCAGCTTGCCAGGCCCCAGCCCCCCGCGCTCCCCGGGAATGCAGACGCCGAAAGTGCCCAGCTCGGCCAAGGAGGTCACGACCGCGTCAGGCATGAGCGCAGGGCACATCCCTACTTTCCGAACAGCTTGCCCATCCATGGCCCCTGCGAAGTCAGCACGAACGGCGGGAAACGAACCACCTTGCCACGCTCGTCCACCTCGACGTGGGCAACCGCGCTCGCGGCATAGGGCCACCGTCCTCGCTGTTCTCCATTTCCATGAGGCAGTCGCGAGGTCCGATGGGAGCAAGATGCGCCACCCGCCGGACCACATTCGCCTTGTCCACCAGACTGGCGTGGAGTGCGGCAATGTCCTGCCGCTTCACGCCGTCCGGGCCCGTGAAGTCCACTCGCTGAGCACAGGAGATTCAACCGCCCTTTTCGCGCCACCGGCGAAACGGTCGGCGACGATGCGCGGCCACTTTCCGCCGCTTGACAGGCAGTGTAACGAGCGCGTTTTCGATGGTCATCCGTTTGCGCAGGTGGCGCAGCGTTGGCTTTTGTGGTGCTTTCCGGCAGGCGCGCCTGCGCCTCCTGCGAGGCGGAGCCGCAGCGGGTTCCTCGTTGGGTTTGCAGACCGGTGCGCTGTTTGCCTGGCGCATTCGAGCCTCACGCCGCAACCGCTTTCGGCGGGCCGCGGCGGCGCGCAGGTTCGCCTCGGGATCGATGTTGCTGCCAAGGCTCAGGAGGGCCTGGGCCATGGGATGCTCCGTGCCGGGGCCACGCCGGGCGACGGGGCGGATTCTATCGCCCGCGCCGGGCCTTCAGGAGGCGTCGGGAGACGACGCTCTCACCATCGCACCGCGCAGGTCGTGGCCGCTCGGGGTCTGGAACACGCGCAGACCGAACTCGGGCAGCACCGCCAGCAGGTGATCGAAGATGTCCGACTGCACGCCCTCGTACACCACCCAGCGGGTGTCGACGCTGAAGCAATAGACCTCCAGCGGCAGCCCGGTGCTCACGGGCTGGAGCTGACGCACCATGATCGTCATTTCCTGGTTCACGCCCGGATGCGCGCGCAGGTAGCGGTCGACGTAGGCGCGGAAGGTGCCGAGGTTGGTGAGGCGGCGACGGTTGATGGCGTCACGCTCGGCCCATTCGCCCAGCGTGCGGTTCCAGTCGGCCAGCTCGTGGGCCTTGTTCTCCAGATAATCGTCGAGCAGCTGCAGGCGGCGCAGGCGCGCGTTCTGTTCGCTTTCCAGGAACGCCACCGAGGTCTGGTCCAGGTACAGGGAGCGCTTGATGCGCCGTCCGCCGGATTCCTGCATCCCGCGCCAGTTCTTGAACGACTCCGACAGGAAGCGCTTCATCGGGATGGCGGTGATGGTCTTGTCCCAGTTCTGCACCTTCACCGTATGCAGGTTGATGTCGATCACGTCGCCATCGGCGTGGGCCGAGGGCATCTCGATCCAGTCGCCCAGGCGGATCATGTCGTTGGAACTGACCGTGGCACCGGCCACCATCGACAGCAGGGTGTCCTGGAAGACCAGGATCAGCACCGCCATCATCGCGCCCATGCCCGAAAGCAGAACCAGCGGCGAGCGGTCGATCAGCACCGCGACGATCAGCACCGCGGCGATGACAAAAACGATGATCTTGACCAGCTGCAGGAAACCCTTGATCGGCCGGTCGCGCGCGCCGGGCTGGCGCTCGTACAGGACCAGGGCCAGGTCCAGCGCCTTGCCGATCGCCAGTGCCACGGTCAGCACGATGAAGGCCGAGCCCAGGTTGCGCACCAGGGTGACGACGGTCTCCGGCAGGCCCGGCACGACCGCCACGCCGGCCATCAGCACCAGCGCCGGCACCACGTTGGCCAGGCGCGAAACGACGCTGAGCTGGTAGCGCGGATCGTGCGTCGAATCGACACGGCGCAAGAGGCCCGGCAGCGCCTTGCGCAGGGTCCGCAGCAGGATCTGCCTGGTAATGAAGTTGGCCAGCCACGCGCCCGCGCACAGCAGCGCGATGATGATCGCCACGTAAAGCTTCGGGTACGGCGCGAGCGCGTCCTGCAGCGGCTGGATCCACTCCATCACGCCGCACCTTCCCCGCGGCGGGTGATTTTCACGCCGACCGCGCGCGCGCCGCGCACCGCGCCGGGCTTGCTGAGCTTGAGCTGCACCCGGCTGACCGGAAACTCCGCCAGCACCAGCTCGGCGACGCGCTCGGCCAGGGTTTCCACCAGACCGAATCCGGTGGACTGGACGAAGGCCGCCACGCGCTTGCTTACCGCCTTGTAGTCGAGGGTGTGGGCAATATCGTCGCTGGCGGCCGGTACGCGGTTGTCGAAGTCCATCTCGATGTCGAACCACAGCGGCTGGCGGATGCGCCGCTCCCAATCGTAGATGCCGATCAGGGCCTCGACCTCCAGCTGTTCGATGAATACGGTATCCACGGATCGCTTCCTGCGGCCTCAGGTGCCGGCCGCGAATGCAGCGCAGCCTATCGGGAGCGCCGCGCGAATGCCACGCCGGAGCGCAGTTGCACGATCAGGCATCGGGCGGCAACACGCGGCGCAGCCAGTCGCGCAGCATGCGCTTTTCGTAGCGCAGCGGGTCGCTGTCGATCGGCCCCGATCCGGTCATGAAACCCACGTCGCGCAGCGTGCCCTCGCCCTCGCGCAGCGGCTTTCCGTCCGCATCGGCAAAGACCCAGCGGATCTCGATGCGGGGCGGATACAGATCCTTCACCACGCGCACGTCCTGCAGGCTGATCGCGCGGCCCGGTTCGTAGTCGCCGGCCAGGTCGACATCGACCAGGGTGATGCGCAGGGTCTGGTCGTCCGGCACGCGCGACTCGGCCTGCCGGGCCAGCCAGGCGGCGAGCGCGTGGATCTGCTGTTCGGTGGTGCGGCGGGCCGAACCGCGCAGCCGCTTCACCTCGGTCATCTGGTCATACGCGCCCAGCTCGACGCTGACGCGCGAAACCGCGCCGCCGGGCGCGGGTGCGGCCTCCTGCGCGCGCAGCGCCGGCGCGGTACCCAGCGCCAGCAGCGCGATGGCGGCGGCGATCCACGGCATTCCGATGGTCTTCATGCGGTTTCTCCTCGATGGGCAGGCGGAAGGCATGTTGGAAAGGCAGGCATCAAGGCTACACCGCGCGATCCAATGCCGTGCAACGCGGAGCGGCGCGAGGCAGCCGCCGGTTCAGTGCTCCAGCATCGGTGGCAACGGGCAGTGCAGCACGGCGCAGATGGTGCGCAGGAGTTCGGCTTCGACCACGCTGACTTCGCCGTCGTGGCCGATGGTGGCCACCAGCCCTTCCACCAGCAGCGCCTTGCCGCGCGGCTCGACCTGGTCCAGCAAGGCCAGGGCACCTTCCAGCGCCGCAACGAAGTCCGGCGGCGGCGCGTAGCGCGTGGCCGCGCCGGGCAGCGCGCGCTCCATGCCGGTGAGGTAGGCGCGTCGCGCCTCCAGCGCGCTGTCGTGGCCCTGCTGCGCGACCACCGCCAGCAGGGTCTCGACCTCCGCCTGCAGCGTCACCAGCTTGCGTCGCCCAATGGGCGCATGGCGCGAGGGGTCGAGTGATTCGACCACCTGCCGGCGCAACAGGCGTCCGAGGCAGTACTCGGACAGCGACACGCGGCCGTCCAGTCCGATCAGGCGCTCGCAGCAGGAAAGAAAGCGCGCCAGATCCGGACGCGGCCGGCGGCGCAGCACCGGGAAGGCGAGCGCGGCCAGCGGCAGGCGCAGCATCGGATGCAGCCGCGATACGGTGCCGTGGAGTTCGAGTGTGGCAGCCGCCGTGGCCGGGTCGATGATCTGCGCCACTTCAGCGAGCTGGCGCTGGCGCAGGCCGGCGTCGGCATCCAGCAGCAGGGCCAGCACCAGCGGCACGGCGCGGTCCTGGCGGCGCGCCAGATCGCGCAGTTCGTCGGTCAGCGCTCCGGAAATCGCCTCGGCGCGCTGCACGTCGTCGAGCGCGGGCGCTCCGACCTGTGCGGCGACGGCCAGGGGTTCGATGTTCACCGGGGCGCGCGCGTCGGGCAGGTTTGCGGCAGCCGCCAGCCGCGTGCCGTCGGGCGCGAATCCCAGTGCCCGGTCTTCCTCCGCGCCGTTCGGGGGCGTGCGCATCCAGCGCACGCGCACCGTTTCGAAGGCCTTGGCGTCGAACGAGGGATCGATGGCCTTGATGCGTTCGAGGATCGGCGGATGGGTGGCGAACCAGGAGGAAAACCCGAGGCCTTCGCCGAACAGCATGTGGCTGACCTCCTCGGTGCCGGCCCCGCCCAGGCGCGAACCGTCGGGCAGGCCGGCGATCTTCTTGAGCGCACCGGCCAGGCCGTCGGTCTGCCGAGTGAACTGCACCGCCGAGGCGTCGGCAAGGTTCTCGCGCGAGCGTGAGACGCCGGCCTTGATCAGGCGCCCGAAGAACAAACCGACGTAGCCGGCCAGCGCCAGCGCCGCGCCGATCATCAGCACCGCCGCCACCCCGCGCGAATCGCGCCCGCCGCGAACGTGCATCAGGATGCGCCGGCCGATGATGCTCACCACCATGATCCCGAACAGCACCCCCATCAGGCGGATGTTGAGGCGCATGTCGCCGTTGAGGATGTGGCTGAACTCGTGCGCGATGACGCCCTGCAGCTCGGCGCGATTGAGCCGCTGCAGCGCGCCGCGCGTGACCGCGATCACCGCGTCGTTGGGCGAGTAGCCGGCGGCGAAGGCGTTGATGCCCGCCTCTTCCTCCATGACGTACACCTGCGGCATCGGCACGCTGGAGGCGATGGCGATTTCCTCGACCACGTTGCGCAGCCGGCGCAGCGAAGGCTCGCGGGTGTCCTCGGCCACCGGCGTTGCGCCCATCGAGCGCGCCACCTCGGCACCGCCGCCGCGCAGCATCGCCACCCGCACCAGGCTGGATACGATGATCACGGTCGGCACCAGCACCGTCATCAGAACCACGGCCTCGGGGCTGCGCGTCACCAGCCAGACCATCAGGTCGAGCACGACGACGATGCCGACCGTGGCCAGCGCGAACAGCGCCACCAGGCGTCGCGAGGAGGTTCGCGCCCGCTGCTGATGCTCGAAGAAATTCATCACCGGCCCCGCCTGTGGATGGGCTGCCGGCGCAGCGCGCCGGCAGCCGTTGGATCAGTTGAACGACACCTTGGGAGCCTCGCGCTTGTGCGCATCGTCCGCGGTGATTTCCAGCAGCGCGGCCGGCTGGAAGTTGAACATCCCGGCGACGATGCTGCTGGGGAACATCTCGCGCTTGTTGTTGTAGCTCATCACCTGATCGTTGTAGGCCTGCCGCGCGAAGGCGACCTTGTTTTCGGTGCTGGTCAGCTCCTCGGAGAGCTGGGCCATGTTCTGGTTGGCCTTGAGGTCGGGATAGGACTCGCTGACCATCATCAGGCGACCCAGCGCCGCGCCCAGGCCGTTCTCGGCACCGGCCAGCTGCGCCATTGCGGCGGCATCGCCCGGATTGGCCTTGGCCGCGCCCAGCCCCGCGATCGCGGTCGAGCGCGCCCGGATCACCGCCTCCAGCGTCTCGCGCTCGTGCGCCATGTAGGTCTTGGCCACTTCGACCAGGTTGGGGATCAGGTCGTAGCGCCGGTTGAGCTGCACATCGATCTGGGCAAAGGCGTTCTTGTAGGCGTTGCGGCCCTGTATCAGGCCGTTGTAGAGGGCGACGACGAACAGCACCAGCGCGAAACCGGCACCGAAGATGACCAGCAGGAACAGCAAAATGGCGGACATGGGACTTCTCCTGGGTGACGGCACATGATGCACCGGGTCCGGGGCTGCCGGACGATCTGCGCTAAACTGCCACGGTTTCGGCCTTCTGCAAAACCCTGCAGTGAAACGCTATTGCGCAAGACGCCTCGGCGTCGCCCTTGTGACAACCCTGCTTGTCGGCCTGCCGGCAGCGCTGCCGCATGCCGAACCGCTCGCCACCGCCGCCGCGCCTGCGGTGGCGGCACCGCCGTCTCCCCCACGCCTGGCCCGGCGCGAGCAGAAAGCGCTCGCCGACCGCATCGAGCGCCTGGCCGAACGCATCCTGCGCGAAGCGGGCGGCAGCGGCATGGCCATCGCCATCGTGCAGGACGATGCCGTGCTGCTGGAGCGCGGCTTCGGCGTAACCGATGTCGGCAGCGGCGAGAAGGTGGACACCGACACGGTCTTCCGCCTGGCCTCGCTCTCCAAGGCCTTCGCCGGCACCGTCGCGGCGATGCTGGCGCAGGAAGGCGCGCTGCAGTGGGACGCACGCATCGTCGACCACCTGCCCGCGTTCAAGCTGCGCAACATCCACTCGGCGCAGACGCTCAGCGTCGAGGACATCCTCAGCCATCGCGTCGGCCTGCCCTACAACACCTTCGACCGCCTGCTGGAGCAGGACGAACCCTATCCGCTGCTGGTCGCCAAGCTGGGCGAGATCGATCCGGTGTGCGAGGCGGGCGAGTGCTACGGCTACCAGAACATCGCCTTCAGCCTGATCGGCGACATGGTGTTCGCCACCACCGGCGATTTCTATACCCATCAGGTGGAGAAGCGCATTTTCCATCCCTTGGGCATGTACACCGCGACCTACGGCCGCGACGGGCTGGAAGCCAGCGCGCGCTGGGCACGCCCGCACATCCGCCGGAACGGGCGCTGGACGCCGGTACGGCCCAAGGAAACCTATTACCGCATCCCGCCCGCGGCCGGCGTCAATGCCAGCGTGCACGACCTCTCGCTGTGGATGCGCGCCCACCTGGGGCAGGCACCGGAGGTCATGGACCGCGCGCTGCTGGACACCGTCCACGCCCCGCTCGTGGCCACGCCCGGCGAACTGGGCGGCTCGGCCTGGCGGCGCGAGCGGCTGCGCGACGCGCACTATGCGCTGGGCTGGCGCATCTACGACTACGCCGGCCACACCCTCGTCTACCACGGCGGCGCGGTGCAGGGCTATCGCGCGGTGATGGGCCTGCTGCCCGAGCGCGGCTTCGGCATGGTGGTGCTGTGGAACTCGGAAAGCGCGGTTCCCGGCGGCCTGCTCGCCACTGCCCTGGATCAGGTGCTCAAGCTGCCACGGCGCGACTGGGTGCAGCTCGACCACCAAACCCCGCGCGGAAGGCTGCGCTGACGCAGGACATCGCCGCGCTAGGAACCGGCCCGCAAAGGGCAAGTCGCGGCGGCGCCCGCGACTCGCTGGACACACCTGGAGGCCCGCGTCGGCTACGCGGCGCACCCGTCACGCTACGCATCGGCGACGTAAAGGCACTGGCGCTCGCATGCCCAGGCGGCCACGACGCGCTCCGGCGGCGCGCTTCGTCGCAGCGGGTGCGGCGATGGGTTCCCATGCGCGAGGCGCTGCTCATCGCGCCGAACGCGGCCCGGAACATCGCCTCGGCCGGCGCAGCGCGCGAGCGTTGCGGATCACAGGCACTGCAGACGCCTTTCGCGCCCGTCGATCCGGATCCAGGCAGGTGCTCCGTTCGAATCGCAGGCGTCGGCAGCGATCAGCCTTTCCACCGCCCCATCGCCGCCAGTCCGTTGTCACGGGCGCGCTGGAACACGGTCTGCTGCGCCTTGGCGAAATTGCCGGTCATGTCAGCAGCCCACAGCCTGAGCGCAGCCTGCTGCATCGCGCGGCCATAGGAAAAGGACAGCGGCCAGGGTTTCGAGCCCATCTGATTCATGGCGTCGAGGTGCGCGGTCGCCTTCTCGTCGCTCTGCCCGCCGGAGAGGAACACGATGCCAGGCAGCGCGGCAGGCACCGTGGATTTGAGGCAGCGCAGCGTCGCCTCGGCCACGTCCTCCACGTCAACCTGCTCGCGACAGTCCTTGCCGGCAATGACCATGCTGGCCTTGAGGATGGTGCCTTCCAGCATCACTCCGTGCTCGTAGAGTGCGGAGAACAGCGAGCGCAGCGTAGCCTCGGTGACCTCGTAACACACATCGATGTCGTGGCTGCCATCCATCAGTACCTCGGGCTCGACCATCGGCACCAGACCGGCCTCCTGGCACAGCGCGGCATAGCGCGCCAGCGCGTGGCAGTTGGACTCGATGCAGGTGCCGCTGGGCGTGTCCTCGGTGATCGCGATGACCGCGCGCCACTTGGCGAACTTCGCGCCCAGCGCGGCATATTCCTTCAGGCGCGGCCGCAGACCATCGAGGCCCTCGGTCACCACGTCGCCGGGAAACCCGGCCAGCGGCACCGGCCCCTTGTCGACCTTGATGCCGGGCAGGATGCCGGCATCCGTCAGGATGCGGGCGAAGGGCACGCCTGTCCGGGTGGTCTGGCGCAAGGTTTCGTCGTAAAGGATCGCGCCGGAAATGTGCTCGCCCAAGCGCGGGGTGGTGAGCAACATCTCGCGGTAGGCGCGGCGGTGCTCTTCGGTGTTTTCGATGCCCTCCGCGGCAAACCGCTTGCCAATGGTGGCATTGGATTCGTCGACCGCGATGATGCCCTTGCCCGGCGCCACCATGGCCTGTGCGGTTTCTTCCAGCTGCTCGATGCTCATGCGGCGCTCCGTGGGTATCGGGGTCATTCGTGACGGCTTTCCAGTATAGCCGGCGCGCGGCTCCCCGCCGGCACGAACGAGCGCGCCCGGTCAGCGCCTGGGCACTATCTAGACGTGCGGTATCACATGCAGCGCCCGGACGCGAAATATCCGGACCGCAGCGGCGCGGCCGCCTCGATCAGCGCCCGCCGTATCCCAGTAGCGTCATCGCGCCCGAGCCCGCCATGAGCAACCCCATCACCAGGAACCATGCGAACAAGCCCGGCCGCCCCGGGATCCCGTCTTTGGCGCGCGGCCTGAACTGCAGGGCCAGATCGAAAACGATCCAGAGCCCCATCACCACGAAACCAAGCCCCGCCAGCGGGTTTTTCTGGAGCATCAGCCAAGCGGTTGCCAAGCCCAGCGCCGCGGCGACAACGCGGAGCAGCAGGTTGAACCTCCCGGAACTTGTCGCGCTCATCCGTTCACCTTATCAGGGTTGGGCGATATCGCCACGCGCCGGCTCACGGCGCGCTGTCCCGCCGTTGTACTCGTCGCGCAGGTGGCTGACAAGCCACCCGCCTGAACCAGCGAGGGTCCAGGCGCCGCTCCGGGAGGAATTCGGCCAATCCGCGCCCGCCTTAGGTGCAGCCGCCGCAGCAGGTGCTGCCGCCGCTGATGTGAACCAGATTCTCCAGCGGCGTCACCTCGCAGCCGATCTGCTGCAGGGCGAAGCCGATCTGGTTGGCGCTGGCGGTGGACATCACTTCGAGTACACCGCGACGCTCGTCGATGGCGATGCGCGCGCCCGGATCGAGCGGGTGCACGGCGGCAGCGACCATCGCGGCGGTGGGACGATTGGCGGAAAGCTGAAACTGCATGGAGGCGTCCTTGAGTGGCCCGATCGGGCGGGGCGGGCATGATCGACGCTTCCCGCGCGCGGCTCACTGACCCAAGTCATTGCGAACTCGCGCAGACAGGTGCGGGTCAGCGCGGACTCTCGCGGCGCCGCAGCGCCCAGGTCGCCAGGAGCACGGCGGCGGCGCTGGCGATGTTGAGGCTTTCCACCCGGCCGCTGCCGGGAATGGTAAGACGCAGGTCGCAGCGTTCGACCAGCGCCGGGCGCATGCCCTCGCGCTCGGCCCCCATCACGAACACGGTGCGCGCCGGCAGAGCAGCCTCGAACAGCGACTGTGCGCGCTCGGGCAGGGTCGCGGCCAGGGAAAATCCGGCGGCCCGGAGCGCCGCGATCGCGGCTGCGGCTGCCCCTAGCCGAACCAGGGGCACCGCTTCCGCGCCG
>JAMLIV010000029.1 GCA_023954075.1 Lysobacteraceae bacterium
TCCTGCGCGCCGGCCGTCATGCGGGCGCGGGGACCGTAGCGGTGCGCCAGGCGCTGCGCGATGGAATCCTGGGCGTGGTGGTTGCCGTGCGATGGCGTGGCCACGGCCGGCAGCGGGTTGCCGACGCGGACTTGCAGGAAGCGTCCGTCCACTCGCGCCTCGATGCGGATCGTTCCGCCCTGCGGACACCGCGCAATCCCGTGCACCACCGCGTTTTCCACCAGCGGCTGCAGGATCAGGCGCGGCAGCGGCAGCGCGCGCGGCAGGTCGTCGGGCAGCACCCATTCCACCGCAAGACGCGCCCCGAGGCGCAGCGCCTCGATCGCAAGATAGCGCTCGGCCAGGTGCAGCTCCTCGGCCAGGCTCGATTCGCCGCTGCCGCTGCCCAGCGCGGCGCGGAACAGTTCGGAAAGATCCTCGACCGCGCGTTCCGCGCTGGCCGGTTCGTGCCGGATCAGGCCGGCGATCGAGTTCATGCTGTTGAACAGGAAGTGCGGCCGGATGCGCGCCTGCAGCGCCTGCACCTGCGCCTGCGCGTGCGCCGCCACGTGCGTCTGCCACTGCGCGGTCACGTAGAAATAGCGCAGCAGCGTGGCCGCCAGCAGCAGCGCCACCGCCATGCACACCAGCACGAAGCGGCCGGTCTGCGCCGGCGGGACGGTGAAGCCCAGTTCGAGCTGCTGGTCGAGCACCGCCACCACCCAGGTCGCGCCGCCCACGATCACCACCGGCAGCGCCAGCGCCAGCGCCACGCCGACGGCGAAGGGCAGGCGGTCGATGGCCGCGCGCAGCTTGCACAGCACCGCCGCGCACGACAGCGCCAGCCACTGCGCCAGGAGGCTGGCGGTGAAAAGATCGGTCCAGGCACCGGAGGCCTGCGGCGGGCGCAGCAGGATCGCGGTCAGCACCGCCACCTCCACCGCCACCATCACGCCAAACAGCGCCTGCGGGCGGCAGAAATCGGGCATCCAGGCCCGCCGGGACGCAGCGGACGGAGTCATGGCACGGGAACGCGGGGCGGCGGCATGGTGCCAGCCTAGCAAAGGCGGCGGCGCGCACCACCGCGTTCGGCGGCACAACCGGGCCGGCGGTCGGCGGACCGCCTCAGGCCGACGCCAGCGCCGGCAGCGTGGCCATGTCCCAGCGCGGATGCGCCCGGATCGCGGCACCCTCGCGCTCCCCGGCCGCAAGGCGCAGCGCGCCGGCGAAGGCGATCATCGCGCCGTTGTCGGTGCAGAACTCCAGGCGCGGAAAGCACACCTGCACCCGGCGGCGCTCGGCCAGCTCGGCCAAACGCTCGCGCAGTCGCCGGTTCGCGCCCACGCCGCCGGCCACGACCAGCGCGCCGCGTCCGGTTTGCACCAGGGCACGTTCGCACTTGATCGCGAGGGTTTCGGTCACCGCCTCCTCGAAGCCGCGCGCGATGTCGGCACGGGTCTGGTCGCTCCGGTCGGACTGCTGCCAGGCCAGCAGCACCTGGGTCTTGAGCCCGGAAAAGCTGAACTCCAGCCCGGGGCGGTCGGTCATCGGGCGCGCGAAGGTGTAGATGTCCGGGCGTCCCTGCTGCGCCAGCTTCGCCAGGTGCGGGCCGCCCGGATAGGGCAGGCCCATCAGCTTGGCGGTCTTGTCGAAGGCTTCGCCGGCGGCGTCGTCGAGGGTTTCGCCCAGGAGCGCGTAGTCACCGATGCCGCGCACGTCGACCAGCTGGCTGTGTCCGCCGGACACCAGCAGCGCCACGAACGGCGGCTGCGGGGCGTCTTCCTCCAGCAGCGGGGCCAGCAGGTGGCCTTCCATGTGGTGCACGCCGATGGCCGGGATTTCCAGCGCGAACGCCAGCGCGCGCCCCAGCGCCGCGCCGACCAGGAGGGCACCGACCAGACCCGGCCCGGCGGTGTAGGCCACGCCGTCGAGGTCGGCCAGGCCAAGCCCCGCCTGCGCCAGGCACTCGCGCACCAGCGGCACCAGCTTGCGCACGTGGTCGCGGCTGGCCAGCTCCGGCACCACCCCGCCGTAGTCGGCGTGCAGGCGGATCTGGCTGTAGAGGGTGTGGCTGCGCAGGCCGCGGGCGGTGTCGTAGACCGCCACGCCGGTTTCGTCGCAGCTGGTTTCGATGCCGAGGACGATCATGGGGATTCCGCTGTGGGTGCCGGCCCGGGAAGCGGCAGCAAGGCGGCAACTTGCGTCCGGCGTATCTTGGCCAGTATCATACGCGGCTCGCACAAAGATCGGGGATCCATCCCCGGCACACCCCCGATAGATCCGGAGCTTCCATGCCCAGCGTCAAAGTCCGCGAAAACGAGCCGTTCGAGTTTGCCCTGCGTCGCTTCAAGCGCACCTGCGAAAAGGCCGGCGTCCTGGCCGAAACCCGCAAGCGCGAGTTCTACGAGAAGCCGACCCAGGAGCGCAAGCGCAAGGCAGCCGCCGCGGTGAAGCGTCACCTGCGCCGCGTTTCGCGCGACGTGACCAAGCGCCGCCGCCTCTACTGAGGTCAGGCCCCGCCCGTCAAAAAGCCGGCCGCGCACCCGCGTCGCCGGCTTTTTGTGTTTGCTGGACAGGGATTCGGGATTGGCGACTCGGGATTGGCAAGAGCGTCAGCCGTCGCCCGGAACCCCGCCATCGAATCCCCAATCCCCACTCCCCAATTCCGGACCTCAGCCATGACCCTCAAGCAACGCCTCACCGATGACATGAAGGCCGCGATGAAGAGCGGCGAGAAGGAGCGCCTGGCGACGATCCGCCTGGTCAATGCCGCGATCAAGCAGCGCGAAGTGGACGAGCGCATCACGCTCGACGATGCCGCGGTGATCGCGGTGCTGGAGAGAATGCTCAAGCAGCGGCGCGATTCGGTGTCCCAGTTCGAGGCCGCCGGGCGCGAGGACCTGGCCGCGGTGGAGCGTGCCGAGATCGCCGTGATCGATGCTTACCTGCCGGCCAGGATGGACGAGGCCGCGATCAGCGCCGCCATCGCCGAAGCCATCGCGCAGACCGGCGCGGCCGGCCCCGCCGACATGGGCAAGCTGATGGGCGCGCTCAAGCCGCGCCTCGCGGGTCAGGCCGACATGGGCCTGGTCTCGGCCCTGGTGAAGAAGGCGCTGGCGGGCTGAACCGGCCCGCTCCGCGACACGGCGTGGATTTGCCCGACATGACCCTCCGGCTTCGGCCCGCAGCGCGCGATGACGTGCCGCTGATCCTCGACCTGATCCGCGCCCTGGCCGATTACGAGAAGCTTGCGCACGAATGCGTGGCGAGCGCCGACGCACTCGCCGCCACGCTTTTCGGCGAGCATCCCGCGGCCGAGGTGGTGATCGCCGAATGCGATGGCGAGGCCGCCGGCTTCGCGCTTTTCTTCACCAGCTATTCCACCTTCCTGGCCCGCCCGGGCCTGTATCTGGAAGACCTCTTCGTCTATCCGCACCGGCGCGGCCGCGGCGTGGGCCTGGCGCTGATGCGCCACCTCGCGCGCCTGGCGGTGGAACGCGGGTACGGCCGCTTCGAGTGGTCGGTGCTCGACTGGAACGCCCCGGCCATCGCCTTCTACCGCCGCCTCGGTGCGGTGCCGATGGACGGCTGGACCGTGCAGCGGCTCACCGGGGACGCGCTGCGGGCGCTGGCGCAGAACTGACCCGGCGCTTCCGCGCCCCATCGCGGCCACAGTCGCTCCTGCATTGCAGCATCCGGGTCTTCGCAAGATTTTGTAGGAGCGAGCTTGCTCGCGATACCGTGCACCGACGCTCCCTCAACCCACCCGGTATGCGGCGCGCGGGAGCTCACCGGTCGTCGGCTTCGGACACCCCCACGTGCACAGCACCGGCGCGACGCTCGAAAACGAAGCGGTAGGCGCGCAGCACCGGCACTGGGGCACGTTCGAGCGCATTCCCGCAGCTTCCGTCCGCCTCCGCTCCGGGCACCAGCCGGCACAGCAGGCTGGGCATATAGCGCCAGGTGCGCACGGTCTGCGCCACGGCGGCGTCGAAATCCCGCGCCATTTCGCCTTCGATCATTCCGCATCCGGGCGCATCGCGCAGCGGGCGGCTGGATTCCACCTCGCCGCGCTCGCCCACGGTGATTTCCACGCAAACCTCCAGCCGCACCGGCGCGCGTTCCAGCCATTTCGCGGGATAGGGCGGCATCGCGCGCGCATCCTCGGCGATGGAGGCCCCCATCCGGAAGTCTTCGCCGGAACTCAGCGCGTGGCGTTCCGCATCCGGCGGCTCGAGCGACGCGAGGGAAACTTCACCGGATGCCTGCGGCTTCAGGGACGCGCAGCCGGCCAGAGCCGGAACGATCAAAAAGAAAACTCGGCGAACCGCCGCGACCTTCATCCGGTTTCCTCGAAACGCGCCCCTTGCACCCTATCATTCTCCCATGGCCCGCATCCCCGACGCCTTCATCGATGACCTGATCGCCCGCACGGACATCGTCGAGCTCGTCGGCGCGCGCGTGGCACTCAAGCGCGCCGGGCGCGAATACCAGGGCCTGTGCCCGTTCCACGACGAACGCACGCCCAGCTTCACGGTTTCTCCGACCAAGCAGTTCTACCACTGCTTCGGCTGCGGCGCGCACGGCAGCGCGCTGCGTTTCCTGATGGAGTACGACCGGCTGGAGTTCCTCGATGCGATCGAGGACCTGGCCAAGCGCGCCGGAGTCGAGGTGCCGCGCGAGACCCGCCAGCGCAACGAGGACGGCGGCCTGCGCCGCATGTACGACACCCTGGGCGAGGCCGCGCGCTGGTTCCAGGCCCGGCTCGCCGACTCCCGCCGCGCGCAGGACTACTTCGCCCGGCGCGGCATCGACGCGGCCACGCGCGAGCGCTTCGCGCTGGGCTACGCGCCGGAAGGCTTCGACGGCCTCAGGAACGCGCTGGGCACCTCACCCGAGGCGCTGCGCCTGCTGGAGCAGACCGGCATGCTCGCCAAGAGCGACGGCGGGCATGTGTACGACCGCTTCCGCGAACGGGTGATGTTTCCGATCCACGACCGGCGCGGGCGTCCCATCGCCTTCGGCGGGCGCATTCTGGGCAAGACCACGGCGGACGGACGCGAGGCCGGCCCCAAGTACCTCAACTCCCCCGAGACTCCGCTCTTCCACAAGGGCCGCGAGCTGTACGGCCTGTGGCAGGTGCGGCAGGCGCATTCGAAGATCCCGCGCCTGATCGTGGTGGAGGGCTACATGGACGTGGTGGCCCTGTTCCAGTACGGCATCACCACCGCCGTGGCCACGCTCGGCACCGCCACCACGCCCGAGCACGCGGAGCTGCTGTTCCGCAACGCGCCGGACGTCTTCTTCTGTTTCGACGGCGACAACGCCGGTCGCCGCGCCGCCTGGCGCGCGCTGGAGTCCGTGCTTCCGCGGATGAAGGAAGGCCGTCAGGCGGCGTTCCTGTTCCTGCCCGAGGGCGAGGATCCGGATTCGCTGGTGCGCAAGGAAGGGGCCGCCGGGTTCGACGCGCGCCTGGCCGCCGCCGTGCCGCTGTCGGAGTTTTTCTTCGCCGAACAGTCCGGGGACGTGCGCCTGGACACGCTCGACGGCCGCGCACGCCTGGCCGAACGCTGCAAACCGCTGCTGGCGCAGATCCCGGACGGGGCCTTTGCCGACCTGATGCGCCAGCGCCTGGGCGAGCTGACCGGCCTTGCGGCCACCGCACCCGTGCGGGGCACCGCCACCGTTCGCCCCGCACGTCGCGCCCAGGGCCACGCCGCCGCGCCGCGCCGCAGCCTGGTGCGCAGCGCGATCACCCTGCTGCTGCAGAACCCCGCGCTGGCGCTGGCGCTCGAACCGCCCTGGCGCTTCGCCGGCCTGCGCCAGCCGGGCGTGGAACTACTGATCGAACTGCTCGATCACATCCGCGCCCACGCCGATGTGGACCTGCGCGCCGGCAATCTGATCGAACACTTTTCCGGACGCGAGGAAGCCGCCGCGCTGGAGAAGCTCGCGCTCGCCCAGCTTCCCGGCGACGCGGCGACCTGGCAGATCGAGCTCACCGACGCCATTGCCCAGCTCAGCCGCCAGACCCGCCAGCAGCGGATCGAGGAGCTCATGGGCCAGGGCGAGCTCGACGCGGCGCAGAAGGACGAATTGCGCGAGTTGCTGCGCGCCCGGGCCGGTTGACAGGCCCGGCCGCGGCGTGCGGCTGCGCGCTGCGTCAGGGCGATTCGGGCACCGTCTGGATCCGGCCCGCGTTCACCAGCCAGGACTTTCCGCCGGTGTTGACGTACAGCGGCTTGCCCGCGCGGCCGCCGATGTAGGCGTGCAGTTCGTTGATCTCGCCGCCTGCCGGATCATCGAAGCGCAGCGCGTCGGCGTCGGCCGGGTTCTGCAGCACCGCGCAGCCGGAAGCCAGCGGCCCGAAGCTCGTGACCGTGTTGCCATCGCCCGACACCTGCGCGCGGTAGGTGCCGCCCAGGAGCAGCACGTCGGAAAAGGCGGCGTGCGGCATGAGGTACGCGCTCCAGCCGCCCGATGCGTCGGGAAACACGAGGGTTTCGTAGCTGGCGGAACAGGCGTTGTACGGGGTGGCCTCGGCGTTCTGCCGGGCGCGGAACTGCGCGGCTTCGCGGGCATCCAGCGGAAGGTCGTCCAGCCGTTCCATCCCGCCCAGCGCCTGGCCGGTGCGGTTCACCGAAATCCGGTAGCGCCCGACCGGTTCGCCGCCGCGGCGGAGGCGAATGAAGGTGACCTGATAGATCTCTCCGCTCCGGGTCGCCACCCAGCCGGCGATCTCGTCATCGCGCCGATAGGCGCGTACGTCCTCACCGGCCGCGCGCGCGGCCTCGATGACCCGCTCCAGATCGAACAGCTCGGCACCCCGGCGCTCGGCCTGCTGCAAGGTGGCCGCATCCTGGGCCTGCGCGGAAACCGCGACCAGTCCGAGTGCAATGAATACCATTCCCGTCAAATACGACATTCCGCCTTTCTCCCTGTCACCCGGTCACAGCCCATCGCGCCGTGGCGGGCGACCGGAATTCGATGCTGAGCCACACAATATAAGCAATCGCCACACCGTGCACTCGTGATGGCTTTCCGGTTTCGCGATCGGCCCCGACCCTCAGCGCGCCATTCCCCGCCGAGGTACGGGCTGGAGCCTGCGGCCAATCAGGAGCCGGTTCTGAGCACGAGCCGGAACTCGACCCCATCCCCGCCCGGCAGGTTGGCGGCGCGCGCGTAGCCGCCGTGGCGCTGCGCCACCAGCCGAACCACGTGCAGGCCGAAGCCCAGGTGCGGCACGCCGTCGCCGCGCTGACCCGTGCCGCGCAGGCTGACGAGCGAATCGAACAGGCGGTCCTGCATCGCCTCGGGCAGCGGCGGACCGGCGTTGGCCACCACCAGCTCGACCGCCTCGCCGCGCGCCGCCAGCGCGATCAGCACCCAGCCCTGCGGCGGGCAGAAACCGCGGGCGTTGTCGATCAGCTTGTCGAGCGCCTGTGCGATGAGATCCGGCGCACCGCGAAACGGCAGCGGCTGCGGCGGCAGCATCAGCTCCAGCCGGCGCGGGGCCAGCAGCGCGCGATAGCCCTCGGCACAGTCGGCCACCAGCGCGCGCAGGTCGAAGTCCTCGGCCTCGGCGCTGGCGATGGCGCGCTCCACGCGGCTGGCCTCGCTCATCGCGCGCACGATCGCGGCGAGGCGATCCACTCCGGCGCGGGCACGCTCGACGTAGGTGCGCGACGCCGGCTCCAGCGCTTCGCTTTCAAGATTCTCGAGCGAGGATCGCACCACCGCGATGGGCGTATGCAGCTCGTGCGAGAGGGTGCCGGCGAGGCCGCGCAGGTACCCGCTGTAGGCGCCCACCTCGTCGAGCAGGCGCTTGAAACTGCGGGAAAGATCGCCCAGCTCGTCGCCGGCGCGCGAGGCGACGAAGCCGGCACCGGCGTTCTGTCCTTCGCGTGCGATGGCGCGCTCGGCGGCGCGGCTCAGCGCGCGGATGCGCGCGCTCAGGCGGCCGGCGAAACCGAACAGCGCCAGCCCGACCACCAGCATCGCCAGCACGGTCACCAGCATCAGCCCGCTGACGGCCTGCCCGGTCAACAGCAGCGCCTCGCCCTGGCGCTCGAGCAGCAGTGCGCCGCGCGTCTGGCTGCCGATGCGCACCGGCACCGCGGTGGCCAGCAGCAGGCCGCGGCCCTGATCGAGCGCATACCACGCCAGCGCCGGCGGTCCGGACAGCGCCTGCCACAGCTCCTGTCGATCCAGCAGGCCACCGGCCGCATCGGCCGGGGCCGGGACCGGCGGCACCGGAGTCACCGTCCGATACAGCAGGCCGCGCCAGCGCCCGATCGGCCTGGAGCCGTCGGTGAAGCGACCGGCGCGCGCCAGCACCCAGCCGTCGGCCTGGGTCAGGGTGGCGCGCACGCCGTCCGGCACCAGGCCATCGAGCAGGGCCTGCAGCGCCTGCGGGGCGCGCTGCACCTGCCAGCGCCCTTCGGCCAGGTCGCCGCCGGTCCCGCGCGGGGTCGGAGGCAGCGCAGGATCGGAGAAATCGAGCGCATCCAGACCCAGGCGCAGCGGCAGATAGCCGGCCGGAAAGCGCAGCTCGACCCGATAGCCGGCCGCATCTTCCTCCCAGGTGCCGTGCAGCCGCGGCGCTTCCCGACTGGCCAGCGCGACGGCGGCCAGCGCGCCGGGCGCGGCGTTGGCCAGGCGCAGGCGATGGGTGCCGCGCGCGTCTTCCAGCACCAGCACGAGCTGGTCGGCGCGGCCGGCCTGCGGCAGACCGGCGTCGGCGCGAACGCGGCTGGCATCATCCACGGCGGCAAAGAGATGGAGTTGGCCCTCCGACCATGCCAGCGCGAGGCGCAGCCCCGGTGCCAGCGCCTGTTCCACCAGTCCCTGTGCGCGCCAGTCCTCGTCATAGCCGTCCAGCGACAGCGGCGCGGCGGCTTCCTGCACGAACAACGCCGGGCCGGCATCGGGAAACACGGGGGCCTGCGTCGCGACCGCGCGCGCCAGCATCTGCGCCGAGGCGAGCTGCACCTGCGCCTGACCCTCGCGCAGCAGCGTTTCCAACTGGCGCACCAGCAGCCATCCGCCCACCGGCAGCACCAGGATCGACAGGGCCAGCACCAGGAGTTTGCCGCGCAGGGACATCGCGATCGATCGGACGGTGGAGCGCACTAGCATGGCGCAGGTCGCAGCCCGCATGGAAACACCTGCGGCTAAGATGACCCTCCGCCACCGATGCCACGCCCATGCCGCTTCCGCCCGAATCCGCCGATCTGATGCGCGCCGCCGAACGCGCCTCGCGCAGCGCCTACGCGCCGTATTCGCGCCTCAGCGTCGGCGCGGCGGTGCGCAGCGCCAGCGGCGCGGTGTACGCCGGCTGCAACGTCGAAAACGCGGCCTTCCCGCTGGGCAGCTGCGCCGAGGCCAACGCCATCGGTGCGGCGGTGCTGGCCGAAGGCGCGGCGCTCACCCTGGTCGACGTGGCGATCAGCGCGCGCGACGCCGACGGGCGCGCGGTCACGATCCCGCCCTGCGGCGGCTGCCGCCAGCGCATCGGCGAATTCGGCCCGCGCGCGCGGGTGCATTTCGCCACCGAAGAAGGCGGCGTGCGCACCCTGGCGCTGGACGAACTGCTGCCCGAGAGCTTTCGGCTGGGCTAGCGCGGCGTCCGCGCTGGCGCACCT
>JAMLIV010000003.1 GCA_023954075.1 Lysobacteraceae bacterium
TCGCTGCTCCACAGAGCGGGCAAAACGTCCAAGCGAGCCCGCCATCTTACACCATGTCGCATGGTTGTCAACACATCCGACATCCGCCTCGGCCCCCAGCGCGCCGATGCTGGGCCACACCGGAGTGAAGGCGGCGTTCCAGTGCCCCGCGGACATCGGCTATCTTCGATCACTCCCTGTCCAACTGGTGGATGCCATGACGTTCTGGCGCAGCCGACTCTTGACCCTTGCACTTGCCTTGCCCGCTGCCGCAAGCCTGCTGTCAGGCTGCGCAGCAAGCGGTGCGCCCTGGGTGGAGCTCAAAGGGCAGCGCTATGGCGTGGAGCTGGCGATGGACGACGAGGCGCGCCAGCGCGGGCTGATGTTTCGCGACCGCATGGATGCCGACCGCGGCATGCTGTTCGTGTTCGAGCGCGAGGAGGCGCAGGCCTTCTGGATGCGCAACACGCGCATACCGCTCGACATCCTCTACTTCGACGGCGCACTGCGGTTTGTCTCGGTGGCGGCGGGTGCGCCGCCCTGCACCACGCAGACCTGCCCGTCGTATCCGAGCCTGGGGCCGGCGCGGTTCGTCCTCGAGCTCAATGCGGGACACGCGCGCCGACTCGGGCTTGTTCCGGGTGACGTGCTGACCCTTGCCCCGGAGATCCGCACGCGCATCCAGCCTCCGCCGCGCGACCCGCCTGTTCCTCGATGAAGTCCCCGGCGGCGATGGCCGCCCGGGCGTCGCACTGGCTGCCGATGCGGGGAGCCGCGACAATGGCGGCTCGGGACGCGCGACTGCGCCGCGCTCGATCCACACCCCCACTTCCGCCGGATCCTTGCCATGACTTCCAACCACGACCTTTTCGTTCGCGCCTGCGCGCGCCTGCCCGGCGGCGTGAACTCGCCCGTTCGCGCGTTCCGCGCCGTGGGCGGCGAACCGTTCTTCACGCGGCGCGCGGATGGCCCGTATCTATGGGACGTGGAAGGCAATCGCTACATCGACTACGTCGGCTCGTGGGGGCCGATGATCGTCGGCCACAACCATCCGTTCGTGCGCGAAGCGGTGGAGCGCGCGGTCAAGGATGGCCTGAGTTTCGGCACGCCCTGCGAAGCCGAGGTGACGATGGCCGAGACCATCGCCCGGCTCGTGCCCTCGGTGGAAATGGTGCGCATGGTCAACTCCGGCACCGAGGCCACGATGTCGGCGATTCGCCTGGCGCGCGGCGCAACCGGGCGCTCGCGCATCGTCAAGTTCGAGGGCTGCTACCACGGCCACGGCGACGCCTTCCTGGTGAAGGCCGGCTCGGGCGCGCTGACGCTCGGCACGCCGACTTCGCCCGGCGTGCCCGCAGCGCTGGCCGATCTCACCCTGACGCTGCCCTACAACGACTTCGAGGCCGCCACGCGCCTGTTCGACGAAGTGGGCGGCGACGTCGCCGGCCTGATCGTCGAGCCGGTGGCGGGCAACATGAACTGCATCCCGCCGCGCGAAGGCTATCTCCAGCACCTGCGTGCGCTGTGCACCCAGCATGGCGCGGTGCTGATCTTCGACGAGGTGATGACCGGCTTCCGCGTCGCGCTCGGCGGTGCGCAGGCGCACTACGGCATCACGCCCGACCTCACCACCTTCGGCAAGATCATCGGCGGCGGCATGCCGGTGGGCGCGTATGGCGGCCGCCGCGACCTCATGCAGCAGATCGCCCCGTCCGGCCCGATCTACCAGGCCGGCACGCTCTCGGGAAATCCCGTGGCGATGGCGGCGGGACTGGCGATGCTGGAGCTGGTCCAGGCACCCGGCTTCCACGACGAACTGGCCCGCCGCACGCGCCTTTTGTGCGACGGTCTGCAAGCCTGGGCCGATGGCGCGGGCGTGCCGTTCACCACCACCCGCGTCGGCGCGATGTTCGGGCTGTTCTTCACCGCCGAAAAGATCGAAACCTACGCCCAGGCTACCGCCTGCGATGTGCCGATGTTCAACCGCTTCTTCAATGCGATGCTGGAACGCGGCGTGTTCCTCGCGCCATCCGCGTTCGAGGCCGGCTTCCTTTCCAGCGCACATACCGAAGACGTCATTGCCGCCACGCTTGATGCGGCACGCGAGGCATTCGCGGAAGCGAAGGCCGTCTGAGGCCGTGACCTCCGATAGCGCACGACCACAGGTGGCAGCGACAAGAACGCCGAGAGCTTCGTCACTCTGGAGACCTCCGAAAAGGTCCGCTATTGCCACGGGACGCTTTCCCCAAGGACTCTTGATCCAGCGCCATTGAATCATTGAAATCAAAGTCGCCGGACTGCTGCCTTCGCGCGAGTGACGCGATGCCGGCGCCTCTGGCATCGCGACCTCCGGCATGGAATGATGCGGCGACCTCCCCCGGACCCTGCCGTGGACACCACCCTGCTGATCGCCGCTGCCCGTTCTGGCGACAAGATCGCCGAGGCGCGGCTGTTCGATTCGGTCTATGCCGATCTGCACCGAATGGCGCAGCATCACCTGCTGCGCAGCGGCACCGACATCGCGCACGCGCAGTCGCTGGTGCACGAGGTGTACCTGCGCATGGCGCGTGGCGACGATGCACCCAACGACCGCCGACACTTCTTCGCGCTGGCCTCGCGCGCGATGCGCCAGATCGTCATCGACCACGTGCGCAAGCGCGGTGCCGCCAAGCGCGGGGAAGGGGTCGCGCCGCTGTCGCTGGATGACGTGCGCGAACCGGCCCTGACCGCCGTGCTGGCCGGTCAGGATGACGAGTTGCTGAGCCTGGACGCTGCGCTGCAGCGTCTGGAGCACTTCGACGAGAGCCTCGCGCGGCTGGTGGAGCTGCATTTCTTCGGTGGCCTGGGCTTTGTCGAAATGACCACCGTGCTCGATCGGTCCGAGCGTTCCCTCAAGCGCGACTGGCGCAAGGCCAAGGCGTTCCTGTACCGGGATCTGGCCCATGCCACCGCCGGGTGACGCCGCGCACTGGCATCGCCTGTCCGCCGCGCTCGACGAACTGCTTGATCTCGATACCGCCGAACAGGGCGAGCGCCTCGATGACATCGCGCGCGCCGATCCGGCCTTTGCCGGCGAGCTTCGCGCCCTGCTCAACGCCGAATCCGGCGAGGGCCTGTTCGAGCGCGGCCTGGGCGCACTCGCGCACGAGGCGCTGGAGCAATCGGCCAGTGCATCAAAAGGCGGAACGTCCAACGCCGCGTCGGAGCAGGACGCCGTCACCATCGGCCACTGGCGGCTGATCGAACCGCTCGGCCGCGGCGGCATGGGCGAGGTGTTTCTTGCGCAGCGCCACGACGGTGATTTCACCCAGCGCGCGGCGCTCAAGCGCCTCAAGCGCGGCATGGACAGCGAGGACATCCTGCAGCGCTTCCTGCAGGAACGCCGCATCCTCGCCAGTCTCGCCCACCCCAACATCGCGCGCCTGCTTGATGGCGGCATGGATGGCGAGGGGCGGCCCTACATCGTCATGGAGCATGTCGAGGGCACGCCGATCACCGACTGGGCGCGCGAGCACGGGCTGTCGCTGCGCGAGCGCCTGACCCTGCTGCGCAAGGTCTGCGATGCCGTGGCTTATGCCCAGAGCCGGCTCGTCGTTCACCGCGACCTCAAGCCTTCCAACATCCTCGTGGACGCACAGGGCGAACCGCATTTGCTGGATTTCGGCATCGCCAAGCTGCTCGACGACGCGCCCGACGCGCACCACACCCGCACCGGCCTGCGCGCACTCTCGCCAGCCTATGCCGCACCCGAACAGATCCACGGCGAGGCGATCAGCACCGCCACCGACGTGCACGCGCTGGGCGTGGTGCTCTACGAAATGCTCGCCGGTCAGTTGCCCTATCGGCGCGAGCGCGGGCTCACCACCGGCGTCGGTGCCGGGGGCGAATACGCCTCGCTGGTCCGCCCCAGCCAGGCGCTGCGCCAGCTTGAGCCCACGCAGCTGACGCAGCGCTGGGGCGAGGGAGCACCGGAACCGGCGAGGCTGGCCCGGCTCGTCGCGGGCGATCTCGACCGCATCGTGCTCGCTGCGCTGCGCCCCGAGCCCGAGCGCCGCTACGCCTCCGCCGCCGCGCTCGGCGCGGATCTGGGCTTGTATCTGGACGGCCGCCCGATCAACGCGCGGCCGGACACCTCCGGGTATCGGATTCGCAAGTTCGTGCTGCGCCATCGCCTCGGTGCCGCCGCGACCGCGCTGGCCCTGATCGCCCTCGTCGCCAGCTTCGGCACCGCGCTGTGGCAGGCGCGCATCGCGCGCGATCAGGCACACGAGGCCAACCGCCAGCGCGCCCTGGCCGAGCAGCACCTTGCGCGCGCCGAAGCGCAGGCTCGGCGGGCCGAGGAAACCAAGCGTTTCGTGGTTTCCCTGCTCAAGGCCGGCAATCCCGAGCTCTCGCGCAGCGGCGCGCAGACCTCGGCCGTGGACCTCATCCGCGACGCCGCCTTGCGCGTCGACGCACTCACCGACGCACCCGACACCCAGGCCGAACTGCAGGTCGCCATCGGGCACGGCCTGATTTCACTGGGCGCTGCCGACGAAGGGCGAACCCGGCTGGATGCCGGCATCGCGCAGCTGCGCACCCTGGGCGAGGCCGCCTGGCCTGCGCTGGCTGATGGCCTGCATTACTCGGCCATGCACGACACCGCGACCGGGCGACTGGCGGCGGCGATGGCGGACAGCAAAGAGGCATTGGCGATCTTCGACCGCATCGGCCCGCGCGCCGATCTCGCCCTGGGCCGCATCGCCACGCTCACCACACTGGCCAAGAACGTCCAGTTCAGCGGCGACCTTCCCGCCAGCCAGGCGCTTTACGAACGGATACTGGCCGAACGCGAGACCCTGCTCGGCCCGGACGATCCGCGCCTGGCCGTGGACTGGAACAATCTCGGTGCCACCGCCATCCGGCGCGACCGCTACGCCGAGGCCGAACACGCCTATGCGCAAGCCAGCCGTCTACTGGCGCTCGATCCGCAGGCTCCCGAATCGCGCCAGGCCTGGCTGCACCTGGGCCGCGCCAACGCCCTGTTCGGCCTGGGACGTTTCGACGAGGCCGATGCCACAGGCCTCGCCGCACTGGACATCGCCGAACGCACCCTGCCCGCCGATCACCCGATCAGCGCCAGCATCCGCACCATGCTCGCCCTGCTGTATCGCCACGCCGGCAGGCTCGACGAGGCCGCGGCGATGGCCGAGCGCGCCCGCGCCACTTTCGCGGCCACCAACGCCAGCCAGCTGGGCTGGACCGAAGCCCAGCTCGGCCTCACCCTGCTGGCGCAAGGCCGCGATGCCGAAGCGCTCGACGTTCTCGTCGCCGCGGAAGACCATTTCGCCAGCCGACGCAACCGCGAAGAGGCCGACTACTTCCAGGTTCGCGCCGCACTCGCCTTCGCGCGCCTGCGCCGCGGCGATGCCGACGCGCTTTCCATGCTGGACGAATCCCTGGACGAACTCATCGGCCGCCATCCGCACCCGAGCAACGCGCTGGCCGAGACCCTCACCCTGCGCGCCGAAGCCGCCGCCCTGCTGGGCCACGATGATGTGGCGCAGTGGCGCGAACGAGAGCTTGAAATGCTAACCGCCCTGCTCGGCCCCGAGCACCCACGCCGTCTTGCGGCAAAGCAGCGGTCGAACTCGGCGGGGCTTTCATAGCAGGCTGCGCGGGAACACCTGTTTCTCGTGGACAGGCTTGCCATCACACCCGTGCGGGCCCGCTTTCACGCCCCCTATTCCGCGTCATTGCGGGCTTGACCCGCAATGACGCGACATCAAGCCGCTTGCGCGAAATCAATTGTTCCCACAAGAACGCGGCTTCTGAAAAGCCGGCAGGACAGCCGTTCTTCACAGCAACGCTGCCCGAAGGGTGCAGCACAGGGTTGCGGCATGAAAAAAACTGGCACGACTTCCGGTGAACCTGCGTTGTTAGCGGCAAGCCCACCTTCCGAAGGATTTAGCCATGTTCGCCGTACGTACTGTTTTGCGCCCTGCCGCGTCATGGTCAGCCACGTTCACTTTGCTGCTGGCCCTGGCTGCACCCGGCGCGATGGCGGCAGAACGCTGCGTCAGTACCGTGGCCCAGTTCAATGCGGCGGTGGCCGTGGCCGCCAACGAAGCTGTCGTGATCAAGATGACGGCAGGCATCTGGAACATGACCGGCAGCATCATCGATGGCAATGGTGGCAGCCCCACGTATCCGGATGTGGAGGAGTCCATCAGCATTCAAGGCGGCTATGGCAGCGGCTGCACCACGCGCAGCGGAAACCCTGTTGCCACCGTGCTGACCGGCACCAACCTGTTCGTCAGCAACTTCAGGGCCGATGCGCCATTGCGGATCGAGCGATTGACGCTCCGCAACCTGAACTCGCTGTACCTGATCAGCGATGAAACCCTCACCCTGGAGCGGGTCTGGCTCGATCACGTCGGACACACCCAACTGGGTGCGAGCCGGGTGATCCTGCGCAACAGCCTGATCACCCACAGCGGCGGCGTCCATCCAGGCGGTGGCTGGCTCAGCGATTGCGCGGTCGAGATCCGATCCTATGGAATGGAGACGGCCCGCATAGAACACAGCACCTTTTCCCAGAACAACGGCAGCGGTGCGCTTTGCGTGACCCGTGCCGACGCGGAAGAGACCGATGCCTGGCGCATGTTCGTGACCAACAACGTGTTCTGGGACAACACGCGCGACATCCGGCTGCGCAAGCGTGCGTCCGTGCCGAACATCGACGCGCGCCTTTACAACAACATCCTGGGCAACGGCGTGGACGCCAATCGACCCTTGGCTGCCGCTCCGATGCAGTCCCAGTACGTCAATCCACAATTCGTGGATCCGGCCACCGATGACTGGCGGCTGGGCGGCGCATCGCCAGGCATCAACAGCGGGCGCAACGATGTCAATCTGCTCAGCCAGAAGGATTTTGCCGGCAACACGCGCTGGCAAGGCGCAGCCCCGGATCGCGGCGCATTCGAATCCGACATCGGCTCCACCGCCACCGTGCTGACGGTCACCAACACCAATGACACCGGCGCGGGATCGCTGCGCCAGGCGCTGATCGACGCCAATGCCGCACCCAACGTCAACCGGATCCACTTCAACATTTCCGGTGCCTGCCCGCGCGTCATCACGCTGGCTTCGCTGCTGCCCACCATCGCCGAGCCAGTTGTCATCGATGGCTATACCCAACCCGGCTCCAGCCGCAACAGTGCCGTGCTCGGCAACAATGCGACACTGTGCGTGGTTCTCAATGGCGCCAACCAGATCACCGGCGCCTACGGCCTGAACGTCGCCACCACGGCTTCACCCGACGCCACGGTGAGCATCGAGGGATTGGGGTTTTCAGGCCACTCGATTGCCGCAGCGCAATTCGCCGGTGGGCGCGACCATCGCCTGGCGGGTTCGCAAGTGGGCGGCACCTTCGGCAGCTACACCGCCCTGCCCAGCGGCACCGGTGTGCGCGTGGGCGGCAGTACCCAAGGCGTCCGCATCGGCGGGCCGGAGCCGCAAGACCGCAACGTCATCGTGGATGCACTGGGCACGGGCATCAGCATCTCGGGCTCCGGCAGCACCCAGCCGGGCACGGCCATCGTCGAGAACAACTACATCGGAACCCTCAGCGGCGGCGACCAGCGCGGCAACGAACGCGGCATCCTGATCCACGGCCCCGGTCACATCGTGCGTGGCAACGTGATTGCCAACAGCACATTGCACGGCGTCGAAGTAAGTGGCAGCCATGCGGTGGGCAACCGTATCACCGACAACCGCATCGGCATCCCGGCATTGTGTGCAGGCACATGCGCCAATCGCGGCAACGGCGGGCATGGCGTGCGTATCGCCAACGCATCCAGCGCCACCCAGGTGGATGCCAACCGCATTGGCTTCAGCGGCAATGACGGCGTGGCGGTGATTGCCTCGGCCTTCAACACCATCCGGCGCAACCGCTTCCACGACAACGCCGGCATCGGCATCGACCTGGGCGACGATGGCATCGGCTTCTTCGATGACAACAATTCCGATCCGCCCGCCAGCGCCGCCAACGGCAACCAGAACAAGCCCAGCATTACCCTGGTGGAAGGCAGCGGTGACACCGCACAGGCCAGCGGCGCGCTGGCCTCGTCCAACGGCTGGTACCGGATCGACTTCTACGCCGTGCCGCAGTGCAACCCCGTGGTGATCGGAAGCATACCGATGGGCTTCTGGGGCCAGGGCGAGGATTGGCTGGGCTCGACCTTCGCCCAGATCGTGAACGGCTGGGACGGCGTGGGCGACGGCTCGACGACCTACACGAACGCGGCGCTGACCGCGCCAGCCGGCAGCACCGGCTACTTCAACACCCCGCGCTGGGTCACCGCCACGGCCACGCGCCTGCTCGGCGACCCGGGCGGCACGTTCTTCTGGCATCGCGGCACCTCCGAGTTCAGCCGCTGCAGAAGCTCCATCCTCGGCGGAGACATCTTCAGCGACGGATTCGAGATGCCGTGAGTTCGACAGCGCAGCGTTTTCCGCCCCATTCGAAGGAATCCCCCATGCCCCTCCTGATCCAGCGTTTTCTCGCGACCCTCTGCCTTGCGCTCGCGCCGTTCGCCGGCACCCTGGCCGCACCCTTCGCCTACCTCGCCGAAGGTCCGGACGGCGACACCGTGCGGGTGCTGGACACCGCTACCCACGCGGTGGTGGCAAGCATCCCGATGGCCGCGGGCTCCTCGCCCTGGGGAGTGGCCGTCAGCCGCGACCAGGCGCGCGCCTACGTCACCCTCGCCGGCGGCGCGGCGCTGGCCGTGTTCGATACCAACGCCCATGTCCAGATCGGCAGCGTGCCGGTCGGAGCGGCACCGTTCTCGGTGGCGGCAAGCGACGACGGAACGCGCGTGTATGTGCCAAGCCTCATGGACAGCACTCTCGCCATCATCGACACCGCCAGCCTCACCGTGCTCGCCAGCGTGTCCCTGGGCGCGGGCAGCGCGCCGTTCGGCGTGGCTGTGAACCCGGCTGGCGACCGGGTCTACGTCGCCAATACTGGCAACAACACCGTTTCCATCGTCGATGCCACCACCCACGTCCTCATCGCCACCGTGCCGGTGGGCAACGATCCGCGCGGCGTGGCGGTTCATCCGAACGGCTCCCGCGTCTATGTGACCAACCGCATGGGCGACACGGTATCGGTGCTCGATGCCGGCACGCAGACCGTCATCGCGACCATTCCGGTCGGCCTCCACCCCAACAGTGTGGCCTTCAGCAACCAGGGCGCGCGCGCCTATGTGACCAACCAGTTCGGCGCGAGCATTTCGGTGATCGACACCACCAGCCATGCCGTGATCGCCACCGTGCCCACAGGTGCGGGCGAACCGTATGGCATTGCCATCACGCCGGACGATGCGCGCCTCTATGTGGCAGACATCAGCGCCGACCGGGTTTGGGCCATCGACGCCACCACCCACGCCATCACCGCCACCCTGCCCATCCGCGCCTTCGCCACCTACGGTCGATTCATCGCACCCGGTGCGGGCGGCGGGCCGCCCGTCGTCACGCCGCGCGCGATCACGACGGTGCCGGCCAATGCCACCTGGGCACTGATCGCACTGGCGCTGATGCTGGCGTGGATAGCCGCGGTGCGCGGCACCCCGCGGTGAACGGCGCGGCGGCCTGAGCGCCGGGGCGGTTCGGCGCGGGCCTCCGGGGGATCGTGTGCAGGTGGAAGCCGCGCGGGCGAGCCTATCTTGCGGCTGCACGCAGAAGCCGCTGGGCACCCGCCTGCGTGGGCGCGACGAGCGCCGCTTCGCGAACTAGAGCGCTCCCAGGAAGTCGAGCGTGGCCTGCAGCATCGCGCGCAGGCCCACGTCGAGGGCACCTTCGTCGGGGGCGTAGAAGGGCGAGTGGTTCATCGGCATGGTGGCCGGATCCTTGTCCGCGGCGGTGCTGCCCACGAAGAAGTACAGCCCGCGCGAGGCGTTGGCGAAGTGGGAAAAATCCTCCGCCGCCGTGACCGGCGATATCTCGACGACTTTCCCCGCCCCGGTCGCCCGTTCGAGCGAGGGCAGGAGCTGGCGATACAGAACGGCATCGTTGATCAGCGCCGGGGCGTTGTTGACGACCTCCAGCGAGGCGCTGGCACCCGAAGCGCCGGCGAAGTGCTCGGCAGTGCTGCGGAAGCGCGCGATGACGTCCTCGCGCAGCGCCGGATCGAAGGTCCGCAGCGTGCCGACGAGGGTCGCCTCATCGGGAATGATGTTGAAGCGCACCCCGGCCTGGAACTGGCCGGCGGTCAGCACCACCGGCGAGCGGGTGATGTCCACCTGGCGGGCGATGATCGACTGGGTGCCCAGCAGGATCTGCGCCGCGACGGTGATCGGGTCAACCCCGGCCCAGGGCTGCGAACCGTGGGTCTGCTTGCCCTTCACGGTCAGCGTCCACTCGTCGGCGCTGGCCATCATGCCGCCGCTGCGCACGCCGATCTGTCCGACGTGCAATCCGGCCCAGACGTGCAGGCCGAGCACGGCGTCCGGTTTGAATTCTTCGAAGATCTTCTGCTCCAGCATCAGCTCGGCACCGGCGATCTCGCCCGCCACCGGCGGGCCTTCCTCGGCCGGCTGGAACACGAACATCACCTCACCGGGCAACTCGTCCTTCCGCGCCACCAGGGCATCGGCCACGCCCATCAGGATCGCCACGTGCATGTCGTGGCCGCAGGCGTGCATCACCCCGACCGGCTGTCCGCGGTATTCACCGCGGACAGTGGAAGCGAACGGCAGGCCGGTCCGTTCGGTCACGGGCAAGGCATCCATGTCGGCGCGCAGCGCGATGCGCGGGCCGGGCCTTGCGCCCTTCAGCACGGCGGTCACGCCGGTGTGGGCGATGCCGGTTTTCGGGGTCAGGCCGAGCGCACGCAGGTGGTCGGCCACTTTCTGCGCGGTGCGGGTTTCGTCGTTGCCCAGCTCCGGGTGTTGATGCAGATCGCGACGCCATTCGATGACCTGGTCGCGCAATGTCGCGTCCACGGAAACCGGGGGTTCGGCGCTGACAGCGGTAGCGAGCAGCAGCAGGAACAAGGTGAGAAATCGAGACATGGCGATACTCCGGAAAAATAGAGTCTCTCTCCCCCGCGAGCGGGGGAGAGGGAGCATCTCATGTTCGCCATGCAGCGAGTGCCGCATCCAGTCGTGCCAAACCTTCAGCCACATCCTCGGCACCGATGTTCAGCGCCGGCACCAGGCGCAGCACGTCCGGCCCGGCCTGGAGCAGCAGCAAGCCCGCGTTGGCGGCATGATCGAGAATCTCCGCCGCGCGCCCGGAATGTTCCGGGCGCAGCACGGCGCCGAGCATCAGCCCGCGACCGCGGACTTCGGCAAACACCTGATGCTTTTCGTCCAGCGCATGCAGGCCATCGCGCAGCGCCTGCGCCTGCGCTTCGACGTTGTCCAGCAGCTCCGGCGCGGACAGCTTGCGCAGCGCCGCCCGAGCCACCGCGGCGGCCAGCGGATTGCCGCCGAACGTGGTGCCGTGGCTGCCGAAATCCAGCGTCTGGGCGGCGGCATCTGCCACCAGCAGTGCGCCGATCGGAAAACCGCAGCCCAGGCCCTTGGCCAACGTCATCGCATCCGGGCGAACCTCGTCCCACTGGTGCGCCCAGAGCCGGCCGGTGCGCCCCACGCCGCACTGGATCTCGTCGAACACCAGCAGCGCGCCCGCCGCGTCGCAGCGCGCGCGCAGGTGCGCGAGGAAACCGGGCGCTGCGGGAACGACCCCGCCTTCGCCCTGCACCGGCTCCACGATCACCGCCGCGACGTCGTCACCGAACGCCGCGTCGAAGCCGGCGACATCGTTGAACGGCGCGTAGCGGAACCCGCCCGGCAGCGGCTCGAAGCCGTGCTGGTATTTCGGCTGGGCCGTCGCCGTGACGGTCGCCAGCGTGCGCCCGTGGAAGGATCCCTCGAAGCTCAGGATGACGCGCCGCTCCGGACCGCGCCCGGCACGGGCGGCAAACCGGCGCGCCAGCTTGATCGCCGCCTCGTTGGCTTCCGCGCCCGAATTGCAGAAGAACACGCGCGAGGCAAAGCCGCTGGCGGCGATCAGCTCCTCGGCCAGGCGCAGCGGCGGCTCGGTGAGGAAGGCGTTGCTGGTGTGCCAGAGCTTTTGCGCCTGCGCGTGCAGGGCCGCGAGCAGGTCCGGGTCCCCGTGGCCCAGGGCGCTGACCGCGATGCCGGCGGAAAAGTCCACGTAGTCGCGGCCTTCGATGTCCCACACCCGCGCGCCGAGTCCGCGATCGAGCACCAGGGCGCGCGGGCGGTAGGTGGGCACGAGATGGCGGGCGGCGCTTTCGACCAGCGCGAGGGTTCGGTTGGACATGGCGGACTCGCGGCGCAAAGCCGCCATTGTAGGCCGCTGCGCACCCGGTCGCGCCGACGCGAGGCCCGCTCAGATGGGCTGCATCGGAATTTCCGCCAGTCGCGCCCGCAGCGCCGCGATGCGCGCCGCGTCCACCGGGATCGATACCTCGTCGATGCGCGAAACCGGCCAGATGCCGCCCGAGTGGCAGCAGAACGCGCCGTCGAATCCGCGCGCGTCTTCCGGGGAAATTTCGCGCACCTGCGCGCGCGGGTCGGACTGCATCAACAGGTGCCGGGTGATGCCGTCGAGCTGCGGTGCCTGGGTCCATACCAGCGTCTCGCCGGAAAAAAAGCCGAGCGAGCAGGTCGCCCCTTCCGACAGGAAGCCCGCGCGGGTGCGCAGCACCGCGTCGTCGAAGCCCTGCATCCGCGCCTGGCGACGCAGGTGGAAGAGCTCGAAACCGCCCAGATGCTTGAACCGCGGCAGGTAGCGCTCGTGGACGAAGGATCGCAGGCGTACCGCCTTCTCCGGCTCCGGAGCCGGCGGATCGACAAGGATCAGGGTGCGGATGCGCGCCGGCCCGGACATGCCGCGCGCATTCCAGTTGCCCGCCACGACGCTGATCCGCACCGAAGCGTCCGGCGTTGCGGCCAGCGCCGCGCGCAGGTCGCCGCGCAGCGCTTCGATATCCAGCCGCCCGTCGAACAGGGCGCGGGTGGCGCGCTGCAGGCGGATCAGGTGCAAATCCAGCCCGCGCACCGCGCCTTGGCGCACCTGCATCGTGGTGAAGTGGCCATAGCCGGTGCGCGTGAATCCGGCCAGGGCCTCGACTTCGGCCGGCGCGCCGTCGATGAAGACGCGGGTCGTGCTCACCAGCTGCCCGTATTGGGCATCGAGGCCCAGGGCTCGGCCGGCGGCAGCGGCGTTCCCTTCTGCAAAAGCTCCACCGAGATCAGGTCCGGCGAACGCACGAAGGCCATGTGGCCGTCGCGCGGCGGTCGGTGGATGGCGATGCCCATCGCCATCAGGTGCGCGCAGGTGGCGTGGATGTCGTCCACCTCGAAAGCCAGGTGGCCGAAGTTGCGCGCGCTGCCGTAGTCCTCGTCCGAGCCCCAGTTGAGGGTCAGCTCGATCTCGGCCTCGGGATTCGCCGGCGCGGCCAGGTAGATCAGGGTGAAGCGGCCGGCCGCGCTTTCGATGCGCCGCATTTCGCGCAGGCCCAGCCCGTCGCAGTAGAAGCGCAGCGATTCATCCAGATCGCGTACGCGCACCATCGCATGCAGATACTTCACGGGAGCCCATCCGATCGCTTCGCGCCAGGCGGCGCACCGCCGGCACGATAGCGCGCCCGCGTCGGGTTCCCAAGCCGGACAGAGAAAACCCGCCGGGGCGGGCCGCGGCGGGCGAGGGGAAAATCGCGCCGGAGCGGGGGAGCCGGGCGCGATGCGGGCTGTTATGGCTGCGCGGTGTCGGCCGGGGGACCGATGCGGATGCGCTGCCGGTTCTTTTCGAGCGTTTTGGGCCCGATACCCTTCACGCGGACCAGCTCGTCGGGGTGATCGAACGGGCCCTGTGTTTCGCGGTAGTGGATGATCGCCTCGGCGCGCGACGGGCCGACACCGTTCAGGCGCGCAGCCAGCTCGATCGCATCGGCATGATTGATGTCGACCGGCCCCGCGTCGGGTGCGCCACCCGCGGCGGCAGCGGTCGCCCAGAGCATCAGGGCCATGAGGCGGAAAAGCGGCAGGAGCAGGAGTTTCGACATGCAAGGCGTCAGGCGGACGAGCCGGAGGGTGGCGGGACACAGTCTCGCGCCAGCGTCGCGGCCCGGCGATCGGACGAAGACGCGCAGCGCCCTGCGATAAAGCCGCGGCCGCGCCTAGGAAATCTCCTACCCCATCCAGGCAGGACGATGCGCATCCGTCCGATCGCTCCGGGCTGCATCCCGCCACGACCGCGACGGGCGCGCATCGATTCGGGCATCGCGCTATGCTGCGGGCCACTGCGACCCTGGATACCGGCCCACTGCACGATGAGCACGCCGATCACCTTCGACCCCGATGCCCTCGCGCTGCTGCGCATGCTCGACGAGAGCGAGCCCGGCAGCAGCGCACGCCTGATCCGACTGTTCATCGCCGACGCGCCGGCCCTGCTGAGCCGCATCGAGCTGGGCCACGAGCGGCGCGACAGCGAAGAGCTCAACCAGGCGGCCCACTTCCTCCGCTCCTCCGCGCTGGCGCTGGGCGCGACCGATTTGGCCGGCGCCACGCAGCGCCTGGAGCACCTGCCACCGGCCCAGTTCGGCAGTCGCGAAGCCGATGACCTGCTGGCCGCGCTGCGCGTCTGCCTGCGCGATACGCTGCTCGGCCTGCTGGCGCTTTCGCCCGAACTCTGATTGCGGCGGCACGCGGCAGAGCCACCGGCACCGGCGGCACGCACGCCACGCACAAAAAGAAAGACCCGCTTCGCGAACGAAGCGGGTCCCTCCCTCCCCACATCTTGTGGGTGCGCATCCTACGGGCCAAGCGCGCATCGGGCACGCTGCACTGCACGATGGCCCGGTGGCTTGCTGCCTGCGAAGGCACCCGAGGCGCGCGGATTGCAGGCCGGGCGGGGCTGAAGCCTGCGGCCACGGCAGGCGATGGACGCAGCACGTAGGCTCAGGCAGGTCGCCGCGCGAGCCTTGCCTGGAGCCTGGGCCACAGCGCGATCACCGCCAGTCCCGCCATCAGCAGCACCATGGCCTGGACCTTCCAGAGCGGCAACGCCTCGTCCAGCACGATGACCGAGGACAGCATCGCCACCACCGGCACCAGCAGCGAGAACGGCGCGATGACGGCGGTCGGATGGCGCGCCAGCAGCCAGTTCCACGCGCCGTAGCCGAACAGGGTATTGGCCACGCCCTGCCACACCGCTGCTGCCCACGCCGGCCAGGACGCATCCGCGAGCGTCGCACCGATCGCACCCGCGCCTTCCAGCCACAGGCTGCACGCCAGCAGAGGCGGGATCGCGAACAGCGAGGACCAGACCATGAAGCCCAGCATGTCGACCCTGCCGGCGCGCTTTGCGATGAGGTTCGCCACCGCCCAGCACAGCCCGCCGGCGAGAGTGAGAAGCAAGCCGCGCGTGGTGACCGAGCCGTCCACGTTGGCGAACAGGACCACCAGTCCGGCCAGACACAGCGCCAGACCCACGCCCTGATAGCGGCGCAGGCGCTCGCGCAGGAACACCATCGCCAGGGCGATGGTGAAGAAGGCCTGGGTCTGGACCATGATCGAGGCAACGCCCGGGGTGATGTCTTCACGCATCGCGATGAACAGCAAGCCGAACATGCCAAAACCCAGAAACAGGCCGTTTCCGGCAAGGAAGCGCCACGGCACCGCCGGGCGCTTGACCAGCAGCACCCAAGGCAAGAGGGAGAAGGCAAACCGCAGGGTGGCGAACAGCAGCGGCGGGAACGCGTCGAGCCCGTAGCGGATCACGACGAAGTTCGTGCCCCAGACCACGACCACGGCCAGCGTCAGGAGGAGGTGGGAAAGCGGCATGTTCCGGGGCCGGAATAAGAAGCGCCCGCGCACGGGGCGCGGGCGGACGACGGGCGCGGCACCGGATCGGCACCGCGCTTGCGGGATGGGTTTACGGCGAGGGCGCGGGCGCGCGATCGGCGTCGCGTACCGCCCGGAACGGATTGCCCGGATACCAGTTCGGCCAGGCCGTGCCATCGGCCAGTTCGCGGCCCACCGCGTACAGCGCCTCCAGGTCTTCCACCACGCCGGAGAGATCCCAGTTCGGGTCGACCACGTCGGCGGGCTTGTGATAGCGGTTGACGCCGTACTCCTGTGCGATCGCCATGCCGTACTCCTCGCCCTTCTCGACGTGATCCAGCCCGGCGCTGGCGTACAGCGCCGGCACGCCGGCCTTGGCGAAATTGAAGTGGTCGGAGCGGAAGTAGAAGCCCTTTTCCACGCTGGATTCGCCGTGCAGCACGCGCCCCTGGCGCTCGGCGATCGGGCGCAGGATGTCCTCCAGCTCCGACGCACCGTAGCCGGTGACCACGATGTCGCGGGTGCGCCCGACGATGGTCATGGCGTCGATATTGATGACGCCGGCGATGTTGCGCATGGGGAACGTCGGATGCGCAACGTAGTACTTGGAGCCCAGCAGGCCCGACTCCTCCAGCGTCACCGCCGCGAACAACACCGAGCGCTTCGGTGCCTGCCCGCCGCGCGCGAAGGCGTCCGCGATCTCGAGGATGCCGGCCACGCCCGAGGCGTTGTCGATCGCCCCGTTGAAGATCTGCACGCTGCCATCGGCAGCGGTCTGGGTGCCCAGGTGGTCCCAATGGCCCATGTAGACCACGGCCTCGTCGGGACGCTCCGTGCCGGGCAGGAGCGCGAGCACGTTCCTGGACTCGGACGCCTTGATCGTGCTCTTGAGCGCGACCGAGAGCGTGGCAGGCAGGGGGACGGACCGGAATCCGGGCTTGCTGGCCGCCCGACGCAGCGCTTCCAGCGACAGGCCGGACTGGGCGAACAGGTCCTGGGCGGATTCGCCGGTGATCCAGCCCTGCAGCGGCAGGCGCGGCTCGGGATCCTCGGCCGCGGGCAGGTCGTACTGCGCGCCGGTCCAGCCATTTTCGACCACGCTCCAGCCATAGCCCGCGCCGTCGGTGTCATGGATGATCAGCGCCGCCGCCGCGCCCTGGCGCGCGGCCTCTTCGAACTTGTAGGTCCAGCGCCCGTAGTAGGTCATGCGCTTGCCGCCGAACAGGGCCGGATCATCGACATGGAAGCCCGGGTCGTTGACCAGCATCACGACGGTCTTGCCCTTCACGTCGAGGCCGGCGTAATCGTTCCAGTTTTCCTCCGGTGCCACGGTGCCGTAGCCGACGAACACCATCGGGCTGTCGGTCACCTCGACCGCCGCCTGCCCGCTGCGGGTACCCGTCACCCACTGCGTGCCGAAGGCCCACTCCAGGGTCTTGTCCCTGACTTTGACCGTCGCGGCCACGGGCTCGGCGGTGGTCTCCACCATCGACACGGTCTGGTACCAGCTGTCGCCATTGCCGGGCTTGAGGCCCATGGCCTGGAAGCGGTCGCGCAGGTATTCGACCGTCAGGGTTTCGCCTCGGGTGCCCGGCGCGCGACCGGCGAATTCATCCGAGGCCAGCGCGGTGATGTCGGCGAGGAAGTCATCGGCGGTGATCGCCGCATCGAACTGGTGCGGAGCCGGTGCGGTCGCCTGGGTCGGCGCGGGTACGGCGGCCGGATCGGGCGCGGTGGCAACGGGCTCGGACCGCCCGCAGGCGGCAAGCAGGGCGCAGGCCAGCACGGCCGGCAGCAGGGGGAATCGCATGGAGAACTCCAGGGATGTCCGGAACGGAAGCCGCCATTGTAGGCGGCTTTCGCGACCGGGGCTCAGCGCTCGACCGGCTCGGCGTGGGCCACCTTGGCATCGGGCGCGATGCTGAGCGTCACCTCGCGCTCGAACACCAGGCGTCCTTCCACCGTGGCACCCGATTCGATCGTGACCTTGGGCGGCGCACGGCGGCCCAGCGAGATGCCCCGCGACCGGCGCACGATGATGTCGCCGCGCACCACGCTGTCGCGGCCGATGACAATGTCGCCATTCACCGTCTCGACGCTGCGCGCCACGCTCGCGCCCTGCAGCATGATGGTGCCGTTGACGTTCTCGATGCCGCCGCCGACCTCGGCGCGAGTCACCGTGATGGCCCCGTTGACCGCCTCGATGTCGCCGCCCACGCGGCTTCCCGCGCCAACGGTGATGCTGCCGCTGACGCTTTCCACGTCGCCGTCCACCACCACGTTCTCGCCGATGGAAATCCTGCCGTTGACCGTCTCGGCGCCGCCAATGCGGGCGTTCTCGGCCACCTCGATCCGGCCGTTGACCGTTTCGACGTCGCCCGCCACGACGCCCGAGGCAACCTCGATCGAACCGTTCACCGTGTCCAGGTCGCCGTAGCGCACGCCGACCTCGGTGCGGATGCTGCCGTTGACCTTGCTGACGTCCTGTTGCGCCAGCGCCAGCGGGCTGGCGACGAGTGCAAGCACGAAGAGAATCCTGCGCATGATCAAACTCCTTTTCATCTGGGGGAAACCGCCCGTCGAACGACGCCGCGCCACACCCGATGTGACGCTGCACCGCGACAGTGTCCTCGCGTTTGCGGCCCGCGGCCTGAACCGGCCGCAACGCCAGCATCCGCTATCATGCGCCCGTTTTTCACTGCCGGAAGTCACGCCGTGTCCCGACCCAAGCCCGTGCTCCTGCTCATCCTCGACGGCTGGGGCCATCGCGAAGACCCGAGCGACAACGCCGTGGCGCAGGCCACGCTGCCGAACTGGCGCGCGCTGCTGCGCGACTGCCCCCACACCCTCATCCACACCTCCGGGCTGCACGTGGGCCTGCCGGACGGGCAGATGGGCAATTCCGAAGTCGGCCACATGAACCTGGGCGCCGGGCGCGTGGTCTACCAGGACCTCACCCGCATCGACGCGGCGATCGCCGACGGCAGCTTCTTCGCCAACCCCGAGCTGCTCGGCGCCTGCGCCGCGGCCAAGGCGACCGGCGGTACCCTGCACCTGTTCGGCCTGCTCTCGCCCGGCGGCGTGCACAGCCACGAGGCGCACCTGTTCGCGATGCTGGATCTGGCGCGGCGTCAAGGCGTCACGCGCATTGCCGTGCACGCCTTCCTCGACGGGCGCGACACCCCGCCGAAATCCGCCCGCGCCAGCCTGGAAGCGCTGGCCGCGCGCTGCGCCGCGGTGCCCGGTGCGCACGTGGCCAGCGTCAGCGGGCGCTACTACGCGATGGACCGCGACAATCGCTGGGATCGCGTTGAGCGCGCCTGGCAGGCCATCGCCCGTGCGCAGTCGCCGCTGCACGCCGACGACGGCGTGGCGGCGCTGGAAGCGGCCTATGCGCGCGGAGAAACCGACGAGTTCGTGCAGCCGACCGTGATCGAGGGCGCGGTACCGATGCGCGACGGCGACGCGGTGGTGTTCATGAACTTTCGCGCCGACCGCGCGCGTGAACTCACGGCCTCGTTCGTGAAGCCGGACTTCGACGGCTTCCCCCGGCCGCACTCGCCCGCGCTGTCGCGCTTCGTGTGCCTGGCCGAATACGACGTCACCCTGCCGGCGCGCGTCGCCTTCGGCCCGCAGACGCTCGCCAACACCCTGCCCGAGGTGCTCGCCGCGCGCGGCCTGACCCAGCTGCGCATCGCGGAAACCGAGAAATACGCCCACGTCACCTTCTTCTTCAACGGCGGGCGCGAAGCGGTCTGGCCGGGCGAGGAGCGCGTGCTGGTGCCCAGTCCGAAGGTCGCCACCTACGACCTGCAGCCGGAAATGAGCGCGCCGGAAGTCACCCGCCGGCTGATCGAGGCGATCGAACAGCGCCGCCACGACGTCATCATCTGCAACCTCGCCAATCCCGACATGGTCGGCCACACCGGCGATCTTTCCGCCGCGATCCGCGCCGCCGAAGCCATCGACGCCGCGCTCGGCGCAATCCTCGCCGCCCTGCGCGCGGTCGGCGGCGAAATGATTCTCACCGCCGACCACGGCAACCTGGAAATGATGCGCGACCCGGCCACCGGACAGCCGCACACCGCCCACACCACCGGGCCGGTGCCGCTGGTCTATTCCGGCCGCCCCGCAACGCTGGCCGATGACGGAGCGCTCAAGGATGTCGCGCCCACCCTGCTGCACCTTCTTGGCATCGCGCAGCCGGATGAAATGAGCGGACACAACCTCGTCACCTTCCTGCACCCAGCCGATTGACACCCCGTGACCGCCTCCGGCACCCGCTTCCGGCTGGCCGCGTGCTTCGCGCTGGTGCTGGCCGTCGCGCTACCGGCCTTCGCCGCCGATGCGGCCCCGGCGCAGGACGATCGCGCCGCGCGTGAAGCCGAGGCCGAGCGCCAGCTCGCGCAGGTGCGCAAGGAAATCGCCGAACTGGGTGCCGCGCGACAGGCGCTGGAAGGCGAGCGCGGCGACGCGGCGCGCACGCTGCGCGAAGCCGATCAGGCGGTCGACCGCGAGAGTCGCGCGCTGCGCGGGATCGATGCCCGGATCGGCGAGCAGGAGCTCGAGCTGGCGAAGCTGGAAACCGCGCGCCAAGGCCTGGAAACACGCCTCGGCGCGCAGCGCGAGGCGCTGGCGGCGCTGCTGCGCTCGGCCTATGCGCTGGGCCGGCACGAGCAACTCAAGCTGCTGCTGGCGCAGGACCGGATCGAATCGCTGGCGCGGGTGCTGGCCTACCACCGCTACTTCCAGCGCGATCGCGTCAGCCGCATCGACAGCCTGATGGCCGAGCTGGCCGAACTGGCCGGCGTGGTGCGCCAGGTCAACGCCCAGCGCGAGGCGCTCGACGCCAGCCGCGTCGCGCAGCAGGCGCAGCTGGCGGGACTGGAAGCCCAGCGCGAGGAGCGTCGCGCGCTGCTGGCCGCGCTTGAAGCCCGCTTCAAGGACACCGACAGCCGGCTCAAGGCGCTGGGCCGCGACGAACAGGCGCTGGTCGGCCTGCTCGAACGGCTGCACGACATCTTCGCCGACATTCCCGACCGGATCGATGCGACGCAGCCTTTCGCCCAGCGCCGCAGCCGGCTCACGGCACCGCTGAAAGGCAAGACGCTGGTCGGTTTCGGCGGCACTCTGCCCGACGGTCGCACCAGCCACGGCTGGCTGATCGCCGCCGAGAGCGGTGCCCCGATCCGCGCCGTGGCGCACGGCCGCGTCGCCTTCGCCGATTGGCTCAAGGGTTATGGCCTCATCGTGATCCTCGACCACGGCGAAGGCTGGATGAGCCTGTACGCCCAGAACGACAGCCTGCAGCGCGAGGTCGGCGAGTGGGTGGACGCCGGCGACGTGCTCGCCAGCGCCGGCAGTTCGGGCGGACAGACGCGCGCCGCGCTCTATTTCGAACTGCGCCGGGGCGGGCGGCCGGTCGATCCGCGCGGCTGGTTCAGCGCCCGCTGAGGCGCGCCGCGCGCGGTGCGGTTCAGCCGGCCATGCAATAATTCGCCGATGAATCGCATTTTCCTTCGTTGGACCGCCCTGGCGCTGTTCGCGCCGCTTTTCCTTGTCCGCCCGGCGCTCGCCGAAGCGCCTGCCGAACCGGCAGCCGGGGCGGACGCGGAAGCCGACGGCGAATCGGCCAGCCTGGACGAGATCCGGCGCTTCGTCTCGGTATTCCGGGCGGTCAAGGAAGGCTATGTCGATCCCATCGACGACGCGACCCTGATGCGCGCGGCGATTCGCGGCCTGCTGGTCGACCTCGACCCGCACAGCGCCTACCTCGACGCCGACCAGTCGCGCGCCCTCAGCGAAGCCGCCAGCGGCGCCTACGACGGCCTCGGGCTGGAAGTGATCCAGCAGCCTGACCGCAGCCTGCTGGTGATCGCGCCGATCGACGACACCCCGGCGGCGCGCGCCGGCATCCGCCCGGGCGACGTCATCACCGCCATCGACGGCAAGGCCATCACCGCCGACGGCGTGGACGCGGCGATCGACAGCATGCGCGGCGAGATCGGTACCCAGACGCGCCTGACCGTGATGCGCGAGGCCAGCCGCGAACCGCTCCAGATCACCCTCACCCGCGAGACGATCCGCGTCTCCAGCGTGCGCGTGAGCCGGCTCGAACCCGGCTACGCCTACCTGCGCATTTCCTCCTTCCAGGCCAACACCGGGCTGGATCTGGAGCGCAAGATCAAGGAACTCACCGCGCAGGAATCCTCACCCCTGAAGGGCCTGGTGCTCGACCTGCGCAGCAACCCCGGCGGGCTGCTCAACGCGGCGGTGGAAGCCGCCGACGCCTTCCTCGACCAGGGTGTCATCGTGAGCACGCGCGGGCGGCTGCCGCACTCGCGCAGCGAAGTCTCCGCACACCCCGGCGACCTGCTCGACGGCGCGCCCATCGCAATCCTCGTGGACGCCAACACCGCCAGCGCCGCCGAAGTCCTGGCGGGCGCATTGCGCGACCACCACCGCGCCCTGGTGCTGGGCAGCACGACCTTCGGCAAGGGCTCGGTGCAGACCGTCCTGCCGCTCGACAACGGCGACTCGATCAAGGTCACCACGGCGCGCTACTACACCCCCAACGGCAGCTCGATCCAGGCCACCGGCATCGTGCCCGACGTGCTGCTCCAGGCGCAGGGCGAGATCGACGAGGTCGCCAGCTACCAGCCGCCCACCCTGCGCGAGCGCGACCTGCCCGGACACCTGGCGGGCGACAACGAGATCGACGATGCGGCAGCCGTCAACAGCGGCGCGGTCCGCGTCCAGCCGATCGCACGCGGCGAGGAGCTGAACGACGCCGGCGTGCGCGAGGCGTTGAACCTGCTCAAAGGCCTGGCGGTGTTCCGCGATCGCCCGTCAGCGCAGCGCCACTGAGCACGCGGAGCCGAGCGGGCTCACTCTTCCCGGATCGGATAGGTTTCGGCGTCTTCCAGCTGCAGCGGCTGACTGGCCGGCGGGGTGGTGCGCGCCGGGGTCGCGGAACGGCCCGGCGCGGCGGTGCCGCAGCGGTAGGCGGTGAAGCGCTGCTCGCCGGCAGCAGGTTCTTCCAACGGGCGGATCGCATCCGCGCCCAGACCGATGGCTTCGTTGCGCGCCATGGTTTCCAGCTCGTCGCGCACCTTCAGGTCGTTGCGCTGATAGAAGGCGACGCGGTCCTTCACCGACACCCCGATTTCGCCAAGCCGGGTGCAGCCGTCGACGGGCGCATCGAGCCCCAGCACGCGCACGCCGGTTCCGCCAGGCTCCATCTTCACCCAGGTACACGCACCCAGCAGCAGGACGGGAAGCGCGATGGCGATGCGCATGCGGATCATGGGGATACTCCGGGCAACGAAAGACGGGCGGAGTATGTCACCCCGCCCGTCGCATCGCATGGCTGAACGGTGAATCGTCAGCGAATCTTCTTGCCGTCGGCATCGAGCACCGCGACCTCGCCCAGCTCCAGCGCGCGCACCGGTGCCTCGATGCTGGACAGGTCACCGACCACGACCCAGGTCAGCGCCTGTGGCTGGAGCTTCGCGGCCGCCGCGCGCACCGCCTCCAGCGGCACCGCCTCGGTGCGCTGCTTGAGCGTGGTGACGTAATCGTCGGGGCGCTGGTAGCGCACGATGCCGCCGATCGCGCCCATCACCGCAGCAGCGGTTTCGTAGGCACCCGGCAGGCTGAGCACGTTGTTGACCTTGATCTTGCCGAGCTCGTCGGCGGTCACCGCGCGCTCGCCGCTGGCGAAGGCGACGATGTCGTTCTTCATCTCGACCAGGGCCTCCGCGGTCTTGTCGATCTGCACCGGCGCGTAGGCGATCCACGGGCGCTGCCCGCGCGCCGCGGAGGTGAAGCTGTAGGCACCGTAGGCCCACTGCTTTTCCTCGCGCAGCTTCATGTTGAGGCGCGAAGAGAACTTGCCGCCCAGCACGCCGTTGGCGAGGTCGAAGTCGAGCGCCGCCGGGTCCAGGGTGGAATCGACCACCTGGCCGACAAGGATGTTGGCCTGCACCGCGCCGGGCTGGTCGACCAGGAACACGCGCGTTGCCGCGGGCAGGCCGACCGATTCGACCTTGGGCAGCTGAAGCTTGCGGCGCGGTGCCTTCCATTTGCCGAAGCGCTTTTCCAGCAGCGGCACGATCTCCTTCAGCGTGGTGTCGCCGACCACGACGATCGTGGCGTTGTCGGGGCGGATCAGATCGCGGTGGAAATCCACCAGGTCGGCGCGCGTGAGCGCGGTGATCGAGGCCTCGTCGCCGCTGCCGCTGAAGGGAATCGCGTAAGGGTGCCCCGCGCCGTACATCAGCGGCGGCAGCAGGCGATTGGCGACCCCATTGGGCCGCGTCTTTTCCTGCGCGATGCCGGCCAGCCATGCCTTGCGCACGCGCTCGATTTCCTTGTCGGCGAAGTCCGGGCGCAGCACCACATCGGCCAGGAGATCGAGCGAGGGCGCGAGCCTGTCGGTGAGTGCGGAAAGATAGACGTTGCCGCCGTCGAGCGAGGCACCCGAGCCGATGTTGGCACCCAACGACTGGGCGCGGTCGCTCAGCGTCAGCGCGTCCATGCCGGCGGCGCTCTCGTCCATCATTCCCATCGTGAAGCTGGCGGTGCCGAGCTTGCGGCCCACATCGGCGGCGTAGCCCCCGGCAAACTCCAGGCTCACCTGCACCACCGGGATCTCGTGACGCTCGGCCAGCACCACGCCGATGCCGTTCTTGAGCTTGGCGCGCTGCAGCGCCGGGAAGCTCAGGTCGGGGAAGCGCGTGGTTTCCGGCACGCCGAGGGAGCGGTCCACGTCGCTCTTGACGACGGTGAACTTCGGGTCGGGCGTGAGCACCTTGCCGGCATCGGCGGGCGCGGCCTCGGTGGACGCGACGTGCGGCGCATCCTCGGCCGGCGTCGGCGGCTTATCACCGGGCATCACCACCAGGGTGTGGTCGCCCTGTGCCAGCCAAGCGGCCGCCGTCTTGCGCAGCGCGTCCTGCGTGGCCTCTTCGATCACCGCCTGGCTGGCGCGGAAACAGCCGGGATCGCCGGTGAACACCGTGCACTCGGCCAGCGCATCGGCCTTGCCGCCGAAGCCGCCGATGCGCTCGATGCCGCGCACGAAGCCAGCCTGGAACACGGTCCGGGCGCGCTCAAGCTCGCGCGCCGTCGGGCCCTCGGCGATCAGGCGCTTGACCTCTTCATCGAGGATCGCCTCGATTTGCGCCACGTTGTCGGGCGAGGACGCGTTGACGATGACCGCGAACGAAGAGCCCAGCTCGCCGCCCCAGGCACCGGCCATCACGCTGTCGGCCAGCTTTTCCTCGTGCACCAGGCGCTTGTCCAGGCGCGAGGCCTTGCTGCCGCCAAGGATCTGCGCGACCAGCTGCAGGCGATCCAGATCGTCGGTGCCGAACTGCGGCACGTTCCAGACCCGGTAGATGCGGGCCTGGGCGACGCGATCGCTCATGGTCTCGCGCGTGGACGCCTTGCGCGGTGCGGGATCGGGCGCGAGCCTGGGCACGGTGATGCTGGCCGGGATATCGCCGAAGTAACGCGTGACCTTGGCCTTGGCGGTTTCAAGGTCGACGTCGCCGGCCAGCACCAGCACGGCGTTGTTGGGGCCGTACCAGGAGCGGAACCAGCCCTTCACGTCGTCGAGCGAAGCGGCATCGAGGTCGGCCATCGAGCCGATCACCGAACGATGATAGGGGTGGTCGGCGGGATAGCTTGCGCGCGAGAGCGCGTCCCACACCTGTCCGTAGGGCTGGTTCTCGCCCTGGCGCTTCTCGTTCTTGACCACGCCGCGCTGCTCGTCCAGCAGCGACTGGTCGATGGCGCCGAGGAAGTGGCCCATGCGGTCGGACTCCATCCACAGCGCCATGTCGAGCGCGGTGGTGGGCACGTTCTCGAAATAGTTGGTGCGGTCCTGGTCGGTGGTGCCGTTCTGGTTGGTGGCGCCGACCTTCTCGAACGGCTCGAAGAACTCGCCCCTGTGGTTTTCCGAGCCCTGGAACATCAGGTGCTCGAACAGGTGGGCGAAGCCGCTCTTGCCGATCGGCTCGTTCTTGGCACCGACGTGATACCAGATGTTGACCGCCACCACCGGTGCCTTGTGATCCTCGTGCACCACCACGCGCAGGCCGTTGGGCAGGGTGAACTGCTCGAATGGAATGTCGACGCGGGTCTGGGCCGGTGCGGAGCCGGCGGCCAGCAGAAAGCCAAGCGCGGCGGCCAGGCGGAAGGCTCGGGAAATGCGCATCGTTGGTGCGTCCTTGAGATGAAAGCAACCGTGCATTCTAGAAGCCGACCCGATGCCGGGCACCGGCCATTGGTCATGCACCCGCCGTCGCATCGCGCGGATTCACCTCAGCAGGGCAACGGTGAGGGTTACGCAGGCCGCCAGCGCGAGGATCGTCATCAGCCCGGCCGCGACCGGGTGCCGCCGTCGCCACTTGCCGGCGCGATAACGCAGGGTTGACGGGTGCGCGACCACCGGCAGATCCTGCAGGTGCCGATGCACATCCTGTGCCAGCGCACGGGCCGATTCGTAGCGCTGCGCCGGATCGCGCCGCAGCGCGCGGGCCACGATCGCATCCAGATCGCCGCGCAGGCACTCGGCGGGCAGTGCCGCCGGAGGCGGTGACGCCACGCTTCGGCTCGCCGGTGCCGGATCGACCTGCCTGACGTGGTCGGCATAGGCCGCCCAGTTGCCGTCGAACGGCGGATGCGGCGAGCGCCCGGTCAGCAGCAGGTGCAGCAGCGCGCCCAGCGCATAGACATCGGTACGCGGCGTGACGATGCCCCCGCCCAGCTGCTCGGGCGCGGCGTACTCGGGGGTGAGCGCCAGATGCCGGGTTACGCCCGCGCGGGCGTCCTGCGCCAGCAGCTTGGCGATGCCGAAGTCGAGCAGCTTCACCTGGCCCTCGCCGGTCACGCGGATGTTGCGCGGCTTGAGATCACGATGCACGACCCGGGCCTCGTGCGCGCTCGCCACCGCGTCGCAAACCGACAGGAACACCTCCAGGCGCGCGCGCAGCGGCGGGTTGGACGCCAGCCAGAGGTCCAGGTCCTGGCCCGCGGCCAACTCCATCGCCAGCCACGGCTGGCCGTCATCGAGCACGCCGCCGTCGATCAGGCGCGCGATGCCCGGGTGATCCAGACGCGCCAGCAGGCGTCGTTCGCGCTCGAGCTGTTCGCGAAAGCGCGGATCCTCGCCGCGCAGGAGCTTGATCGCCACCTGCATGTCGAAGGCCCCGTCGGCGCGCTCGGCGCGGTACACCGAACCCATGCCGCCCTGCCCGATGCGTTCCTCCAGACGCCATGAACCCACGCGCAGCCCGCGCCGCTCGGCGGTGTGCCCGCGCGTGACCTCGGCCGCCAGATCACCCAGCGCGGGCAGCCCGGCATCCTCCGCCAGCGCGCGGCGCAGGTCCGCGCCGAGATCGGGATAGATGTCCGCGCACAGCGCAATGAAGCGCTCGCGCGCGCTGCCTTCCAGCTCCAGCGCGCGGTCGATCAGCGGCTCCAGCCGCGCAAAGCGGGCGTTGACGTTGTTCAAGCCATCCACAGGTTTTGCCCCACGGGTGCCGATTGTGAAGCGCGGGCGCGGCAATTCCCACTCGCCGGCACGAATCCGCAGGAGCCTGAGGGCATCGTGCGGCTTGGCCCGGAGCCGCAGGCAAGCCGCGAATCGCGGGTAGAATCGGCAGATATGCCATTCAGTATTGAAAATACCCGCCAGTTCCTCGTTCGCCCAGGTTTTCGCCTGGCGGACGTCAAACCCGCGTCCACCCCGGACGTTTCCTCCGAAGCGGAGCTGGCGAAGGACGTTGCCCAGCACGACAAGGAGATCAGCGACCTGCAGGAGAACCTGTGGGCCAACGCCCGCACGGGCGTGGAGGGGACGGGTGCCGTCCTCCTCGTATTGCAGGGGATGGACACCTCGGGCAAGGGCGGCCTGATCAAGCGACTCGCGCGGGTCATGCATCCCATGGGTCTGAGCTTCCACGCCTTCGGCAAACCGACCGCGGAGGAAGCGTCCCACGACTTCCTCTGGCGGGTGCGCCCGAAGCTGCCCGATCCGGGGGAGATCGCGGTGTTCGATCGTTCGCACTACGAGGACGTGCTGGTGCAGAAGGTCGAAGGCCATGCGGACGAGGCCGAGATCGAACGTCGCTACGGTGCCATCGTCGATTTCGAGAACGGGATCGCTGCCAGCGGCACGCGCATCATCAAGGTGATGCTGCACATCTCGCGCGAGTTCCAGTACGCGAACCTGGTGGAACGCCTCACCGACGAGAAGAAGATGTGGAAGTTCGACCGCGCCGACCTGGTGGTCCGTTCCAAGTGGGGAGAGTACATGGCCGCCTACCAGATCGCGCTGGAGCGCACCTCAACCCGGGCCGCGCCCTGGTACGTGATCCCGGGCGACAACAAGGAATACGCCCGGATGGTGGTCAAACACCTTCTGGTGGAGCAGCTGCGGGAACTCCAGCAGCCGTGGCCCCGGCCGGTGGATGACCTGGAAACCGCAAGGAAGCACCTGGACGCAACCTAGGAGCCTGCGCGGCCGCTCAGCGACTCCCGCCGCGCAAAGCAGGCGTTGGTGTCGATCACGCCACTCACGGGTTTTGCCCCACGGGCACCGACCGTGAAGCGCGGGCACGGCAATTCCCACCCGCCGGGGCGCAATCCGCCGCGCGCAAGAAGGCGCGGCGAGGTGACCGGCGGCGGTGCGGCAAGTGAACCGGCACGGCCGGTTCGGCGAATGCACGCGCCCCTTCAGGGCGACTCGAAGCCATCGCTGAATATCACGTCGGCACCACATATCGCCACGCCTTTGGGCGTCAGCGCGGTACGCAGCACGACCTCGCCGGTGACGTCGCGCGTGGACTGCACGGGCACCAGCCGCGGGCGCAGCAGGTAACGCCCGTCCTGCAGCGGCGTGGCTGCGGCCTGCAGCCGGCTGGAAAGCAGCGCAGGAGCGCCGTCCGATTCAACCGGCTTGGCGATGGCCGCGCCCGGCAGTGCGCCACCCAGGCTGCAGGCGACCAGCAGCAGCCTGCGCCATCGATGGATGCCGTGGACGGCCATGTCACTGCACCCCGGCCAGCGCCGCCGGCACCGTCGACGCCTGGGCGGTCGCCTGCAATGCGACCCGGCGTGCGGCGTACTGCGCGGTGTCCATCGCATCCAGGCGCGCCAGCAGCTGCTGCTGGCGTTCGGCCAGCGCCGCAAGCTCGGCGCGCAGCTGCGCGTTCTCGCGTTCGAGCCTGGCATGCAGGCCCTGGATCGCGGCCAGCGCCACGCCGTTGGTATCCACCGACATCAGGTGCGTGTCGTCGTCGCCATTGAGGCCGTAGGCGGCGTGGAAATCCTGCGCCATCGGGCCGATGTGGCGGTTGCCTTCATCCTCGCCCTTCCAGCGCCAGCGGTAGACCGGCATCTGCAGCAGCGCATCGAGCACTGCGGCGGTGTCGAGCGCTTCGATATCGTCCTTGCTGTTGCGATCGCTCAGGCTCGACCAGTCGCCGGCGTTGGGGGCGAGCCTGACTCCCGGGCCTTGGTAGGGACTGGAATAGAAGAAAGTGCCGCCGCTGGCGCGCACGACGAAACTGTTGGATGGATAACCAAGTCCGTACATCGGTTCCACGTCACCACCCGCCCACATGAACGTCCCCTCACCCCAGCTTGCCGGTGCCGTCGCGGAGTAACACGGCGAGCTGGTCGGCACGGACGAGGAAATCAGCCGCGCCTGGCGTCCGCCGACCCAGCTCCAGCGTGCACCGGTGCAGTTGTCCTCGCCGCCTGCAACAGTCGAATAGGCACCGCCGGCCAGGTTGTTCCTGCCACCCTGGACCTGGGCGTGGGAGCCACTGGCGATATTGTTGCTGCCCCCGGCCACGTGCGCGGAGTTGCCGCTGGCAAGGTTGTTGTTGCCCCCGGCCACGCTCGAATAGGACACGGTCGCCCGGTTGCCGATGCCGCCGGCAGCGGTGGACCAGTTGCCCGTCGCAAAATTGTCGGCACCGCCAGCGACCACGGACGAGGAGCCGCTGGCGGTGTTCTTGTAGCCACCGCCGACGCTGGCACCCAGGCCGGATGCCACGTGTTCGTTGCCGCCGCCGATGGTGGACGACTCGCCGCCGGCGCGGTTGCTCATGCCGCCCGCGATGGTTCCCAGCAGGCCGCTGGCGATGTTGTCGAAACCGCCGCCGACGGCGCTGGTCTGGCCGCTGGCATGGTTGCTGGAACCGCCGCTCACGGTCGAATCGACCGGACCGGCGGCGAGATTGTGGCGCCCACCGGCAACGGTCCCCCAGGAGGCATCGACCCGGTTCCCCTGACCACCGCCGATGCTGCCGTAGCTGCCGTGCACCTGATTGATCGAACCGCTCGAACCGCCGCCGGCGATGCTTGCTCCGTATACGCTGCCGGTCAGATTGCCCGAGTAGCCGCCGATCAGATTGGGAATGGAAGCAGGAACAATTTGCAGTGCGCGCTGGTTGCCGACGCGAAATTGCAACGCGGCGACATCGGTGGTGCCGAGGAAATCCCCGGCGAGCACGCCGGCGTTGCCGGAAAGATTCCAGCAGGCCCCGGCCGTCGCCTCCAGCGCCAGCTTGCTGCGCCCGGGGAGCGCGCGATACGCCTTTTCACCGCTACTGCGCACCGCCACTTCCAGCCAGCCGCCCCGCTCGGCGGTACCGCCGGCCAGCTCCAGATCGGCGGAAAATATGCCGGCGGCAACTTCCACACCCAACAGCTCCAGCGGCTCGCTCAGCCGGATGCCGTCCTGTTCGGCGGAAAACAGCTGGATGCGGAAGTCGTACTGGCCAACGGCCGGCTCGCCGGCGTCCTCCAGCGAGCCGTGCCAGGTGAACTCCCCGGCCAGGGCGGAGCAGCTGAAAAAGGCCGCCAGCACGGCGACAATGCGGGCAAACGTGAACATGGCAATCCTCCAGGCTGAATCCGCACGGGCGGGGTAATCCTGTATTCGGAAAAGGGAGGCAGACCGTGCCAACCCGGATGCCGCCGTGGTCACCGTGCTGCGGCGGCGGACCGCGTCTGCGGGCAAATCCGCGGCACGAGCCGTCTCCACGTTCGCGCTTCCCGCGCCGTACCACGGCACGGATGCCCGTTCGCACGGGCCAGCGTGCGCCGGTGGTCCGCGTCCGCGGTGAAAGGATTGCCCGGAGCCGCACGCGATGCGGGTTCACCTCACCAGGTCGACAGCCCCGCCGCCTCGCCGATGCGGTACCAGAGCCTGCGCCAGGTCGAACCATCCGCGTAGCGGGCGTGGTCGACGCTGAAGCGGCGTCCGGGCGGGTTGGACCAGGCTTCATTGAACCAGTCCGCGGCATCGCGCATCGCGGGGTGATCGATCGGCGCGGCGAGCTGCACGCTGGTTTCGAGGTTGAAATCATCGAGGTTGCGGCGGGTGAGGTTGGCCGACCCCGCAATCAGCGTGGCTTCACGCGCGCCGCGATGCAGCAGCAGCTTGGCGTGGCACTGCTCGCCGCGGGTATCGCACCAGCGCACCGCGACGCCGGCGGCGACCAGCTCGGTCGCCACTTGGCGATTGGGCACGCCGTTCTTCTTGCGCCCGAAGGCATCCTCGTTGGGGTCAAGCAGCACGCGCAGGGCCACGCCGCGCGCCTGCGCGGCCTTGAGCGCGGCGATCACGGCGCGGTGCGAGAGGTAGAACATTGCCAGCTCCACGCGCTCGCCCGGCCGCGCGGCGGCGAGGGTTTCCAGCACCGCCTCGCGAATCGCGCTTTCGGTCAGGACGCGCAGCTGCGGTCCGTCGAGCGGGGCAACCGGCGCGGGCGGCGGCAGCCCGTCGAGCCGTACGCCGGAAAACTCCGCCGCCGCGACTTCGCTGGCGATCAGGTCGCCCGCCGCCTCGCCGGAAAACCGCAGCGCCACGTTGCCGTGCGCGCTGCTGGCGTCGTGCGGATTGCCCGAGGTCACCAGCGCCTCCCAGCCGTCCTCGCGGTCCACGACCAGGGTCTTGCGGTGGTTGGCGCGGAAGTTCGGCAGCGCCAGCCAGCTGCGCAGGGTGATCGGCGCGCTGCCGAAGGGATCGGGCAGCCAGCCCGCATCGGTCGAATTGCCGGCCCAGGCGCAGCACAGAGCCCACGGCCCGGACCAGAGCGGATTGGAGGCGCGCAGGCGGGCAAGATCGGTGACCACCACGGTCGCGCCGGCCGCGTCGAGCCGCGCCAGATGCGGCGAGCGCAGCGCGCCATACACGGTGTTGATCGGATCGGTGATGACCACCACGCGCAGGCCCGGCACCTGCGCCATGCGATCCAGCAGCGCCTGGGTCAGCTCCTCGCTCAAGGGGCGCCGCGCCGCACCGCCCGCACCGGCGAAATCGTTGAACAGGAACATGTCGAGCACGATCAGCCGCTGCGCCCGGCCGATCATCGAAAACGCCGTGTCGAAGATCCGCTGTTCGCTGTGGCGCGCGCCTTCGGCATCGGCGAAGGTGCGATCGGCCAGAAAGCTCGCCTCGGGCACGGCCCGCCACGGGAAGGCAATACCGACGCCTTCAGGCAGGGGCTTGAACGCCTGCCATGCCGCGCTGCCCAGCCAGATTGCCCCGAGCAGGAGCAACCCCGCCCGCCAACGCCTGCCCCTTGCCATGCTCCATCCCTGAACCCGCACCGGCGGCGAGCATGACAGGGTGCGCGGGCGCGCGCCGCAGTCGCGTTGCTACACTGCGCGATTCCCACCCCGGAACCGCAGCGATTCCATGAGCCAGACCCGCGTCCTGACCGGCATCACCACCACCGGCACCCCGCACCTTGGCAACTACGTCGGCGCGATCCGCCCGGCGGTGGCGGCCAGCCTCGACCCGGACGTGGACGCCTTCTACTTCCTGGCCGACTACCACGCCCTGATCAAGTGCGACGATCCGGCCCGGATCGAGCGTTCGCGCCTGGAAATCGCCGCGACCTGGCTGGCCGCGGGCCTGGACCCGGAGCGGGTGACCTTCTACCGCCAGTCCGACATTCCGCAGATCCCCGAACTGACCTGGCTGCTCACCTGCGTCACCGCCAAGGGCCTGATGAACCGCGCCCACGCCTACAAGGCCTCGGTGGATGCCAATGTGACTGCGGGCGAAGACCCGGATTCGGGCATCACCATGGGGCTCTATTGCTATCCCGTCCTGATGGCCGCCGACATCCTGATGTTCAACGCGCACCGGGTGCCGGTCGGGCGCGACCAGGTGCAGCACATCGAGATGGCGCGCGACGTGGGGGCACGCTTCAACCACCTGTTCGGCGGCGGGCGCGAGTTTTTCGTGCTGCCCGAGGCGCAGATCGAGGAAGACATCGCCACGCTGCCGGGTCTGGACGGGCGCAAGATGTCCAAGAGCTACGACAACACCATTCCGCTGTTCGCGGGCGGCGCGCGGCTGCTGAAGGACGCCATCGCGCGCATCGTCACCGACTCGCGCGCGCCGGGCGAGCCGAAAGACCCGGACTCCAACGCGCTGGCCACGCTGTACCAGGCGTTTTCCGAGGCCGAGGACACCGTCGCCTATCGTGCCGCGCTCAGCGCCGGCCTTTCCTGGGGCGAAGCCAAGGCGCGGCTGTTCCAGACCATCGACGCGCAGCTCGCGCCGATGCGCGAGCGCTACGAGGCCCTGATCGCGCGTCCCGCCGACATCGAGGACATCCTCCAGGCGGGCGCGAAGAAGGCCCGCGCGGTCGCCGCGCCGCTGCTGGAAGCGCTGCGCGAGGCGGTCGGGCTGCGTTCGTTCCTGCGCCTTGCCGCCGCACCGCCGTCGAGCGATCGCGCCGCCGAAGCCCCGAAGCCGCCGCTGTTCAAGCAGTACCGCGAAGCCGACGGGCGCTTTTTCTTCAAGCTGCTCGACGCCGACGGCCGCCTGCTCCTGCAAAGCCCAGGCCACGCCTCGCCGCGCGATGCCGGCCAGCGCGTGGCCGCGCTCAAGGCCGACCCGCACGGGCCGCTTTGCGAGGGCGAGGCGCTGGGCGAAGGCGTGGCACCAGCGGACCTCGCCGCCGCGCTGGCGCGCTTTTCCGAAGACTGACCCCACACGGAGCCTGCCATGCAGTTCCTCAGCCTGGTGCTGTTTTTCCCCACGTTCTTCATCATGGGCGCGCTGTTCATGCTCTACCCGCGCCGCCCCGGCGGCGGCGCGCGCCGCCTGTTCGAACTGGCGGTGCTGGCGGTGGCGCTGGCGCTGAGCATCTGGGCCATGCTGTGGGGCGTCGAACACGCCGACCCCAACGCCGGTGCCATCTGGAGACAGGTGCTGGCCACCCTGCTGGCCTACGGCGTTTTCCTTGCCGTCGTGCTGCTGGCGTGGCCCGTTCGCAGCCGCCTGCTGCGCGGCAGGTAAGCCCCCGCGCACGGCAATGCTCACAACTTTGGCCGCCGTCATTCCGGCGAAGGCCGGCCGCAGGAGATGACATGAGCGACCGCTTCGGCATCCACACCATCGACACCGGCTTCCACCGCCCGGCATCTTCCTTCCCACCACCACGCCGGTGCAGTTCGACCCCGAAGCGCTCAAGACCTCGATCGCGCGCCTGGTTGCGCTCGAACCAGAACGCGCCTTCCTCACCCACTTCGGCGCCATCGACCACATCCCGCAAAACGCCCGCTCGCTGATCGAACAGGTCGACGCCATGTCCCGGGGCGCACTGGCCCTGATCGACGCCCCCGACCGCCACGCCGCGCTGGTCGCGATGCTCGACGCCCTCTACGTGCCGCGCGCCGTCGCGCACAGCGGCCTTGCGGAAAGCGCCGTGCGCGACCTATTGGGCATGGACATCGAGCTCAACGCCCAGGGGCTGGGGGTGTGGCTGGATCGGCGGCGCCGGGTCTGATTCGCACCCACGTCCAGACACGATCGGTCAGCGGTGCCGTACCAGCGGCGGCAGGGTTTGAGAAGCCTTGGCGACCGCCTCCCGGAAGGGATTCGACCACTGGGATTGGGGACAGATGCCAGACCGGGAACCTCCTTCGAGCCGCCTTCAAACGCGCTTCAACGCGCGGGCGGTATCCGATGGGGCCATGGCGTGTTTCCCGGAGCGACGAATCGGGGAACTCTACGTGCCTCGCGCGCCATGCGGCAACGCAGCGGGGTGCGCGCGGTGAATCCCCAACGAAAACGCCCCGGCGGAGTGCTCCACCGGGGCGCGTGTTCGCGATCGCTCGCAGGGTGATCAGAAGCGGAAGTTGACGCTGATGCCGTAGACCAGCGGGTTCACGTCCACCTTGCCGATGTCCGCACCGTTGAGCTTCACCTTGGCGTCCAGATCGATGTAGCGCACGTCGGCCACGATGTCCCAGTTCCTGCCCGCCTTGAACAGCAGGCCCGCCTGCGCGGCCAGGCCCCACGAGTTCTCGATGCCGACCTTGGTGCCTTCGATGATGCCCTTGGTCTTCTCGTCGTAGGTCCAGGTGTAGTTGACGCCGGCACCGACGAACGGATTCACCGTTGCGCCGGGGGCGAAGTAGTACTGCAGGCTGAGGGTCGGCGGCAGGTGGGTGAAATCCACCGCGCCCACGCCGTCGAGGCTGACTTCATGCTTGAACGGCAGCGCGGCAAGCAGTTCGATCGCCACGTTGTCGCTGAGGTGGTAGCCGAAGGCCACGGTCGGCTTGATGTCGCTGTCGATGGTGGCCTTGAAGGCGCCGGCCAGGGTGCCGCTGCTGGACTTGGGCTCGACGTTGGCCACGCCGGCCCGCACGAACCAGGTGTCGTTGGCGCTGGCAATGCCCGGCGCGAGGATGGCCACAGCGAGCGCGGCGGCGAGAATACGGCGGTGCGTCATGGTGCAACTCCTTGTTTCATTGCGTTGAAATCAATCCCGGGCGGCAGATTGATGCAATGCAACAAGCCGGGCTTGATCCAAGTCAAGTCCCTGGATTTCGTTGCTTCCGGTTCAAAAAAGCCGCATCGCCGGCTCCTAGTTCGCGACCGCACCCAGGCGGCTTTCCAGCAGCGCCGCCAATCGCGCCGCCGCCAGAACGACGCGCGCTTCGGCGAGCGGGCGATGGGCGTCCAGATAGGCCTTGGGCAGGGTGCCGGGGCGCTTGGGATAGACGCCCTCGTCGTCCAGCAGCCGGCACGATTCCAGCGCCCATGCGGTGAAGTCCATCGGCTCGACGTCCGCCGTCGCCACCTGCGGCGCGAGCCGCGCGCGGTAGGCCGCAAGGCTCAGACCGGCGCTCCTGAGCAGGTCGTGGTCCCACACCGCGTGCAGGTTGCTGCCCTTGCCCTTCACGTTGACCTGGAACCCGTTGCCGCCGCGGTCGTCGCGGTTGCCCGCGTGCATGGGCTGGTGGATGTCGCCGGCGAAATGCACCGTGAACTTCAGCGCTTCGAGCCGCTTCTCGCGCGGCTGCGCGCGATCCGCGAGCGCGGCGGAATAGCGCTCCAGCGCGCCGATCACGCAGGCCCCGCCCGCGCAGTCGCGCGCGGGCGCGTAGCTGCAGCTGCGGTAGGGAAAGTTGACGTAGTGCAGCGGCCCGGTGTCCTCGTAGCCGGGCGTGCGGCGCACCTCGTCGGCCCAGGGCGCGATGGTGCCGATGTCGGCGCCCGGTTCCAGCGCGAGGAGTTCGTCGACCTGCGCCTTCGCGGCGGGCGAGAGCTGGTCGTAGGCCAAAAGCGCCACGAGGCGATGCCCGAAGGCCGTCCAGGCGTGGGCGGCGGTGGGCAAGGACAGCGCCAGCAGCAGGGCGGCAGAGGTCAGGAGTCGCTGCATCATCCAAACACCGTTGCGGGAGTACGGCGCAGGATAGCGGCTCAGCCGAGCGCCAGCTCCCAGGGTTCGGGCAGGATGGCTTCGTCGCAGTTGTGCCCCGGCCCGATGCGGTCGACCACGAGGAAATCGCTGGTCGCTTCGAGCGCCAGCAGGGTGTGGTGCCACGTGCCGCGCCGGTAGTTCACCCCAGCGCCCCCGCGGGCCAGAAAGGCGCGCGGCGTGGCTTCGGGCGATGTCGCCACGACCACCAGCCAGGGCCGCGAACCAAGCGGTACGAACGCCTGGCTGCCGAGCGGGTGGCGTTCGAGCATCGCGATGGAAATCGGCAGGGCGCAAGGGTCGGCGCGAAACAGGCTGATGCCGATCTGGCCGCCCTCGCCCACCGCTTCGGCACGTGCCAGCGCGTGGAAGCGTCGCGCGCTGCCGGCGTTGATCGACCACACCTCGCGCGCCGCGCCGGGCGTGATCACCTCGCCAAACGGCGCGAAGGCCTCGGGCGTGAGCTCCTCGACCCGCAGCCGCCTCACGCCGGCCGGCCCCACAGCCGCAGCCGCGATACGCCGCCGTCGGGAATCATGTTGAAACGCAGGTGGCTGATCGGCCCAATCGGTCGGATTTCCGCCTGGAACACGTGGATGGCATCGGCCGTCATCGCCTGCTCGGGCAGCAGCTCGGGCCAGAACATCGCCTGGGTCACCAGCGATTCGGCGCTGCCGCCGTCCACGCGCGCGGCCTGGATCGAGCAGCGGTCGGGGAAGTTGCCCTTGAAGTGCGCGGTGTCGATCTCGATGCGCTCGATCACGCCCGGGTGGCCCAGCGCGATCAGGCACCAGTCGCTGCCCGGCTCGCGCCGACGGCGGGTCTCCCAGCCGTCGCCCATGTCCACGCCGCGGCCGGGCAGCAGCATCACCGAAGCCGGACCGAAGTGCTCGTTGTTGGCCACCACCACGATGCCGCCGTTGAGCGCCGCCGACAGTTCGATCAGGCCGTCCACCGCGCCGCGCCGCGGATCGAACGCAGGCGTGCCCCAGGCGCGCAGGCGCGCGACGCCGCCATCGGGATAGATGTTGAGCCGCAGGTGCGACACCGGCCGCGCGTCCGCCACCGCGAAGTAGTGGTGGCTGTTGCCGGTGAGCGAAACGGATCCCAGCAGCGGAAACCAGGCCGCGCCGTCGTCCGGATCCACGCCATCGGGCAGGCAGCAGGCGTCGACCGACGCGCCCGGCGGAAAGTTGCCGGTGAAGTGCGAGGTATCGATGTCCAGCCCGGCAAGCGCGCCCGGCCGCGCCAGCCGCACCACGCACCAGTCGTGCCCGCCATGTCGCCGGCGGCGGGTTTCCCAGCCGTCCATCCACTTGCCGTGGTCGTCGTAGCGCCCGGGATGAAACTGCGCCGGCGCGGGATCGAGCAGGCGCTCCTTCGCCGCGAAGAACTCGTCGCTGGCGGCCACCGCCACCGCGCCCAGGCGTGGATCGGCCAGGTTCACGCTGCGGCGGGCGAAGGCAGGAGCATCGGGATCAAGGGGGGCAGCAGCCATGTCGGATTCGCGTTCGGGAAAGGGCGTCATTCAACCCCAAACCCCGAGGAAAAGACAGGCGCGGCCCGATCGGATCATCCGCCCAGCAGCGCCTCCAGCCGGAACCGCGCGATGCGGTCGATCTGGCGCAGCGCCTCGGCGCGCTCGTCATCAGTCTCGTTGGGCAGGCGCGCGGCCAGGTTGGCGAGGATGCTGTCGCGGGTATGGCCCTTCACCGCGAGGATGAAGGGAAACCCGAACTTCGCCTCGTAGGCGTCGTTGAGCCGGGTCAGGCGCACGAACTCCTCCGGCGTGCACTGGTCCAGTCCCGCACCGCGCTGCTCGCGGGTGGAAGATTCCGTAAGTTCTCCGGCAATGGCGGCCCGGCCGGCGAGCTGCGGATGCGCGCGGATCAGCGCCATCTGAGCGTCGGCCTCGGCCTGCGCAACAACCTGCGCCATCGCCTCGGCGAGCGCGTCCACGCTGGCGAACGGGCGTCCGGATGCCACCGCCTCGGCGACCCAGGACGAGTGTTCGTAGATGCCGCCGAGCGCGGCAACCACATCGCGCGGCGCAGCGGCGTTGAGCGCATCGAGGTTCATCCGGTGTCCCGTGGTGCTCATGCAGACCCCGGAGCAAAGGGATGCCGCTCGCGCCAGTGCCGTGCGATGTCCACGCGCCGGCACACCCACACCCGCTCGTGCCGTGCGACGTGGTCGAGGAAGCGCTGCAGCGCGACGAAGCGCCCCGGCCGGCCGAGCAGGCGCGCGTGCATGCCGATCGACATCATGCGCGGAGTGTCGGCCCCTTCCGCGTACAGCACATCGAAGCTGTCGCGCAGGTAATCGAAGAACTGGGTGGCGGTGTTGAAGCCCTGCGGCGTGGCGAAGCGCATGTCGTTGGCGTCCAGGGTGTAGGGCACGATGAGATGCGGCACGCGCGCGCCATCGGCCACTTCCACCTCCATCCAGAACGGAAGCTCGTCGCCGTAATAATCCGCGTCGTAGAGGAAGCCGCCGTGCTCGGCCACCAGCCGACGCGTGTTGGGGCTGTCGCGCCCGGTGTACCAGCCCAGCGGCGGCGCGCCGGTGAGCGCGGTGTGGAGTTTCACCGCGCGACGCAGGTGCTCGCGCTCCTGCTCGATGGGCATGTCCTGGTAGTGGATCCAGCGCCAGCCGTGCGAGGCGATCTCGTGTCCGCGTTCCAGGCACGCGGCGGTCAGTTCGGGATTGCGCGCCATCGCCATCGCCACGCCGAACACCGTCAGCGGCAGGTCGCGCCGCTCGAATTCGCGCAGGATGCGCCAGGCACCCACGCGCGAACCGAACTCGTAGATCGACTCCATGCTCATGTGCCGCGCCGGATACGCCGCCGCGCCGACGATTTCGGACAGGAACTGCTCGCTGCCGGCGTCGCCGTGCAGCACGCAGTTTTCCCCGCCCTCCTCCAGATTCAACACGAACTGCACCGCGATGCGCGCCGCGCCCGGCCAATCGGCGAACGGCGGGTGCCGGCCGTAGCCGGCGAGGTCGCGGGGATAGTCGGGAGGCATCGGCATGGCGTCGCTTCAGGCGTGGGGAAACAACGCCAAGCCTAGCGCAGCATCGGCCGCGCAGGGCCGGCCTGCGCCACATCCATCGCCCGGCGCATCGCAGGGCGGGGCTACGCCCCCGACGGGCCGACTCCTTGCGCCAACCGCCGGCTCAGCGCACCACCAGCACCGGGATCCTGCTGTGGGTGATGACCGCGTTGGCCTGGCTGCCGATCAGGAGCCGGCCGAGGCCACGGCGTCCGTGCGTGGCCATCACCACCAGATCGCAGCCGCGTCCGGCCGAGGTTTCGAGGATCGCCTCGGCGGGATAGCGATCGGGAACGTGCAGGCCGTGATGGGTCACGCCCAGCTCGCTGGCGCGCCGGGCGGCCTCGCCCAGGATGCGCTCGGCGTCCGCCGTTACGCGCTTGCGGTATTCCTCGGCCATTTCCGATGAGGCGGTCCAGGTGCTGACCGGCTGCCAGGGATCGGTCACGGTCACCAGCAGCGCTTCGGCACCGAGTGCCGCCGCGAGCTTGAGTCCGTGTTCGACGCCCTTGCCGGAAAGCTCGGAGCCGTCGGTGGCAATCAGGATCTTGCGGTACATGGACATTCTCCAATGGCAGGATGCGTGCGTGAATCAATGGTCGGAGGCGGCGGAAATGCCGATGCCGGTCTGGCTGCGCACCTCCAGCGCGTCGAAGGCATCCTTCTCGCGCTGCGCCGCCGCGCTCCTGTCGGTGACCGAGAAGAACCAGATCGCGATGAAGGCCAGCGGCACCGAGATGATCGCCGGATTCGGGAACGGCGTGATCGGCGCATCGAAGTGGAACACATCCACCCACACCGTGCTGCTCAGCACCACCCAGGCGGTCGCCGCCAAAAGGCCGGTGGCACCGCCGATCACGGCACCGCGGGTAGTGCAGCCGCGCCAGCTCACCGACAGCAGCAGCACCGGAAAGTTGGCGCTGGCGGCCACGGCAAACGCCAGGCCCACCATGAAAGCGACGTTCTGGTGCTCGAACACGATGCCCAGCAGGATCGCGAGGATGCCCAGCCCCACCGTGGCCACGCGCGAAATCACCAGCTGCTGCTTTTCCGAATCGCGACCACGCGCGATCACGTTGGCATAGAGGTCGTGCGCGATGGCGTGCGCGCCGGCCAGCGCCAGCCCCGCGACCACCGCCACGATGGTGGCGAACGCCACCGCCGCCATGAAGCCCAGCAGCAGGCTGCCACCGACCGCATTGGCGAGGTGCACGGCCACCATGTTCTGACCGCCGATCAGGTCCTTGATGATGTTGAAGCTGCCGTCTGCGCCGACGTTGAAGAACTCCGGATGACGCACCAGCAGCGCCACCGCGCCGAAGCCGATGACAAAGACCAGCAGGTAGAAGTAGCCGATGAAAACGCTGGCCCAGACCACCGACTTGCGCGCCTCGTTGGCGTTGGGAACGGTGAAGAAGCGCATCAGGATGTGCGGCAATCCGGCGGTTCCCAGCGCCAGGCCCAGCGCCAGCGAGAGCGCGTTGATCGGGTTGGCGCTGATCGCCTGGGTCGAGGCCAGGATCGTCTCGCCGGCAGGATGCACCTTCACCGCCTCGGCCAGGATCGCGTCGGGATTGAACCTGAACATGTAGAGCACCAGCAGCACCATGATCGTGGCACCGATCATCATCAGCACCGCCTTGATGATCTGCACCCACGTCGTCGCGGTCATGCCGCCGAAGCCCACGTAGATCATCATCATCGCGCCCACCAGCACGACCGCGATCTTGTAGTCGATGCCGAACAGCAGCACGATCAGCTTGCCCGCGCCCACCACCTGCGCGATGAGGTAGAGCGCGATCACCAGCAGCGAAGCGCTGGCCGCCAGCACCCGCATCTTCACCTGGTCGAGGCGATAAGCGGTGACGTCGGCGAAGTTGTAGCGCCCCAGGTTCCGCAGCCGCTCGGCGATCAGGAACATCACCACCGGCCAGCCGAACAGGAAGCCGATCGCGTAGATGATGCCGTAGTAGCCCTGCACGTAAACCATGCCGGCGATGCCCAGGAACGAGGCCGCCGAGAGGTAGTCGCCGGCGATCGCCAGTCCGTTCTGGAAGCCGCTGATGCCGCCGCCGGCGGTATAGAAATCCGAGGCGGTGCGGGTGCGCTTGGCCGCCCATCCGGTGATCCCGAAGGTCGCCAGGATGAACACGACGAACATGACGATGGCCGAAGTGTTCGCGGCACCGGGTGCCTGTGCCAGCGCCGGCAGCGGCAGCAGCGCCAGCAGCGCGGCGGCAAGGTAATGACGGGTCTTCATTGCACGTCCCTCAGGATGGCGGCAAGGATCGGATCGTGCTTCCTGCCCGAGATGTAGACGTAGGCACCGATCATCAGCACCGCGCTGAACTCGATCAGCACCGCCACGACCAGCCCGAGCGTCATCGTCGCGCCCTCCCACATCGGCCGGCCGAGCGCGCCGGACCAGAACGCCAGGGTGATGATGAAACCGAAATACACCACCGCCATCAGGATGAAGAATGCGAGCCGCGTCCTGGCGCGGCGCGCGACCAGTTCGCGATAGCGTGGATGCGCCAGCACCCGCTGCACGATGTCTTGAGTCATGGTCCCTCTCCTCTCAGAAGCTGTATTTGGTGGTGAACTGCAGGCGCGTCAGGTCGCCGTCCGCACCGCCCTCCACCTCGCGCTTGCCGAACATCAGCTCGGCACCGACATCCACCTTGGGCAGCGGCGAATAGAACAGGTTGGCGCGCAGGCTCTGCACTGTTTTTGTGGCGCCGGCACCGGTCAGCGCGGTGTCGTTGTCGTAATCGCTGCGCGCGTAGACGAGGTTGCTGCGCAGCTTCGGGCTGAAGGCGTGGCGCCAGCCGACGTAGCCGGCGCGCGCGCCGATCAGGTCGAGATGACCGTCCGCGTCCAGCGCCGCATCGCCGGTGATCGCAAGGCCGATGTAGCGGCTGATGCCATCGCCCACGGTGAGCTGGTAGCGCAGGTCGTCGCTGGCGCCCAGCACCCACTTGCCGCCCAGGGTGATGCCCGCTCCCAGCTCGCTGTCGCTGGCGCCACCGCGGTCCACGCGCAGCTGGCGCGCGATGGCACCGATCCCGAACGTGCCCCAGTCGCCCTTCCAGCCGTAGCGCAGGGTGAGATCGGGCATCGCGCCGCGGTCGGAGGACGCCGCGCCGGCCAGCACCGTCTCGGGATTCTCCAGCGCCGCGCTGAAGCCGCCGGCGGTGTAGCGCAGCTGCGCCTGGCGCACGAACACGATGGCGTCGGTCGGGCCGATGAAGTCCACCGTTTCCGGCATCGCAGTCAGATCCATCAGGTTCGACCAGGTTTGCCCGGCGAGCCAGCCGTTCCAGGTCATGTAGGCATGGCGCAGGGTGGTGCCGTAGGTGTTGGTAGCGCTCTGGTTGCCCAGCGCGTTGCCGAAGAAGTCCACCTCGAAGAAGGCACCGAATTTGTTGCCGGCTTCGGTCACGCTGTCGATGCCGAGGTTGACCCGCGAGAACTTGGCGTGGGCGTCGTACTCGGTGCCCGACGAGGTTCCGCCCACCGGGATCTGGCTCGGCAGGTACAGCGCGCGCCCCACCGCGCCATCGGCCAGCTGCCCGTCGCCGGTGCGCGTGACCATGAAGTCGGCCTTGACGTAGCCGCCCAGCCGGATCGTGGTGCCCGGCGCGGCGGCAGGCGTCAGCGAGGTCGACTGGATCACGGGCTTGCCGACCGGCGGTGCCGGCGGCTGCACCTGGACCGCCTTCACCTCCTCGATCTGCGCGCCTTGCGATTGCTGCTGGCTCATCAGCGCCTGCACCAGGCGCTCGAGTTCGGCGACTCGCGCCTCCAGCGCCAGCTCACGCTCGCCTTGCGCCAGCGCAGGCCCGGCCAGCCCCACCGCCAGCAGCGCCGTGAACAGGACCGCCCTTGCGATCTTCGTTGCGCCTTTCATTCGCAGTTCCTCCCTCCAGAGATACCGTGGAGCCGAGTCTGCGACGCAATTCGGGAAAGCCGCCATTCGCCTTTGGTCGTGGCTTCGACCAAGGTCTATTGCTCCGGCGCGCAGCCGTTGCGTCGGGGACGTAGCCCCGACCTACGAGTCGCTGCGCGCAAGCCAGGTCCGGCGGAAGTCGTCGAGCAGGGCGCGGTCGGCGCGCGAGAGCGTCATGCGCGCGAGCAGGTCCGGGCGGCGCAGCCAGGTGCGGCCCAGCGCCTCGCGGCGGCGCCAGCGCGCGATCGCGGCGTGGTCGCCGGAAAGCAGGACCGCCGGCACGGCATCACCCTGCGCATCGACTTCGGGGCGGGTGTAGTGCGGGCAGTCGAGCAGGCCGTCCTCGAAGGAATCGTGCGCGGCGCTGTCGGCGTCGTTGAGCGCGCCGGGCTGGAGCCGGCCCACCGCGTCGATGATCACCGCCGCGCCGAGTTCGCCGCCGGAAAGCACGTAGTCGCCGATGGAGATTTCCTCGTCGATCTCACGCGCGATCAGGCGTTCGTCGATGCCCTCGTAACGCCCGCAGACCAGCGCCAGACGCGGCAGCAGCGCCAGTTCGCGCACGCGGCGCTGGGTCAGGCGCGCGCCCTGCGGGGTGAGGTAGATGACGCGCGCAGGCTCGGGCACGGCGGTGCGGATCGCGGCCAGGCAGTCGGTCAGCGGCCGGGTGGACATCACCATGCCCGGGCCGCCGCCGAAGGTGCGCTCGTCGACGCGGCGGTAGTTGTCGTGGGTGAAGTCGCGCGGATTCCAGGCGGCCACCTCGATCAGCCCGCGCTGCTGCGCGCGCCCGACCACGCCGACCGCGGCGGCAGCGTGGATGAACTCGGGAAACAGGGTGAGGACGTCGATGCGCACGGGCGTTACCGGCAGGGGCTCGGGGGCATGATCGGTGCAGCGCGACCGATGCGCCAGCGCCGGGAGCCGCGCAGATGCCTAGAACTCCGGATCCCAGTCGATCCGGATCAGGCCGGCCGCAAGGTCCACGTCCTTGATCACGTCGCCGCGCAGGAACGGGACCAGACGCTCGCGTTCGCCGATGACGGACATCACGTCGTTGCCGCCGGTCGAGAACAGGTGCGAGACGCGGCCAAAATCGAAGCCGTCCACGCCGACCACGCGCAGGCCTTCCAGATCGACCCAGTAGTATTCGCCCGCCGCGGGCGGCGGCAGCACGGCGCGCGGCACGAAGATCTCGGCACCGATGAGGGCCTGGGCATGGTCACGGGTTTCCAGTGCCGGCCAGTGGGCCACCAGCCCCTTGCCCTGCTCGCGCCCTTCGACCGCATCCACGCACGAGGAAACGCCCCGCTGGACGAGGGTCCACGGGGCGTAACGGAAGATGTTGCGGCGGGGATCTGTATCGGATTCGAGCTTGATCCAGCCCGAGACGCCGTGAACCCCCACGATCCTGCCAACCCGGATAAGGCGTTCGCCGCTCATGCCGGCAGCGACCGGTGCTGGATCAGGCGGCCTGGGCCGCGGCCTTGACGGCGTCGCGATAGAGCTGGTCGACCTTCTCGGTCATCTGCGCACCGACGCCGACCCAGTGCTGGATGCGGTCGGTATCGATCTGAACGCGCTGCTCGTTGCCCTGCGCCACCGGGTTGTAGAAGCCGACGCGCTCGATCGCGCGGCCATCGCGCTTGTTGCGCTGGTCGGTGACGACGATGTGGTAGAAGGGGCGCTTCTTGGCGCCACCGCGGGTGAGGCGGATCTTGACCATGGTGTTCTCGGCGTTGCCAGCGGGCCGGGATGGCCCGATGAGCCGCGCAGTGTACCACGTTTCGGACGCATCGCCAGACCAGCCCCGGGCCGGTCCTCATCCGCCGGAGCCGCACCGGTCATGCCGGCCCGTCCGCGGTGAAACGGTCCCGGCCGTCCTGCTTGCTGCGGTACAGCGCCGCGTCGGCGCGCTGCAGCAGGCTGTCCGGGGTGTCGCCTGGCTGCCTGACGGCCGCGCCGATGCTGATGGTCACCGGTCGCCGCGGCCAGGCATTGGCGCGAAATGCCTCCAGCACGCGCTGGCCCACGCGCCGCGCGGCGGCGGCATCGGCGCCCGGGAGCAGGATCACGAACTCCTCGCCGCCATAGCGCGCCACCAGGTCGCCCGGACGCACCGCGGCGCGCAGCAGGCCGGCGGTTTCGCGCAGCACCTCATCCCCGGCCTGATGGCCGAAGCTGTCGTTGAAGCTCTTGAAATTGTCGAGATCGAGCATCAGCACGGCGAGCTGCGCATCCTCGCCATCACGCCAGATCCGGCCGAGCGCGCCATCCAGCACGCGCCGGTTGGCGAGGCGGGTGAGCCCGTCGGTATCGGCCTCGGTACGCGCCGCCGCGCCGGTCCGGCGCAGGCGCTCGCTGCGATCGAGCAGGAAGGCCACCCACACGATCATGCTGGTGATGACGCCGCCGGTCAGCGCCGCCGTGAGCGCGTACAGCAGGGATTGCGACAGCCCCAGGCGCGACTGCCCCATGGCCAGGGAAAACGTGATGAGGACCGGCAGCAGCAGGGCCGGCAGGATCAGCCGCCGAGCGAACGCGCCGCCCAGGCTGTCGGCCACCGCAATCCGGGTCAGGCCGGTGGTGGGAACGGCCGACATCCAGCCCAGGCAGAGCAACAGCAGCAGCAGGGCCGTCACCACCGGCAGCCGGCGCAAGAGGTTGGCCTCTTCCCCGGCCAGCACCAGCCCCCACGACGCCCAGGAGGCCAGCGCGATGCCGATCACGATCACGACCAGGGCCTCGCGCAGCCAGATCGCGCGGCCCATGATCGCCGCAGCGCCGACCAGCCCCAGCAGCATGAACGCCAGCGCCGCCAGTTCGTTCATGCGGCGCGACGCATCCATTCCAAGCCAGCGCGCATCGGGCGCGTATTCCGTGGCCTGCAGCACGTGGCCCACGACTTCGATGCCAGCCAGCGCCGCGACCGCGAGCGACAGACCGACGCTCAGCTTCGGCGCAACGCGGCACAGCAGCAGGGCGCAGCCGGCCAGGAGAAAGGCCAGCGCGCTGTTGAGCCGGGGCGTGGCATCCGTCTATGGCAAGGCTTCGCGCGCGTCCGTCCCCAGCACTGCGGTCGCCAGGAAGATGGCCAGGGCGCAGGCCACCAGCAGCGCGCCAACCACGCGGGAAAACGCGACAAAACCCCGCACCACGCGCGGATTGAAACAAATGCCCTCGTCTGCGCCGGCGATGCGCATGCTCAGCCGGCGTTTCGCGGTGGGCTGGCGTAGTCGCCCACCGGGGTCCGGAAGGCCACGTTGAGCCGGTTCCAGCCGTTGATCGCGATGATGGCCAGGGTCAGGTCCACCAGGGCCTTTTCGTCGAAGTGCCGGCGCGCTTCCCCGTAGACCGCATCGGGCACGTCGCGGGCAGACGCGAGCTGGGTGACGGCTTCGGTCCAGGCCAGCGCGGCGCGTTCGCGCGGGGTGTAGATCGGCGCATCGCGCCAGGCGGCAAGAAGGTACAGGCGCTGCTCGCTCTCGCCTGCGGCACGCGCATCCTTGGTGTGCATGTCCAGACACCAGGCGCAGCCGTTGAGCTGGGAGGCGAGGGTCTTGACCAGCTCCAGCAGGGAGGCTTCCAACCCGCTGTGGTGGACCTGTTTCTCCATCTGCAGCATGGCGCGGAAGGCGTCCGGGGATGCCGTCTGGTAATTCAGGCGCTGCGTCACGTTTCTCTCCTCCACCCGTGCCAATCAATCATTCAATTCTCTGCCCTTCCATGTCGAAAGTCACTTGCGCCGCCGCCCAGCGCCCGCGAGCATCGGGCGGCACCCCGCTCAGCGCGAGCCGCCACCCATCCGTCCGCCTCCAAGGAGAAGCCCCTTGCAACGCCGCGACTTCATCGCCCTGACCGGGCTTGCCACCAGCGGACTGCTGGTGCCCTCGTTTTTCGGCCGCGCCATCGCCGCCGAGGAACTGACGAGCGTGCTCGATCCCGCGCTCAAGAAGCGCCTGGCCGACGATGCCCTCACCGCCGCGAAGGATGCCGGCGCCACCTATTGCGACGTGCGCATCGGCCGCTACCTCAGCCAGGCGGTGATGACGCGCGAAGACAAGGTGCAGAACGTGATGAACCGCGAGTCGACCGGCGTCGGCATCCGCGTGATCGTCAACGGTGCCTGGGGCTTTGCCGCCACCAGCGACCTGAGCCAGACGGGCGTGGTGGCTGCGGCGAAGCAGGCCGCCGCCATCGCGCGCGCGAACTCGAAATACCAGTCCGTGCCGGTGCAGCTGGCCAAGGTACCGGCCTTCGGCGAGGTGAGCTGGAAAACGCCGATCCGCAAGAACGCGATGGAAGTGCCGATCAAGGACAAGGTCGAGCTGCTGCTGGGGGTGAACGCGGCGGCCATGGAGGCCGGTGCCAGCTTCATCAACTCGACGCTCTTCGCGGTCAACGAGCAGAAGTACTTCGCCTCCACCGACGGCTCCTGGATCGACCAGGACGTGCACCGCATCTGGGCACCGATGAACGTGACCGCGATCGACAAGGCCAGCGGCAAGTTCCGCACCCGCGCCGGTCTCTCCGCACCGATGGGGCTGGGCTGGGAGTACCTGGACGGAAGCGCCGCCGACAAGACCGTGCTACCCAACGGCGTCACCGTGTACGGCAACTCCTACGACATGCGCGAGGATGCGGTTGCCGCCGCCAAGCAGGCCCAGGAAAAGCTCAAGGCGCCGTCCATCAAGCCGGGCAAGTACGATCTGGTGCTCGATCCCTCGCACACCTGGCTCACCATCCACGAGTCGGTCGGCCACCCGCTCGAACTGGACCGCGTGCTCGGCTACGAGGCCAACTTCGCCGGCACCAGCTTCGCCACGCTCGACAAGCGCAGGGAGCACTTCCAGTACGGCAGCGACAAGGTCAACCTCTTTGCCGACAAGACCCAGCCCGGCAGCCTGGGCGCGGTGGGCTACGATGACGAGGGCGTGAAGTGCAAGCGCTGGGACCTGATCCGCGAGGGCAAGCTGGTCGACTACCAGACCATCCGCGATCAGGCCCACATCCTCGGCAAGACCGAGTCGGACGGCTGCTGCTACGCCGATTCCTGGTCGAGCGTGCAGTTTCAGCGCATGGCCAACGTCTCGCTCGCGCCCGGCAAGGAAAAACTCGCTCCGGCCGACATCGTCAAGGACGTGGAAAACGGCATCTACATCGTCGGCTCCGGCTCTTTTTCCATCGACCAGCAGCGCTACAACGCCCAGTTCGGCGGGCAGGTCTTCTTCGAGATCAAGGACGGCAAGATCGCCGCCCAGGTCGAGGATGTGGCCTACCAGATCCGCACCCCGGAGTTCTGGAATGCCTGCGTCGCCGTGGCCGACGAAAGCGACTACCGCCTGGGCGGCTCGTTCTTCGACGGCAAGGGCCAGCCGAGCCAGTCCTCGGCGGTATCGCACGGTTCCAGCACCGCGCGCTTCAACGGCATCAACGTCATCAACACCGCGCGCTCGCTCGGCTGACCCGGACCGGAGGAATACCCCATGAGCATCCTTACCGAAGAACAGAGCCGCGCGATCCTCGACAAGGTCATCAAGCTGTCGAAGGCCGACGAGTGCTCGGCCACACTGAATGGCGAAGTCGCGGGCAACATCCGCTTCGCGCTCAACAGCGTTTCCACCAGCGGCATCATCGACAACGCCGAACTGAACGTGATGGTGGCGTTCGGCAAGCGCACCGGCATGGCCAGCATCAACCAGTTCGACGACGCCTCGCTCGAGCGCGTGGTGCGCCACGCCGAGGAGCTGGCAAGGCTGGCACCGGAAAATCCCGAGTTCATGCCGGCGATCGACAAGCAGGAATACAAGGCCAGCGCCACCTTCAGCGAATCCACCGCCGCGATCACGCCCGAGTTCCGCGCCGAGGTGGCGGCCAAGTCGATAGGCCCCTGCAAGGAAAAGGGTCTGGTGGCGGCGGGTTTTCTGGAAGATGGCCGGAGTTTTTCCGCCATCGCCAACAGCAAGGGCAACTTCGGCTACCAGAAGGCCACTTCGTTCAGCTATACCTGCACCGTGCGCACCGAGGACGGGCGCGGCTCGGGCTGGGTGGGCCGCAGCCTGAAAGACGCCTCGGCCTTCAAGCCCGAAGACGACATCCAGGTCGCCATGCGCAAGGCCGTCGAATCGACCGAGGCGCGCGCGCTGGAGCCGGGCAAGTACACCGTGGTGCTGGAACCTGCCGCCGTGGCCGGGCTGGTCGGCTTCATGATGTTCTTCTTCGACGCCCGCAGCGCCGACGAAGGGCGCAGCTTCCTGTCGAAGAAAGGCGGCGGCAACCGCGTCGGCGAACAGCTCTTCGACAGGCAGGTGAACATCATCACCGACCCCTGGGACGCCGACACGCCCACCCTGCCCTGGGACATGATGGGCCTGCCGCGCCGGCGCGCCGAGATCATCAAGGACGGCAGGGTCGCCTTCCTCAACTATTCGCCCTACTGGGCGCAGAAGCAGGGCAAGGACGCCACCGCCATGCCCGGCAACCTCCTGATGGCCGGCGGCAGCAAGTCCACCGCCGAGCTGGTCAAGGGCACGAAGAAGGGCCTGCTGGTGACGCGCACCTGGTACATCCGCATGGTCGATCCGCAGACGGTCCTTCTCACCGGACTCACCCGCGACGGCACCTTCTACATCGAGGACGGCGAGATCAAGTACCCGGTGAAGAACTTCCGCTTCAACGAGTCGCCGGTGATCATGCTCAACAACATCGACGAGCTGGGCAAGCCGGTGCGGGTGCAGGGCGACGAATCCCCGATCGCCATGGTGCTGCCGCCGATGCGCCTGCGCGATTTCACCTTCACCTCGCTGTCGGATGCCGTTTAGCCCTTCCGTCGGGGCATAGGTCGGCCCTACGCCCCCGACGTTGGCGATGGAGGGTGCCGGGGCCTTCCGTCGGGGGCGTAGCCTCGACCTACCGGCGCGGCGCGTCCGAGCCCTCACCCAGATGGCCGACCATGATGTCCATCAGCTCGTGGGTGATTTCGTCCTGGCGGACTCCGGCCAGCTCGCGCCGCACGCCTTCCAGGCGCTCGCCGACGGACTGCTCGGCCTGCTGCATCAGCGCCAGGCGCGCCGCGTTTTCGGTCACCATCGCCTCGGCCGATGCGCGAAACACGCTGGCGAAGATGTGGTTGCGCACCAGCGCCGAGAGCATGGCACCCGGTGCCAGGCTGAAATCCGGCAGCGCGGGCGCTGCCCAGCGCATCGGCGGTTGGAGCAGTGCCGGATCCAGCGGCAGGAGGACGGTGGTCGCCGCCTCGCGCGCCCCGCCTTCGATGCGTCGCGTCCACGCCAGCCGCACGCCCAGTTCCGCCAGCGGGCCGCCGCTGAAGCGCTCAACCCGCATGACGATCTCGCCGGAAAGCCGTCCGATGCCCTCCACCGAGGCCGGCGGGGTGAGGCGCTGGTCGACCGTCAGCCCGACATCCTCCAGCGCCCGCGCAAGCCGGGCACCGACGCAAATCAGCAGGGCCTTGTGTCTATTGTTCTGCGGGACGTGCGGCAACAGCGCGCGCGCGACCTGTTCGTTGTAGTTGCCGCAGAAGCCGTGGTCCGAACCGAAGGCGACGATCACCCGGCGCGTCACCCGCGGCAGGTCCAACTGCGCCCGGCCGCGCATGCGGAAGGCGAAGGCGGAAAACCCCTGCAGAATGGTGCGATGGTAGGCCCCGATGGCCTGTGCGGCGCGTTCGTAGGGCCCGACGTTGATCGCGGCGAGCGCCTTCATCGTGCCCACGATGCCGCGGATGCTGGAAAGCACCTTCTCCTGCTGGACGAGCTGCTCCAGGCCCTGGGTCATCCGCTCCCCGCCGCGCGCTGGCGCGCAGCGCCCTCCGATCCGGCGTCGAGGGCTGCGCGCGCGACGTCGACGATGCGCTCCTGCTCGGCCTTGCCCAGCGCCAGGTTGCTTTCAATGCGCTGCGCGACATCCTCCAGCGCATCGCGCGCGGCGCGGCGCACCCGCCGCATGGCGTCGATGAAGCGCCCTTCGGCGATGCCGTCGAACAGGCCCTCCATCGCGGCGACCAGCACCGCGACCTGCTCCAGCGCCGGCATCGGATCGCGCTCGGCCTGGCGCAGCGCGGCGCGCACGCTGGCACCGCGCGCAAGGCGCGCGCGGACCGTGTCGTCCAGGCGCGTACCGAAGCGCGCGAACTCTTCCAGCTCCTCGAACTGCGCCAGCATCACGCGCAGGTTGCCGGCGACCGCGCGCAGCGCGCGGTTCTGCGCCTTGCCGCCCACGCGCGACACCGACAGGCCCGGATCCGCGGCCGGAAACTGGTTCTTGCGCACCAGCCGCGGCGAGAGGTAGATCTGCCCGTCGGTAATCGAGATCAGGTTGGTCGGGATATAGGCGGAAAGATTCTCCGCTTCGGTCTCGACCACCGGCAGGGCGGTGATCGACCCACCCCCGCGATCGGCATGGAACTGCCCGGCGCGCTCGAGCAGGCGCGCATGCACATGGAAGATGTCGCCGGGGAACGCCTCACGCCCGGGCGGGCGGCGCAGCAGCAGCGACAGCTCGCGGTAGGCGCGCGCGTGGTGGGTCATGTCGTCGAATACGACCAGCACGTCGCCGCCCTGGGCAGCGAAATACTCGGCCATGGTCATCGCGGCATAGGGCGCGATGTGGGACAGGCCGGGGGCTTCCTCGTCGCCGCTGCTGACGATGATGCAGCGGCCCAGCATGCCGCCCTCGTCCAGCGCGTGGATCACGCGCGCCACCGCATCGCCGCGCTGGCCGATGGCACAGTAGACGCAGATCAGGTCCGAGCGTCGCTGGTTCAGCAAGGTGTCGATGGCCAGCGAGGTCTTGCCGGTCTGGCGGTCGCCGATGATGAGCTGACGCTGGCCCAGGCCCACCGGGATCATGGCATCGACCACCTTGATGCCCGTGGCAAGCGGCCTTGCGACCGGCTGGCGTTCCAGAATCCCCGGTGCCTCGGCCTCTATCGCATGCTGCGCCACCGCCACGACGGGCTCCCTGCCATCGCGCGGCCGGCCCAGCGCATCGACCACCCGGCCGAGCAGGCGCTCGCCCACCGGCACGCTGACCACCTTGCGGGTGCGGTACACGGCTTCGCCCAGGCGGATCGCCTCCGCCGGCCCGAGCAGCACCACGCCGAGGCGGTCGGGCTCCAGGTCCAGCACCAGCCCGCGCACGCCGCTGGCGAACACCACCAGCTCATCGGACAGCGCGCGCGCCAGACCCGAGACGATCGCCACGCCGTCGCCCACGTCGGTGACGATGCCGGTTTCGACCATGATCGGCGCGGGCGCAGGTGTCGCCCACAGGCGCGCTTCCCAGGCCGCGAACGCGGACTCGCCGGCAACACGCGGGTCGCCGCCGCCGGGCCGTGCCTCAGTGCTCATGATCGTCCGGGAACAGCACCGCGCGGGCGTCCGGATCCTGTGCGAACAGCCGCTCGAACTCATCCATGTAGCTGTCGATCGTCCACTCGACGCGGGCACCGCCGATCTGCAGCACGACGCCGGGCGACTGTCCGGCATCGACCGAGAACCGCACCCGGATGCCGGGGAACAGCGCCGCCAGATCCGCCTGCAGGCCGTCCTGCAGCGGCGTGGCAAGCGCCTCGCGGCTGGTCACGGTGGCCTCCCGACTGGCACCGGCTGCCGCCACGAGCTCATCGGCCATCGGTTCCAGCCTGCGGCCGATGTGGCGCACGATGCCGGCCTCGAGGGTTTCGTCGGCAAGGTCCCTGAGCGCGCGGCGCGCCAGCTGCGACAGCACCAGCGCACCGGCCTCCTGCAGATCCGCCATGAACTCCCGGCGCTCGCGCTCCAGATGACGCTGCCACTCGCTGCGCTCCTGTTCGAGCTGCTCGCGCGCGTGCTGCATGAGCTGCGCGCGTGCGCCCTCGGTCGCGGCCAGCGCGTGGGCGATCCTGTCATCCTGCTCGGCCACGCTTTGCTCGTACTGCGCCAGGAAGCGCGCCTCGGCGGCCTGCGCCTCGGCGCGGGCCTCCTCGGCGGCGGCCATGCGGCGGGCGATCTCGGCCTCGCGCTGGTCGATGCCGTCGAGGATCGGGCGATAGAGAAAGCGCCGCAGCAGCCACACCAGCAGCAGGAAGTTGGCGACCTGCGCGACCACGGTGACCCAGTCGATCGACATGGTGGCTAGCCGCCGACGCTGGCGCTGACCGCGTTCCAGAACGGGTTGGCGAAAATCAGGATCAGCGCCACCACGAAGCAGTAGATGCCCGAGGATTCCACCATCGCCAGGCTGACGAACAGGGTGCGCGACAGCGTCGGGGCGGCATCGGGCTGCTGGGCGATGGCGCCCATCGCGGCGGCGGCGGCGCGGCCTTCGCCCAGGGCGGCACCGAACGAACCGATCGCCACGGTCAGGCCCGCGGTCAGGATGGACACCAGTGCCACCAGGCTCAGTTCACTCATCGGGAATCCTCCGGCAGGGGTTTGGTACGCGGCTGGCTCATCGCCGCGGAAATGTAGACCGTGGCCAGCACGGCGAAGATGTAGGCCTGGACCATGCCGATCAGCAGGCCGAACAGGTCCATGACCACGGGAAAGAAGAAGGGCGCGATGCCGAGCAGGATGGCCACGATCACCGCGCCGCTCATCACGTTGCCGTAGAGGCGGATCGACAGCGAAATCACCTTGGACACCTCGCCCAGGAGATTCATCGGCAGCAGCAGGAACGAGGGCTGGATGAAGCTGCCGAGGTAGGCGCGCCAGCCGCCGTGCGCGATGCCGAAGGCCGGCACCGCGAACAGCACCACCAGGGTCAGCGCGAGCGTGGTGGACAGCGAGCCGGTGGGCGAACGGAAGCCCGGCACCACGCCCAGCAGGCTGGCGGTGGCGATGAACAGGAACACGCTGCCGGTCAGATGCATTATCGGGCGTACCGAATAGGGCGTGATGGCGCGGATCTGGTCCTCGATCATCACCACGATGGTTTCGGCCAGGGTGCGCCAGCGGCCCGGCGGCACGTCCGGACGCAGCCTGCGCGTGATCCGCCAGGACGCCAGGGTCAGCGCCGCCATGACAATCCAGGTGTTGACGATGGTGGCGTTGAGGCGCAGGCCCCGGTATTGCCACAGCACCACGGTATCGGGCGTCAGCTCCATTCAGCGGTCCTCCGTGGCGGAAGGCCGCGGCGCGCGGGCGCGGCGCACCGCCACCGTGCGCGCCGCGAAGAACGCCGCCATGTAGCCGATCCAGCACGACAGCGGCTGCAGCCAGCGCGCCAGCGCGAAACCCACACCCAGCAGCAGGACCGCGCGCAGCAGGAAGCTGGCCAGCAGTATCGGGCCGGGCCGGGCCGAGCCCAGCGCCTTGTGCATGCCCCAGGCCAGCCCCGCGAAAAACAGCGCGCTGACCGCAAGCCCCGCGCCGAAGCCGGCCAGCAGGGCCACACCGTCAAGGGCTGTCATGGCGTCATTCATCGCCTGTCTCCGGTTCCTCGGGCACCTCGTCCTCGCGCGCGCCCTGCTGTTCCCGCGCGACCCACTCCCAGGCCACGAGGACGCCGACCACCAGGCCGCCCAGGATCAGCGCCAGCGGCCAGGAAAACGGCTGCGGCGCGACCCGCTCCAGCCACAGTCCGAGCAATGCGCCCAGCACGGTCGGCAGCGCCACCGACCAGCCGATCGCGCCGAAGGCACTCAGCCCGCGCAGCGGGCTCCAGGGCCGGCGGGCGCGGCTGCGCCGCATGCGTTCGGCACGCGCGCGGATGCGGTCGGCGGTGGCGCGGTCCATGTCGCTCATGCCGCCGGCTTCCGCAGTTCGGCAAACTGCCGCACGATGCCCACCTCCAGGCGCGACATCGCGGTGCGCGCCTCGCGCTCGGCCTCGTCCATCTCCAGCAAAGTCGCGTCGATGGTGTCCGACAGGCTGGCCAGATCCTCGCCGCGCACCGCGCGCCGCACCACGACCTCGACCCGCGCCCCGTGTTTCACCAGCAGGCCATGATCGATCCCGAAGAAATACTCGCGCCCGTCCGTGCCGGTCACGACCAGCACCGAGGGCACCAGCGGCGCGACGTGGTCCGCGTGCCGGGGGAGCAGGCCGAAGGCACCGTTCTCGGCCACCGCGAACACGCTGCGCGCCGACGCTTCGAACACCGTCCGGGTCGGCACCCGCAGGCTGAGCCGCATGTCGCCGGCGACGCTCACGCCGCGCTCCTCGCCAACGGCAGGGCACCGATCATGTAGTAGTCCATTTCGCTGTCATCGAAGTGGCTGCGATCCAGTATCGCCTCGCAGCCGGCCAGGGTCTGCTCGATCGACACGCGGTGCCCCGGCGTCGCGCTGAAGGACTCGGCGGCATGGAAGGGCTGGGTCAGGAAGCGTTCGAGACGGCGCGCCCGCGCCACCACCGCGCGATCGGCGGCGGAAAGCTCCTCCATGCCAAGCATCGCGATGATGTCGCGCAGTTCCTCGTATTCGGCCAGGGTGCGGCGCACCGCGCGGGCGATGTCGTAGTGGCGCTGCCCGACCACGGCCGGGGTCAGCATCACCGAGCTGGAGGCGAGCGGATCGACCGCCGGGTACAGGCCCTCGCTGGCGCGCTTGCGCGAGAGCACCACCGAGGCGGAAAGATGCGAAAAGATGTGCACGGCGGCCGGGTCGGTGAAGTCGTCGGCCGGCACGTAGACCGCCTGTACCGAGGTGATCGCGCCGTTGCGGGTCGAGGTGATGCGCTCCTGCAGGCTGGCCAGCTCGGTCGCCAGGGTGGGCTGGTAGCCCACGCGCGAGGGCATGCGGCCAAGGAGGCCCGACACCTCGGCCCCGGCCTGGACGAAGCGGAACACGTTGTCCATCAGCAGCAGCACGTCCTGCCGAAGCTCGTCGCGAAAATATTCGGCCATGGTCAGCGCGGCCTTGCCCACCAGGAAGCGCACCCCCGGGGCCTCGTTCATCTGGCCGAACAGCATCACCGTCTGGTCGCGCACGCCGGCTTCGGCCATCTCGCGGTACAGCTCTTCGGCCTCGCGCGAGCGCTCGCCGATGCCGCAGAACAGGCTCACTCCGTGGTGGTGGCTGACGGTGTTGTGGATCAGCTCGTTGATCAGCACCGTCTTGCCGACGCCGGCACCGCCGAACAGCCCGGTCTTGCCGCCGCGCTCGATCGGGGAAAGCAGGTCGAGCGCCTTGATGCCGGTTTCCAGCACCGCGCCGCGCACCACGCGCTCTTCCAACGGCGGCGGCGGGCGGTGGATCGGGCGACGCTGCCCGGTTTGCAGCGCCGGCCCGCCGTCGATCGGCTCGCCAAAGAGGTTCAGCATCCGGCCCAGCACGGCCTCGCCCACCGGCACCTCGATCGGCGCGCCACTGGCCGTCACTTCGCCCCCCAGACCCAGGCCGCGCACCGGTGCCAGCGCGATGCAGCGCACCGTGTCCTGATTCAGGAGGCTGGCCACTTCCAGCCGCAGGGCGCCGGCATGCAGCATGTCCTGGATGCGCGGCACGGTACCGGGGAAGCGCACGTCCACGACGTCGCCGCGAATCCTGGTCACCGTTCCCGTGGCGCGTTGGCTGGACAGCGTGGCATCTCCGCGTCGCGTCATGAAGCCCCATGGTATTGCAAGATGCGCGCTTCGACGCGACGAGGCGACGACGCGCGCGGTGATGCTACTGTCTGGCCTTCGCAGCGCCCGCGCGCCGCACCCGTACCACACCTCCAGGCCGCCCGCCCTTGCTTCGCTCCGCCCGCCCGTCAAAAGCTCCCGTCATGAGTCGCGCGCAGTTCCTGCGCGGGCTGCTGGCCGGGGGCGCGGCACTGGCGCTGGCCCCGTGGGTCAGCGCCAGTGCCAATCCCCAATCGCCAATCCCCAACCCCCGGGGCGGCGCTGGCACCGGCCCGTATGACTTCCACTTCACCCGCCTGCGCTACGACTCGGGCGACTGGGACGTGGACGCCCGCATGCCCTCCAACCTCATCACCTCGCTGATCGATTACACCCACCTGCGGATCGATCCAGTCGAGCACGTGGTGGCGCTGGCGGACCCGCGCATGCTGACCGCGCCGTTCTGCTACCTCGCCGGTCACACCCTGGTCGAGTTCAATCCCGAAGAGCGCCGCAACTTCGAGCACTACGTGAAAAACGGCGGCTTCGTCTTCGTGGATGACTGCAACCACGACATCGATGGCCTGTTCGCGCGCTCCTTCGAGGCGCAGATGGCCTCGATCTTCGGACCCAGGGCGCTGCGCAAGCTGCCCAACAATCACCCGATCTACTCCAGCTTCTTCCGCTTCCCCGATGGCCCACCGGCCACCAGCTTCGAGCTCAACGGCTGGGGCGACGACCTGGTGCACGACTACCTCAAGGGCATCGAGGTCGACGGCCGCCTGGGCGTGCTCTACAGCAACAAGGACTATGGCTGCGAGTGGGACTACGACTGGCGCAACAAGCGCTTCCTTGCCGAAGACAATACCCGGTTCGGCGTCAACATCATCATGTACGCACTGATGGCCTGAAACCTCCATGCAAATTCCCGAGAACGAAGCCGCCGTGTCGCAGCGGATCGAGCGCCTCGACGCCCTGCGTCGCGCCATCGCCACCGCCGTGGTCGGCCAGGAGGCCGTGGTCGAACAGCTCCTGATCGCGCTCCTGGCTGGCGGCCACTGCCTGATCGAAGGCGTGCCGGGGCTGGGCAAGACCCTGCTGGTGCGCTCACTGGCGCAGGCGCTGGCGCTGGACTTCCGCCGCGTGCAATTCACCCCCGACCTCATGCCCAGCGACATCCTCGGCGCGGAGCTGCTGGAGGAGGACCGCGGCACCGGGCACCGCCAGTTCCGCTTCCAGAAAGGACCGGTCTTCACCCACCTGCTGCTGGCCGACGAGCTCAACCGCACCCCGCCCAAGACCCAGGCCGCGCTGCTGGAGGCCATGGCCGAGCGCACCGTGAGCTATGCCGGCACCACCTATGCCCTGCCCGCGCCGTTCTTCGTGCTGGCGACCCAGAATCCGCTCGAACAGGCCGGCACCTATCCCCTGCCGGAAGCCCAGCTCGACCGCTTCCTGCTGCACGTGATGGTGTCCTATCCCGACGAGGACGATGAACGCGAGATCCTGCGCCAGACCACGGGCGGCCCGGCCGCGCTGGTGCCGCGGGTGATGGGTGCCGACGATGTGCTCGCGGCGCAGGCGCTGGTGCGCGGGATCCACGTCGGCGATGACCTGCTCACCTGGATCACCCGGCTGGTGCGCGCCAGCCGCCCCGACGATCCGCTGGCACCGCCCGAGGTGCGCGGCTACGTGCGCTGGGGTGCCGGCCCGCGCGCCGGGCAGTCGCTGGTGCTGGCCAGCAAGGCCCGCGCCCTGCTGCACGGACGCCTCGCCGCCACGCGCGAGGATGCTGCCGCGCTGGCCGCGCCGGTGATGCGCCACCGCCTGCTGCTGTCGTTCGCGGCCGAGGCCGAAGGCAAGTCGGCGGACGAGGTGATCGCCGCGCTGCTGCGGGCCGTGCCGTATCCCGCGCCTTGAGCCGCGCGCCGTGGCGCATGCGCTGATCCCGCCCGATGTCCTGAGCCGGCTGAAGAACCTGCGGCTGGCGGCGGCGCGCTCGACGGGTGCCGGCGGCATCGGCCAGCACGCCAGCCACACCCGCGGTGCAGGGCTGGAGTTCGTGCAGTATCGCGGCTATGAGCCCGGCGATGCGCTGCGCCAGGTCGACTGGAAGCTCTATGCGCGCTCGGACCGCTTTTTCGTGCGCGAAGCCGAACGCGAAAGTCCGCTCACGCTGTGGCTGCTGGTCGACGGTTCGGCGTCGATGGCGCAGTCCGACCGCGCGCGCCCGGAGTGGAGCCGCCTCGACGGCGCGCGCCTGATCGCCGCCTGCATCGCGGAAATCGCGCTGCGTCAGGGCGACCGCGTCGGCCTTGTCGGTCTGCACGCGACCGATTTGCGGATGCTGCCGCCGCGCGCCGGCACCCGTGCGCACAACGGCCTGTGGCTGGCGCTCCAGGCGCTGGAGTGCGGCGGGCATTTCCCAGCCCGGGCCCGGCTGGCACCGCTGTGGGAACGCACCCGCGCGGGCGATCTGGTGATCCTGATCGGCGATCTGTTCGACGAGGCGGCGGTGGCGCTGGCCGAACGCCTCGCCGCCGCCGGTCGCGAGGTCCGCACGATCCAGCTCCTTACCGCCGAAGAGCGCGACTTTCCCTTCGACGGCAGCTTCCTGTTCCACGACGCGGAAACCGGTGCCGAAATCCAGGGCGATGCCCGCGCCATGCGCGACGGTTATCTGGAGCGGTTCAGCGCCGCGCTGCGCGCGCTCGACGCCCGCCTGGACGCCGCCGGCATCGCACGCGCGCGCGGCGCGCTCGACGAACCGCCCGACCGGGTGCTGCACCGCATCCTCGCGCCGGGAGCGCCGGCGTGAGTCTCGCGCTGCTGCTGCCCGGCGCGCTGGCGGCGCTGACCGCGCTGGCGCTGCCGGTCCTGATCCACCTGGCGCGCCGCGACGTGCACCGGCGCATCGACTTTGCCGCGCTGCGCTGGCTTGCGCCCGAGGCGCGCCCGCGCCGGCGGCTGCGGCTGGAGGAACGCGCGCTGCTCGCCGCACGCCTCGTTCTGCTCGCGCTGATCGCGCTGTGGCTGGCGCAGCCGGCGCTGTCGGGTGCCGGCGACGCGCGCCCCTTCGTTGCCGTGATGCCGGGCGTTTCCGCGGCATCCCTGACCGCGCAGGCGCTGCCGGCCAGGGCCCGCCTGCACTGGCTGGCGGAAGGTTTTCCGGCGCTGGGAGACGGCGCGCCGGACGCGCCGCAGCCCGTCGCCAGCCTGCTGCGCCAGCTCGATGCCGAGCTCGATGCCGCCGCGCCGCTGATCGTGCTGGCCACGCCGATCTTCGACGGCGCGGACGCGCAGATTCCACGGCTGTCGCGCACGCTGGACTGGCGCATCGCGCCGGGCTCGCCGCCCGGCGTCCGCCCGCCGCCCGAACCCGGACCACCCGCGCTGCACGTGATTGCCGACGCCGCGCACGCGGCAGGTGCGCGCTACCTGCAGGCCGCCGCATCCGCATGGGGCGGCTCGGACGCGCCCATCCCCACGCACGCGCCCGACGCCGCCCTGCCCGCCGACCGCACGGTGATCGTCGCCTGGCTGGCCGAAGGCGCGCTGCCCGAGGCGCTGCAAACCCGAATCGCCGAAGGCGGCACCGCTCTGCTGGCGGCCGATTCGCCGCTTCCCGCCGGCGTGGATGCGGTTGCGCTCTGGCGCGACGCGGACGGGGCGAGCCTGGCCGAAGGCGCGGCTTTCGGACGCGGCCGCGCGCTGCGTTTCACCCGCGCACTGGATCCGCAGGTGTTTCCGGCCCTGCTCGAAGCCGATTTTCCGCAGCGGCTGCGCGCGCTTTTGCAGGGATCGGCACCGGAACCGGCGCGCGCCGACGCCCGCGCCTGGCGTCCACTCGACGGTGCCGCGCCGTGGCCGGAATCCCCGCGCGACCTGCGCCCGTGGCTGGCGCTCCTGATCGCGCTGGCGTTCGGCGCGGAGCGCTGGCTGGCCGCGCGCCTGCCTCAAAGGAGCGCGGCTTGAACGCGCTGCCGCGCCGCATCTGGCTGGCGGCACGCCGTCGCGATGCCGCGATCACGCTCGCCTTCGGCCTGCCGTGGCTCGCGGCCATCACCCTGCTTGCCGCGCACCTGGGCGGAAGCCGTGCGGCGGGCCTGGCGCTGGCCACGCTCGCCTTGCTGTCGGGCGCTCTCGTGATCGCGCGATGGCGACGGCGCGATGCGCGCTGGCTGGTACGCGCGCTCGACGCCGCGCGGCCGGATCTGGACGACAGCGCCGACCTGTTGCTGCCCGACGCCGCGCCGTCGGCGCTCCAGCGGCTCCAGCGCCAGCGCTTGCTGGACCGCCTGCAAGCGCGGCCTGCGGACCTGCGCGCGCCCTGGCCCGCCGGCGCGCTGGCATGCTCGTTCGCTCTGGCCGCGGGCTGCGCGCTGGCCGCAGGGTTCTGGCCGGCACCATCGGCCGCGCCCGAGCCAGTCGCCCGCACCGCCGTCGTCGATACCGGCCCGCTGCGCCTCATCGACACCACCGTCGAAATCACGCCACCGCCCTACACCGGCCTGCCGCCGACAACGAGCGCCACGCTGTCGCTGCGCGCACCGCAGGATTCGCGGCTGCGCTGGCGGCTGCGGTTTTCCTCTCCGCCCCGCGAGGCGGCGCTGCTCCTGCTCGACGGCCGCCGCGTCACGCTCACGCAGGAGGGCGATCTGTGGCTGGCCGAGCTGGGGCTGGATCGCTCCGTGCTCTACCGCATCGAGGCGGACGGCGTGGCGCCGGGCGATGCGCCCGCACGCCTCGACGCGATTGCCGACCAGCCGCCGCAGATTCGCGTGCTCGCACCCGAGCACGGCCTGAGCCAGGCTGCACCCGGCCAGAAGCGCTGGTCGGTGGCCTTCGAGGCCAGCGACGACCATGCGCTGGCCGGATTTGCCAGCCTGCGCATCACCCACACCCAGGGCAGCGGCGAGAACATCGGCGTCTCCGAACGAACCCTGCGCCTGCGCGGCGAGGGCGAGCCCGCGCGCCGGCGCTATGCGCACGCGCTCGATCTCGCCGGCCTGGGCTACGCACCCGGCGATGACCTCATCGTCCAGCTCGCGGTGCGCGACACCCGCACGCCAGTACCGCAGGAGGCGCGCAGCGCCAGCCTGATCCTGCGCTGGTCAAATGCGGGCGATGCCGGATCGGGCGATCTTGAAGCGGCCGTCCAGCGCGTGCTGCCGGCCTATTTCCGCAGCCAGCGCCAGATCATCCTCGACGCCGAGGCGCTGCTGCGCGAGAAGCCGGCGCTGGAGGCGGGTGCCTTTGCCCGGCGCGCCGATGCGCTGGGCGTCGATCAGCGCATCCTGCGGCTGCGCTACGGCCAGTTCCTGGGCGAGGAATCCGAAGGCGCACCCGGCGGGCTTGCCACCGGGCCGTCGGAAGACGGCGATGACCACGACGATGCCGGGGGACACGACGACCACGATCATGCCCGCGAGGCGCATCCTGAAAGCTTCGGCCAGGACATGGACCTCATCGCCAGCTTCGGCCACAGCCACGACATCCCCGAGGCCGCGACCCTGCTCGATGCGCGCACCCGGGAGGTGCTGCGCAAGGCGCTGGGGCAGATGTGGCAGTCCGAGCTGGGCCTGCGCCAGGCGCAGCCGCAGGCCGCGCTGCCGCACGCCTACCGCGCGCTCGATCTCATCAAGGAGGTGCAGCAGGCCGACCGCATCTACCTGCCCCGGCTCGGCACGGACCTGCCGCCGATCGACGAAGCCCGGCGGCTGGGCGGCACCCGCGACGGTCTGGCATCGCGCCCCGACCCGCTGCGCCCGGCGCAGCTCGAACCCGACGATCTGCCCGCGCTCTGGCGCGCGCTGGGCGACATGGATACAGCTCCCCTCGACCCGACGCTGCTCCAGCGCCTGCGCGCTGCGCTGGCGGCGCAGCCCGGGCGCGCGGCCGACCCGCTTGTGCTGCAGGAGGCGCTCGACGCCGCGGCGCGCCAGCCGGACTGCCGCGACTGCCGGCACGCCCTGCGCGCGGCGCTCTGGCCGCTGCTGGATGCGCCGCCTGCGGCCGTGCCGCGCCGCCCCGCGCACGATGCGGCAGGCGCGCGCTATCTCGACGCGCTGCGCGCCGGGGAAACCGAATGATCGGCGCATCGCCACCCATGCTGACGGGCATCGCGCTGGCGCTTGCGGTGCTCGCATCGTGGCTGCGGCTGATGCGGCGGCGCACGCGCGGCGAACTCGCGGGCACGCACCTCCGCTTCGCGCTGCGGCTCCTGCTCCAGCCGGCGCTGGCGGCGCTGCTGTTCTTCGGCCTGTTTCCGCCACGCGCGGCGCTGCCCGAGGCGTCGCTGCTGGTGTTCACCGCGCGCGCCACCGACCTTGCCAAAGATCGCATGCTGCCGCGCATCGCCCTGCCCGAAGCCCCATCGGACATCGCCGCCGAGCGCGTGCCCGATCTGGCCACCGCGCTGCGCCGCCATCCGCAGGTGACATCGCTGCGCGTGCGTGGCGAGGGCCTGCCGGCGCGCGACATCGAGGCCGCGCGCGAGCTTGCCATCGTCCCGGGCGGCGACGCGCCGGCTCAGGGCCTGGTCGAACTCCACGCCCCGTCGCGGGTGGCGGCAGGCAACGGCTTCGCCCTGCACGGGCGCGTGGCCGGCGTCCCGAACGCACGGGTGAGCCTGCTCGATCCGGCCGGCGAACCCGTAGCGCAGGCACGCGCCGACGCGAGCGGCCGCTTCGCGCTGGCGGGCACCGCGCGCGCCGCCGGCCTCGCCCGTTTCGCCCTGCGGCTCGCCGCCGGGGATGGCAGCGAGCGCGAGCGCCTGCCGCTGCCGATCCGCGTGGATGCGCCCGCGCCGCCGCGCGTCCTGGTGCTGGGCGGCGCGCCCAATGCCGAGCTGAAGTACCTGCGCCGCTGGGCGAGCGACAGCGGCGCGGCGCTGCGCACCCGCATCGGCACCGGCGCCGGGATGACGCTGGGCGATGCGCTGCCGGCGCTCGATGCGGCGGCGCTGGGCACCGTCGACCTGGTGGTGCTGGACGCACGCAGCCTCGCTGCGCTGGATGCGGCGACGTTCGCGGCGCTGGGTGCGGCGCTGGATGCGGGGCTGGGCGTGCTGGTCCGGATCGACGCGCCGCCCGCCGCGCGGGCGAGTGCGCGCCTGCGCGACTGGGGCCTTGAACTCGAAGGCGGTGCCGATCCCGTGGCCGCGCACCTGCCGTCGCGCGACGAGGAGGACGCCGGCACGCTGCCGGTGCTGACCCGCATCGCGATCTCCGTCCGCGGCGAAGACGCCGCGCTCCTGCTGCGCGATTCGCACGGCGAGGCGCTCGGCCACTGGCGCGCGCGCGGGCGCGGGCGGCTCGGCCTGATCAGCCTGGTCGACAGTTATCGCCTGGTACTGACGGGCCATCGCGAACGCCACGGCACGCTGTGGGCCGGTGTATTCGCCACCCTCGCGCGTGCCACAGAGGCTCCCGCCCGGGTCGACATCACGCAGCCGCTGTGGCCCGGCGAGCGCATCGCGCTGTGCGGGCTCGCGGACGGTGCGCAGGTAATCGATCCTGCGGGCGCGGTGATCGGGCTTGCGATCGACCCGGCGACAGGCTCGCGGCGCTGCGCCGCGTTCTGGCCAGCGCGCGAGGGCTGGCATCGGCTGCGCGACGGCGAGTCCGAGGTTCCGTTCGCGGTGCTGCCCGCCGCGGCGGGGCGGGCCTGGCAGGCGCAGCGTCGGCACGACGCGACAACGGCGCTGGCGGCGCTTTCATCCCAGGGCAACGCGAAATCCGTCGCACCGCAGCCCGGGCCGCGCGGATCGCCCTGGCCGTGGCTGGCCGGCTGGCTCGTTCTGGCAACGCTGGCATGGTGGATGGAGCGGCGCGAGGCGCGGCCCGCGGCCAGCCCGGACCGATGACGCCGCGAGGATCGGCCTGCCTGCGCCCCGGGCTTTCCCGCCTGCGCAGCGGTGCGCGCCTCAGCGCATCGGGAAGCCGCCGCGCCCGCCCATCAGGCCCTTCATGCCGCGCATCATGCCCTTGATGCCGCCCATGGAAAGCTTGGACATCATCTTTTCCATGTTCTGGTACTGCTTGAGCAGCTGATTGACCTGCGCCGGGCTGGTACCCGAACCCCTGGCCACGCGCGCGCGGCGCGAGCCGTTGAGCAGGCCCGGATTGCGGCGCTCCTTCAGGGTCATCGAGTTGATGATGGCGATCATGCGCGGCACTTCCTTGCCGGTGACCTGGTTCTTGAGGTTGTCCGGCATCTGGCCCATGCCCGGCAGCTTGTCCATCAGGGCGTGGATGCCGCCCATGTTCTGCATCTGCTCGAGCTGGTCGCGCATGTCGTTGAGGTTGAACTTCTTGCCCTTGGCGACCTTCTCGGCGAGCTTGGCGGCCTTCTCCTGATCGACGTCGCGCTCGACCTGCTCCACCAGCGAGAGCACGTCGCCCATGTCGAGGATGCGGCTGGCGATGCGGTCGGGGTGGAACACGTCCAGCCCGTCCATTTTTTCCGAGGTGCCGATGAACTTGATCGGCTTGCCGGTGATGTAGCGCACGCTCAGGGCCGCACCGCCGCGCGCGTCGCCGTCGGTCTTGGTGAGCACCACGCCCGTCAGCGGCAGCGCCTCGGAAAACGCCTTGGCGGTGACGGCGGCGTCCTGGCCGGTCATGGAATCGACCACGAACAGTGTTTCGACCGGATCGACGGCCTGATGCAAGGCCTTGATCTCGGCCATCATCGCTTCGTCGATGGCGAGGCGTCCGGCGGTATCGACCAGCAGCACGTCGACGAAGCTCTTTTTCGCATCGCTGATCGCGGCCTTGACGATATCGACCGGCTTCTGCGAGGGATCGGACGGGAAAAACAGCACGCCGGTCTGTTCGGCGAGGGTCTTGAGCTGCTCGATCGCGGCGGGGCGGTAGACGTCGGCCGAGACCACCATCACTTTCTTCTTGCGCCGCTCCTTCAGGAGTTTGGCGAGCTTGCCCACCGTGGTGGTCTTGCCCGCGCCCTGCAGGCCGGCCATCAGGATCACCGCCGGAGCCGGCACGTTGAGATCGAGCTCGGCGCTCTGCGCGCCCATCACCAGGGTCAGCTCGTCGCGCACCACCTTGATGAGCGCCTGGCCGGGCGTGAGGCTCTTCATCACCTCCTGACCGACCGCGCGCACCTTGATGCGCTGGACCAGCGCCTGCACCACCGGCAGGGCGACATCGGCCTCCAGCAGGGCGACGCGCACCTCGCGGGTGGCCTCGCGGATGTTCTCCTCGGTCAGCCGACCGCGCCCGCGCAGGCGCTGGACCGTGGTGGAAAGACGCTGGCTGAGGGAATCGAACATGGCGGCAGTCGTGCGGAATGGCCGGCCAGTATATCGCGTGGGTTCGACCACACGTCGCCGGATGCGGCCGCCATGCCTGCCAAGCATCGGCAGGCTGTGCCAAACTTCGGGAATGTCAGGGCTCCTCGTCTACGCCGCCGTCCTCGCCTATTTCGTCGCCGCAGTCTGGCAGGTGCGCGCGCTGGCGGGCGATGCCGGCGTCCGCACGCGCGTTCCCGCCGGGCTCGCGCTTCTCGGGGCCGCGGGCCACGCCGCCGCACACCTGATGGCCTGGCATGCCTCCGGCGGGCCGGACATGCACTTCTTCGCGGCGCTGTCGCTGATCGCGTTCGGCACCGCCGCGCTCACCGCGGAGCTGAGCCTGAGCCGGCCGGTCGGCGCGCTGGGCGTGGTGGCGTACCCGCTCGCGGCGCTCCTGCTGCTGCTCTACCACTACGGCGCGGCCCCGGCGACGGCGGCGTCGATGGGTTGGCAGATCCAGCTGCACGCCTGGCTGTCGCTGCTGGCCTACGCGGCGCTGAGCCTGGCGGCGCTGCTGGCGATCATGCTGTGGGCGCAGGAGCGCGGCCTGCGGCAGCGTCGCCTCGGGCGGCTGCTGCAGGTCTTTCCACCGCTGACCCTGGTCGAGATGCTGATGTTCCGCCTGATCGGGGCCGGATTCGCCCTGCTCACGCTGTCGCTGCTTACCGGCGTGGTGTTCGTGGAAAACCTTTTTGCCCAGCACCTGGTCCACAAGACCGTGCTCAGCCTCCTGGCCTGGGTGATCTTCGGCATCCTGCTGCTGGGCCGCGTGCGTTACGGCTGGCGCGGGCACCGCGCGGTGCGCCTGACCCTGGTGGCGATGGCGCTGCTGGGCCTGGGTTTTTTCGGCAGCAAGTTCGTGCTTGAAGTGATCTTGGCGCGAGGCGAATGAACAGCACTCCGTCCATCGATGGCCTCGATGTTTCCGCCCTCGCAACCACGCAGCGGCGCTTCCACCGTTTCCCGATCGACGGCAGCGTGCGGCTGTATTCGGGCAGCGCCATGTGGAACACGCGCCTGGTCGATCTGTCGCTGGCCGGCGTGCTGGTGGAACCACCGCCCGGCTGGGATGGCACGATCGGCCACCGCTACCGGCTCGATCTGCGGCTGGAAGGCGGCATCCTGATCGGCATGGGCGTGGAGCTGGCGCGCATCGACGACGCCGGGCTCGGGTTTGCCTGCAGCAAGATCGACCTGGGCAGCTTCACCCAGCTCAAGCGCCTGATCGAGCTGAACCTGGGCAACGTCGACGCGCTGCGGCACGAGCTGTCTGAACTGAGCGGCTGAGTGCGGCGTCGGGGGCTCGCCCCAAGACGGCGGAAACCACTGCGTGGGTTCCGCCCTACCGCGTTCCGACGAGGGGTATCCGCCCGCTTCGGGTCGGCCTACGACGTTGCTTCCAATGCATCGACCAGACGCTCGACGGCGATCACGTCCATCTCCCCGAAGCGCTTCTTGGGCGCATTCGCACGCGGCACGATGGCGCGCCTGAAGCCGTGGGTGGCGGCTTCGCGCAGGCGCTCCTCGCCGTTGGGCACCGGCCGCAGTTCGCCGGAAAGCCCGACCTCGCCGAAGGCCACGGTGGGAAGTTCGAGCGGGCGACCGCGCAGACTGGAGAGAATCGCCAGCAGCACCGGCAGGTCGGCGGCGGTTTCCTGGATGCGGATGCCGCCGACGATGTTGACGTAGACATCCTGATCGTAGACGCCGATGCCGCCGTGGCGGTGCATCACCGCCAGCAGCATCGCCAGGCGATTCTGCTCCAGCCCGAGCGCGACGCGACGCGGGTTTGCGAGCGGACTCTGATCGACCAGGGCCTGCACTTCCACCAGCAGCGGGCGGGTGCCCTCGCGCGTGACCATCACGCAGCTGCCCGGCTGCGGTTCGCTGCTGCCGGAAAGGAAGATGGCCGAGGGATTGGGCACTTCGCGCAGGCCGGCGTCGCCCATCGCGAACACGCCCAGTTCGTTGACCGCGCCGAAACGGTTCTTGAAGGCGCGCAGCACGCGGAAGCGACTGCCGCTCTCGCCCTCGAAGTAGAGCACCGCATCGACCATGTGCTCGAGCACACGCGGCCCCGCGATCCCGCCCTCCTTGGTGACGTGGCCGACCAGGAACACGGCGGTGCCGGTCTCCTTGGCGAAGCGCACCAGCTTGGCCGCCGATTCGCGCACCTGGCTGACCGAGCCCGGCGCCGCCGCGAGCGGCTCGGAGTACATGGTCTGGATCGAATCGATCACCACCAGGCGCGGCTTCTCGCGCACGAGCTGGGGCAGGATGCGCTCGACGCAGGTCTCGGTCAGGCAGCGCAGATCGCCCAGCGCCAGGCCGAGCCGCGCGGCGCGCGCGCTCACCTGGCCCAGGCTTTCCTCGCCGGTGACGTACAGCCCTGGCAGGCGCGGCTCCATCGCGGCGACGGCCTGCAGCAGCAGGGTGGACTTGCCGATGCCCGGATCGCCGCCGATCAGCACCACCGAACCCTCCACCAGGCCGCCTCCCAGCACGCGATCCAGCTCGCCGATGCCGGTGGACTGGCGCACTTCCTCGCCCCGGGTCACGTCCGCCAGGCGCGTCACCTTCGCCGCGCCACCCGCGCCCGCATAGCCGCCGCGCGCGCCGCGCGCCTTGCCTTCGGCCGCGCTTTCCAGCGCGTATTCGGTCAAGGTGTTCCACTGCTCGCAGCCGGGGCATTGGCCCTGCCACTTGCTGGCGGTGGCACCGCACTGGGTGCAGACGTAGGCGGATTTCTGCCTGGTCATGGGCGCTGCCGGCGGTCGGCCTAGGCGCGCGTCGCGACCAGCGCCCAACCGGCGATTTCCCCGTTCTCGAAGTGCAGGGGATCCAGCCGGTCGATGCGGCCGCCGAAGGCATCGACCAGGGCGCGCACACCGGCCTCGTCGAGCGCGGCCGGCGGAAGTTCTTGCTGGCGCAGGCGTGCCGCGCGCAGGGCATCGCGCATGTCGTCCAGATGCTGCTGGCCGGCCTGCGCGCCGATGTCGGGCACGGCGGCCAGAAGCTGCATCAGGTATTCCCGCTGCTCGATCAGCGCATCCGGATGGCGCGCGCCGGCGACGCGCTCTTTGATGGCGCGCAGTGCCTCATTGAACGCGCCGCGCGCGGCGTTGGCGGCGGCGTCGGAGCGAAGCGCGTCGCGCCCTTCCGTGGTGGCGGCGCTGGCGAGAGGTTCGATCAGCGTCTGGGCGCGGGCGAGCAGCCCGTCATCCTCCAGCAGAAAGTCGATATGGGCGCATTCCTCGTGCGCGATGCGCACCGGCAGGGCATCGACGTGGTGCAGCACCGCGGCCAGGCAGCCACCGGGGCGCAGCACCCGTCCGCACTCCCGGAACGCCGCCTCGCCGACGTACTCGATGCCGTACTGGCTCATGCACAGATCGAACGTGGCGTCGTCCAGCGGCAGCGCGGCGACGTCCGCGCCGGCGTGCAGCACGAAGCGCGCACGCACGGATTCCGATGCGGCATCCAGCCACTGCGGCGCGACCTCGGCCGCGTCCACCGCATCCACGCGCGCGACGCGCGCCCCGTAGTCGGAGTCCAGCAGCATCTGGCTCATGGGCGCATTGCCGCAGCAGGCGTCCAGCACCCGGGCGTCGGATGGCAGCGCCTCGAACACCGACTTCCAGAAGTCACCGATCCTGCCGGTGTAGTTGGCGGCAAAGCTGCCCGGGCATGAATGCTGCACGCCGCTGGACCAGTAGCGGGTCCAGGCTTGCGCGCGCGTGAGCGGCTCATCGACCACCGGCGACTGCGACATGAAGAAACTCCTGCGTGTAATCGACGCCGCCGCACGAACGCGACAGCGCAATGGGCCAGTCTAGCGGCAATCAGGCGTGTTCCGGCGGCACCTTGAGCGGCTCGACGCCATCCATGCGGAAGCGCGCATTGAAGGCCACGGTCATGCGCAGGCCGTCGCCTTCGGGATTGAACGGCGTGACTTCGTGCAGCAGCCAGGACGGGAACAGGATCAGCTGCCCGGGCTTGAGACGGATCGGCCAGCTGCCGGTGTGGAAGGGCGGTTTGAGCTTGTGCGAGGCCATGTCGACGAACATGGTGTTCATCGCGAAGGGACTGATGAAGGTCAGGCGGCCGCTGTGCTCGTCGGCCTCGTCGCCTTCCTGGCAGACGCAGTACACGCCCGACCAGGAGTGCAGCGGATGGTTGTGCGCACCGAAGAAGCCGCCCTTGCGGGTCACGTGGAACCAGGACTCCATCGCGACGTGCAGACGCGCCAGCGTCGGCTGGTCGTAGCCGTTCAGTTCGCCGACGCCGTGATACAGCGAGGCGAGGCAGAAATCCCGCAGCTTCGTCACCGCAGGGTGCTTCCAGTCGAACAGGTTGAAGGCGCTCTCGAACAGCGTCGCGTTGCGCTGCACGAGGGCCTCGCGGTTGGCGTAGCGCTCGCCCTGCGATTCGCACTCCAGAAAGAAGCTGCGCAGTTCGGCATTCAGCGCGTCGGCCTCGTCCAGCTGCACGTTGACGAGGGGAACCGCATAGGCCGTGATGAAGGAAACCTTGTTCATCGATGGAATCCGTGATGTGGGAACCGGGCATTCTAACTGCGATTGCGCAGGATTCCGCCGCGCTCGGCGCGCCCGCTGCGCCACGGCAATCGCGCGCCGCGCGGTGATGCCCGCACCCCGCACCCAGCCTGGCGGCGCGAACGGCACGCGGCGTGATCGGCACAAAAGCGGAGGGGCCTCTTTCGAGGCCCCTCCGGGTACAGCATTCAGCGAACGATCCGCAAGGATCAGAAGCGCTGGGTGTAGCGGAAGTACGGCACGCGACCCCACACGTCGTACAGGGTGGTATCCACCGAGTCCGCCGCGTAGTGGGTGTACAGGTAGTCGTTGCTCGGATCGCGGTTGAGCGCGTTGCGCACGCCGAGGCTGACGGTCGCATCCCACGGTGCCTTGTAGCTGAACTGCAGGTCGTGCGAGGTGAACGACGGCATGGTCTTGCCGACCAGGCCCTCCGCGTACTCTTCGAACGAGCCGGTGTAGCCGTTCCTCGAGTCACCGATCCAGTCGCGATAGGTCCACGAGTGGGTGTGGTGGATGTAGTTGATGTTCCAGGTCACCTCGAAGTCGTTCATCGACCACACGTTCTGCAGACCGGCGCGGATGCGCGGGGCACCCGGCTGGCCAACGTAGCTCGGGTTGTCGTTGGTGTGCTGGTCGGCCACGTAACCGATCATCAGCTGGTTGCGCAGCGAGCCCCAGCCGCCCAGATCGAAGTTGGTACGCGCGGTGAAGTCGTAGCCTTCGGTCTGGATCTCGCCCAGGTTGGCGTAGCCGGTCTGGGCGTAGACGATGCCGCCGGTCACCGGATCGAGCTCGAGGCCCAGGCCGATTTCCGGGTGCGGCGGGTTGGCCGAGGTGCCGGTCGGGAAGAGCGACAGGCCCGTCGGGCACATCGTGATGCTGCCGCGCAGACAGCCGGTGATGGTGGCGCTGCCGATGAAGGCGATCTGGTCGGTGATCTTGATGTTGTAGTAATCAAGGCTCATGTTCAGCCAGTTGGTGGCATCCCACACCACGCCCAGGCTGAACTGCTCGGACTGCTCCGACGTCAGGCTCGGGTTGGCGATGCGCCAGGTGTTGATCTGCGTGGAGCAGCTCGGGTTGCCCGTGAGCATGATGCAGGTGTCGCGATCGCTGGTGGAATCGGCGCTGAACGACGGCTTGGCGGTGAGGATGTCCAGCGTCGGCGCGCGGAAGCCTTCGCCGTAGGAGGCGCGGAAGGTCAGGCTGTCGAGCGGCTGCCAGCGCATCGAGACCTTGGGAGCGAAGTCGCTGCCGTAGTCGCTGTACTCGTCGTAACGGCCGGCGATGTCGACCTCGAAGTTGCTCAGGAACGGAAACAGGACTTCGAAGTAGACGGCGGTGACATCACGACCACCGGCGGCGGAGTTGCCCGCCGAGCCCACGACCTGGCCCGACTCGGACAGCGGATCGTAGTTGTCCTGGTAGTATTCCTCGCGGTACTCGGCACCGACCACGGCCGCGGCCGAACCACCGGACAGCGAGAACAGGTCGAAACCGGCGTTGGCGTAGAACTCCTTGGTGGAGGTCTTCAGGTCACGCAGGATCGTGGTGGTGAAGCCCAGGCCGTTCGGATTGCCCGCAAACGGGTCGTAGATGTTGTACGCGCCGGAGGTGATCGGCGCCTGGGCGAGGCCGCCCACGACGTAGTTCTCACCCTTGTCCCAGCCGCGGCTCTCGACGTAGCGCGCGCCGAAGTCCAGATCGACGGCACCGAGGCGGCCCTGGAAGCCACCGGTGTAGTTGTTGGTGGTGACTTCGGAGAACGAGTCGCGGTTGCCCAGCGCGGCGAAGCGGTGGAACAGGAACAGGTCCTGGTTGGCGTACTGCGCGTAGAAGTCGTCGTAGTACGGGTTCAGGCCGCCGTCGGCGGGCGCGGTGCCCGGGTGGTTGGGGCTGCCGGCGACGAGGCGGATCGCACCGCCCGGGAACGGGCTGGACGGCACCGGCGCGTAGCGGCCGAAGGCTTGGGCCTTGGTGGAAGCGGCGTCGAAGTAGAACGTCCAGTCGTCGTTGATCTCGTAGTCGCCGCGCGCGAAGACCGAGTTGTTCTTCATGCTGGAGATGACGGCCGAGACGGCCTTGTGGTTGAACTGGCAAACGCCGGTGCTGGCCTGCCAGAACAGGTCGCTGTCGTCGCCGTTGGTGCACAGGCCGGGGACCGCGGTGCCGTAGGTCGGGTGCGGCAGGCGCGCGCTGGCCGCGGTGGAGATGCGGGTGGCGAAGTTGTTGGAGTAGACCGAGCCGCCGGGGCCGGCGTACCAGTAGTCGCGGTCGCGGTTGAACACGATGTCGCGCTCGGCATAGGAGGCGCCGGCCAGCACGCGGCCGCGGTCGCTGGAGGTGCCGATGATGACGCTGCCTTCCTCGGTGTCACCGCCGTCTTCCGTCGGGCGGCCCATGCCGAAGCTGATCTGGACGCCATCGAAGTCCTTGCGGGTGATGATGTTGATCACGCCGCCCAGGGCGTCGGAGCCGTAGATGGCCGAGGCACCGTCGCTGAGGATTTCAAAGCGCTCGACCGCCGCCAGCGGGATCGAGTTGAGGTCCTGGCCCGAGCCGAGCTGCGGGGAGGTCGGGGCGCGGCGGCCGTCGATCAGGATCAGGGTCCGCTCGGATCCCAGACCGCGCATGCTGACCGTGGTGGCACCAAGGCCCGAGCTGCCCGAGGAGCTCTGGTAGGAACCGAAGCTGTTGAAGGTGGTGTCGCGCAGGAAGTCGGCGACCGAGATGCTGCCGCTGGCTTCGATCTGCGCGCGGTCCATCACGACGACCGGCAGCGAGCCTTCAATGTCGGCGCGCTTGATGCGCGAGCCGGTGACTTCGATGCGATCCAGCTTGGTCGCTTCGTCCTTGTCCTGCGCGAAGGCGACGTTGGCGGTAAGGCCGATGGCACCGGTGGCACCGAGCACGAGGCAGGTTCGCACTGCGTTGCTCAGTAGATTGCGAGTGAACTTCATTCTCTCTCTCCAGCTTCTGTTAAGAGTGGTTTGGTTTGTCCGGGATCGGGGGTGTAACCCCTCCCTCCTCAACGTTTGCCGCCGAACGGAGACACCCCCGATCCTGCCGCAGTGGTGGATCATAACAACAAATTTTTAATGTTGGAAGTGTCGCCGGCGGGCGCACGCAACACATTGTTGCGGAAGAACAACAGCGCCCGCGAAAGGCGTCATCCGACCGTCATCGGAATCAGCGTGCTGATCACGTGGTCGACGTAGGCCTCGAACTCGGCATGCTGCAGGCGCGGCTGGCGCAGATGCAGGGAGAGCTGCAGGAAGCCGACGTAGGCCGCGTAGGTCAGGTGGGCGCGGTTCTGGGCTTCGACGCGCGCCATGCCGACCTGGCGAAAGGCGAGCATGAGGTAGTCGAGGCGGCGCTTGGAGACGCGCTGCATCACCGGCTGCACCACGGGATGATCCAGCGCCTTGAGCAGTTCCGAATAGATCACGTGCGAGCGCACCTCGTGCGCGACGCGAAGGAAAAGCTCGCGCATGCGCTGGCGCGGGTCGGGAATGGCTTCGAGCTGGGCGAAGACCTCGTCCAGTTCGACCTGCTCCCAGCGCTCCAGCGCGGCCTGCAGCAGGGCATCGCGCGAGGGGAAGTGCCAGTAGAAGCTGCCCTTGGTCACGCCGAGGCGGCGCGCCAGCGGTTCGACCGCCACCGCCCGAACGCCTTCCTCCGCGATCAGGTCCAGTGCCGCCGCGGCCCAGTGCGTGGCGCTGAGGCGCCGGGTGCGTTCGGCCTTGGCGGAAGCGGTGGCGGATGCACTCATCAGGCGGAACTCCGTGGGGTGGTTGCAAGGGTAGTCGGGGGGGAAAGAACGGGCGGGGAAATCACCATACGGGGGCGTATTGACAGGTGTCGCCGCGCTCAACATACTAATGTGTATGGTATCGCAGATCCCTTTCGCACCCGAAGCCTCGGGCCTGACCTATTCCGGCCCGCTGGCGCTGGAACGCTTCGCGGGGCGGCCCTCGCACCCGGACCTGCTGTTCGCACACGGCTTCGGCCAGACCCGGCTGGCGTGGTCGCGCGCCGCGCGGCAGCTGGCCGCGCAGGGCTATCCGGGCACCAGCTTCGACGCCCGCGGCCACGGCCAGAGCCGCTGGAACCCGCCGGACCAGGACTACGCGCTGGAGCAATTCGCCGACGACCTGACGCGGCTGGCCGATGAGCACGCGCGGCCGCCGGTGCTGGTCGGTGCCTCGATGGGCGGACTGCTCGGGATGTTCGCCCAGACCCACCGCGCGCCGCCGCCGTTTCGCGCCCTGGTGCTGGCCGACATCACGCCGCGCTGGGAGGCGGCCGGCGTGGAGCGCATCCTCGGCTTCATGACGGCGCACCCGCAAGGCTTCGACAGCCTGGAGCACGCCGCCGACGAGATCGCCGGCTACCTGCCGCACCGCGCGCGCAAATCGCCCGCGGATCTGGAAAAAATCCTGTTCCGGACGCCTGCCGGGCGCTGGCGCTGGCACTGGGATCCGCGCATGGTCGATGCGATCGGCCGCCGCGGCGAGGAATACCAGGCGCATCTGGTCGAGGCCGCGCGCCGCATCGAGGTGCCGGTGCTGCTGGTCAGCGGCGGGCGCAGCGAGCTGGTGAACGACGCCCACGTGCGCGAGTTCCTCACGCTGGTGCCGCACGCGCAGCACGTCCGCCTGCCCGAGGCCACCCACATGGTGGTCGGTGACGACAATGACGCTTTTACTCGAACCATTTCTGCTTTCCTGACGACGCTGCACGCCGACGGCCCGACCTCTCGCGGAGAATCCCGATGAACATCCTCCTTCCCTTCTTCCTGCTGCTGCTGGCCGGAGCCATCGCGGCCTACCTGCGCGCATCGCTCAAGACCTGGGTGATCCTGAGCGCGGCGGGCCTCGTCGTTGCGCTGGCAGCCAAGGCCAGCGTCATCGCCACGCTCATCGCCGCCGCGCTGCTGGCGCTGGTGGCGGTGCCGCTGCTCAGCACCGGCCTGCGCCGCCACCGCATCAGCGCGCCGCTGCTTGCGATCTACCAGAAAATGCTGCCGACGCTCTCGGAAACCGAGCAGACCGCGCTGGAAGCGGGCACGGTCGGCTTCGAGGGCGAGCTGTTTTCCGGCATGCCGAACTGGAAGTCGCTGATGGACCAGCCCAGGCCGGAGCTGACGGCCGAGGAACAGGCCTTCCTCGACGGCCCGGTGGAAGAGGTCTGCGCGATGACCAACGACTGGGACATCACCCACGTTCGCGCCGACCTGCCGCCGGAAATCTGGAGCTTCCTGGGCAAGCACAGGTTCTTCGGCATGATCATTCCGAAGGAGTATGGCGGCCTCGGCTTCTCGGCGCTGGCGCACGCGCGCGTGATTGCAAAGCTGGCCTCGATCTCGGCCACGCTGTCGTCCACCGTGGGCGTGCCCAACTCGCTCGGGCCGGCGGAGCTGCTGCTGCACTACGGCACCGACGAGCAGAAGAACCACTACCTGCCGCGCCTGGCCGACGGACGCGAGATCCCCTGCTTCGCGCTCACCGGCCCGATGGTCGGCTCCGACGCCACCTCGCTGCCCGACTACGGCACGGTCTGCGAGGGCGAGTGGAACGGTGCCAAGGTACTCGGCGTCAGGCTCAACTTCGACAAGCGCTACATCACCCTGGCACCGATCGCCACGGTGATCGGGCTGGCCTTCCGCCTGTACGACCCGGACGGACTGCTGGGCGACACCAGCGATCGCGGCATCACGCTGGCGCTGATGCCGCGCGAGACGCCGGGCCTGGAGATCGGCCGCCGCCACGTACCACTCAACTCCGCCTTCCTCAACGGCCCGGTGCGCGGCCACGAGGTGTTCCTGCCGCTGTCCTCGCTCATCGGCGGCGAGGACTACATCGGCCACGGCTGGCGCATGCTGGTGGAATGCCTCTCGGTCGGCCGCGGCATCACCCTGCCGTCGACCGCGGCCGGCGGCATGAAGGCCGGCGCGCTGGTCACCGGTGCCTACGCCCGCATCCGCAAGCAGTTCGGTCTGGCCATCGGCCGCTTCGAGGGCATCGAGGAGGCACTGGCGCGCATCGGCGGCAACGCCTATGCCGGCAGCGCGCTGGCGCAGGCCACGGCTGCGGCGGTCGATCGCGGGGAAAAACCCGCCGTCGCCACCGCCATCGCCAAGTACCACTGCACCGAGAAGGGCCGCCAGATGGTCAGCGACGTGATGGACGTGATCGGCGGCAAGGGCATCGTGCTGGGGCCGCGCAACTTCGCCGGGCGCAACTGGCAGGCCGCACCGATCTCGATCACGGTGGAAGGCGCGAACATCCTCACCCGCTGCCTGATGATCTTCGGCCAGGGCGCGATCCGCTGCCATCCCTGGGTGCTCAAGGAAATGCAGGCGGCGCGCCATCCGGATCCGGCCACGCGCCTGCGCGAGTTCGACCACGCGCTGTTCAGCCACATCGGCTTCGCCATCTCCAACGCGGTGCGCAGCCTGGTGCTGGGGCTGACCGGTGCCAGCTTCGGCACGGTGCCGGGCGATGCCTACACCCGCCGCTACTACCGCAAGCTCAACCGCTACTCGGCCAACCTCGCGCTTGCGGCCGATGTCTCGATGCTCACCCTGGGCGGACGGCTCAAGTTCAAGGAACGCCTGTCCGCGCGCCTGGGCGACGTGCTCAGCCAGCTCTACATCGCCAGCGCCATGCTCAAGCGCTACGAGGATGAAGGTCGCCCGACCGGCGACCGCCCGCTGCTGGCCTGGGCCTTCCACGACTGCGCGCACAAGATCGAGCTGGCGCTGTCCGAGGCGCTGCGCAACTTCCCGATCAAGCCGGTGGGCTGGGCGCTGTGGATGCTGATCTTCCCCTGGGGCCGCCGTGCGCACGCGCCGGGCGACCGCCTCGGCCACCGCGTTGCCGCGATCCTGCTTTCGCCGGGCGACGCGCGCGACCGCCTCGGTGCCGGCACCTTCCTGACCCCGTGCGAGAACAACCCGGGCGGACGCATCAACGCCGCCTTGCCCGTGGTGGTCGCGGCCGAGCCGGTCGAACGCAAGTTCCTCAAGGCGATCAAGGCCGGCCAGATCGAAGCGCGCGAGCACGACGCGCAGCTGCAGGAAGCGCGCCTCAAGGGCCTGCTGAACGCCGACGAGGTGGCGCTGCTGCAGGAGCTGCACGCGCTCACGCTCGACGCGATCAGCGTGGACGACTTCGACCCGTCCGAACTGGCGGCGGCAAGCTTCGTGCAGAGGCCCACGCCGCGCAGCAAGGCGGCGTAAGAACAGCCCGTCGGGGGCTACGTGGCCGACGTTGCCGGACATCGAACACCGCGTCGGGGGCGTAGCCCCGACCTGCGCGCCGAGGCGGGAACCCTCTCCACCACCGCAGGTCGGCCCTGCGCGGCCGACGTGGCTACGCGGCCGACGTCGCCTTCCCATTGATTCGAGGTCATCCGATGCCGTCCACGCTCGCCCTCTACCGCCGCCTCGCCGGCAAGCCGATGGGGCGCTGGCTGTTCAGCCGCCTGGTCTGCTTCAAGGCACCTTATTTCGGCTCGATCCGTCCGCGCATCGCGCAGCTGGAGCCAGGCTGCTGCAAGGTCACGCTGCGCGACCGCCGCGCGGTGCGCAACCACATCGGGACCGTCCACGCGATCGCCATGTGCAACCTGGCGGAGCTGGCCGGAGGGCTGATGGTGGACGCCAGCCTGCCGCCCTCGATGCGCTGGATACCCAAGGGCATGACGGTGGAATACCTGCGCAAGGCCCACGGCACGCTGGAAGCCACGGCCACGCCCGAGATTCCCGTCGCCGCCGCGGATAGCGGCTACGAGCTTCCGGTCGCGGTGGCCGTGCGCGACACCAGCGATGAAATCGTGTTCCGCGCCCGCATCACGATGTGGCTGGCACCCAGGGCGGCACGCGCCGCGCGCTGAGCTTCAGGCGACGCGGCTTTCGGCCATTGCGGCCCGCGGCACCTCGTCGGGCAGGCTCTTCTCCGCGCGCACCACGCGCCAGGCACCCAGCGCCATGCCCGCGGCCACGCCCACGCCGACGAGGAACACCACGTTCGAGCCGAAGCCGGACAGGAGCTTGTGCAGCCACACGAAGGTCAGGTCGCCGCCGCGGTAGACCACCGTGTCGATCACCGCCTTGGCCTTGTAGCGCGACTCCCGATCGACGCGGGTGTAGAGGGTTTCGCGCGCCGGTTTGGCGAGAGAGAACTCGCCGGCCCGGGTCATCACCTGCACCACCCAGATCAGCGCCGGCAGCGGCGAGGCGGACAGCACCGCGAAGCCGATCAGGATCGCCATCGCCGGGATCAGCAGCAGCGGGGCCACGCCGTAGCGACGCAGCAGCCAGCGCGTCAGGAACACCTGCACGATGATGGTCAAAAGGTTCACGCCCAGGTCGAGTCCGGCGTAGTAGGTGGTGCGGGTGGCGTCATGCGCCAGATGGCGCGCGATCGCGGCCTGCTCGTTGTAGAGCAGGGTGCCGACGCCCACGCCGAAGAACATCAGCATCGCCAGCGCGCGCAGCAGCGGATCGCGCCACACCAGCGCCAGGCCGGCCAGCATCGAACCGCCCATGGCACCCTCGCCGCTGGCGGCCCCGTGGCGGCGCTCGCGCAGGATCGCCCAAGGGCGCAGCTTGAGGATGCACACCAGGCACAGCGCCAGGAATGCGGCCGACACCAGCAGCAGGTTGGCCACGCCGACGCGCTCGGCCAGCAGGCGCGTGATGATCGGCCCGGTGAGCGCGCCGATGGTGCCGCCGGCCCCGATGTAGCCGTAAACCTTCTTGGCGTCCTCGTTGTCGAAGACATCGGCCATGTAGCTCCAGAACACGGTGACGGCAAAGAGGTTGAACACCGCGGTCCAGATGAAGAACAGCGCCCCGCGCCCCGGCAGCTCGCGCGCGAACGCCCAGTAGAAGAACAGCAGGCAGGCGATGAAGAAGAGGTACACGCCCGGCAGGAACACCCGGCGCGGGAAACGCGAGACCAGGGCACCGTAGATCGGCTGCGCCAGCACCATTGCGAAGAAGGTGCCGGTGAACAGCACCTGCAGGGTGAAATCCCCGAGGCTGAAGCCGTGGCCCTGCGCCCAGGCGATCAGCGCCGGCGGGAAGATCGCCTGCGCATCGGCCGACGCGCCCATGGCATCGCGCACCGGGCGCAGCACGTAGTAGCCGGTCAACAGGCTGAAGAAGTAGAGCAGCGACCACCACAGCGCCGGCGAGCCGACGCCCAGCGAGGCGATCACGTCCCGCAGTCCGCTGCCGGGACGGGTTCGGTGACGGGTTGGCGTGGTCAAGAGGTGGCGTACTCCGCCGCGGGTGAAGGATCACCGGACCGGCACCGGGGCCGTCCAGCGCGCAAAGTATCCGATGCAGTGCAGCATCGCCAAGCCTTTTCCCGCCCTTTCGGCTCCGATCGACGGCCCACGTCACGGTTCCGTGGCATCGAAGCACACAAGGCTCCGGTCCGAGCATTTGCTCTATGGCTCCGCAGCTAGGTTCCATGAGGGGCTGACCGCGCCCTGATTCGGCCGGATGCATGTACGACTACATCGTGATTGGTGCCGGTTCCGCCGGCTGCGTATTGGCCAATCGGCTCAGCGCAAACCCCGAGGTCCGCGTACTGCTGCTGGAAGCGGGCGGGCGCGACTGGCACCCGTTCGTGCACATGCCTGCGGGCCTGGCGCGCATTGCGGGCATGACCTCGATCAACTGGGACTACCAGACCGAGCCGCAGGCCCGGCTCGGCGGACGCCGGCTCTGGTGCCCGCGCGGCAAGCTGCTGGGCGGTTCGAGCTCGATCAACGCCATGTGCTACATCCGCGGCGTCTCGGGCGATTACGACGCATGGGCCGCGGACGGTGCCACCGGCTGGCAGTGGGACAACGTGCTGCCCTACTTCCGCAAATCCGAAGGCAATTCGCGCGGCACCGACGCCTTCCACGGCGGCGACGGGCCACTGTCGGTCTCGGACCTGCGCTACGTCAATCCGCTGACGCAGGTCTTCGTGGAAGCCGGCCAGCAGGCCGGCCTGCCCTTCAACCCCGATTTCAACGGCGCGCGGCAGGAAGGCGTCGGCCTCTATCAGGTCACCCAGCGCGACGGCGCGCGCTGCTCCAGCGCGGTGGCCTACCTCGATCCGGCGAAGGCGCGCCCCAACCTCACCGTGCGCACCGGCGCGCAGGTGGCCCGCGTCCTGTTCCGCAACGGCCGCGCCATCGGCGTGGAATGCCGGCAGGGTGGCCAGACGCTGCGCCTGGAGGCCTCGCGCGAGGTCATCCTGAGCGGCGGCGCGATCAATTCGCCCCAGCTGCTGCTGCTTTCCGGCATCGGCCCGGCGGCGCAGCTGCGCCAGCACGGCATCGAGGTGATCCACGACGCGCCCGAGGTCGGTGCGAACCTGCAGGATCACCTCGACGTGACCACGCTCCAGCACTGCACCAGGCCGATCACCTACGACCGCATCAGCCAGGTCAGGGCCGGCTTCGACTACTTCCTGCGCGGCCGGCGCGGGCCGGGCACCAGCAACGTGGCCGAAGGCGCGGGCTTCGCGCGCTCGGCGCTGGCACCGGACGATCGCCCCGACATCCAGCTCCACTTCATCCCGGCCATGATCGACGACCACGGCCGCAATCGCCTGTCCGGCGACGGCTACACCCTGCACGCCTGCCACGTGCGTCCGCACAGCCGCGGGCGCGTATGGCTCGCCAGCAACCGGCCGGACGACAAGCCGCGCATCGACCCGAACTACCTGGGCGACGCCGAGGGCTTCGATCTCAGGATGATGGTCGAGTGCGGCAAGCTGTCGCTCGACATCTTCGCGCAGAAGGCGTTCAACCCCTACCGCGGCGCGCCCATCTTTCCCGCAAAAACTCCGCAGACCGAGGCCGAGTGGGTGCAGTTCGTGAAATCGCGCGCGGAAACCGTCTACCACCCGATCGGCACCTGCCGCATGGGCAGCGACGAGGCGGCCGTGGTCGATCCCGAGCTTCGCGTGCGCGGGGTGGAGGGACTGCGCGTGATCGATGCCTCGGTGATGCCGAACCTGCCGGGCGGCAATACCAATGCGCCCACGATCATGATCGCCGAGCGCGCCGCGGACCTGATTCTGGCCGGCTGACGGCGGCGCGGCGTTGTCTCCGACGCGCACTGCCCCGGATTTGCCAATCGCCCCGCCGCAAGGCATCATGATGCTCAATGATTTGATGCCTGACACATCATGCGCACCACGCTCACCCTCGATCCCGACGTGATCGCTCTGCTCAAGCAGGCGACGCACGCGCAGCAGCGCCCCTTCAAGCAGGTCGTCAACGACGCCCTGCGCAAGGGTCTGTCCGCCCCGGGCAAGCCGGCTCCCTTCGTGCAGAAGTCCTATCCGATGGGCCGCCCGCGCGTGGACCTGACCAAGGCGCTCGCGCTGGCCGGCGAACTCGACGACCAGAGCACCCTGGCGCGCTACCGCCCGTGAAGATACCCGACCTCAACGTGCTGCTGTACGCGGTCAACGCCGATGCGGCGCAGCAGCCCGCCGCAGCGCGCTGGCTGGAAGACGCGCATGACGCGCCCGACGGCATCGGCTATGCCTGGGTCGTGCTGCTGGGTTTCCTGCGCATCGCCACACGCCCCGGCATCTTTCCGCGCCCGCTCACCATCGATGAGGCCCTGGGGCAAGTCGACGACTGGCTCAACCACCCGCGCGCCCGCCTCCTTCACCCCACCGAACGCCACGCCGCCGTGCTGGCGCGCCTGCTGATCGGCGCAGGCACGGGCGGCGATCTCGTCACCGACGCCCACCTCGCCGCGCTTGCCATCGAGCACGGTGCCGAGCTGGGCAGCTTCGACCGCGACTTCGGTCGATTCCCGGGATTGCGCCTGACCGCACTGCAGGCCGGGCGCGTGCACGACGCCCCGGGCGCGTAATCCAGCCGCGCGCGACGCTGGCGACCGCCGGCGATCAGGCGTAGCCGGCATCCCCTTGCGCCGAGCCGATGAGCCGCGCGGCGCGGCGCGGTGGCATCATGGCGATGCCCGGCCCGCCGTCGGCAAACCGCCGCAGCGGGCCCACCCGTTCGATGCGGCGATGCTCGGATCGGATGCAGGCCGCGGCTGCGGGATCGCGCGCCGTCGCTGCGCGAAGGATCGAACGCGCCCGCCGCCGTCTTCCAATCCGCCCGCGAGCGCAGGCCCATGACTACCGACCATCACTCCATCGAACATTCCCGGCCTTCCGGCGATCATTCCCGCCACCACGCGCACGGCGGCGGACACGGCATGGACGAACACGCCGGCCACGACAAGCACGCCGGCCACAGCGTGGAAATGTTCCGCGATCGCTTCTGGCTCAGCCTGGCGCTGACGATTCCCGCGCTGGTGTGGGAGCCGATGCTGCAGGACTGGTTCGGCTACACCGCGCCGCGGTTCCCCGGCTCGCAGTACATCCCCGCGATCTTCGGTGCCGCCGTTTTCCTGTACGGCGGCTGGGTGTTCCTGAAGGGCGCGTGGGGCGAACTGAAGAATCGCCTGCCCGGAATGATGACGCTGATTTCGCTGGCGATCCTGGTCGCCTTCCTCTACAGCGCGGCGGTGACGCTGGGCTATCCCGGACACGCGCTGTGGTGGGAGCTGGCGACCCTGGTGACGATCATGCTGCTGGGCCACTGGATCGAGATGCGCTCGATCTTCCAGGCCCAGGGCGCGCTCAAGGAACTCGCCAAGCTGCTGCCCGACACGGCGCTGCGGATCGTCCATGGCGATGAAGTCGAAGTGGTGCGGGTCGGTGAACTCCACGACGGCGACCTGCTGCTGATCCGCCCCGGCGCGGGCATCCCCGCCGACGGCCTGGTGAGAAGCGGCAAAAGCAGCGTCAACGAGGCGATGATCACCGGCGAGTCCAGGCCGATCGAAAAGCGCGAGGGCGACAAGGTCATCGCCGGCACGGTGAACGCGCAGGGTTCGCTGCGGATCGAAGTCACCGGCACCGGCGACAGCACGGCGCTGGCCGGGATCATGCGCCTGGTCGCACAGGCGCAGACCTCGCGCTCGCGTGCCCAGGCGCTGGCCGATCGCGCCGCGTTCTGGCTCACCTTGGTCGCCATCGGGGCGGCCGTGGTCACCTTCATTGCCTGGCAGGTGGCGGGCGCAACGCTGGATTTCACCATCACCCGCGTGGTGACGGTGCTGGTGATCGCCTGCCCGCATGCGCTCGGGCTGGCGGTGCCGCTGGTGATCGCGATTTCCACCACCGTCGGCGCGCAGAACGGCCTGCTGGTGCGCGACCGGCGCGGTCTGGAGGAAGCACGCAACCTCGATATCGTGGTGTTCGACAAGACCGGCACGCTGACCCTGGGTTCGCATCGCGTGGTGTCGATGACGGTCGCGGATGGCGTGACCGGCGATGACGCCCTGCGCGTGGCGGCGGCGGCGCAGCGTGACGCCGAACACCCGATCGCCCATGCACTGACCACCAGCGCGAAGGAGCGCGGTCTGGAAATCCCCGCGTCGTCCGGCTTCGAATCCATGCCCGGCGTCGGCATCCGCGCCGAGGTCGAAGGCCGCACGCTGCACCTGGGCGGGCCCGGCATGCTCAGGCGGCTGGGCGTGGAACCCAGCGAAAAGATCCAGCAGGCGGCCCGGACTGCGGCCGCCAACGCACAGTCGGCCACCTGGCTGATCGAGGGCGAGCGCGTGCTCGCCGTGTTCGCCATCGCCGACGCGGTGCGGCCCGAATCGCACGAAGCCGTCGCGCGCCTGCACGCCGCCGGCATCAGGGTCGCCATGCTCACCGGCGACTCGCAGGCCGTGGCCGAATCGGTGGCGCGGGAGCTGGGCATCGACAGGGTTTTCGCGGAAGTCCTGCCCGAAGACAAGGTCGCCAAGATCGAGGAACTGCAGCGCGATGGCAGCAAGGTCGCGATGGTCGGCGACGGCGTCAACGACGCGCCCGCGCTGGTGACCGCCGACGTGGGCGTTGCGATCGGTGCCGGCACCGACGTCGCGGTGGAAGCCGGCGACGTGGTGCTGGTCCGCTCCGACCCGCGCGACGTGGCGCGCATCGTCGCCCTGAGCCGCGCCAGCTACCGCAAAATGGTGCAGAACCTGTGGTGGGCGGCAGGCTACAACATCATCGCGATCCCGCTGGCCGCCGGCGCGCTGGCCTGGGCTGGCATTCTCCTCGACCCGGCCGTGGGCGCGATCCTGATGTCAGCCAGCACGGTGATCGTGGCGATCAACGCGCAGCTGCTTCGGCGGACGGCGCTGTAGCCTGCTGCCGTGGCCCGACAAACCGCGCCTGTGCCCTACTGCAACAGGCCGACGGATGGATCCTTTGCAGCGTCCGCCGCCACCGCATCATCCACGCGATGCGCGCGGTTTGATCTCGGTCAAACCGCCCCGGACGTCTTGCAGTTTACTGATCACCGGTTCGCACAAAGGGACTCGAGGCCATGAACATCGTTCGACAATTGCTCGCAATCTGCCTGTGCCTGCAGGTCGGCGCGGTCGCTGCGGCGGCGGACCAGCCTGCCCGCGGCGAAGCCGTCTACGCCACCTACTGCGTCAGCTGTCACGGTGTGAACGGGCAGCCCGACCTCGACTCGCCGCTGGTCCAGAGCCTGGAAATCACGCCCGCGAATTTTTCCGACATCCTGTTCAACAGTCGCGAACCGGCGTCGACCTGGAAAGGCGTGATCACCCACGGTGGGCCGGCGCTCGGCTTTTCCGTCTCGATGCCGCCTTTCGGCGAAACCCTGACCGAAGCCGACATCGATGCCGTGCTCGACTACATCAAGACCGACATCGGCGGCACCCACGACTACCCGGACGGCGCGCTCAACCTGTTTCTGCCGGTGCGGACCAAGAAGGCGTTTCCGGAAGACGAGTGGGTGTGGAAGACGCGCTACAGCGACGTGGACGGCGGCCACTCCTGGAAGAACACGCTGGAGTATGAGTTCCGCATCGGCACGCGCGCACAGGGCGTTCTCGAAGTCAGCCACGAGGCCAATGGCGACACCTCCCGCTTCAGCGCGTTCGAGCCCGGATTCAAGTACGTCCTCAAGCACGACCGGCAGGCGGGCTTCATCCTCACCGGCGCGGTCCAGCTTGGCGTACCGCTGAACGGCGACGCGCACTGGCAGCTCCTGCCCTATCTCGCGGTCGGCAAGATCCTCAATGACGATTTCACCTTCCAGGGCAGCGCCCGGCTGAAGCTGGATCTGGACGACTCCGACATGAGCAGCGCGGAGCTCGCCGGCATCGTGCACTGGACCCACACGCCCTGGCCGCGAAGCGTTTTCCCGGCGCTGGAAATCGTGGCCGAGGTGCCGTTCGAGCGCGGCATCGGTCCGGCGCGCAAGGAAGCCGTGCAGTGGTCCGCGCTGCCGCAGGCCCGCATCGGCCTCAACAAGCGCGGCAACATCGCCCTCAACGTCGGTGCGGAACTGCCGCTCAACGACACCCAGCGCTACGACTGGCGCGGCTACGCCTATTTCATCTGGGACTTCGCCGACGGCGGTCTTTTCGACGGCTGGTAGACGGCAAGGGAACCATCGGGCAAGTCGATTTTTGCGGGTCTATGACGTTCAGTGTGGAAGCCGTGGGGTGCCCGCGCTGAGCGCGGGCTGACGACTGCCTCGCAACGTGGCGATTGCCGTACTTTCGAAGCAGAGCGGTCTCCGGGTCGAAGCCTCCTGGTGGCGACTTCGGCCAGCCTTCAGTATCAATGACTTACGACTGTCAAGGATTCGCTCCGCCGGCCTGCGGCCGCCCTTGACTGGAGTAGTCCCAGCCTGTCGGCTGGCACGCCAAAGGTCATGGACAGTGTGACCCGGCGGCCACGGTTTCCACACCAAACGGCACTGTCCCGCGCGAACCGCCAGCCTTCGCGCAGCAACTGTCTCCATACCTTGCGCACCCCTTACACCTTGCGTCTCTCGTCCCACACCCGGCGCACTTTTGCTTCAGCACGGCACCAAAAAAGTGGGGACCGCGTGCGCGAGTCATTTCGACCTGACGGGCACCAAATGGGCACCAGACCCATTTATCGTCTTGGGAAACCGGGCGAGATGCAACAAAAAAACCCCGTGAAATCACGGGGTTGGATATGGTGGCTATGGGTGGACTCGAACCACCGACCCCAGCATTATGAGTGCTGTGCTCTAACCGGCTGAGCTACATAGCCGAATGCGTCGCGCGCTGCGCTGTTTGTCCGACCGTCTGCGTATCCGGCTGGCATTGCCGGGGCCGTGGTTACGAAGAACGGTGGTGGGCGGTACAGGGATCGAACCTGTGACCCCTACCATGTCAAGGTAGTGCTCTACCGCTGAGCTAACCGCCCGGAAGCCGCCCGATCTTTCCGCCATGCGGGCCGATCAGGGCCGCGCATTATGGCATCCGCCACGGCGGGACTCAAGATGGGCCGTGCGCCGGTCCAGCCAGGCGCTGCCGGCATCCGGCGGCCGCGCCGGGGCGTCTGTCGAACTAGTCCTGTGATCGCTTCACCGGGGCGCGGGCACCAGTCGCAAGGTCGGCGATGCGCCACAGGGCGAGCGCGGCGAGGCTGCGGTACGGGCCCCAGCGTTCGCCGCGCGCGGCCAGCTCGCGCGGCTTGGGCATTTCGTCGAGGCGATCGACGTGCTGCACGCCGCGCCGCACGCCGAGGTCGTCGATGGGAAGCACGTCCGGACGGCCGAGGCGGAAGATCAGCATCATCTCGACCGTCCAGCGACCGATGCCGCGGATCGGGGTGAGGGCGGCGATGATCTGGTCATCCGGCATGCCGGCCATGTCATCCACGCCGGGAACTTCGCCGCGCTGTTCGCGCAGGGAGAGGTCGCGCAGGGCGCGGATCTTGTTGCCCGAAACGCCGCAGGCGCGCAGGGCGTCGTCGTCGAGCCGGCCGAGGGTGTCGGCGTGCAGGCGCGCGGAGCCGATGCCCTGCTCCACCCGGCCCACGATGGTGGCGGCGGCGCGGCCGCTGAGCTGCTGGTAGAGGATGGCGCGGGCGAGCGCGTCGACCGGGTCGAAGGGTTCGAGCCAGCCGGGATCAGGCGCGATGGGCGCGATGCGTTCGAGCCAGCGCGCGAGCTTGCGATCGCGTCGCGCGAGGTGGGCGCGCGCGGCGTCCACGTCAAAACCCCGGATGGCGGTGACTGCGTTTGACATCGGTCGCATTGCAGCACGACTCCGCGCAAAAGCAAACGGGGCGCACTGCGCGCCCCGTTTGCACGGATCATCCTGCGGCCAGGTTCACTTGGGCGTGAACTCCAGGCGCGCGACTGCCGAAGTCTCCGAAACCGCCGGATCGATCACCATCGGCTTGTAGGCGTTGACCAGCCACAGCGGCAGCTGGCTGATGTAGCCCATGCCGCCGGGGTTGCCGTCCTGCCCGCCCGGGGCGATCTGCAGCAGGGTGGGCGTATCGGTCATTTCGCCGATGAAGCGGCGCACCGGGCCGGAGCCGAAGGTGAAGCCGTTGACGCTGTCGGCGCGTGCGTTGTGGCTGGAGGCGTCGACCACGTCGAAACCGCCCTGGCGCGCGATGCCCGGCAGGCCTTCGGCCAGATCCTGGAAGGGATAGCCGGCGGTACCCGGGATGCTGAGCGCCGGCCCCAGGGTGTGCTTGAAGGTGATGCGGTGCAGGCGGCCCCAGCGGTAGTCGTTCTGGTCGGTCGAGCCGCCGAAGGCCGGTGCGAAGGACTCGCTGGCGAGCAGATCGAGCGCGCCGCGCACGCTGCCCAGCAGCACGCAGTCGCGGCGCACGCTGCTGGCGGCGGCACCCAGTTCGGCCGGCACCTTGGTGAAGAAGTCCAGCCCCGAGGCACCCTTGCCGCCGAGCGGGCCGAAGGCATCGAGCTGGAACTTGAGGCCGACGTAGGCATCGCTGGCGCTGGGCAGATAGTTGGCCAGGCCGACCTTGCCCAGGGTGTGGTCGATGGTGTTGCGGATCAGCTGGCCACGCGTGACCGCCCAGATCGTCGCCGCGACCGAACGCGAGATCTCGCCATCGCTCGGCGGTGCCAGCCCGGCCGGGTTGTCGCCGGCATCGAAGCCCTGCTGGATGCCGGTCGGGGTGGAGTAATCCCACGCCGCCAGGCGGCCCAGCGCCTCGGAGAGGCCCGCATCGCTGCCGTAGCCGCAGGCGTCGACGTTGCCGGCGGCGTTGAGGACGTGCGGCAGCACCAGTTCGGCATCGAGCTGCTGCACGTTGGCCTGCAGCTTCATCATGTCCTGCACGGTGATGTCGCCGCGCGCCACCAGCTTCTGCATCTCGCGGTCGACCCGGCCCATGCGGTAGGACGAGTGCCCCGGCGCATAGTAGAGAATGCCGCCGTCGGGGCGCAGCTGGTTGAGCGGGTTGTTGTCGAAGGTGGTGCCGATCGGATCGTTGTTGGCGTTGGCGATGTAGCCGCGCGCCGGATTGATGGTGTAGGGCATTTCCTCCGGCGAGAGGATTTCGTAGGGCAGGTGCTGGCCCGGGTAGCGGTTGACCGGGCGCATCCACTCGTTGCCGCCGGTGCCGTTGCGCACGATGAAGGGCGGCGCGCCGTTGACGGTGCCGGCCTGGAGGTCTTCGCGGATCGGCATTTCGGCGCTGACGAAGTAGGCGATGTTGCCCAGCTTGTCGGCGTAGGCGAAGTTCTGCGAACCGACGTCGAAATCCATCACGCCGGCGCGGAACTCGGCCAGGTTCGTGGCGCGGTTGATCTTGCGGAAGGCTTCCAGTTCATGGGTGGCGCCCCAGCCCGAGTACTGGATCGACAGGCCCTTGTCGCCGGTGATCTGCACCACCGGCCCGTTGTTGCGGCGGGGCACGATGATGGTGATGCCGCCGTTGGTGTAGCCGATGGAGTTGTTGCGCACGACGTTGTCGGCCACGCCGTCGCCGAGCTGGTTGACGAAGTAGCTCTGGAACACCCACAGCACCGGCTCGCGCACGCCGTTGTGGACGGTGTGCGTGGGCAGGCCGTAGGAGTTGAGGACGAACTGCTCCTGGTAGGTATCGGTCACGTCAAGCGAGTTGGTGGTCAGGCCCCAGCAGAATTCGGTGACGCAGCCCAGGAGCGGCCAAGGCGTACCCGGCGCGATCGAGCCGACCGCGTTCATCGGCGCGGGATAGCGCGGATCGTTGGAGACGATGTGGCCTTCCTGGAACAGCATCGGGGTGGAAAGCGACAGGTGCGGGTCGTTGGAGAGGATCGGGCGGCCCGACGCGGTGTGCTCGCCGCTGACGACCCACCAGTTGCTGCCGGCGCGATCCTCGCGGCGCTTCATGTGCGGGGCGATGATGGGGTTGTCGATCACCGCATCGCGGTATTGCTGCGACAGCTCCAGCAGCGAGGGATCGAGCGTCGCGGCGGTGGGCGCGCCGGCCTTGGGGTTGGCCGACCCGGCGCTGCCGCCGCCCGGCACGAACTCGGGGATCGACGCGCGCGCATCGGGCGGCGCGGAGCGATGGGTGTCGCCGAAGAACAGAAGGTTGCCGTCGAAGCCGGCTGCCGCGCCGGCCTGCTGATAGGCACCCAGGCGCACGGTGTAATCGGTGTCGAGGTCGAACGAGAGCTGGTAGGCGAGCAGCTTGCCGATCACCACCGAATCGATCGGCGTCCAGGGATCGGCCGAGGTCAGTTCCAGCGCGCCGTATTCGATCGGCAGCGGATTTGTCGCCAGCCAGGCGTTGACGCCCTCGGCATAGGACTTGAGCTGGGCGCGCAGCTGTGGGGTCGATTTTGCCCAGGTTTCCCACGCCGCGCGGCGCAGGCCAAGAGTGCGCACCTGGATGTCCTGCGCGAGGCCGGCGGAACCCACCAGCTCGGCGACGGTGCCGCTGGCACCGCGCCGCAGGGTGTCCATCTGGAAGAAGCGGGTGCGGGCGTGGGCATAGCCCATGAGCCACGCGGCGTCCTCGTCCGTCGCACCGGTGACGGTGGGGATGCCGGCGGCATCGTAGGTGATCGTTCCGGGATGCGTGAGGCCGGGCCCTTCGATGGTCGCGGCCTGGGCACCGGTGCCCGTGAGGATCGCGGCAATGGCCAGCGCGATCATTGTGCGCGGACGCGCGCCGAAGGTCTTCTTGCTCATGGTTTCCTCCCTGATGGAAAGCCGATTATGCGTACGGCGGCGTAGGGAAACAAAGCCCCGCGTGGAGGCGCTGCGCGGCTGCGGTTCTCGCACCGCAGCATTGAGCGCGGGCGGAAGCGGTGCCCGGTCGATACGCGGCGGGTGGGGCAGCGCCGCAGCTTCGGCACAAAACGCGCTTGGAGCCGTCCGCATCGGCATTTCGTGGCGCACGGCGGCCGCGCGGGAAGCTTCGATCCGCGCGCCAAATCGCGTTGCCGCAGTGCAATATCCGACCGGCCGATACGGCATCGCGAGCCGGCCATCGCGATGCCGTATCGGCCATCCCGCGCGCACGGCGCGCACCGTGCGCGCGAGGCGCGGCTTACTTCACCGGCTGCAGGTAGTCTTCCAGCGGCTTGCCCAGATTGGATGCCTTGTAGGCGGGGAGCCGGTACACCCAGCCGGCGTGGGCGTGCTGGAAGTCGGCGACCAGCGCCGCCGCATCGGCCGCAGGCGCATCGCCATCGGGCACCTCGGCGTCCGCGTCCAGATGCTGCGTAATCGCGGCCAGGGTATGGCCTTCGTGCGGCCAGGAACGGATTTCCAGTTCGCGCCCGTCGTCGAGTGCGAATCGGGTGACCTGCACCTTCTCCGGCACCGGATGCTGCTCCGCGGCGAAGACATCCTCGAACGTCAGCCCCGACAGCACCCCGGCAAGAGCCTCGCGCCGGTAGCCTTCCGCCGGCTCGCGCCCCTTGGGCAGGCTGACGAAAGCGAAATCCGAGGCAGGGTCATCGTCGTTGCGCCGCAGCGAAAACGCCGGGCCTTGCGCCGGCGTCACCTCGATCGCGGCGATCCGGTTGGCACCGATGTCGATGAGCGCGCGGTCGAGCCAGTTGGCCGGGGATTTTTCCACCGCGATGTTGGCATTGATCAGCCAGCTCTGCGCCTGCGCGGCATCGCGCACATAGGTGCCGGTGCCGCGCACCAGGTTGTCGCCGATCACCCAGGACCAGGTGCGCGATGGCGTCACGACATCCACGCGCGCGCCGCGCGCTTCGGCGGCGCTCACGTCTTCCACGCCGAGCTGCGCGTGGCGCTCGGCGACCGCGGTCTTGGCCTCGACGCGGCGCGCTGCGGCGATGGCCTGCAGCAGCGCGCGCAGCTTTTCGGTATCGGCACGATAGCCGCCGCGTTCGGCCACGCCCCAGCCGCGCTCGTTGCGATCCAGCGTCACCAGGGTGGCGTCGCCGGCACCGACGATGCGGACCTGGGTCACCTGGTCGAGCGTCTGCGCAAGCCCGGGTGCCAGCGGACCGGGCGACAGGGCGCTCGCGTCCGGCGCGCGCGAGCGGGAAACCCAGACCGCGGCGAGTATCGCCAGCACCGCGACGGTGGCCAGCAGCATCAGGGGCCGCAGCTTCATGGCGCGGCCCTCCGGCGACGGCGCGTGCGCCATCCGCCAACCGCGAGCGCGCCCAGCGTCAGCAGCAGCGGCATGCCGGCGATGTTGAGGAGCTTGAGCTTGCGGCCCAGCACCTGGATGTCTTCGTCGAGCTGGCGGCGCACCTGGCGCAGATCCTTGCGGATGCGCAGCTTTTCGTCCTGGAACCGCAGCAATTCCTCCTGCTGCTCGGGATTGAGCGCCAGCGCACCGCCGTCGGGCCGGGCCTGCTGCAGCGCGGTGAGCTTGTCCTCGGTCTGCTGCAGGCGCGCCTGCAGCTCCTGCTCCTTGGCGCGGAAGCGCGCGTCGGCCTCGACCCTGAGCGCCTCGACCGTGGTGAACGGACGCGAGGAGCCGGCGCGGGTGCGGACCGCGATCAGGTCGCCGCTGCCGATGAGGTTGTCGATGGCGTTGATGACGAAGTCGCCGTTGCTGGCGAACGCATTGACCACGCGCTGGCCGAAGAACTGCTGCACCTGGGCCCAGAGCCGGTCGCCGAGGATGTCGGTATCGGCCACCAGGATCACGTTGGCCGGCTCGCTGCTTTCGGAAAGATGCCCGTCCCCGCTGCGCTGCGGGAAGGCACTGGGCAAGCTGCCGACCAGCCGCACCGCCAGCGCGTAACGCTCGCCGGTGGGGTTGAAGTCGGCGCGCAGCTGGTCGGGATCGGGCAGCAGGCGCACGCGCTCGGCATCGACCAGCGCGGCGCTGGCCGAAGTCTGCAGCAGCGGTTCGAGCGCGACCGTGGCACCGTCGGCCAGCGCGAAGCTGCCGGCGCTGGAGACGTTGATCGTGCCCAGCTGCGCCGAGACCACGTCGTCGGGATTGGCATCATCGCGCGTCAGTCCGAGCACGGCCAGGTGGCGCACCGGCGGCGCGCCCTGCTGGGTCTGGATTTCCAGCGCGCGCTGGGCATCGAGCACGACGCGGCCCGGGTCGTAGGCCACGCCCCAGGCCTTGAACAGCTCGGGCAGGTCGGAGGACTTGTCCTCGAACGCGGCCTGGGTCGGATCGGCCGAAGCGCCGGGAGGCTGCTGTTCGGCGTTCGGATCGACGAAGGCGAGGAGGTGGCCGCCGCGCAGCACGAACTGGTCGATGGCGTAGAGCGTGTCGGGCGAAAGGTGGCGCGGATGCACGACGACCAGCGCCTTGATGTCGGTGTCGATGCTTCTGGCCGTGGGCTCGACGTGGCGCACGTCGAACAGGTTGCGCATTTCCGATTCGATCACCCAGCCCTGGGTCGGGCGTCCGGCGGATGGATCGAAGCCCCGCCCCATTGCCAGCGTGGTCATGAGGCCGACCACCGGGCGCGCGTCCTGCGCCAGGCTCGACACCAGCTTGGCGACGTCGTATTCGAGGAAGGCTTCCTTGTCGGGCTGGAAGAACGGGATCGCCGCCTCCTGCCCCACCGCGTTGCTGCCGGCCAGGCCGAAGAACAGACTGTCGCCGGTATTGCCCAGCGGCACCGCCTGCAGGCCCATCGCGGTGGCGCGATCCTCGTCCTCGGAAAAGGGCTGCGGATCGACCACCGCCAGCTGCAGCTTGCCGCCCGAACGCGCCGCCATTTCCTCCAGCAGCTCGCGCACGCGCGTGGCGTAGGTGCGCAGCTGCGGCAGATCGCGTGCGGCGGTGTCGGAGTAGTAGAAGGTGAGGTTCACCGGCTCGTCGATCTTGCCGAGGATGGCGCGGGTCCCATCGGTCAGGGTGTAGAGGCGGTTCTGGGTCAGATCGATCCGCGCGCCGCGGAACAGGCCGCCGGTGAGGACGACCAGCGCGATGAACAGCAGCGCCAGCGCGATCAGCGCGACGCCGGTGGAAATGCGTCGTTGCGCAAGGTTCATGGGCATCTCCTCAATCGGCTTTCTTGAGCTCGATCACCAGCGCGCAGGCGATCAGCCAGCACGCGATGACCAGAAGGAAGAACAGCACGTCGCGCAGGTCCAGAACGCCCTTGGCGATGGCGGTGAAGTGCGTCAGGAAGCTCAGGCTGGCGATGGCATCCACTGCGCCCTGCGGAAACAGCGCGCCGATGAACTCCAGCACCAGCGGGAATCCGGCGAGCAGCATCACGAAGCACACCACCACGGTGAGGATGAAGGCGATCACCTGGTTGCGCGTGGTGGCCGAGAGGCAGGCACCGATGGCAAGGAATGCGCCGGCCATCAGCACGCTGCCGAGGTAGCCGGCGAGGATCACGCCGTTGTCCGGGTCGCCCAGGTAGTTGACCGTCAGCCAGATCGGGAAGGTCAGCGCCAGCGCGATGCCGAGGAACGCCCAGGCCGCGAGGAACTTGCCCAGCACCGCCTGCCACGTCGTCACCGGCAGGGTGAGCAGCAGCTCGATCGTGCCGCTCTTGCGCTCCTCGCTCCACATCCGCATCGAGACCGCCGGTACCAGGAACAGGTAGAGCCAGGGATGGAAGTTGAAGAACGGCAGCAGGTCGGCCTGGCCGCGCTCGTAGAAGCCGCCGAGGTAGAAGGTGAAGACCCCGGCGAGGATCAGGAAGATCACGATGAAGACATAGGCGACGGGCGTGGCGAAGTAGCTCGCCAGCTCGCGCCGGAAGATCGCGCGGAGCGGGCTCATGCGGCCTCCTTCGCCGGGGCTGCGGCCTGGGTAATGGATCGGAACACCTCGTCCAGGCGGCCGCGCTCGAGCTGCAGCTCGCTGGCCTCGATCTTCTGGCCGCGCAGGAAATCCTGCACGCGCTCGAAGATGCGCTGGCCGGCACGCGGGAAGGCGGTGATGCGACCGCCCTCGACCTCGACCTGCGCCACGCCTTCGATCCGGCTCAGGTCCATGCGCAGCGCCAGCGGGTCGGGCACGCGCATCGACACCGCGCCGTGGTAGCGCGAGCGCGCCTCCAGCTCGGCGGGCGTGGCATCGGCCAGGACGCGGCCGGCCGCGATGATGATCGCGCGCGAGCACACCGCATTGACCTCTTCCAGGATGTGGGTGGAAATGATGATGGTGCGCTCGGCGGCCATCGACCGGATCAGGCCGCGCACCTCGTGCTTCTGGTTGGGATCCAGACCGTCGGTGGGTTCGTCCAGGATCAGCGCGCGCGGATCGTGCAGGATGGCCTGGGCCAGCCCGACGCGGCGCTTGAAGCCCTTGGACAGGGTTTCCACCGTCTGTCCCAGCACCGACGCCAGCTGCAGGCGGCCGATCGCATCGTCCATGCGCTGCCGGCGGCGCTCGCCCGCGAGTCCGCGCACGTCGGCGATGAACTCCAGGAAGCCGCGCACCGTCATCTCGCCATAGCTGGGCGCCCCCTCGGACAGGTAGCCCAGATGGCGACGCGCCTGGATACCGTCCTCGCGCACGTCGTGACCGCAGACGCTGGCGGTGCCCGACGTCGGCGTCAGGAAGCCGGCGATCATCTTCATCGTGGTGGACTTGCCGGCACCGTTGGGGCCGAGAAAGCCGAGCACCTGGCCGGGCTCGACGCGAAAGGAAACGCCGTCGACCGCGCGGATGCGGTCGTAGGTCTTGGTGAGGCTTCGGGTTTCGATCATGGGTTCTCCCTCGGGATGCGGCAGGCCGGCCCATGGGGAGCACGGCGCCGCGCTGCGCGCCGAATTACCGCAAAAGTGGTGGAAAGTTCCCGACCATGTGGCGCGTGGCGCGGGCCGCGGTGGTGATGTCCGCAGCGGCTGGACGGGAAGGCCCCACGGCACAGGCTGCGCCGTGGGGCCGGATACACGTTACTGGATCGGCCAGTACACGCGGAACTGCGCGTCCTCGGCGGCCGTTTCCGCGATCTCGGAAAGATATTCCTCGAAGGCGCGGTCATGCAGGGTCTCGCCGTGCGAAGCGGCATAGGAACGCAGCTGGTCGCGGATCAGCGGCAGCGCCGCCGGGTGGCCGCGATAGGCGGCCATCAGCACACGCCCGCCGTAGCTGTGCCCCTGGCGCACGTTGTCCGGCAGGCGCAGGTCTTCCAAGGGTGCCGGCGGGGTCAGGTCGACCGTCGCCTTGGCTGTCATGGCGGCGTCCGCGCCGTTGCCATCGGGAGCTTCGCCCTCGGGCGTCTCGGCCTCGTCCTCGGCAATGCGGTCACTCGCGCGCGCCACCGGAATGGCCACGTCGAACTCGTACTTGTCCGTGCCGAAGCTGGTCGTGATGAGGCGCGGCTTTTCCGCCTCCACCAGGCGGTTGGCCGCGATGGCGGCACGGATGTCCTTGAGCGCCACGTCCATGGCGTTCTCGACCGCGGTGATGTTGCGGTCCGCCGTGGTGGAGATGTAGAGGATGTTCACCGGCGCGACCATCGTGTCCTGGACGTCCAGGTTGCGATAGTCGAAGTTCGGCATCGAGGCCAGCAGGTTGGAGATGTTCGCCAGCGCGCGCTTCATGTCGTCACCCACGGTGCGGTCGACGTACAGGCCGGCATAACGGCCCGGCAGGCTCCAGCCGTAATCGACCGAATACTTCCAGTCGATCTCGACGATCTTGCCCTTCTGGCGGAACGTCATCAGATAGTTCTTGTTCTGCCCGTACTTGTCGTTGTAGACGGTGTGACGGATGTGGCTGTCCAGCTCGCTCTCGGTGATGTGCCAGCTGCCCTTGCCGATCTCGGGGAGCGCGGACGCATAGTCGAGCTGTGCGCCAACGCCCTCGGTCGCACCGGACAGGGTGTAGGCAACCCGCGGATCGTGCTGGCGCAGCGGATTCCACTCTTCAAAACGCTTGAAACTGTTGAGCGTATCAAAGGCCTGACGCAGCGGGTGGCTGGTTTCCACGCTGTGCTGCACGGTGCGCTGGTCGGGCAGGAACACCCCCACCACAACGAACAGGATCGCCACGATGACGGCGGACGTCAGCAATTCAAGAAAACGGGTCATTCGGGATTCTCCGGGGGCTCCTCATCGCCACTTCGCGTCGCCGGCGGGCCCGTTTCGGGGCGGCAGCGGCGCGAGCCGCGAAGCATAGCTGAAGCCGGGCTGAGCCGCATCAGGGTCTGGCGGCCTTTGGTGGCCTGTCCCGCACGCGGCCCGCCCACGGCGGACTGCGCCGCGGGCGGGCCGAACGGACGAAAAAAACGGGGAGCGCGCCGCATCAGCCGATGCGGCGCGCCTTGCCTCAGCTGCCGCGGCGCAAGGTGATGAAGGCTCCGCCCAGCAGCAGGCCCATCATCAGCAGCAGCATCTGCCAGCCGCTGGCCGGCACCAGGGTCGGCGCGGGACCGCCCAGCAGCGCGAAGCTCACCGTGATCGTGCAGGGGCCGGTGATCGGGCCGGTGGTGTAGACATTGCCCGCCAGGGTGCCGCCGCAGCCGGTGACGCTGCCGATTCCATAGCCTGCGTCAGGCGTCAGCGCATAGGTCGCCGTCGCACCATACGCTACCGTTGCCGGGCCGCTGATCGTGCCGTGACCGGCCGGTACCACCGTCGTCACCGCAATGAGGTCCACGGCGAAGTTGGCGATCACCGTGCAGTCGACGGTGACGGCACTGGTGGTGTACGAAGTGCCGGTCAGGGTGCCGCCGCAGGTACCGCCCACGCTGTCGATGTGGTGGCCGGCATCGGGCGTCAGCGTGAAGGTGATGGTGTCGCCATCAACCACGGTTTGCGCGCCCAGCGGAGCGATCGCGCCCGATGGCGTGCCGACGCTGGAGGTCACGGTGTGGGTGACCGGCGGCGTCACGGCGAAGTGGGCGATCACCGTGCAGTCGGCGGTGACGGCACTGGTGGTGTACGAAGTGCCGGTCAGGGTGCCGCCGCAGGTGCCGCCCACGCTGTCGATGTGGTGGCCGGCATCGGGCGTCAGCGTGAAGGTGATGGCATCGCCATCAAGCACGGTTTGCGCACCCAGCGGGGCGATCGCGCCCGATGGCGTGCCGACGCTGGAGGTCACGGTGTGGGTGACCGGCGCGGTGACGGTGAGCGAAACCGGCACCACGACCAGATCCGTGCCGTTGCCCGGACCGGCGTCAGGGTCATCGCTCCTGACGCACAGGTTGGCGGTGTAGCTGCCCGCCGCCAAGCCCGTGGCATCGAAGGTCACCGTCACCGGCGTGCTGGTGCCGGCGGCCGTGGTGCCGGATGCCGGGCTGACCGAAAGCCAGGGCACGCTGGCGGGCGCAGCGCAGGCCGGATCGGCACCTTCGCCATAGCCGCGGATCATCCAGTTGCCCGGGAAGTAGGCGTCGATAAGGGTCCAAGTGTCATCAGGCGGCAGAACGGGCGGCATCGGTGCCGTCGTCGCAGTCCACCAGCCGGCCCAGGAGCGCTGCTGGGGCGTGGTTTGGTCGAGGGCGGCAGGCCAATAGCTCGTCCCCGGCACTTCGAGCGCGATGACGCCGATCAGCACGTCGCCCGGGCCGCTGAACGTCACCGGTGCGGGCAGGGTATAGCTGTTCCAGGCATCCAGCGTCGCCACCGTCACCGGGTACGTGGCCAGCGGGCTGGAGCCGGGGGCCGGATCGCTGCCGCCGGTGGTGTTCTCGTAAAGGACCAGCAGCATGTCGTCGCCGACGTTGGCCAGGCCTGACGAACCGAAGTAGACCTGCACTTCGTCCAGGGTGATGGGGAAATCGGCCACGGCCGGCGTGAAGCGATTGAGAAAGATGAACTGCTGTGTACCGCCAATCCCGATATTGTTCTCGACCGTGCCGTCATCCAGCTCCAGCGCGATCGCAGCCGTGACGGCCGCCGGCCCGTTCTTTCCGGGCAAAGCCAACGTCACTGGGCTGCGTGGCACCGGCTCCTCGTCGATCGTCCAGATCAGATCTGCCGCGCCGCTGTTGGCAATCGTCAGGGTCTGACTTGTGGTGGTGTCGCTGGCCTGGGTGCTGGCCAGCGCGGCCGGGCTCACGTCGATGTTCGGCGTGGGCGGCGGCAGGCCGCAGTCGACGGCAGAAAACGTGCCGCTGGCGCTGTGCGGGGCCGCACCCCAGCCATCGCCGGTGAGGTTCCAGGGAATGTCCCAGGGCGCACCGCTGCAGTCGGGCGGCGTCACCTCGACGCAGAACTGGAAGTTCGCGCCGGCGCTGCTGCCATTCCAGGCGCCGCAGCCAGTCGGCACAGCACCGGCGGACTGCCAGAACACCACGTTGCCCGCGGCGGTGCCCGAGACCGGAGGCAGCGCGGCGGCGCATCCGTTGGCCACGGGCGTGCTGTTGGCGGATACCGTGCCGATCGTCCAGCCGTCCGGCAGGTCGACATCCACCCGGTCGGTGTATTCCGCGTCCGGCGAGTTGATGTTCGCGGTGAAGCAGAGTGTGGTGCTGGCCCCGGGATTGAGCAGGGCCGGTGCGGCGGCCGTGATGGCCGAGGTGCCCACGTTCTGCGGTGCCGCCTGGCGCGCGCTGAACTGGGGTGCGGCTCCGGCGGTACCGATCAGACCCAGCGCGAGAAGCACCGTCGGCAGAATGGCCCCGCCTCGTATGTGAGGTGTCGCGTTCATGTGATTGCCCCTGTTGCGTGTTGAAAAAAAGAAGATGCGCGCGCCTCGGATGATCGCGCGCCGCAGCCGCTCGGAATTCATTGCCGAATTCTGACCGTAGCATGAATCTTAAACGTGACCCCGATCACGGAACGCCCCCGCGCGACACCTGCGCCGGAGCACCCGGGGGCATGCGAGCCGCCGGTTCGGATGCGCTCGCAGCCTCAGATCAGCTTGAGCTCGAAGGCCTTGAGCACCGCGCGGGTGCGGTCGCGCACGCCGAGCTTGGAGAGGATATTGGAGACGTGGTTCTTGACCGTGCCCTCGGCCACGCCGAGCGATTCCGCCACTTCCCGATTGGAATAACCGCCCGACATCAGCCGCAGGATTTCCGTTTCGCGCTCGGTAAGCGGATCGGGGTGATCGAGCGAGGCGAAGTCGTTGCGCAGGGTCTGCATGCCCGAGAGCAGGCGCTCGGTCACCGCCGGCTGCACCAGCGACCCGCCTTCGGCCACGGTGTGGATGGCGTCAACCAGCTGTTCGAGCGAGACGTCCTTGAGCAGGAAGCCACGCGCGCCGGCCTTGAGGCCCGCGAGCACCAGCTCGTCGTCGTCGAAGGTGGTGAGAATGATGGTAGGCGGCAGCTGGCCGCGCGCCGCGAGCGCCTGCAGCGCCTCCAGGCCGCTCATCACCGGCATGCGCATGTCCATCAGCACGACGTCGGGATTGACCTCGGGAATGGTGTCCAATGCCTGGCGGCCATCGCCGGCCTCGGCCACCACGCGGATGTCGTCCGACAGCTCCAGCAGGGAACGCACGCCCTGGCGAACCAGGGTCTGGTCGTCGACCAGGCAGACTCGGATCATGGGTTTCCCTCCAGGGGCAAGAAGGCATCAAGGGCGAAACCGCGCGCGCTGGCGGTGGCGATCGAAAGGCGGCCGCCGTATTCCACCAGCCGCTCGCGCATGCCGCGCAGGCCGTTGCCGACCACCGCGTCGCTGGCACCGCGCCCGTCGTCGCGCGCGCTCAGGGCGATGCCGCCATGCGCCTGCGACAGCGTGATCCACAGGTTGTCGGCACCGGCGTGGCGCACGGCATTGGTGATGATTTCCTGCACGCAGCGCAGGATCACCTGGGCGCGCAGCGGGTCAGTGACGGACAGGCGTTCGGGCAGATCCAGGTGGATGGCGAGCGACGGTACGCCCTGGGCCAGGGCAGCGAGCGCCTCGTGCAGGTCGATGGCACCGCCTTCCCGCAGCTGGCTGACGGCTTCGCGCACGTCGGTCAACAAGAGCCGCGCGAGCAGGTGGGCCTGCTGCACGTGTTCGCGCGCGCGGCCCTCGCTCAGGTGGGTGGCCACTTCCAGATTGAGGCTCAGGGCGGTCAGGTGGTGGCCGAGCAGGTCGTGCAGCTCGCGCGAGATGCGCACGCGCTCGTTGAGGCGGCTGGATTCGGCCAGCAGCGCGCGGGTGGCGTGCAGCTCGGAGTTCAGCCGGCGCTGTTCCTCGCGCGCCTGCGCCTGCTGGCGCGCGACCAGGCCGGTGACGAAGGCGACGGTGGAATAGCCGACGTAGAACAAGGCCTGCAGCACCGCTTCGATGACGCTGAACTCCGGCCGCCCGGCAAACACCGGCACCAGCGCAACGTGCTGGAGCACCAGCCAGGCCAGACCGACGCGCAGCCCGAGGACCCAGGGCAGGATGCCGGCGATGACCAGCAGCAGCCCGCCGCCCAGGCCGCTGTTGGAAAAATGGCTGACCGCAATCGCACAGACCGTGATGAGCGCCAGCAGCGTGATGTCCAGCAGGCGGCGGCGCGAGCGGCCTAGCCGGGTCGTCAGGATCCAGTAGCCCAGGCCGAAGGTGAAATAGGCCACGCGCCAGGCGATCAGGTCGGTGCGAGAGAGCCCTTCGTGGAAGTACCAGCTGTTGAGGACGAGCGGGATGCCCACGCAGGCCCAGGTGAACAGGCCGGCATAGCGCAGCAGCTGGGTGTGGCTCAGGCGCGAGAGCATGGTGCCATCATAGGCTCAGGCACCGCCGCTGCACCCTGCCGCAGGTCATGGGACGGCGACGCGCGCCGGCGGTTCAGTTCAGCCGCGACGGATCGCCGTGGCACTTCTTGAACTTGAGGCCCGATCCGCAGGGGCACGGGTCGTTGCGCCCGGGCACCTCGGCAACCCGCGTGGGGGTGCGCGGGGTCGCTTCCGCGATCCGGCTCAGATGGCATTCGTGCAGGATCTCGGGCAAGGAACCGATGACGTCGACGCGCTCGGCATAGGTCAAGGGAAGCTCATCGTCCGGAGCATCGTCCCAGTCCGCACAGGGTTCGAGTTCCCCGTCGTCCGGGTCCGCTGCCGGTACCACCTCGTCGAAGTCGCCCTCGTCGGCGAACTGGTCGAAATCATCGTCGTCCTCGTCCTCGTCCAGCGCCTCGTCGTCTTCCTCGCCCGGGAGCGCGTGCTCCCACGGTGGGGGAATCAGGTCGAATATGTCCATCACCGCCTGGAACAGGTACTCGTCTTTCTCCAGGCGCGCCTCCCATTCCGTCGCGCGCAGGCCGTAGGCCACGCTGAAGCCCAGGGCCCAGACCGCGCCGACGGGAAAGGGCTCGCCCTCATCGAAATCCTCTTCAGGCTCGCCCTCATCCGACGCCTCGGGCGGCACCGGCGCCTCGGCCTCATCGTCTTCGGCATCGGGGAAAAGGATCAGCGGCAGGCTTTGTGCCAGATCGCCGGTCGGCCCGCGCACGATGCGCGCGCGCGTGGCCTCCCACAGGCGCGACAGCAGATCGCGCAGTTCGTCGGACGCCACCGCATCGCGCGAGCCCAGCACCAGCGGCATCACCTCGGCCAGCTCGATCGGTGCGCCCGGCGAGACCAGCGCGGCGCTGAACAGGCCATCCACGGCTTCCAGCGGCATCCCGCCCTGCGGCAGCCCCTCTTCGAGCAGCAGGATGGCCAGACGCTCGATGGCGTCGGCGTCGAATCGGGCGCGCGGTGCCGGGGGCGTGATCGCAGGCATGGCAGGGCTCAATAGGCGAACTGGGTGAAGACCGGATCGACGCTACCGCCCCAGGCTCCGTGAAACAAGTCCAGCTTGCGCTCGGCGGGCGTCTTGTTGGAGTGCGCGATCTCGAACAGCGGATCGAGGAAATGGCCTTCATCCTCGCCGCGTGCGTTCAGGCGCGCGCGCCGCGCGAGGCCGGCGCGCGCAATCTCCAGCGCCTGGAGCGCCAGTTCGCGAACGGTGGCCTGCCGGAACGGCAGCCGCAGGCCGTGGCGCGGAACGCCATCGCGCAGCGCGTGGCGCTCGTCGCGGCTGAAGTCGCGCACCAGATTCCAGGCCGCGTCCAGCGCATCGGCGTCGTACAGCAGACCGACCCAGAACGCCGGCAGCGCGCACAGCCGGTTCCACGGCCCGCCGTCGGCACCGCGCATTTCCAGGAACGTCTTGAGGCGGACCTCGGGGAAGGCGGTGGTCATGTGGTCGGACCAGTCGCGCAGCGTGGGCAGCTCGCCCGGCAGCGCCGGCAGGCGGCCGGCAAGGAAGTCGCGGAAGCTCTGCCCCGCCGCGTCGATGTATTCGTCACCGCGGTGCAGGAAATACATGGGCACGTCGAGCAGGTAGTCGACGTAACGCTCGAAGCCGAAGCCGTCCTCGAACACGAAGTCGAGCAGGCCGGTGCGGTCGGGATCGGTATCGGTCCAGATGTGTGAGCGATAGGAAACAAAGCCGTTGGGGCGGCCCTCGGTGAAGGGCGAGTCGGCAAAGAGCGCCGTGGCGATGGGCTGCAGCGCGAGCGAGGTGCGGAACTTCTTCACCATGTCCGCCTCGCTGGAGAAATCCAGGTTCACCTGCACCGTGCAGGTACGGGTCATCATGTCCAGGCCGAGGTCGCCGACTTTCGGCATGTAGCGGCGCATGATCTGGTAGCGGCCCTTGGGCATCCAGGGCATGTCTTCGCGCGTCCACTTGGGCTGGAAACCCATGCCGAGGAAGCCGATGCCGAGCGGATCGGCGACGGCGCGCACGTCATCCAGGTGGCGCATGGTTTCGCAGCAGGTCTGGTGGATGGTTTCCAGCGGCGCGCCGGAAAGTTCGAGCTGGCCGGCCGGCTCCAGCGTGACCGAGGCACCGTCGCGCGACAGCCCGATCAGCTGGCCGTGTTCCTCGATGCGGTTCCAGCCCAGCGCGCCGATGCCTTCGAGCAGCGCGGCGATGCCGCGCTCGCCCGCGTAGGGCGGCGGGCGCAGCGCGAGCGCCGGGTCGCCGCCGCGATCGGGCAGGTAAAAGCCGAACTTCTCGTGCTCGGTGCCGATGCGCCAGGCGGAGGGCGGCTTGCAGCCGCTTTCCAGCGCGGCCACCAGAAGGCGGTGGTCGTGGATCGGCGTTTCCCTGACGTGGCTGGGTCCGGACATGGGGTACCTCGTGGATCGGAAGCGAAGCATGGCGGCGCGCGGGCGCACCCGCAAGACGGGGAATCAGCCCGATTCGAGTCTGGCCAGCAGCGGCGCGACCAGTTCCATGCCGCGCAATGCCTGGCACCAGCGCGCCGGGATCGCGTCCACGCCGTATTCCAGGCCGGCGATGCCGCCGGCCACGCACGCGCTGGTGTCGGTGTCATGGCCAAAGGCGACGGCGCGGCGCACGCAGTCGGCATAGCTCGCGGTCGTCTCGACGGCGGCGCGCGCCGTCCACAGGGTATCGAGCACGTAGCCGCTGCCGCCGGGCGGGTGCGGCTGCAGGATGAGATCGAGTTCGGCCGGATCGACCGCCTCGGCCAACAGCCTGCGCAGCGCCGCTTCGGCCCGCTGCCAGGGCTGCTCGGCGCGATCGAGCACCCTGCGCGCCCACAGGCAATACATCGCGCAGCACAGCTGCGAACGCAGGTGGCCATGGGTCGGCAAGCCCTGGCGCATGGCCAACTGCACCAGTTCCGCATCGTCACCGCGGTGCCAGAGCACCAGCGGCAGCACCCGCATCAGCGCACCGTTGCCGTTTTCGCGCTCCCGCGCGGGCCCGGACCGCTCCGGCGGCACGCCGTCGCGCAGGTGCCCGATCGCCGCACCGGTCTGGATGCCGACGTCGAACACCACGCCGTCCACCGCATAAAACCCGTCGTGCAGCCAGCGCGCCAGGCCGTCGGCGAAATGGCGCAGATCCAGGCCGTCGCAGGCCAGCAGGCTGTCGAGCAGCACCAGCGCCTGGGCCCCGTCATCACTCCAGGTACCGGGCGGCACGCCCGCGTGCGCTCGCGGGAAGCCTGCGGGCGGCCGCATCTCGATCGCCTCGATCGGCGGCAGCCGCTGCGGCGGGAAGAACTCGTAGGGTACGCCCAGCGCATCGCCGATCAGGAGGCCGACCAGACCGCCCTCGATCCGCTTGCTTCTGGAGGGTTCCATTGCACCGCACCTCACCGATGGTTGCCGCTCGCGCACGTCACCGCGGCACCGTGCAGGATAGCGCCGCCGGCCGGGGCGGGTGACGGCCCGGCGCGCCGCCGCGGGATGCCGCAAGCGCCCTCGGTGCCTGAACCCGCGCCCCCGCGCGGTCGGGTTCGACTTGTTCCGCCTGGGCCGGGGCCTTATCTTCGCCAGCCATGAGTACCCACGCCGCCTCGTTCCGCGAAGAAGTCGCCAACGCCCTGACCCACGGCATCGGTGCCGCCGTTGCCTTGGCGGCCGGTGCCGTGCTGATCACGCTTTCGGCCCAGCACGGCGACGGCTGGCAGCTGGCCAGCGCGATCGTGTTCTGTACCACGCTGCTGCTGCTTTACGTCGCCTCCACGCTGTACCACGCCGTCCCGCACCCGCTGGCCAAGGCCCGCCTCAAGGTGTTCGACCACTGCGCGATCTACGTGCTGATCGCGGGAACCTATACGCCCTTCACCCTGATCGGGCTGCGCGGCGCGTGGGGCTGGAGCCTGTTCGCGGTGATCTGGACACTGGCGGTCGCCGGCGTCGTGTTCAAGCTCTTCTTCACCGGCCGCTTCAAGCTCGTGTCGACCCTGCTCTACATCGCGATGGGGTGGCTGGTGCTGGTGGCGATCGTGCCGATGACCCGCGCGCTCGACGCCTGGGCGCTGGGCTGGCTCTTTGCCGGCGGCGTCGCCTACACCGCGGGAACGCTGTTCTACATGAGTCGACGGATTCGCTACGCGCACTCGATCTGGCACGGGTTCGTGCTGGGCGGCAGCGCCTGCCACTTCGTCGCGGTGGCCAGCCAGGTCATTTGAGAAACCGGCGCGCGTCCCGATGAAGAACGCCCCGGCGTGGCCGGGGCGTTCGGGGAAACGCTCACGGCATCCGGCGCGGCTCAGGAATCGAAGTTGCCCTTGAAGATGGCCGCATCGCGACTGGCGGCGCGGGGCTGTTCGCTCGGCTCGAACGACACCGACATGATCACGCTGTCCGGCTCGTGCGCCGGCACCGCGGGCACACCGGGTGCCTGGCCCGGACGCGGCATCAGCGTGAACAGCACGGCGAGGGCACCCACGCCTGCCGCCAGCGCGAAGCTGCGGCGCACGATGGTGCGCAGGCGGCCAATCTGCGGCTGGCGCGCAAGGCGCACCTGGCTGGCGAGCGATTCGATATCCGGGCCAAGCGCCGCCACGGTGCGCGCGATATCGGCACCGGCCGCGCTCGCGGCCACGCGATCGAGCGCCGCGGCTTCGTCGGCCGACGCGCCGTGGCGCGAAAGCATCTCGACGATGTCCCCGGCCTCGGGCAGCGCCGCCTGCGTGTGGCGGCGATACAGTTCCTTGATCCGCGCCTCGTCCATCCTCAATCCTCCAGTCCTTCTTCGCGCATGCGCGCTTTCACTTCATCCAGCCCGCGATAGATCAGCTTGCGGGCCGCATCGAGCGTCAAACCGCTCAGGTCGGCCACTTCCTGCAAGCCGAAGCCCTGCAGGTAAAGCTGCAGCGGACGCCGCCGGCGCACCGGCAGGGTCTCGATGCAGCGCGCGACGGCCTCGACCTTGAGCGTCTCCGCCGCAGCGCGTTCCGGGCCGGGACCGCTGGCCGCGAGCTCCACGCCGCTTTCGCCGTCGGGAAGCGGATCGGCGGCGCGCACCTGCGCGCGCCGCACCGCGTCCACAATGGTCGTGACCACCACCCGCTGGATGTAAGACGCAGGAAACTCGGCGTTTGGGTCACGCTCGATCGCCTTCCACAACCGGATACGCACCTCCTGCTCCACCTCGTCCGGGTCGATTCCGTGAATATTCAAGGCGTTGGATGCGATCTGCGCCCGCATGCGGGATGCGAACCGCTGCAGCAGTTCGTTCAGCTTGGCGTCCAGGCTCACGCGTCGTGTCCTGCCGCAGGCCGCGGCGGGCCCATTCCGGCCACGGCGTCCTGCCACGGCGTGGCGGCCACGGCACGGGTTCCGGAGCGTGCCGGGCGGAAGGCCTCGAGCAGGTACAGCGGGCGCGCCTTGGCCTCGACGTAAAGCCGCCCGAGGTATTCGCCCATGATGCCCAGCGCCATGAGCTGCATCCCGCCCAGGAACAGGATCACCGTCATCAGCGAGGGATAACCGGCCACCGGATTGCCCCAGAGCACCGTCTTGGCCACGATCCACAGACCGTAGCCGAACGCCACCAGCGCGGTGATGAGGCCGACATAGGTCGCCACGCGCAGCGGCACGGTGGAAAAGGAGGTGATGCCCTCCAGCGCGAAGTTCCACAGCTTCCAGTAGTTGAACTTGCTGCTGCCCGCTTCGCGCGGATCGCGCCGGTAGGGCAGCGCGCACTGGCGGAACCCGACCCAGGCGAAGATGCCCTTCATGAAGCGCTGGCGCTCGCGCAGGCCGCGCAGCGCCTCGACCACGCGCCGAGACATCAGGCGGAAGTCGCCGGTGTCGGGCGGGATCGGCGTGGCCGAAAGACGCTGCATCACCCGGTAAAAGGCGGACGCGGTGGCGCGCTTGAGCCAGGTTTCGCCGTCGCGCGCCAGGCGCTGGCCGTAGACCACGTCATGGCCTTCCCGCCAGCGGGCGATGAATTCGGGGATGAGCTCGGGCGGATCCTGCAGGTCCGCGTCGATGACCAGCGCAAGGTCGGCATCGACCTGATCCAGGCCCGCGGTCAGCGCGGCCTCCTTGCCGAAGTTGCGCGCCAGCTTCAGCGCCGCCACGCGCGCATCGGTCGCGGCCAGCTCCTCGATGATCCGCCAGGTCGCGTCGCGGCTGCCGTCATCGACATAGATGATGCTGCCGCTTGCGTCCAGTCCGTCGAGCACGGCCGCCAGACGCGCATGGAACCGGGGGAGCACCGCCGCCTCGTTGTAGGCTGGCACCACGACGGCGAGCGTCGGGCGCGTGGGTTGGGATCGATCCATCATGAAACTCCCGCAAGGCCGCGCATGCTACCGCGCCGGACCGCTGATGCCACAGCATTCGGCCAGCCAGTCCGGGCCGCCGAGCTGGCGCACCTGGCGCTCGATCCAGTCGCGCCGGCGCAGGACGTAGGGCGTAGGCGCATCGGCATGAAGGCGGCGCGGGCTGGGCAGCACCGCCGCCAGGAGCGCCGCCTGGCGCGCGTCGAGCCGATCGGCATCGCGTCCGAAGAAGCGGCGCGCGGCCGCCTGTGCGCCGTGGATTCCGTCACCGAACTCCGCGATGTTCGCATACACCTCCAGGATGCGGCGCTTGGGCCACAGCAGCTCGATGGCGAGGGTGTAGTACGCCTCGATCCCCTTGCGCAGCCAGCTTCGGCCGTTCCAGAGAAAGAGGTTCTTGGCCACCTGCTGGCTGATCGTGCTGGCCCCGCGCAGGCGGCCGCCGTCACCGCGCGCCGCGACCACGGCCGAGATCGCGTCGAAGTCGAAGCCGCGGTGGCGCGGAAAGGTCTGGTCCTCGGCGGCCACCAGTGCGATGGCAAGCTCAGGTGCCATCCTGTCCAGATCGCGCCACTCGTATTGCAGCGTGAAGCCGGCGTCGCCGCGCATGTCCCACCGGCGCGCCAGCATGACCGCGCTGGTGGGTGGATCGACGAAGCGCAGCACCAGCACGGGCATCAGGCTGGCGATCAGCAGCAGGACGAATCCGAAGGCCATTCGCCAAAACCAGCGTTGCCGCCGGCGCGGCGTCGCACCTGCCGCGCCTGATCGTGCCTTGAAGGCGCTGCCGCGCGTCACCATAGTCGATCCATTGTTCCCGAAGGCTCCGCGATGACGCATCCACCCGCCTCCCACGACGATGCCCTGCATCGGTTCCTGATTGATGGTGCCAACGCGCGCGGCGTGCTGGTGCGCCTGCGCGAGAGCTGGAAGGCGGTTCGCGCCACGGGTGACTATCCTGCCGAAGTCGCGCGGGTGCTGGCTGAATCGCTCGCCGCCACGGCGCTTTTCGGCGGCCATCTCAAGCTCGAGGGCAACCTCTCGCTCCAGCTCAAGGGCGAGGCGGCGCTGCGCACCGTGTTCGCAGAGTACCGCGAGCCGGGCGTCCTGCGCGGTCTGGCGCGCTGGAATTCACCGGTGCCCTCGCCCCTTACCCCGCGCCAGTTCGGCGACGGCGCGCTGCTCGCGCTCACGGTCGAGACGCGCGTCCCCGGGCAGCATGACCCGATGCGCTACCAGGGCCTGGTCGGGCTCGATGCCGACAGCCTCGCCAGTGCCTGCGAGCGCTACTTCGCCCAGTCCGAGCAGTTGCCCACGCGCCTGGTCCTGCTGCAGCGCGGGGACCAGGTCGCGGGCCTGCTGCTCCAGCTCCTGCCGGGACACGGCGAGGACGAGGACGCCTGGCCGCGCCTGCAGGCCCTGCTGGACACCGTGACCGCGGATGAGCTGCTCGACCTGCCGGCCGAAGCCCTCCTCTACCGCCTGTTCCACGAGGACGGGGTGCGGCTGCTGGCCGCGCAGCCGCTGGCGTTCGGCTGCACCTGCTCGCGCGAGCGCGTGGGCGGGATGCTGCGCGGGCTGGGCGAAGCCGAGGCCCACGCGGCGTTGCAGGGCGACGTGGCCACCATCACCTGCGAGTTCTGCGGCCAGCGCTACACCTTTGATCGCATCGACATCGCCAGCCTGTTTGGCGAACCCGCGGCCCCCGGCTCCACAACCCCGCAATAGCCATCGCCGCGCGGTTCAGCGTCCGCGCAGGCCCGCGCCCAGGAGATCGTGCAGCGAGGCCGGGCGCGCGAGCAGGAAGCCCTGCCCGCAGGTTCCGCGACCGAGGTTCTTGAGGAGGCGAAGCTGCTCGTCGGTCTCGATGCCCTCGGCGATGACCTCCAGCCCCAGCTCGGTGCCGAGGGCGTGGATCGCGCGCAGCACGGTCGGCGAATTGCCCGGCTCGCTGCTGTCCAGCGGGCTGATGAAGGAGCGGTCGATCTTGAGCGCCTGCAGCGGAAACTGGTGCAGGTAGCTCAGCGAGGAATAACCGGTGCCGAAGTCGTCCAGTGCCACCGAGATGCCGTGGCTGCGCAGGCGATCCATGAGCTGCCGACTGTGTACCGGATCTTCCAGCAGCACACGCTCGGTGATCTCGATCCGCAGCTGCGCAGGATTGAAGCCCACCGCATCGAGGCGATACAGCAGCACCTCGACGAACTGCGGCGCGCGGAAGTGGCGCGCCCCGACGTTGATCCCCAGATAGGCCTCGCGGCCGAGCAGCGCGTCCGCCTGCGCGAACGCACTGTCGAACACCTGCCAGTCGATCTCTTCCGACAGGCCCGACTCCTCGGCCTGCGCCAGGAAGGCACCGGGTGCGAGCAGTCCGTGCTGGGGATGGCGCCAGCGCAGCAGCGCCTCGAAACCGGCGATGCGTCCGTCATCGAGTTGGAAGATGGGCTGGAACACCGGCTCGAACTCGCGTCGCGTCACCGCGCGCCGCAGGTTGCCCTCCAGCTCCATCTGCAGCAGCACCTGGCCGCGCAGGGTTTCGTCGAACACCTCGAACCGCCGCCGCCCGTTCGCCTTGGCGCGATACAGCGCCACGTCGGCGTCGCGCAGCAGTTCCTCCGCGGTGCGGTAATGGGCCTGGGCGAAGGTGATGCCGATGCTGGTGGAGCTGTAGATGTCCTTGCCGCCGATGTGCAGCGGCTCTTCCAGCGTGCGGATGATGTGCCGCGCCACGTCCTGGGCCCGCGTGGCGGCGTCGCGCGTTTCCAGCAGGATCGCGAACTCGTCGCCGCCGAGGCGGGCGATCAGGGCCTCGTCGGGAAGCTGGGTGCGGATCCTCGCGCCGGCCGCCTTGAGCAGCTCGTCGCCGACCAGGTGGCCGACCGAATCGTTCACGACCTTGAAGCGGTCGAGGTCCAGGAACAGGACGGCGAAGGCATGGTTCAGCGGATCCTTCCGGTAGCGCTCCAGCGCGCCTGACATGCGTTCGAGCAGGAGCGCGCGGTTGGGCAGGCCGGTGAGCGAATCGTGCAGGGCGGCGTGGCGCAGGCGGCGTTCGGCACGCTCGCGCTCGGCGATCTGTTCGCGCAGGGTCTGATTGGTGGCGGCCAGCGCCTCGGTGCGCTCGCGCACGCGCTCCTCCAGCACCACGTTGGCCTCGCGCAGCGAATCGGCTTGCCGCTTGCGCTGCAGCGCATTGGCGATGTGGTAGGACACGAAGGTGAGGATGTCCTGCTCGCGCTTGCCGTAGCTGTGCTTCTGGTCGTAGCTCTGCGTGACCATGACCCCCACGGTGCGCGCATCGTAGATCAGCGGCACGCCGAGCCAGATCGTCGCCACGGTGCCGTGCGAGCGCGCCTCGCCCTGCTCCTCCAGCTCCATGATCCGGGCCACGTCGGCCAGCAGGGGCTGTCCGGTGCGCAGCACGTACTCGGTCAGCCCGCAGCCGAGCTGGCGCGACTGGCGCACCGGGTCGCGTTCGTCGACCGAATAGGAGAAGTCCAGCCTGGTGCCGTCTTCCGACAGCAGGGCGATGTAGAAATTGCGCGCGTGAATCAGCTCGCCGATCACCCCGTGCAGGGATTCGTAGAATGCGTCCAGGCTGCCGCTGGTGGATCCCAGCTCCGCGATGCGGAACAGGGCGGCCTGCAGCTTTTCGGAGCGCTCGCGCTCCTGCACCTGCCGCCGCAACGCCTGGTTGGCGGCCTTCAGGTCTTCGGTGCGTTCGCGTACGCGGCGTTCGAGCTCCTCGTGCGAGCGCACCCGGTCGAGCGCGGTGGCGACGTGCTGCGCCACGAAGTTGAGCAGCGCGTGGTCCTTCTCGCCATAGCGGCGGCGGCGGTCGTAGCTTTGCACCACCAGCGCGCCGATCACCTCGGTGCCGCGCAGCATCGGCACGCCCAGCCAGGCCTCGCTCTGCGGCCCGAAGCCACCCTGCTCGAGGTCATGCTCGGCCAGCAGCGCATCGGACGGGCCCATCATCGCCTTGCCGGTGCGCAATACGTGCAGCGTCAGCGAGCCCTCCCACAGGCTCACGGGAAACTCACCGATGTCGGGCGGATCGGGATCGACGCTGTCGCGGAAATACGGCAGCGAAATCATCTGGCGCTGCGCGTCGTACAGCGCGATGTAGAAGTTCTCCGCGTACATCAGCCCGGCAATGATCGCGTGCAGCTCGGTCAGTACCTCGTCCATCTCGCGCTCACCGCTGGCCAGATCGGCGATGCGGTAAAGCGCATACTGGAGCCGCTCGGCCTCGGCCAGCTTCTCCATCGCCTGGCTCAGGCGCTCCAGCTCCAGCGCGCCGGGCAGCCGGTGCGAGAGGATGCGCGCGGCGGCATCCATGGCGTCGTGCTGGCCGGCATCGACCGGGTTGCGGAACCGCGTGACCAGCACGCCCAGCCGCTCTTCACGATCCGCCAGCGGCAGCGCGAGCCAGTCGGGCGGAGGCAATTCCGCCTCGCCGCGCCAGCATGCCGCAGCCAGAAAGTCACCGACTTCCCGATCCACGCCGCCTGCCGCGCCACACCACTCCAGCGCGCCGGCGGCGTCGCGCACATAGAGGGCGTGCCCGCGCACGTCCATGCGCAGGCGCGACCAGGCCAGCAGCGACTCCAGCAGCGACTGGACCCGATTGCCCGTCAGCACCAGCTCGGAGCGCGCGACATCCGGGCATCGGTCTGCCGACGCCTCGCCTGTCGCAATGGCGTTACCGCGTTGCTTCATCCCCGGACCCGCATCTTGGCCACCTGCGCGGCCGCGTTCCTGCGCCGTGCCGGGCTTCCCGGATGCCCGCACGGACCTGTCGATCCCGCCGACGGCCTGCGCCGGCGCTGCTAGTGTCACGTCTGGCATCGGCGGTGTCCATGCCCGGGCGCTCAAGCTGTGCGCGATGCCGCATGCGCCGGCGCGACCGCCCGTGCGCCCGTGCGCCGCCAGGCAGCACCCGCAGGGGCGGAAACCGCGCGGCACGGCGGGTCCGAGCGGCCCGCTCAATTGTTAAATTCGTATCAAAACGCTACAATCCGTGCACCGCCACCAACCCCGTTCCGGGGGGGAACTTCGGTATCCCCGCAGGAATCCAACCGCAGGCCATGCAACCCGATAGCCGCCGCCACCGCGCCACACCCGCACGCCTTCTTCTGGCGGCGGTGCTTGCGTGCGCGGCGATGCCCGGCGCAGCGGATCCGGCCGGCAACCTGGCCTATGGCGAGAGCGATGCGAAGGTTCTGCCGGTGCTCAACGCACAAAGCGGACAGATCGAAGCCCTGCTGCTGCTTGAACCCGATGGCAGCGGCATCGCGCCGCTGGATCGTCTGTTTCCGCGCATCGGGAGCCTGCCCAGCCCGAGGGTTCGGGGCAACACGACGAGCGGCCGGCAGCTGCGTGCCAGCCTGCAGCCCGATCCGAACGCCGGCCTCGCACTGCTCTGCAATCAGGGCGTGCAGGTGGCCGTGACGCTCGGGCCCCTGAGCCAGCAGTGCCTTCTGGCCCAGATCAGCGATCAGGACGACCTGCTGCGCGTGTCCACCTCGCGCCCCGCGCTGGTTCTGGATACCGGCTGGCGTTCCGCCAGCGGCGCGATGGACATGAGCTTCGGTCTGGCTTGGCTGGATGCGTCGCTGCGCACCGCGCAGGAGGATGCGCTGCCCGGCCCGGGCGAGTCCGCGACGCCCCTGCCCGCCTTGCCGCCGCTGGCTCCCGTGACCCTCGGCGACATCAGCCTGCGCCAGGCGTACTGGAGCGGCCGCTTCGATCTGGGCGCGCAGCGCTGGTTCTCGGCCGGTGCCAGCCTGGGTTCGCAGGAAATGAACCTGCTGCTGGGCGGGCCGCAGCGTTGGGACACGACCACCGTCACCTTCGGCGTGGGCTACCGCGGCCTCAGCGGGCGCTTGACCGGGCGCCTGATCGAACTGCCGCGCGGCCAGGGCAATTTCCAGGCGCTGGACCTCGGCTTCTCCTGGCGCACGCCGTGGCAGGGCGAACTGAGCTTCGGCGCGCAGAACCTGCTCAACCAGTCCCCGGACACCAGCAAGTGGCCGCTGTCGGACCTGCCCGCGCTTGAGGCCCCCGGCGGTCGCACGCCGTACGTGCGCTACAAACAGGATCTCTGATCCGCCGCGCCGCGCGCGGCCTGCCCAGACCCGAACGCACCCAACCGCCCGCAGCCCGCGCCCTTCAGCCGACGCCTTCCGCCGGAGCGGCCTCGCGCGCCATGTCGGGCGTGATCTTGAGGATCGAGTGACGCAGCTCGCGCGAGAGGATCAGCCTGGAGTCGTTCGCCCAGGTCTCCAGCGCCTCGCCGAACGCCAGCTTGCCGGCCTCGTCGGCCCGCACCAGGCCCAGTTCACGCAGGGTCGCGATGAAGCCGCGGAACAGCGCGCGGTCGAAGAACTCCGGCGCGCTCGGGGCATAGAGCAGCGACAGGCGCTGGGCGGTCAGGTGGCACAGGTTCTCGAGCTCGGCCGCGGTGATCGTGCCCGAGCCGTTCTTGGCCAGCACGGCCATGCCGATGTAGTAGCGCTCGAACGCCTGCATCACCGAATTGGCGATCACGCGCAGACGGAATACCGCATCGGTCTGGCCCGGGCCGCGCTGGAGCTGGCCGGATTCGGCATCGAAGGAAAGCAGATCCAGCCCGACCATGGCGTCGATGGTGGCCTCGAGCTGTGCTGCGAACCCGTCTTCGTCCCACGGCAGGAACAGCTCGCGGCGCAGGAACGGATAGACCAGTTGCCCGAGCCGGACCACGCCGGCGCGCGACATCCTGCGTGCGTTCTGGAAGCAGCTCGCCACCCACGCCGCGCAGACGAACAGGTGTTGCACGTTGTTGCGGAAATAGCTTTGCAGCACCGCCTGTTCGCCTTCGAACGAGAGCACGTCGCCGAGCGGGTGGCGGGTGCGCACGAGCAGCCCGGACGCTTCCCCGTAGGCGATGATCTGCGCGCCATCCAGCGCGGTGATCGTGACCCGATCCGAATACGGCGCGGACGCGAGCAGCGTCTTGGCCAGGTCGAGCATGGCCAGCAGATCGCTCTCGCTCATCGCGTACTTGGGGGTCGACAACAAGGCGACCGACAGCAGATTGATCGGGTTCACGTCGGCGGCGCGGTTGATGTTGATCTGGATGCGCTGGGCCAGCGCATCGACCACCGGGTTCATCCATTCCTGCCGGCCGCCCTCGGCGGCACGCTCGCGCCAGTCCGGCGCGTGCTCGGCGAGCACCTCGTCGAGCAGCACCGGCTCGGCGTAGTTCACCGCCACCTGTCCGTAGGTGCGGCGCAGGGCACCGCTGGCGGCGCGCAGCAGCGCCCACACGGTCTCCTTCTGCTTGGGCCGCCCGGAGAGTTCATCGAGATAGCTCTTGCCCTCGATGATCTGCTCGTAGCCGATGTACACCGGCTGGAACAGCACCGGGCGGCGCGACTGGCGCACGAAGGCGCGCAGGGTCATCACCAGCATCCCGGCCTTGGGCTGCAGCAATCGCCCGGTGCGCGAGCGGCCGCCCTCGATGAAGTACTCGATCGAGTCGCCGCGCGCGATGAGCGTGGCGACGTATTCCCCGAACACCGCCGAGTAAAGCGGATTGGCCTTGAAGCTGCGGCGCAGGAAGAAGGCGCCGCCGCGGCGCAGGATCGGCCCGACCACCGGCAGGTTGAGGTTCACACCGGCCGCGATGTGGGGCGGCACCACGCCGTTCACGTACAGAAGGTAGGACAGCAGCAGGTAATCGATGTGGCTGCGGTGGCAGGGCACGTAGATCACCTCGTGCCCGGGCGCGATCTGCTTGAGCCCCTCGAAGTGGTGCATCTTCACGCCGCGGTAGATCTTGTTCCAGAATGGCGTGAGCACGAACGAGGCCGAGCGGATCACCGTGTTGGAGTAATCCGCCGCGATCTCGCGCGCATAGCCGTGCGCGCGCCGCCACGCGGCGGCGTGGCTGATGCTGTCGCGCCGGGCCTGGTCGGCGATGGCCTGGCGCACCGGGTCGGAGGCCAGCAGGCCGTCCACCAGGGTACGCCGGTGCGACAGGTCCGGCCCGATCACCGCGGTACGGATGCGCCGGAAGTGCGTGCGCAGCACGCGCGAGACCTTGCGTACCGACGTTTCCGGCGTCGCCCCTTCGGCCAGCACCGAGCGCAGCGACACCGGCGCGGAGAAGCGCACGATGGTGTTGCGCCCGTTGAGCAGCACCGCCAGCAGCCGTCGGAAGCCCCCGACGATGACCCAGTTTTCCGCGAACAGCACGCGGAACCAGCCCGACTCACGGTCCGGCGCGCGCCCGACGAAGATCGACACCGGAACGATCTGCACGTCCAGCGCCGGATCGCGGCCGAGCGCGGCGACCAGGTTGGCCAGCCCTTCGGAGTGAGTGCGATTGCGCGGGCGGCCGAACCAGAAACCGTTGCGGCGCGACGTCGCCACCACCGCCCGTCCCTGCCCCGTCAGATCGGTCGGCATCTCCACCAGCGGCGAGGGCAGGCCGGCCTCGCGGCAGGCCTGCTCCAGGATCAGGACGTTGGACAGCCCGTAACGCTCGATCGCATAGCAGACCGGAAGGTCGGGCAGCACCAGCGCCGCATCGGCGGCGACCGGCTCGCGCCGGATCTGCAGCCACGGCGCGATGATCCGACCCAGCAGGCGGAACAGCATGGACGGCGCGGCGCGCTCTGCGGTGGAAGGTTGGGCGTTCATGACAGCAGCATCGCATCGTACGGCGGCACCGGGACCGGTGTGCCGCGCATTCGGCGAAGAGAAAGCGTCGGCCGCTCCGGAAACCGGATCAGTTGGCGTCTTCCTGCACGGCGTCCTCTTCATCCTCCAGCACGATCTCGTCGTCGGCCACCTCGTCCTCGACGCCGGCCATGCCCTTGACCAGCTGCTCGACCGTGTCCTTGCCGTACCAGCGGCCGTCCTGCTCGATCATCTCGGTCTCGCCCGAAAGCTCCTTGCCGAGGAAGCTGTAGCTGAAGCCGACCTTGGCGGCCGCACCTTCGCGCGAAATCTCCTTGGCCTTGAGGCTGGCGAAGCTCTGGTTCATGTCCAGGCCGTACAGCGCAAAGAGGTCCTTGATGCCGCCGAAGGCCACGCCCGCCTTGCCCATAGCCTGGTCGAAATCGAGCGCGCGCAGCTCGTCGAGGGTCTTGAGGTCGATCTGGCGCGCGGTGGCGACGACGATGCCGATGCCCTTCTTCGCCAGGTCGCGATCGGTGAGCTTGGCCGTCTGCAGCCAGCCGCCGAGCGCATTGATCATGTCGATGCCCTGCTGCTTCTGGGCCGGGGTCATATCCTCGCTGGCCTGGATGCCCTGCATCGCAAAGCCCTGGCCCATGCCGATCATCATCGGCATCTGCGCGGCCATCTCGGTCTCGAACTTCACCAGGGCAGGCTCAAGCTCGGCATAGAGGGCCTGCTCGGCACCGGGCGCGGTCAGCTTCGCCATGTTCGCGGCGAACTCGGCGCGCTCCTCCTCGCTCGGGGTTTCCTTGGCCATGGCCTGCTTCCAGTCGCCGCGCAGTTCGTCCAGCTTGGCGGCCGGCACCATGAGCTGCACGGCGGCAAGCAGGTCGTTTTCCTTGAGCCTGGCAGCCACCGCCTCGACCGCACCCGCAGGATCGGCGGTCTGTTGCGCCACCTTGGCTTCGGACATCGGCTCGCCGGCGTCCTTGCCGCCGCAGGCCGCAAGACCAAGGGAAATCAGGCCGGCACCAGCCAGCAGGGCAAGACGTTTCATCGCAGACTCCGGGGTTGTTGGGTAAAGAGCGAACGCTCAATGATGCCGAAAGCCGCGCCGGAAAAAAACAAGGGAAGCCAATTGGCTTCCCTGCAGTTCCAGCATCCTGCCGGATCGGATCATTATGGTTGTGGGCGCGGTGGCAATCGCCGTCTTCTGCGGCATGACTCCTTGGAACCCAAGTTAGCAAGTTAATGTGGAACTTGCAAGTAGTCCACCAACTCATTGTTTTATAATCAAATCAATAGTCGTGCCGGAGCGCGGAACGGAGGCAGGCGCGCGGATTGGTGTCCTTCTCGCAGCCGCGCAGCACCGCGTTGGGCCAGGAGCCGTAGGTCGGGTTGGGCAGCATGAACCAGCGCACACCCCACCAGTCGGCATAAGGCGCCATCAGCTGCTGGCGCGTGGCGACATCGGAATTGATGCCGTCCAGGAAGTCGCCGAGGTTGTCACCGAACATCTGCACCACGCGGTAGCTGCGGTCCACGTAACGGCGGCGCTCGCCCTTCTCGCGCGCCGGCGCGCGCGCATCCCCGCGCAGCAGCACGTTGCTGGCATCGGCCGCGACCGGGAAACCGAGCTTGCGCAGATTGGCGACGGTGGCCTCGTATTCGTCCGGCGCGTCGCGGTTGGTGACGTAGAAGATCGTCACGCCGCGGCTGTCGGCGTACTGCGCGAATTCGACCGCGCCGGGAATCGCGCGCGCGTCCCGGGCCTGGACCCACTCGACCCAGCTCTCACGCGTGTAGCCGCGGTCCTCGATCACCGCACGCGCCTGGAAGGCGCTGTTGTCGATCAGCGTCTCGTCGGCGTCGGCGATGATCGCCGGCGGCTTGCTCTCGAAGCCGGACATGGATTCGCCGCGCGGCAGGGCGTTCCAGTTCGGATCCTCCAGCGCCTGATCGAGCGAACGCTTTGCGGCGGCGTAGATGCCGCGCGCGGTGGCCGCGTATTCGGCCGAAGACTGCATCCACAGGGTGGCGTTGAGGTTGTCGTGCGCCGGCGGTGCGGCTTCGACGGCAGCGACAGCGGCAGCGGCAGGTGCCGGTGCCCGGCTCGGCGCGGTGGTGCAGGCGCCCAGGGCAACGAGGGTCAGGGCCGCCAGGCCCGCGCGCAGGAGTTTCATCGGTCGGCTCTCGTGGATTGAGGTGGGGCCAGTGTAGCGGGCCTGTGTGACGGATCGCCGCACGCCGCCCGCCAAAACGGTTCACTTGGCGAAAAGCGCCTGCAGCCGCGCGATCGCCGCGCCCGCGTGCTCGGCGGTGCGCTCGGCGTCCTGCACGTCGTCGCGCCCGACGACGTGCAGCTCGGCGGCGGGAAGCTCGTCGATGAAGCGGCTCGGCACCACCCTGTGCAGCTCGCCGAAGCGCCGCGCGTGGCGCGGATAGCTCAGGTGCAGCAGACGTTTGGCGCGGGTGATGCCGACGTACATGAGCCGACGCTCCTCGTCGAGCCGGCCCTCCTCGATCGATGACTCGTGCGGCAGCAGGCCGTCCTCGACGCCGGCGATGAACACGAAATCGAACTCCAGCCCCTTGGAGGCGTGCAGGGTCATCAGGCGCACCGCGTTGCCCGGCGCGTCGCGGTCGGAAGCGGTGAGGAGCGCAAGCTGGGCCACCAGCTCGCCGGCACCGCCCTTGCCGGCGGCATCGAACCATTGCGCCAGCTCCTCGACGTTGCCGCGGCGGCGCTCGAACAGCGCGTCGTCCTTGCACTCGGCGCGGATCGCGGCAAGCTGGCCGCTCTCCTCCACCAGCCGACGGCACAGCGCGCCCGGCGCGAGCACCGTGGAAGCGCGCCGCAGGCTGGCCACCAGCTGCATGAAGGCGTCGAGCGCGCGGGCCGCGCGCGGCGCGAGCTGCCCCAGCACGTCATCGCGCGATGCCGCGCGCGCCAGGCCCAGGTGCAGGCCGTTGGCAAGCTCGCCCAGCCGGGCCAGCGTGGTGGCACCGATCTCGCGGCGCGGTGCCGCCACCGCGCGCAGGAAGGCGGTGTCGTCGTCGGGATTGGCGATGAGGCGCAGCCAGGCCAGCGCATCCTTGACCTCGGCGCGCTCCAGGAACGCGGTGCCGCCGGAGAGGTGATAGGGAATGCGCTGCAGCTGCAGCGCCTTTTCCAGCGCGCGCGACTGGTGGTTGCCGCGAAACAGGATGGCGAAATCGCCCCACTGCGCCGCGTGCTTGTGCGAGAGGAAGGCGATCTCGGTGGCAATGCGCTCGGCCTCGTGCTCGCCGTCGCGGCACTCGAACACGCGGATCGGCTCGCCGTCGGCCGCATCGCTCCACAGCTTCTTGGGGTGCAGGTGCGGGTTGTTGGCGATCAACGCATTGGCGGCGCGCAGGATGCGGCGCGCGCAGCGATAGTTCTGTTCGAGCTTGATGATCCCCAGCGCCGGGTAATCCTGCCCGAGTCGCTCGATGTTCGCGGTATCGGCACCGCGCCAGGCGTAGATCGACTGGTCGTCATCGCCCACGCAGGTGAACGCGCCGCGCGGGCCGGCCAGATGCTTCAGCAGCGCGTACTGTCCGGCGTTGGTGTCCTGGTATTCGTCCACCAGCAGATAGCGCAGGCGCTCGCGCCAGGCGTCGCGCAGCGGCGCGTGCGCCTCCAGCAGCGCCACCGGCAGGCGGATCAGGTCGTCGAAATCCACCGCATTGAACGCCGCCAGGCGCTTCTGGTACTGGCCGTACAGGTCGGCCGCCTCGCGCTCGCGCGGGCTTTGCGCCAGCTCCGCGGCGCGCTCGGGCGAAAAACCGTCGGCCTTGGCGCGCGATACCAGCGCCCGCACGGCGGCAATCGCCTGCGCGTTGGCAGCGCGCGGCATCAGGTCCTTGATCAGCGCGCCGCCGTCGTCGGCATCGAAGATCGAAAAGCCGCGCCGCAGTCCGGCGGCTTCGTGCTCGATCTGCAGGAACTTCAGCCCCAGCGAATGGAAGGTGCAGATCGTCAGGCCCTCGCTGTCCACCCCGCGCAGCAGCGCCCCGGCGCGCTCGCGCATCTCGCGCGCCGCCTTGTTGGTGAAGGTGATCGCCGCGATCTTGCCCGGCACCATGCCGCGCCGCACGATCAGGTGGTGGATCTTCTGCGTGATGACGCGGGTCTTGCCCGAGCCGGCACCCGCCAGCACCAGAAGCGGCGTGTCGCAATGTTCAACGGCGGCGCGCTGGGCGGGATTGAGGCTCATGGCAACGGCGAGGCGGCGCGATCGGGGGCCGGCATTGTGCCAGCCCCACCCGCCCGCTGCCGGATCGCGCTCAGCGCGATGGTGCGCCGGTCTCGATGCGCCAGTTGGGCACCGCGTCCCAGTCGCGAATCTGCCAAGCCCAGTAGCTGGGCAGGTCCCAGTAGATATCCTGGTAGAACTCCTCGCCGCGCACGGTGATGCTGCCGGCGGTGGTGGGAAGCACGACGTCGAGCTGGCTGGACGTCCCCAGGCGGCCGCCCGTCATCGCGCGCCGACCGTGCTCCAGCACGCGCGCGAGCCGCGGGCCGGTCACCTCGTCACCGTAGCGCGCATAGACCTCCGGGCCGAGTTCCAGCACGCGCGCACGCTGCGATTCGTCGAGCTGTTCCCAGTAGCGCTCGCGCTCCGCCACCATCCGCGCCTCCCCGCGCTCGGCGGCCAGGTCCATCCAGATATAGCCGCGCACCGGGTCGCGCGGCACGCCGCGCCCGAGGAAGTGCATCTGCGCGATCATCGCCTGCGAAGGCTTGTCGGCCCACTGCGCTGCGATCAGGAACCGGCCCATGGCGCGCCGGTAATCGCCGCGCTCGTACTCGCGCAACCCCTGGAAGCGGTAGCGCAGATCGGGATGGTGCTTGAGGAAGGCATGGGACGAAACAATGGCGCGCTGGCTGACCGTGGTTTCGGCCAGCGCCGGCTGGAACGCAAGGCCTCCGGCAATCAGGACAAGCAGCAGCAAAAGTCGACGTGGCATGGGGCACCTCCGGGTACGCACCGTCACCACCGGCCCGGGCGGACCGGGATGTCCATCATGACACAGCCACGCCGCACTGGAATCGAAATCATCCCGCCCTCGGGTGCCGTCGGCGGTAAGCTCCGGGCATCTTGTACCGGACGATCTTCGTGCCCCCCAGCCGCCCCGCCTCCCTGCTGACCCTTTTCGGTGCCACCGGCGATCTTGCGCGCAGGATGCTGCTGCCTTCGCTCTACGACCTTGAGGCCGACGGCCTGCTGCCGGCGGGGATGCGCATCCTCGGCACCGCCCGCAGCGAATTGGATCGGGAAGGTTTCATCAACCTCGTCACCGCCAGCCTCAAAGATGTGCGCAACGACGATGCCGCCCTGCGCGGGCTGATCGAGCGGCTCGACTACCGCGCCGCCGGCATCGACGATGCCGCCTCGATGCAGGCCCTGGCCGAAGCGATCACCGCGCTGCGCAGCGGCGATGTGCTCTATCACCTCAGCACGGCGCCGAAGTTCTACGGCGCGGCCTGTCAGGCGCTCGCGGCGCACGGAGTGAATGGCGAGGGCACCCGGGTGATGCTGGAAAAACCCATCGGCAGCGACCTCGCCAGCTCCAACGCGATCAATGACGCCGTGGCCGGGGTGTTCGATGAGGACTGCATCTACCGGGTCGATCATTACCTCGGCAAGGAGGGCGTGCAGAACCTGATCGCGCTGCGCTTCGGCAATTCGATGTTCGAGCCGCTCTGGAACGCACGCCATATCGAACAGGTGCAGATCACCGTGGGCGAAACCGTCGGCGTGGAGGGGCGCGGCGACTATTACGATGAGTCGGGCGCGCTGCGCGACATGATCCAGAACCACATGCTGCAGCTCCTGTGCCTGGTGGCGATGGAGCCGCCGGCGCGCTTCGATCCGGCGGCGGTGCGCAACGAGAAGATCAAGGTGCTGCGCTCGCTGCGCCCCATCGGGCGCGACGAGGTGGCCGCCGAAAGCGTGATCGGCCAGTACAGCGCCGGTGCCGTCGGCGGCGTTGCGGTGCCCGGCTACGTCGAGGAGGTCGGGCGGCCGAGCGGCACCGAAACCTTCGTGGCGCTGCGCGCGCACGTGGACAACTGGCGCTGGTCGGGCGTGCCCTTCTACCTGCGCACCGGCAAACGCATGCCGGCGCGCAGCACCGAGATCTACATCCAGTTCCGCAAGGTGCCCTATTCCATTTTCGGCGGCGCGGCCGCGGCCGACATGCAGCCCAACGGCCTGCTGATCCGGCTGCAGCCCGAGGAGCGCATCGGCCTCACCCTCATGAGCAAGACACCGGGCCTTGATCGAAACGGCCTGCGGCTCTCGCAGGTGGTGCTCGACCTCGACTTCCACCAGGAGTTCGCCAGCACCCGCAAGCGCGTGGCCTACGAGCGCCTGTATCTGGATGCGATCGAAGGCAACGGCACCCTGTTCGTGCGACGCGACGAAACCGAGGCGGCCTGGGCCTGGATCGATGCGATCGCCGCCGGCTGGCGCGCGACCGGCATGACGCCGCGCCCCTATCAGGCCGGAACCTGCGGACCGGCCGCGGCGGTCACGCTGCCCGACCGCCGCGGTCACGCCTGGCGCGAGTGAGGACAGCACAGTGTCGCCGAACGAGCACGCCCGCAGCTACGCCGACGCCGCACGTCTGCTCGAGGCGGTCGGCGACGCGCTGGAACAGGCCTGCCGCAGCGCGATCCGCGCGCGCGGCGCGGCCTGGCTGGCCCTCGCCGGCGGGCGCACGCCGCTGCCGGTATACGCCCGGCTCGCGCGCACCGCGTTCGACGGGCGGATCGACGCGCTGCCGACCGACGAGCGCTGCGTGCCGCACGATCACCCCGCCTGCAACCTGCGCCAGCTGCGCACCGCCTTCGGCGACAGCCCGACTATGAGGCTGCACCCGATTACCCGCGCCGATGGCGATGTGGCAGCCTCGCTGGCGCTGGCGCAGGCGACGCTCGCCGAACGCCCCGGCGACTTCGACGCGGTGCTGCTGGGCATGGGTGCCGATGGCCACATCGCCTCGCTGTTCCCGGGCGCGGCGAATCTCGCCCAGGGCATGGCCCCGGGCAGCGGCATCGATGCCCTGGCCACGGTGCCCGATCCGCTGCCACCCGAGGCACCGTTCGCGCGGATCAGCCTGACCCTGCCGCGCCTCTTGCGGGCGCGGGAAATCCATCTGGTCGTGACCGGCGAGGAAAAGCGCGCGGTACTGCAGCGCGTCCTGCGCGAACCGCAGGGCGGGCTGCCGGTCTGCGGCCTGCTGCAGGCACCTTCGCCGCCACCCATCCATATCCACTGGAGTCCGTAATGTCTGCCGTCCTGCATCCCGCCATCGCGCGTGTCACCGCACGCATCGCCGAGCGCAGCCGGACCACGCGCGACGATTACCTCGCCCGCATGAGCGCCGCGCGCGACGCCGGTCCGTACCGCTACCGCCTTTCCTGCAGCAACCAGGCGCACGGCTTCGCCGCCTCCGGGCAGGACAAGGCGGCGCTGCGCCGCGGCCGCGGCGGCAACCTCGGCATCGTCACCGCCTACAACGACATGCTCAGCGCGCACCAGCCGATGGAGCACTACCCCAGCCTGATCCGCATGGCGGCGCGCAACGCCGGCGGCAGCGCGCAGGTCGCCGGCGGCGTGCCGGCGATGTGCGACGGCATCACCCAGGGCCGCGCCGGCATGGAGCTGTCGCTGTTCTCGCGCGACGTGATCGCGATGGCGACGGCGGTCTCGCTCTCGCACGATTGCTACGACGCCGCGCTGATGCTGGGCGTGTGCGACAAGATCGTGCCCGGGCTCCTGATCGGCGCGCTCGGCTTCGGCCACCTGCCGGTGGTGTTCGTGCCGGCCGGGCCGATGCCCTCGGGCATCCCCAACCCGGAGAAGGCGAAGGTGCGCCAGCGCTTCGCGCTCGGGGAAGCCGGCCGCGACGAGCTGATGGATGCGGAAGCCGCGTCCTACCACGCGCCGGGCACCTGCACCTTCTACGGCACCGCCAATTCCAACCAGATGCTGATGGAAGTGATGGGCCTGCACCTGCCGGGCACCGCCTTCGTGCCGCCCGGCACGCCGCTGCGCGATGCACTCACCGTGGCCGCCGCCGAACAGGCGCTGCGCATCACGGCGCTGGGCGACGACTGTCGGCCGCTCGCGCACACGATCGACGAGAAGGCCATCGTCAACGCCCTGGTCGGACTGGCGGCCACCGGCGGCTCGACCAACCACACCCTGCACCTGGTCGCGGTGGCGCGCGCCGCCGGCATCCTCATCGACTGGAACGACTTCGACGAACTCTCGCGCGCCACCCCGCTGCTGGCGCGGGTCTATCCCAACGGTCCGGCCGACGTGAACCACTTCGAAGCCGCCGGCGGCATGGGCTTCATCATCACCCAGCTGCTCGATGCCGGACTGCTGCACGAGGACATCGCCTGCGTGCACGGCGGCAACCTGCGCCAGCAGGCAAGACAGCCCTTCCTGGACGGAACGCGGCTGGACTGGCGCGATCCGCCCGCGCAGTCGCGCAATACCGGCATCGTGCGCCCGGCGTCCGCGCCGTTCGATGCCGAAGGCGGCCTGCGCGTGCTGCACGGCAACCTCGGACGCGCGGTGGTGAAGGTTTCGGCGGTCGCGCCGCAGTACCGCCAACACGAGGCACCGGCAAAAATCTTCGCCTCGCAGGAAGCCCTGCTGGCCGCGTTCAAGGCCGGCGCGCTGGGCGGCGACTTCACCGCGGTGGTGCGCGGCCAGGGCCCGCGCGCCAACGGCATGCCCGAACTGCACAAGCTCACCCCCACGCTGGCCGCCCTGCAGGACCGCGGCCAGCGCGTGGCCCTGGTCACCGACGGGCGCATGTCGGGTGCCTCGGGCAAGGTGCTGGCCGCGATCCACGTGACGCCGGAGGCCGCCGATGGCGGCGCGCTGGCGAAGCTGCGCGACGGCGACCTGATCCGCATCGATGCCGAGGCCGGCACAATGGACGTGGTGCTGGACCAAGCGCAATGGCAGGCCCGCGAAGCACAGCCACTGGACCTGGCCGGCAACCAGTCCGGCATGGGCCGCGAGCTGTTCGGCCTGATGCGCAACCGCGTCGGCCCGGCCGAGCGGGGTGCCTGCGCGCTGTTCGCGGACGACGCATGAACCGGTCCGAGTTGGCCCTGGTCGGGGATATCGGCGGCACCAACGCGCGCTTCGCGCTGGTCAACCCGTCGTCGCCCGAACCGGCGCTGCTTGCCTCGCGCGCGCTGGCCAACGCCGACTTCGCCAGCGTGCAGCACGCGATCGAACACTACCTGGCGCAGGTCGACGCGCAGCCCGCGCGCGCCGCGCTGGCGGTGGCCTGCCCGGTCGGCAGCGACGAGATCCGCCTCACCAACCGCGCCTGGTCGTTCAGCCGCAGCGAACTGCAGAACACGCTCGGCCTGGACGAACTACGCATGCTCAACGATTTCGGCGCGCTGGCCTGGGCGATCCCGGCGCTGTCGCGCGAATCCCTCCTCACCCTGCACGGCGATCCCGAGGCCGCGCTGCGCGGGCCGGTCAGCGTGCTGGGGCCGGGCACGGGACTGGGCGTGGCGCTGCTGGTCGGGTCGCATTCGCACGGCTGGCACACGGTCGAAACCGAGGGCGGCCACGTCGGCTTTGCGCCGATCGGGGACGAAGAGCGCAGCATCAACACCTGGCTGACAGCCCAGCACGGACGCACCTCGACCGAGCGCCTGCTTTGCGGCAAGGGTCTGTCGGAAATCGACGCGGTGCTGCGCGGCGTTGCCGCCGATGCCGCCAGCCATCCGCTGCTGCGCGATCCCGCCGAGATCGTCGCCGCCGCGCTGGATGGCCACGACCTGTCGGCGCGGCGCGCGCTGGCGCGCTTCTGCGCGGTGCTGGGCAGCGTGGCCGGCGACTGCGCCCTGATCCACGGTGCGCGCAGCGTGGTGATCGCCGGCGGCATCGTGCCCCGCTTCATCCCGTTCCTGCGCGCCAGCGCCTTCCGCGAACGCTTCCTCGCCAAGGGCCGCATGGCGGCGCTGCTGGAATCGGTCCCGATCCACGTCATCACCCACCCCCACCCCGGCCTTCTGGGTGCCGCCTGCGCCCTGCGCGCTCCGGAGCTTTGAACCATGATCGACAGCCACTCCCTCGCACAGCGCGTCGATGCGGTGTTTGCGCGCGCGCCGGTCATCCCCGTCATCACCATCGAACGCATCGAGGACGCGCTGCCGCTGTGCCGCGCGCTGGCCGACAACGGCCTGCCGGTGCTGGAAGTGACCCTGCGCAGTGCCTGCGCGCTGAACGCCATCACCCTCATCGCACGCGAGCTTCCGGAAGCCTGCGTCGGCGCGGGCACCGTGCTTTCGGCGCGCGATCTGGACGCGGCGGCGCGGGCCGGCGCGCAATTCGCCATCTCGCCCGGTGCCACCGAGGCGCTTTACGCCGCGGCGGCGGAGGCCGCGATCCCGCTGATTCCCGGCATCGCGACGGCAGGCGAACTGATGCGCGGACTTGAGCTGGGCTGGCAACGCTTCAAGTTTTTCCCGGCCGAAGCCAGCGGCGGCGTGGCCGCGCTCAAGGGCTTTGCCGGGCCGCTGCCGCAGGCGCGCTTCTGTCCGACCGGCGGCATCGACGCCGCCAGGGCACCCGCCTACCTCGCCCTGCCCAACGTCGCCTGCGTCGGCGGCTCCTGGATGCTGCCGCCGCAAGCGGTGCGCGCCGGCGACTGGGCGCGCATCGCGCAGCTGGCGCAGGCTGCGGCGCAGCTTGCACCCTGATCAGGACGCCGGCTCGGCTTCCGCTTGCGGCGCGCGCACCCAGCGGCCCAGGCCGATCGCCACCGCCACCGTCGCCACGAAAGTGATGAACATCAGATGCAGGTAGTGCAGCGGGGTCCAGGCGAAGGTGAACACGGCGTACAACACCACCCCGAACACCAGCGCGATCCGGATCGCCGTCGCGTTGGCACCGCGCACAAGGATCGCCACGAAGAAGGCCGCCAGCACCGGCATCGAATACAGCCCGTTCAGCTGCTGCAGCGTGGCGATGATGCTTTCGACGTTCTCGTACAGCGGCACCAGCGCCAGCGACACCAGCATGGCGATCCATTGCACGATCTGTCCGACGCGCTTGCCGTCGGCGCGCGGGTTGAACAACGGCAGGTGCAGATCCACGGCATACAGCGCCGCGGCCGAGTTGAGGCCGGCGTTGTAGCTGGACAGCACCGCGCCGGTGATGGCGGCGGCGAATGCGCCCGCAAGCCAGGGCGGCAGCACGTCGCCAACCAGCCGCCCGTAGGCATCGTCGCCGATATCACCGTAGAGCTTGAACGCGATGATGCCCGGCAGCACCACGATCAGCGGGGTCACGAGTTTGAACAGCGCCGCGGCGTAGATGCCCTTCTGCGCCTCGCGGATGTCGCGCGCCGCCAGGGCGCGCTGCGCGATCAGCATGTTGGTGCCCCAGTAGAAAACGTGCGCGAGCACCATGCCGGTCAACAGGGTCGGCCACGGGATGTCCGAATCGGGCCTGCCGAACGGAGTCAGGCGCTCGGCCGGGATGCCGGAGAAATCCCAGCCGATCCGGTCCAGCGCGAAGCCGGTCACCAGCGCGCCCATCACCAGCAGCACCACGCCCATGTAGGTGTCGGAAATCGCGATCGCACGCAGCCCGCCGAGCGCCGCGTAGGCCAGGCCGGCGCACGCGAACAGCGCGGCGATGGCCAGGATCGGCAGGTCCAGCTGGAACATCGACTGCATGAAGCGCGCGCCGGTGTAGAGCACCATCGGCAGCAGGATGAAGAGATAGCCCAGGAGGAACAGCACCGACACCGTGCGCCGCAGGCTGGCGCCGTTGGGCAGGCGACGCTCGAGCAGTTCGGTGGTGGTGGTGCAGCCGTGGCGGTAGTACAGCGGGATCAGCACCTTGGCCAGCACCAGCAGGCCGGCGATGGCGCCCAGTTCCCACCAGATCTGGAGCATGTTCTGGGCCCCGTTCATGCCCACGATCTGCTCGGCGCTGATGTTGGTCAGCAGCAGGCTACCGGCAATGAAGGGCCAGCCCAGGCGGCCGGCGAGAAAGAAATCCTGTGCGCTGTCGGCCGCCCGCCCTTCCTTGCGGTAGCGCCACCAGGTGGCCAGCGCGACCAGGGCGGTGAGCCCGAGGAACACCGCCAACTGCACTGCATTTCCCTGCATCAGGTCCTCCCCCCGATCTCGCAGACGCCCCTGCCCGTCACAGGCGGGCAGGGGCGCTCATGCAACGTCCCGACGCGGCTCAGAACTTGTAGCTGGCCCCGATCAACAGGGTGCGTCCCCACTTGATGTACTCGAGCGGGCGGTCCTTGCTGCCGGCATAGGTGCGGTAGGCCTCATCGGTCAGGTTGCTGGCCTGCAGCAGCAGGCTCAGACCCTCCAGCCCGCTGCCGGCGGCGAAGCTGTAGCTGACCTGGGCATCGGTGATGTTCTCGCCGACCACATAGCGCAGGGTGCGGTTGCCATCGAAGTTCCCGATCTCGCCGATGAAGTCGGAACGGCGCCGGTTGTTGACGCGGAACTCGAAGCCGTTGCGCTCGTAGTACACGGTGAAGTTGTAGACGCGCTTGGACAGCCCCGGCAGGTCGATGGGGCCCGAGCCCACGCTGCTTGCGCTCTCGGGATCGAGCACTTCGATGCTGCTGTCGTTGAAGCTGGCGCTCGCCACCACGCCGAAGCCTTCCAGCACCGGGGCGAACAGATCCAGCGGCAGCGAGCCGGTCAGCTCGATGCCCTTGAGCGTGCCGCCGCCACCGTTGAACGGCGCGGTCATGGTGCCGGTGCTCAGCACCGGTGCCGATCCCGGCGGCGGCACATAGCCGACCAGAAGGTCGGTGAAGTCATAGCCGTCGCGGGTCTGGGTGAAGATGTAGCTGCGCAGGTCCTTGTAGAAGAACGCCGCAGCGACGTAGGCGCGCGACCCGAAATACTTTTCCCAGGACAGGTCGAAGGCATTGGCACGCCACGGATCGAGCTGCGGATTGCCGCCGCCCGCGCCGGGCTTGCCGGTGGCCGGATCGACGCCGAACTCGACCGAGGAACGCAGCTGATCGACCCGTGCCCGCGCCACCTGCCGCGCCAGCGCCAGGCGCAGGGTCTGGTCCTCGCCCAGCGAGAACGCCAGGTTGAGGCTCGGCAGCACGTCGGTATAGCTCTTGCCGTTGCCGTAGGGGCGGATTTCCTGACCGGCGGGCTGCGAGCTGTCCCACACCCGCGAATGCGAGGACTGGTCGGTGTGCTGGATCTGCACGCCGACGTTGCCGCGCACCGGCACCGAACCCCAGCGGGAGTCGATGTTGGCCTGCACGAAGGCGGTGTCGATGGTTTCCTCGACCGTCCACGCCTTCGGGATGAGGTAGGCCGCCGAGCTGTCGCTCGGGTTGAAACGCATGTACTGGCCCACGGCACCGGGCACGTTCCATGAGGGGATCATGCCGATGCCGGCGAAGCCCAGGTCGACCAGGCCGTACTGGAACTCGGAACCGACCGGGGTGATGCCCTGCGCGCCCAGCTCGATCGCGCCTTCCGGCTGGCTCTTGTCCTTGCTGCGGTCGGCGCGGTTGAGGCCGAAGGAAATGTCGGACAGGGCGTTGCTCATCGCCTGCGGTGCCGGCACGGTCGCCACCAGCTTGGCACCCTTGAGCTCGTCCTCCACGCGCGGCACCTTGCCGTAGCCCGAGCCGTAGATGGTGTTGGCGAGGAGCAGGGTCGAAGGATCCGAATAATCGCGTCCGGGCACCAGCTGCGAGAAGCCGTTGGAGCGCAGCGCCAGGTTGATCGAATCGAGCTGCGGCGACGGCATCAGCTGGGTGTTGTTCTCCAGGTTCAGCTCGTCGCGGTCGGCGCGCGACCAGTTCAGGTCGAACATCAGGTCCGCCATGCCGATCACGAACTCGTTGCGCCAGCCCAGCGCGCGGATCGTGTCCTCGCGGTCGTTGTACATGCCGCGCACCAGCGGATAGACGTTGCCGGCGGTGCCGCCGGTGAAGGTGCCGTTGCCGTTGACCTGCGCGCCGTCCACCGCGAGACGGTCGAAGCCGCCGTTGTAGTCGCCGATGTGGACTTCGAACTGGTTGGCGGTGTTTTCCTGGTGCGCCTTGGAATAGAACAAGTCGAAGGTGCTGATCCAGGAGCCGGCGTTGCGGAACTCCAGGGTGCCCATCACGCCGTCGCGCTTGGTGTAGCCGGTGCGGCGCAGCGCCTTGATGCCGTCCGAGTAGTAGGTGCCGGCGGCCACGCCCGGACGCCAGTTATCGCCGATCGCCTGCCAGGGCTCGTAGAGGCCGACCTGTTCTTCCTGGATCGGCGTATCCGAGTGCGAGTAGCCGATCGAGAAACCGACATTGCCGCCGGCGTTCTGGCCGATGTAGCTGGCGTTGAAGCGGTTTCCGTTGCCGTCGGCATTCGCGGCCGAGCCGAGCGAGTTGCGCTGCCAGCGCCCGCTCACCGCGAAGACGGGCTCGCTGTAATCCAGCGGCCGCACGGTGCGCATGTCCATCGTGCCCGACAGGCCCTGCCCGACCAGCGCGGCATCAGGCGTCTTGTAGACCGTGACGCCAGCCATCAGCTCGGAGGGATACTGGTCGAACTCGACGCTGCGGTTGTCGCCGGTGCTGACCAGCTCGCGCCCGTTGAGGAGGGTCGTGGCGAAGTCCGGCGACAGGCCGCGCACGCTGATCACCTGCGCGCGGCCGGCGACGCGCTGCGCGGCCAGTCCGGGCAGGCGCGCGATCGACTCGGCGATGGAGACGTCCGGCAGCTTGCCGATGTCCTCCGCCGAGATCGCCTCGACGATGGAGGTGGATTCCCTCTTGATGTCGATGGCGCGCTCGATGCCGCCGCGGATACCGACCACCACGACCTTGTCGAGCTCCTTGGCGTTCTCGCCCTTGCGGTCCTTCGCGGCCTCCTGCCCGGACGATGCCTCGTCCTGGGCGTGCACCGGCACGCACATGCCCAGCACCGCCGCGGCCAGCGCCACGCTCAACAGGTTCCTCTTCATCTGCAGCATGATCCCCTCCAGTGATTTTGCGATCCCCGGGCGATCCATGGCCGCCCCGTCGTGTTACGTGCCGATGACCAATTCGCACGGCTGCGACGATGGTAAGCACGCCGCCGGCAAGCGAAAGGGGCTGCATACGTATTCATCCCGCGCCCGGTCGAAAACCTTCGGAGCGGCGCGCCGCAACGGTTTGCGCACGCGCACGCGCGCCCGCGCGGCGCATTCGCATGCACCCTTGGCCAAGCCCGCGGACCGTTGCTCGCGGGCCCGCGCGATCACTCCGGCTCGCGCGAAAAGCGCACCGCCGCGCCGCCGCCTGCGGCCAGCCGCAGCGTCATGACGTCATCGCGCGTCACGATCTTCTCCTCGCGCACGAAGCGGAAGCGTTCCGGACCGCGCCAGCCGGCGCGCTTGCCGTCGCGATAAACTCGCGCGCGGTAGCGCACGCCGGACTCGAGGAAATCCAGCTTCAATGCCAAGGTCCGCGCGCTGCGGTCGTTGATCGCGCCCAGAAACCAATTGGAGGCATCGCGCTGCTTGCGCGCGATCGCCACGTACTCGCCCACCTCGCCGGCCAGCACGCGACTTTCGTCCCAGTCGACCGCGACCTCGCGGATGAACTCGAAGGCTTCGGCGTGCTGCGCATAGTGTTGGGGCAGGTCCGCCACCATCTGGATCGGGCTGTAGAGCGCGACGTAAAGCGCCAGCTGGCGCGCCAGCGTGCCGGGAATTTCCTGCCCGTTGCGCCCGGTCAGGCTGACAACGCCGGGCGTGTAATCCATCGGTCCGGCCAGCATCCGGGTGAACACCAGGGTGGGTTCGTGCTCGGGCGGGTTGGGCGGATTGGCCCAGGCGTTGTACTCCATGCCGCGCGCGCCCTCGCGCGAAACCCAGTTGGGCCAGGTACGGCGCAGGCCGGTGTCCTTGATCGGTTCGTGCGGGTTGAGCGCGATGCGCTGGCGCGCGGCCGCCTGCACCACGCGCAAGTGGTGGTTGCTCATCCACTGGCCTTCGTGCCACTCGCGCCGCACCGGCACACCGGTTTCATCCTGGCGTTCGATCTGGCCAGCGTCGCAGACATAGCCGGTCTTGACCACATCCACGCCGTGGCGCGCGTACAGCGCAAACGCCGCGTCCATCTGGCGCTCGTAGTGGCTGACCGCGCAGCCGGTTTCGTGGTGGCCGACCAGGTGCACGCCCTTGCCGGCAGCGTAGCGCGCCAGTGCGTCCAGATCGAAGTCGGGCGTGGTGCGGGTGAAGTCGAAGCCCCAGCCGTTGGCGAACCAGTCGCCGTCCCAGCCCGGATTCCAGCCTTCGACCAGCACCCCGCGAAAGCCGTTGGCGGCGGCGAAGTCGATGTAGCGCTTGGTGTTTTCGGTCGTGGCGCCGTGCTTTGGGCCGGTGGCCCAGCTCTCGGTGTCCAGATGCAGCGACCACCATACCCCGACGTATTTGGCCGGCGTGAACCAGCTCACGTCGCCGATCGCATTGGGTTCGTTGAGGTTGAGGATCAGGCTGGATTCGACCAGCCCGCCGGCGCGCGGGCTGATGGTGATCGTGCGCCACGGCGTTGCGAAGGGCGTGGCGCGCACCACCGGCGCGCCGTCGGCGGCCGGCGTGAGCGCCGCGCGCAGGTCGCCGCTGCCGGCATGCATCAGGTTCATGCCGGCGTAGTCGACCAGCGCGGCTTCGTGGATGCTCAGGTGCAGGCCATCGTCGGTGCGCAGCGTCAGCGGCGTCTGCGCGATGCCGACTTCCGTCAGCGCGGTGCGGCGGTACAAGTATTCCTCGCGGTTCCATTCCAGCGCCGGGATCCACCACGCCGTCGCCGGGCGCGCGAGCGCGAACCCGGTCAGCTCCTGCACGATGCGGGCCTCGGTCAGGTGCGGCTGCGCCGGCAGCTCGTAGCGAAAGCCCACGCCGTCGTCGAACACCCGGAACACGAGGTCGAGGCGGCGCGGATCGGGCGCATCCTCGGTCAGGCGCACGCGCAGCTCGTTGTGCTGGTCGCGCACCAGGCGGCGCTCGCCCCAGGGCTGTTCCCAGGTGATGTCGTGGTGGCTTTCCGATGCGGACACCAGCCGCAGGCGGCGCAGCAGCTGGCGGCCGTTGGCGAAGATGAAGCCCAGGCGCGAGTCGCCCAGCAGCGCACGCCCGTCGTGTTTCACGCGATAGCTCGGCCGCCCGTCGCCATCGAGCGCCAGATTCACCGTGATGCGCCCGTCCGGCGAGGCAACCGTCGCCACCGTGCCGGCCCGGGCATGGCCCGGCACGGCCAGAACGAGGAGCCACGCGATCTAGGCCGCCATCCGCATCGCGCGCATCTCCTCAGCCCGCCAGCGCAAACGCCGCGCCGTGGCGCGGCAGGACCAGCGTGGTGCCATCCAGGACGCCCGGAACCGGGCCCGGCACATCGAGCAGCGCCGCTGCGCCGAAATCGCGCCATTCGACCACCGCATCCGAAAGATTGAAGACCACCCTCAGGCGCTGGCCGGCGGCTTCGCGCTCGAAGGCGAGCACGCCTTCGGGCACATCAATGAAGCGGATCGAGCCGTGCACCAGCGCCGGCTGCGCCTTGCGCCAGCGCAGGAAGGCGCGGATGGCGTTGAGCACCGACGCCGGATCGGGGTCCTGCGTCGCCACGCTGCGCTGCCGGTGCGTCTGCGGCACCGGCAGCCAGGGCGGTACCGTGCTGAAGCCGGCATCGGCGTCGGCCGTCCAGGGCATCGGCGTGCGGCAGCCGTCGCGGCCCTTGAAATTGGGCCAGAAGGCCTTGCCGTAGGGATCGCACAGCGCCTCGAACGGCACTTCGGCCTCGGGCAGGCCCAGCTCCTCGCCCTGGTAGAGGCAGACCGAGCCGCGCAGCGAACACACCAGGGCCACCAGCTGGCGCGCCAGCGCGTCGTCGTCCGCAGCTTCGCCGCGCCAGCGCGTGACCGCGCGCGGCACGTCGTGGTTGGAAATGGCCCAGCACGGCCAGCCCCGGGGCATCTTCGCCTCCAGCGCCTCGACCGTCTGGCGGATATAGGCCGCACTGCGCTCGTCGGTGAGGAGCTCGAAGCTGTAGCCCATGTGCAGCCGCTGATCGGTGACGTATTCGGCCGTGGTGGCGAGCGAGTCTTCCGAGGAAATCTCGCCCAGCGAGGTGGCCTGCGGATAGCGATCGAGCAGGGCGCGCACGTCTTCCAGCAGGCCGAGGTTTTCCGGCCGGGTGTTGTTGTAGATGTGGTACTGGAAGGCGTAGGGATTGTCGGGGCTGAACCCGCGTCCGGTGCGCAGTTCGGCGGGCTTGGGCGGGTTGTCGCGCAAGAGCGCGTCGTGGTAGGGGAAGTTGATCGAGTCCAGGCGGAAGCCGTCGACGCCGCGGTCCAGCCAGAACTTCAGGTTCTCCAGCTGCGCCGCGTATACGTCCGGGTTGTGGAAATTGAGCTCGGGCTGCGATGACAGGAAGTTGTGCAGGTAGTACTGGCCGCGCCGCGGCTCCCAGGTCCAGGCCACGCCGCCGAAGATGGAAAGCCAGTTGTTGGGCGGCGTGCCGTCCGGCTTCGCGTCGGCCCAGACGAACCAGTCGGCCTTCGGGTTGTCGCGGCTCTGCCGGCTTTCGCGGAACCACGGGTGCTCGATCGAGCAGTGCCCGAGCACCTGGTCGATGATCACCTTCAGCCCCAGCGCGTGCGCCTTTTCCAGCACGCGGTCGAAGTCGGCAAGCGTGCCGAACAGGGGATCGACGTCGCGGAAATCCGCGATGTCGTAGCCGAAGTCGGCCATGGGCGAGGTGAAAAACGGCGCGATCCAGATCGCATCCACGCCCAGCGCGGCCACGTAGTCCAGGCGCGCAAGGATGCCGGGCAGATCGCCCACGCCGTTGCCATCGGTATCGAGAAAGCTGCGCGGATAGATCTGGTAGATCACCGCGCCGCGCCACCAGTGCTGTTCGCTCATTCCGCCCCCGCCCGCAGTCGTCGTGGGCGACTATGCCGCCTGCGCGCCCGCCGCGAGAACCACTGCGCGGTGAATACGTTTACAGGGGCCGATGGGCGCAACCTGCGCTATACGGTGTCGTCAGGCATCCGGCACAGACCGGCACAAGGGAAGAGGGAGGCATGAACGTATCCGTCATGGCGGAAAGACCGCGCCTGTCGTTCTGGCAGATCTGGAACATGTGCTTCGGTTTCCTCGGCATCCAGTTCGGCTTTGCCCTGCAGAACGCCAACGTCAGCCGCATCTTCCAGACGCTCGGCGCGGACATGGACGCCATCCCGCTGTTGTGGGTGGCGGCACCGCTGACCGGCCTCCTGGTGCAGCCGGTCGTCGGCTATCTCTCCGACCGCACCTGGAGCGGCCTGGGACGACGCCGACCCTACTTCCTCGTCGGCGCGGTGATGGCTTCGCTCGCGCTGTTCGCCTTTCCCAACGCCCCCGCGCTCTGGGTCGCCGCCGGCATGCTGTGGGTGCTGGATGCATCGATCAACATTTCGATGGAGCCGTTTCGCGCCTTCGTCGGCGACCAGCTGCCGCCGTCGCAGCGCCCGGCCGGTTTTGCGATGCAAGGTTTCTTCATCGGCACGGGCTCGGTCGTGGCCAGCCTGCTGCCCTTCCTGCTGGAAAAGGCCGGCGTGGCGAACACCGCGCCGGAAGGGCAGATTCCCGACACCGTGCGCTACGCCTTCTACGCCGGCGGCGCGGTGCTGCTGGGCGCGATCGGCTGGACCGTCCTGCGCACGCGCGAGTACCCGCCCGAGGCACTGGCGCGCTGGGACGCCTCGCCCGCGCCGCCGCGGCGCGCCGGCAACCCCGGCCTCGTGCGCCGCCTCGCCGCTGCCGCCGTGCTGGCCGGCGTGCTGCTGGCCGTCGTCGTGGCCACGCGCGGCCTCGATCCGGCGCTCCACATCCTTGCGGGCCTCCTGGCGGGAGTTGGACTGGCCTTCCTGCTTCGCACTTGTCTTTCCTGCGACAACGCCTTCACCCGCATCCTGGACGACGTGCGCGACATGCCGCCGACGATGGCACAGCTCGCCCCGGTGCAGTTCTTTTCATGGTTCGCGCTGTTCGCGATGTGGATCTACACCACGGCGGCGGTCACCGAAGTGCACTTCAACAGCACCGATCCGGCCTCGGCGGCGTACAACAGCGGTGCCAACTGGGTCGGCGTGCTGTTCGCGGCCTACAACGGCTTCGCCGCGCTGGCCGCCATCGCCATTCCCGCGATGGTGCGTCACCTCGGGCTGTGCGGCAGCCATCTGGTCAACACCGCGCTCGGCGGGCTGGGCCTCCTGTCGATCGGCTGGATCGAGGATCCGCGCTGGCTGCTGCTGTCGATGGTCGGAGTCGGCATCGCGTGGGCCTCGATCCTGTCCCTGCCCTACGCCATGCTGGCCAATGCGGTACCGGCGGTGAAGATGGGCACCTACATGGGCATCTTCAATTTCTTCATCGTGATTCCGCAGCTGGTGGCCGCCAGCCTGCTCGGCTTCCTGCTGAAAAACTTTCTGGGCGGCAGTCCGATCAACGCACTGGCGGCTGGCGGCATCAGCCTGATCCTGGCCGGCCTGTGCGTGTTGCTGGTGCGCCTGCCCGACACACGCGAATGAGGTCGTGATGTTCCACTTTCCCCGCATCCTGTCCGCATTGGCCTGTGCCGTGGCTCTGGCGGCCTGCGCCCCGCAGGCACCCGATGCGTCCGCGACATCCGCGGCGGTGGCGTCGTACTACGGCACCCTGGAGCCGTTCGCACGCGAAGCGGTGTACTTCGTGATGACCGACCGCTTCGTCAACGGCGATCCGGCCAACGACCAGCGCGATCAGGGCACCTTCGACATCCCGCTGGTGTCCTGCAGCGGCGTGGCCGGCAACATCGGCTACCTGGGCGGGGATTTCCGCGGGCTGGCCGACCATCTCGACTACATCGCCGAAATGGGCTTTACCGCGGTGTGGATCACGCCGGTGGTGGACAACCCGGACGAGCCCTTCAGCGGCGGCACCGCGCCGACCTGCGGCGGAAGCCTCGCCGACCGCGGCAAAACCGGCTACCACGGCTACTGGGGCGTGGACTTCAATACGCTCGATGAGCACCTGCCCAGCCCGGGCATGGGCTTTCGCGAGTTGGCCGATGCCCTGCACGCGCACGGCATGAAGCTGGTGCTGGATATCGTGGGCAACCACGGCTCCCCGGCCTGGGGCATGGAGCACGACCAGCCCAAGTTCGGAAAGATCTTCGACCGCGACGGCACGCTGCTCGCCGACCACCAGAACCTTGATCCGACCCGGCTCGATCCCGCCGGCAACCCGCTGCACCGTTTCTACAGCGCGCGCGGCCCGGTGGAAGGCGAGGGTTTCCTGGAGGGAAACCTGGCGCAGCTTTCAGATTTCGATGCGGACAACCCGGCCGTGCTCGATTACCTGGTCGATGCCTACTCCGGCTGGATCGAACAGGGTGCCGATGCCTTCCGCATCGACACCATCGCCTGGATGCCGGATGCGTTCTGGCAGGCGTTCACGCAGCGCATCCGCGCCAAACGCCCGGGCTTCTTCATGTTCGGCGAGGCCTTCAACTACGACGCCGAAGTCATCGCCCGCCACACCCTGCCCGGCCAGGGTGAAACCAGCGTGCTGGACTTCCCGATGAAAGAGGCGATGGAGGCAGTCTTCGGCCATGCGCAGGCCGGCTTCGCGCGCCTCGCGCCGGCCCTGTACCTCACCGACGGGCCGTATGCGAATCCCTACGACCTGGCCACTTTCTACGACAACCACGACATGCCGCGCCTGGACGCCAGCGATGCCGGCTTCATCGACGCGCATCACTGGCTGTTCACCGCGCGCGGCATTCCGGTGGTCTACTACGGCTCGGAAATGGGCTTCATGCGCGGGCGGCCGGAGCACGGCGGCAACCGCAACTATTTCGGCGTCGAGGGCATCGAAGCGGCCAGAACCAGTCCGATCCGCGCGGCGCTCATCCGCATCGCGCGGGCGCGCGCCGCTTCGCCAGCGCTGCAGCGCGGCCTGCAGGTCAATCTCGAACTCAACGGCACGCGCGCGGCGTTCTATCGCGTCTACCAGCACCAGGGCGAACATCAGATCGCGCTGGTGCTGCTCAACAAGGGCGATGCGGCGGCGCGTTTCGCGGTTGATTCGATGCTGCAGGCGGGGCGCTGGACCTCGGCGCTGGATGGCGGCGTGGTCGAGGTCGCTGCAGGCGGCAAGCTTGAAGCCAGCGTGCCGGCACATGGCGTGCAGGTCTACCTGCTGGATGCCGCCGTCACCGAACCGACGCTCGTCACGACGCTGGATGCGGCGATGGCGAGAGCGCGGCCGCAGCGATAAGGCATCCGCAGCCGGGCAAGCTCGGCTCTGCGAGAGCCATCTCGTCGCTGCCGTAGAGCGGAGCTTGCTCCGCTGCCACATCCAGATTCAGGCAATGCTGGAGGCGCGCACGTCCAGGGTCGGCTGCAGCATCAGGCTGACGGCGTCCTCGCCGCGCACCTGCGCCAGCAGCGCCTGCACCAGGAGCTCGCCCGCCGTGGTGGTGTCCTGCACCACGGTGGTGAGCGGTGGATTGCAGAAGCGCGCCATCGGCGTGCCGTCGAAACCGACCACCGCCACATCCGCCGGCACCCGCAGGCCGGCGTCCTGCAGCGCGCGCATCGCCCCGATGGCGATCAGGTCGCTGGCGGCGAACACCGCATCGAACGACCGCCCGTGCGCCAGCAGCGCCCGCGCCGCCTCGTAGCCGGCCTGTTCGGTGCTGTCGGCATTCACCTGAAGCTCGGCAGCCAGACCGAGGCCCGCTTCCGCCAGCGCCTGCGCACAGCCGCGGTGGCGGGCCTGGAACTCCGGGAACCCGTCGCTGGCGTTCCCGAGGAAGGCGATGCGCCGCCGCCCCAGCTGCAGCAGGTGGCGGCCGGCGAGCCGCCCGCCGTTGGCGTTGTCGCAGCCGATCGTCACCCCGGGCTGGTCGGGCCAGACGTGTCCCCAGCGCACGAAATGCGTGCCCTGCGCGACCAGCTGCGCCAGCGTGCTCTCGTAGGCCAGGTAGTCGCCATAGCCCAGCAGGATCAGCCCGTCGGCCTTCATGCTGTCGTCGTAGTCGGCGTGCCAGTCGTCGGAAAGCTGCTGGAACGATACCAGGAGATCGTGCCCGTGCCGGGCGCAAGCGCGCGTGATCGAGCCCAGCATCGCGAGGAAGAACGGATTGATGTGCGAGTCGTCCGCGGTCGGGTCCTCGAACAGCAGCAGCGCCAGGGTGCCGGCACGCTGGGTGCGCAGGCTGGAGGCGTGGCGATCGACCTTGTAGTTGAGCTCGCGCACCGCCTCCTCGACGCGGCAGCGGGTGTCGGCGTTGACCAGCGGGCTGCCGCGCAGCACGCGCGACACCGTTGCCTGCGATACCCCGGCACGATGCGCGATGTCGAGCGAGGTGACGCGGGTCTTCTTGCTGGAGCGGCGCGCCTGGACCATGGCGCGAGTGTAGCAACCGCCGCGCGCGGCGGTTGCTCAGCGCGTCCCGATGGTCTGCGGGTCGTAGCCGCCGACCTCGAACTCCATCGTCACCGGGCCGGCTTCCTTGAGCGTGGTCTCGATGCGGACGACCTGCGCGCCCGGCAGATTGGCGGCGAAGTGGGGGAAGTCCTTGACGAAGATGGCGTGTTCTCCGGTCTCGGGGATTTCCCCTTCGACCGTGCGCGGCGCGGCACCATCGAAATGCACCACCAGCCGGCAGGGCGAGGTGCAGGTGAAGGGGCCACGCTCGGAAAGCAGGTACACGTCGTCGCCCCACTGCGGATGGCGGCGCAGCACGAGGCGGCCGCGCGGTGCCGGCTCGCCGTTTTCGGCCGGGCCGAGCAGGTCTTTGGCGAAGATGTAGGCGCTGCGCACGCGCCCGCCGGCCTCGGCATCGTTTTCGTCGTGGTAGACCCACAGCGCCTTGAGCTGCTGCATGCGGCGCTCGTCGCTCACCTGTGCGCGCAGCGCGTCCACGTCCGGCCTGATCGCGGCCGCGGCCTGGGTCTGGGGGAAGTTCCTGAGCACGTGGTCGGCGATGTTGAGCGCCAGATCCGCGCGGCCGGTGGCCTTGAGCTGATGGTAGTTCTCCAACTGCTTCTGCGCCGCCGCCTCGATGCGCGCCTGTTGCACGGCTTGTTTCTCGGCTTCGTCGGGAACGCCGTCGCAGGCGGCAAGGCACACGAAGGCGCACGCGGTGAACGCCAGCATGATCGAACGGATCTTCATTGCAGAAACTCCTTCAGGGTCGTCGCGGTCGCATCCAGATACTCGATCATCGGCATGTGGCTGGTGCCCTGGATCAGAGTCAGCCGGCTGCCGGGGATGGCCTCAGCATAAATCGATGCGGCGCTGGCATCGATCACCGGGTCGTTGCGGCACCACAGCAGCTGGGTCGGCATCCGGATGTTCGCGGCCTCGCGCTGGGGCAGGAAAGCTTCTTCGCTGCGCCCGATGCTCGCCAGCACCGCCTGCTCGAACGGCGCATCGGCGACGCGCCGACGCACCATCCAGCGCGCCACCCCGCGCGGCACCCAGGGCGGGCGCTCGAACACCAGCGTGAAGTAGCGCCGCAGATCGTCCACGTCGGTGACGCCAAACGGGTTGTCGCCGTCCAGCACGGCCTGGCCGAAGGCGTTGTCCTCGAAGCGCACGCCCGCGGCGCTCATCAGCACCAGCCGGCGCACCTTGTCCGGATGGCGCGCGGCCAGCACCGCCGCGATGCCGCCGCCCATGGAATGGCCGACCAGGTCCACCGGCGCGCCGATCACCGCATCGATGAATCCGGCCAGCCGCTCGGCCTGCGCGGCGTAGCCGGGATCGGCACCCTCGCGGCGCTCGCTCTCGCCCCAGCCCGGCAGGTCGGGCGCGTACTGGCGCACTTGTCGCCCCAGCGCCGCCATCAGCGGCAGCCAGTTCTCCTTCATCCCGGTGAAGCCGTGGATGTGCAGGATCGGCGTTCCCGACGCCGTGCCGCTGTGAAGATAGGAAACCTCGCCATCGGGCAAGGCCACGCGCGCCACGCGCGCGCCCGCGCGCCGGCGCTGGCGCGCGAACTCGAAGTCCAGCAGGCGCTTGGGTCGCGTCAGCCAGAGGCCGGCGGCGCTGACGGTCAGGCCGGCGAGGACGAGCGTGAAGGATTTGTCCATGGGATGCCTGTCTCGCTCGTCAACCTCTTCAGCGCTTCTTCTCCGCCAGCGAGGCCTCGACCGAGGCGGTGGTGATCGGGTGATAGCCCGGCCGCGCGCGCTCGAACACCTGGCGCGCGAACTCGCGCCCCTCGCGGCTGGCGGCCAGTGCGGCGTAGATCGGCAGGATCAGCTTGCGCCGCCCCACCCGCTGCAGGAACTCGGCCATCGCCGGGCGCGCTTCGAAATAGCCGCTGCGCACCGTCAGCGGGAACCAGCGCATCAGGATTTCACCGTTGTTGGAACCGGTGAAGCCGAACGCGGAATCCAGCTCCACCAGCCTGTCGTTGGACAGCTTGGCGGGCATGCCTTCGAGGAACCGCAGCCATTCCTGGGTCACCCAGCCGGCGGTGTCGAGGTCGGCCGCGGCCACGCGCCCGGACTGCCACTGCTTGAGCGCCGCGTCCACCTTTTCGAAGCGCGCCGACGCCGTGGGCACCGCGCTGGCGGGAATGCCGGGCTGATACAGCCAGGCCTCCAGCTCCTTGTCCGTGACCGCCCCGGGGTGCGAGGCCAAGAGGTGTTCGCGCAGCCAGCCGACGAACTGCCCGGTGTCGATGCTCTGGAAGGCGAAGTGATCGAAATAGCCGCGCAGGAAGGCATCGAAATCCTCGCGGCCCACGCGCGACTCCAGGAAGCCCAGGAACCAGGCGCCCTTGTCGTAGGCCACATCGCTCATCGAATCATCCGGGTCGGAGCCTTCCACCGGGCGCGGCGCAAGAATCTGCGCCGGCTTGGGCAGGGTCTTGAGGCTGCGCGCCAGGCCGGACTGCGCGATCACCCGCTCCATCGCCGCCGCCTCCTCGCCATAGAGCGCCTCGATGATGCGGTTCTCCACGTAGCTGGTGAAACCCTCGTTGAGCCACAGATCGTTCCAGCTCGCGTTGGTGACGAGATTCCCCGACCAGGAGTGCGCCAGCTCGTGCGCGATCAGTGACACCAGCGATTTGTCGCCCACGATCACCGTGGGCGTGGCGAAGGTCAGGCGCGGATTCTCCATGCCGCCGAACGGGAACGAAGGCGGCAGCACGAGGATGTCGTAGCGGCCCCAGCGGTAGGGCCCGTAGAGCGACTCGGCCACTTCGATCATTTTTTCGGTGTCGATGAACTCGGCGTGCGCCGCCTCCACCGTGACCGGCTCGGCCCACACGCCGCTGCGCGCGGAAATCGGCCGGAACACCAGGTCACCGGCCGCGATCGCCATCAGGTAGGAAGGAATCGGCTGGCGCATGCGGAACACGTAGTCGCCGTCGCGCGGCTCGTCGGGCGGATTGTCGGCGCTCATCAGCGCCATCACCGCCGGATCGGTGCGCACCCGCGCGCTGTAGGTGTAGCGCACCGAGGGCGTGTCCTGCAGCGGCACCCAGCTGCGCGCGTGGATCGCCTGGCTCTGGCTGAACATGAAGGGATGGGTCTTGCCCGCCGTCATCGACGGCTCCAGCCACTGCAGGCCCGAGGCCTCGGGCGAAGTCGCATAGCGGATGCGCACGCTGTCGTAGGGCTTGCGCATGCGGATGGTGAGCTTCTGCCCCAGCGTCGCGTCGCGCTCGCCCAGTTCGTGCGCAAGCCGCAGCCAGCGCCCGTCGGCGGCCTTGCCCAGCACTTTCTCGATGGCAAGATCGCGGGTGTCGAGCACCAGTTCGCGTGCCGCAGGATCGCGCCACTCCAGCGCGAGGTCGGCGTGGCCGCGCAGGATCCTGCGCTCGAAATCCACGCGCAGGTCCAGGCCCAGGTCGCGGATCACGACCTTGTCGGGCTGGGCGTAGGAATGCACGTCGCGCGGGGCATCCTGGGCGCTCGCGGTGGCAGCGAATGCCGCGAGGAAAAGGGCGATCAGGGTACGCATCACAGGGTTCACCGGAAAGCGGGGTCGAGCCTGCGAGTCTACAGCCGAGCCTTGCGGCCGGCACCCGTCTTCCGGTCCCGGCGTGCGCCGGGACCGGAAGGCGTGTCTTACTGCACGAACACACCCTGCTGCGGGGTCCAGTAGAACGTGCCTTTCTCGAACACCTGCTTGCGCCCGCCCGCCGTGCCCCAGGCCTGTTCCTCGGCCTTGGGATAGCCGTAGCGGGCCTCGCGGCCGGTGGTCTCGAAGTGCGTCAGGATCGCGCCGTACACGGCGTGTGCGCCGGTCGACGGGGTCCACAGGAACAGGCCGTTCTCGAAGTACTGGTAGCGGCCCTGCTGGGCGGTCACCGGCGACTTGGCCGCGTTCATTTCATCCATCAGCGCAAAGCCCCAGCGCGTTTCCGAGTTGGTCGCCCAGAAGTGCTGCAGGATCGCGCCGCGGATCGCAAAGGCACCGGTGCGCGAATGCCACAGGATGATGCCGTTGTTGAACTCCTGGAACCGTCCGTTGAGCTGGGACGCCATTTCCGCCAGCTTGGGCACGCCCAGCACGCTGCGGATTCCGCCCATGGCGTAGTACTTCTCGCCGATCTTGCCGTAGGGCAGCACTTCGCAGCGCGGCAGGTCGTAGCCGTCGTTGTCGCGCGCCTCGTCGTTGCCCCAGCGGCTCAGGTAGAAGGCCGAGACGTACTGGTTGCCCGGGCCCACGTCCAGATCGGTCTTGAGCCACCAGCGGTTGAAGCTGGTGCCGCTGCGCACCTCGCGCCCCCAGGTCTTGCAGTAGACATAGCTGGTGCCCTGGTAGAGCGTGCCGGTCTGCGCGGTACTGGTCGACGAGGCATAGCCCGGCGCATTGGCCCAGGTGTCGACCCAGTAGCGCACGTTGCCCGGTGCCGGCGGCGGCGGCGGCGGTGCGGTGCCGCCGTTGATGAGGGTGTAGAAATTGGCCCATGGAAAGTACTGGCCGGGGTCGTAGCGGTTCTGGTTGCTGGTCAGCATGCCGTGACCCTTGATCCGCACGCTGTCGGGAACGACGTTCCAGTAGCTGTAGCCCGGGCCCTGCCACGCCGAGGCGCAGTTCACCCCGCGCCGCGCGCAGATGCTGCGGGTCAGGCGCGCCGAGGCGTTGACCATGGCCGAGGACCAGTTGTCTGCGGCGCTGGCATAGCCGTCGTGCTCGATCCCGATGGTGTAGTGGTTGTGGTACGCCGCGTGCCAGGCCTGGTGGTGCTCTCGCACCATCTGGGTGATCTGTCCGTCGGACTTGCGGATCACGTAGTGCGCCGAAACCTGCGCGGAGGCGTTCTTGAACCAGGAAATGGCCCCGGCGTAGGAACCCTCGATGGTGTGCATGATCACCGCCGAGGCGCTGTTGCCGGAGGTGCTGTAGTTGTAGCCGCTGGCGGCGTTCCAGATCGCCTCGGAGAAGTCGACCGTCGCCTTGGCGGCGACGGTCTCGTCGACACCCTTCGGCGCAGTCGCCGGCGCGGCACCGTCGAACGCGATCGAGTCGCGGTCATGGTTCATGGTCAGGACCGGTGCCTGCAGCAGGCGCAGGCGCTCGGGCGCGAAGGCCTTGGTCATGTCGAGCGCATGGCGGGGAATTTTCACACCCTGCTCCTGCACGCCGTAGGCCAAGCCGCTGAGCACGACGTAGGCGAAGCTCTCGCGCGCATAGGACTGGATGTTGCCATCGCCCTCGCCGAAGCCGGCGTAGCGCTGCAGCGCTGCGGCCAACATGGCTTCCTCGCCGCGCTTGCTCTTGGTGCCGGCCTTGCGTTCCTGGGCGAACGCCTGCTCCAGCAGCGCCGCCGCCGCCATGATGCTGGCCTGCGGATCACTGGCCACCTGGGCCTTGGAAAGGCCGGTGAGGCGTGCGCCCTCGGCCACCTGATCGGCAAACCCGTCGCCCTGGTAAAGGCCCATGACGCCATAGGCCAGCGGCATGTGGCGATGGCCCGGGTCTTCGAGCGCCGGGTTCACGTTGCGCCAGCCGGTCTGGGCATGGGCGATGGCTTCGAGCGAGCCGGCCGGCAGCGACGGATAGCGCGCGTAGGCGTTCTTGAACATTTCCGGGTACTGCTGCCGCTGCGCAATCAGCGGCTCGAGCGCCTTGGCGCGCGCCTCCTCCAGCGTGGCCGGCGAGGCGTCGCGCAGCTGCGCGACCGCGGCACCGTGCCCAAGCATCCCCCCCAGCAGCGCCAGGCACAGCAGGTGTTTCGACGTGAACATGAGTCTCTCCCTCCAGGACTTCGACATGAAGCTGCCGCCGCAAGCCGAACCGGACGCCATCCGCATCCGTCGGCACTTCCCCTGAAGGCCGCCGGAAATCCATCGAATGGATACTGATAAGCTTGCCAACGACAGCGGTGACCGTCCCTTCACCCCGAGGGGACGGAACGAAACCCAGACGATCGCGGCACCCGATCCGGGACAATCGCGCCGCCTGTGCTTCTTAACCCTCCATTCGAGATCGAGCGGCAAATCCCGACATGACCTGCCCCACGATCGCCGCAACGGCCTCACCCGACGCCCGCGAAGACGTGGAGGGCGAGTCGTTCGCGCAGCTCCTGGCCGCGGCCGATGCCGGCCAGCCCGAGGCCTGGGATCGGATCTACGCCCTGCTCTACGCCGACCTGCACCGCATCGCGCGTTCGCAGATCCGCCGCCAGGCCAGCCCGCGCCTGTCGCCCACCTCGCTCATCAGCGAGACCTGGCTGAAGCTGTCGGGCGCACATCTCAAGGTGGACGGCCGCCGCCACCTGACCTCGCTGATCGCGCGCGCCATGCGCTTCGTGCTGATCGACCAGGCGCGCCGCGCGCTGACCGACGCGCACCGTGAGGGCGAGCCGCTTCCGCTGCAGGAGATGGCGTCCGAAGGCGGCACCCAGGCGCAGCTCGAGCAGCTGCTCTCGCTCGATCAGGCGCTGACGGTGCTGGCAGGCATCGACCGGCGGCTGGCGCGCGTGGTGGAGCTGCGCTACTTCGGCGGGCTGAGCGAACGCGAGGCGGCCGAGGTGCTGGAAGTCACCGAGCGCACCGTCTCGCGCGACTGGCGCAAGGCGCGCGCCTGGCTGCTGGCGCGGCTGGGCGAGGAACCGCGCGCGATCACTCCCTGACCGGGCCGGCTGCCGATTCCGCGCTGCCCGGGAGCCGCGCAGGGGCCTGCCCCAGCGCCGCCAGCCTCTCCTCGATCTTGCGCAGGGATGGCGAGCCGGGCTCGATCCGCCGGCTGATTTCCAGCGCCTGCTGCCAGTGGCTGCGGGCCTGGTCGCGCCGGCCTTCCGCCAGCGCAAGTTCGCCGAGCTTTTCATGGTTGTTGAGGCGCACGCTCTGGCTGATCATCGTGTCCGGCGCGGCGGCAATTTCCCGCAGCGAGGATTCCATCAGATGCCTGGCCCGCGCCTTCTCGCCGCGCGCGATGTACACCTCACCCAAGGTGGTGATGGCGTTGTACACCGCATCGCTGGTGGCACCGTATTCTTCCCGCAGCGCGGCCACGATTTCTTCCATGTCGTCCTGAACCGCCTGGTCGGCCTGCCCCAGCCGCAGCTTCGCCTTGATCAGGACCATGCGTTCGGACAGCACCGGCAGGCCCTGGCGCAGGCCGATCTCGACCCGGCGCGCGAACAGGTCAACCACTTCCTGCCAGGCATTGCGGGCGTCGGTCCGTGCCGATGCCCGGGTGGCCAGCACGGCCGCCAGGTGGCCGACGGCTTTCATGGTTTCCTGATGGGCGGGACCGTACACCGACTCCAGCAGCGCAAGCCCGCGCCGCGCAATGGCCTCGGCCTCGTCGGAGCGCCCGATCTGGGAGTAGATGATGCCCTTCACCATCGAGGTGCGGACCGTTTCAGGGTGCGTATCGCCCAGCGCCTTGGCAAGGATGGCCTCGCCGCGCTGCACGAACTCCAGCGCGGTGACGGTGTCGCCCTGCCAGAAGTGCGCATAGCCCAACAGCTGCCAGGCCTTGCCGGTTTCCGGATGGTCTTCGCCCAGCAGCCGCCGCCGGCGGTCGAGCAGCGCGCTGGCCAATTCCACAGCGCGCTCATGCCGGCTCAGCTGCTTGAGCGTGGGAACCAGCTCGACCGTGGCCTCGTCGGCGATCAGCGGAGCGCGCTCGCGGGTCAGCTCGATGGCGCGCTCGAACGCCACTACCGCCAGCTCCTTGCGCGAGAACATGCTGGACCACTGGCCCTGCTGGATCAGCAGGGCGGCGAGCGGGCGGGGATCGCGGGACGCCATTTTTTCGGCACGCACCAGCGCCTGCTGCAGGGTTGCCTGGCCTTGCTCGATCCGCGCCATGCCCCACTGCGCCCGCGCCAGTTCGACCTCCAGCGCCAGGCCGGCCGATTCGCGCTCAGCGCGCGGCACGGCACCCAGGCGCTCCCGCCCGGCCTTCGCCGCTGCGGCGGCCAGGGCGTAGCGCGACTGGATGTTGAACAGATGTGCCATCGCCGCCTGGATCGACGCTTCCTGGTCGTCGCGCCCGACGCTGCGCGCCTGCGCTTCCTCCAGCAAGTCCATGGCATGCCGGTAGTCGCCCAGCGTCGTATAGCTGCGTGCCAGCACCAGCAGCATCAGGCTGGCGGTCCGCGCGTCCAGGCCTCCGCCGGCCTCGCCGCCGCGCAGGCTGGCCTCGGCGTCGCGCAGCATCGGTGCTGACATCAGCGGCGACTGCCCGAGCCCGCCGGTGGTCAGCGCATCGAAGGAGTTCTCGAACAGGCGACGCATCGCCTGCGCGGCCTGGGCATGGTCGCTGGCCTGATCGTGCAGGTACAGGCTGCTGCCGACGCCAGCGGCGACGCCCGCCAGCACAAGAATCGCAACCGCAGTGGCAACGCGGTTGCGGCGCAGGAACAGGCGCAGCCGGTATCCCGCCCGCGCGCGGCGCAGCGACACCGGCCGGTACGCCAGCCAGGCGCGCAGGTCGTCCTGCAGGTGTGCGATCGACGCCGGACGATCGGCCGGGTCCGGTGCCACGCAGGCCGAGACGATGGCATCCAGATCGCCCGCCAGCGCCTTCGCCAGCGCGCCCCGATCCCTGCAGCCGCGCAGCCGTGCGGCCTCGTCCAAGCCCCGGCGCGCCTCTTCGCTCGGCAGCGGCAGCGGCGTGCTCGCAGCGAACGTGTCGCCCGGTGCCGGGCCCACGCCGCACAGCAGGGCGCGCAGCATCACGCCCAGCGCGTGGATGTCCGAGGCAACGCTGTTGCCCTGGCTCGCCACCTCCGGCGCGGTGTAGCCGGGGGTCATCGCCACTTGCCGCACGCCGCCGTGGCTGCGCGCGGCCAGCGACGACAGGCCGAAATCGAGCAGGATCGGGCGCCCGGAGTCATCCACCAGCACGTTCGACGGCTTCAGGTCGCCGTGCAGCGCGCCCTTGCCGTGCGCGTAGCGCAGCCCCTCGCAGAGCCGGATGAACAGGGCCACGCGGGCGCGCAGGTCGAGGCGACGGCGGTCGCACCACTGGTCGATCGCCTCGCCCTGCACCCGCTGCATCGCGAACCACGGGCCGCCGTCGGCATCGACGCCGCCATCGAGCAGGGTGGCGATGTTCGGGTGTTCCAGCATCGCCAGCATGTCGCGCTCGTTGCGCAGCACTTCGGCCAGCACGGGCGTGGCGGCGTCCGCCTGGATGCACTTGAGCGCGACCGTCTGGGCGTACTGACCGTCGGCGCGACTGGCCAGGTACACCCGCCCCATGCCGCCCGCGCCGATCACCCCATCGATGCGCCAGACGCCCAGCCGGGACCCGATGCGGCGGTCGGCACCCGCGCCTGCGGACTCCTGCGGCGCGCAGTGGGAGAGGATCTTCTGCGGCGACTCCGGCAGCCCGTTCGCCTGCGCATCGGCGGCAAGCAGCCGCGCCACCCGCGCATGCAGTTCCGGATCGGACCGACGCAGGGATTCGAGCCGCTGCGCACGCGCACGCGGCGCCATGTCGGCACAGCGGTCAAACAGTTCCAGCGCCCGCGACTCAAGGCTCGCCACTTCGCTCCCCGCGCGCCTTTCGGCGCGCTCCGTCACGTCCCTGCCCGGCCTGCCGTTCCGGTTCGGCATCGGCTCCGATGCTAGCTCCGGGCCAGCGGCGGCAGCCAGCGTGACGGGGATCGAAAGTGACCGCCATCACACCCCGGCAAGCCGCCTTCAGCGCACGCCCAGCCGATCCAGCATGAAGGCGTACCACTCCGAGGTGCGGCGAAAGCGCACGTAGCGCCCGGTCTTGCCGCCGTGGCCGGCTTCCATGTCGGTGCGCAGCAGCAGCGGGTTGTCGTCGGTCTTGACGGCGCGCAGCCGGGCGACCCACTTGGCCGGCTCCCAGTACTGCACCTGCGAATCCCACAGCCCGGTATCGACGTACAGCGCCGGGTAGTCCTGCGCGCGCACCTGGTCGTAGGGCGAGTAGGAGTGCATGTATTCGTAGTACACCGGCTCGGCCGGGTTGCCCCATTCGTCGAACTCGTTGGTGGTGAGCGGGATGGAGGTGTCGAGCATGGTGGTGACCACGTCGACGAAGGGCACGCCGGCGTACATCACCGCATAGCGGTCCGGTGCCATGTTGGCGACCGCGCCCATCAGCAGGCCGCCGGCGCTGCCGCCGGCCGCCGCCACGCGATCCTTCGCGGCGTAGCCTTCGCGCACGAGGAAATCGGTGACGTCGATGAAGTCGGTGAAGCTGTTCTTCTTGTGCAGCAGCTTGCCGTCCTCGTACCAGTGCCGGCCCATCTCCTGACCGCCGCGGATATGGGCGATGGCGTAGACCATGCCGCGATCGAGCAGGCTCGGTACCGCGAGGTTGAAGCGTGGATCGCTGGAGGCCCCGTAGGAGCCGTAGGCGTACTGCAGCAGCGCGGCGCGGCCGTTGCGCTCGAAGCCCTTGCGGTAGACCAGCGAAACGGGAATCTTCGTGCCATCGCGCGCCGGTGCCCAAAGCCGCTCGGTGGCGTACAGCGAGGCGTCGTAACCCAGCACCGGGTCGGTCTTGAGCAGGCGCCGTTCGCCGCTGGCGACATCCACCTCCCAGGTGCTCTGCGGCGTGGTCAGCGAGCTGTAGCCATAGCGCAGCCAGTGGGTGCCCGGCTCGGCGTTGGTCGAAAGCCCCATCACATAGGCCGGCTCGTCCGAGGCCACCAGGAAGGAGTCGCCCGCCGCCGGCAGCACGCGCACCCGGCGCAGGCCCTCGGAGCGCTCTTCAAAGGCAATGAAATCGTCGAACAGCTCGAAGCCGCCGATGAAGGCATCCTCGCGATGGGCAATCCACTCCTGCCAGCGCGCGCGGTCGCCCACGTCGGCATCGGCGACGGTCATCAGGCGGTAGTTCGGAGCACGCCAGTCGGTGCGGATCACCCAGCGCCCGCCGAGGTGATCGGCGTCATAGAGGAAGTCACGCTGGCGCGGCGCGAACACGAACAGGCGCGAGGGATCGGCCAGCTCGGCGCAGCGCATCTCGGTGGAGACGGTGGCGCGCAGGTCGATGCACAAATAGCGCTCCGAGCGGGTGCGCGTGATCGACAGGTAGAAGGTCTCGTCGCCTTCCTCGTACACCAGGCGATCGCCCGCGGGTGCCGCGCCCACGCGGTGCTGCTTCACCCGGTATCCGAGCAGGGTTTCGGGATGGTTCTCGACGTAGTAGAGGGTTTCGTCGTCCGCGCCCCATACGAGGTTGGGCGCAATGCCGGCGACGCCGTCTTCATGCACCGCACCGGTCGCCAGATCCTTCACCTTGAGGACATACTGCCGACGCCCCACGTCATCCTCGGCCCAGGCGATGCGGGCACCGCTCGGGCTGATCGCCCAGTCACCGATCTGGTAGTAGCTCTTGCCTTCGGCCAGGGCGTTGCCGTCGAGCAGGATCTCCTCGGGTGCCTCCATGCTGCCGCGACGGCGCGCATAGACCGGATACTCGCCGCCTTCCTCGAAGCGCACGTAGTACCACCAGCCCTTTTCCCGGTAGGGCACGCTGGCATCGTCCGCCTTGATGCGCCCGGTGATCTCGTCGAACAGGGCGTCGCGGGTGGCGGCCAGCGGTGTCATCACCGCGTCGGTGTAGGCGTTTTCCGCGTTCAGATACCCGATGACCTCGGGGTTCTCGCGGGTGTCGTCGCGCAGCCAGTACCAGGGATCCTCACGGCTGGCGCCGAACGGGGTCGTGATCTGGTGCGGGCGGGTGGCCGCCACGGGCGGTACCGGATCGCGCGCTGCTGCACTGTCCATTTCGTCATGCCGCGGTTGGGACGCACAGGCCGCCAGCACCAGGGTGGCGACGGCCAGAGCGCCAAGATACCCCCGCGCGCGCCTCATGGGTGCGCGCTCCGCGCCCCGAACAGGCGCTGTTTGAGGAAGGTGTAGGCCAGCGCCTGCATGTGGGCGCGCTGGCGGTTGTCGGCGGCACCGCCGTGTCCGCCCTCGATGTTCTCGTAGTAGGTCACGTCGTGGCCCTGCTCCATCATGCGCGCCATCATCTTGCGCGCGTGGCCCGGATGCACGCGGTCATCGCGGGTGGACGTGGTGAACAGCACCGGCGGGTAGGTCACGCCCGGCCTCACGTTCTGGTAGGGCGAGAAGCTCTGGATGAACTCCCAGTCGGACGTGTCCGGATCGCCATACTCGGCCATCCACGAAGCGCCGGCCAAGAGCTTGCTGTAGCGCTTCATGTCGAGCAGCGGCACCTGGCAGACCACCGCGCCGAAAAGCTCGGGATACAGCACGGTCATGTTGCCCATCAGAAGGCCGCCGTTGCTGCCGCCCTGGATACCCAGGTGCGCGGGCGAAGTGATCCCGCGCGCGATCAGGTCCTGCGCCACGGCGGCGAAATCCTCGTAGGCGCGGTGGCGGTTCTGCTTGAGCGCCGCCTGATGCCAGCGCGGGCCGTATTCGCCGCCGCCGCGGATGTTGGCGACGACGTAGACGCCGCCCTGCTCCAGCCAGCCGCGCCCCGCCGCCGCGCTGTAGCCGGGCGTGAGGGAAATCTCGAAGCCGCCGTAACCGTAGAGCAGGGTCGGGTTGCCGCCGTCCGCCGCCATGCCCTTGGGCGACACCATGAAATACGGCACCCGGGTGCCGTCCTTGCTGGTGGCGAAGTTCTGGCTGACTTCGAAGCGGCTGGCGTCGAAGAATGCCGGCAGCTGCTTGAGCAGGGTCGGTGCCGGCCCGCCGATCGTGCCCAGATAGAGCGAGGTCGGGGTGAGGTAGTCGTTGACGGTCAGGAAGAAGTCGTTGGACTCCTCGTCATCCACCGCGCTGATGCTCACCGTGCCGAACTGCGGCAGGTGCGGGAGCGGCTCGCGCGCCCAGGCATCGCCGCCCGGTGTGACGAGGTAGATGCGGTTCTTCACGTCTTCGAGCACGTTGATGTAGAAGTGATCCTTCGTGCGGCCGAAGCCGGCCAGCGAGCTGCGCGCGTCGGGCGCATAAACCACCGACAGATCGCGCTTGCCGGCCATGAAGTCGTCGAACTTGGCCGCCAGCAGCGCGCCCTGCGGGTAGGTGACGCCGTCCACGGTCCAGGGTTCGCGCAACTCCAGGGTCAGCCATTCGCGCGAGACGCCGGCCTGCGCGCTGTTGGGCACCTCCACCTTGGCCAGGCTGCCGTCGGCGCGGCGCTGGAACAGCTCGTTGTCGTAGAAGGCCAGCGCGCGATACACGAAGTCGCGCTCGAAGCCCGGCGTGCTGTCGTGATAGGCGCCGATGGACATGTCGGTCGGCTGACCTTCGTACACCACGCGGGCCTGTTCCATGGGCGTGCCGCGCTTCCACTCCTTCACGATGCGGGCGTAGCCCGAGGTGGTCATCGAACCCTCACCGAAATCGGTGGCGACGTAGACGGTGTCGGCGTCGATCCAGGACAGCGAACCCTTGGCCTCGGGGCGGAAGAAACCGTCCTTCAGCCAGGTCTTGTTCTCCAGATCGAACTCGCGGCTCACGTCGGCATCGGCACCGCCGCGCGAGAGATCGACCAGGCAGCGGCGATAGGGTTCGCCCCTGACCTTCGGGCGCAGGCAGTTGGCTCCGTGCCACACCCAGTTTTCCCCTTCCTGCGCATTGAGCGCATCCAGGTCGATCAGGGTTTCCCAGGCCGGACTGGGCTTGCGGTATTCATCGAGCGTGGTGCGACGCCAGAGGCCGCGCTGGTTGGTCCGGTCGGTCCAGAAATTGTAGACGTAGTCGCCCTGCTTGTAGACGTAGGGAATCTTGTCGTCCGAGTCGAGGATGGCGAGCAGATCGTTTTCCAGCGCGGCGAATCCGGCATCGGCCTCGATCGCGGCCTTCGACTCCGCGTTGCGGGCGCGCACCCAGTCGAGCGCGGTGTCGCCACCCACATCCTCCAGCCACAGGTAGGGATCTTCGACCTGTGGCGCAGCGGCCGGCGCACCGGCGTCGGCGGGCTGCTCCGGCTTCACCGGCGCACAGGCGGACAGGACGACCAGCCCGGCCGACAGCCAGGCAAGGGGAAGACGCGACATGGGGAGACTCCGCGATTCATGGACCGCCAACGCTACCACGGCCTCGCCGCTGCGGCCCTTGGCCGGAAGTCATGCCGGCGCGCCGGCGGGAGGCGCGCCGGGCCGGGCCGCTATCCGATGGTGTAGCCGCCGTCGACCACGAGGTCCTGCCCGTAGATGTTCTTGGCCGCATCCGAGGCCAGGAATACCGAGGCTTCGGCAATGTCGGCCGGCTCACCGAAGGCTCCCTGCATCAGGCGCGCGTTGATGCCTTCGGCCACCTTGCCCAGCACCTCGGGCGGCAGGCCGACCGTGCCCCACAGCGGCGTGGCGATGGGGCCGGGGGCGATGGAGTTGACCCGGATGCCGCGCGGAGCCAGCTCGGCCGCCAGCGTCTGCGCCAGCGACTTCAGCGCCGCCTTGCTGGCACTGTAGATGGCCAGGCCCGGGAAGCCGACCTGGGTGAGGAAGGTGGTGATGAACTGGATCGATGAGCCTTTCGCCATGTGCGGCAGGAACAGGCGCGCGGTTTCCGCCGCCGCGTAGAAGTTGATCGAGAACTGGGCATCGAAGGCTTCCCGGGTGCTGTTCTCGAACGACACCACGCGCGCGATGCCGGCGTTGGGCACCAGCACGTCGACGCGGCCGTGCGTCTCGACCGTGCGCCGCACCAGCCGATCGAGATCCGCGGCGACAGTGGCATCGCCGGCAATCGCCGTCACCCGCCCCGGATGCGCCGCCGCCAGCGCATCGAGCGCCGACCCGGTGCGGGCGAACGCCACCACGCGCGCGCCCTCGGCCACATAGCGCGAGACGATGGCATGACCGATGCCGCTGCTCGCCCCGGTGACGACCGCGACCTTTCCCTCCAGACGCTGCTGCATGGTGCTCTTCCTTCAATGCCGTGACGGCGACAGGCCGGCAGCATCCCGCGCGGACCGGACGCGGGCATTGACTCCGGTCAAGCCGGATCGCGATGGCGTTGGCCGCGCGCCACCTACGGCGCCACCTTGCGCCGGATCGCGTGGGCAAGCGCGGGCGGCAGGCTCGGCAGCGAGCGCAGCATCCAGGGCAGGATGCGGCGCTTGGTGCCGCCCAGCGATTCGGGAACCATCGCCTCGATCAGGTGCGGGCCGGGCGTGGCGAGCGCGTGTTCGAAGGCCTTGTTGAAACCTTCGGCGCTGGTCACGCGCGCCGCCGGCACGCCCATGCCCTGGGCGATGTGGGTGAAGTTGAGCACGGGGCCGTGGAGGTCGAGCTGGGACTTGGCCTTGGGGCTGATCTTCGTATCCGCGCCGACCCGTTCCAGCTCGACGTTGAGCACCGAGTAGGAGGCGTTGTTGAAGATGATCGAAATGACGTGCAGCTTCTCGCGCGCCATGGTCCACAGCGCCTGGATGGTGAACATGGCGGCGCCGTCGCCGGCCAGCGCGATGACCGGGCGCTCCGGGCAGGCGACCGCAGCGCCCGTCGCGCTGGGCAGGCCCTGGCCGATGGCGCCGCCGGTCAGCGTGATGAGGTCGTGGCGCGGCGCGCCCCGGGTCATCGCGGCCAGCATCAGGCTGGAGGTGATGCCCTCGTCCACCACGATGGCGTTTTCCGGCAGGAGATGGCCGACCGCCTTGCAGACCTTGGCGGCGGTGAGCTTTCCGCGCGGGCGCGAGGGGCGTTCGGCGGCCTGCAGCATCGGCTCGGCGGCCTGCGCGCCGAGCGCGGCCACCAGCTTCTCCAGGCTCGCCACCGCGTCTTGCGTGGGCGAGGCCAGGGTATGCACGGCGCAGGTCTCGGGCACCAGGTCGCTCTTCTTCCCGGGATAGGCGAAGAACGACACCGGCGACTTGGCGTCCACCAGCACCAGATGATCGAGCGCGGAGAGCTGCAGCGAAGCCAGCTCGGCCAGATAGGCGATGCGCTCCACCGGCGGCAGGCCGGCACCGCGCTCAAGGCGCGTGGGGAAGGTTTCGCAGTGCAGCTTCACGCCGGATTTCGCGGCGATGCGCGCGGCGGCGAGGAGGCCCGGCTCGCGCAGCGCGGCGCCGCCCAGCAGCAGCGCAACCTTGCCGCCGGCGCGGATCGCATCGGCGACGGCCGCCACGGTCGCATCGTCTGCCGCCGCGGGGGCGGGCGGCGGCGGCGGCGGATGCGGCACCCCGCCCTCGCCCCAGGACACGTCCGCCGGCAGGATCAGGGTGGCGACCTGGCCCGGCAGCCCGCGCGCGGCGGCGATGGCGTCGGCGGCGTCCTTGCACAGTTCGGCGGTGGTCATCGAGGTGCGCACGAAGCCGGGCGAGACGTTGCGCGCCACGGTCTCGATGTCGGACTGCAGCTGGGCGTCGTACTTGACGTGGAAGGTGGCGTGGTCGCCGACGATGTTGACGATCGGCACCTTGCCCTTGCGCGCGTTGTGCAGGTTCGCAAGACCATTGCCCAGGCCGCAGCCCAGGTGCAGCAGGGTCGCCGCCGGCCTGTCGGCCATGCGCGCGTAGCCGTCCGCGGCGCCGGTCGCCACGCCCTCGAACAGCGCCAGCACCGCGCGCATGCGCGGCTCGGCGTCGAGCGCGGCGACGAAGTGCATCTCGCTGGTGCCGGGGTTGGAAAAGCAGACCTCGATGCCGGCGTCGGCCAGGGTCTTCATCAGGGCGTGTGCACCGTTGGGCATGGCTCGTTCTCGCAGCTCAGTCGGAATCCAGATGGGAGGCGTCGATGTCGGCGGTGCGGGTGACGCCCGCCAGGGTCATGGTCAGGCGCAGCTCGCGCTGCACGGTGTCGAGATAGTCGCGCAGGCCGGCTTCTCCCGCGCCCGCCAGGGCCCAGATCCAGCCCCGGCCGATCAGCGCCCCGCGCGCACCCAGCGCCAGCGCCTTGAAGAGATCGGTGCCGCTGCGCACCCCGCCGTCGACGAGGATTTCGGCGGCATCGCCGACGGCGGCGGCGATCTTCGGCAGCGCGCGGATGCCGGAGGCCACCGAATCGAGCTGCCTCCCGCCGTGGTTGGACACCACGATGCCCTCCACGCCGGCATTCACCGCGGCGCGCGCGTCGTCGACGTCGAGGATGCCCTTGAGCAGGATATTGCCGCGCCAGCGCGCGCGCAGCCAGTCGATGTCGCGCCAGGTGACGCCCGGATCGAACTGCGCGTCGACCCAGGCCTTGAAGTCATCCAGACTGCGCGCGCCGGGCAGCTGAGACTCCAGGCAGCCAAAGCGCAGCGGCCGCCCGCGCAGCGCCACGTCCCACACCCAGCGCGGGCGCGCCAGCACCTGCGCCACGCGCATCAGGGCGGCGCGCGGCCCCGCCGCGCCCAGGCCGTTGCGCGTGTCGCGATGGCGCGGCCCCGGCAGGGGCAGGTCCACGGTGAAGACCAGGGTGCGGCAGCCGGCCGCCCAGGCGGCGTCGAGGATCACCTCGACCGCACCGCGGTCGCGCAGCATGTAGAGCTGGAACCAGAACGGCGCGCCGCGCGCGGCGGCGACCTCCGGCAGCGGGCAGACGCCGACGGTGGACAGCGTGAAGGGAACGCCGGCCTCCTCGGCCACGCGCGCGGCGCGGGCCTCGCCGCGGCGGGCCATCATCCCCGCCAGGCCCACCGGCGCCAGCGCCAGCGGCAGCGCGCAGGATTCGCCCAGCAGCACCGCGCCGGTGTCCACGCGGCTGGTATCCACCAGCACGCGCTGGCGGATGCGCACGCCGGCGAAGTCGTCCACGTTGGCGGCGAGGGTGCGCTCCTCGCCGGCGCCGCCGTCGATGTAGTCGAACAGGAAGCGCGGCAGGCGTCGGCGGGCGAGCGCGCGGTAGTCGGAAGCGGTCGCGGGCAGGCTCACGGCGTCGCCCCGCCGAGGATCGAGGCCGCCGCCGCGCGCGCGGTGAGGATGCAGCCGGGCAGGAAGGTGCCTTCCAGCGAACGCCTGCCGCTGGCACCGCCGCCGCCGAAGCCGGCGGCCTCGCCCACGCAGTACAGCCCGGGAATCGGCGCGTCGCTTGCGTCCAGCACCCGGCTTTCCAGATCCGTGGCCAGCCCGCCCAGGCTCTTGCGGGTGATGAGCTGGGCGTGGATCGCGATGAACGGCCCCGACCCTTTCTTCGCCAGCGGCGCGGGTCGGCAGGTGCGCAGCGCGTCCGGACCCCAGCGCCGCGCGTGCAGGACGCGGCGGATCTGGTCGTCATTGCCCAGCGCCCTGCCGGCGAAATTGGCGTCGAAGGCGGCCACGGCGGCGCGCAGCGCGCCCGGATCGACGTGCGCCTCGCCGGTCAGCGCGTTCATCTTCGCGGCCAGCCCGTCGAGCGTCTCGTCCACCAGGAAGTGCGGGCTTTCGGCCTGCATCTGGCGCAGCAGGCGATGGTTCCCGAAAAGCGTTTCCCTGAGGAAGGAAAGGAAGCGTTTGTCGCGGATGTGCGGGTTGTGCTCGGCCCCGGAAATCGCGAACTCCTTGGCACCGATACGCCAGTTGAGCAGCTGCCAGGTCCAGGGCTTTTCCTGCTCGGCCACGCGCCGGCACAGCCAGTTCGTGTCGAAGCCGGTCACCAGCGGCTCGGGGCCGATGCGCCGGCCTCGGTGGTCGAGCCAGAGCGCCGACTTGCACGGGATCATCGACAGCCCGTGGCCGGGGAAGTGCGGCTGCGGGTGCGGGAAGCCGGCGGCGTAGTTCCACATTTCGCCGGCGTGGGTGACGCGCGCGCCGAAGCCCTCGGCCAGGTGGTGCAGGCGCCCGTCGGCGAAGGGGTGCGCGCCGTTGAGCATCGCCGCCGGCATCGGCCGGTCCTTCGGCCAGCTGCGGCGCGCCTCCTCGTGACCGCCGTTGATGCCGCCCGAGGCCAGCACCACGACCGATGCTTCGAGACGCACGTCGGCGCCGGTGTCCTCGTCCAGCGCCACCGCGCCGCTGATGCGCCCGCCGCTGGAATCGAGCGCGGTGACGCGGTGCCGGTGCAGCAGGGTCAGCCGCCCGCCGTCGGCCTCGCGCAGCGCCGCGATCATGCGCCGCGCAAGCTCGCGCGAAGTGCCCCAGACGATGTGGTAGCGCGGCAGCGAATTGCCTTCGCCAAAGCGCCCGCGCTCCACCCAGTTGACCGCCGGCATGAACTTCAGGCCGTGCGCCAGCAGCCAGTCGTATACGTCCGCGCGCGAGCGCTCGACGTAGCGCCGCGCCCAGGCCATCGGCCAGGTGTCGGTCGGATCGAGCTCGCCGAAGCGGACCCAGTCGGCCAGCGCGCGCTCGGGGGTGTCGGGAATCTTCCTGCGCGCCTGCAGCGGCGTTCCCACCAGCGCCATGCCGCCGAAGGCCCACAGCGCCAGCCCGCCGAAGCGCTCGGGCGTGTCGCGGTCCACCAGGGTCACGCGCAGCCCGCCGCGCAGGCATTCGAGCGCGGTGACGATCCCGGCCAGGCCACCGCCCACCACCAGCACGTCCGACTGCAGCACCGCCATGCGGCCTCCCCGATCCATCCGATCCGTACCTTGGCGGATGGTACAGGGCCTGGCGCGCGGAAGAGCGTGCGGTGCCGCGCAGTGTCCCCCGCCTCATGCGTCGAGCCGCTGCTCCAGCGCGTCCAGCAGTTCCGCCAGCACCAGCGCGCCGCCGCGATCGGCCGTGTCCGCACGCTGCGCGCGCGCAATCCGCTCGCGCGCGGCCTCGACGTCGCCCTCCAGCGCGTACCGCTCGGCGTGGAGCCATTCGCGGTGCGCCGAATGGTCGGCCAGTCCATCGGTGCACAGCGGCAGCCAGGCCGCGAGTCGCGCCGGGTCGCGCCGCAGAACGGCAATGTGGCCGGCGACCGCAAGCGCCACCGGGCCGCGCACGACGGGCGGCAGCGCGGGAAACATCGCCACAAGCTCGCGCGCGCGGGCTTCGGCCGACCCCGCCTCGCCGGCATCCAGCGCGAAGGCCAGGTGCAGGGCATGGATGTGCGCCCGCATCAGCGGATCTTCGACGCCATGCGTCTCGGGCATCAGCGCCCGCGGCCAGTCGCGCGGGCGGACGCCGGCATAGCTCAGGCCCAGAAGGCGCATCGCGCTGAAGCGCGCGCGGCCCATCGCATCGCCACGCAGGATCTGCAGCAGGCTCATCCCGTCGGTGGACCAGCCGTGGTGGCGGAACGGGACGAGGTTCACCACAGCCATCGCGAAGCCGGTGACGGCGGCACCGCCGAGGACAGGCGACCACGCCTGGCCCGGGGCGAAGCCATCCATCGCGATCACGCAGGCCGCGCTCGCGGCCAGATTGGCGATCACGCCGCCCAGCCCGAGGGCGCAAAACGCCGCACGCCCGAAGTCCGCGTCGCGCGGCAGCATCAGCGCAAAGCCGCCCAGGCCCAGCGCCTGCGCGCCGCGGTAGCCGCGCCATCCGCGCCCGGTGCGTTCGAGGCGCAGCCGGCCCAGGCCCAGGAGATAGGCGCGCAGTCCGGCCAGCCGTCCTAACGCGACGTGTCCCGCCTCGTGCACGAGCATCTGCGGCCAAATCGCGAGCATCGCGCCGATGGCTCCCAGGCCGATCTGCGCACCGCTCCACGGCAGCGCGCCGCGTGCGATCGCGACGCCGATCAGCGCGCCCACGACGCCGCCAACGACCGTCGGCACGCGCGACCCGCCGCGCCGCGCCGGAGGCGACGCAGACACAGGGTCCGGCGGCGGCCAGAGGTCGGCCTCCAGATCGCCCACGGACGACGCATCAGGCGCACGCTGCACGTCGGTCATGGGCGCGACCCATCGAGCGCTTTACCGAAGCGCAGCGCGTCGCAGCCGTCCTCGTAGTAGTCCGGGATCCGGCCCTGCTCGCGGTAGCCCGCGCGCCGATAGAGGGCGATCGCCGCCTCGTTGTCGCTGCGCACTTCCAGCCGAAGTTCCCCGCGCCGCGCGTCCCGCGCCTGCCGCTCGGCATCGGCCAACAGCAGCGCGCCCAGCCCGGCACCGCGCTGCGCCGGATCGACCGCGATCGAATACAGCCGCGCGACGCCGCTGCCGCGGCGCAGGAACAGCAGCGCGTAGCCGGCGAGCGCCCCCTCGCGTTCGGCCACGCGCAGCCGCGCCGTGGGAGAGGCCAGATGCCGGCGAAACTGGCGCGGCGCGAGCCGGTCGCCGGGAAACATCGCCTCCAGCACCAGCAGGCCATCGAGATCCGAAGGGCGCGCATCGCGCAGGACGGCGGCGGGTTTTTCGCGTGCCATGAACGAGTCGCAACCGCTTTCCGGACCGCCTCATCGCGGCCGCGTGATTCTGTCAGAATCGCCGCCATCCCGCGCCCGTCGAGCGCCTCCAGGCCTGCCATGAGCCGCCTCGTCATCGTCGTTGAAAAGCCCGCCGACTGGGGCTCCTACTACCCGTCCGAAGACGTCGTCTCCGCCACCGACTACCTCCAGAACGAAGGCACGGCCGCGGCCAGCGCCGACGAGCGGGTGCAGGTCATCAACCTGTGCCGCAGCTACAAGTACCTGGGCGTGGGCTACTACGTCTCGCTCCTGGCCGAGGCGCGCGGGCACCGCGTGATTCCCTCGGTGCGCACCCTCAACGACCTGCGCCGCCGCTCGCTCTACGGCTTCGACCTCGACGACCTCAACCAGCGCCTGGGCAAATACCTGCGCGACCGCGCCGACTCGGCCGCCTTCAGCATCGGCGTGTACTTCGGCCACACCCGGCACGAACCGCTCGCCGAACTGGCGCGGCAGGTGTTCGAAGCCTTCCCCTGCCCGATCCTGCGCATCGAGTTCGAGCGCGATCGGGTCTGGCAGATCAGCGCGATCAAGCCGACCAGCCTCACCACCCTGGACCCGGAGCAGGAGGACGTCTTCGCCGTCGGGCTCGACGTCTTCTCCCGCAAGATCTGGCGCAAGCCGCGCGCGCGCAAGCGCTTCCGCTACGAAATCGCGATGCTGCACGACCCCGCCGAGGTCATGCCACCGTCCAACAAGCGCGCGCTGCGCCACTTCATCGACGCCGGCAAGGCGCTCGGCATGGAAGTGGACCCGATCACCCGCGCCGACTACTCCCGGCTGCCCGAATACGACGGGCTCTTCATCCGCGAAACCACCTCGCTCGACAATCACACCTACCGCTTCTCCCACCGCGCCGAGCGCGAAGGCATGGTCGTCATCGACGATCCGGTATCGATCCTGCGCTGCACCAACAAGATCTACCTCAACGATCTCCTGCACGCGAAAAAGCTCGCCACCCCGCGCACCGAAATCATGTTCCGCGACAGCGACGCCCAGCTCGCCGCGCTGGGCGATACGCTCGGCTATCCGCTGGTGCTCAAGATTCCCGACGGCTCCTTCTCGCGCGGCGTGGTCAAGGTCGAAGACGAAGCCGCGCTGCGCACCGCCGCCGCGCAGCTGTTCCAGCACAGCGCGCTGCTGATCGCCCAGGAGTTCATGTATACCGAATTCGATTGGCGCATCGGCGTACTCAACGGCCAGCCGCTCTACGCCTGCCAGTACTTCATGTCGCGCGGCCACTGGCAGATTTACGACCACGCCCACGGCAGCGCCCGCGGCCAGCCGCGCGCCGGCGGCTTCAAGACCCTGCCCGTGCGCGATGCCCCGGCCGCCGTGGTGAAACTCGCGCAGAAAGCCACCGCGCCCATCGGCAACGGGCTCTACGGCGTGGACATCAAGAGCGATGGCGCGCGCACCGTGGTGATCGAAGTCAACGACAACCCCTCCATCGACGCCGGCGTGGAAGACCTCTATCTCGGCGAGGATCTCTACCGCCGCATCATGGCCGAATTCCTGCGCCGGCTGGAACGCAAGCGCCTGGGTATCGGCTGACGCCGGCACCGGTTTCCACCCCGCTTATCCCGAACATCGGATTTGCCTCACCGATCCAGCGGACTGCGCACCCCCGACGCGCCCCGATTGAGCACGTGCACGTAAATCTGCGTGGTGCTCACGTCCGAATGCCCCAACAGCTCCTGCACCGTGCGGATGTCGTAGCCGCCCTCGATCAGGTGCGTGGCGAACGAGTGCCGCAAGGTGTGGCAGGTCGCACGCTGGTTCAAACCCGCCGCCGTCACCGCCCGCTTCATCGCGCGCTGCACGGTGGACTCGTCCAGATGGTGACGCCGGATCGCGCCGTCGCGCGGATCGATGGCGCGATGCCGAGCCGGAAAAACATACTGCCAGCCCTCCTCGCGCGCCGCCGCCGGGTATTTGCGCGACAAGGCATCGGGCAGCCAGACCTCCCCGAATCCCGCCGCCGTATCGATGCGGTGCAGCCGCCGCGCTTCCTCCAGCTGCATCAGGAGCGGCGAAATCAGCGTCGCCGGCAGCATCGTGCGCCGATCCTTCCCGCCCTTTCCGTGCCGCACCGTCAGCTCGCGCCGCGCGAAGTCCACGTCCTGAATCCGCAGGCGCAGCGCCTCCAGCAGCCGCAACCCGCTGCCGTAGAGCAGGCTGGCAACCATCCAGGAAACCCCTTCCAGTGCGTCGAGCAGCCGGAACACTTCTTCGCGAGCAAGCACCACCGGCAGGCGATCCGGCCGCTTCGCCCGCCGGATGTTTTCCATCCACGGAAGGTTTATTTTCAGCACCTCCCGATACAGAAACAGCAGCGCCGACAGCGCCTGATTCTGCGTGGACGCCGCCACGTTCGCTTCGGCCGCCAACGCGGTGAGGAACGCCTCCACCTCGCGTTTGCCCAGGTCGCGCGGATGCCGTTTCCCGTTGGCGAGAATGAAGCGTCGAATCCAGCCGACGTACGCCTCCTCGGTACGTCGCGCCAACCCGAGCCGGCGGAGCCTGCCGCGCACCTCGTCCAGCAGACGCGGGCGCGGCGACGCGTCCGCTGGCAGCGGCCTTGCACCACCCTTCTTCTCGTGTGACCATCCACCCATAGCCCAGCCCCCGGTTCGCCAAGAAACGCTGCAAGATTAGGCTGACTGGATAGGCTGCACGATCAGAACAACCCCTTGTTTCGGCTAAGACTTTTGCTTTGCGCCGTCCGTAAACGGCGGGATTAGGCTGCAGAGTTAGGCTGACGCATGGGGTCGAATTGTAGTTAGATGCCAGATTTGGCGTTGCGTATGCTCACAGAAAATCGATAGCCGCAAGACTGTTTTTGGCAACTCATAGCCACTACAATTTCTCCTTCATACCGTAGAGGAGATTGCGCGTGAAGAACTGGATATTTCTGGCTGTTGCAATCTTTGGCGAGGTCATCGCAACTTCCGCACTGAAGTCTAGCCATGGATTCACTAGGTTAGTTCCTTCCGTTGTAGTTGTGGCTGGCTACGGGCTTGCGTTCTATTTCTTGTCTCTCGCGCTCAAGTCCATTCCGGTCGGTATTGCTTACGCTGTATGGGCTGGGCTTGGCATCGTGCTTGTGGCAGCTATTGCTTGGATTTTCCATGGCCAAAAACTAGACTTCTGGGCGTTCATTGGCATAGGACTTATCGTCAGTGGCGTCGCCGTTCTAAACCTGCTATCCAAGGTCAGCGCACATTGACCGGGTTGGCATCTAACAATTCATGTATGGACTCCTCCGTCAACCCCTGACGGCAGGACAGTGTGAAGCGGCAGCTTCCACGGCGGTTTGATTCTCGGCTTTTCACCCGCTGATGCCTCTGCTTCAACCCCGGCAAGGCGGGAGCGGTTGCATTCGTGTATTCGGCTTTGCGGTGGGTATTCCCCGAGCCATCATGGAATCCGCGAAGCAGGGCCAGACATTCAATCGGCCACGCGGGCCAGAATAGTTATCGGCTTGGCTGCTTCGGGGACCGACACGCTTGTATGAGTTGAGGCTTTCTGCAACATCGCGTTGTCTGAACGGTGCTGTACTGCGTGACGCGGTGCTGCGGTTGAAGTGGAAGGGGATCAGCCGCGCAGGCTTCGCGCCGGCTGACGTGTTCGGGGTCGAAACTGGTGCCGTGGTGTTCAGCGGCCCACAGCCGTCTGGCCACCTTGTTGGCCAACGCCACGGCGGCTTTGTTGTGGCCTTTTCGTTCGGCCAGAGCCAGCGCCCATTGCTGGGTGCGATCCAGCGGCTGATCGCGCTTTTTGGCCGTAGCGGCCACCACCAGCGCCGAGCGCGCGCCGTGGATCAGCAAGGTGCGCAGGTACACGTCCCCCTGCTTGGTAATGCGCCCGAGCTTGCGCGTGCCGCCGCTGGAATATTCACGCGGCGTCAGGCCCAGGGCACTGGCGAAGTGTCGACCGGACGGGAAGCGCGCAAAGTCGCCGATACCCGCGCTCAGCGCCGTGGCGGTGATCAGGCCCACGCCGCTGGCGGCCATCAGGCGCTGGCAGCGGGTATCGAGTTTGGCGATGTCGGCGAGCTGTTTCTCGATGGCGGCCATCGCCTCCTGGCAGGCGGTGATCTGGTCGAGCAGGCCGGCCAGCGCATGACGCAGCGCCATCGGAATATCGTTGTCGCCATCCTCCAGCGCCGCCAGCGTGGCCGGGCGCACCTTGTCGGCACCGGCAGGAATGGCGATGCCGAACTCGCGCAGCAGGCCGCGCACGGTGTTGATCGCCGCCGTGCGCTGCGCCTTGTGGTGCTCGCGGATGCGATGCAGGCCTTGGGTACTCTGCTGCTCCGGCGTCTTGATCGGCACCGGGCGAATATCCCCGCAGCGCGCCGCCTCCAGCAGGCCGGCAGCATCGGCGCGATCGGTCTTGTTGCGCCGAACGTAGGGGCGCACGTGCTGGGCAGGCAGCAGCGTCACATCATGCCCAAGCCGGGCAAAACGTCGCGCCCAGGCATGGGCCGAGCCGCAAGCCTCCATCACGATGCGCAGCGCCGTGCGATTCTCCAGGCACTTGGCAAACGGCCCGCGCTTGAGCCGCTTGCGTTCGACAATCTGCCCGGCGGCATCGGCGAAGGCCAGTTCGTAGACATCCTTGGCAAGATCAATGGCAAGCATGACGGCGGAAGCTGCGGTTCGGGTGGATTTGGTGGTAGCGTTCATGGCGGACTCCTCTCGTGATCCCGTGTCTGGCGGCGAGAACCCCAGTCTGGCTCATCGAAGCCGTGTGGGGCGCGGGAGGAGTCCATTCGATCATTCAAGCCGACGCCGCTTCGCGGCGCGGCTTAATTCAGGCGTTAGGTGTCAATGTGGGCTTTGTCGCGAACCTGAGCGCGATCACTAGCACCATCTTGGGCCCCGAGGTTCAGTTGCTGACTGCATTGGCGGTTCCGCTTGGTGTGTTTGCGTTGCTTCATCGCAGGCACCTCAGGACACCGAAGCAAAGGCGGCTCGTAGTCGCAGCGCTGCTTCTCTGGTGCCTGGTTCCCGCTTCGCTTCTGCTTGGCGCTGCTTTCGCATTCTCCGGCCAAGCCCAGGTGCGGGGCATCGAGTTCAATGAGCCCGCCGCGCTCACGGTCTGGTTTTCCTTTGGCTTCGCCGTTGTCGGGGCTGTTGTCTTGGTTGCACTGGGGCGAGGTGTAAGGCTCAATGTACTGGCTGCCGTGTGTCCCCTTATCCCATTACTTGGCATCGTTTGTTTCTCAGCCGTAAGCGCGATAGTTGGGGTAGGTCCATGAGTACCGTGTTCACACCTAACTATGCGTGTATGGACTCCTCCGTCAACCCCTGACGGCAGGACAGTGTGAAGCGGCAGCTTCACGGCGGTTTGATTCTCTCGGCTTTTCACCTGCTGATGCCTCTGCTTCAACCCCGGCAAGGCGGGAGCGGTTGCATTCGTGTATTCGGCTTTGCGGTGGGTATTCCCCGAGCCATCATGGAATCCGCGAAGCAGGGCCAGACATTCAATCGGCCACGCGGGCCAGAATAGTTATCGGCTTGGCTGCTTCGGGGACCGACACGCTTGTACGAGTTGAGGCTTGCAACATCAAAAGGTCTGGAACGCCGCGGTACTGCGTGACGCGGTGCTGCGGTTGAAGTGAAGGATCAGGCTGCGCAGGCTTCGCGCCGGCTGACGTGTTCGGGGTCGTAAACTGCGCCGTGGTGTTCAGCGGCCCACAGCCGTCTGGCCACCTTTGCTGGCCAACGCCACGGCGGCTTTGTTGTGGCCTTCGTTCGGCCAGAGCCAGCGCCCATTGCTGGGTGCGATCCAGCGGCTGATCGCGCTTTTTGGCCGTAGCGGCCACCACCAGCGCCGAGCGCGCGCGCCGTGGATCACCAGCGTGCGCAGGTACACATCGCCCTGCTTGGTGATGCGTCCGAGCGCGTGCCGCCGCTGGAATACTCACGCGGGGTCAAACCCAGCGCACTGGCGAAGTGCCGAATTCGATGGAAAGCGTGCAAAGTCGCCACGCCCGCACTCATCGCCGTGGCCGTGATCAGGCCCACGCCAAGCGGCGGCCATCAGGCGCTGGCAGCGAGTGTCGCGCCTGGCAAAATCAGCCAGTTGTATTTCGATGGCATCCATCGCTTCGGCCTGGTCGGTGATCTGATCCAGCAATGCCGCCAGCGTGGCGCAGCGCCATCGGGATATCGCGTTGTCGCCATCTTCCAGCGCCGCCAGCGTGGCCGGCGTACCTTATCGGCTCCGCCGGGAATGGCGATGCCGAACTCGCGCAACAGGCCGCGCACGGTATTGATCGCCGCCGTGCGCTGCGCTCTTGTGGTGTTCGCGGATGCGATGTAGGCCCTGCGTGCCTTGTTGCTCCGGCGTTTTCACCGGCACCGGGCGAATATCGCCGCAGCGTGCCGCCTCCAGCAGGCCGGCAGCATCGGCGCGATCGGCCTTGTTGCGCCGAACGTGTAGGGGCGCACGTGTGCTGGGCAGGCAGCAGCGTCACATCATGCCCAAGCCGGGCAAAACGTCGCGCCCAGGCATGGGCCGAGCCGCAAGCCTCCATCACGATGCGCAGCGCCGTGCGATTCTCCAGGCACTTGGCAAACGGCCCGCGCTTGAGCCGCTTGCGTTCGACAATCTGCCCGGCGGCATCGGCGAAGGCCAGTTCGTAGACATCCTTGGCAAGATCAATGGCAAGCATGACGGCGGAAGCTGCGGTTCGGGTGGATTTGGTGGTAGCGTGCATGTCGGACACCTCTCATGATCCCGCGTCTGACGGCGCAACCTCAGTCTGGCTCATCGAAGCCGTGTGGGACGCGGGGGAGTCCATTCGATCATTCAAGCCGACGCCGCTTCGCAGCGCGGCTTAATTCAGCAACTGTCTTGAAGCAAACCCCTCAAGCCGGCATCAGGCCTTCGGCCCGCAGTTCGTCGCGGCGCCTGGCGTTGACGATTCCGAGCAGCTTGCGCATGCAGGCCACCAGCGCCACCTTCCCCAGCTTCCCGCGGGCCCGCAGCTGCTGGTAGTGGGCCTTCATCGTTGGGTCCCAGCGCACCGCCGAGAGCGTGGCCATGTACAGCGCCACCCGAACCGGTGCGCGGCCTCCTCGGATTCGACGCTTGCCTTGGCCTTGCCCGCTGTCCCGGTTCATTGGGGCAACACCGGTGAGCTTGGCGATCTGCCGGCGGTCCAGGCGACCGAGCTCGGGCAGCAGTGCGAGGATGGTGGCCTGGAACACGGGGCCCAGGCCTTTGCTCGAGTGCAGCGCCGGTGTCGCGTATTCGCTGATCAGCGCCTTCATTGTCTTCTCGATGGCAGCCAGCTCACGGGCGAGGGCGGCGATGGTGCGTGCGGCCAGCTTGCGGACCGCCGGCGGTGCCATGGCGGCCTGCTGCTTGTGCGCCTGAAGCTGGACCACGACCTGGCCACGGCGGCGCAGCCAGTCGCGCAGTTCGCGCTGCCACACGGGCGGCGCCACGTAGCAACGCAGGCGATCGGCGAAGAGCTGGGCCATGAGCGCCAGGATCCGGGCGTCGATGTCGTCGGTCTTGGCCAGCTCGCCGGTGGCGTTGGCAAAGGCCCGGGCCTGGCGCGGGTTGACGCGGGCAATCCACAGGCCGGCGTCACAACAGGCCTCGAGCAGGGGCTCCTCGTAGCCGCCGGTGGCTTCAACCACGATCCGCAGGGCACCCAGCGCCTGCAGGCGCTTGACCAGCTTGGCAATGCCCGCCCGGGTGTTGGCGAACCTGACCACGCTGGCATTGCCGTCAACGGCCAAGTCCAAGTGGAGCTTGCACACATCGATTCCCGCTGCCGTCATGCCAATTCTCCGCTAGAGTTGAGTGGCCGAGAGCATCGCGCCCGAGGCCCACGCTTATCGGTTCGAGAGAAGCCTCGATCAACTGTTCGGGCGCAGGGCGCGAGATCCGGCGTGCGGCCCCTGCTGAATTACGGTGGTGCTGACACCGAGGCGTTATCGGGCGCGCACGCCGGGCTCTCGGCCCTTAGGCTAGGGGAATTGGAAGACATAAGGCGTTAGCTCTCAATGAGGGTTCCATGAGAATTTCTAGACTTTTCATTCTTGCGGTAGTTGCAGCGTTGTGCGGTTGCGCGAAAACTACCAATATCAAACCAGAGCAAGTAGTCATAAATTCTTCGGAGGGGCAAATCGCCCCAGTCCGTGTATTCATCAATCGCCGTGTTCCCGTCGCGAGATTTTATGTTAGTAGGCTAGAGGCGATAGAGTCAGCCCTAAAAGAGAGTGGTGCTTTCTTTGATATTGGCTCCCATGTTGATTCGCCTTTTATCCTTGACATCGAGCTGAGCCGTGGAACTAATGATACGGCTGGTGATACAGCAGGTCAGATCCTTTCCGCCGCTACTTTGTTCCTTGTTCCAAGTAAAGTTCATAACTTCAATGAACTAAAAGTAGCTGTCTATGCCTACGGCAATATCATAAAGAATTATGAGTTTAAGCAAGAGTACACGCAGGTATTGGGGTTGCATAACTATAATGAAGTTGCAACCAATCAGGACAATGAATTTCTTTCCATAAAAAATCTTGTCAATAAGTTTGTCAACGCACTGGATGCGGATAAATTGCTACCAAAGGTTAAGCTAAGAAGTGCTCCGGAACCTGCGACTGAAACACCAAGCACAATAGAACTGTGAACTATCATTAAGTGGTGGTTAGTACAGTTTCATATCGCATGGTTGAGAGCTAACTATGCGTGTATGGACTCCTCTGTCAACCCCTGACAAAAGGATTTTGTTGCACGGCTTTCGCCGCACGGCTTGGATTATAGGTTTTTCCCTGTTGACGCTTTTTGCTTCAACCCCGGCAAGGTGGGAGCGGTTGCATTCGTGTATTTGGCTTTGCGGTGGGAATATCCCGAGCCATCATGGAATCCGCGAAGCAGGGCCATACGTTCAAACGATCACACGGATCAGAATTGTGGCCCGCCATCCATGGCGGCCACCCTTCGGGCCATCGCTGCGCGATGTCCAAAACTGCTCCAGGCAGTTTTGTGTTATCGGCTTGGCTGCTTCGGGGACCGACACGCTTGCATGAGTTGAGGCTTGCAACGTCATGGGTTTTGGAACGGTGTTTCGGTGGTGCGTAACGCAATGTTGCGGTTGATGTGGTCGGGATCAGGCGACGCGAGGTTCGCGCCGGCTGACGTGTTCAGGGTCGAAGCTGGTCCCGTGGTGTTCGG
>JAMLIV010000030.1 GCA_023954075.1 Lysobacteraceae bacterium
GGGGGCATCTGGAAGCAAAGACACTGGATTCCTGCCTTCGCAGGAATGACGAGCTGAGAGTCAGGGCTAATCAGGTGGCTTGATTGCTGCAAATCACACGAACACCGATGGCGTGGCAGGAGCATGCAAGAATTGCGGCCTTGTCTCTGGAAGAATAATCCAAGACACTTGCCTTTCGTCAGGAATTGTTTTTCCATACATTAATCAAGTCGCCCCTTGGGTTGGTTTGACACTCCTTGCCGAGACGGGCACCCAGGTCGTGAACATGAGTTTTGGCGGACAAGGAAATGGCACCTTCGATTATCCGAAAAATGTCTGCGCTGACCCACTGTTCCAGAACGATCCGGAATGCCTCACCATTGCCTACGCCAGTTCTCAAGGCGTCCTGATGGTAGCCGCGTCGGGCAATGACCGGGGGAGGCTCAACTTCCCCGCCAGCGATCCACGGGTGGCCAGCGTGGGCGGGCTGGATGAATCCCTGGACTTCTGGGATGAGGACAAAGACCCGCCCCCAAACCACAGCGATAATTGCCCGTTTTCGCCAACCTACTCCGACATGGAGTGCGGCTCCAACTACACCGTGAACGCTGCAACCGACGCCAGGCAGGAGCACGTCGCGCCGGCGCGGCGCGTGCTGTCCACGCTTTATCCCGGCATGCCGTGGAGTCCGACCATTCTCTGCGACGACGCGGCCCTCGGAACGAACGGCGACGGGCAGGGGCCGTGCACCGGCACGTCCATGTCCGCACCGCTGGTGTCGGGGCTGGCGGGTATCCTGCGTTCGATCAATCCGCTGGTGCTGCCGGGCGAAGGCGTGCTGGACCCGCCCTACCACGGCATCCGCTCGGTAATGATCCAGAGCAGCATGCTTCCCACGTTTCCGAACACATGGGATCCCAGGCTCGGATATGGAACGATCCGGGCCGATTCGGCGGTTGCCGCCATGCTGGGACACAGCGACGGCAAGGCGATGAAGAATCGCCTGACGCCGCTCTTCTCGTTCTACGGCGCGGCCGCGAAAGACAGGGCGCACACCACGGTGCCGCAGGCCGCGCTGGCCTTCATGATCAATCAGGCGGGAAGCTACCAGCCACAGGGGGCGCTGACGCCGGGCTACCCGAGCTTTCCGTACCAGTACCCGACACCGCCGCCGCCGTCTCCGCGCGCCAGCGCCTACGTGCTGACCACCGAGTTCAAGGTCGACGCCTCGCATCCGGCGCTGGTGCCGCTTTACTGGCTGGACCGCTCCCGTCCCTGGCCTGCGGGGTGCACGCCCGGCGTACCGGGCTGCAACGGCGGCAACCGCGACTTCCTGTTGCTGACATCCGCCGCGCAGGTGCAGACCGCCAGCAACGCCGGGTACGACTATCGGGGCCTGCAAGGCTATGTCTACCAGTCCTGCACGCCGGAACCCGCCTGCATTCCGCGAGGCGCGGAGCGCCTGTGGCTCAAGTGCAAGACCGCCGATGACGATTGCGCGGTGTTTCTGGAGCGCGACCGGGGCAGCTTCGAGGCGCAGGGCTATACGTCGGCCTGGCCGACCGGATCGAGCATGGTGCTCGGCTACGCCTATCCGAACGTGGACAGCGACGGCGACGGGCTGATCGACGGGTTCGAATACCTGCTCGGCACCGATCCGAACCAGGTCGATTCCGACAGGGACGGCGTTCACGATGGCGTGGAGTATCCGCAGGCGGGAGTGCCGCTGTCCGACCCGTGTTCGGCGGGCCGCTGCCGGCTCGACCATCTGTTCGACGATGGGTTCGAATCGCCGCTGCCGGCCGAAAAACCGGCGTCATTCAAGCGAAAGCCGTAATGACGCAAGACGGGAGGTTGTTCGAGGTTCCCGCATGAGTCCGGGGCAGCGCGATTCCGGCGCGGTGCGCGCTTGGCGGGTGGTTTTCACCGGCTGGTCGCAAGAGCGGCGGATCGGGCGCTGGATCAGACCCGCTCCGCGCGCAGTTCGGCCAGCACCGCGGCGGCGTCGGGGCGCACGCCGTGCCAGCGCTGGAAGGCTTCGGCCGCCTGTTCGACCAGCATGCCCAGGCCGTCGGCGGCGCGCGCGATGCCGGCGGAAGCCGCCCAGGCCAGGAAGGGCTGCGCGGTCTCGCCGTAGGAGAGGTCGTAGGCCGCCGCATCGGGTGCCGGCAGCGTGGCGGGCAGCGCCAGCGCGCGGCCGGAGCGGGCGGCGGAGGTGGCGTTGAGGATCAGGTCGAAGCCGTCGGCGCCGGCCAATGCCTCGAAGCCGCAGGTTGCGATATCGCCGCACGATTGCAGGTCGTGCGCCAGCGCCTCGGCGCGCGCGGCGGTGCGGTTGGCGACGGTGAGCGAAGCGATGCCGGCATCGAACAGCGCCGGCACCACGCCGCGTGCCGCGCCGCCCGCACCCAGCAGCAGCACGCGCGCCCCGGCCAGGCGCACGCCGAGGCGGCGCAGGTCGGCCACCAGGCCGGCACCGTCGGTGTTATCGCCCAGCCAGCCGTCCTCGCGCCGGATCAGCGTGTTGACCGCTCCGCTCAGACGCGCCGCATCAGACAGCTCCCGGCACGCGCGCGCCGCCAGCTCCTTGAGCGGCAGGGTGACGTTGGCTCCCCCGAGGCCTTCGGCGTGAAAAGCCGCCAGCCGCGCCGGCAGCGCCTCGGGCGCGAGCTCGATCGCGCGATAGTCCAGCGCGATGCCGCAGGCCTCGCCAAAGCGGCGGTGGATGCGCGGCGAGAGGCTGTGCGCGACGGGCTGGCCGAGGACGGCGAAGCGCGGCATCGGGTCGGACGGCATGGGCAGGTTCCGCGGATGGGAGCGGCAAGGTAGCACCGGCGCGGGCCGGCGGACTTGAAAAGCGGTGGCGGCTGGCCCATCTAGGCAGGGCGTGGGATAATCCGCGTCCTTTTGTCGTTTCCCGCGAAACGGCCCTCTTCCCCAATCAATCTGGAGTCACCCATGGCCGATGAGACCGCCAACGGCGCCGCAGGCGCTGCCCCCGAAGCCGGCAACCAGCCGCAGTTCGCACTGCAGCGCATCTATATCAAGGACGCGAGCTTCGAGGCACCCAACGCGCCGCAGGTGTTCCAGGAACAGGGCCAGCCGGAGCTGCAGCTCAACCTCGGCCAGAAGGTCGCGGGCCTGGGCGAGGGCGTGTTCGAGGTGGTGCTGACCGTCTCGCTGACCTGCACCCTCAACGGCAAGAACGCCTACCTGGCCGAAGTGCAGCAGGCCGGCATCTTCACCATCGCGGGCTTCGATGCGCAGAACACCGACGCGCTGCTGGGCACCTATGCGCCCAACACGCTGTTCCCGTACGCCCGCCAGCAGATTGCCGACATGGTGCAGAACGGCGGCTTCCCGCCCTTCCTGATCCAGCCGATCAACTTCGACCAGATCTACGCCGAGTCGCTGCGCCGTCGCCAGCAGGGCGAAGGGCAGACGGACACCACGCCGGATGCCGGCCACGCCTGATCCCATGCCCGCTCGCCCGCTGCGGCTGGCGGTGCTGGGTGCCGGCTCCTGGGGCACGGCGCTTGCCGCGCAGGGCGCGCGCAGCGGCCTGGAAACCACGCTCTGGGGGCGCGATCCGGAAGCCATCGCCACGATGGCTTCCACCGGCCGCAACGTCCGCTACCTGGCGGACGTGCCGCTCCCGCCGGCGCTGCACTACACCGCTGACCTCGCGCACGCCGTGCGCGAGGCCGACCTGGTACTCATCGTGGTGCCCAGCCACGCCTTCACCCGCACCGCGCGCGACGTCGCGCCGCTCAAGCGCGCCGGCGTCGGCGTGGCCTGGGCGACCAAGGGTTTCGAGCCGGGGTCCGGGCGCTTCCTGCACGAAGTGGCGCAGGAGGTCTTCGGCCCCGAAACGCCGCTGTGCGTGCTCACCGGACCATCGTTCGCGCGTGAAGTGGCGCAGGGTCTGCCTACCGCCGTCACCGCGCACGCCTTCGATCCGCAGTTCGCGCAGATCGTGGCGCGCGCGCTGCACGGGCCCACGTTCCGCGTCTACACCGGCACCGACATGATCGGTGCCGAACTGGGCGGCGCGATGAAGAACGTGCTGGCCGTGGCCACCGGCGTGGCCGACGGCATGCAACTGGGGCTCAACGCGCGCTCGGGCCTGATCACCCGCGGACTGAACGAAATGCTGCGTCTGGGCGAGGCCCTGGGGGCGCGCGCAGAGACCTTGATGGGCCTGTCCGGACTGGGCGATCTGGTGCTCACCTGCACCGGCGACCTGTCGCGCAACCGCCGCCTCGGGCTTGCGCTGGGGCAAGGCAAGACCGTTGCCGAGGCGGTGCGCGAGATCGGCCAGGTGGTCGAATCGGTGCAGACCGTGGACGAGGTGATGCGCCTGGCCAACCGCCACGGGCTCGATCTTCCGATCAGCGCCCAGGTGCAGCGCGTGCTGCACGGCGAGATCACGCCGGGTGAAGGCCTGGCCTGGCTGATGGCGCGCGAGCAGAAGCCCGAATATCCGGTCTGATCCTGCGCGAGACGGCGCATCATCCGTCGGCGGATGGCTCCGCCGCGCCGTCGAAGCCGCTCTGGCGCCACGCCTCGTACACCGCGATCGCCACCGTGTTGGAAAGGTTGAGGCTGCGGTTGCGCGGGCGCATCGGCAGGTACAGGTGCCGGGCGTCTGGGATCGTGTCCAGCACCTCGCCGGGCAGGCCGCGGGTTTCCGGGCCGAACATGAGCGCATCGCCCGGCGCATAGGCCACCCGGTCGAACCGCACGCGCGCCTTCGAGGAAAACGCGAACAGCCGTGCCGGCCGCACCGCGTCGAGGAACGCCTGCAGCGAGGAGTGCACGCGCAGATCCATGAACTCGCGGTAATCGAGCCCGGCGCGCCGCATCCTGGCGTGGTCGATCGCAAAGCCGAGCGGCTCGATCAGGTGCAGTGCGGCACCCGCGTTGGCGCATAGCCGGATGACGTTGCCGGTGTTGGGCGGGATTTCGGGCTGGTAGAGGACGACGTGGAACATCGGCGTATTGTCGCTCAGCCGCGCCGCCCCTTCAGCCAGCCAGCACCTGCGCCACCTCCGTGGCGTCCAGCGCGCGCCAGGTACCCGGTGCCAGACCGAGTGCATCCAGCCGAAGCTGTCCGATCGCAACGCGCTCCAGCGCGATCACCGCG
>JAMLIV010000031.1 GCA_023954075.1 Lysobacteraceae bacterium
CTTGAACGGAAGAAGCCCGTCACGCGAGGTGACGGGCGACGCGCGGTTAGAAGACCGTCCAAGGGGCGGCGAGCCTTTCGGCTCTCGACGCCTCCGGATAGAGGCAACGGAATCATGCCCATGGCAAGAACGCCGGGAACGCAGCGCCACACGATTCCAGCCGGCATCTGGGTGCTCGGATTCGTGAGCATGCTGATGGATATCTCTTCGGAGATGATCCACAGCCTGCTGCCCTTGTTCATGGTCGGAACCCTGGGTGCCAGCGCATTCGCGGTTGGTCTGATCGAAGGCCTGGCCGAGGCGACCGCGCTGATCGTCAAGGTGTTCTCCGGTGCGATCAGCGACTACCTGGGCAAGCGCAAGGGCCTGGCCGTGTTCGGCTACGCGTTGGGGGCGTTCACCAAGCCGCTGTTTGCCATGGCACCCAGCCTCGGCGTCGTGCTTGCGGCGCGCCTGCTCGATCGCGTCGGCAAGGGCGTGCGCGGCGCGCCGCGCGATGCGCTGGTGGCCGATATCGCTCCGCCCGCGGTGCGCGGCGCGGCGTTCGGGCTGCGCCAGTCGCTGGACACGGTCGGCGCGTTCCTCGGCCCGCTGCTGGCGGTCGGCCTGATGCTCTTGTGGGCCGACGACTTTCGGGCGGTATTCTGGGTGGCGGTGATTCCGGGCCTGCTCGCGGTCGCGCTGCTGCTGTTCGGCGTGCGCGAACCCGAACGTCAGGCGGGCGGGAAGCGCACCAACCCGATACGGCGTGAAAACCTCAGGCGGCTGGGCGGCGCGTACTGGTGGGTGGTCGGCCTGGGCGCGGTCTTCGCCCTGGCCCGATTCAGCGAAGCCTTCCTGGTGCTGCGCGCGCAGCAGGGCGGCATCGCCCTGGCGCTGGTGCCGCTGGTGATGGTGGCGATGAATCTCGTCTACGCCGCGTCCGCTTACCCGTTCGGGACCCTGTCGGACCGCATGAGCCACGAGAAGCTCCTGGTCTGGGGCCTGGTGGTCCTGATCGCCGCCGATCTGGTGCTGGCGATGGATGCGCGCTGGACCACGGTTCTGGCCGGCGTTGCGCTCTGGGGCGTCCACATGGGAATGACCCAGGGCCTGCTGGCGACGATGGTGGCCAAGGCCGCGCCGTCCGATCTGCGCGGCACCGCCTTCGGCGTCTTCAACCTGGTCAGCGGTCTGGCCATGCTGGTCGCCAGCGTCATCGCCGGGCTGCTGTGGGACCAGCTCGGTGCCTCGTTCACCTTTTACGCGGGTGCCGCGTTTTCCGCCGTGGCCCTGCTCGGCCTGTGGAAGAAAATCTGAGCCGCGCGGCGGGCGCTGGTGGCCGATGCCGACCGCGCCTGCCGCACGCCTGGCGATCCTCCAGGCACGCCGATCTTCGCTCGTCGCTCCCGCCTTCGCGGGCATGACGGCCCCGCTCGGGGTTTCCCTACGCCAGCGGCTCGAAGCGCGCGGTGAAGTGGCGCAGCTGTTTCGGCTCGTGGCTGATGCGGTAGCCGGAAAGCGTCGGCGCGCGGCGGGCGACTTCCCCGCAGACTTCGATCACGTAGTCGATGTGGCTCTGGGTGTAGGTGCGGCGCGGGATGGCCAGGCGCACCAGCTCCATGGTCGCGGGCGTTTCCGAGCCGTCCGGGTGGCGACCGAACATCACCGTGCCGATCTCGCAGCCGCGCACGCCGCCGGCTTCGTACAGCGCCACCGCGAGCGCCTGGCCGGGATACTGCAGCGGCGGAATGTGCGGCAGGAACGCCTTGGCATCCAGATAGACCGCGTGGCCGCCGATGGGCTGGAGCACGGGAATCCCGGCCTTCGCCAAGGCCTCGCCCAGATACGCGGTGGAGCGGATGCGGTAGCGCAGGTAGTCGTGGTCGACGACCTCCTTCAGGCCTTGCGCCAGCGCCTCCAGATCGCGTCCGGCAAGGCCGCCGTAGGTGGGAAAGCCTTCGGTCAGGATCAGCAGCGCGCGGCACTGTTCGGCCAGCGCGTCGTCGTTGAGCGCGAGCCAGCCGCCGATGTTGCCCATCGGATCCTTCTTGGCGCTCATCGTCATGCCGTCGGCGAGCCGCGCCATGTCGCGCACGATGTCCGACACCTCGCGCTCGCCCTGGCCCGGTTCGCGCTCGCGGATGAACCAGGCGTTCTCGGCGAAGCGGCAGGCGTCGAGGAACAGCGGCACGCCGTGGCGGTGGCAGACCGCGCTGGTTTCGCGGATGTTCTCCAGGCTCACCGGTTGGCCGCCGCCGGAGTTGTTGGTGAGGGTGAGCATCACCACCGGCACGCGGCCCGCGTTCTGCGTGAGGAAGGCGTCCAGGCGCGCGGTGTCCATGTTGCCCTTGAACGGATGTCGGCTGGCCGGATCGCGCCCCTCGGCGATCACCAGGTCGACCGCCTCGGCACCGGTGTATTCGATGTTGGCGCGGGTGGTGTCGAAGTGGGTGTTGCTCGGGATGCTGAGGCCGGCACCGCCCAGCGCGGTGAACAGGATCTTTTCCGCCGCGCGGCCCTGGTGGGTCGGGATCACGTGGACAAACGGGAACAGCGCCTGCACCGCGCTGCGGAAGATTTCGAACGAGGGGCTGCCGGCGTAGGATTCATCGCCGTGCTGGATCGCGGCCCACTGGTCGCGGCTCATCGCGCCGGTGCCCGAGTCGGTCAAAAGGTCGATCAGCACGTCATCCGAATGCAGGCCGAACAGGTTGTAGCCGGCGGCTGCCACCGCCTCGCGACGCTGCTCCTCGGTGGTCATGCGCAACGGTGCGACCGAGTGGATGCGGAAAGGTTCGACAATGGTGCGAAAGGCCACGGTTGGCTCCTGCGGCGGCACACGCGCCGAATTCAAGGAAAGGGGGGGGGCGCGCTGCCGGCGCCGAATCCGCAAACTGTAGCCGATGGTCGCTTTGTGCGAACAGCATCGGCTTGAAATCGGCCGCTGCGGGCCCCATGGTGGCACTTCATTCTTGCAACCCCACGTTAAGGAGCCTGGCCATGGCCACGGTGACATTCAAAGGCAATTCGGTCCGCATCGGCGGCACGTTCCCACAGGTCGGCGACAAGGCGCCGGCGTTCCGCTTGGTGGCAGGGAATCTTTCCGAGC
>JAMLIV010000004.1 GCA_023954075.1 Lysobacteraceae bacterium
CCACAGCCGGGCCGTCGTAGGGCGAGGTCAAGGTGACGATGGCGGTATCACCGGCGCGGTAGCCGCTCTGGTCGAAGGCGACCTTCACCTTGTCCGGGCGCGCGTCGATGCCCTGGTTGTCGTTGTTCCAGCTCCAGCCGGCGGTGAATGGATAGCGCATGGTGAGTCCGGTGGCTGGATCGGTGACTTCGATCCGGTACTCGCCCCACTCCACGCGCGCGGCGAAGCGCGCCGGCGTGGTGCCGTCGAAGCTAACCGATGCTTCGGCCTGAGTCTGGTAGCGGCGGGTGAAGTCGGTGTTCCAGCCGCTGCCATCGACCCAGTGCCAGTGGTAGTCACGCAGTTCGCGCACCAGTTTGACCGCGAGGTCCGGCGCGGGCTGGAGGTTTCCTTCGGGGTCGGATTTCACGATCTCGAAGGCTGCATCGCTGTTGGCGTTGGGGCCGTCCTCGGCGTCGAATAGCGGACGCACGCCGACCAGCGCGTCGGCTGGCCACACCGTGCGCACCAGCGAGCGGCGCACCGCGCGACCGCCGGACTCGAACACGCTGCCGCTGACGATCACCTCGAACGGCGCCTGCGGCGTCTCCGCATCGGGCAGCACCGCGATGGATTCGTGCAGCTGGCCGGCGTCGTCCAGAGCGGTGTCGATGGGCTGCTCGCGCTCCTTCGGCAGGGTGATGGTGGGGTCGCCGAAGAAGTAGCCCTTGAGCGCAGGCACCGCGCGCAGGGCCGGGCGATAGAGCACTTCGGCCAGGAATCGGTTGCCGGCGGCGGGCGCGCCGTAGAGGAAGTCGGCATCCACGTCGAGCGGCAGCGGCGCGCCTGGTGTTAGGCGGGCGACGGCCGATTCGAGCACCAGCTTGAGACGCTCTGGCAGGAACTCCTCGATACGGAACTCGAAGCGGCCGATCGGATCAGCGGCGCCGGGGTCGAGGCGAAACTCCAACGCCCAGCGGCCGGTCGGCACATCGTCTGTCAGAGTGCGCTGGTAGCTGTAGTACCCCAGGTCGCCGGGCTCCAGCGGCAGGGTGGATGTGGCGCGGCCGTCGGGTTGGCGCAGCGTGGCATACAGCGTCTGCGCCTCGGGCAGCGGACGTCCGTCGTAGTCGCGCAGCAGGGCCGACACTTGCAGCACCTCACCCGGGCGGAACAGGTCGCGCCCGGACCAGGCGTAGACATCCTGCGCGGTCTGACGGCGGCCGCCTACGGAGAAGTCGGACAGGTCGATCGCTGGCTGGTTGAACGAGACCAGGGCCACCTCGCTGCCCTGGCGGGCGATCAGCACGAGTTGGTCCTTCGGCTGCGCCGGCAGCGTGACCTCGCCTTCCGAGTCGGTGACCGCGCTGGCGAGGGTCTCGCCCTTGCGGTTCTGCAGGCGTAGCTCCACGCCGTTACGCGGTTGGCCGCTGGAAAGGGACGCGGCGTGCACGAACAGTCCGTCCTTTTGCACGCGCGCGTGCAGACCTAGGTCGGTGACGTAGAAGTGGGTTGTTTCGTAGCTGCCGTCGAAGCTGCCGGCGCGGCGCAGCACCGCGAAATAGACGCCCGGTTCGCGCAGTTCGGCGATGGTCTGCACCGGCAAGAAGCTGACCTGGCGCACGTTGCGGCCGGCGTCCACCGCAAACCGGTTGGCATAGACCGAGTCGGCCAGTGCGGAGATCCTGTCCAGCTCCCAGTAGCCGCGGCTTTCGCTGTGTCCGTAGCGTCCGAGGAAGTCCGAGAGCGACTTCTCGCGCACGCGGAAGAACTCCACGTCCACCTCTGGCGCGTTGACCCCGATGATCGGCAGGCCGCGCGTGCCGCGCGCCGGCAGCACGCTGCCCTGGCTGGCGAATCCCACCGCGGGCGGCAGGTTGCCCGAATACACCTCGCGCTCGGGCAGGGCGCCCAGGCTGCGGCCATCCGGCGTTGCCAGGCCGGCCTTGAAGGCGACGGTGTAGGTCTTGTCGCCCTGCACGTAGGGAAAGCGCAGCACGCGCGCGTCCTCGTCGTCGAGCGACCAGCTCCCCGCGACGTCCGCGCCCTCGGCATCGCGCACCAGCAGCAGGTCGTCGAACGGCAGATCGGCCACCAGCGGTTGGGAGAACGCGAGCCGCAGCGCGGGGCGGCCGTTCCAGCTTTCCCCGCTGGCCTCGGCCAGGATGAAGGCGTCGGTGCTGGCGGGCTCGGTCGCCCGCGGCTGGGCCGGCGGCGGGACGTCGGGCGTGCCGCAGCCCTGCAGCAAGACGGGAAGGGTCAGCGAGGCGATGAGGGTTGCCGTGAGGCCGAAGCGGCGGAACATGGACATGCGGGCGCCCTTGGGAAAGACAATCCGCAGTATAGGCGACCGGCATCACACTTCCGTGGCGAAACGCGGGCAGGTGCGTGGCGCGATGCGGTCGCCCCGGGCCGCCCGCGCGTCTCGGTTCGGATCCCGTGGCGGACGCGGGTGGGCCGCCCGCGGGAGGCCGGCGTGGCGGACTATTTCGCCGCCGCCGCAAATTCCTCGTAGGCCTGGATCGCGTGCGAGGCGTACATCAGCGAGGGACCGCCGCCCATGTAGACCGCGACGCCCAGCATTTCGCGCAGTTCCTCGGGCGTGCCGCCCAGGCGCACCAGCGCCTTGGCGTGGAAGCCGATGCAGTCGTCGCAGCGCGTCGCCACGGCAATGGCGAGCGCGATCAGCTCCTTGGTCTTTTCGTCGAGGACGCCGGCTGCGAGCGCGGCGCGCGAGAGTGCGCCGAAGCCCTGCATCACCTCGGGCAGGTGGCTGCGCATCGGGGCGAGGTGGCGGCTGGTGTTGGCGGTGAGATCCTGGAAGCGGGTGTCGGACATGGGAGTTCCTCGGGAAGGTTGGAGCGGGACGCACGGGCCGTGCGCCGCGGACGAAGTGCATCAGCGCCGCATCGCGCCCTGGACGAACGGCAGGCCGGCTGCCATCCAGGCATTCATGCCGCCGGTGACGTTGACGTAGCGGTGCCGCGCATCGCGCGACAGGAGGTTCTGGGCGATGCGCGAGCGCATCCCGCTCTGGCAGATCAGCAGGATCTCGCCGCCGTTCGCCGCAGGCGCGATTCCATCCAGTGCCGCCGTACCGCGCACCTGGATCTGCCCCAAGGGCAGCGAGCGCGCGGCGTTGGCGCGGGCACGGGAAAATTCCGCCGGCTCGCGCACGTCGATCAGCACCGCGCCGTCGTTCAGCCGCCTGACGGCCTCGTGCGGCCCGACGCTTTCGCCGCCCAGGCCGAGCAGCGCCTTGATGAACGCGATCATCGGCGACCTCCTCGGGTGGCGGCCTGGTCGGCACCGGGGGCGCAATAGATTCCGTGCAGGGTCTGGATGATCCGATAGGCCGGGCCGGCGGACAGCGCGTAGTAGATGCTCTGCGCCTCGCGGCGGGTGTCGACCAGACCTTCCTCGCGCAGCACGGCCAGGTGCTGGGACAGCGCCGACTGGCTCAGGTCCACCAGCGCATTGAGATCGCCCACCGAACGCTCGCCCTCGGCCAGCAGGCACAGGATCAACAGACGCTTTTCGTTGGCCAGCGCCTTGAGCAGGTGTGCGGCCGAATCCGCGTGCTCGCGCATGGCGCTCGGATCGATGACCGGCACTTCCGGACGCGGGAGCGCCATGTCAGGCTCCCTCGACCGGCAGGCCGGCGCCGGTCCAGCCGGTGAAACCGCCGATCAGGCACTCGACCTTGCGAAAGCCCAGGCGCTGCAGGCTGTCGGTCGCCAGAGCGGCGCGTCCGCCGGAGAGGCAGTAGACCACCAGATGGCGCGAGCGGTCGGCGAGGGTCGGGCTGGTCTCGCAGGCGAGCGCCGGATGGGCTTCAATAGCAAACTCGAGCACGCCGCGCGGCAGGTTCACCGCGCCGGGCAGGTGCCCGGCGGCGAATTCGCCCGGCTCGCGCACGTCGATGAGCAGCGGTGCTTCGGTCATGGCGTGCAGCGCCATGGCGTCGATCTGACGGATGCGGGTGCAGGCGTCGGCGACGAGGTCGTTGGCTGTCATGCCCATTTCAGTTCCTTCTGAATTAGTTGACACTAATATAAGTCAAGGCTAATATTCATGCAAGCGCCGCTGCGCAGGCAGTCCGGTCCACAGTCCATCCGAGCAAGTCAGAAGGTAAGAGTCATGGCAAACATCGTGGTTCTGGGAGCGGGAATCGGCGGCATGAGCGCGGCGTTCGAGCTGCGCGCACTGCTGGGCAAGGAACACTCGATCCAGGTGGTGGGCGAGGGCGGCCGGTTCGCCTTCACCCCGTCCAATCCCTGGGTGGCCGTGGGCTGGCGCAAGCCGTCGGACATCACCCTGGACGCCGAGGCGGCGCTCAAGCGCAAGGACATCGCCTTCGACGGTGTCGGCGCAGCGCGCGTGTATCCGCAGGAAAACCGGGTCGAACTGCGCGACGGCAGGAGCCTGGCGTATGACTACCTCGTGGTCGCCACCGGCCCGCGCCTGGCCTTCGACGAGGTGCCGGGCCTCGGGCCGGAGGGCGGTTTCACCCAGTCGATCTGCACCACGCCACACGCGGCAGCGGCCTGGGACGCCTATCAGCGCTTCCTCGAGAATCCGGGTCCGGTCGTGGTGGGCGCGGCGGCGGGTGCCAGCTGTTTCGGCCCGGCCTACGAGTTCGCCATGATCCTCGACCGCGACCTGCGCAAGCGCAAGCTGCGCCACAAGGTGCCGATGACCTATGTGTCCCCCGAACCCTACATCGGCCACATGGGCCTCGGCGGCGTGGGTGATTCCAAGGCCCTGATGGAAAGCGAGCTGCGCCAGCGCGACGTGCGCTGGATCATCAACGCGAAGGTCGCGGAAGTGCGCGGGAACGAGATCGACGTGGTCGAGATGGATGAGGCCGGCCAGCCGAAGAAGACGCACACGCTGCCGTTCGCCTATTCGATGATCCTGCCGGCCTTCACCGGGGTGGACGCGATCCGCCAGAGCGAAGGGCTGGGCAATCCGCGCGGCTTCACTCCGATCGACCCGTACCAGCGCCACCCGGGCTTCGGCAACGTGTATTCGATCGGCGTGTGCGTGGCGATCGCCCCGCCCGAGCCGACCCCGGTGCCGACCGGCGTGCCCAAGACCGGCTTCATGATCGAATCTATGGTCACCGCCGTGGCCGAGAACATCAAGGCCGAGCTGGAGGGCCAGCCGGTCAGCGTGATCCCGACCTGGAACGCGATCTGCCTGGCCGACATGGGCAATACCGGTGCCGCCTTCGTGGCGCTGCCGCAGATGCCGCCGCGCAACGTAACCTGGGCCAAGGTGGGCAAGTGGGTGCACCTGGCCAAGATCGCGTTCGAAAAGTATTTCCTGATGAAGATCCGCTTGGGCAACACCGAGCCCGTCTATGAAAAGTACGTGCTCAAGCTCCTGGGCATCGTGCGCACCCGCTGAGCCTTTTTCCCGAAACCAACTCCAAGGAAAGCCGACATGAACCTCGACCGTGCCATTTTCGCCTTTGCCGGCGTGATGATCCTCGCCAGCCTCGCGCTGGGCCATTTCGTTTCGCCCTGGTGGCTGCTGCTGACCGCTTTCGTCGGTCTGAACCTCCTGCAGTCCGCCTTCACCGGATTTTGTCCTGCGGCCAAGCTGTTCGCGAAGCTGGGCGTGCCCGGCGGCTGCGCGTTCAAGTAAGGGGCCCGACGTGCGAGAGCGATCCATGGTCACATCGACGCGTGCGCTGGCCCGGATCGGCGGTTTGGCGCTGCTGGCAGCGGCGCTCGCCGCCTGTGGCGGGGCCGCCGATGATGCCCGCGCGCCCGGTAGGATCGAGGGTCTGGAAACCTGGGTCGTTGCCGATCCCGTCAGCGACGAGGGCCGCGCCTGGGATGGCGTGGTCGAGGCGGTGCAGCAGGCTACGCTGACCGCGCAGACTGCCGGTCGCGTGGCCGAGGTCGCGCACGACGTCGATGATCACGTCACCGCCGGCACCGTACTGGTGCGCCTGAGCGCGGTCGAACAGCAGGCCGAGGTCGACACCGCCCGCGCCCAGCTGCACGCCAGCGAGGCGGCGGCACGCGAAGCCGAAGCCGACTACCAGCGCTATGTCGAACTGTCGCAGCGCCAGTACGTGTCGCGTTCGCAGCTGGAACGGATGCACGCCGCACGCGACGCCGCGGTGGCCGCCCGTGACGCCGCCCGCGCGCGCCTGGCCAGCGCCAGCCAGACCGTCGACTACACCGTGGTGCGTGCGCCCTACGACGGCATCGTCGCCAGCCGCGACGTCGAGCCGGGAGAATCGGTGGCGATGGGGCAGCGCCTGGTGTCGGTGTTCGCGCCCACAGCGCTGCGGATCGAGGTTGAACTGCCGCAAAGCGTGGCCGAAAAGGTGCGCGCGGACCCGCGCGCGCGCGTGCGACTGCACGACCTGCGCGCCATCGAAGCTGACGAAGTCATCGCCTTTCCCGCCGCCGACGCGGCCACGCACACCGTTCGCGTGCGCGTGCTGCTGCCGGCGCTGGATCCGGCACCGATACCGGGGAGCACGGCCAAGGTGCGGTTTCCGGCGGTGGCGGGCCACTCCCAGCCGCGGATCCCCGCGAGCGCGATCGTGCGTCGCGGCGAAGTCACCGCGGCCTATGTGCTCACCGATGGCCGGCTGTCGCTGCGCCAGCTGCGGCTGGGCGAGGCCACGCCGAGCGGCGTGGATGTGCTCGCCGGCCTCCAGCCCGGCGAAACCATCGCGCTCGATCCGGTGGCCGCGCGCCAGGCCTTGGTCGCCGCCCGCGGAGGCGACTGAAGTGACGGCATCCGCTCCCTCGCGGCTTGGCGTCTCCGGCCGCCTTGCGCGCACCTTCCAGGACAATCCGCTGACGCCGATCCTGGCGCTGCTCGGCCTGCTGCTTGGCCTGGTTGCGGTGTTGATCACGCCGCGCGAGGAAGAGCCGCAGATCAACGTGACCATGGCCAACGTGATCGTGCCCTTCCCGGGCGCGGACGCGGGGCAGGTGGAGCAGATGCTGGCGTATCCGCTGGAGCAGGTGCTCTCGGAGATCGAGGAGGTCAAGCACACCTACTCGATCAGCCGTCCCGGCCTGGTGGTGGCCACCGTCGAGTTCGAGGTCGGGGTGAAGCGCCAGCCGGCGCTGGTGCGCCTGTACGACAAGGTGTTCTCCAACCAGGACTGGATACCGCAGGGCTTGGGCGTCGGCCAGCCGCTCATCAAGCCCAAGGGCATCGACGATGTGCCGGTGATGGCGCTGACGCTGTGGACCGACGACGCCGACCGCGGCCCGCGTGAGCTGGCCGAAGTCGCGCACACGCTGGAAACCGAGCTCAAGCGCATCCCGGGCACCCGCGACGTGTTCACCATCGGTGCGCCCGAGCGCGCGGTGATGGTCGAACTCGACGCCACGCGCCTGGCCAGCCACGGGCTCGCGGTCGAGGATCTGGCCGGGGCGCTGCAGGCCGCCAACCTCGCCCGTCAGGCCGGGGAGCGCGTTGGGGTCGATGGCGTGGCCCAGGTCACTTCCGGCCGCTTCCTCGCCGGGCGCGGAGAGGTGGAAGGGCTGGTGCTCGGGCTGAAGGATGGCCAACCGGTGCGGCTGGGCGACGTGGCCCGGATCAGCGACGCCGCCGACACGCCCTCGAGCTACGTCTGGCACGGCGCGCCGGCCGGGCGCGACGGCCCCGAGACCGGCACCGCGCCCGCGGTGACGCTGGCGATCGCGAAGAAACCGGGCAGCAACGCCGCCAGCATCACCGGCAGCGTGCTTGAACGCATCGAGGCGCTGCGCGGCCAGGTCATCCCCGAGGGCGTGAACGTCGAAGTCACCCGCGACTACGGCCTGACCGCCAGCGACAAGGCGCAGACCCTGATCAAGAAGCTGTTCTTCGCCACGTCGGCAGTGGTGCTGCTGGTGCTGTTCGCGCTCGGCCGACGCGAGGCGCTGGTGATCGGTACCGCGGTGGTGCTGACCCTGTCGCTGACCCTGTTCGCGTCCTGGGCGATGGGCTTCACCCTCAATCGCGTGTCGCTGTTCGCGCTGATTTTCTCGATCGGCATCCTGGTGGACGATGCGATCGTGGTGGTGGAGAACATCCACCGCCACATGGCGCTCGGCGGCAAGAGCCTGCGCGAGGCGATTCCGCCGGCGGTCGACGAAGTCGGCGGTCCGACCATCCTCGCCACCTTCACCGTGATCGCGGCACTGTTGCCGATGGCCTTCGTCAGCGGACTGATGGGGCCGTACATGCGCCCGATTCCGATCAATGCGTCCGTCGGCATGCTGCTGTCGCTGCTGATCGCGCTGATCGTGACGCCCTGGCTGTCACTGAAGCTGCTCAAGCGCCACGCCGGCGGCGGGCACGCCGATCATGATGCCGCCGATGGCCACGCTCCCGGCAGCATCGCCGCGCGCCTGCAGCATTTGTTCGAACGGCTGATGGGGCCGTTTTTCGATCCCGCGCGCGGCGCGCGCCGGCGCCATCTGCTGTTCGCATCGATGGCGGGGCTGGTGCTGCTGGCGGTGAGCCTGGCCGGCTTCAGGCTGGTGGTGATGAAGATGATGCCCTTCGACAACAAGTCGGAGCTGCAGGTGGTGGTCGACCTGCCCGAGGGCCGCACCCTGGAGGACACCAGCGCGCTGCTGGCCGAGCTCGCCGAGGCCATCGACCGGGTGCCCGAGGTGCTCAACTACCAGGGCTACGCCGGCACCGCCGCGCCGATCAATTTCAACGGCCTGGTGCGACAGTACGACCTGCGCGCCGGTGCCAACGTCGGCGACCTGCAGGTGAACCTGGTCGATCGCCGCGAGCGCCGCCGCAAGAGCCACGACATCGCGGTCGCGCTGCGTCCGGAACTGGCGGCGATCGGTCGCCGTCAGGGCGCGTCGGTGAAGGTGGTCGAAGTGCCGCCGGGACCGCCGGTGCTGTCGCCGATCGTGGCCGAGGTCTACGGCCCGGACTACGCCGCTCAGCAGCGGATCGGGCTGGCGCTTGAGCAGCGCTTCCTCGCCACCGAGGGCATCGTCGATGTCGATACCAGCGTCGAGGCCGAGGCTTCGCGCGAGATCCTGGCGATCGACCGCGAACGCGCCGCGCGCCTGGGCGTGTCGCAGGCGACGATCACCGAAACCATCGCCGCCGGGCTGTCCGGTCACGATGCGACCTGGGTGATCGACGACAGTTCGAAATATCCGCGCCCGATCCGCCTGCGCCTGCCGGCCTCCGACCAGGCCACGCTCGACGGCGTGCTGTCGCTGCGGGTGCGCGGCGGGGATGGCCAGCTGGTGCCGTTGTCGGCGCTGGTGCAGGTCCGCGAGGTGGCCTGGGATGGCGTCATCCACCACAAGGACATGCTGCCGGTGGTCTATGTCATGGGCGACGAAAACATCGTCGCCGACAGCCCGCTGTACGGCATGTTCGACCTGGTCGGCCAGGTGGCCGACAGCGTCATCGAAGGACAGTGGCTGTCGCAGCACTACATCGCCCCGCCCGCGGACACCGCCGCTTTCTCGATCAAGTGGGACGGCGAGTGGCAGATCACCTACGAGACCTTCCGCGACATGGGTATCGCCTACGCCGCCGGCCTGCTGCTGATCTATCTTCTGGTGGTGGCCTACTTCCGCAACTACCTGGTGCCGCTGGTGATCATGGCCCCGATTCCGCTGACCGTGATCGGGGTGATGCCGGGGCACGCGCTGATGGGGATGCAGTTCACCGCCACCAGCATGATCGGCATGATCGCGCTGGCCGGCATCATCGTGCGCAACTCGATCCTGCTGGTGGATTTCATCGACCATCTGGTGGCGCGCGGCAGGTCGCTGGAGGATGCGGCGATCGAGTCCTGCGCGGTGCGCGCCCAGCCCATCGCGCTGACCGCGGTGGCGGCGATGGCCGGCGCGGTGTTCATCATCGACGACCCGATCTTCAACGGACTGGGCATCTCGCTGCTGTTCGGCATTCTGGTGGCCACCGTGCTGACCCTGGTCGTGATTCCGCTGCTGTACGTGATGCTGCGCCGCCGCTGGCCGCATCGCGATCCCGAAAACCCCGTTCCGGAGGAGTCGCACGCATGAAGACACGGATTCCCCGCGCACTCGGGGTACTACTGCTGGTCGCCGGCAGCGCCGCATTCTCGCAGGAGGGCGAGCCGTCCGGCCCGGCCGATGCCGCGCGCGCCGAGGCGGCGATGAACGATCTGGGCGGTCGCCTCAAGACCGCGCTGACGGCGAAGATGCAAGCGGATGGCCCCGTTGCCGCGGTCGGCTTCTGCCGCGAGGAGGCACCGAAGATCGCCGCTGCGGTGGCGGCCGAGCGTGGCCTGCGGGTCGGGCGTACCGCGCTGCGCCACCGCAGCCCGGCCAATGCGCCAACGCGCTGGCAGGAGGAGGTGCTGGAGGCGTTCGTCGAACGCGCGACGGGCGCGCCGCCGGCGAGCCTGTCCTGGGCCTCGCGCCAGGATGGCGTGTATCGCCAGGCGCGCGGTATCGCGACCGAGGCGGCGTGCCTGACCTGCCACGGTTCCGGCATCGCGGAACCGGTGCGCGCGGCCATTGCCGCAAGCTATCCGCAGGATCGCGCCACCGGCTTTTCCGAGGGCGAACTGCGCGGCATGTTCTGGGTCGAGATCGGCAAGGGCTCGGATGCGGGCGAGGTGCGGCCATGAGCGCCGCTTCCGCGCTGCTGCTGGCGTGCCCGGCCTGTCATCGCATGAACCGCGTGCCGGCCGCGCGGCAGCACGACGCGCCGACCTGCGGCCAGTGCCACCAGCCGCTGTTTGCCGGGCGTCCCTTCGATCTGGACGAGCAGGGCTTTGATGCGCACGCCGCGCGCAGCGACGTGCCGCTGCTGGTGGATTTCTGGGCGCCCTGGTGCGGCCCCTGCCGCGCCATGGCACCGGCCTACGCGCAGGCGGCCGGCGTGCTGGAGCCCGAGGTTCGCCTGGCCAAGGTCAACACCGAAGACGTTGGCAGCCTCGCCGCGCGTTTCCGGATACAGGGCATTCCGACCATGATCCTGTTCCTGCACGGCCGCGAGCTGGCGCGCCAGTCCGGTGCCATGCCGGCGCAGGCCATCGTGCAGTGGGTGCGCCAGCACCTTCCCCTTTCACCCGCATGAGGAGCATGAGATGAGCGAAACCATCGGCATCACGCTGGAGCAGATCGACGGCTACGAGTTCCGCGTGCGCTTCGACAAGGATTCCATCGCCGACCTCACCACCGACCTGAGCGAGCCGCTGGGCCAGTCGCGCGGCCCCAATCCCGAGCATCTGCTCAACGCCGCCATCGCCAACTGCCTCAGCGCCAGCCTGCTGTTCGCACTCGGCAAATTCAGGAGCGACGTGCGTTCGCTGCGCGCCACCGCCAGCGCCCGAATGGGTCGCAACGCCGAAAACCGGATGCGGGTGGAGGCGGTGCAGGTGAATATCACGCTGCCCGGCGAGGCTGGCGGCTACGCCAATCTGGATCGCGTGCTGGCCCAGTTCGAGAACTTCTGCACCGTGACCGAAAGCGTGCGCCACGGCGTCGCCGTGGATCTGACCGTGAGCGACGGCAGCGGTACGGCGCTGCACCACAGCCTGGCCGGCGGCGCGGGGCAGGGCGCGACGGGCTGAAGGCCGCGCGCCGCCGCGGCGCATCGCGCGCCGCGAGATCGACGCGGATCGGCGTGTCCGCCGCGGATACGCCCTAGAATGCCGGCGTGAGCGTTCCTCCGACTCCAACCCTGTTCGATACCCCCGCGCCGCTGCAGCCGCTGGCTGAGCGGATGCGTCCGCGCACGCTGGACGACATGGTCGGCCAGCGCCGCCTGCTGTCGGAAAACTCCGCGCTGCGTCGCGCGGTGGAAGCCGGGCGGGTGCATTCGATGATCCTGTGGGGGCCGCCCGGCTGCGGCAAGACCACTTTCGCCCTGCTGCTGGCGCACTATGCCAAGGCGCGGTTTCGCGCGATTTCGGCGGTGCTGTCGGGGCTGCCGCAGGTGCGCGAGGTGCTGGCCGAGGCCGAGCGCGCCTTCCAGGCCGGCGAGCGCACCGTGCTGTTCGTCGACGAGGTGCACCGCTTCAACAAGGTGCAGCAGGACGCCTTCCTGCCGCACATCGAGCGCGGCACCATCGTGTTCGTCGGGGCCACCACGGAAAACCCCAGCTTCGAGCTGAACTCGGCGCTGCTGTCGCGCTGCCGCGTGCACGTGCTCGAAGCGATTTCGGCCGACGACATCGTGCAGGCGTTGCAGCGCGCGCTGGGCGATGCGGAGCGTGGCCTGGGCGGGCGCGGCATCCGCATCGGCGCGGACGACCTCGCGCAGATCGCGCAGGCCGCCGACGGCGACGTGCGCCGGGCGCTCACCCTGCTGGAAATCGCCGCCGAGCTTGCCGAAGGAGAGGGCGGGGAAATCACGGCCGCAACGCTGGCGCAGGTGCTGGCCGACCGCACCCGGCGTTTCGACAAGCAGGGCGAGCAGTTCTACGACCAGATCTCGGCCCTGCACAAATGCGTGCGCAGCTCCAATCCCGATGCCGCGCTGTACTGGCTGGCGCGGATGCTGGACGGTGGCTGCGATCCGGTCTACCTGCTGCGCCGCCTCACGCGCATGGCGACCGAAGACGTCGGCCTGGCCGATCCGCGCGCGCTGGCGATGGCGATCGACGCCTGGAACACCTACGACCGGCTCGGCAGCCCCGAGGGCGAGCTGGCGCTGGCGCAGGTGGCCGTGTATCTCGCCTCCACCGCCAAATCCAACGCGGTCTACAGCGGCTGGAATGCCGCCCGCGCCGACGTGCGCGAACACGGCAGTCTGCCGGTGCCGCTGCATCTGCGCAATGCGCCGACGAAGCTGATGAAAGAGCTCGGTTACGGCAAGAACTACCAGTACGACCACGATGCGCAAGGCGGCGTCGCGCTCGGCCAGACCGGCTTTCCCGAAGCGATGGGCGAGAAGGTCTACTACCGCCCGGTGGATCGCGGGCTGGAACTCCAGCTCGGGGAAAAGCTGGATCGCCTGCGCGACGCGCGCGCGAAGGCGCGGAGAGCGGGCGGATGAGCGCGGCGACGTGGTGGCAGCATGCGGCTCTGGTCGCCGCCGGCGGCGCACTCGGCTCGTTCGGGCGCTTTGCCGTCGGCACCTGGATGGCGCGCCTGGCCGGAACCGGCTTTCCGTGGGGCACGCTGGCGGTGAACCTCGCCGGCAGCCTTGCGGCCGGGCTGCTGTTCGCCGCGCTCGACGGGCGCGAGCATTCCGCCTGGCTGCGCGCCCTCCTGATGGTGGGTGTGCTCGGCGGGTTCACCACCTGGTCCTCGTTCGCGCTGGAGGCGCTGATGCTCGGGCGCGGCGAGCATCCCGCCTGGGCACCGGCGTACGTGCTGGTCAGCCTCGCCGGCGGGCTGGTGCTGGTCTGGATCGGCTGGCGCGGCGGGCTCTGGCTGCGCGGGTGATCCGGCGCGAATCGCGAATGGCACGCTTCCGCATATCGCCGGAGCTGCCGCTTCGCTACCATGGCGCCGCCCGAGGGGGCGGGTTGTTCTCGACCACACCACTGGAGTCTCATGATGAACTGGGGAAAGTTCCTCTTCTCGTTTTCCGGCCGGATCTCGCGCAAGGCCTTCTGGCTCTATGTCGCCGCATCGATCGCACTTGGCCTGATCCTCAACGCGGTGGCGATGCCGTCGCAGCCGGTGCTTGATCCTTCGGCGTCGCCCGAACAGGCGATGGCCGCGATGTCCGGCTACTACGGCGCAATTCCGCTGTGGTACTGGCTGCTGCAGATTCCTCTTTTCTGGATCGGTCTTGCGGTCATGGCCAAACGCTGGCACGACCAGGACCGCTCCGGCTGGTGGACGCTGCTGCTGCTGGTTCCGCTGCTGGGCGCGCTGATCGTGCTGATCATGCAGGGCTTCATCGCCGGCACGCCCGGCCCCAACCGCTTCGGCGAAGGGCCGATGGCCTGACCTTGCGTCACGCGCAGGGGCCGGCGACGGCCCCTGCGTTGCCTCGGCCGCGCCCTGCCGGGGATAATTGGCGGTTCCGCACCGAAGGATGCCGCCATGCTCGATCCCACCCTGCTTCGCACCCAGCTTGCCGAGACTGCCGCGCGGCTCCGGGCCACGCGCGGCTATGCGCTTGATGTCGCGGCGTTCGAGGCGCTGGAGGCCGAGCGCAAGGCGATCCAGATTCGCACCCAGGACCTGCAGAACCTGCGCAATACGCGCTCCAAGGCCATCGGGCAGGCCAAGGCCAAAGGCGAAGACGCCAGCGCGATCCTTGCGGAAGTGGCCGGAATCGGCGACGAGCTGAAGGCCAGCGAGGCGCGGCTGGAGGCGGTCCTGGCCGAGGTCGATGCGATCACCTCGGGCATTCCCAACCTGCCGGATCCGTCGGTGCCGCTGGGCGCGGACGAGGGCGGCAACGTCGAGCAGCACCGCTGGGGCGCGCCGCGCCGCTTCGAATTCGAGGTCAAGGACCACGTCGAACTCGGCGCGCGCCACGGCTGGCTCGATGGCGAGGCCGGTGCCAAGCTCTCCGGCTCGCGCTTCACCGTGCTGCGCGGCGACCTCGCGCGCCTGCACCGCGCCCTGGCCCAGTTCATGCTGAACCTGCACACCGGCGAGCATGGCTACCTCGAAACCAACGTGCCGCTGATCGTCAATGCCGACAGCATGCGCGGCACCGGCCAGCTGCCGAAGTTCGAGGAAGACCTCTTCGCCACCGAATTGGGCGACAGCCGGCGCTACCTCATCCCGACCTCGGAAGTGCCGCTCACCAACCTGGCGCGCGGCGAGATCCTGGAGGCCGAATCGCTGCCGCAGCGCTACACCGCCCACTCGCTGTGCTTCCGCTCCGAGGCCGGCAGCGGCGGGCGCGACGTGCGCGGCATGATCCGCCAGCACCAGTTCGAGAAGGTGGAGCTGGTCAGCGTCGCGCATCCGGCGCAAAGCGCCGAGGAACACGAGCGCATGACGCGCTGCGCCGAAGTGGTGCTGGAGCGCCTCGGCCTGCCGTATCGCCGCATGCTGCTGTGCACCGGCGACATGGGTTTTGGCGCAATCAAGACCTTCGACCTGGAAGTCTGGCTGCCCTCGCAGAACACCTATCGCGAGATCAGCTCGTGTTCCAACTGCGGCGACTTCCAGGCGCGCCGCATGCAGTCGCGCTTCCGCAATCCGGACACCGGCAAGCCGGAGCTGGTGCATACGCTCAACGGTTCGGGCGTGGCGGTGGGGCGTGCGCTGATCGCGGTGATGGAGAACTACCAGAACGCCGATGGCTCGATCACGCTGCCCGAAGCGCTGCGCCCGTACTTCGGCGGTGCCGCGCAGATCGCCTGAGAACGGTGCGAAACTGAATCCCGAGCGAGCCGCCGCGAGATATCTTTGACGGGGCATGGATTTTGCGACGGAATTGACGTATCTTACGCACGCTGTATTTTTTGCCCGGGGTCACGGAGGTTCGTGACCTGACGGCGGGTCGCAAGGCACGCCGTCTTTCCGCTCCATTCCACTCCCGCAAAAAAGCAGTTCCGTAGCCCGACAACGGGCGTTTTTTTGTTTTTGCAGGAGTTGCAACAATGTCTGATCGTCAGACGGGTACCGTGAAGTGGTTCAACGACGCCAAGGGCTTTGGTTTCATCACGCCGGAGAGCGGCCCCGACCTGTTCGTGCATTTCCGCGCCATCCAGGGCAACGGCTTCAAGTCGCTCAAGGAAGGCCAGAAGGTGACCTTCGTCGCCGTGCAGGGCCAGAAGGGCATGCAGGCCGACCAGGTCCAGGAGGCCTGATCCACTGAGGCATCCGCGCAAGCGGATGCCTCTCGCCGAAGAAACGCCGGGTTGCGCAAGCACCCGGCGTTTTTTTTGTGCGCGCGAAGCCGCGCCGGCGCGCCCTGCGTCGTGCGATGCCGGCCGACGCGGTACCAGTCCGGGTTGCGCACAGGTGCCGTGAACAAGTCGCGGGACAATGATGTGGATAACCAAGGCGTATTCCTTTTGGAACAATGACTTGGCGCATATTGCTCAACAATTGGCCAGGTCCGCCACCGGCGCGTGAACACAGCGCCAGGGATCGGACAGGGCGGCGCTGTCGAACCACCCGGCGCGGTGTACCATGGCAACGTTTCGGCAGGCGTGCCCGCCCGTCTTGGGATCCTCGGGCCGTGCCGCACAGGGCAACGGATCGCCACACAACAACACATCAGAAAACACTATTTGAGGAGTCAGCCGCCATGTCCAAGGGACAGTCTCTCCAGGATCCCTTCCTGAACGCCCTGCGCCGCGAGCGCGTTCCCGTTTCGATCTACCTGGTCAATGGCATCAAGCTCCAGGGCACGGTCGAATCCTTCGACCAGTTTGTCGTGCTGCTGCGCAACACGGTGAGCCAGATGGTCTACAAGCACGCCATTTCGACCGTGGTGCCGGCGCGCAACGTGCGCCTGACGCCGGCGGGTGAAGAGGACGACGGACAAGAGGTCTGATGTTCGAACGATCCCGAAGGGGCGAGCGCGCCCTGCTGATCCAGCCGTTCACCGCGGGCCACAGCGACCCGTCCTCGCTCGAGGAGTTTGCGGAACTGGCGCGATCGGCCGGTGCCACGGTGGTGGGCAGCGTGCCGGCGCGCATCGACCGCGCCAACCCGGCGACCCTGATCGGCAGCGGCAAGGTCGAAGAGGCGCTGAGCCTGTGCAACGCCGTCGATGCCGACCTGGTGCTGGTCAACCACACGCTTTCGCCGGTGCAGGAGCGCAACCTGGAACGCGTCCTGCAGCGCCGCGTGGTGGACCGCACCGGCCTCATCCTCGACATCTTCGCCCAGCGTGCCCGTTCGCACGAGGGCAAGCTGCAGGTCGAGCTGGCCCAGCTGCGCCACATGGCCACGCGCCTGGTGCGCGGCTGGACCCATCTGGAGCGCCAGCGCGGTGGTTCCATCGGCCTGCGCGGCCCCGGCGAAACCCAGCTGGAAACGGATCGGCGGCTGCTTGCCAAGCGCGTCGACGCGCTGCAGGCGCGCCTTGCCAAGGTGGAGGTGCAGCGCACCCAGATGCGTCGCGCCCGGGTTCGCCAGGGCGTGGCACGGGTGGCGCTGGTCGGTTACACCAACGCGGGAAAGTCGACGCTGTTCAACGCACTGACCGGCGCCGATGCCTACGAGGCCGACCAGCTCTTCGCCACGCTCGATCCCACGGTCCGACGCCTGGATCTGCCCGGGGGCGAAGTCGTGCTGGCCGATACGGTGGGGTTCGTGCGCGACCTGCCGCACGATCTGGTGGCGGCGTTCCGTTCCACCCTGTCCGAAGCGCGCGACGCCCAGCTCCTGCTGCACGTCGTCGATGCCTCCGATCCGGCGCGCGACGAGCGGATCGGGCAGGTGGACGAAGTGCTGCGCGAGATCGGTGCCGGTGACATTCCCCAGCTCGTGGTGTTCAACAAGATCGACCGGCTGGATGATGCAAGCGCGCGCGTGGACCTGGACGAAGACGGCGCGGCGACACGGGCCTGGGTCTCCGCGCGCACCGGCAGCGGCCTGGGTGGCTTGCGCGATGCCATCGCCTCGCGCCTCGCGCGCGAGCGGGTGAGCGGACGGATTCACCTGCCCTCCACGGCCGGTCGCCTGCGCGCGCGGCTGTTCGCGGCCGGCGCGGTGCAGTCCGAAGAAACCTGCGATGACGGCTGGCGGATCGATCTGGACATGCCGCTGGATGCCGCTCGCCAGCTTGTCGCCGACGCCGATGCGGAAGCTGCCGCGCTGCGCGACCTGCTGCCCATGGATGACAGGGCCTAGTCCGGCTACCTACAATCCACGATTCGCCGCGCCTCGCGGCCGCGCCCGCCCCCGGGCCGGTGGATGCGCGGCGCACGGACAACGACGGAGTGATGCATGGCCTGGAATACGCCCGGCGGCGGCAAGGACAAGGATCCCAAGGACTCGTGGGACGGCGGGCGCGGCGGCCAGGGGCCGGACGTGGACGCGTTTCTGGATCGCCTGAAGGCGAATCTCGGGCGGGTTTTCGGCGGTGACGACGGCCGCGCCGGTCGCGGTGGTGCGGGCGGCGGCAGCGGCGGGCCCTCGTTGGGCCTGATCCTGCTGGCGATCTTCCTGATCTGGTTCGTTTTCGATTCCTGGACCCTGATCGACGAGCGCCAGCGCGGCGTGGTGCTGCGCTTCGGCAAGTACGAGCGCCTGATGACGCCCGGCCCCAACTTCAAGCTGCCGCGACCGATCGAGAGCGTGATCAAGGTCGATGCGACCCAGGTGCGCAACATCTCCGATCAGGTGCGCATGCTCACCCGCGACGAGAACATCGTGCTGGTCGACTTCAACGTGCAGTACCAGGTGTCCGATCCCAAGCTGTACCTGTTCGGCACCCGCGACCCCGACGACACCCTGCGCCAGGCGGCCGAAAGCGCGGTGCGCGAGGTGATGGGCAACAGCGTGATGGACACCATCCTCTCCGGGCAGCGCGCCGAGTTGGCCGCACAGGCCAGCGAGCGGCTGCAGCTGGCGCTCAACCAGTACCGCACCGGCCTGACGGTGAGCGAGTTCAACCTGCAGAACGCGCGCCCGCCGCAGGAGGTGAAAGACGCCTTCGACGACGCGATCATCGCGCGCGAGGACAAGCAGCGTTTCGAGAACGACGCGCTCGGCTATGCCAGCAAGCAGGTGCCCGAGGCGCGCGGCGCGGCGGCGCGCATCAAGGCCGAATCGGAGGGCTACCAGGCCCAGATCGTCGCGCGCGCGCAGGGCGACGCCGACCGCTTCACGCTGCTGGCCGACGAGTACCGCAAGGCACCGGCGATAACGCGCAAACGCCTCTATCTCGAGACCATGCAGGAAGTCCTGGCGTCCAATCCGAAAGTGGTCGTGGGCGACCGCAGCGGCAGCAACGTGATGTACCTGCCGCTGGACAAGCTTTCCGGTTCGCCCCCCTCGGCCCGCACCGACACGACCTTCGTCGAGCGCCTGCCGGCGATCCAGTCGGCGACCGTGCCGACCACCCCGCGCGCGCCGGCGCGCGATGCGACCCGTACTCCGCGCGAGGGCTCCAACCGATGAAAAATGCAGCCGTCATCCTCGTTCTGTTCGCGGTGCTGCTGCTCACCAGCACGATCTTCGTGGTGCGCGAGGATCAGGTGGGCGTGCTGTTCCAGCTGGGCCGCATCGTCAAGACCGACATCGAGCCCGGGGTGCACTTCAAGCTGCCGCTGGTGCAGGACGCGCGTACCTTCGACCGGCGCATCATGACCCTGGACTCCCAGCCCGAGCGCTACCTCACCTCGGAGAAGAAGGACGTGAACGTCGACTTCTTCGCCAAGTGGCGCATCGTCGAGGTGGGACGCTACTACACCACCACCTCGGGTGACGAGCTGCAGGCCATGCAGCGCCTCAACCCGATCATCAAGGAGGCGCTGCGCAACCAGATCAACCAGCGCACCCTGCAGGAAACCGTCTCGGATGCGCGCAGCAGCATGACCGAAGCCCTGGTGCGCACCGCCAACGAGGGCACCAGGAGCCTGGGCATCGAAGTGGTGGACGTGCGCATCAAGCGCATCGACCTGCCCGAGGAGGTCTCCGAATCGGTCTACAACCGGATGCGGGCCGAGCGCTCGCGGGTGGCCAACGAGCTGCGCTCGCAGGGCGTGGAGGCGTCGGAGACGATTCGCGCCAATGCCGACCGCGAGCGTCAGGTGATCCTTGCCAATGCCGAGCGTGACGCGCAGCGCATCCGCGGCGAAGGCGACGCCCAGGCTGCCGACATCTATGCCCGCGCCTACGGCCAGGATGCCGAGTTCTATGCCTTCCACCGCAGCCTGGAAAGCTACCGCACCGCGTTCGAGGGCGGCGACAGCGTTCTGGTGCTCGACCCCGATTCGGAGTTCTTCCGCTACTTTGGCAACGCCGGCCGCGGCGAGTAAGCCGTGTCCGACGACCTCCTTGCCGCACTGTGCCTGGTGCTGGTGCTGGAGGGGCTGCTGCTGTTCGCCGCGCCGGGCCTGTGGAAGCAGGCCGTGGCGCAGCTGCTGGAGCGGCCTGATCAGTCCCTTCGCGCCGCGGGTGGCGTGATGATCGTGCTGGGCCTGGTCGCGCTGCAGTTCGTGCGCTGAGAGCGGTGCAGAGCCCCCGCATGGGGAACTGCAAGCTGAATCACGCGCTGCCGTTTCTGACCTGAGTCAATTGCGGTTCGGGAAACTGGCCCCACAATAGCCGGGACGGTGGCCGCGTGGTTGCCGCACTGATGCATTTCACGAAGGAGTCCATTCCATGTTGCGTTCCTCCCTGCTGGCCATCGCGGCCCTGCTGCTTTCCACCCAGCTGCAGGCCAAGACCTGCGAACTGAGCATCGATTCCACCGACCAGATGACCTTCAGCGCGAAGGAATTGTCGGTCGGCGCTGATTGCACCGAGGTCAAGCTGACCCTGCACCATGTCGGCAAGCTGGCCAAGAACGTCATGGGCCACAACTGGGTCCTGACCAAGACCGCCGACTACCAGCCGGTGGCCCAGGACGGCATGAAGGCCGGTCTCGACGCCGATTACCTCAAGGCCGACGATGACCGCGTCATTGCCCACACCGCGCTGATCGGCGGCGGCGAGACCACCAGCGTGACCTTCCCGGTAAGCAAGCTGGAGAAGGGCGGCGACTACACCTTCTTCTGCTCGTTCCCCGGCCACTGGGCCGTGATGCACGGCAAGCTGGTGTTCGGCGGCTGATCGCCGGATCCACGCAGTTGTGCACGAAAACCGCCGGCCGCAGGGCCGGCGGTTTTTTTTGCGTGTCAGATTCCGCTGTGCTCGATCGTCTCGCGCAACTGCGGCGGGAGGTGCTGGCCGAGGTGATCGAGGAAACAGCGCGCCGCCCGGCTCAGGCCCCGGCGCGAGGGAAACACGGCGTGCAGGTACATCGTGCCGCCGTGGAACTGCGGCAGCAGCCGCTCCAGCCGTCCGGCCTCCACCTCGCGCTGGCACAGGCTCCCGGGCAGCAGTGCCACGCCGATGCCGTCCAGAACGGCCGGCAGCAGCACCAGCGGATCGCTGGACGACAGGCGCGGATGGTGCGCGATGGAATGCACCCCTTGGCTTGAGTCCAGAACCTGCCAGACCGTGCCGGCCAGCGTCTCGCCCTCGTTGCGCAGGAAGGCGCTGGCACAGCCGTTGAGGTCGGCCGGCCGGCGTATCGGCCCGAGCCATCGGGCAATGTCGGGGGAGGCCACGAGCCAGTGCTGGTCGAGGCGAAAGGAGCGCACGATGAAGCGCGAGTCGTCGAGCTGGCGCTGGATCTTGAGCGCAAGGTCATAGCCTTCCCCCAGGAGGTCGACCTCGCGGTAGTCGGCGTCCAGGACCACGTCCACCTCCGGGTAGGCCCGCAGGAATGAATTGACCACCGGCATCAGCACCGCCTGGGCAAACAGCACCGGGCAGCTGATCTTGAGCGTGCCGCGCGGCACGCTGCGCGCCTCCTCGACGACGGACTGGGCGCGCTCGACTTCCGCAAGCACGCTCAGGCAGCGCGCGTGGAACTCGAGGCCCAGAGCCGTGACATCCATGCGCCGGGTGGTGCGCTGGATCAGGGAGACGCCCAGGGTTTCCTCCAGGCGCGACAGGTGCTGGCTCAGCAGCGACTTGGTGACGCCCAGTGCGCGGCTGGCCCGGCTCAGGCTGCCGGCATCGATGATCGCCGCAAAGTAGCGCAGGTCGTTGAGATCCAGTGGTTTGCTCATGTTTGCCCTCCCTGACGCCGGTGGCGCACGGCGATTGTTCAATATTCTGAACGGTGTTTCGCGCGATCTGGGCTGTACCTTCCGTTTAGGTTCATACAAAGTTCGGTCAACGAGAAGTTAACCAAAACTTCCACTGCGCCGACGGCGCACCCGAGCCATACCGCCAGGGGAGGGAACATGCGAGCACTCTTTTTCGGCTTTTTCGCGGCCTCGTTGCTGCTTTTGCCAGGGGTACCTGCAGCGCAGACCCCGGCCTCCAACGCCCTTCCGTCCACGCACTTCTCGGCTGAGCCGGGATTGTCTCCGGGCGACGTGGCGGGCGGACAGTTCGCCGACGTCGCGCCCGGGTTCTCCTGGGCGTTCCCGGCAAGCAACCCGCAGGCCCCCGACGCCAAGCCGATCGGCGAGGCGAGCTGTGCCAGCTGCCACACCCTCGAGACCGAACATTTCGCCCACACCACCCACGCGCTGGGCATGGCGGTGGCGCTGCGCGCCAACCCGATGGCGGCGACCTGCGAAGCCTGCCACGGTGCCGGTTCCGAACACGCGGCCGAGCCGACCACGCCGGGCAAGATCATTGCCTTCACCCACGGCGGAGGAACCACCGTCGCGACCCAGGCCGCGACCTGCCTGACCTGCCATCAGGGCGGGCCGCGCGACCACTGGACGGGTTCGGTGCACCAGCGCAATGACGTGAGTTGCTCGGATTGCCACAACCCGATGGCCAAGTTCTCGGCCGAAGGACTGATGGCTACACAGTCGATCAGTGAGACCTGCGCCACCTGCCACAAGGACATCCGCGTCCAGTTCAATCGGCGCTCGCACATGCCGCTGCCCGAGGGCCTGATGTCTTGCGACGACTGCCACAACCCGCACGGCAGCCGCGATGCGCCGCTGCTCAAGACCGCGACCGTCAACGAAACCTGCTACACGTGCCATGCGGAAAAGCGCGGCCCGTTCCTGTTCGAGCACGCGCCGGTGCGCGACAACTGCCTCAACTGCCACACCCCGCACGGCTCCAACCAGCATGCGTTGCTGGTGGCTCCGGTGCCCGTGCTCTGCCAGCAGTGCCACTCGCATGTGCGACATCCCAATGACATGCACCTGCCCGGCGGGCTGGCCAGTGGTCAATTCCCTGACGAACGCCTGATCGGCCGCGGCTGCATCACCTGCCATGCGCAGATCCACGGGTCAAACCACCCGGGCGGCCCTCGTTTGCACAAGTGATGGAGGACGAACCCATGACCTGCATCAGATCGGCATTGGCCCTCGCGCTGGCAAGCGCGCTGGCCGGCACGGGAGCCCAGGCCCAGGATTCGGGCGTCGGCATCGATTACGGATTCGGCAGCAAGCTGGAGGCGGCCAGCACGTCGGCGCGGGACTGCGATCCGCGCGGAATGAGCTGGCTCAGCGCCGAAGGCAGGCGCTCGCCGACGGGTGCCCGCTACATCTGCGCACCGGAGATTCTCGAATCCGCACACGGAGAGTGGCTGCGTTCGGGACAGCTCAGCGTGGGTTGGCTCGCCACCGGCGGGGACGTGGATGCCCCGAACTGGCTGCGCTACAGCGACTGGGACGATGCCCCCGTGCTGGGACTTCTGGCGCTCAATTTCAGGCGACCCTACGACGGCACCTATGTGGAACTGCGTGCGAGCCGGGTTTCCTCGGACAACCAGTACATCAAGGCCACGGCAGGGCGGGCCGGCAAATATCGCATCGAGGGGTTCGCGCGTTCGCAGCCCAACGTGATGAGCACCACGGCGCGCTCGATCTGGAATGGCGTGGGCAGCAATCGGCTCACGCTGGTCCCCGGCCTGACGCCGGGTGCGAGCCCGGTTCCCGACGTCATGGCGGCTTCCGCGACGGCCGTACCGCAGCGCCTGCAGGTGACGCGCGACAAACAGGGCCTGGGCGTCAATTATTTCTTCACCTCGCGCTGGACAGGCTACTTCAGCACCACCAACGAGGAGCGCAAGGGCGCGCGCGCCTTTGGCGGTGCATTCTTCTTCAACTACCCGTTCCCCGCCAACGGCGGCATCTACGAAACCCCGCGGCCGATCGATGACGCCACGGTCAACGTCAACGGCGGTCTGCGCTACGTCGGCAACCAGTGGCGCATGGACCTTGCCTACACCGGCTCGTTCTATCGCGACAGCCATGATGCGTTCACCTACGAGAACCCTTATGCCTTGTGGGCCGTGGTCCCGGGCGCGACGTCCATCACGCCGCTGGTGGGCGAGTTCGCCACCGAGCCGGACAACGATTACCACAACGTCCGCGCCACGTTCACGCGCAAGCTGGCGATGAACGGCGAACTGTCCTTCGGCGCGGCGGGCGGTACGATGCGGCAGAACGAGGCGCTGCTGCCGCCGACAAACTGTACCGGCATGATGGGCATCGATCTGTCTCCGCTGGGCTCCCCGGTCAATCCGTATCTGTTCGATTGCGCGGACTGGAACACCCCCGCCTCGCTGTCCCGGCAGAGCGCCGGGATGCGGATCGACACGACCGATGCCAACGTCGGCCTGGTGCTGCAGCCCACGAACTTCGCCACCTACCGAGCCACCCTGAAGTTCCGCCGCGAGGATTACCGCGATACGTACGTGGCCTACAACCCGATCACCGGGCAGTACGGCTACGTTGCCGAGAACGGCGCGATGGGCGCGGTGGTTCCGGGCGAGATGGGCATCTGGGATCCGTTTGCGAACGCCAGAGTGCCGACGCGCGTCAGGAGCCTGGCGCTGGACAAGGAAACACGCGAATTGGCGCTTGCCGCCGATTTCCGACTGAACAGCCGCAACACGTTCGGAGCGGCCTATACCTACACCGACGTGGAGCGGACCCATCGCGAAGTCAGCCATGCGCGCGATCACGTCCTGAAGCTGACCTGGGTCAGCCGCGCGTTCGAGTACGCCACGCTGCGGGCCAACTACCAGTACCTGCGCCGCAGCGGCAGCGACTATGTGTCCAATCCCTACGAGCACACCCTGTCCATGGGCATGCCCGGTTTTGGCGGCGATCACACGAACACCCCTCCGCATACCGTTGATGCGCTGCGCAAGTACGACGTCGGCGGCCGCACCCAGCACAAGGCGACGCTGATCGCGAGCGTGATGCCGAGCGAGACCACCAGCCTCAACGCCACGCTGCGCGGCGACTGGAACGATTACCGTGCCGAGCTGGGGCGGCAGTCGCTGGACACCTATGGCTTCACCGTGTCCTGGGACTGGCAGCCGTCGCTGCAGACCAGCGCCAGCGCGTTCGTGGGATGGGACAAGTCCTCGCTGGGCATGGCCAACGTCAACGACGCGGCCACCGTGCCGGAAGATCCGACGCTGGGCGGCCCGGTGTATCCGGAGAGTTCTCGCTGGTGGATGGACGACGACAACCGCAGCCGCAACGCGGGGGTGACTTTCAACCACGACTTTGGCCGGGTGAAGCTCGATGCGATGTGGAACTTCGTGCACACGCGCGGGTTGACCGGCTACAGCTACGCATCCGCCGCTGCGCTTGCGTGGCCGGCGCTTGCCGAGGCCAGTCTGTCCGGCGAGTACCCGAACCTGACCTATCGCACCAACACCTTGACCGTCGGGCTCACCGTCCCCTTCAACGACCGATTCTCGCTGCGCATATTCGACTCGTGGGAGCGCGGGCAGATTTCCGACTGGCACTACAGCGGGCTGGAGGATGGCCTGGTGATCGACCATCGGGTCTATCTGGATGCCGGTCAGCGCGGCTACAACGCCAATCTCATCGGTGTGATGCTGGAGGTGAAGCTGTGAACGCGCGATCCTTCCTACTGGCAGTCGCGGCTGCCGCCGTGCTGCCCTCCGGTGCCGCGTTGGCGGCCAAACTCGACCTCATCGAGTTCAGGTATCCGGGGCCGGTTGAGGGCAGCGTTGCCGCCGGCAAGGAAAAGGCGCAGGTCTGCAACAACTGCCACGGTGCCGATGGCAAGGCTCCGGTGGCGATGTTCCCCAGCGTGGCTGGTCTTCCCGACCAGTACCTCTACTGGAAGCTGGTCGAGTTCAAGCACTCGCTGCGCGGCGACTCGATCATGACGCCGCTGGTGGCGAACAACACGATCGAGGACCTGCGCGACATCGCGGTGTTTTATGCCTCCCTGCCGCTGGTGGCACCTTCGCCACTGACCCCCGAGCCTGTCGATGCGGCAGTCCTGGATCGCGGCCGCAGCCTGTACCTGCACGGCGATCCGGCGCAGGGTGTGCCACCCTGCCAGGGCTGCCACGGCGTCGAAGGCAAGGGGCCGACGAACGCCCAGCCGTTCCAGATGGCCTGGCCCGCGCTTTACGGCCAGCAGGCGACCTACATGACCACGCGGCTCAACAACTTCCGCACCGGTTACGCCATCGACACCACCATGGACAAGATCATGCAGGGCGTGGTGCGCAACATGACGGCAGAGGACATCGACGCGGTTGCCGCCTACGTCGAACGACTCGACGGGCGCTGACCGTCGAGACACTGCCGCGCGCTGCGCGGCAGCGTCGAATCCGGGTAGGCTTGCGGGCACGTTGTTCCCGAGTCAGATCCGGCGTCCATGCTGACCAACACCGTCGTTGTTCTCGCAAGCCTGCTCTGGCTGGGCATGCTGTTTGCCGCCGCGGTCTGGGGCGAGCGGCGCGGCTGGAGGCTGGATCGCCATTGGGGCACGGTCTACGCGCTGTCGCTGGCGGTGTACTGCACCTCATGGACGTTCTACGGCACCGTGACCCAGGCGATGCGCTCGGGCTGGCCGCTGCCGCCCACCTTCGTCGGCACCATCCTGCTGTACGTCTTCGGGATCGGATTGCTGTACCGCGTGGTGCGCCTCGCGCGCGAGCACAACGCAAGCTCCATCGCCGACCTGATCGCCACGCGGCTGGGGCGCAGTTCCTCGCTGGCAGCCGCGGTCACCGGCGTCGCGCTGCTGGGGTTGATTCCCTATGTGGCCCTGCAGCTCAAGGCCGTGGCGATGAGCTACGGGATGCTCACGCGCGGCAGCGAGCTTTCCGTGATGCCATGGAACGACAGCGCGCTCTGGGTGGCGCTGGCGATGGCGCTGTTCGCGATGCTGTTCGGCACCCGCAGCGTGGCGGCGGCCGAACACAACCGCGGCCTGGTGCTGGCGGTGGCGGTGGAGTCGCTGCTCAAGCTTGGCGTGATGCTGGCGCTGGGGCTGTTCGTGATCCTGGGTCCGGACTGGCCGGCACCGCCGCTGGTGCCCCAGCCCGGTGGTGCCGATGGATTTCCGGCGCTGGTCATCCTGGGCGTGCTGGCGATGTTCACCCTGCCGCACCAGTTCCACGTCGGCGTGGTCGAGTGCCGCGACGAGAGCCACCTGCGCACCGCGCGCTGGATGTTTCCCCTCTACATGGTGCTGATCGCGCTGCCGCTGTTGCCGCTGGCGCGTGCCGGACTGGCGCAGCTGGCACCGCTGGGCGTGCCCTCGGATCTCTACGTCCTGGCCCTGCCGCTGGCGCAGGGAGAGCGGGGGCTCGCCCTGCTGGCCTTCCTCGGCGGCCTGAGCGCCGCCACCGGCATGGTGATCATCGCCACGCTGTCGTTGAGCCTGATGATCGGCAATCACTGGCTCGCACCACTGCGCGTGCGCGGTGCGTGGGCGCAACCGGGTGGCCCGAGCCGGCGCGGCGAGGTGCTGCTACAGCGGCGCCTCGGCATCCTGGGGACGGTGCTCCTGGCCTGGGCCTACAGCCGTGCGATCGGCGGAAACGAGGCCCTGGCCGACATCGGCGCGGTGTCGTTCTCGGCCCTGGCGACCATCGCGCCGGCGCTCGGGTTCGCGATGTGGCGCCCGCGCACCTCGCCACAGGCGGTGTTGATCGGCCTGTTGCTCGGGGTGATGGCCTGGGCCTGGATGCTGCTGGTGCCCACGCTGTGGCCGATGCTTTCACAGGACCAAGGGTGGATCGACAGCGGCCCCTTCGGGCTGGCTTTTCTTTCACCCGACGGGTTCCTCGGGCTGACCGGCTGGAGCCGCATGCTGCGCGCCTTGCTGGGCAGCCTGGTCATCGCGACCCTGGCGACCTGGCTGATCGATCTTTCGTGGCGCCGCGCGCCACGCGCGGGTGACGCACGCCCGATCCCGGTGGCGGCGCTGCGCGACCTCGGCGGGCGCTTCCTGCAGCCGGCGCGCATCGAGCAGCTGTTTGCCGGCAGCGCCGCGGACGCCTTCGCCAGCGCGTCCCTGCAGCAGGGCATCGAGCGCGAACTGGCGGCCGTGCTGGGCGCGGCGTCGGCGCGATTGCTGATGGATACCGCGCGCACCGACCTGGGATCGGAGCTGGAAACCGTCGCCACGATCGTGGGCGAGGCGTCGCAGGCCTCGCGCTTCAATCAGCAGCTGCTGGAGGCGGCGCTGGAAAACATGAGCCAGGGCATCAGCGTGGTGGATCGCGAACAGTGCCTGGTGGCGTGGAATCGGCGCTATGCGGAAATGTTCGGATTCCCGGCCGAACTGCTGCAGGTCGGCCAGCCGGTCGAGGCGCTGGTGCGCTGGTCGCTGGCGCACGGCTTTGGTGGCGGCGACGCCGGCGACGCCGCCGTGCTGCGCCGGCTCGCCCACATGCGCGCCGGCACCCCGCACCTGTCCCAGCGCCGCTTCCCGGATGGCAGCGTGGTGGAAATCCGCGGCAACCCGATGCCTGGCGGCGGCTTCGTCGCCACCTTCACCGACGTCACCGCGTTCCGTCACGCCGAAGCCGAGCTCAAGCTCGCGAACGAGACGCTGGAGTTGCGCGTGGACGAACGCACGCGCGAACTCGACACCTCGCGCCGCATCGCCGAGCGCGCCAACGAGGCCAAAAGCCGTTTCCTCGCGGCCATCAGCCATGATCTTCTGCAGCCGCTGCACGCCGCGCAGCTTTTCGCCCACGCGCTCGACGAGCGCGTGCACCACGAGGAATACCGCCCGCTGGTCGGAAACCTTCGCAGTGCGCTGGGTTCCACCGAATCGCTGCTTGGCGGAATCCTCGATATTTCGCGGCTGGACGCCGGCCGCCAGCCGACCGAGGTGCGCGACTTTCCGCTTGCCCAGCTGCTCGAACCCATGGCGGCCGAATTTCGCGTGATGGCCGCCGAACGCGGCATCACGCTGACCCTGGTGTCCACTGCGGCCTGGGTGCGCAGCGACCCGCAGCTGCTGCGCCGCATCCTGATGAATTTCGCCGCCAATGCGGTGCGCTACACCGAGCGCGGCCGCGTACTCATCGGGGTTCGGCGGGTCGCGGATCGATTGCGCATCGAAGTCTGGGACAGCGGTCCCGGCGTTGCCGTGAGCGACCAGCGCGCGATCTTCGACGAGTTTCGTCGCGGCGAAGGTGCGCGCGGGCAGGGGCTCGGCCTGGGCCTGGCCATTGCCGAGCGCACCGCGCGCCTGCTCGGCCACGGCCTGGCGCTGCGAAGCTGGCCGGGGCGCGGCAGCGTCTTTTCCGTCACCGTACCGCAGGGCTTTGCCAGCCGTGCGGAGTCGCCCGGCCCGCACTTGTTCGAGCGCCGCACCGTGGTGGAACCCGCCGCCGGCCGCGGCGGCACCGCCCTGGTGCTGGACAACGACGCCTCCGTGCGCGCCGCCATGCGCGAGCTGCTCGAAGGCTGGGGCTGGCGCGTACATTGCGCCGCGGGCATCGAAGAGGCACACGCGCTGCTGGCGCAGCACCGCGTGGACCTGCTCCTGCTCGATTACCACCTGGATTTCGGAACCACCGGCCTGGATGCCTGGCGCAGCTTCGGCCTCGACATCCCCGCCATCGTCATCACGGCCGACCGCGACGAAGCCATCCGCCGCGAGGTTGAATCGAACGGACTGACGCTGCTGCACAAGCCGCTGCGGCCCTTGGCGCTGCGTTCACTGCTGCGGCGGGTGGAGGCGGGCACCTCGATCCGCTGACGCACCGAAGCCGGCGCGCTGGCTGCGGTCGTGCTCGATCAGGATGGGCACGCGCTGGGCGAAGCGGATGGTCGACAAGTCAGGATCAGGGCATCGAGGGCCATGTGCGCGGGCCGGGTGCGGGCATCGCCCACGGCGCTGTAGCGCAGGTACGGGAAGGCATCCTTGTTGCGGCGGATGGCCTCGGCTTGACCTGCGGCGTACCAGGCCTGCACGTTGTTGCGGAAGATGGTTTCGAGCCGATGTGGGGCGAGGCCGAAGTCTTTGCCGCTGGCGAGGGTGGCTTTCTTCCACGCACCGAAGGAGTGGCCCTTGCCCAAGGCGGTGTGCAGGCTGTCGGCGATGCGCTGCACCCGCAGGCATAATCACTGGCGAAGGGCGCGATGGCGTGGCCCGAACGGGTGAATGCGCGAATGAATCACGGCTGGCGTCGGGACATGGGTGTTTTCAGCGCGAGCGCGATGGGCCTGCTCGTCGGTGTGGTGCTGTGGTTGCTGGACCTGCGCGAGGCGGCCGCCTGGAGCTGGCGCATCGGCAGCCTGATCGTGGGCGTTCCCCTGCTGGTCACGGTCGTGCGCGGCCTGCTGCGCCGCGACGGTGGCGTGGATGTGCTGGCGCTGATCTCCATTGTCGGTGCGCTGGCCCTGGGCCAGGACCTGACCGCTGCGATCATCGCGCTGATGCTCGGGGGCGGGCAGCTTCTGGAATCGTTCGCCGAACGCCGCGCCGGGCGCGAGATGTCGGCCCTGCTCGGGCGCGCGCCGCGCGTTGCGACGCGCTATCGGGGTACCGAGCTGGAAGAGGTCGTGCTGGGCGAGGTGGTGCCGGGTGATCGCCTCATGGTGCGCCACGGCGAGGTGCTTCCCGTGGATGGCGTGCTCGCCAGCGCGCGCGCCGTGCTGGACGAATCGGCGCTCAGCGGCGAGTCGATGCCGGTCACCCATGCGCGCGGCGAGCACCTGCGCAGCGGCACCGTCAATGCCGCCGATGCCTTCGACCTGATTGCGGCGGCGGCGGCGGCAGACAGCACCTACGCCGGAATCGTGCGGCTGGTCGAACAGGCCCAGTCGTCGCGCGCGCCGGCAATGCGGCTTGCGGACCGCTATGCCGGGTGGTTCGTCCCGCTGGCGCTGGCCGTGGCGGGCGGTGCGTGGCTGGCCACCGGGGATCCGATACGCGCGCTGGCGGTCATCGTCGTGGCGACGCCGTGCCCGTTGCTGCTGGCGGTGCCGGTGGCGGTGGTGTCCGGCATCTCGCGCTGCGCCAGCCGCGGCGTGCTGGTGAAGGGCGGCGGCGCGCTGGAGTCGCTGGCGGCGGCGCGCTCGCTGTTTTTCGACAAGACCGGAACCCTCACTGCGGGTCGCGCGCACCTGGTGTCGGTGGAGACCTTCGGCACGCACGCCGCCGACCGCGTGCTGGCGCTGGCGGCCTCGCTGGAACAGGCGTCCGCGCACGTGTTGGCCGGTGCCATCATCAGCGCCGCGCGCGAACGCGGGCTCGCGCTGGAAGGTGCCGAGGACACGCGCGAAACCGCGGGTTCCGGCCTCGTCGGCACCGTTGGCGGCACCCGCGTCGCGGTGGGCTCCGTGGCCTTCGTGACGTCCCAGGCGGCGGTTCCGCCGAGCGTGACGAGCGTTCTGGATCGGGCCGTCGGCGAGGGCACCTCGTTGGTACTGGTGGCGATCGATGGCGAGGCGGCGGGCGCGCTGCTGCTTGCCGATCTGGTCCGCACCGAAACGCCGCGCGCGCTGCGCCTGTTGCGCCGCGCCGGCATCGAGCGGATCGTGATGCTGACCGGCGATCGGCAGGACGTGGCCGATGCGGTGGGCGCGGGCTTGGGCGTGGACGAGGTGCTGGCCGAGCAGACGCCGGAGGACAAGCTGACGGTGATCCGCGCGGCGAGCGAGATCGCGCCCTGCGTGATGGTGGGCGACGGCATCAACGATGCACCGGCCCTGGCTGCCGCCGACGTCGGCGTGGCGATGGGCGCGCGCGGTGCGACCGCGTCGGCCGAGGCCGCCGATGTCGTGCTCCTGGTGGACCGCCTCGACCGCCTGGCGGAGACGGTGAACATCGCGCATCGCACCCGCACCATCGCGCTGCAGAGCGTGTTTTTCGGCATGGGATTTTCGCTGGTGGCCATGGGGTTCGCGGCCTTTGGATTCCTGACGCCGCTGCACGGAGCGCTGCTGCAGGAAGTGATCGACGTGGCCGTCATCCTCAACGCACTGCGCGTGCTGCGCGTGCAGCCGGTGCGGGCCAGCCGCCACCACCTGTCGCAGGAGGACGTGGACCGCCTCCACGCCGAACACGAACAGCTGGCTCCGCTGCTCGATCATCTCGCCGCGGTGGCGGCACGCCTGCCGTCGCTGTCCGGTCCGGAGGCATCGCGCCTGCTGGGTGAACTGGAGCATCGCCTGCAAACCGAACTCCTGGCGCATGAGCACGCTGATGATCGCGAGGTCTACCCGGCAGTGGCCGCGCTCTTGGGCGGTGATGATCCGCTGGCCGCCATGAGCCGCTCGCACCGCGAGATATTTCGCCTGCACCATCGCCTCGCCGCGCTCATTGACGGACTGGACCCGCAAACGCCCGATCCGCAGGCGCTGCAGGACGTGCAGCGCCTGCTGTACGGGCTGGACGCGATCCTGCGCCTGCATTTTGCGCAGGAAGAGGAAATCTACTCGGGGCTGTCGTACGCCTGAGCCGCGCACGCTTTGCGTCGGTTCAATTCCGCCTCATCGCCCTGACGCGGGGCGGTACGGCACCAGCAGCGCATGGAGGATGCGGGCGTCGTCCGCCCCCGGCGGACTGTCGTCGCCCTCGACGGCACGGAAGCGGCGGCGAAAGGCGCGCAGCGCGGCTTCGGGGTCGTCCAGCGCATAGCCGAACGCCGTCATCGCGAGCCAGAAGTCGAAACCCTCCGGCGCAGGCCCGGCATCGTCCGGCGGCCAGACCCCGAAGCCGGCCTGCGCCAGCGTCTGCCACGGGAACCGTACGCCCGGATCGCGCCGCCGCGTGGGCGCAAGGTCCGCGTGTGCGATGACCTGGCTGCGCGGGATCGAATACCGGGTGCACAGGTCATCGAGCAGGCGCAGCAGGGCGTCGATCTGCGCCGGCGGGTAGTCGCTGCTGGCGTCGTTGTCCAGCTCGATGCCGATCGAGGCGGAATTGAGGTCGGTGATCGTGCCCCAGCGCCCGCCGCCGGCGTGCCAGGCGCGGCGCTCGTCGGCCACCAGCTGGTAGAGATCGCCGTCGCGTCCGATCAGGTAGTGCGAGCTGACCGGTCCGCCGCTGTTGCCGGTGCGCAGCGTGTGCAGGCTGCGCGCCACGCTGTCCTGTTCGGTGGCGTGGATGACGATGATCACCGCGCGACGTGGCTCCTCGTTGGGCGAGTGCACCCATTGGGCCATCGGATTGCGCGCGGGCAGCGGGGCGCAGGCCGCGAGGATCAGGAACGCAAGGGGTGCCAGCAGGCGCAGGATGGTTTTCATGCGGCGATTGCAGACGTTCGCGCCGCCAAATGCAAGCCACGCATCCGGCCGTTCCGGCGTACGGGCACCGCCCGGCACCGTGCCACAATGCGCCCCCCTTCCGCGGAAAACGCCCATGGCCGGTGCCAGCCTGCTCACGCTACTCGACGACATCGCGACCCTGCTCGACGATGTGGCCGCCATGACCAAGGCGGCGGCGGCCAAGACCTCGGGCGTGCTCGGCGACGATCTGGCGGTAAACGCCGAGCAGGTTTCCGGGGTGCGCGCGAGCCGCGAGCTGCCCGTGGTCTGGGCGGTGGCGAAGGGATCGCTCATCAACAAAGCCATCCTGGTGCCGTCGGCGCTGGCGATCAGCGCCTTTGCTCCCTGGGCGGTGAACCTTCTGCTGATGGCCGGCGGCGCGTTCCTTTCTTTCGAGGCGACGGAGAAGCTGCTGCACAAGGCACCATCGCAATCGCATGAGGCCGAGCCGGTGCCCGGCGATGAGAGCATCGAGGAATTGGAGCGCCGCAAGATCCGCGGCGCGATCCGCACCGACTTCATCCTCTCCGCTGAAATCATCGTCATCACCCTGGGCACCGTCGCCGATGCGGCGTTCTCTCGCCAGCTTGGCGTTCTGATCATGATGGCCGTGCTGATGACCGTGGGCGTCTACGGCCTGGTGGGCGGCATCGTGAAGATGGACGACGCGGGGCTTGCGCTCCAGTCGCGGCGCGGTGACGGCCCGGGCGCGCGCATGGCGCGCGGCATCGGGCGCCTCCTGCTGGCGCTGGCACCCAGGATGATGAAGGGGCTGTCGTTTGCCGGCATGGTGGCGATGTTCCTGGTGGGCGGCAGCCTTCTGCTTCACGGCATCGCGCCGCTGCACCACCTGGTCGAATCGCTGGCCGTTGCGCTGGGGGGATTTGGCTGGATCGTCCGCCTGCTCGCCAACGCGGCGGTCGGGCTGATCGCCGGCTGCGTGATTCTCGGGGTCACCCGGATCGTGGGCAGGCTGCGCGCGCGCGGCTGAGGGTTCAGCCTGTCCCGCGCGCCTTGAGCGCGGCGTCGACGTCGTCCAGCGCGCGCCGCAGCCGTTCGGTGGCCTCGGTGATGCGCCGCGGTGCCGCGGCGAGGCTGGTATCGAGGCTGTGGGTCGGGTCATCCAGGATGTCGCGGCGCAGGACCAGCCCGTGGCGCGCGAGCAGCGGGGCGAGCACATCGTAGCGCTCGCGCAGATCGGCCAGGGTGGCACCGTAGGCGAAGTCGCAGACATCGGCGCGTGCGCCGTAGCTGAAGGCATTGGTGAAGAACATGTCGCCGTCCTTCGGGCTGGGCTCGAACACGATCTGGTCGATGTCGTTGTACTGCTGCGCGTGGCGCTGCATGCCGACCTGCACACGCGACTGCAGCAGGGTGCGGAAGGTCTGCGACAGCACCATCGGCAGACCGCCCGAGGCCAGGCGGTCCGGGCGTCGCCCGTTGGAATGCTGCGCCTTGGAGGCATCGACCGGCACCAGCGGGTTGATGCCGAAGAAGAGATCGATGCCCTCGTCGAAGGCGAGCGAGGCGTGCATGGTGCGGCGCAGGGCACCGTCGACGAACTGGCGTCCGCGAATTTCCACCGGCGGATAGAGCACGGGCAGGGCGGAACTGGCCTGTATGGCGCGGGAAATGGGCACGTCGTCCCAGCCCGGCTTGCCGAAGCAGACGACTTCGCCGTTGTCGATGTCGACCGCCACGATGTAGAGCGTGCGTTTGAGGTCGCGGAAGTCGTCGCTGCGGCCGTGGCGGGTGTAGGCCTGGTGCAGGAAGTGGCCGATCTTGCCGTTGTCGAACAGCCCCGTGGGCACCAGCGCGCCGAGGCTGCTGACCGCTTCGCCCAGGTGCAGGCTGGTCGGATCCTTGAGCATGCGCCGCCACCAGTCGCGCACCAGCCTCGGTGCCGCCGCCAGGCGCTGGCGATACTCGCGCAGCGCCGGGCGCACGAAGGTGTCCGGATCGAAACGCACGTCGTTGGCATCGCCGGTGATGAAGATGCGGCACATCTGCTCGGTGTCGATGCGGTTGGCCAGGCTCGCGGCCAGGAAGGCACCCGAACTGACGCCGACGTAGACATCCAGCGCGGTCAGGTCGAGTCCGTCGATGGCCTGTTCCAGGGCGCGCAGCACGCCCAGTTCGTACATGCCGCCGATGGGGCCGCCGCCCGCAATGGCAATGCCGATGCGGGAGTGGCTCGGGCGATGACGGGTGGCAGGCTGGAGCAGAAGCATCGCGAACGCCATGGAAATCGGACTCTTCCGATTCTAGCCCGAACCGATTGGAGCAGACCGTCGACTGGAGCGTCGCCTTGTCGCACCGCTTCGGCGCGACGTGCCGCGCCGCAACCCGCGATGCGCAGGCGCAAGGCGCGTGCGGCGCAGGACGCCTCAGCTGAACTCGCGCTCCAGATAGCGCCGGATTTCGCTTTCGATCGGCCCGCGCAGCATGGAAAGCATGAAGCCCAGGCGCATGACGACATGCACCTCGCTGGGCAGCAGCCGGATCTCTCCTTCGACCCCGGAACGGTTGAACTCGAGCGCGTCGCCGTTCCAGGCGCAGTCGATCGAGAACCGCTCCTGGATTTTTTCGGCAACGTGCTCGACGGCTGCGCGGGCGTCGTCGTGACTCTGGCAATGCGGGTGGCGGATGTCGATGCTGGGCATGGCGTGCGGAAAGGTCGGGGTGCGCGGATTGTGTTCCGGCAGCGCCCGGATGCCAATGGGTGCGGGAACATTGGCGACAGACAGGTGTTGAGAGCATTGGCGATCCCGGCGGCGGCTTTTTCGTGACCTGATGCGGCAACCGCGCTAAAGTTCCGGTCGAACTGCGGAGAGCACTGAATGCGCCTGGTATTTCCCGGCCGAGACCATCCGGATGCAACCTTGCAGGCAGGGGACTATCGCGTGGGTGTCAGCGAGGAATGCGACATCCGGGTGCGAGATGCTGACTGGCTGCCACATCACGCGACGCTCTCGGTCGATCCGCAGCGCGGGCTGTGGCTGCGGCTGGAAGACGGTGCCGCCCCGATCCACGTCAACGCCAGGCCCGTGCGCGAATGCGCGATGTTGCGCCCGGGAGACATCGTGAGCATGGGGCGGGTGCAGTTCAGCGTGCTGCTCGAAGACGATCCCTCCACGCCGCTCCTGCCGCCGCGCCGCAGCGCACCGATGGACGGTGCGCTGCGCGTTGCCGCATCGCGCGCCGTGCTGCGCGGCGTATCGGGCCTGTCCCACGGCCACACCTTTGCCCTCACTTCGGACCTGGTGATCGGCTCGGCCGACGATGCCGACATCCGGATCGAATCGGCCGATGTCGCGCCGCACCACGCCCGCGTGGAGCTGCACGGCGATCGCATCGTGCTGCGTGCCGAAGCGCCCGGGCAACGCCTGAAGGTCAACGGCATGCTGGTCGAGAACGCGATCCTGCATCCGGGCGACCAGATCGCGATCGATCCGCACCGCTTCGTGATCGAGGCTCCCGGCCTACCGCCGCGCGGCGGAGGCGCACTGTCGCGCCAGCGTCCCATCACCCAGGCGATGCCTGCGATTCTTCCCGTGGTGCCGTCATCCGTGCCGGAAGCGGCACCGGCACCGGCACCGGCACCGGCATCGTCGACCGGCCCGAGCGCATGGTGGCTGCTGGCCGCAGCCTGTGCCATTGCTGCGGCGCTGGCGGGAATACTGTTCTGGGGCCCGCGCTAGACGTGGCCCGCCCGGCGCGCACCCAAAAGCCCGGCGGAACTGACCGGATGGCCGCAGCCGACTCGCCCGTCCGGCTCGTGATCCACGGCGCTTCCGGCCGCATGGGGCAGGCGCTGGTGCGGCTGTGCGCGGAAGCGCCTGCGCTGCGGCTGGTCGCCGCCGTGGCCGGAAGCGAAGCGCCGCACATCGCCGGCGTGCCGGGATTTGCCGCAGGCGAGCTTGCGTCGCTGCCGGCGTTCGAGGCCTGCATCGACTTCAGCCTGCCGGCGGGATTCGATCGCGTGCTGGATCGCTGCCTCGCGCAGGGGGCCGCTTTCGTCAGCGGCACCACCGGGCTCGATTCGCACCAGCTGGCGCGACTGGACGAGGCGGCCGCCCGGATTCCCGTGCTCTGGGCCGCGAACTTCAGCCTCGGCGTGGCGGTGCTGCAAGACCTCGTCCGCCGCGCCGCCGCAGCCCTGCCGCAGTGGCATCGCGACATCGTGGAAACCCACCACGTCCACAAGAAGGACGCGCCATCAGGCACCGCGCTGGCGCTGGGCGAATCCATCGTCGAAGGCGGCGGCGCAGCCCCGCACTACGCCAGCCTGCGCGCCGGCGACATCGTCGGTGAACACCTGGTGCAGTTCACCGGCGCAGGCGAACGCATCGAACTCATCCATCGCGCCACCCACCGCGACATATTCGCCCGCGGCGCACTGCACTGCGCCAGCGCCCTCGCGCATCGAGCGCCCGGCCGCTACCGGGTAATCGACCTGCTGTCCGGAATGACCGGTCGGGGGGCTTAGGGCGGATGGCAGCGGACAGCAAAGCAACAAAAAACCCCGCCGTAGCGGGGTTTTTCATGTTCAGACCGGACGCCTGCGGACGGCTGCGGCCAGTATGTTGGTGCCCGAGGTCGGACTCGAACCGACAAGCCTTGCGGCGGAGGATTTTCATCCCACTTCGGCTTTCGCCGCCGTCCGTTCAGACGTTCGTGGTCTGGAGCACGCCTTCACCTTGGCCTTGCGGCTTTAGGTGCCCGCCGTCTGCTCTCTACACCTTCCCGAAGCGGGCTTCGGGCTTGGCTCGGCATCAGCTCGGAACGGATCCAGGGCCTTCACCGAGTTTGACGGGCTTCACCTCCAAGGTTTCCCTCGAAGGGCTCAAATTGTCTGAGTCCTCTGCGTCTACCAATTCCACCACTCGGGCGTGATGTGCTTGCCGCGGCGCGTGACGCCGGTGCCGTGGCGAGCGCGGAAGTATACGGCATCGCGCCCACCCTGCAAGGCGCGCGCTCAGGCGCGCAGCGCGGCGGCGTGGTGCGCGATGTGCTCGCCGATGAAGCTGGCGATGAAGTAGTAGCTGTGGTCGTAGCCGGGCTGCATGCGCAGCAGCAGCGGGTGGTCGACCGCCTCGCAAGCGGCCTGGAACAGCTGCGGCCTGAGCTGGGCATCGAGGAATTCGTCGGCCTGGCCCTGGTCGATCAGGATCGGCAGCTTTTCCGTGGCCGATTTGACCAGTTCGGTGGCGTCGTACTGTGCCCAGGCCGCGCGATCCGGGCCGAGGTAGGCAGCCAGCGCCTTTTCGCCCCACGGCACCTGCGAGGGTGCGACGATGGGGGAAAACGCCGAGACGCTGCGATAGCGCCCCGGGTTCTTCAGCGCGATGGTCAGCGCGCCGTGGCCGCCCATCGAATGGCCGCTGATCGCGCGCGCATCGCTGGCGGCCGGGTCCGCTTCCACCCAGGCCGGGAGCTCATCGACGATGTAGTCGTACATGCGGTAGTGCTTCGCCCAGGGCTCCTGCGTGGCGTTGACGTAGAAGCCCGCGCCCTTGCCCAGGTCGTAGCCCTCGGCGTCTGCGACGTCGTTGCCGCGCGGGCTGGTGTCCGGGGCGACGAGGATGATCCCGTGCTCGGCGGCGTAGCGCTGTGCGCCGGCCTTGGTGATGAAGTTCTGCTCGGTGCAGGTCAGGCCCGAGAGCCAGTACAGCACCGGGCAGGGGCCCTTCTCCGCCTGCGGCGGGAAGTACACGCCCACGGTCATGTCGCAGCCCAGGACCTCGGAGCGGTGGCGGTAGACGTCCTGCCAGCCGCCGAAGCATGCGCGGTGTTCGATTCTTTCCAAGACACACCTCATCAGACTCTGTAGGAGCGGCCACGGCCGCGAACATGGTTGGGCCGACTCCCCTGTCGCGGCTGTAGCCGCTCCTACAGGTGGTGGCCGGACCGGTGGGAGCATGCGCTCAGTAGCGGATCACCGTGCGGATCGACTTGCCTTCATGCATCAGCTCGAAGGCCTCGTTGATGCGCTCCAGCGGCAGGGTGTGGGTGACGAACGGCGCCAGTTCGATGTCGCCCTTCATCGCGTCCTCGACCATGCCCGGCAGCTCGCTGCGGCCCTTCACCCCGCCGAAGGCGGTGCCCATCCACTTGCGGCCGGTGACCAGCTGGAACGGACGGGTGCTGATCTCCTTGCCCGCGCCGGCCACGCCGATGATCACGCTCTGGCCCCAGCCGCGGTGCGCGCACTCCAGCGCCGCGCGCATCACCTCGACGTTGCCGATGCACTCGAAGCTGTGGTCCACGCCCCAGCCGGTCATGCCGACGATTACTTCCTGGATCGGCTTGTCGTGGTCCTTCGGGTTCACGCACTCGGTGGCGCCCATCTGCCGGGCCAGCTCGAACTTGGCCGGGTTGGTGTCGATGGCGATGATGCGGCCCGCCTTCGCCTGCTTCGCGCCCTGGATCACGGCCAGGCCGATCGCGCCGAGGCCGAACACGGCCACGCTGTCGCCTTCCTGAACCTTCGCCGTGTTGTGCACCGCGCCGATGCCGGTGGTCACGCCGCAGCCGAGCAGGCAGGTGTGCTCCGGGTTGGCCTCGGGGTTCACCTTGGCCAGCGAGACCTCGGCGACGACGGTGTGCTCGGCGAAGGTCGAGCAGCCCATGTAGTGGTAGACCGGCTGGCCCTTGTAGCTGAACCGGGTGGTGCCGTCGGGCATCACGCCCTTGCCCTGGGTGGCGCGCACGGCCACGCACAGGTTGGTCTTGCCGCTCTTGCAGAACAGGCACTCGCCGCACTCGGCGGTGTAGAGCGGGATCACGTGGTCGCCCGGCTTGACGCTGGTCACGCCTTCGCCCACTTCAATCACGATGCCCGCGCCCTCGTGGCCGAGCACGACGGGGAACAGGCCTTCCGGATCGTCGCCGGAGAGCGTGAAGGCGTCGGTATGGCAGACGCCGGTGTGGGTGATGCGGACCAGCACTTCGCCCTTGCGCGGCGGCGCGACGTCGATCTCGACGATCTTGAGGGGTTCGCCTGCGGCGAAAGCGACGGCGGCGCGGGATTTCATGGTGGGAGCCTCGAGCGTGAACCAGATAGCCTGCCACCTTAGCCGCTTGTCGCCGGTGGCCGCCAGCGTCGCAGCAGCAGTGCGTTGCTGGTGACGCTGACCGACGAGAGCGCCATCGCGGCACCGGCCAGCACCGGACTGAGGTAGCCCAGGGCCGCCAGCGGAATGCCGATGACGTTGTAGATGAAGGCCCAGAAGAGGTTCTGGCGGATCTTGGCGACGGTGCGGTGCGAGATGTCGAGTGCGGCGGCGACGAGCCGCAGATCGCCGCGCATCAGGGTGATGCCGGCGGCGTGCATGGCCACATCGGTGCCGCTGCCCATGGCCATGCCGACGTCGGCCGCGGCCAGCGCCGGGGCATCGTTGACGCCATCGCCCACCATCGCCACGACGTGACCTTCGGCCTTGAGGCGTTTCACCGATTCGGCCTTGTCGCCGGGCAACACCTCGGCCATGACTTCGCCCGCGTCCGGATCCATGCCCAGGCGTCGCGCCATGGCCTCGGCCGCGGCGCGGTTGTCGCCGGAGATCATCACGGTGCGGATGCTGGCGGCGTGCAGCTGCGCGATGGCCTCGTGCGCTTCGGATTTGGGTTCGTCGCCGAAGACCAGCAGCGCCAGCGCGCGGGGCGCAGCGCCCGGCGCGCCGGATTCGGCCAGCACTGAAAGCGTGGCGGCGCGGGCGTCGGGCGGAACGGGCAGGGCGTCGAGTGCCGCGCCCAGTTCGCCCATCCAGCGCAGGCTGCCGAGGAGCAGCGGGCGTTCGCCGACGCGCCCCTGCGTTCCACGTCCGGGCACGGCGAGCACCTCGCGCGGCGCTTCGAGTTCGAGGCCGCGAGCACGGGCGGCTTCGATCACGGCACGCGCCAGCGGGTGTTCGCTGCCGCCCTGCAGGCTGGCCGCCAGCGCCAGTGCCGCGTCGGCATCCACCTCGGGGGCCGGAGAGAACGCAAGCAGCCGCGGCCGGCCGCGGGTGAGGGTGCCGGTCTTGTCGAAGGCCACGGTGCGCACGCGGTGGGCGATCTCCAGCGCCTCGGCGTCCTTGATCAGGATGCCGAACTTCGCCGCGACGCCGGTGCCGGCCATGATCGCGGTCGGTGTCGCCAGGCCCAGCGCGCAGGGGCAGGCGATCACCAGCACGGCGACCGCGCGCATCACCGCGGTTTCGATGCCTGCGTCCAGGTACAGCCACAGTCCGAACGTGGCCAGCCCGATCAGGATCACCAGCGGCACGAACACCGCCGACACCTTGTCCACCAGCCGCTGTACCGGCGCCTTGCCGGCCTGCGCGTCTTCCACCAGACGGATGATGTTCGCCAGCACGCTTTCGCTGCCGGCGGCAGTGACTTCCACCACCACGCGGCCCTCGCCGTTGATCGAACCGCCGGTGAGCCGGTCGTCGACGCGCTTGCCGACCGGCAGCGGTTCGCCCGTCAGCATGGATTCGTCCACCTGGGTTGCGCCTTCCAGCACGCGTCCGTCGGCGGGAACGCGTTCACCGGGACGTACCGCGAGGCGGTCGCCGGGGCGCAGTTCGTCCACCGGAATGTCGGTCTCGCCGCCGTCGACGTCGATCAGGTGCGCGAGTTCGGGGCGCAGCGCGTGCAGGGCGCGGATCGCGGCGGTGGTCTGGCGCTTGGCGCGCGCCTCCAGCCACTTGCCCAGCAGCACCAGGGTCACGACGACGGCGGCGCTTTCGAAATACAGGCCGCCGTGCTCGCCGTGCGGCGAGAACAGCCACAGCCATACCGACATGGCCCACGCCGCGCTGGTGCCGATGGCGACCAACAGATCCATGTTGCCGGTACCGGCCCTGAGGGCGTGCCAGCCGGCGCGGTAGAAGCGCGCGCCGAGCCAGAACTGCACCGGCGTTGCCAGCAGGAATTGCACCCATGCCGGCGGCATCCAATGGATGCCGAACGGCATCAGCAGCATCGGCAGCACCAGCGGGGCGCACAGCAAAAGCCCGATGCCGACCGGTGCGAAGCCGGCCCAGGGGGAAGCATCGGCGGCATCGATGGCGGCTTCCGGCGCGCGCGGCTCGTAGCCTGCATCGCGCACCGCGCGGCGCAGTAGCGGCACCATGTCTTCCTCACCGCGCCAGGTGATGCGCGCGCTTTCGGTGGCGAGGTTGACGGCAGCGTCGTGCACGCCGGACACCTTGTTCAAGGCGCGCTCCACCCGCGCCACGCACGAGGCGCAGGTCATGCCGCCGATGCCAAGGTCGAGGGTATTCAGGTCGGTTTTCGCATCCATGCGCGCAGTCTGAACCCTGACACCGTGGCAAGGTCAAGTCACCGCGACAGAGGCTTGACCTTGACATCATGGCAAGGCGCACCATGTTCAGCGAATTCCCATTCCCCATTCCCGGAGAAAACCATGAGCGAAGTCTTCACCGTCACCGGCATGACCTGCGGCCACTGCGAGGCGGCCGTGACCCGCGCCATCCGCCGTCTGGATGCACAAGCCCGGATCAGCATCGATCGCGGCCGGAACCGCGTCGAAGTGGTCCAGTCCAGCCAGCCGCGCGAGACGCTGGCCCGGGCGATCCGCGACGAGGGCTATGACGTTGGCGAGTAGCCGCAGGCGGGCCCGGGGATCGGCGCGCGCGTCGGTCGTGGCAATTCCCGCCGAACCGGTGAACATCGGCGATGCGGCGCGTGCCTCCGGCGTTTCGACGAGGATGGTGCGCCACTACGAATCGCTCGGACTGCTCGGCCAGGTCGTCCGCACCGAGTCCGGCTATCGCCAGTACGGCGAGGCCGACGTGCATGCGCTGCGCTTCATCAAGCGGGCGCGCGACCTCGGTTTTTCCATGAGCGAAATCACCGATCTGCTGGATCTGTGGCGCAACCGCCGCCGCGCCTCCGCCAGCGTGCGGCGCATCACGCAGGCACACGCAGAGGATCTCGCGCGCCGCATCGAGGCCATGCAGGCCATGCGCCGCACCCTGATGAACCTGCTGGAACACTGCCACGGCGACGCGCGCCCGGAGTGTCCGATCCTCGACGATCTGGCGGGCGGGGAGGAGACTGCGCGCTGATTGCAGCGCAGCCGGCTTCCGCAACTCAGACGGGGCGACCTTCCGACCGCCCCGCTGCGGTTTTTCACCGGGTTTGAGAGACTTACAGCGCCTCGAAAATCCCCGCCGCGCCCATGCCGGTGCCGATGCACATGGTCACCATGCCGTATTTCTGCTTGCGCCGTCGCATGCCGTGGACGATGGTCGCGGTGCGCACCGCGCCGGTCGCGCCGAGCGGATGGCCGAGCGCGATCGCGCCGCCCAGCGGGTTGACTCTGGATGGGTCCAGTTCGCAGTCGCGGATCACCGCCAGAGCCTGTGCGGCGAAGGCCTCGTTGAGCTCGATCCAGTCGAGCTGGTCCCTGGTCATCCCGGCCTGCTTGAGCGCCTTGGGAATCGCCGCGATCGGGCCGATACCCATCACTTCCGGACGTACGCCGGCGACCGAGAAGCTGACGAACCGCGCCAGCGGGGTGAGTCCGTAGTCCTTGATCGCCTGTTCCGAGGCCAGCAGCACCGCGCCGGCACCATCGGACATCTGCGAGCTGTTTCCGGCGGTCACCGTGCCGCCGGCGCGGAACACCGTGCGCAGCTTCGCCAGACCTTCGGCGGAGGTGTCGGCGCGCGGGCCTTCGTCGTGCTCGAACAGGGTCTTGCGGGTCTTGATGCTGTGGCCGGCAAGGTCGGGCGTATCGGCGATGATTTCATACGGGGTGATCTCGTCGCGGAATTCGCCGGCTGCCTGCGCCGCCAGCGCCTTCTGGTGCGAGGCCAGTGCGAAGGCGTCCTGGTCCTCGCGGCTGACCTTCCATTCTTCCGAGACCTTCTCGGCGGTGATGCCCATGCCGTAGGCGATGGCGATGTGGTTGTTCCTGAACACGTCGGCCGAAAGGCTCGGGTGGTGGCCCATCATCGGCACCATGCTCATCGATTCGGTGCCGCCGGCGAGGATCAGGTCGGCGTTGCCGAGGCGGATCTGGTCGGCCGCGAGCGCCACGGCCTGCAGGCCCGAGGAGCAGAAACGGTTGATGGTTTGCGCCGCGACGGTGTCGGGCAGGCCGGCCAGCAGCACGCCGATGCGCGCCACGTTCATGCCCTGCTCGCCTTCCGGCATGGCGCAGCCGATGATGGCGTCATCGATGCGCGAGACATCGATGCCCGGTGCCTGCGCCACGACCGAGCGCAGCACGTGCGCGAGCATGTCGTCGGGACGCGTGTTGCGAAACGCGCCGCGCGGCGCCTTGCCCACCGGGGTGCGGGTGGTTGCGACGATGTAGGCGTCCTGGATCTGTTTCATGGCTTTCTCCGAAAGCGGGGATTAGAGATTGGGGACTGGGGATTCGTGAGAGCGGGGAGGGGAGGGCTTTTTACCAATCCCGAATCCCGCAAACCGCTCAGTTCCTGAGCGGCTTGCCGGTCTTGAGCATGTGCATCACGCGCTCCTGGGTCTTGGGCATCTGTGCGAGGGCGATGAAGTGCTCGCGCTCCAGGCGCAGCAGCCAGTCCTCGTCCACCAGGGAGCCCTTTTCGACCTCGCCGCCGCACAGCACGGTGGCGATGCGGGTGGCGATCTCGTAGTCGTGCTCGGAGATGAAGCGGCCTTCAAGCATGTTGACCAGCATCATCTTGAAGGTGGAAATGCCGATCTTGCCGGCCACCGGAATGGCGCGCGCGGGCAGCGGCGGGCGGTAGCCGGATTCGGCCAGCGCCAGCGCCTGGGCCTTGGCCACGTGCAGCAGTTCGAAGGGGTTGAACACCACCACATCATCCGGGCGCGCAAGGCCGAGTTCCCGGGCCTCCAGCGCGGAGCCGGAGACCTTGCCCATCGCAACGGCGTCGAAGTAGGGCTTCAGGCCGCTGTAGAGATCGCCGCTGGCGGGCATGTTGGCGCCCACGCGCACGGCGATTTCCTTGAGCCCGCCGCCGGCCGGCAGGAGGCCCACGCCGGCTTCCACCAGGCCGATGTAGCTTTCCAGCGCCAGCACGCTGCGCGCCGAATGCATCTGGAATTCGCAGCCGCCGCCCAGCGCCATGCCGCGCACCGCGGCCACGACTGGCACCAGCGAATACTTGAGGCGCTGGCTGGCCTGCTGGAAGTTGGCCACCATGGACTCGAGGCCGGCGAGGTTGCCGGCCTGCAAGAGGCCGATGGCACCGCTCAGGTCAGCGCCCGCGGAGAAGGGCTCGTTCGGTTGCCACACCACCAGCGCCCTGAAGCCTCTTTCCGCCGCGTCCACGGCTCTCAGCACGCCGTCGATCACGCCGTCGGAGACGGTGTTCATCTTGGTCTTGAAGTTCAGCACCGCGACGCCGTCGCCGTCGTGCCAAAGGCGCACGGCGTCGGTTTCGAACGCGGTTTCACCCGGCGCGAAGCGTTCGCCCAGGAGCGGATCGGGGAAGCGCTGGCGCTGGTACACCGCCAGCGAGGAGCGCGGCAGGTCGGTATCGCGCGCCGGGCTGAAGCTGCCGGCGGCACCGTGTACGCCGCTGCGTCCGTCGAACACCCAGTCGGGCAGCGGGGCCGTGCTCATCGCCTTGCCCGCGGTGATGTCCTCGGCGATCCAGCCGGCCACCTGCTTCCAGTCGGCCGCCTGCCAGGTCTCGAACGGGCCGAGCTTCCAGCCGTAGCCCCAGCGGATCGCGAAGTCCACGTCGCGCGCGGTGTCGGCGATCCCGGCCAGGTGGTAGGCGCTGTAGTGGAACAGATCGCGGAACAGCGCCCAGACGAACTGCGCCTGCGGATGGGCGCTGGCGCGCAGCCGGGCGAACTTCTCCACCGGATTCTTCGTCTTGAGGATCTCGACCACCTCGTCGGCGGCCTTGCGGTCACTGGTGCGGTAGTCCTGCTTTTCCAGATCCAGCACCACGATGTTCTTGCCGACCTTGCGGAAGATGCCGGCACCGGCTTTCTGCCCGAGCGCGCCCTTTTCGATCAGCGCCGTGTGCCAGTCGGGTGCCTTGAAATACGTGTGCCACGGGTCATCGGGCAGGGTGTCGGCCATGGTCTTGATGACGTGCGCCATGGTGTCCAGGCCCACCACGTCGGCGGTGCGATAGGTCGCCGACTTTGGGCGGCCGAGCAGCGGGCCGGTCAGCGCATCGGCCTCGTCGAAGCCCAGGCCGAACTGCGCGGTGTGGTGCATCGTGGAAAGGATCGAGAACACGCCGATGCGGTTGCCGATGAAGTTCGGCGTGTCCTTGGCGCGAACCACGCCCTTGCCCAGCGTGGTGGTGAGGAAGGTCTCAAGCCCTTCCAGCACCGCCGGCCGGGTCTTGCCGCAGGGAATCAGCTCGGCCAGGTGCATGTAGCGCGGCGGATTGAAGAAGTGCACGCCGCAGAAGCGCGCGTGCAGCGATTCGGGCAGCGCCTCGACCAGCGCGTTGATCGACAGCCCCGAGGTGTTGCTGGCGACGATGGCGTGCGGCGCGACGTGATCCTCGATGCGGTCATAGAGCGACTTCTTCCAGTCCATGCGCTCGGCGATGGCCTCGATGATGAGGTCGCAGCCGCGCAGGAGGTCGAGATGCTGGTCGTAGTTGGCCGGGGTGATGGCACCGGCAAGCGACTTGCTGGCCAGCGGTGCCGGCGAGAGCTTGCCGAGGTTGGCGATGGCCTTGTCGACGATGCCGTTGGGCGGACCTTCCTTCGCGGGAAGGTCGAACAGCACGGTGTCGACGCCGGCGTTGACGAGGTGCGCGGCAATCTGCGCACCCATGACGCCGGCCCCGAGGACAGCGACCTTGCGGATCGGAAGTTGCGACATGGTGGAAGCTCCGGTGGGTGGGGAGGGAGGATCAGCCGGCGCGGAAGCCGGCGGCGGCAAAGGAAACCAGTTCGGCCGCGGCGCGTTCGCAGTGCGCCTTTTCGTCGGCGTGCGTATCGCGCCGCAGCAAGCCGAAGTCGGCCATGGCATAGGTGAGTGCGCCGGCGAGGAAGTCCAGACGCCAGTACAGCGCCTCCTTGTCGAGCGCCGGCAGGCAGTGCGCCAGAGTGCGCGAGAACTCGCGCAGCACGTGGCCGTAGTTGTCGGAAAGGAAGGTGCGCAAGCGCTCGTTGCGCTCGGCGTAAGCGCGCGCCAGAACGCGCACGAAGGCGCCGCCGCCGTCGCGATCCAGGCTCAGCGCCAGCGCCGGCTCGATGAAGGCGCGCAGCACCTCTTCGAGCACCACGCTCGGCACCTTGCGTGCGTGCTCCAGACGCTCCAGGCGCGCCTGGCTCATGACATCCATGCGGTGGCGGAACACCTCGGTGATGAGGTTGTCCTTGGAGCCGAAGTGGTAGTTGACCGCCGCGAGGTTCACCTCGGCCTGGCTGGTCACCAGGCGCAGCGAGGTGCCGGCAAAACCATGCTCGGCAAACAGCGCTTCCGCCACGTCAAGAATGCGCTGCTTGGTGGAAAAATGCGGAGCGGGGGAGCGCGTCATCGGGTCGCGTGAGCCATGATCAAACGTTCGTTTGGTCGAACATACCGGCGCGCGAAAGAGCGGTCAATCGGCGCGAAAGTGAAAAACTGTGACGGACTTCGAGCAATACCCCGTCCAACGCTCATCCATTCTCTTGGAAAAGCACCTAAGCTCGTGTTTCGTCGCCTGTTTGCAGTGCTACAATGCCAGCCCCCTTTTGTGGGGGGTAAGCCAAGAACCCTGCACGGAGAACCCCATGGCGCTGGAGCGCACCCTGTCCATCATCAAGCCCGATGCCGTTGCCAAGAACGCGATCGGCGCGATCCTTTCCCGCTTCGAAGGTGCCGGTCTCAAGATCGTCGCCGCGAAGATGAAGCACCTCTCGCGCGCCGAAGCCGAAGGCTTCTACGCCGTGCACCGCGAGCGTCCTTTCTTCGGCGCGCTGGTCGAGTTCATGATCTCCGGCCCGGTGATGATCCAGGCGCTGGAAGGCGAGGGTGCCGTCCTCAGGAACCGTGAGCTGATGGGCGCCACCGATCCGAAGAAGGCCGACAAGGGCACCATCCGCGCCGACTTCGCCGACTCCATCGATGCCAACGCCGTGCACGGCTCCGACAGCGCCGAGAACGCCGCCATCGAGATCGCCTACTTCTTCGCGGCCACGGAGCTTTGCCCGCGCTGATGAACGCGACCGCGGCCGACGCCAGGACCAACCTCTTCGGACTCGACCGCGTCGGGCTGGAGCGCTTCTTCGTCGAGGAGCTCGACGAGAAGCGCTTCCGCGCCCACCAGGTGATGAAGTGGATGTACCACCGCCACATCACCGATTTCGAGGACATGACGGACCTGGGCAAGGCGCTGCGCGCCAAGCTCGCCGAGCGTACCCGCGTCACGCCACCCAACGTGCTGCACGACAAGCCCTCCGCCGACGGCACGCACAAGTGGCTGCTCGGCATGGACGCGCGCAACGCCATCGAGACGGTCTACATTCCCGAGAAGAACCGCGGCACGCTGTGTGTCTCCAGCCAGGTCGGCTGCGGACTCAACTGCAGCTTCTGCTACACCGCCACGCAGGGTTTCAACCGCAACCTGAGCGCGGCCGAGGTGATCGGCCAGGTCTGGGTCGCCGGTCGCCACCTGGGCAACGTTCCGCACGGCAACCGCCGGCTCACCAACGTGGTGATGATGGGCATGGGCGAGCCCCTGCTCAATTTCGACAACGTCGTCACCGCCATGAACATCATGCGCGACGATCTGGGCTATGGCCTCGCCAACAAGCGCGTCACGCTGTCCACCTCGGGCGTGGTGCCGATGATCGACAGGCTCTCGGAAGCCTGCGACGTTTCGCTCGCGGTGTCGCTGCACGCGCCCGACGACGCGCTGCGCACCGAGCTGGTGCCGATCAACAAGAAGTACCCGATCGCCGAGCTGCTGGCCTCCTGCGAGCGCTACCTCGCGCGCCGCAAGCGCAGTTCCGTGACCTTCGAATACACCCTGATGCAGGGCGTCAACGACCGCCCCGAACATGCGCGCGCGCTGGTCAAGCTGCTGCGCGGCTTCACCAACCGCGTGCAGGATGCGAACGCCGCCAAGGTGAACCTGATTCCCTTCAACCCCTTCCACGGCACGCGCTACGCGCGCCCGACCGAGGCGGAAATCCGCACCTTCCAGGAGATCCTGCAAAAGGGCGACATTCTGGCGATGGTGCGCCGCACCCGCGGGGACGACATCGATGCCGCCTGCGGCCAGCTCAAGGGCCAGGTGGCCGATCGCACCCGCCGCCAGGCGCAGTTCCTCGCCTCGTTGGCCAAACCCCGGGAGGGCGTTGCCCATGCTGTGGTCTGAGCGCGCGATGATCCTGCTTCTGGCCGCGGTCCTGACGGCCTGCGGCGGTGCCACCCAGACGCCGCGCAAGAGCGTGGATTCGGAGAGCAAAGAGGCCGCCGAGCTGCAGGTCAAGCTGGGGCGTGGATACATGGAGCAGGGCGATCTGGAGATCGCGATGGAGAAGCTGCAGCGTGCGCTGCAACTCGATCCGCGCAGCGTCGATGCCCATACCCTGCTGGCGGTGCTCAACGAGCGGATCGGGCGTCGCGAGCGGGCCGAGGGCTTCTACCGCAAGGCCGAGCGCCTGGCACCGGACAACGGCGAGGTGAACAACAACCTCGGTGCCTTCCTGTGCGGCAGCGGCAATTACCGGGAGGCAGACGCCTACTTCGTCAAGGCGCTCGCCGACCCCTTTTACCGCTCGCCCGCCGCGGCCCTGACCAACGCGGGCGTGTGCGCCGGCAAGGCCGGCGATGCGGTCAAGGCGGAAGACTATTTCCGCCGCGTGTTGGCGATCCAGCCCAACGGTGCCACCGCGCTGTTCGAGCTGGCGAAGATGTCCCATGCCCGCGGCGACAGCCTGCGCGCGCGCGCTTTCCTGCAGCGACTGGAAGCCATCGCGCCGGGCGATCCCGTGGTGCTCGACCTTGGGCAACGCATCGAGACCCGTCTGGGTGATGCCGATGCCGCACGCCGCTATGCTGACCGACTGAAGAACGAGTTTCCGGACTATGCGCCGGATGCAAGCCTCGAAGGACCGAACTCTCCATGAGCCGCCCAGTTTCCGACACCGTCCCGATGAATCCGCCGTCCGACGCGTCTTCCCACGCCCCGCCCGGGCTGTACCTGCGCGCGGCGCGCGAAGCGGCCGGGATGTCTCTTGACGAAGCGGCGCGACGCTTGAAGCTGCGCGCCCCGATGCTCGATGCGATCGAGCGCGAAGACGTCGCAGCGCTGGGGGCACCGGTTTTCGCACGCGGCTATGCGATCAGCTACGCACGCCTGCTGCACGTGCCCGAGCAGATCGTCGATCGCCTGTTCCCGCGTGAGGCGGTGGTCGAAGCCGTGCCGCTGCAGACCGCCGCGCGCGGATCGCACGGCCGCCACCTGCTGGATCGCTACGCGCGGCGCTTCGTCTATGTGGCATTGACCGCCGCGATCGTGGTGCCGGTGGTGCTGCTTGCCACGCGCGACCACCTTCCCGATCCCGAAACCCTGCTCACCCCGCTCGATGCGCCGCTGGCCGATGTGGTGTCGAATGATCCATCGCGCATTGCCTTGCCGTTGCAGCGTGAGGATGTCGGTCCGCCGGCCCCGGTCGAACAGCCGATCATGGCCTCGCTGACGCCGTTCTATTCGACTCCGCGCGCCGCCGCACCGGATGCCGCGGCCACCGGCGGGGTGGCTGCGGCTCCTGTCGGGCTGGTTCTGGAGCTCACCGGCACAAGCTGGGTCGAAGTGATCGGCCACGATGGCACGCGGCTCGCGCATGAGCTGCTGCGCGACGGGTCGCAGCGGACGTTCGCGGTCGATCGGGTCGCGCGCGTCCTGCTCGGCAATGCCGAAGCGGTGAAGGTGCGGGTCGACGGCCGCGAAGTGGACACCACGCCCTACCGGCGCGCGAACGTGGCCCGGTTTGAGCTATCCTCCGACGGTTCGCTCGCCTCTGGCGGCGAATGAGGCATCCGCGTCGTCGGTGCGACGGCGGATGACCCGACACCATCAACCCGGAGCGCCCGCGTGGCGCTCCCAATTTTCCTGGAGTGGAATTCCGCATGGACGAACACGAACAGAGTGAACTCGTTCGCTCCTGGCTACGCAACAACTCGGGCGCGCTGGCCGGTGGCCTGGTGGTTGGGCTGGCTGGCATCCTTGGCTGGCAGTGGTGGCAGCACAATCAGGCGCAGCATCGTTTCGATGCCGCGACCACCTACCAGGCGCTGCAGGACGCGGCCGAGCGCAAGGATGCCGTCGTGATCGACCAGATGGCTGCGGAGCTTGGTTCGCGTTACGCCAACACGCCGTACGGTGCGCTCGGACTGCTGCATCTTGCCGACCAGAAACTGACGGCAGGTGATGCCGAGGCCGCCCAGTCCGCGCTGCTCGACGCGGCGCGCGCGGCGCAGGATCCGGCCTTGGCCGGCTTGGCGCAGCTGCGTCTGGCGCGCATCCAGATCGAGGTTGGCAAGGCACAGGATGCACTCGACAGCCTGGCCAAGCTGCCGGCGGACGGTTTCACCGGCCTTGCCGCCGAAGCGCGCGGTGACGCGCTGCGTGTTCTGGGGCGCAGCGAAGAGGCGCAGGCGGCGTATCAGGACGCGCTGAGCACCCTTGAGACGGGTGCGCCCAATCGCACCATCATCGAGATGAAGCTGGCGGACATGGGCGCGGCACCTGCGACTCCGGAGGCCTGACATGCGCCGCCTTCTTGCACTGCTGGCACTGGCTGCCCTCGTCGCGGGCTGCGGCAAGAATGCCAAGCGCGACAACGTCGAAGAGCCGGCAGAACTTCTCGAGTTCACGCCGAGCGTGAGCGTGTCGAAGGTCTGGAGCCAGGATCTGGGCAAGGGTGAGCGACGTCTCGGCATCCGCCAGCATCCGACCATCGACGGCACGCAGGCGTACGCGGCCGATCCCAAGGGCAAGCTGTATGCGTTTGACGCGATTTCCGGTGCCACTGTCTGGTCGGTGGATACCAATCTGCGGATTTCGAGCAGCCCGGGCGTGGGCGAGGGCACCCTGGTGATCGGCACCCTGGACGGCGACGTGGTGGCCTTCAATCCCGACACCGGCAGCGAGCGCTGGCGCAACCGGGTAACGGCGGAAGTCGTGGCGGCACCGGTCGTGGCGCGCGGAATCGTCGTGGTGCGCGGCATCGACGGCCGGGTGTTCGCATTTTCGATCATCGACGGAGAGCGCCGCTGGGTTTACGACCACGGCACCCCGGCCCTGACACTGCGCGGAAGTTCCGCGCCGATTCTGGCCGAAGGTTTGGTGCTGCTCGGCTATGACAGCGGCCAGGTGGTTGCCCTGCGCGGCGAAGACGGCGTCCAGCTCTGGGAGCAGGCGATCGCCTTCGGCGAAGGCCGGACCGAACTGGAACGCATGGTCGACATCGACGGCGAGATGGCCTACGACGCCGGCCAACTGTATGCCGCCGCGTTCAACGCCCAGGTCGTCGGCGTGTCGCTGGAGGGCGGCCGTCCGCTCTGGAATCGGGAAATGTCGAGCTATGCCGGCGTCGCCCTGTCGGACAGCAAGCTGTTCGTGACCGATCGCGACGGCGTGCTCTGGGCGCTGGATCGCGACAACGGTGCCGCGCTCTGGAAGCAGGACGGACTGGGGCACCGCTGGCTCACCACGCCGGCGGTGCAGGGCACGCGCGTCGTGGTGGGCGATGTCGAGGGTTACCTGCACTGGTTCGACATCGAAACCGGCCAGCCTGCAGCGCGCGAGCGCCTCGACGGAAAGCCGATCCGCGCCACGCCGCAGGTCCTCGGCGACACGGTTTTGGCGGTATCCACCGCAGGTCGCCTCGGGGCGTTCCGCGTTCATTGAACCGGCAGCGGCGCGCCGGGCGTGCCGCTGCATCACGCGCCCGGGCCTTGACGGGTCCGGGTGCACCGCGGCCTTCACGCCGCCGCCACTCGCGAGGTCGCCATGCTGCCGCTGGTCGCTCTGGTTGGCCGACCCAATGTCGGCAAATCGACGCTCTTCAATGCCCTCACCCGCAGTCGGGCGGCACTGGTCCATGACGAGCCCGGCGTCACGCGTGATCGCCACTATGGCGTCTGCCGTCGGGTCGAGGATCGCCCCTTCATGGTCGTGGATACCGGTGGCATCAGCGGTGAGGATGAAGGTCTCGCCGGCCTGACGGCGCAGCAATCCGGGGCCGCGATCGACGAGGCCGACATCGTCGTGTTCGTGGTCGATGCCAAGCACGCGCCGCTGCCGGTCGACGAGGAGATCCTGCGTCGCCTTCGCCGCACCGGCAAGCCGGTGCTGCTGGCGCTCAACAAGATCGATGCGTCCGACGCGCACGAGGCCGGTGCCGAGTACGCACGACTCGGCGTGGCCGACGTGATCCGCCTGTCCGCCGCGCACCAGCGCGGCGTCGACGAACTGGTGGATGAAATCCTCGAGCGCCTGCCCGAGACAGCGGATGCCGCCGTCGAGGAAGTGGAACCGGACCGCCTGCGCGTGGCCATCGTGGGGCGGCCCAACGTGGGCAAGTCCACCCTGGTCAATCGCCTGGTCGGTGAGGAACGGGTGATCGCCTCCAGCGTGCCGGGCACCACGCGCGACTCGATCCACGTCGACACCGAGCGCGACGGGCACAAGTATCGCCTGATCGATACCGCCGGCATCCGGCGCAAGTCGAAGGTCGACGAGGCCGTCGAAAAGTTCAGCATCATCAAGACACTGCGCGCCATCGAAGAGGCCCAGGTGGTGATCTTCATGCTGGATGCGAGCGAGGGAGTGACCGATCAGGATGCCTCCGTGCTGGGCCAGGTGCTGGACGCGGGGCGTGCCCTGGTCATCGCGGTCAACAAATGGGACGGCCTTTCCACCTACCAGCGCGAGCAGACCAGGGCAGCGCTGGATCGGCGCCTGGTGTTCGTTCCCTGGGCCGAATCGGTGACGATTTCGGCCGCGCACGGCTCGGGCCTGCGCGAGCTCCTGCGCGCGGTGCAGCGCGCGCACCGTTCGGCCGGCTTCCAGTTCACCACCTCGGATCTCACCCGCGTGGTGGAGGCGGCGGTGGAGGCGCACCCGCCGCCGCCCGTTGGCGGACACGCCGCCAAGCTGCGCTTCGCCCACCCCGGCGGCACCCATCCCCCCACCGCGGTGATCCACGGCGGCCGCGTCAACAAGCTGCCGGACAACTACAAGCGCTATCTGGAAAACTACCTGCGCCAGCACTACAAGCTGGTCGGCACGCCGCTGAAGCTGGAGTTCCGCCAAGGCGAGAACCCTTATGCCGACAAGGTCAATCCGCTCACCGAGCGCCAGGTTCGCCAGCGCCGGCGCCTGGTGCGTCACAGCAAGCGTTGAAGGTGGCACCCGACGCGCTCGCATCGGCGATAATCCGCGCTGGTTTCCAACGGACCGCCCGATGACCGCACGCATTCTGGATGGCAAGCGGATTGCCGACGAACTGCTCGACGACATCGCCGCCAAGGTGGTGGTGCGGACGGCATCAGGACGTTCGGCCCCCGGCTTGGCGGTGGTGCTGGTGGGGGCCGATCCGGCGTCTGCGGTCTACGTGCGCAACAAGCGCCGCGCCTGCGAGCGCGTCGGCTTCGCCTCGTTCGACTTCGACCTGCCTGCCACCACCTCCGAAGCCGAGCTGCACGTGCTGATCGATCGCCTCAACGCCGATCCGGCCGTGCACGGCATCCTGATCCAGCTGCCGCTGCCGGCGCATATCGATACCACCGCGCTCATCAACCGCATCGATCCCGCCAAGGACGTGGACGGCTTCCACGCCGCCAACGTCGGTCGCCTCGCGTTGCGCCAGCCCGGCCTGCGGCCCTGCACTCCGCGCGGCATCCTCACGCTGCTGGCGCATACCGATCGGCCGGTGCGCGGGCAGGAAGCGGTGGTGATCGGCGTATCCAACCACGTCGGTCGCCCGATGGGCCTGGAGCTTCTGATCGCCGGCTGCACCACAACGAGCTGCCACCGCTTCACGCCGCGCGACACCCTGCGCCGGCACGTCGGCGAGGCCGACATCGTGGTGGTGGCGGTCGGGCGGCCGGACCTGGTGCCGGGCGAGTGGATCAAGCCCGGCGCCATCGTCATCGACGTGGGCATCAACCGGCGCGAGGACGGCTCGCTGTGCGGCGACGTGGGTTTCGATGCGGCCTTCGAGCGCGCCTCGTGGATCACGCCCGTCCCCGGCGGCGTGGGGCCGATGACCGTGGCCACGCTGATGCAGAACACCCTGGACGCCGCGGAAATGGCATGGCCGGTCGCCTGACCGCGGCGACCCGGTTCTGAACGTGCGTCATCCCGGATCGCCGTCGGGTTCGTGAATGCCGGCCGTTCTGGCGTTACAATGGCGCGCTTCCCCACCTTCCACGGGAACCGCCGATGCTGCGCATTCTGGCCGAAGCACTGACCTACGACGACGTTTCGCTCGTCCCCGCCCATTCCACCGTCCTGCCCAAGGACGTAGCGCTCGAAACCCGGCTGACGCGCGATCTGCGCCTCAGGATTCCCCTGGTTTCCGCCGCCATGGACACCGTGACCGAAGCGCGCCTGGCCATCGCCATGGCGCAGCTGGGCGGCATTGGCATCATCCACAAGAATCTTTCCGCCGAGCAGCAGGCCGCGGAAGTGCGCCAAGTGAAGAATTACGAGGCCGGCGTGATCCGCGAGCCCTTCACCGTCGGCCCGCAGACATCCATTGGTGAAGTGTTGAAGCTCACCCGCGCCCGCAACATCTCCGGCGTGCCGGTGGTCGAGGGCGGCAAGCTCGTGGGCATCGTCACCGGACGCGACATGCGCTTCGAGAAGAAGCTCGACGATCCGGTGCGCAACATCATGACCCGCAAGGACCGCCTCGTGACGGTGCGCGAAGGCACCAGCGAGGAAGAGGTCATCCAGCTCCTGCACAAGCACCGCATCGAGAAGGTGCTGGTGGTCAATGACGCCTTCGAACTGCGCGGCCTGATCACCGTCAAGGACATCCAGAAGGCGCACGATTTCCCCAACTCCGCCAAGGATGCCGACGAGCAGCTCCTGTGCGGCGCGGCCGTGGGCGTGGGTGCCGACGCCGAGGCGCGCATCGAGGCCCTGGTCGCGGCCGGCGTGGACGTGCTCATCGTCGACACCGCGCACGGCCATTCACAGGGCGTGATCGAGCGCGTGGCCTGGGTCAAGAAGACCTATCCGCAGGTGCAGGTGGTCGGCGGCAACATCGTCACCGGCGACGCGGCACTCGCCCTGATGGACGCCGGTGCGGATGCGGTGAAGGTGGGCGTCGGCCCAGGCTCCATCTGCACCACGCGCGTGGTCGCGGGGGTCGGCGTGCCGCAGGTGACCGCGGTCAGCCTGGTGGCCGAGGCGCTGAAGGATCGCATACCACTCATCGCCGACGGCGGCATCCGCTACTCGGGCGACATCGGCAAGGCGCTGGCGGCCGGAGCCTCGACCATCATGATCGGCGGCCTGTTCGCCGGCACCGAGGAAGCGCCGGGTCAGGTCGAATTGTTCCAGGGCCGCAGCTACAAGAGCTACCGCGGCATGGGCAGTCTGGGCGCGATGGAGAAGGGCAGCAAGGACCGCTACTTCCAGGACGCCGCCGACGCCGACAAGCTCGTGCCCGAAGGCATCGAGGGCCGCGTGCCGTACCGCGGCCCGGTCGGCGGCATCGTGCACCAACTCATTGGCGGCCTGCGCGCCACCATGGGCTATGTGGGTTGTGCGTCCGTCGAAGAGATGCGCACCCGCCCGCAGCTGGTGCGCATCACCGGTGCCGGCCAGCGCGAAAGCCACGTCCACGACGTCCAGATCACCAAGGAACCGCCGAACTACAGGATGGGGTGAGGCGGGCCGCTTGCGCGGCACTGCCGAACGCCCGGCCATGGATGGCCGGGCAGGCCGTCCGTGTGGCGCTACGTTCCGCCATGGATGGCCGCCGCAACCTGAAACGAAGAAGCGATCAGGCTTTCCATGACCAGCATCCACTCCGACAAGCTCCTCATCCTCGACTTCGGCGCGCAGTACACCCAGCTGATCGCGCGGCGCATCCGCGAGATCGGGGTCTACTGCGAAATCTGGGCCTGGGACCACGACCCGGCGGAAATCGCGGCCTTCGGTGCCAGGGGCATCATCCTCTCCGGCGGCCCGGAGACCACGACCGTGGCCGACAGTCCGCGCGCGCCGCAGGAAGTTTTCGACGTCGGCGTGCCGATTCTTGGAATCTGCTACGGAATGCAGACCATGGCCGTGCAGCTGGGCGGTGCCACCGAAGCCGCCGACCAGCGCGAATTCGGTGCCGCCGAGGTCAGTCTGGTGGCACCGGATCGCCTGCTCGATGGCCTCAAGGACCACGCCGGTTCGCCGCCGCGGCTCGATGTGTGGATGAGCCATGGCGACCACGTCTCGCGTGCGCCGGCCGGTTTCGTCGTCACCGCGAAGACCGACCGCATTCCCATTGCCGCCTTCGCCGACGATGCGCGACGCTGGTACGGCGTGCAGTTCCATCCCGAAGTCACCCACACCCGCCAGGGCGAGGCCCTGCTGCGGCGCTTTGCGGTGGATATCTGCGGCTGCGCCACGCGCTGGAACGCCGAAGAGATCATCGAGGACCAGATTGCCCGCATCCGCGCCCAGGTCGGCTCGGACGAGGTGATCCTCGGCCTTTCGGGCGGCGTCGATTCCTCCGTGGTGGCCGCGCTCCTGCATCGCGCCATCGGCGGCCAGCTCACCTGCGTGTTCGTCGATACCGGCCTCCTGCGCTGGCGCGAAGGCGACCAGGTGATGCAGACCATGGCGCAGCACATGGGCGTCAAGGTGATCCGCGTCAACGCCGCCGCGCGCTACTTCAAGGCGCTCGAAGGCGTCAGCGACCCGGAAGCCAAGCGCAAGATCATCGGCAACCTGTTCGTCGAAATCTTCGATGAGGAAGCCGGCAAGCTCGGCAATGCGCGCTGGCTGGCGCAGGGCACCATCTACCCGGACGTGATCGAGTCGGCCGGCAGCCGGACCGGCAAGGCGCACGTCATCAAGAGCCACCACAACGTCGGCGGCCTGCCGGAACACATGAAGCTCGGCCTGGTGGAACCGCTGCGCGAGCTGTTCAAGGACGAGGTGCGCCGCCTCGGCGTCGCGCTCGGCCTGCCGCGCGAGATGGTCTATCGCCATCCGTTCCCCGGCCCGGGCCTGGGCGTGCGCATCCTGGGCGAAGTGAAGCCCGAATACGCGGACCTGCTCGCGCGCGCCGACGCCATCTTCATCGAGGAACTGCGCGTCGCGGGCTGGTACGACAGGACCAGCCAGGCCTTCGCCGTGTTCCTGCCGGTGAAATCCGTTGGCGTGGTCGGCGATGCGCGCGCCTACGAGTGGGTGATCGCGCTGCGCGCGGTCGAGACCATCGACTTCATGACCGCCCACTGGGCGCACCTGCCGTATGATCTTCTCGGCAAAGTTTCCAATAGAATAATCAATGAATTACGCAATGTTTCTCGCGTAGTTTATGATATCAGCGGCAAGCCGCCCGCGACGATCGAGTGGGAGTGAACGGCCCCGGTCGCGCGTGCTGACCGGCAGGTACCGGGGCCGGTGGGGCTGCCGCAGGGTGATGTTGCCGCCGGCGGAAGTGCCTGTCGAGCCTGGCCCGCCAGGAACATCCGCGCATACAGGCCGTGTGCTTGCAAGAGCGAGGCGTGGCTGCCGGTTTCGATGAGCGCGCCGTTTTCCATGACCACGATCCGGTCGGCATCGCGGATGGTCGAGAGCCGGTGCGCGATGATGAAGCTGGTCCGATTGCCGGTCAGCTTCTTCATGCCGTGCTGGATGAGCAGTTCGATGCGCGTGTCGACCGAGGAGGTGGCCTCGTCGAGGATGCCCCGGCCACCGGGCCAACCGCTCAGGCCGGCGCGTCGCGCTCCGAACCGGGCGCAAAGCGGCCCAGGCCTATTTCCGTCCAGCCCTTGTCGTGGCGCAGCAGGAACAAGGCATCGAGGCGCAGGCGACGGGCCAGTTCGAAGCCTTCGGCCGGGCCGGCGACCAGCAGGGCGGTGGCCCAGGCGTCGGCATCCATGCAGGTGCGCGCCAGCACCGTGACCGAGGCCAGCGCGTGGCGCACCGGCGCGCCGGCGCGCGGGTCGATGAGGTGCGACAGCCGCTGTCCGCCGATGTCCAGGAAATGCCGGTAATTGCCCGAGGTGGCGATGGCCAGGTCTTCCAGTTCGATGACGCCGTGCGTCCGGCGCTGGCCCGCGACGGGTGCTTCGATGGCGATGGGCCAGGGTTCGCCATTGGCCTGGGGGCCGAGCGCGCGCAGTTCGCCGTCCAGCGACGCCAGCGCGTGCTGCACCCCGTGCGCGGCGAGCACCTCGATCATCCGGTCCACGGCGTAACCCTTGGCGATTGCGCACAGGTCGAAGCGGACGGGCGCAAGGCGGCGCGCGCGTGCGCCGGGTGCATCCAGCTCCAGCGCGACGTGCGCGAGAGCGGCCGGCTCACCGGCGGCGGCGCGGATCGCCGCAGGATCGGGCGCTCGTCTGGCGGCACCGAAGCCCCAGGCGTCGATCAGCGCACCGACCGCAGGATTGAAGGTGCCGGCGCTCAGGCGAGCAACCTCCAGCGCCCGCGCGAGCACCAGCAGGATCGGCGCGGGCAGCGCCAGCCAGTGCCCGACCGGCTGTGCATTGAGGCGGTTGAGATCGCTCGCCGGCTTCCAGGGCGACATCTGGTGGTCCACTTCATCCACGGCGTCGGCCAGCGCCTGGCGCAAGTGTGCCGTATCCAGATGCGGGCCGACGTCGGCGCTGACGGCCCAGCGCGTACCCATGGTCGGGCCGTGCAGGTGCAGGCGATGGCGCGGCTCAGAACACGTCTTCGGCATAGCGCCCCCCGGCCCGGAGGCGCGCGATGTCGAGATCCAGCGGTGCCAGGATTTCATCGAGCGCAAGGACCACGTCGTGCGCCATCGGACGGCTGCCGCAGACCCGGATCCGGGCGCCGGCGCGCACCGCCTCGCGTACGCTTTGCGCATCCTGGCGCAGCGCATCCTGCACATAGCCGCCGTCGCCCACGCGCGAGAAGATCGTGCGCAGTCGCGTCAGGCGCCCGTCCGCGAGCCACTGCGCCAGGCTCTCGCCAAAATAGAAATCGCGGGCCGGATCGCGGGCACCGAAATACAGGTGCATCGGCACATGCCGGCGGTTGCCGCGGATGAAGCCGGCCAGCGGTGCCACACCGGTGCCGGCACCGATCAGCACCGCAGGCCGGCGGTCGCGCTCCAGGGTGAAGCCCGGGTTGGGACGCACGAAGGCGCGCGCCGCGTCGCCGGGTGCGAGGCCGTGCAGGAAGGTCGAGCATTCGCCTCCCGGCAGCAGCCGCACGCACAGCTCCACGAAGCCGTCGCGGTGTCCGGAAGCCAGCGAGTAGTAGCGCGGCACGCTCGATCCGGGCGCGAGAACGCCGAGCAGATCGCCGGCAACGAAGCCTCCCAGCCCGCGCATCGCCAGGCGATCGCGCCAGCCGCGCGCCGGAAGCGCGAAGCGCAGGATCGCGCCGGGGCGATCGCCTTGCCCCGGATAGGACTCGCGTGAGATCAGCCGCAGCTCGCAGGTGGGCGGCAGGTGAGGGCGATAATGCACCTGGAGCGGCTCGCCGAGCGCCTCGGCCAGCGTCTCGCACCAGCGTGCGAACTCCTGGGCCGACTGCTGGTGGATGCGCGCCAGCGGCAGCAGCGTCGGCCAGCCTTGCGCGCGAAAGGACTGTTCCAGCGCATCGGCGAAGGCGCAGAATGCCGGGTACTGCCGGTCGCCGAATCCCAGCACCGCGACCGCCGCATCCTGCGGCGCGGTGCGCGCGATCTTCTCCAGCGCGCCGGTTGCGTGCGCGGGCGATTGGCCATCGCCGTAAGTCGCCGCAAGGACGATGATCCGGCGCGTGCCGGCGGCCGCCTGGAAATGCTCCAGCGGCGCGACGTGCACGCGATGGCCGGCCTGCCCAAGCGCCGCGTGCAGGGCGGCGGCAAATCCCCAGGTAGTGCCGGTTTCGCTGGCGACGAAGACCAGGGTGTCGGCCTGCGGCAGAGGCTGGTTGCCGACGATGCGCGGCCGCACCCGCCGCGCCCGCCACCACAGGATCAGCCCGGTGAACCAGAACAGCGGAATCGAGGCGCCCGCGAGTCCCAGCAGCACGGCCCAGACCCAGGCACCTTCGCCGGTGTGCAGCAGCATGGCCCAGCCGTGGATGCGCTGCGCGAGCGTGGCGTCCTGCCAGACGAGCAGTTCGCCGGAGCGGCGATCCAGCCATCCCTGGCCGCCGGTGGTGGTGGTGACCTGCCAGGTGTCCTCGGGGTCATCGGGATTCGGAAAGCCCAGCCGCTTGAGTTCGCTCAACGGCAGCGTCTGCAGCAGGGGGAGCTGCGCGACCGGGAGATCGTCCGCGAGCGCGCTGGTCGATATCGGATCCGGGTCGTCCGGCGGATGCAGGCTGACGAGGTTGAAGGTGGTGGCACTGAGCCAGAGCGCCGCCAGCGCCGACACCAGCAGCACCGGGATCGCGAGCCGGCCGGTCACCGCGTGGAGGCGGTCCGTGCCGCGACCGCGCATCCGCCCGCCCAGCCGCCGCCAGCCGCCGAGGCGACGCAGCAACAGGACCAGTCCCGTGATCGACAGTACCAGCATCGACAGGGCGACCACCGCTGCCGCAGCGCGCCCGACGTCGCCAAGGAGCAGCGAGCGGTGCAGGTTCTTGACCCAGCGCGGCATCAGCGAGGGCTGCCACGGTCCACGCACGCGCCCGTCGACCGGATCGATCCGGTCGGCCCGTACCTCGCCCTGATCGTAGGAATAGGCCACGATCATGCCCGACGGCAGCCGGCGGATTTCCTCGATGCCGGGCACGTCGGCTCCGACGCGCTGCGCCAAGGCCGCCACCGAAGGCTCGCCAGCGCCCGCGCGCGCCTGCCAGGCGTCGGTGACAGGATCGAGTGCAAGCATCGCGCCGGTGAGCCCCAGGACCAGCGCCAGCGCACCGGCAACCAGTCCGAGCCAGCGATGGATCAGACGAAAAGGCATGTGGCAGGTCCGCTATTGCAGATCGAAGCGCAGCGATTGGACGTACTGTTTGCCCGGATGCGTCTTGCCGCCGTTGTCGGTCGTGAGCGGAATGCGCAGTTCCGAGGGGCTGTCGCGCATGTCCTCGGCCGCGGCATCGATGCGGATCTCGTATCCGGCGTCGATCAGCGCATCGGCAAGCTCGGCTGTCACCTCAAGCGAGCGCCCGGCACCGACGCTCGCGCCCGTGACGCCCTGCAGGCGCTGCTTGTCACCGGCCGACATGCGGTTCCAGGCGGACAGGTGCTTGTAGTACTTGGCTTTCCCACCCGCCACCCAGAGCGTGCGCACATAGGCACCGCTGGCGTCGGTCAGGTAGACCGCAAGATAGGCACCGTCGCCGCCGTAGTTCTTGAGCGTGGTGGTCAGCGAGACATTGCGGGCCTGGGCGGCGGCAGGCAGGGCCAGGATGCACGCGGCGGCAAGGGTCTTCATCAAGGGGCTGGACATGGCGCGTTCTCCGGGAGGGATGTCGGGCGTGACGTGACGTTGCTGGCATGGGATTCGTGCGCATTGCCGGAAGTTTTCCCGGCCTCGTCGCGGTGATGGTGCCGCTCGCGCTGATCGCGCGTCTTGAGCTTCATGACGCGCAGGGTCTCCGGGTCGATCCGGGCCTTGAAGGCGCGCCCGTCGGCATCGATGCCGCGCACCTCGTAGCAGCCGTCGTCGATCTTGATCCGCTCCAGCGTCCAGCCGCGCTCCCGCGCCATTTCGTGCACCGCTTCACGCGATTGCCACAGGCCGACGGGGGCATCGCAGTGCCGTTCCGCCGCGGCGAGCGAGGCTGCGGTGGAAAGCACGATGGCGATGGCGAATGAAGCAGGTTTCATGGCGCACCTCCGTTCGCGGCCGCTGTCGGCTACGATACTGTCGGATCAGTTGAACGTCATCGTGCGCCTGTCCCGTCGCGCCTGGAAAACGGTGGTTGGGCTGCGCTTCAGCTCTTTTCGTGGAAGCGCGCGATGAAGGTGGCGCGGAAGCGCTGGTGGCAGGCCAGACAGTTGCGCTGCAACTCGGCAAAGGAGGCAATCACCGCCTCGCCATCTTCACGGACAGCCGCTTCGCCCAGTGCGGTGGCGGTCTCGTGCACGGCACCGTCAAAGCCGCGGAACTGCGCTGCGTCACTGCCCAGCCAGCCGAGGATTCGCACCTTTTCGCCGGCGGGCGGCTGCGCGTGGCGCGCGATGCCGGGTGCCAACCGGGCGACGCGCTGCCAGTCTTCCATCGAAATCGCATGGGTGACCTGCTGCATGTCTTCGCCGAGCTGGCGCATGATGCCCTGCAGCGCGGGGGGCTTGCCGGCTTCGGCGGCGGCGGGCGGGGGTGCGACTGCGCCCAGTGCGATGGCGACGAGCGCGGCGAGCGCGCGCAGGGAGCGGATCGTGGGATTCATGGCATCTCCGTGGTTGGGGTGGTCCGTGGCTTCAGAACTCGACGTTCAGGGCGACCGAGCCGAAGGCGTGGAGGCCGGCCTGCCCATCGGATTCCCGCGTGCGCCAGACCCGCATCACCGCGAGCCTGATTCCGTGACGGGAGGTCAGCCACTGCGCGCTGATTCCCGCCGCGATCTGCGCGACCCGGGGCGGCGGGTGACGCTGTGGCTGGAGCGAAAGCGGTTGCCATCGAGGGACAGGCCGCGCAGAGCGCGATGAGGCACGCGGAGGCTGCGGCGTGTCGGACCCCGCGCGACGTCGGGCCGGCACTTTTCAGCATGGCGATAGCGATACCTCCGCTGGCGAACCGTGAAACCGCTCCAGCGCCGCAATGATTTCCTCGGGTTCGTCCGCGAACTCGAACAGACCGAGATCCGCAGCAGCGATGTAGCCCTCGTGCACCAGATGATCGAAATCGATCAGTCGCTGCCAGAAGGCGCGGCCGACCAGCACCACGGGGATGCGGGGCACCTTGCCGGTCTGGATGAGAGTAAGCACCTCGAACAGTTCATCGAGTGTGCCGAAGCCGCCGGGGAAAGCGACCAGGCCCTTGGCGTGCATCAGGAAATGCATCTTGCGCAGCGCGAAATAGTGGAAACGGAACGCGAGCTCGGGGGAGACGTAGGGGTTGGGTGCCTGTTCGTGCGGCAGCGTGATGTTCAGGCCGATGGAGCGCGCGCCGGCTTCGTGCGCGCCGCGGTTGGCGGCTTCCATGATGCCCGGACCGCCGCCGGTGACCACCACGAAGTCGCAGCGCCCCTCGTGCTGGAAGCGCCGGGAAACAAGCTGCGCGAAGCGCCGCGCCTGTTCGTAGTGGTGCGACTGCCGCAATCGGTGGCGGGCGCGCTCCAGCGCCTGCTCCAGCGCGGGAGTGGTTCCCGACTCCCGCGCCGCCGCTTCCAGATCGTCTAGGTGCGTGCGCGCAGCGCGGGCGTCCTGGACCCGCGCGCTGCCGAACACGACCACGGTGGATCCGATGCCTTCTTTCCGCAGCGCGCGTTCGGGCTTGAGCAGCTCCAGCTGCAGGCGCAGCGGGCGCAGATCCTCCTCGTTGAGCAGCGCGATGTCTTCGAAGGCCAGGCGATAGGTGGGCGAGCCGACGATCTCGCGCAGGCGCGCCGCGCGTTCGGAAGATTCCGGCGTGCTCATGCCGCCGCGCCTCCCGACGCGGGCCACCGCAGCGTCTGGCTGTGCTCGGCGACGTCCACCCGCCAGCCCAGGGTGTGCCGAAGATTTTCCGCCAGCGCCTGCGCGGCCGGCGCTTCGCCATGTACCAGGAAGGTGCGCGCCGGAGGCGTGCGAAAGGCCTTCACCCAGGCCAGCAGCGCGCGGCGGTCGGCGTGCGCGGAGAGGCCGTCGACGCGGTGGATCGCGGCACGCACGGGGACGTCTTCGCCGAACAGGCGCACACGGCTGGCTCCGTCCACCAATCGCCGCCCCAGGGTGCCCTGGGCCTGGTAGCCGGGCATCATCACGCTGCATTCGCGGCGCGCAAGATTGTGGAACAGGTGGTGGCGAATCCGGCCGGCATCGCACATGCCGCTGGCCGAAATGATGATCGCGCCGGAGCGTATCTGGTTGAGCGCCTTGGATTCCTCGACGCTGGCGGTGAAGTGCAGGTTCGGCAGGTCCTGCCCCAGCGCGTGCCAGTCGACCAGCTCGCGCGCCTGCGCGTCGAACAGTTCCAGATGGCTGCGCGTGATGCGGGTCACCTCGGTGGCCATCGGCGAATCCACGAAGATCATGGGCGGACGCAGCCGGCCCTGCCGCACCAGCTGGTGCAGGAGGTAGATGACCTGCTGGGTGCGTCCGACCGCGAAGGCCGGCATGACGACGTTGCCGCCGCGCTCGTACAGGGTGCGTTCGACGATCCCGATCATTTCCTCTTCGGTCGCGGCGAGCTGCGTGTGATCGCGATCGCCGTAGGTCGACTCCAGCACCAGGATGTCGGCGTCCTCGATGGTTGCCGGATCGCGCAGGATGGGCCGCCCGGGCTGGCCCAGGTCTCCGGAGAAAACGAGCTTGGTCGTGCGCCCCACTTCCCTGAGCCAGACCTCGAGGATCGCCGAGCCGATGATGTGCCCGGCTTCGCGGAACCGCACCCGCACGGCGGGATGCGGGGCGATCTCGCTGTCGTAGTCCACGCCCTCCACCTGCTCCAGGCAGGCCTTGGCGTCGGCCACCGTGTACAGCGGCGGCGTGGCCTTGCCGCCGCGCCGCCGCGCTTCGCGCTCGGACTCGTATTCCTGGATGTGTCCGCTGTCGGGCAGCATCACGCCGAGCAGGTCGGCGGTGGCACCGGTGGCAAGGATCGGCCCCTTGAACCCGGCGCGGGTGAGCTTGGGCAAAAGGCCGCTGTGGTCGATGTGGCCGTGGGTCAAAAGGACGAAATCGAGCGTGGCCGGATCGAATTCGAACGGCCTGCGGTTGCGCGCCGGAGCCTCGCGGCCGCCCTGCACCATGCCGCAGTCCACCAGGAAGCGGACGTTCGCGCCTTCGACCAGAAAACAGGAGCCGGTCACTTCGCCGGCGGCACCCAGGAAGTGCAGCTTCATGCCGAGCGGCCCCGCTCGTCGACCACGGCGTTCGAACCGCGCAGGGTCATCCGCCGCAAGGTGTCGTCGCGCGACACATAGTGGTGAAACAGCGCGGCGGCGGCGTGCAGGCCGATCAGCCAGTAACCGATCGTGCCGATCAGCGCGTGGAGGTCTTGGAAGCGCTCCGCCAGCGCCTGGTCCGGGGCAACGAGCGGCGGCAGGGTCAGCCCGAAGAAGGGCACCGGCTTGCCCTTGGCGCTGAGCACGATCCATCCCAGCAGCGGCATGCCGACGAGGAATACGTAAAGCGCCAGGTGCATCGATTTGGCCAACCATTCCTGCCATGCCGGCGGTGCCGGCGTGATCGGCGGGACGCGAAACAGGGCGCGCGCCGGCAGGCGGATCAGCACCAGGGCAAACACCACCAGCCCCAGCATGAAGTGCCAGTGCTTCATCAGCTCGCGCGTCTCGCTGCCCTTGGGATACATCTCGCGCAGTTCGATCAGGGCATAGACGGCAACCAGCAGAAGCAGGGTCAACCAGTGCAGGCTGATGGACAGCCCGTGATAGCGGGAAGGGGCATGTGGCGTGTTCATGGATTTCGCCTCGAAGGATGGCCGCTGTGGACCCGGGACAAGTGGCATGGGGGTTCCGGCGACGCGCTACTCGCGCCGCGGGCAGGTGTCGATGCCCATCAGGCGATAGCCGGGGCAGCGGCCGGAGAGGCCGGTGATGATCGGCATCACGCCGATGAGACCGAGCCAGCGCCACGGCGAATCCAGCCAGAAAGGCAGGCTGACGAGGGCGAGTCCGATGATGACGCGAATCAGGCGATCAAGGTTTCCGACGTTGACTTTCATGACAATGCTCCATTGCGGTGGACAGGGAAGCCGGTGCAGGAATACGCGGCCTGCGCGCGGCGACTCTTTCATTGAACGTCACGAACGCGCGCGATCCGCCGCGGCGAGCGCTTCCTCGCGCGGCGCTTCCCAGCCCCCGCCCAGCGCCTTGTAGAGCGCCACGAGGCGAACCGCGGCGCTGGATTGGGCGCGCGCCTGCGTCTGGCGCGCCTCGTGCAGCAGGCGCTCGGCGGCCAGCAGTTCGATCAGCGCGATGTCACCGGCAGCGTAGCGCGCCTGCGCGTGGGCGTGACTGCGCAGGCTGGCCTGCAGCGCCAGATCCCGCCGCGCCAGCGACTCCAGACCGGCGCGGTAATCGCTCAGCGCCCGCTCGGCGTCGCCCAGCGCCGCGAGCACGGTCTGCTCGTAGGCCAGGGCCGCGCGTTCGGTCGCGGCTTCGCGCGCACGGATTTCGGCGCGCACCCGGCCGCCGTCGAACAGGCGCCACGAAATCATCGGCAGGATGGAGAAACGCGCGCTGGACGAATCGAACCAGTCGCCGGTGTCCAGCGCCTGGAATCCGCCGCCCGCGCCGATCGCAAGCTTCGGGAACAGCTCGGCGGTGGCCACGCCGATCTCGGCGGTGCTGGCGGCCAACTGGCGTTCGGCAGCGCGCACGTCGGGGCGGCGGCGCAGCACGTCGGCACGCTCGCCGACCGGCAGGGGCGACAGCGTCGGTGCCTCCGGCAGCACATCCAGCAGCGCCAGCTCGGCGTCGGGGCCGCTGCCGAGCAGCACGCCCAGGGCCAGCACGGCGGCGCGCTGGCGCGCCTCGATCTCGGGCAGGCCGGCGGTGGCCGCGGCCCACTGCGCCGCCACGGTTTCCACGTCGGCCAGCGATGCGTCGCCCAGGGCATGACGCTGCCGCGCCAGCTCCAGGGTCTGTTCGAGCGCGCGCACCGTGCCCTGCTGGGCCAGGAGCTCACGTGCGGCCCCGGCGGCTTCGAACCAGGTGCGGGCCACTTCGGCCGCAATGCGCATGCGCGCGCCCCCGGCCTCGATGCGGGTGGCGGCCAGGCGTGCCTCGGCGCTTTCCAGCGCGCGCCGCGTGCCGCCGAACAGGTCGAGTTCCCAGGCGGCATCGAAACCGGCGTCGTAAATGGTCTGGCTGGCATCCAGTCCGGGTAGGGAGCCGATCGGCAGCGCGCCGTTCTCGCTTTGCCGGCGGCGATTGACGCTGGTGCCGGCCGCGACGGTCGGGGCGCGCGCGCCCGCCGTGCGGTCGCGCAGCGCGCGCGCCTCGTCGATCCGCGACATGGCCTGGCGCAGGTCGAGGTTGCGTTCGAGCGCGGTGCCGATCAGACGTTCCAGAACGGGGTCGCCCAGGGTTTCCCACCAGCGCGACAGTTCGGCCGGCGCCGTTCCAGCGGGCAGGGCGACGTCCGGCTGGATCCAGTTGCCCTCGACCGCCAGCGCCGGCGGGCCGGCGTAGTCGGGGCCGACCGTCGCGCAGCCGCCCAGCACGGTCGCGGCGAGCAGCAGCGCCAGCGCGCGCCGCCGGGATCGTGGCGGCACCGCGGCCGGCGTGGTCTTCATGGTGCTGGCGCGGATTCGCATGGCGATACTCCTGGGTGAGACGGTGTCGGGCGCGGTCAGCGCCTCTGGAACGGTTCGTGGCGAGTCGGACAAGAGCTACGGCTCAGGGCAGTGTGCGACCGGGTCATTGCAGGCGTCTACGCACGAAGAAGATCGCGGCCAGCAGGGTCGTCAGCGCGATCAGGGCCAGCGGCCAGAGGCTGGAAACGATGTCGCCGGGCGGCATCGCCTTGAGGAAACTGCCCTCGACGATGATGAGGAAGTGGGTCAGCGGAATTCCCTGGGCCAGCCATTGCAGGACCACGGGCATGTTTTCCACCGGGGTGGCGAAGCCGGACATCAGCACCGCCGGCACGCCGATGGCGAAGGCGCCGAGGATCGCCTGTTGCTGGGTCATGCTGACGGCGGAAATCACCAGGCCGATGCCGACCACCGACAGGATGAAGAGCACGAGGCTGCCGAGCAGGAGCGGAAAGCTGCCGGAAAACGGAATCCCGAACAGGAACACGCCGGCGCCGATCATGAACAGCCCCAGCAGGGTGCCGATGGCCAGCGCCGGCAGCGATTTGGAAATGATGATCTCGGGCGTCGAGGTGGGCGAGACCAGGAGCTGGTCGAAGGTGCCCAGCTCGCGTTCGCGCGCGATCGACAGCGCCGTGATCATCAATGAGCTGAACAGCGCCAGGATGCCGGTCAGTCCGGGCACGATGAACCAGCGATACGTCAGGTTCGGGTTGAACCAGTGGCGCACCGACACCGGTGCGCCGGCGGGCGTATCGGGCACGAGTTCCGCGCCGACCTCGGCCGCGATGCTGGCGAGATAGGCCACCGTGATCTGCCCCGAATTGCTGCGCCGGCCGTCCACCAGCACCTGCACGCGCCCGCCGCTGCCCGCGGCGATGGCGCGGGAAAAATCCTGCGGAATGGCAAGTCCGGCGATGACCGTACCGTGATCGATCAGGTTGCGCATTTCCTCGACGCTGGCGACATGGTGCACGCGCGTGATGAAGCGCGCGCTTTCCATCTGCTGCACCAGCTCATGCCCGCCGCGCCCCGCGTCCTGGCTGTGCACGGCGACGTCGACGTTGCGCACTTCCAGTGTGGCGGCGAAGGCGAAGATCACCAGCTGCATGATGGGCGGCGCGAACACCACCATGCGGCTGCGCGGGTCGCGCAGCACGCTGAGCACCTCCTTGACGAACTGGGCGCGCAGGCGGGTGGGGTTGAAGTAGTCGGAAACCTTCATTCGCGCTCACTCCAGGTTCTTGCGGGTGGCGCGTTTGGCCAGCGCGAAGAACACCAGGCCGATGGCCGTCATGGCGGCAAGATTGGGCAGGAACACCGCCCAGATGTCGCCGGCGAGGAACACGGTCTTGAGCGAGGCCACGAAGTAGCGCGCCGGAATCACCAGGGTGACCATGCGGATCGGTGCCGGCATGGCGTCGATCTCGAACAGGAAGCCGGAGAGCATGAAGGCCGGCAGGAATCCGGAAAAAAGCGCGATCTGCGCGGCGAGGAACTGGTTGCGCGCCAGCGAGGAGATCAGGAGGCCCTGACCGAGCGCCGGCACCATGAAGGCCGCCGAGAGCAGCATCAGGGCCGCGAGCGAGCCGCGCAGCGGCACGTCGAACACCCACACCGCCAGCCCGGTGGCACCCAGCGTGGCCAGCATCGCCAACGCGAAGTAGGGCAGCAGCTTGCCGATCAGTATCTCGACCACCGAGGCCGGCGTGGAAAGCACGGCCTCCATCGTGCCGCGCTCCCACTCGCGCGCCACCACCAGCGCGGTGAGCATGGTGCCGATGATCGCCATGACGATGGCGATGGCACCGGGCACCAGCGAGCGGCGGCTTTCCAGCTCCGGGTTGAACCAGAAGCGCGGCTCCAGCGTCACCGCCGGCGTCGGTGCCTGACCAAGTTGCGCGGCGCGCCAGGTTTCGACCACGCCCCGGCCGTAGTTCTCCACGTAGTTGGCGGTATTGGGATAGGAGCCGTCGGTGATGATCTGCACCAGTGGCTCCTCGCCGCGCCGCGCCAGGCGCTGTTCGAAATCCTGCGGGATGACGATGAAGCCGCGCAGCCGCCCGGCAACCACGGAATCCACCACCTCGCGCCGGTCATGGGCGAAGGTCACGTCGAGGTAGCGCGTGCCGGCGAACGCCGCCGCCAGCGACTGCGCCGTGGCCCCCTGCGATTCGAGCACCACGCCCACGCGCACGCCCTTGGCATCCAGGGAAACGGCGTAGGCGAACAGCAGCAGCAGCACCACCGGCAGCACGAAGGCGATCAGCAGGGTGGAGGGGTCGCGCATCGCCTGCAGGCTTTCCTTGGAGACCAGCGCCAGCAGCCGGCGCGTGTCGAAGCGGCGCAGTCCGGCCGCCATCGCGGCATCGGTTCCGGGGGCGCGCCCGGCCGCGCTCACGCCGCGTTCTCCAGCGCCAGATCGGCCGATTCAACCAGCTGGATGAAGGCGTCCTCCATCGTCGGATCGGGGCGTTCGGGGGTGATCGCGGCGCGCTTGAGCGCGTCCGGCGTGTCCAGCGCGATGAGCCGCGCCCGATACAGCATCGCCACCCGATCGCAGTATTCGGCCTCGTCCATGAAGTGGGTGGTGACCATGATGGTCACGCCCTTGCGCGCCAGTCCGTTGATGTGGGTCCAGAACTCGCGCCGGGTGATGGGGTCGACGCCGGAGGTCGGCTCGTCGAGGAACAGCACCGGCGGGTGGTGCATGAGCGCGCAGGCCAGCGCGAGGCGCTGCTTGTGGCCCAGCGGCAGCGAATCGGGTGCTACATCCAGCCAGCCGCCGAGGTCGAAGGTTTCGATCATCTCGGCGATGCGCGCGCGCCGGGTGGCCGCGTCCAGCCCGTAGACGCCGGCCGAGAACTCCAGGTTCTGGCGCACCGACAGCAGGCCGTACAGCGAGAACTTCTGGGCCATGTAGCCCAGCCGGCCCTTGACCGCGCCGGTGGCCCGGCGCAGGTCCAGCCCGACCACCTGGGCTTCGCCCGCACTGGGCTTGAGCAGTCCGCAGAGCATCTTGAACGTGGTGGACTTGCCCGCGCCGTTGGGCCCGAGCAGGCCGAAGATCTCCCCCTTCTTCACCTCGAAGCTGACGCTGTCGGTGGCGGTGAAGGCACCGAAGCGCTTGGTGAGATTGCGGCAGGACACGGCGACATCCGAACCCAGTTCGACCGGCGGCAGGCGCTCGGCCAGCGCCGAGGTGCCGCCGGGGCCGCCGCCGAGGAGGTCGATGAAGGCGTCCTCGAAACGCGCCGGCACCGCCGCCAGCGGTACCCGCACACGATCGGCGAACGCCTGCAGTTCGAGGCTGTCGTGGCCTTCGCGCAGCACCGCGCGCACGCCGGCCCCCTGAATCACGCCGTCGCTGACGCTGGCGAGGTCGAGCACCTCGGTCAGCACCGCCCGGCGCTCGGCACCGACGTTTTCCAGACGGAAGCTGCGGCCTTCGAGCTGCGCGGTGAGTTCCTGCGGCGGGCCATCGAACAGCAGTTGGCCTTCGTTGAGCAGGAGCACGCTTTCGCAGCGTTCGGCTTCGTCCAGATAGGCGGTGGACCAGACCACGGCCATGCCCTCGTCGGTCAGCGCCTGCACCATGCGCCAGAGGTCCTGACGGCTGACCGGGTCCACGCCGACGCCCGGTTCGTCCAGCAGCAGCACGCGCGGCCGCGCCATCAGCGCGCAGGCCAGACCCAGCTTCTGCTTCATGCCGCCGGACAGCTTGCCGGCGAGGCGTTCGGTGAAGGGTTCGAGCCGGGTGAACTCCAGCAGTTCGGCAAACAGAGCGGCGTTGCGCTCGGCGTCCATGCCGCGCAGGCGGGCATACAGGCGCATGTTCTCCATCACCGACAGGTCCTCGTAGAGCCCGAAGCGCTGCGGCATGTAGCCGGTCACCACGTGGATCGCATCGTTGCCGGCGACGGTGTCGAAGCCGGCGACGACGGCCTTGCCCGAGGTCGGTTCGAGCAGCCCGGTCAGGATGCGCATCAGCGTCGTCTTGCCGGCGCCGTCCGGCCCGACCAGGCCGGTCAGGCGACCGTAGCGGATGCGCGCGTCAAGCGCGCGCAGCGCCTGCACCTGGCCAAAGCGCTTGTCCAGCGCGGTGATTTCCACGGCGTCCGATTCGGCCGAGGCGGCGCTCGGTGGGTGCGATTCCATGGCTCAGAACCGGGCCAGTGGCTGGCCGTCGGCCGCGCCGTCCAGGTCGATCGTGACCGGCATGCCCTGACGCAGCGCCGCATCGCCATCGTCCAGGACGATCCGCAGGCGATACACCAGATCGGTGCGCAGATCGGTGGTTTCGACCGCCTTGGGGGTGAACTCGGCGCGCGGCGAGATGAAGCCGATCTGGCCGCCATAGATCCTGTCCGAGGAGTCGGTGCGCACGCGAACCCGCGTGCCCGGCGCGATCCGCCCCAGATCGGTTTCGCCCACATAGGCGCGCACATACACCGGGGCGTCCAGGCTCAGGCGATAGACCGTGCTTTGGCTCGCCACCATGCTGCCCGGCTCGCGCACCCGCACAATCACGGTGCCCTGACTGGGTGCAAACAGCTCGGTATCGGCCAGCGCGGTGGCGGCCTGGGCGCGTGTGGCCTGCGCGGCGGCAAGCCGGGCTTCGCCCGCGGCGATGTCTTCCTGGCGGAAGCCTTCCTGCGCCTGCGAGAGGGCGGCCTGCGCCGCCTTCACGCCCGCTGCGGCCTGGTCGCGGGCGGTCCGGGTGGCGTCCACCGTGCGCTGGCTGCTGGCCCCCGTGGACAGGAGCTCGTGCTGGCGCCGGTAGTTGGCCTCGGCGTCTGCGGCCAGTGCCTGGGCCTGCCTGAGCGCCGCCTGGGCCTGGGTGATCTCCTGCGGGCGCAGTCCGGCGCGCAGTTTGGCCAGCTCGGCCTCGGCGATCGCCACCGAGGCGTCGGCCACGGCCAGTGCATCGTGGAAGGGCTGGGCGTCGAGGGCGGCCAGACGTTCGCCGGCCGTGACCCGGTCGCCTTCGTCGCGGGTCATTTCCAGCACCCGGCCCGGCTGGCGGAAGGCGAGATCCACTTCGCGGATGTCCACGTTTCCGTAGAGGCGCAGCGCGGCACCGTCCGAGGGTGACCGCGCTTTCCAGGCAAAGATCCCGACGGCGGCGACCGCAACGACGACCGCGACAATGATTGGTGTGCGCTTCATGACCGTGCCTCGATGCCGCGACGATAGAGGGCGAAGATGGCGGGAGCGTTCTCCCGCATCCTCCGGGGCTTGCCTTCGAGGGTTGACTGGATCACCAGCCCCTGGATCGAACCGATGAACTGTATTGCCGCGGTGGTGATGTCGATCGCGGAATCGATTTCGCCGGCCTCGACCCCCCGCTTGAGCAGGTCCGTGATGCGGGCGGCGTAGTGGCCGATCAGAACCTGCACCGCCTGCTTGGGCAGGGTGTCGCCGGCGCGCTGGAGTTCTCCGAACAGCATCCGCGGCACGCCGGGATGTGCCGCGACGAAGTCGATGTGGGCCAGGAACACGGCCTCCAGTGCGGCCATCGGGGTGCGGGCACCGGCGCGTGCGGCATCCAGGCGCGTCAGCAGGCGGTTGCTCACCCAGCCCATGACCGCTTCCAGGATGGAATCCTTGCTGGGGAAGTGGCGGAAGAGGGCACCTTGCGTCACACCCATGCGCTTGGCGATGGCTGCGGTGGTGATCTCGCTGGGATTCTGGACCGCGGCCAGAGCGACGACGGCTTCCACGGTGGCGGCGCGGCGCTCGTCCGCGGGCAGGTATTTCGGGAGTATGTTCATGGTTGCCCGGCTGAAAGAAAGTAATCGATTACTATCTTACTCCGGCAATTCATGAACGCAGGCTGAAAATTTCAGGGCCACTGTCGCCGGCAGCCTCGGACGTGGCCGCCCGCCCGTGCGGCTCGCGATCGCGCCGGCGGTCGCGCTACCATGCGCGGTCCACGATCAGGAGTTCCACCATGTCCGACCTTCGCGCCGAAATCGTGACCTCGCGCGGCACGATCCACCTGACCCTCACCCCCGACCAGACCCCGGTAACCGTGGCCAATTTCGTCAACCTGGCGCAGCGCGGGTTCTACAACGGCCTCACGTTCCACCGCGTCATCCCGGACTTCATGATCCAGGGCGGCTGCCCGCACGGCATCGGCAACGGCGGCCCGGGATATCGCTTCGAGGACGAGTGCACCCCGGCACTGCGCCATGAGCGCGGCGTGCTGTCGATGGCCAATGCCGGCCCGGGCACCAATGGCAGCCAGTTCTTCATCACCCACGTTCCCTGCGGCTGGCTGGACGGCAAGCACACCGTGTTCGGCAAGGTGGTGGGCGACGCGGACCAGGCCGTGGTCGATGCCGTGAAGGGTGGCGACATCATCGAGGCCATCCGCATCGTGGGCGATGCCACCGCGCTGCTGGATTCGCAGAAGGCCCGCGTGGCGCAGTGGAACGCGGCGCTGGCACCCTGATTGCGCCCGCTGCGAAAGCCACCGCAACGCCGGCCACCGCGCCGGCGTTGCGCGTTCCAGGACGGGGCGAACCCATCGTTTTCATGACGCGACCGGCGGATTCCACGCGCGCTGCGGCGACCATGCCGCACTGCAACAAAGTCCGGTGACAGTGATAGAATCGCGCCTTCGACAGGTTCCCTCCAATGAGGATGATGTCCATGCCACAGCTCGCGCGGCGCATGGGGCAGGCCAAGCCCAGCGCCATCATGGTGATTGCCGAAAAGACCCGCGCGCTGAAGGCGCAGGGGCGCGACATCATCAGCTTCTCCATCGGTGTCCCGAACTTCCTGCCTGGCGAGCACGTCTATGCTGCGGCACGCGCGGCGCTGGAGAAGGATTCGGGCCAGTACGGCTCCAACCGCGGTGCCGATGCGCTGCTCGACGCCATGCTCGCCCACTTCGAGCGCAACGGCATCGCCGGCCTCACGCGCCGCAACCTGTGCGTGGGAATCGGTGCCAAGCAGGTGCTCTACAACCTGGCCGAGGCGCTGCTGGATCCGGGCGACACGATTGCGTTCCCGACGCCTTTCTGGACGACCTACGCCGACATCGCGGCGATCGTCGGGGCGAAGACGCTGCTGCTGCCGTGTCCGCCCGAGCAGGACTACAAGCTCACGCCGGCCCAGCTCGACGCGGCGTTGGCGCAAAAGCCCAAGGTGTTCCTGTTCAACAATCCCTCAAACCCCACCGGCATGGTCTATCACCGCGAGGAGATCGCGGCGCTGGCGGCGGTGATGGCGCGTCATGCGGACACCTGGATCGTGCTGGACGACATCTACAACCGCATGGTGTTCGATGAGGTGGGCTATCACAACGTGCTCGCCTTCGAGCCGTCGCTGCGCGACCGCACCATCGTGGTGGATTCGCTCTCCAAGACTTACGGGATGCCGGGCTGGCGCGTGGGTTTCGCCGCGGCGCCCGAGCACGTGGCGCAGGCGATGGTCACGCTCAATTCCAACCACATCACCAGCCTGCCTGAAGTGGTGAGCGCCGCCGCCGCGGCGGCGCTGGCGGGGCCGCAGGACATTCCCGCGGCGCAGTGCGCCGGATTCGCACGCAAGCGCGACGTGGTGCTGGAGGCACTGGCGCGGATTCCCGGCGTGCGCTGCCCGCGCCCGGAAGGTGCGTTCTACGCCTTCCCGGACATCAGCGCGGCCTTTGGCCGAACGCATGTGCCCAGCGGTCGCCTGATCGGCAACGACGTCGAGCTGTGCGAGGCGCTGCTGGAGTCGGCCGGGGTGGCCTGCGTACCCGGATCGGCCTTCGGTGAGCCGCGCGCGCTGCGTATTTCCTATGCCTGCGCGGATGCCGCGTTGACGGAAGGTCTGGCGCGTATCCAGAAATTCTTTGCCGAACTCGAGTGATGCGCAGGCGCGGATCCGGACGGCGGAGCTCCGCCGCGAGGCCGCGCCGCGCATTGCCGCTTCCCCCACACCCCGAGGAGAACGCCCATGAAAACCCCCGTTCGCGTTGCCGTTACCGGCGCTGCCGGCCAGATCGGCTATTCGCTGCTGTTCCGCATCGCCTCCGGCGAAATGCTGGGCAAGGATCAGCCCGTCATCCTGCAGATGCTGGAACTGCCGCTGGAGAAGGCGCAGGCCGCGCTCAGGGGCGTGATGATGGAGCTTGAGGACTGTGCCTTCCCGCTGCTGGCCGGCATGGTCGGCACCGATGATCCGGAGGTGGCGTTCAAGGATGCCGATGTGGCCCTGCTCGTGGGGGCGATGCCGCGTGGCCCGGGCATGGAGCGCAAGGATCTGCTGCTCAAGAACGCTGAAATCTTCACCGTGCAGGGCCGTGCGCTGAACAAGGTGGCCTCGCGCAACGTCAAGGTTCTGGTGGTCGGCAATCCGGCCAATACCAACGCCTGGATCGCGATGAAGTCCGCGCCCGACCTTCCGGCGAAGAACTTCACCGCGATGCTGCGCCTGGACCACAACCGCGCGCTGAGCCAGCTGGCCGGCAAGGCGGGCGTGGCCGTGGGCGATGTCGAAAAGCTGGTGGTGTGGGGCAACCACAGCCCGACCATGTATCCCGACTACCGCTTCGCCACCGCCGGCGGAGCTTCGCTCAAGGACAGCATCGGCGATGCCGCATGGAACGCGGAAACCTTCATCCCGACGGTGGCCAAGCGCGGTGCCGCGATCATCGAGGCGCGCGGTCTGTCCTCGGCCGCTTCGGCCGCCAACGCCGCCATCTGCCACGTGCGCGACTGGCTGCTGGGCTCGCATGGCAAGTGGGTGACGATGGGCATTCCTTCCGACGGCAGCTACGGCATTCCCGAAGGCGTGATCTTCGGTTTCCCGGTCACCACCGCGAACGGCGAGTACACCCTGGTGCGCGATCTTCCGATCGACGCGTTCAGCCAGAAGGCCATCGACAAGACGCTGGGCGAGCTGGAAGAAGAGCGCGCCGGCGTGGCGCACCTGCTCTGAGCCGCATCGGCGATCCGGCTGCAGGGCGCGAGGTGCGCCTGCGGCTGGATCGCCGCGGTAGAGGAAGCCGTGGGTGAGGCGTGCGGTGCGCTGCAGCCGGCTCACTCCGCGCTCGCACCGAAGCCGCGTTCGCGCCCCCAGATCACCGCCGTGCTGCGGCGATTCACGCCGATCTTCCCGTACAGCGTGGCGACATGATTGCGCACCGTGTTGCGCGACAGTCCGAGGCGTTCGGCGATTGCCGCATCGCCGTGGCCGCTGCAGATCAGCTCCAGCACTTCGCGCTCGCGCGCCGTCAGCGCGTCGACTTCGCTGGCCGCAGCCTGCGGGCGGCGCACCTGCGCCAGCTTCTCCATCACCGTGCGGCTGAACCACGAGGCGTCTTTCATCACGGCCTCCATAGCGCTGATGAGTTCGGCCTCGCCGCGCTTGCGCTCGGTGATGTCCTGGATGACGAACAGCGCGCAGGCCTCGTCCTGCAGCGTTACCGCCTCGGCTGAAAGCAGGCCGTCGATCACCACGTTGTCCAGCGCGCGCAGCTGTACGTCGCGGTTGCGGATCATCTGGCCGGCGTCCAGCGCCAGGTTGATGTCGCGCAGCGTGGCGCGGTCCAGGTACAGACCGCTGCTGGTGATCGAGCGTCCGACGATTTCGCCGCGCGGCCGGCCCACGGCGGTGGCGAAGGCGCCGTTGGCCTCGATCACGCACCAGTTGGACTGCACGCATACCGCCATCGGCACCGGCGCCATGCGGAAAGCCTTGGCGAAGCGCTCCTCGCTCTGGCGCAGCGACTGCTCGGCGCGACGCCGCGCCTCCAGGTCGATGAAGGTGAACAGCATGCAGGGCCGCCCGGTCACCACGATGGGCTGGCCGGCCACCATCACCGACTTCCGGTCGCCGTCGCTGGTGCGCACGCGCGTCTCCTGCGGGCGGATCGCGCTGTGCGTGGCCAGCGCGCGCAGCGCCTGCTCGCGCCGCTGGGCGTCGTGCAGCACGTCGATCTCGTGGAAGGGCCGGCCGAGGATGTCCTCGCTGGCAAAGCCGGTCATCTCGCAGAAGCCCTCGTTCACCCGGATGTAGCGCGAATCGTCCAGGCGCAGGATCGCGGCAGGGGAGGGCTTGGTGGAAAAAAAGCGGTCGAACAGCTCGTCGGAATCGACCTTCTCGGTGGTGTCGATGGCGAAGAGCACCAGCAGCTCCGCCTGGTCGGCCTCATCTAAAAGGACTAGTCCACGGAACTCCAGCGTGCGCACCATTTCCTGTCCGTCGCGCTGCGTGAGCTCCAGCACCAGGCTGGCGAAGGACTCGCCCGACGCCAGGCGCGCGAACGGACTGCGGCTGGGCGGGATCGCCCGCCCGCCGGACTCGCGCAGCAGGAACCGCTCGGCGTACTGCGCCGTCGATTCGCCAAGATCCTGCTGCGTGGCGCAGCCGTGCATGTCGAGCGCGGCGCGATTGGCCCAGAGGATGGCGCCGTCCGGATCCAGCAGGATCACGCCCTCGCTGAGGTGGGCCATGATCTGCTGGAGCTGGCGGCGTCCCACCCCCTGGGCGGCGTGCGGTTCACGGGTCATGGGCGTGCTCCAGAAAACGGGTTGCGGTCCGGTGGGATTCATTCTCGCATTAGTATCTGGTTAAAAAAGGTCAATAGGTACTAGTTTTACTGGTATATCGATCACTATCTGGCCCCTTCGGCGCTTCCTAGCATGGATTCCGCCCGGAACGCCGCATCGCGATCCGGGTGCCGGTCGAGGCGGAGGGTTCTGCTGTCCGTCCCGGTCGGCCCATCCAACGGCCTTCGCGCCACGCGTTCCGCGGAAGCGTCGCCGAAGGCCCTGCCAGGAGATCGACATGAACAACGTCAACAGGATGACCGCACTTACCCTGGCCGTTTCGCTTGCGCTCGGTGCTGGACTTGCCGTCGCGGCGGAGCAGGCCAGTTCCTCCGAAGATCATTCGTCCAGCGCCACCCAGGCGATGGGCGACGCCTGGATCACCGCCAAGGTGAAGGCCGAGCTGGCCACGACCGACGGGGTATCGAGCAGCGCCGTTTCGGTGACCACGGTGGACGGTGTGGTGACGCTGACCGGCGTGCTGCCGACCCGCAGCGCGGTCGACGCCGCGATCGCGCATGCCCGCAGCGTCGAAGGCGTCCTGAAGGTGGACGCCGCCGGCCTGAAGGTCGGCGATGCCGCCAAGGTCGCGGCCAGCGGAGATGAGGACGGCACGTCCTCCAGCGTCGGCCAGGCGGTGGACGACACCTGGATCACCACCAAGGTGAAGGCGGAGCTGGCGACCACCCAGGGCGTGCCGAGCACCGAGATCTCGGTCAAGACCGTCGATGGCGTGGTCACCCTGATCGGCGCGCTGCCGAGCGAGCTGGCGGTGAAGAAGGCCGTTGCCGCGGCGCGCAGCGTCAAGGGCGTGCGTCAGGTCGACGCGAGCTCGCTGCTGGTCGAAGGCTGAGGAGACAGACCATGAACGAAGATCGCATCAAGGGCCAGTGGAAGCAGCTCAGCGGCAAAGTGAAGGCGCGCTGGGGCAAGCTCACCAACGACGACGTGCGGGTCGAGGAGGGCAACGCCGAATACCTTATCGGTAAACTCCAGGAGCGCTACGGGCTGGCCAAGGACGTGGCGAAGAAGGAAGTGAACGACTTCGTCGATTCGCTCTGACTCCGCCGCAGCGAAACCCTCGGTGCCGGGGCGCATGGCGGCCCCGGCACCGATCCTGGCGCAGCGACGCGCCGCCCGCCATGGCTGTATCCGGCCTTCAAAGGAGAACGACATGCTCCACTATGCAATCGTGTTCCTCGTCATCGCCCTGATCGCGGGGTTCCTGGGCTTTTTCGGCATCGCCGGCACCGCGGCCTGGATCGCCAAGATCCTGTTCGTGGTGTTCATCGTGCTGTTCCTGATCTCGCTGGTCACCGGGCGCCGGCCGCGGGTCTGACCCCTTTCCGTGCCCGGCCACGTCGCCGGGCGCGGCCACCTGGCGGCGCGCTTCATTCCGCCGCATTCTTCTGGAGAACGAAAATGAACCTGCAACGTACCCTGTTGATCGCCGCGCTGTCCGCGCCCCTGCTCGCGCTGGCCACCGGATGTTCGGTGGCCCGCAAGCAGGAAACGGTGGGCGAGTACATCGACGGCGCCGCAATCACCACGGAAGTGAAGGCCAAGCTGGCCTCGGATGCGGAAACCTCCGCGCTCAACATCGGCGTCAAGACCATCGACGCCGGCGTGGTGCAGCTGTCCGGCTTCGCCAAGTCGCAGCGCGAGAAGACCCGCGCCGGCGAGCTGGCGCGCTCGGTCAAGGGCGTGCGGACCGTGCACAACGACCTGATCATCAGGCCGTGACCGGCGGGAACGGCGCGCATCCGAGTGGAAGACCGGCACTTCGACCGGCGTCGCGACGGATTCCGCGCGCCGTGCCGCGCTGACGGCGGCGGCTCGGTCGCCGTCAGCGCGGCTTGTTGGAGCGCGGCGCGCCGTGTCCCGGGCGTCCGGCGCCGCGCGGTGCGCCCTTGCCGCCCTGCGGACTGCGCGCGCCTGCGGGTTTTCCCGCGCCGCCGGGGCGCGCGCTGGCGCCGGGTTTGGCCGCACCGGCACCCGGACGCCCGCCGCCGGGCTTGCCGCGTCCACCGCCCGGGCGCTCACCGTAGGGGCTGGGCTTGCCGTAGGGATTGGGTTTCCCATACGGACTGGGCTTGCCGGCCTGGCGTGGCGGAGCGATGCGGCTGGTGGTGGTCACGCCTTCGGGCACGTACCAGGAGCGGTGCTCGGTCGGATTCTCGAAACCGGGCGAGGCGCCGCGGCGGCGCTTGCCCGGCTGCCCGCCGGCCGGGGCGGTGAGCCGGTTGCCGATGTCGTCGGGAACCGCGCGCGCGGCGCGCGGCTTCTTGCCTCCGGGCTTCCCGTGGCGACCCTTGCCGCCGCGTTCCTCGCGCAGGTTGTCGAAGGCGCGGAACTCGCGCGCCTCGTCGCCATAGCCGCTGGCCTGGGTCCAGGCGCGCTGCTCGCGCGGCGCGGGGCGGTATTCGGCGGCCTTGGCGCGGCGCTGGCCGATCACCGGCTGCAGGGTCAGGACGCCGGTCGCTTCGGCCAGCCGCATGTCCGCGCGCAGCCGGGCCACGGTCTCGGGCGCCAGCTCCTCGAAGTGGCCGCGCTTGAGCAGGCGCGGCAGCGCCAGGTTGCCGTAGCGCACCCGCTTGAGGCGGCTGACCTGGCAGCCTTGGGATTCCCACAGGCGCCGCACCTCGCGGTTGCGGCCTTCCTTGACCACCACGGTGAACCAGTCGTGCGAATCGCTGCCGCCGATGCGCTCGACGCGGTCGAAGCGGGCCGGGCCATCGTCCAGTTCGATGCCGCGGGTGAGCCGCTGGATCAGCGCCTCGGAGACGCCATCGCTGCCCTCCGGCCCGCGCACGCGGCACACGTATTCGCGCTCGACTTCGCCCGAAGGGTGCATCAGCGCATTGGCCAGGTCGCCGTCGGTGGTCAACAGCAGCAGGCCGGTGGTGTTGATGTCCAGGCGCCCGACGTTGATCCAGCGCGCGCCCTTGATCTGCGGCAGGCGGTCGAACACGGTGGGGCGGCCGTCCGGATCCTCGCGCGTGGTGACCTCGCCCTCGGGCTTGTTGTAGACCAGCACGCGCGGTGGCTCGCTCTGCAGCGTGGCCACGAAGGTCTTGCCGTCCAGGTCGATGCGGTCGCCGCTCTTGACGCTGCTGCCGAGCGAGGCGACCTCGCCGTTGACCTGCACCTGCCCCTGCGAGATGCGTTCCTCCAGCGCCCGGCGCGAGCCGAGCCCGGCCTGTGCGAGGACTTTGTGCAGGCGTTCTTCGACCGCCGCCGCGGGGGGCGTATCGCGCTTGAGAGAGAGGGTGCGGCGCGAGGCCGGCGAGGAAGGTTTGGAACCAGTCATGCAGTGTGCTCCGGTGCGGCATCATCGGCCGCATCCATGGGGAGGGAATCGGTGGGATCGGTGTCGGTGTGGTCCGGCAGGTCGACGGCGGCGGTGGTGATGACCTCGGGTGCGATCACCACGTCGGTCGCGTCCTGGAACGAGGCCCCGGGCAGCGCCGGTGCCGCGTGTTCGGGTTCGAAGGGAAGCTGGGGCTCCAGTTCGGCGAGATCGCGCAGCTCCGACAGCGGCGGCAGCTCGTCCAGGCTCTTGAGGTTGAAGTAATCGAGAAACGTCTTGGTGGTGCCGAGCAGGGCGGGGCGCCCCGGGACGTCGCGATGGCCGATGGTGCGGATCCATTCGCGTTCTTCCAGCGACTTGATGATGTTGCTGCTGACCGTGACACCGCGGATTTGCTCGATTTCGCCGCGCGTGATCGGCTGGCGATAGGCGATCAGCGCCAGGGTTTCCAGCGTGGCCCGGGTGTAGCGCTGCGGGCGCTCTGCCCACAGGCGCGCCACCCAGGGATGCACCTCGGTGCGCACCTGGAAGCGGAAGCCGCTGGCCACTTCCACCAGTTCCACACCGCGTTCGGCGCTGGCTTGGCGCAAGGCGTCCAGCGCGGTTTCGATCGCGCCCGGCGCGAGCGGCTCATCAAGGGTGAAGAGGCTCTGGAGATCGGCCAGCGTCAGCGGCCGGCTGGAGGCCAGCAGGGCCGCCTCCACGATGCGTTGGATCAGCGCCGGGTCCATCGTGTCATGCATCCTGGGTGGCGACTTCGCCGCCATCGGTGTCGGAAGTGGGCTCCGCGTCGATCGCTTCGCTTTCGCTGTCATCGATGGCGAGGGTGCGCAGGTAGATCGGTGCGAACTGGCCTTCCTGCACGATCTCCACGAGCTGTTCCTTGGCCAACTCCAGGATCGACAGGAAGGTGACCACCACGCCGAGCCGGCCTTCTTCGGGCTGGAACAGCGACTGGAAATCGTGGAACTGGCCGTCGGCGATGCGTTCGAGCACCTGGCTCATGCGCTGGCGCACGCTCAGCGCCTCGCGCCGGATCGCGTGCCGGGTGAAAAGTTCGGCGCGCTTGAGGACATCGACCAGCGCCGCGAGCAGTTCGCGCATGTCCACCGCGGGCGGTTCGCGCTCGATCTTCAGCTCCGGCACGAAGGCGTGCACCGGCACGGTGTCGCGCTCCACGCGGGGCAGGGCGTCGATGTCCTCGGCGGCCTTCTTGTAGCGCTCGTATTCCTGCAGGCGGCGCACCAGGTCGGCGCGCGGATCTTCTTCCTCGCCCTCGGTCGAGGGCGGGCGCGGCAGCAGCAGGCGCGACTTGATCTCGGCCAGGATCGCGGCCATCAGGAGGTATTCGGCCGCCAGTTCGAAGCGCAGGTCCTGCATCACGCTGATGTATTCGACGTACTGCCGGGTGATCTCGGCCACGGGGATGTCGAGGATGTCGAGGTTCTGGCGGCGGATCAGGTACAGCAGGAGGTCCAGCGGGCCTTCGAACGCCTCCAGGATCACCTCCAGCGCGTCGGGCGGAATGTAGAGATCCTGCGGCATCTGCAGCAGCGGCTGGCCGAGCACGAGTGCCAGCGGCATTTCCTGCTGCTGCGGAACGGATGCCATCGCTGGATGTGTGGCCGGTGCGGCCGTGGTTTCGGTCATGCGGCAATCCGGCCTCGCGGCCTGCCCGTGAAAATCGTGAGGTTGATCGTCGATCGCAGCAGTTGCTGCATGATTCGACGGAGTTCAAGCGCGGATGCCGACGCCCCCTGGCGCGGCACGGCTGGCACGGTCAACCGCCTCTCGCGGTCAGTCCAGCTCCAGTTCGACGAAACCCTGACGCGTGATCATCGGCTCGTCGCCCGTCAAGTCAAGAACACTGGTCGGACCGGGCTGGCAATCCCCGGCATCGAGCATCAGGTCCACGTGGCGCAGCGAGCCTTCGGCTACCGCTTCGGCCTCGTGATTGTCCAACGGTTCGTCAGGCAGCACGAGACTGGTGGTCAGCAACGGTGATCCCACGGTGTCCAGCAGCACGCGCGTCACGGCGTTGTCCGGGATGCGGCACCCGATGGCGCGGCGCTTGGTCTGCTTGAGACGGCGGGGAAGGTCCGCGCCGGCCGGCAGGATGAAGGTGATCGGTCCGGGGGTCAGCGATTTGATGATGCGGAAGGCCCGGTCGTCGAGCTTGGACAGGCTTCCGATCTGGCTGATCGTGCTACAGAGTACGGTGAAAGGGTGGCGCGTGTCCAGCGCGCGCAGCCGCAGCACGCGGTGTTCGGCGTCGAGCGCCTCGATCCCCCACATGAAGGAATAGCCGGCGTCGGTGGGCGCGACGATCAATCCGCCGTCCGCAATGCAGCGCGCCGCCTGGTGGAGGGCGCGGGGCTGCGGGTTGACGGGATGGACTTCGAGGCGACTGCTCATTTGCGCTGGATCAGAGAAGGGGCAAGCCCATATCATGCCGCACCTTTGGTACAGGGCGGAAAGCACGATGTGGTACGCACTTCTGGCGCGTGATGCTCCCGACAGCCTCGAACGGCGGCTGGCGGCGCGTCCCGCGCACCTGGAGCGATTGCATCGCCTGCGCGAGGACGGGCATCTGCTGCTGGCCGGGCCGCTGCCGGCGATCGATGCCGAAGATCCCGGTCCCGCAGGCTTTTCCGGCAGTCTGGTCGTGGCGGAGTTCGCCAGCCTGGAAGACGCGCGCACCTGGGCCGATGCCGATCCCTACGTCACCGCCGGCGTGTATCGCGATGTGGAAATCCATCCCTTCAAGAAGGTGTTGCCGTGATTCGTTCCCGTACACTGCTGCTGGGCATGGCGCTGGCGGGGCTTTGCGCCTGTGGTGGCAAGGCACCAGAGGTCGCCGCGCCTGAAACCGCGCTGCGTTTCGCGCCGGAGAACGCCGTGGCGGTGACGGTCAACGGCGAAGCAATCAGCGAGGCGCTGCTGGTGCGCTTGGCGCGCGGGCGCGGCCTGGACCTGGCCGACGCGCGGCAGCGCGAGCAGGCGCTCGACCTGGCGGTGGAAACCGTGCTGCTGGCGCAGGATGCCATCGCCGAGGGGGCGATCTCCCGACCCGACGTGCAGACCGAGCTGGACCTGGCCCGCATCCAGACGCTGGCCGCGCGCAACCTGGCCGACGCCCGCGCCGGGATGAAGCTCGGCGACGAGGACCTGCGCAGCTACTACGAAAAGATCACCGCCCGCACCGGCGCGCAGGAGCTGCATCTGCGCAACGTGCTCTATGCCGATGAAGCGGCGGCGCGCGCGGCCGTTGTCCCAGCCGCGGCGAGCGGCGACTTCGGCGCATGGATGGCGGGCCTGGGTGCAGCCGAAGGCGTCCAGGCGCGCGATCTGGGCTGGGCCAATACCACCCAGCTTCCGCCGGAACTGGCGCAGGCCGCGCTGGAGCTCCCCGATGGCGGCATCAGCGCGGCCCCGGTGCAGACGCGCTTTGGCTGGCACGTCTTCCAGCGCGTCGCTTCGCGCCCCTTTTCGCCGCCGCCGTTCGAAGAGGTGCGCGAGGGCATCCGCAAGCAGGCCGGCGACGAGTTCCTGGAGGAAAAGCTCGCGGCGCTGCGCGCGCGGGCGCGGATCGAGCGGGAAAGCCGGTAATCGGAACGCTTTTCGGCCGCTACTGGAGGTAATGCTCCCGGATTGCCTGCAGAAGCGGATCGCGCTGGCCCGCCGGTTCGGCGGGCAGATGCGTCCGGCTGATCGCTGCGCCGAATCCCGCGTTGCGCGCGCAGGCCGCCTTGACGGGCGTGGAAATTCCCGGATCTTCGCAGGTCACCAGATTGCAGCCCATCGGCCCGCCCTGGGTGGCGGCGGTTTCCAGCGGCAGCGTGCTGCGCATTCCGGCGCTGTTGCCGCCGTCGCCATGCAGCGAGATCAGCAGGGGCAGGGCAGCGGCGGGCATCGTCGTGGCGGGCCGCGCGAGCAGATAGCTGCGCGAGATGCCCGATACCGTCATCGCGCGGGTTTCGGTGAGGTATTGGGCGTTCGCCGCAGCTGGCAGGATTCCGGCCAGCAGCGCCAGGAGCGACACGATGATCCCGTCCATGACGAGCCTCGTGAGGGAATCAGACTGGGATACGGGAAAAGGTGGTGCCGATTACGCGGGCGGATCAGTCGCGATCCGGGTGGATTCGTGCGTCCCGGAGAGGGCCCACTCGCCGTTGTGGCAGGCTGGGCCGGCGTTTCGGGGGATTGCATGCCCGCGCCGGCGGTCCTGCCGGCGGCGCCGTCGACAGGCACCCGCTATATACTGCCGCGCCGCCGCGCCCCCATTCGGAAGCCCGCCACCGCATGCGCCTGTCCACCATCAAGCTCGCCGGTTTCAAGTCCTTCGTCGATCCGACCACGCTGCACCTGCCCACGAACATGACCGGCGTGGTCGGGCCGAACGGCTGCGGCAAGTCGAACATCATCGACGCGGTGCGCTGGGTGATGGGCGAGAGCTCGGCCAGCCGCCTGCGCGGCGATTCGCTCACCGACGTGATCTTTTCCGGGTCTTCCTCGCGCAAGCCGGTCGGGCAGGCCACGGTGGAGCTGATCTTCGACAATTCCGACGGAGCGCTCACCGGCGAATACGCCGCCTTCAGCGAGATTTCGGTCAAGCGCCTTGTCAGCCGCGACGGCCAGTCGAGCTACTACCTCAACGGCACCCGCTGCCGCCGCCGCGACATCACCGATCTGTTCCTCGGCACCGGCCTGGGGCCGCGCAGCTATTCGATCATCGAGCAGGGCATGATTTCGCAGATCATCGAGGCGCGACCCGAGGACCTGCGCATTTTCCTGGAAGAGGCCGCCGGCATCTCCAAGTACAAGGAGCGCCGCAAGGAAACCGAGCAACGAATGCGGCAGACAAGAGAAAATCTTGATCGGCTCAACGACTTGCGTGAAGAAGTTGATAAACAACTTGAACACCTGAAGCGCCAGGCGCGCCAGGCCGAGCAGTACCAGCAGTACAAGGAAGAACAGCGCGTCAAGGAAGCCCAGGTGCGCGCGCTGGAGTATCGCCAGTTCGATGCCGAACGCCTTGGCCTGCGCGAGGCGATCGCCCAGGAGGAAACCCGCCTGGAAGCCCAGGTGGCCGCGCAGCGCCATGCCGAGACCCAGATCGAACTGTGCCGCGAACAGCACGGCGAAGCCACCGAACGGCTGTCGCAGGCCCAGGGCGAGAGCTACCGCGTGGGTGCCGAGATCGCCCGCATCGAGCAGCAGATCCGCCACCAGCGCGAGCTGGCGGAAAGGCTGGCGCGAAGCCACGAGGAAGGGGCCGGCCAGCTTGCCGCGCTGGCCGAGGACATCGCCCAGGACGAGGGCAAGCGCGAGGAGCTGGCGCTGGAGATCGCCGAGGCCGAACCGCGGCTCGCCCTTCTCAGTGGGGACGACGACACCCGCCAGCAGTCGCTGCGCGAGGTCGAGACCGCGCTGGCCGAGCTGCAGGTGGCGTGGGACGAGCACCAGCGCGTCACCTCGGAAACCACGCGCGCGGCCGACGTGAATCGCACCAAGATCGAATATCTGGAGCGCCAGGGCATGGAGGCCGAACGCCGCCACGAGGTCCTCGTGGCCGAGCGCGCCACCCTGGACCTCGCCTCGCTCGGCGAGGCGCTGGAGCGTCTCGCTTCGGACCACGACCTGCAGCGCGCCGGCCTCGACACGCTGGGCGACGCACTCGACGAGCGCAAGCAGGGCGTTGCCGGCCTGCAGGAACAGCAGCGCCGGCTGCAGAACGAGCTTTCCGAAGCCCGCAAGGACGGCGAGGCGGCGCGCGGTCGCCTGGCGTCGCTGGAAGCCCTGCAGCATGCGGCGCTCGGGCAGGAGCAGGGTGCAGCGCAGGCGTGGCTGGCCGCGCAGGGCCTGGATCGCGCCGCGCGCCTGGGCGAAGCGCTGACGGTCGATCCGGGCTGGGAAACCGCGGTGGAAACCGTGCTGGGCCACCTCATCGAGGCGGCGCTGGTGGATGCGCCGGGCCGGCTGCTGCCGGCCGTGGCGGATTTTTCCCAGGGCCGCCTGGCCCTGATCGACGCACAGCCCGGCAGCGCGACCACGCCCGGATCGCTCGCCGCCCGCGTGCAGGGGCCGGCGGCGGCGCTGCGCTGGCTGGATGCGATCCGAACCGCCGAATCGCTCGACGATGCCATCGCCATGCTGCCGCGCCTGGCCGCGCACGAGGCCGTGGTGACGCGCGCCGGCGAGTGGCTGGGGCCGGGCTGGGTGCGGATCGTGCGTTCCGGCGAGGCCGGGCAGGGTGCCCTGGCGCGCGAGCGGGAAATCCAGGCCCTGCGCGGCCGGATCGATGCGCTGGCCGAACGCGAGGGCGCGTTGGGCGAGCAGCTCGCCCAGGTGCGCGAGGACATCGCGCGCGCCGAACAGGAGCGCGAGGATGCCCAGCGCGTGCTGTATCTGGCGCATCGCAGCGTCGCCGAGCTTTCCGGCCAGATGCAGAGCCAGCAGGGCAAGCTCGAATCGGCACAGGCCCGGCTGGAGCGGATCGAGGTCGAGTGCGAGCAGCTGCGCCAGACCCTTGCCGATGCGCAGGAGCGCGCCCGTGAGGCGCGCCAGTCGCTGGAAACATCGCTGGCCCGCATGGCCGAACAGGAAGCCGCGCGCACCGCGCTGGAATCGCGCCGTCGCCAGCTCACCGAGCAGCGCGACTCGGCGCGCGGCAGCGCCCGCGAGGCGCGCGACGCCGCGCACCAGATCGCACTGCGGCTGGAAGCGGCGCGCACCCAGGTGGCCGCGCTCAACCAGTCGCTGCTGCGCATGCAGGCCCAGCGCGAGCAGTCGACCCAGCGCCAGGCCGAGATCGAAGCGCAGATGGCGCAGGGCGATGCGCCGATCCGCGCGCTGGAGACCGAGCGCCAGGCCTTCCTGGAGCAGCGCATCGTCGCCGAGCGCGATCTCGCCGCGGCGCGCTCGGGCATCGAGGGCGTGGATGCGGAACTGCGCCGCTACGAGCAGCAGCGCCAGCAGGCCGACCAGCAGGCCCTGGTCCTGCGCGAGAGCGTCACCCGGAAGCGCATGTCCGAACAGGGTATCGGGATCCGGATCGAGGCCATCGTGGAAAGCATCACCGGCGCCGGATTCGAGCTTGCCGCGGTGCTCGCCGATCTGCCCGAAGGTGTGCGGGTGGACGACTGGAGGCGCGCCGTCGCGGATCTGGAAACCCGTATCCGGCGCCTGGAGCCGGTCAACCTTGCGGCCATTTCCGAGTACGGCGAAGCGCAGCAGCGCAAGACCTATCTCGACGCCCAGAACACCGACCTGGTCACCGCGCTGGAAAGCCTGGAAAGCGCGATCCGCCAGATCGACCGCGAAACCCGCGGTCGCTTCAAGGACACCTTCGATCGCGTCAACGCCGGCGTGCAGGCGCTCTATCCGCGCCTCTTCGGCGGTGGCCACGCCTATCTGGAACTCACCGGCGAGGATCTCCTCGATACCGGCGTCTCGATCATGGCCCGACCGCCCGGCAAGCGCGTCTCCAACATCTCGCTGCTGTCCGGCGGCGAGAAGGCCATGACCGCGGTGGCGCTGGTGTTTGCCATCTTCCAGCTCAACCCCGCGCCGTTCTGCCTGCTCGACGAGGTCGACGCGCCGCTCGACGAGGCCAACGTCGGACGCTTCTCGGCGATGGTGTCGGAGATGAGCGAGAAGGTGCAGTTCCTCTTCGTCACCCACAACAAGGCCACGATGGAAGCCGCGCGCCAGCTCGCCGGCGTCACCATGCGCGAGCCGGGCGTCTCGCGCCTGGTATCGGTCGATCTGGCCGAGGCTTCCCGGCTCGCCGGCGCGGCCTGAGCCTGCGATAGGATGGACGCATGAACTGGAACCCCGACATCGGTATTCCGCTCGCCATTGCCGGCGTACTCCTGCTCATCGGCATCGCGATCTTCGGCCGTCCGCGCAAGCCCGACCAGGGGCGGCGACGGGAACTGGAGGACACGCCGCGCAGCGCCGGGAAGCGGCGCGAGCCCGAGCTGGGTGGCGATGCGGACGGTGATGGCGAGTTCCATCTGGGCAATCTCGACGGACTGGACGATGCCGCAGGCACGACCCAGGAGGAACTGGACCTGATCGCCCGCAGCCTCTCCGACGATGACGGGGGCGCGCCCGATCCCGCGTCGGCGGCCTCGCGCATCGGCCGTCGCGGCGATGCGGTCCCCGAGCAGATCATCACCCTGTTCGTGGCGGCGCGCGGCGACGAGCTGATCGACGGTGCCTCGATCGTCGTGGCGGCCGAGAAGGCCGGGCTGCTCTACGGCGACATGGGCATCTTCCACCGGCTGGCCGACGGCAAGCCCACGTCCGAGCCGGTGTTCAGCGTCGCCAATCTGGTCAAGCCCGGCCATTTCGACCTGCGCCATGTCCACGATATCGAAACGCCCGGCCTGACCTTCTTCATGACCCTGCCCGGGCCGGTGTCGGCGCTGGATGCCTGGGAAACCATGCTGCCCACCGCCCAGCGCATGGCCGAGCTGCTCGATGCGGTGGTGCTGGACGAAGAGCGCAACGCCCTCGGACGCCAGCGCGTGGCGCACATCCGCGACGAACTGCGCCGCTTCGACCGCGCCCGCGAGCGCGAGTCCAGGCGCTTCTGGTAGCCGCAAGGCGCGCGGCCGCGGCGCACGCCAGGCACCGATCCGACGCGGCGTCGCGGGTAGAATCGGCGCATGGAAACCCACCCTGATCCGGACGCGCGCGTCGCGGCCCTGCGTCGCCAGCTGCGCGAGGCCAACCACCGCTATTACGTCCTCGACGACCCCGCAATTCCCGACGCGGACTACGACCGCCTCCTGCGTGAGCTCGAAGCGCTGGAAGCCGCGCATCCGGAGCTTGCGAGCGACGACTCGCCCTCGCGCACGGTCGGCATCCGCGCCGACGGCGGCTTCGGTGAAGTCGTCCACGCCCAACCGATGCTGTCGCTGGCCAACGCCTTCGAGAATCCCGCCGCGCCGGAGGGCGCGGACGACCGCGTGCGCTATGCCGAAGTGGCCGAGTTCGTGCGGCGCATCGAACAGGTGCTCGGGGATTCGCGCCCGGTGTTTTCGGTCGAGCCCAAGTTCGACGGGCTGGCGATCAGCCTGCGCTACGAGAACGGACGCTTCGTGCAGGGGGCCACGCGCGGCGATGGCGAGACGGGCGAGGATGTCACCGCCAACCTGCGCCAGGTGCGCTCGGTGCCGCTGCGCCTGCGCGAACTGGAGGAGGCGGCCGTGCCGCAGGTGCTGGAAGTGCGTGGCGAAATCTACATGCCGCGCGCCGACTTCGCCCGCTTCAATGCCGACGCCCTCGCGCGCGGCGAAAAAACCCTCGCCAACCCGCGCAACGGGGCCGCCGGCTCGCTGCGCCAGAAGGATCCGACCATCACGCGGCGTCGCCCGCTCGCCTTCTACGCCTATGCCGTGGGCGAGGTGCGCGGGCTGGCGCTGCCGCCGACGCACTCGGCCACGCTGGCCCTGCTGCGCCGCCTCGGCTTTCCGGTGTCATCGCAGGTGGACGTGGCCACCGGATTCGATGGCTTGATCGCCTACTACCGCCGCATCGGCGCGCTGCGCGACGCACTGCCCTATGACATCGATGGCGTGGTCTACAAGCTCGATCGCTACGACCAGCAGCAGGCCATGGGCTTCGTCTCGCGCGCGCCGCGCTGGGCCATCGCACACAAGTTCCCGGCGCAGGAAGCGGCCACGGTCGTGCGCGCCATCGAGATCCAGATCGGCCGCACCGGTGCCGCGACCCCGGTCGCGCGGCTGGAGCCGGTGCAGGTCGGAGGCGTCACCGTCACCAACGCCACCTTGCACAACGCCGACCAGATCGCGCGCCTCGACGTGCGCGTGGGCGACAGCGTGATCGTGCGCCGCGCCGGCGACGTCATCCCCGAGATCGTGCGCGTGATCGAAGAGGAGCGGCCGCCGGGCACCGAGCCGTGGAAGATGCCTGCGGCGTGCCCGGTGTGCGGGTCGGAGATCGTGCGTGAAGAAGGAACGGCGGTGTGGCGCTGCTCGGGCGAACTGGTCTGCCCCGCCCAGCACAAGGAAAGCGTGCGCCACTTCGCCTCGCGCCGCGCGATGGATATCGAAGGCTTGGGAGAGCGTCACATCGAAGACCTGTTCGACCTGGGCTACCTGCGCTCGGTGGCGGACATCTACGCGCTCACGCTGGACGACCTGCTTGAAATGAAGCGCCGCGCCGACGCGCGCGATGGCACGGCACCGGACACCGCCAAGGGCGGGAAGATCGCCACCCGATGGGCGGAAAACCTGATCGAAGCGATCGACCGCAGCCGCCAGGCGATGCTGGCGCGCTTTCTGTTCGCCCTCGGCATCCAGCACATCGGCGAGGCCACGGCCAAGGCGCTGGCGCAGTGGTTTGGCGATCTGGAAATCATCCGCCGCCTGCCGTGGCCACTGTTCAAGCGCGTACCGGACGTGGGTGGCGAGGTGGCCCGCGCCCTGGGGCATTTCTTCGACCAGCCCGGCAACCAGCAGGTGATCGACGCGCTGCTGGGCGGCGGGGTGAGCATCATCGACACCCATCCTCCCTCGGCGCGCCTGCGTGACGCACTCGATCCGGCGGCGCTGCTCGTCGATCTGGAAATCCCGAAAATCACCCCCCTGCGTGCGAGCCAGCTGGCCGACGCCTTTCCCGACGTACTCGCGCTGCGCGATGCCTCACGGCGCGATCTTCTGGCCGCCGGACTCCCGGATGATACGGTTGCGGCCCTGGAGCACTGGCTTTCGGACCCGCACAACGCCCGGCTCCTGAGCGCCTGTGCCGAAGCGCGGGAGCGATTGCTTGCGCAGGCTGCGCCCGTCGCTTCCGTTCGCATCGCTCCGCTGGACGCCGCCACGGTCGTTCTGACCGGCACCCTGTCGACCCTGACCCGCGACGAGGCCGGTGCACGTCTCGAGGCGCTGGGTGCCAAGGTCGCCGGCAGCGTTTCGAAGAAGACCAGCTTCGTGGTCGCAGGCGCCGAGGCCGGCTCCAAGCTCGCCAAAGCCGCCGAGCTGGGCATCGAGATCTGGGACGAGGCTCGGCTGCTGGCTTTTCTGGCCGAACACGAAACGCAGGCATCGCCTTGACCGACCCCTCCAAACCCCTCCGCGAACAGCAGACCGAGGCCGGGGAGCGCAAGCGATCGACCCTCACCCTGCGCGCCAGCGCCTACCGCCGCATCCGCGAATTTTTCGCCGAGCGCGACGTGCTCGAAGTGGAAACCCCGATCTTCTCCGCCGGGGCCAATACCGAGCCCAACATCGAGAGCTTTTCCACGCGTTTTTCCGGCCCGTTGCCCGATGGCGGCTCGCGCGAGCGCTGGATGCGCACCTCGCCCGAGTTCGCGCTCAAGCGCCTTTTGGCCGAAGGGATCGGCGACTGCTACGAGCTGGGCCGGGTGTTCCGCGATGGCGAAGCGGGACGGCACCACAATCCCGAGTTCACGATGCTGGAGTGGTACCGCGTCGGCTGGAGCCACCGCGAGCTGGCGGAAGAAGCCGCGCAGCTTGTGCGCAGCCTGATGGCCGATGCGGGAGTCGCGCTCGGCATCCACCGCGTCGATTACCGCAGCCTCTACCGCGATGCCTTCGGCTTCGATCCCTTCACCGCGCGCCTGGAAACCCTGCGCGAACCGCTCGCCGACCTCGACATCCGCGCCGATGGACTGTCGCGCGACGACTGGCTCGATCTGCTGATGACCCATCGCCTGCAAGCCCGCTTCCCCGCGGATCGGCTCACCGTGGTGTTCGATTTTCCACCCGGCCAGTGCGCGCTGGCGCGGGTGGTCGGCGAGGGCGGCGATGCGCTGGCCGAACGTTTCGAGCTTTATCTGGGCGAGCGGGAGCTGGCCAACGGCTATCACGAGCTGACCGACGCCGCCGAACAGCGCGCGCGCTTCGAGAGCGACAACCGCCGCCGCCGCGCGCGCGGCCAGCGCGAGCTGCCGATCGATCGGCAGCTTCTCGCCGCCCTCGAGCGCGGCCTGCCCGACTGCGCCGGCGTGGCGCTGGGCGTGGAACGGCTGCTGATGGCGATGGCGGGCACCGACGACATCGCCGATGTGCTGGCCTATGCCTTTGATCGCGCCTGAGGCGTGACCTCGGACACGGGACGGGCGCAGCGCGCGCTGCCATCATCCAAGGTTGGCCACGTCCCACGGAAACCCTGCATGAAGAACACACTTGCCCTCGCGCTGACGCTTTTTCTCGCCCTGCCGCTGGCGTCGCAGGCGCGTGCGCCCGCGCGCGATGCGTCCGCGCAGGCGGATGCGGCGTTCGTGAAGATCCATGAAGCCGAGTGGGGCTGGCGACAGAAGGAGCTCGGCCGCAGTCCGGAGGACGGCGACTTTTCCAGCCGCACCCGACTGCCGAACGTCGATGCCGCCACCCAGGCCGCACGCCTGAAGGTGTGGGATGACGTGCTGCGCCAGCTCGATGCCATCGACCCGGCGGCGCTGTCGCACGGCCAGCGCATCAACTACCGGGTGTATCGCGCGCAGGTCGAGAACCTCGCGGCAAAGGTGCGTTTTCGCAGCTACGAGATGCCGTTCAACAGCGATTCCTCGTTCTGGTCGAACCTCTCCTTCATGGCGCGCCGCCCGTTTCGCAACGAAGACGACTACCGCGCCTACATCGCGCGCCTGAACGACGTTCCGCGCTACTTCGATCAGGAAATCACCAACATGCGCGCCGGCCTTGCGCGCGGCTTCAGCGTGCCGCGCGCGGTGCTGGACGGGCGCGATGTCTCGATCGCGATGATTGCCGAGGCATCCGAGGTGGAGTCGCTTGCATTCTGGGAGCCGTTCAAGGCCATGCCCGCCGCGATTCCGGCGGAAAAGCAGGTGGCGCTGCGCCAGGCGGGCAGGGCGGCGCTCGCGCAGCGCGTGCAGCCGGCGTATGCCGAACTGCTGCGCTTCTTCCGCGAGGACTATGTGCCGGCCGCCCGCACCACGCTGGCCGCCGAGGCCATGCCCGAGGGCGAAGCCTGGTACCGCCAGCAGATCCGCGAATACACCACGCTCGACCTCGAACCCGAGGCCATCCACCAGACCGGCCTTGCGGAAGTGGCGCGCATCCGCACTGAAATGGAAGCGATCATCGTCGAAACAGGCTTTGAGGGAGACTTCTCGGCCTTTCTCGAATTCCTCCGGACCGACCCGCAGTTCTACGTGGAAACCGGCGAAGAGCTGCTCATGCACGCGGCCTGGATTTCCAAGCGCGTGGACGCGCAGATCGGCAAGTACATGACCCTGCCGCGGGCGCGTTTCCGGATCATCCCGGTGCCCGACGACATCGCGCCGTTCTGGACCGCCGGGCGCGGCGGCAACGGCACCTACTGGGTGAACACCTACAACCTGCCGGCGCGTCCGCTCTACAACCTGCCGGCGCTGACCTTGCACGAATCCGATCCCGGCCACGCGCTGCAGGGCGCGATCGCCGCCGAACAGGACGCGCAGCCGGCGTTCCGGCGCGAGAACTACATTTCGGCCTATGGCGAAGGCTGGGGGCTCTACTGCGAGAAGCTGGGCGTGGACATGGGCATCTACCGCACGCCCTACGAGCACTTCGGCCGCCTCACCTACGAAATGTGGCGCGCCGCGCGCCTGGTGATCGACACCGGCATTCACCACAAGGGCTGGAGCCGCGACCAGGCCCTGGCTTTCCTGCGCGACAACACCGCCCTGTCCGAGCACGAGGTCACCACCGAAGTCGACCGCTACATCTCCTGGCCGGCGCAGGCGTTGAGCTACAAGCTGGGCGAAATACTGATCGTCAAGCTGCGCCGCGAGGCGGAGGAAACGCTGGGTGCCGCCTTCGACATCAAGGCCTTCCACGACACCATCCTCAACCTCGGCTCGGTCACGCTGCCGGTGCTGGAGGAAGAAGTGCGCGCCTTCATCGCGGATTCGGCAAAGCAGGCGGAAACGCGCGGACGCTGAGCGCTGCATCCCGCCGGGCCTTGGACCGGTGCGTGCGTCACGGCGCTGATTCGGTCGCCCAGCGGTCGGCCAGGCGCTGGATCGCCATGCGATAGCGCTCCTCCACCTCGTCCAGGCCGGCGATGTCCAGGCCCAGGTCATGCAGGTGGCCGTCGCTCAGGCCGTACACCCAGGCGTGCACGCGCAGGCTCTGCCCGCGTGCCCATGCGTCGCGCACGATGTTCGTGGCGCACACGTGCATCGCCTGTTCGATGGCATTGAGCTCGCAGAGCCGGTCGTGGCGCACCTGGAAGGGCAGGGACTCGTCCAGCATCCGGCGATGCGTGGCGGCCACGTCGCTCACATGCCGCAGCCAGTTGTCGATCAGCCCCATGCGCTCGCCCCGCAGCGCCGCACCCACGCCGCCGCAGCCGTAGTGGCCGACCACCATGATGTGGCGCACCTTGAGCGCATCGACCGCGAACTGGATGGTCGATAGCGCGTTGAAGTCGGTGTGCACCACCACGTTGGAGACGTTGCGGTGCACGAAGATCGCACCGGGATCGATGTCCACGATCTGGGTGGAAGGCACGCGCGAGTCCGAGCATCCGATCCAGAGGAATCCGGGTGCCTGCTGCTGCGAAAGACGCCGGAAGAAGCCCGGCTCCTCCCTCTCGATGCGCTCGGCCCAGGCATGGTTGCGCTCGAACAGATCGCGGATTTCGCTCATTGCCACTCCATGGACGGTCGGGCCACAGCCCTCGAAAGTGCGAAGTGTGACAGGCACGGGCCATGGAGCGCATCCGCTCAGCAGGCAGCGTCGGCCACGCAGGGCCTGCCCCGGACATGATCCGGGGCCGACCCGCGGCGGTGCGCAACGCACGGCGGCTCGTCCGGCTACGGAGACGGTTCGCAGGTCGGGGCTACGCCTCCGGCGCGGGGTTTAGTCTTCGCAGGGGAAGCCGTGGGAAAACCCCAGCGTCTGAACAAGTCGTCATCCCGGCGAAGGCCGGGATCCGTGTTGTTGTTTTTGGAATGGATTGGACCGACCTTCGTCCGTCAGCAGCGGCCAGCCCTCGCTGGAATGACTGGGAGTCTGGTTCAGACTTTCCCTGATGCCCCTGGATCAAGCACCGCACCTTGCAGCACCCCCGCCGGACCAGCGACAGCGCGCCGCGCAGAGCCGTCGTCAGGATGGTCTTTACCGAGACGGCCCGACCCGGTATCCTTCCGCGTCCACCGTGAGGCCGTCGCCAGCACGCTGGGTCGCCGTCGCATACGGAGTGATGCCCGAGAGGCCGAAGGGGCTCCCCTGCTAAGGGAGTATGGGGTCAAAAGCTCCATCGAGGGTTCGAATCCCTCTCACTCCGCCAACGGTACAGACAAGCCGCCGATTCCGGCGGCTTTTTTGTGCGCCCAGCAACAGCCGCGCGAACGCGCATCTGTCTCGAACCATCCTTCATGTCGTAATCCATTTCAGTGATCTCCGGCCGGGGTTGAGCCGGGTGCGGCACCAGCTCAAGCTCAACAATTCGTGTCCACTGAATGTCTTGATCGCTCATCTCGTGGCGCACCACTGGCTGAAGGTCACGGACCGGTCTGAGGACCGTGCTTGCGCCAGCAATGCACTTCCTGAATGGCCCCGAGTCTCAGTCAAGCGGCGCGCGGTGCGCGCTTGCGATGCAGCAGCAGGAATCCCGCCGGGATCACCAGCATCGAGAGCAGCGGGGCGGTGATCATGCCGCCGACCATGGGGGCGGCGATGCGCTGCATGATTTCCGAGCCGGCACCTTCGCCGATGAAGAGCGGGAACAGGCCGGCGAGGATCACCGCCACCGTCATCGCCTTGGGCCGCACGCGCTGGACCGCGCCCTCGCGGATCGCGGCTTCGAGCGTGGCGAGGTCCGGCGCGGCACCGGCGGCGAGGCGTTTGCTCCAGGCCTGGCGCAGGTAGACCAGCATGATCACGCCGAACTCGGCGGCCAGGCCGCCCAGGGCGATGAAGCCGATCAGGGTGGCGACCGAGACCGCGTGGCCCAGCAGCCAGATCAGCCACAGCCCGCCGACCAGCGCCAGCGGCAGGCTCAGGAGGATGATCGCGACTTCGCCCGGATCGCGGAACACGGTCCAGATCAGGATGAAGATGATCGCCAGCGCGATCGGGATCACCCAGGCCAGGCGTGCGCCGGCGCGCTCCAGGTATTCGAACTGCCCCGACCAGCCCAGGCTGTAGCCGGGCGGCAGCGTGACCTGGTCGCCGACCGTGCGCTGCAGGTCGGCGACCACCGAGCCGAGGTCGCGTCCGGCCACGTCGATGTAGACGTAACCCGTCAGGCGCGCGTTCTCGCTGCGCAGCATGGGCGGGCCTGCATGGATGGCGATCTCGGCAATCTGGCCCAGGGCGAGCTGCGCGCCGCCGGGCGCGATGATGGGCAAGCGCGTCAGGGCGGCCACCGAATCGCGCTGGGTGCGCGGATAGCGCACCACGATGGGATAGCGTTCGCGCCCTTCCAGGGCTTCGCCGATGGGCTCGCCGCCCACGGCCATCGCCACGAGGCGTTGCACGTCGGCCTGGCGCAGGCCGTAGCGCGCCGCCGCGTCGGTGCGCACCTTCACATCCACGTAGCGACCGCCGCTGACGCGCTCGGCGAGCGCGGAGCTGACGCCGGGCACGGTGCGTGCGACCTGTTCGATGCGCGTTCCGATGTCGTCGATCAGCGCTAGATCCGGGCCGCTCACCTTGATCCCGATCGGGCTCTTGATGCCGGTGGCGAGCATGTCGATGCGGTTGCGGATGGGCGGGATCCAGAAGTTGCTCAGGCCCGGCACCTGGACCGCGGCATCGAGCTCCTCGCGCAGCCGCTGCGGCGTCATGCCGGGACGCCACTGGTCGCGGGGCTTGAAGGTGATGGTGGTTTCCAGCATTTCGATGGGGGCGGGATCCGTGGCGGTTTCCGCGCGCCCGGCCTTGCCGAAGACGTGCTCCACTTCCGGCACGGTCTTGATCATGCGGTCGGTCAGCTGCAGCAGCTGGCGCGCCTTGTCGGCCGAAAGCCCGGGCAGGGCGGTGGGCATGTAGACCAGACTGCCCTCATCGAGCGTCGGCATGAACTCGCTGCCCACGCGCGCGAGCGGCACGGCGGTGACGGCGATGAGCACCGCGCCCAGCGCCAGCGTGGTCCAGGGATGGCGCAGGGTGAAGTCGAGCAGCGGGCGATAGGCCGCGATCAGGAGGCGATTGGCCGGGTTCTCGCGCTCGGGCCGGATGCGGCCGCGGATGAGATAGCCCATCAGTACCGGGATGAGCGTCACCGACAGGCCGGCCGCCGCCGCCATGGCGTAGGTCTTGGTAAAGGCCAGCGGCGAGAACAGCCGGCCTTCCTGCGATTGCAGCGCGAACACCGGAATGAAGGACAGCGTGATGACGAGCAGACACACGAACAGCGCCGGACCGACCTCGGCCGCGGCCTCGCCGATCAGGCGCCAGTGCGCCTCGCCGGTCGGGGCTTCGCCGTGCTCGTCGTGCCAGTGTTCCAGGTGCTTGTGGGCGTTCTCGATCATCACCACCGCGGCATCGACCATGGCACCAATGGCAATCGCGATGCCGCCGAGCGAGAGCAGGTTGGCGGTGATGCCCTGCCACTGCATCACGATGAAGGCGGCCAGGATTCCCAGCGGCAGCGTGATCACGGCGACCAGGGCCGAGCGCAGGTGCCAGAGGAACAGCAGGCACACCAGCGCCACCACGAGGAACTCTTCGGCCAGCTTGCCGGTGAGGTTGTGGACCGCATCGAGGATCAGCTCGGAGCGGTCGTAGACCGGCACGATCTGCACGCCTTCGGGCAGGCTGGCGGACAGCTCGGACAGACGCGTCTTCACCCGCTCGATGGCACCGAGCGCATCCTTGCCGCTGCGCAACACGATGATGCCGCCCACGACCTCGCCTTCGCCGTCCAGCTCGGCGATACCGCGGCGAAAGGTCGGCCCGCGCGTCACCCGCGCAATCTCGCCCAGGAGTACCGGCACCGGGCCGTCGATCGCCACCGGCACGCGCTCGAAATCCTCGCGGCTGCGCAGCCGGCCTTCACTGCGCACCATCATGTCGGCCTCGCCCTGCTCGATCACCGAGCCGCCGGTGGCACCGTTGGCGGCGGTGATGGCCTCGGCGATCTGCTCGAAGCCGATGCCGCGTGCGGCCAGCGCGGCGGGATCGGGTTCGATCTGCCAGGCGCGCACCGCGCCGCCCACGCTGGCCACTTCGGCCACGTCCGGGATCGTGCGCAGTTCGTAGGAGAGGAACCAGTCCTGCAGGGCGCGCAGTTCGCCGATGTCGCGCCGGCCGGAGCGGTCGACCAGCGCGTACTGGTAGATCCAGCCCAGGCCGGTGGCATCGGGCCCCAGCGCCGGATTGACGCCGGCGGGCAGGCGATCCCGAATCTGGCTGAGGTATTCGAGTACCCGCGAACGCGCCCAGTAAAGGTCGGTGTCATCGTCGAACAGGATGTAGACGAAGGAATCCCCGAACATGGAGAAGGCCCGCACCGTCGCCACGCCCGGCACCGAAAGCAGGGTGGTCGCGAGCGGATAGGTGATCTGGTCTTCAACCACCTGCGGCGGCTGGCCGGCCCACTGGGTTCGCACGATGACCTGGGTGTCGGAGAGGTCGGGCAGGGCGTCGAGCGGGGTGTTGCGCACCGACCAGACGCCGACCGCGGCCAGCAGCGCGGCCGCCATCAGCACCAGGGCGCGGTTGGCGAGGCAGGCGTGGATCAGGCGCGCGATCACGGGGTCGGATCCTTGCCGTGATTGGCGTGATCAACGTGATCAACGTGATCAACGTGCCCCTGCGCGTCGTCCCGCTCGACCGCACCCGGCTGCAGGGCCGGATTCGCGCGGTGGCTGGAGTGGTCCATCGCGGAATGATCCATTGCGGAATGATCCATCGTGGAGTGATCCATCGTGGAGTGGTCCATCGCGGAGTGGTCCATCGCGGAGTGGTCTATCGCGGAGTGGTCCATCGCGGAGTGGTCCATCGTGGAGTGGTCCATCGTGGAGTGGTCCGGGGAGGGCGTGGCGAGGCGCTCCAGCGCGCCGGAGAGGCTGGCCTCCGAGTCGATCAGGAACTGGCCCGAGGTCACCACCCGGTCGCCTTCGGCCAGACCGGAAAGGATTTCCGTCGTGCCGCCGGCGCTGCGCCCGGGCTGTACCCGTACCGGCGCGAAGCTGCCGTCGTGGCGCTGCACGATCACGCGGCTGTCGCTGCCGGTGGAGACCAGTGCATCGGTCGGAATCAGCGCCACGCGCGGGCCGGCTGGCGGTATCAGGGTGACGCGCGCGAACATGCCCGGTGCCAGTCGACCGTCCTGGTTGTCGAGCACGATGCGGGCCGGCTGGGTGCGGCTGGCGGCGTCCACCTGCGGCAGCAGGGATTCGACATGGCCGGCAAAGACCTCGCCGGGGCGAGCGTCAACGCGCGCTTCGACCGCGAGCCCGGCGGCAAGGCGGGCGGCGTCCGCCTGCGGGATCGCGGCCTCCAGCCAGAGCGTGTCGAGACGGGCGACGCGAAACAGCGGCGCGCCGGCCGCCACGGTTTCACCCTCGCGCACCAGCACCTCGCTGACCACGCCATCGTGCGGGGCGAGCAGCGCCAGCGTGCCGGAACCGCTGGCGTTGCCGGGCAGCCCGAGCGCGCGCAGGCGCTGGCGCGAGGCATCCCGCAGCGAACGCGCGGCCGGGGACTGCGCCGCATCCAGCGCGCGTGTTTCAGCCGCGGCGCTGCTCCACTGCGGCGCGCGCATCAGCGCGAGGCGCTGGCCCCGGCGCACGGCGGTAAACGGCGCGCGCACGTCCACCCGTTCCACAAGCCCTTCCACCCGCGCCGCGACCACCGCTTCATGCCGCAGGTCCCAGGTCAGCGTGCCGGGAACCGTGATGTCCGATTCCAGGCGGCCGGCCTTCACCTCGCTGGTGCGGATGCCCAGGTTCTGCTGCACGCCCGGATCGATTCGCACCTGTGCCTGCGCCGCCTCGTCGGCGTAGCGCGGCACGAGATCCATGTCCATGAAAGGCGACTTTCCGGGTTTGTCGAAGCGCTGGTTCGGCACCATCGGGTCGTACCAGTAGAGCACCTCGCGATGTGCCGCAGCGGACGATTCGCCGCCGGCGTGCTCGGCATGGCCCGGGTCGAGGCCGGCGTTCCAGGAAATCCCGAGGCGGAATCCGATGAACAGCACGACGGCCGCGACAAGGAGGAGGAAAGCAGGATGGAATCGCAGGTTCATGGAGTGGATACCTCATCGGGCAACAGCCAGGCCAGCGCCGCCCAGGTGCGGCCGAGTTCGCCCTGAAGCCGGGCGTGTTCGATGGTGAGTTCGATTTCGTCGCGGCGCGCGTCGATCCAGGGCTGCAGTTCGCCGCCGGCGCCATAGGCCGCCAGCGCCACGGCGGAACGGTCGTGCGCCAGCGGCAGGGCGTGGTGTTCGATACGATCCAGCTGGCGCACCTGCGCGCGCCAGTCCGCGAGGGTGCGACGCAGCGACTCGCGCTGTTCGCGGCGGGCCTCGTCGCGTTCGGCGACCGCGGCGTCCAGGTCGGCGCGGCGTGCGGCGATGGTGCGGTCCTGACGATTGCGTGCGAACAGCGGCAGGCCGACGGAAAACTCCAGCATCAGCATGTCGCTGCGTGACGCGCCCTCGGGAGATCGGTCGCGCCGGCCGTAGCTCAGCGCCAGGCCGTAGTCCGGGCGCTTTTGCGCCAGCGCCGCATCCACCTCGGCTTCGGCCACGCGCTCGCTGCCGGCCCAGGGCAGGAGCGGGGCGAGCTGGTCAAGGTTCGCCAGCAGGCGATCTTCGGCGATGCGCAGCTGGCGCAGGTCGGGCAGCGTGCCGGATGCGGTGGGCGGATCGGCCTCGCCATCGACCCAGCGCGCGAGCCCGGCGGCGGCCGATTCCACGTCGCCCTGCGCCGCCTCGATCCGGTTCTCCAGCGCCAGCGCGGTGGCCTGGATGGCCAGGGTTTCGCTGGCCGAGCCGCTGCCGCCGGACAGCCGCGCCCGCGCGGTCCGTTCGGCGATATCGGACGTTTCGCGCAGGGCTTCCAGCGCCTCGCGCTGCGCCTGCGCGCTCCACAGCGCGAACCAGGCCTGCGCCACCCGCTGGCGTACCGTCGCGCGTTCGGCGACGCTCACGTCCTGCGCCCGGCCCCACTGCGCGCGCGCGATGGATCGCTGCGCCTCGCGCTTGGCGCGTGCGGGAAATTCCTGCATCAGGCCGATCTGCTGGCTGGTCATGTCGTCGGCGCGCAGGTCAAAGGCGTCGGGGCCGGTGACCGGCCAGTCGGAAATGCCGAAGGTCAGGCGCGGATCGGGCAGGGCGGCGGCGCTGGCGATGGCTTGGCTGGCGGCGACTTCGCGCGCGGCGCTGGCCGACAGGCTGGGCGCGCGCTCGGTGCCAAGGCGCAGTGCCTCGTCGAGATCGATCGCGCGTGCGCTCGCCGTGCCCGCGGCGGCGGCAAGAATCGCGGCGAAGGCGGCTGGCACGCTGAAGCGGGCCTGGAGGGATGCCATGCGGACGCACTCCACGATGGGTGATGGATGCAGCCCGTGAGTCTGAAGAAGCGCGGGTGTCGGCGGGATGACCCCAGGATGACAAAGCCGTAATGATGGGGTGGGCGGCGCAGCGGTTCGCGCCATGCTCGCGGTGCTTGCGCCGGCCGCCGCGGCACCGTGCGGACGGCGGGCAGGTATCCTTTGGAATCCGCCCACCGCTTGCGCCACGTCAAGGCCGATTGCCTGTTCGTGGCGCAGACTTCCACCACTGCCGGAGCCCGCGCCATGCCCCCTGCCATTCCCGATGCGGTCCGCATCCTCGGCCTGCTCGACCTCACCAGCCTGGGGGAAGACGACACCCCCGCGAAGATCCGCGCGCTGTGCGAATCGGCCCGCACGCCTTACGGCCTGCCGGCGGCGCTGTGCGTGTATCCGGAACACGTGACCACGGTGCGCGAGGCCATGGCCGGAAGCGGGGTGAAGGTGGCGACCGTGGTGAACTTTCCCGATGGCGGCGGCGATCCGGATCGCGTGGTGCGCGAGACCCGCCGTGCCATCGCCGCCGGTGCCGACGAGATCGACATGGTGCTGGCCTGGCGCGCGCTGAAAGCGGGCGATGCGGCCACGGCCCGCGCCGGCGTGGAGGCCTGCCGCGCCGCCTGCGGGCCAGGCATCAGCCTCAAGCTGATCCTGGAATCGGGCGAACTGGGCACGCCCGGGCTGATCCGCGCAGCCAGCGATATCGGCCTCGACGTCGGTGTCGATTTCCTCAAGACCTCCACCGGCAAGGTGCCGGTCAATGCGACGCTGGAAGCGGCCGCGGTCATGCTCGACGCCATCGCCGCGCGCGGCGGGCGCTGCGGCTTCAAGGCGGCCGGCGGCGTGCGCACGCTGGCCGAGGCGCAGGCCTATCTGGCGCTGGCCGAAGCCCGCTTCGGTGCCGACTGGATCACGCCGGCGCACTTCCGTTTCGGTGCCAGCGCGCTGCTGGGTGCCGTGACTTCGGCGCTGGCGGAGTAGGGCGATGGCGCGGGCGATCTGGCTGGTGCTCGACTCCCTCGGCCTTGGCGGTGCCCCCGATGCCGTCGCCTACGGCGACGAAGGTGCCGATACCTTCGGCCACATCGCCGCCGCCTGTGCGGCGGATGCGCGCGGGCCGCTGCGGCTGCCGAACCTCACGCGCCTGGGCCTGCCGCAGGCGCATGCGCTGTCGGTCGGTGCGCCGGCACCGGGCTTTGAAAATCTGCCCGAACCGGCAAGCCTGTGGGGCTGCATGGCGGAGCGATCCAGCGGCAAGGACACGCCTTCCGGCCACTGGGAAAGCGCCGGCGTGGTGCTGGAAACGGCGTTTGGCCTGTTCGATGCGCCGGAAAACACGTTTCCGCCCGAACTCCTCGATGCCCTCGTCACGCGCGGCAGGCTGCCCGGCGTGCTCGGCAACTGCCACGCCTCGGGCACCGAGATCATTGCGCGCCTGGGCGAGGAGCACATTGCCAGCGGCAAGCCCATCGTCTATACCTCGGCCGACTCGGTGTTCCAGATCGCCGCGCACGAGGAGCACTTCGGCCTGCAGCGCCTGCTCGATCTGTGCGTGCTGGCGCGCGAACTGCTGGGGCCGTGGAACATCGGCCGGGTCATCGCGCGGCCGTTCATCGGCACCGCGCGCGACGGCTACGTGCGCACCGGCAACCGCCGCGACTATGCGCTGGAGCCGCCCGCGCCGACCCTGCTGGATGTCGCCCGTGCCGCCGGCCGCGAGGTGGTGTCGGTCGGCAAGATCAGCGACATCTTCGCCGCGCGCGGCGTCACCCGTGCGCTCAAGGGCAACGGCCACGACGCCCTGTTCGACGCCACGCTCAGCGCCATGGCCGAGACCGGTGACGGTGCCCTGATCGCCACCAACTTCGTCGATTTCGACAGCGTGTACGGGCACCGCCGCAACGCATTGGGCTACGGCGTGGCGCTGGAGCATTTCGATGCGCGCCTGCCCGAGGTTCTCGCCGCGCTGCGCCCGCACGATCTGCTGGTGATGAGCGCCGACCACGGCTGCGATCCGACCTGGCCGGGCAGCGACCACACCCGCGAGCGCGTGCCGCTGCTGGCCTTCGCGCCCGGCATCGCCGGCCGCGCGCTCGGGCGACGTGACAGCTTCGCCGATCTGGGGCAGGGCATCGCCACCCATCTTGGCCTTGCGCGCCTCGCGCACGGCCGCTGCTTTCTCACCGAGACCGCGCCATGAGTTCCGCACATATCGACGCCGCCCCCGGCCAGATCGCCGACACCGTCCTTTTGCCCGGCGATCCGCTGCGCGCGCGCTTCGTCGCGCAGGCCCTGCTCGCCGATCCGCAGCAGGTCACCGCGCGCCGCAACATGCTGGGCTTCACCGGCACCTGGAACGGCCGGCCCGTGAGCGTGATGGGCGGCGGCATGGGCATTCCTTCCACCGCGATCTACGTCACCGAACTGGCACGCAGCTACGGCGTGCGCCGCATCATTCGCATCGGCACCTGCGGCGGGCTGGGCGATGTGGCGATGGGCGAGGTGCTTCTGGCGCAGTCGGGCAGTACCGATTCGCGCTTCAACCGCATGCAGTTCGGCGGGCACGATCTTGCCGCCAGTGCCGATTTCGGCCTGCTGCGCGCAGCCGTGGACAGCGCCGCCGAACAGGATCTTGCGGTGCGCGTGGCCAACGTGTTCAGCACCGACTGCTTCTACGACGGCGATCCGCAGGTGCTCGACCACCTGCGCCGGCATCACATCATCGGCGTGGAGATGGAAACCGCCGGCCTCTACGGCCTGGCGATGCGCGAGGGCTTCCGGGCGCTGGCCATCCTCACGGTGAGCGATCTTTTCGCCACCGGCGAAAGCATGCCCGCCGCCGAGCGCGAGCAGGGCCTGATCCGCATGGCGAAGCTGGCGCTGGCTTGCACCGAGCCCGGCTGAGGATGGCGCGGGATTCCTGATCCGGCGGGCGCGCCGGCCGCCGCACCGATCTGGATGCGATCGCATCGTATTGCGATCCGCGCGCCGCAGCACGATCATGGGGCTTCATTCCACCACGCGGAGCGACCCATGGCCGATCAATGGCTGACCAGCCTCATCACCCCGACCCCGCAGGCCGGCTTCGAACTGGCGATCACGCTGAGCCGCCGCGGCGTGAAGTACGCCCAGCCCGATGTGGACGTGCTGCACAAGCTGCGCCCGGAATATGCGGACAGTGCCGCCGGTCTGACGGCCGCCTCGCAGGTGGTGGCGATCAACTTCCAGACCATCGCGGCGGCGAACGGCTACTGGCGAGGCTGAATCGCGCAGCGCTCGCCTTGATCCAGGTCAGGGCGAGCGGGAAGCGTCGGCGTAGCATGGCGGCTCTTGATGCAAACAGGAGTCATTCCCATGTCGCTCGATCCCGAACCCAACATCTACATCTTCGACGCCCGCGGCATCGCCCGCCGCTTTCGCCATTCGGCGATCTTCGGCGCGCTCGGCGCGCTGCGCAACGGCGAGACGATGCGCTTCATCAACGACCACGATCCGATCCCGCTGCTGGGCCAGCTGCAGCAGCGCTTCGGCGAATACCTCAGCGTCGATTACCGCCAGCGCGATCCGTCCGGCGTCGTGATCGACTTTGGCATCAGCGGCCTGCCGGAAGAGTGAGCCATGGCGATGCAACCGTTTTTTTCCGACGCGCCGCGCATCACGGTGCACGATGCGCTGGCCGAGTTCCTCGGCAGCTGCGATGACGGCATGATCGAGTACGGCTACGCCGATGCGGTGCGCGTGGCCGGGCATTCCTGCCCGACCGTGGCCGGTGCCTACCTGATGGCGCTGGCCGGACTGCATGCGCTCTATCCGGACGCCGTACCCGAGCGCGGCGGCATCGAGGTGGCGATGAGCAGCGGCGAGGAGGAAGGCACCACGGGAGTGATCGCGCAGGTTTTCACCCTGTTGACCGGTGCCGCGGCCAGCAACGGCTTCCACGGCATCGGCGGACGCTTCCGTCGTCACGGCCTGCTGCGCTACGGCGAGCAGATGCCGGGCTTCGTCGCCCGCTTCAGGCGCACGGACACGGGCGATGCGGTGTATCTGGATCTTGACGTGTCCAGCGTGCCGGCCGCGCCCGACCTGCGCCTGCGGATGACACGCGCGCTGCAGCCCGATCCCGACATCGAGGAGCGTCGCGGTTTTGCCGCCACATGGCAGGATCGCGTGCGCCGTCTGCTGCTGGAACACGGCAGCGATCCGGCCGTGATCCGGGTGGTTCGGCAGCCCGCCTGACGCCTTGCGCGCCCGTCGCGCAGCGCGCGGCGGGCCGATAGAGTATCGCCCCGTGCCGTGCGCGATCTCCGCGGGAACGGCCGGGTGGATGCGGAGTGATCATGCGGCTGCTGGTGGTCGAAGACGAGGAAAAGACCGGCGACTACGTACGCCAGGGGCTGACCGAGGCCGGCTTCGTGGTGGATCTGGCGCGCAACGGCCTGGACGGCCGGCATCTGGCCGCGACCGGCGACTACGACCTCATCGTGCTCGACGTGATGCTGCCGGACGTGGACGGCTGGAGCATCCTGCGCTCGCTGCGCAGCGGCGGCAGCCAGGTGCCGGTGCTGTTCCTGACCGCCCGCAGCGCGGTGGAGGATCGCGTGCAGGGGCTGGAGCTGGGGGCCGACGACTACCTCATCAAACCCTTTGCCTTCTCCGAACTGCTGGCGCGGGTACGCACCCTGCTCAGGCGCGGTGCCGCGCCGGTGAATCCCGACTTCATCCGCATCGCGGACCTCGAACTCGACCTGCCGCGCCGGCGCGCGGCGCGCGGCGGACAGCGCATCAACCTCACGCCCAAGGAGTTCGCCCTGCTGGAACTGCTGGCGCGGCGTCAGGGCGAAGTGCTGCCGCGCTCGCTGATCGCGTCCCAGGTCTGGGACATGAACTTCGACAGCGACACCAATGTCATCGACGTGGCGATCCGCCGCCTGCGCGCCAAGATCGACGAGGGCTTCGAACCCAGGCTGATCCACACCGTGCGCGGCATGGGCTATCGGCTGGATCTTCCCGATGCCTGAGGCGAACGCGCGCCCGCGCCGCCCCGCCTCGCTCGCGCTGCGGGTGATCGCGCTGGTCGGCATTTCGATGGCGCTGGTGCTGATCGGCTTCAACTGGATCAGCGCGCGCGCGCTCGACCGGCACTTCGTGGAGATGGACGAGGCCGAACTGCGCGCGGTGGCCGCCGCTGTGTTCCGCACGCTGGAAGCCACGCCGGCGGATGAAATCCCCGACCTGCAGCCGGCGGTGCGCGGGCACCACGGCGTGCATTTCCTGCTGCTCGATCCGGCCCTGCGCGACGCGCCGGCATCCCGCCACGGCCCGGAACTGGCGCGCTTTGCCGCCGGCGTGCCGCCGGTCGATCCCGATGGGCACTGGCCGCTGGCGGTGTGGGAAGAGGGCGGCACCCACTACCGCGGCACCGTGGTGGCGCTGGCGCATCCGCCCGGGCTGCGTCTGGCCGTGGCGATGGACATCGACACCCACGAGCACTTCACCCGCGAGTTCCGCCGCATCCAGCGCTGGACCTTTGCCCTGGCCATGGCGCTGGTGGTGGCGGTGGCCTGGCTCGCGGTGCGCTGGGGTCACGCGCCGATCCGCCGCACCAACGAGCGCATCCGCGCGATCTCCTCCTCGCGCCTCTACCTGCGCCTGGACCCGGACGCAGTGCCGGTCGAACTGGGCGAAACCCTGGTCGCGTTCAACGACCTGCTCGCCCGGCTCGAGGACGGCTTCGCCCAGCTCGCCAATTTTTCCGCCGACATCGCGCACGAACTGCGCACGCCCGTCACCAACCTCACCACCCAGACCGAGGTCGCGCTCGGGCAGGCGCGCAGCGCCGAGGAATACCGCGAGATCCTCTATTCCAATCTGGAGGAATTCGGGCGTCTGAACCGCATGATCAACGACATGCTTTTCCTGGCCCAGACCGAGAACGCACCGGACGCGCTCAGGCGCGAGGAGGTCGATCTGGCGGCCACGCTGCGCGACCTGTTCGACTACTTCGAGGCCTGGTGCGAGGAGCGCGGCGTGCTGCTGGAACTGTCGGGCGACGCCGCGCCGGCATGGGGCGATCGCGAGATGCTGCGTCGCGCGCTCGGCAATCTTCTGTCCAACGCCATCCGCTACACCCCGGCGGGCGGCTGCGTGGGCGTGACGCTTGCGCAGCAAGACGGCCGCGTCCGCCTCGTCATCGCCAACCCCGGCCCGGTCATACCCGCCGCCGACCTGCCGCGGCTGTTCAATCGTTTCTACCGGGTCGATCCGTCGCGCCAGAAGCAGGGTGCCGGCGCCGGCCTGGGCCTTGCCATCGTCAAGTCCATCGTCGAGGCGCACGGCGGCCGGGTGGACGTGGCATCGGACGAGGCCTCGACGCGCTTCTCGGTGGTTCTGCCGCAGGCAAAGCGCTGAGTTCCTGCGGGGCGCTGCGCGGATCCTGATGGCTGCGTGCGCCGCGCCTCAACGCTCCGTGCCGCCGATGCGCGGCAGGTTCCAGCCCCGGCGCATCGCCAGGTAGCGCAGGGAAAAGCACAGCGTGATGCCGGTCCATGACACCCAGGCCATCGGCAGCCCGAGGCTTTCGCCGGCGACCTGCACGCAGGCGGCGAGCAGGGCGGCGGAAGCGTAGATTTCCTTGCGCAGGATCAGCGGCAGGCGGTTGAGCAGCACGTCGCGCAGCACGCCGCCGCCGACCGCGCTGACCACGCCGAGCGCGATCGCCACCTGCGCGTTGTGGCCGAAGACCAGGCTCTTGTGTGCGCCGAACACGGCAAAGAAACCCAGACCCAGCGCATCGAACATCTGCACCGGATGGGCAAGCCGCCGCAGTACCGGATAGGCCACGATGGCCAGGATCGAGGCGGTCAGCGCAAGCAGCAGGTAGCGCCAGTCGGCCAGCCCGGCCGGCGGCACCGCGCCGATGCTGAGATCGCGGATGATGCCGCCGCCGCAGGCCACCAGCCAGGCGATGGCGATCACGCCGAACAGATCGAGGTTCTTCTGCCGTGCCGCGAGCGCGCCGCTGATGGCGAAGGCGAAAGTGCCCACCAGGTCGAGCAGGGTGAACAGCGGGATGTCGTCGCTCATGGTGGGGCCGGGGTCTCGGGTGGCGGTGGTGGTTCGGCGTCATTGTGCCGGCGAAGCCCCGCCGCGTGGCGTGCCTGCCCGCGCCCGAAGACGCCCGTATCCGGTGCGCGGCGCAGGCGCGGCACGTGATGTCTGGAATGTGAACCGCGCCTGCCCGACGCCTGGCTTCCTCAATATACTGGCCCCATGACCCAGGACCCGACCCCAGACCCCGGACAGGAGCACGAGGAAGGCTACGGCATCGCGCTGGCTCCGGCGCGGCCGGAGGTGAAACCGCCGCCGCTCTACCGCGTGCTTCTGCTCAATGACGACTACACCCCGATGGATTTCGTGGTGGAGGTGCTGCAGGTGTTCTTCAGCATGAACCGGGAAGGCGCCACCCAGGTGATGCTGCACGTCCACACCCGCGGGCGCGGCGTTTGCGGCGTTTTCACCCGGGAAGTGGCGGAAACCAAGGTGGCGCAGGTGAACGAATTCTCACGCGCGCACCATCATCCGTTGATGTGCACTATGGAGCAGGCATGAGCATCCCCATGTTCAGCCCATTGCGGCCCCGCAGGACGGCCGCCCACGCATAGGGAGATTGCGATGTTCAGCAAGGACCTCGAGTTCACCATCGGCCAGTGCTACAAGCAGGCGCGCGAGAGCCGGCATGAGTTCATGACGGTCGAACACCTGCTGCTGGCGCTTCTGGACAACCCGTCCGCCGCCGGCGTGCTGCGGGTTTGCGGCGCGGATCTTCCGCGCCTGGCCAGCGAATTGCGCAGCGTGATTGCCGAGACGGTGCCGGTGCTGCCCAAGGAGGACAGCCGCGACACCCAGCCCACGCTGGGCTTCCAGCGCGTGCTGCAGCGGGCGGTCTACCACGTGCAGTCGTCCGGCCGGAAGGAAGTCACCGGGGCCAACGTGCTGGTGGCGATCTTCGGCGAGAAGGATTCGCACGCGGTCTATCACCTCAACCAGCAGGAGATCACCCGTCTGGACGTGGTGAACTACATCTCCCACGGTGTCGCCAAGGTGGGGCAGGACGCGCCCAAGGCCGAACCGGAAGCCGGCAAGGAAGGCGAGACCATCGACGAGAAGGCCACCAGTCCGCTCGCCGAGTTCACCAGCAACCTCAACGAGCTCGCGCGCGAGGGCAAGATCGATCCCCTGATCGGGCGCAAGGACGAGGTCGAGCGCACCATCCAGGTGCTTTGCCGCCGGCGCAAGAACAACCCGCTCTACGTCGGTGAAGCCGGCGTGGGCAAGACCGCGCTGGCCGAAGGCCTGGCCAAGCGCATCGTCGATGGCGACGTTCCCGAGGTGCTCAAGGGTGCCACGATCTACGCGCTCGACCTGGGAGCGCTGGTGGCCGGCACCAAGTACCGCGGCGACTTCGAGAAGCGCCTCAAGGGCGTGCTGGCGCAGCTGCGCAAGGAAGACGAGGCGATCCTCTTCATCGACGAAATCCACACCATCATCGGTGCCGGTTCGGCCTCGGGCGGTACCATGGATGCGTCCAACCTGATCAAGCCGGCGCTGGCCTCGGGCGAGCTGCGCTGCATCGGCTCGACCACGTTCCAGGAATACCGCGGCGTGTTCGAGAAGGATCACGCGCTGGCGCGGCGCTTCCAGAAGATCGACGTGGTGGAGCCGTCCGTGGCCGAAGCGGTGGAAATCCTGCTCGGGCTCAAGTCGCGCTTCGAGGAGCATCATCGCGTCGAATACAGCAACGACGCGATCCGCGCGGCCGTGGATCTTTCGGTCAAGCACATCGGCGAGCGCCTGCTGCCGGACAAGGCCATCGACGTGATCGACGAAGCCGGCGCGCGCCAGCGCGTGGTGCCCGAATCCGAGCGAAAGGCCCTGATCGACGTGCCCGAGATCGAGCTGATCGTGGCCAAGATGGCGCGCATCCCCGCCAAGCAGGTGTCGGCCTCGGACAAGGACGTGCTCAAGAGCCTGGAACGCAACCTCAAGATGGTGGTGTTCGGGCAGGACGAAGCCATCGACACGCTCACCGCCGCCATCAAGATGGCGCGCTCGGGCCTGGCCCAGCCGGACAAGCCGATCGGCAGCTTCCTGTTCGCCGGCCCGACCGGCGTGGGCAAGACCGAGGTCACCCGCCAGCTCGCGATGCAGCTCGGGATCGAGCTGATCCGCTTCGACATGAGCGAGTACATGGAACCGCACTCGGTGTCGCGCCTGATCGGCGCGCCTCCGGGCTACGTCGGCTTCGACCAGGGCGGCCTGCTGACCGAGAAGATCGTCAAGACGCCGCACTGCGTGCTGCTGCTGGACGAGATCGAGAAAGCCCATCCGGACATCTTCAACATCCTGCTGCAGGTGATGGACCGCGGCGTGCTCACCGATACCAACGGGCGCGAAGCCAACTTCCGCAACGTGGTGCTGGTGATGACCACCAACGCCGGCGCGCAGCAGGCGGCGCGGCGCACCATGGGCTTCGTCGAGCAGAACCACAGCACCGATGCGATGGAAGTGATCCGCCGCAGCTTCTCGCCCGAGTTCCGCAACCGGCTCGATGCGGTGGTGCAGTTCGGCGGGCTGGATTTCGACCACATCCTGCGCGTGGTGGACAAGTTCATCATCGAGCTGGAAACCCAGCTGCAGGAAAAGCACGTCAGCTTCAGCGTCGATCCCGAAGCGCGGCGCTGGCTGGCCGAGCACGGCTTCGATCCGCAGATGGGCGCGCGCCCGATGGCGCGCGTGCTGCAGGAGAAGATCAAGCGCCCGCTCGCCGATGAACTCCTGTTCGGCGCGCTGGTTGGCGGCGGTCGGGTCGAAGTGACGGTGCGCGACGGCGAGTTGGCGGTCGAGGCCCAGCCCGAACCCGCGCGACTGCTGCCGGCAACGATCGAGGATTGATCCTTGCAGATGGCC
>JAMLIV010000005.1 GCA_023954075.1 Lysobacteraceae bacterium
GGCGCGCCAGCCGCGCGTCGGAAAAGCCCTGGCGCTTGAGTTCGAGCAGGCGGGCGCGATCCAGGCCGGCGAGGCCCGCCGTCGCCGTTTCCCTTTCCGTGTCCACCAGCGTCCGGATCTGGTGCAGGAACCAGGGGTCGATGCTGGAAAGCGCGTTAATCTCCTCCAGCGACAGGCCCGCGCGGAACGCGTCGGCCACGTAGAAGAGCCGTTCCGGGCCGGTCTCGCGCAGCTGCCGGCGCAGGGTGACCAGATCGTCTTCCGAGCGCAGGTCCAGGCCGGTGGGATCGAGCCCGGCCTTGCCGGTTTCCAGCCCGCGCAGGGCCTTCTGCAGCGATTCGCCGAAGTTGCGCCCCATCGCCATCACCTCGCCCACCGACTTCATCTGCGTGGTGAGGCGCGAATCGGTCTGCGGGAACTTCTCGAAGGCGAAGCGCGGCACCTTGGTGACGACGTAGTCGATGGTCGGCTCGAAGGAGGCCGGGGTGCGCCCGCCGGTGATGTCGTTGCGCAATTCGTCGAGGGTGTAGCCGACCGCGAGCTTGGCCGCGATCTTGGCGATCGGAAAACCCGTGGCCTTGGACGCCAGCGCCGAGGAGCGCGACACGCGCGGATTCATCTCGATCACGGCGAGGCGGCCATCGGCCGGGTTGATGGCGAACTGCACGTTGGAGCCGCCGGTTTCCACGCCGATCTTGCGCAGCACCGCGATGGAGGCGTTGCGCAGGCGCTGGTATTCCTTGTCGGTGAGCGTCTGCGCCGGTGCCACGGTGATCGAATCGCCGGTGTGCACGCCCATGGGATCGAGGTTCTCGATCGAGCACACGATGATGCAGTTGTCCGCGCGGTCGCGGACCACTTCCATCTCCAGTTCCTTCCAGCCCAGCACGGATTCTTCCACCAGCACCTCGTGGGTGGGCGAAAGCTCCAGGCCGCGCTTGACGATCTCCTCGAACTCCTCGACGTTGTAGGCGATGCCGCCACCCGATCCGCCGAGGGTGAAGCTCGGCCGGATGATGGTCGGGAAGCCCACCTTGGCCTGCGCTTCAACCGCCTGCTCGTAGCTGCGCGCCACTTCCGCCTTCGGACAGGCGAGCCCGATTTCCTGCATCGCCTGCTTGAACAGCTCGCGGTCCTCGGCGGTGCGGATGGCGTCGCGGTTGGCACCGATCATCGCCACGCCGTACTTTTCCAGCACGCCGTTGTCGGCCAGATCCAGCGCGCAGTTGAGCGCGGTCTGCCCGCCCATCGTGGGCAGCAGCGCATCAGGGCGCTCCTTGGCGATGATCTTCTCCACCGTCTGCCAGTTGATCGGCTCGATGTACACCGCATCCGCGGTGCCCGGGTCGGTCATGATCGTGGCCGGGTTGGAGTTCACCAGAACCACCCGGAACCCCTCTTCCTTCAGCGCCTTGCAGGCCTGCGCGCCGGAGTAATCGAACTCGCAGGCCTGGCCGATGACGATCGGGCCGGCACCAATGATGAGGATGGTCTTGAGGTCGGTGCGCTTGGGCATGGAAGGGGTCCGTGGGTGCGAGTCAGGTTCGGGAGGCGGGAGGCGGGAGTTGCCGCTCAACGCGCGGATGGGCCGATGTGCTGGTCCAGGAAGGCTTCCATCGCGGTGTAGAGCCGAACCTTGTTGTCGAAGTCATAGAAACCGTGCGCTTCCTTCGGCTCCAGGATGTCCACCTCGGGTGGATTACCGGCCTTGGCCAGGCCATCCTTGAGCAGGCGGTACTGGGACGGCGGGACGCGCTCGTCCTTGCCGCCCTGCACCAGCATCACCGGGATGCGGATCTTGTCGATGTTGAACGCCGGCGACTGCGCCTGCTGCTCGGCCAGCGCCTCCGGCTGCACGCGCTTGAGATAGGCCACGCCCGATTTCGTCTGCGGGATGTCGCCCTTGGTGAACATCATCGGCAGGCTGTAGACGCCCACGTAGCCGATCGTGCAGCGGTACTTCTCGGGGTTGCGGACCACCGACTGCAGCGCGCCGAACCCGCCGTAGGAGGCGCCGTAGGTGCAGATCCGCTTCGGATCGGCGATGCCCTGCGCCACCGTCCAGTCGACGGCATCGGTCATGTCGTCGATCATCGTCGTACCCCAGTTGCGATAGCCCTTGCGCTCGAAGGCATTGCCGTAGCCGCCCGAGCCGCGGAAGTTGATCTGCAGCACGGCATAGCCGCGATTGGCGAGGAACTGCACCTGCGGATCGAAGCCCCATTCGTCGCGCACCCCGTGCGGGCCGCCGTGCGGGTGCAGGATCAGCGGCAGGTTCCTGCCCTCGCCGCGCGGCACGGTGAGGTAGCCGTGCAGCGGCGTGCCGTCGCGCGCGGTGAGCGAGATCGGCCGGGTCGGCGACATCTTCGCCGGATCGATCCAGTCCATCGAGGCCAGCAGGAAGCGCGCCTCGCCGCTCTTGCGATCGAACAGGAAATAGGCTCCCGGATCGACATCGCTGTAGCGCCGCAGCAGGATGAAGCGGCCGTCGCGGCTCATTCCCGAGAACGACACCGCGTGGTCCGGGAAGGCGTTGAGCAGCCCCGCCAGCGCCTTGGATTCGGGGTGATCGGGGGTGACGAATTCGTAGCCCGGCAGGCCGTCCTGATAGCCCACGGCGAGCAGCTCGGTCTCATCCGAACTCATCAGCATCGCGGTGGCATCCACGTTGGCATTGCGCGCCAGCGGCGTCTCCTCGCCGGTCTGCGGATCGACCAGCGCCAGCCGCACGGGTTCGCCCTCGTCGCTGATCGAGAAGATCACCCGCTCGCCGTCCTTGGCGAACATCAGCGGCCTGCGGACGGACTCGCCCATCGGTGCCGAATGCACGGTGGTCCAGTCCTCGCCGTCACGCCGCAGCGTGACGAAATCGCCGCCCTCGGTCTTCTGCCCGATGGCATAGCGCACCTTGCCGGCGTGGTCGAGCACGAAACCGCCGAAGCGCAGCGGCGCGGTCGCGACGGTATTGAGTTTGCCGGTGTAGACGTTGAGCTTGAACAGGTAGGCCGAATCGACCGAGCGCTGCACCAGGATCGTGTCGGGCTCGTCCCAGGTCACATCGACGATGCTGTAGGTGCCGCCGTTGGGAATGTGGATGCGCTTGGCACCATCGACATCGCTCAGATAGAGGTCCGGCGTGCCCACGCGGAAGTCGAACGCGCCGGTCTTGCGCGTGACGTACAGGATGAAGCGGTCGTCGTTGACCCAGCGGACCCGGTCGATGTGGCGGTTCTCGCCCTGGTCCCACTTGCCGATCAGCTTCATGTCGCGGACCCGGAACGCGGCCAGCACGGTGCGGTCGGCGCGCGGCACCGAGACGGTGATGTAGGTGCCGCTGGGAGACAGCGACACGCTGCGGAACTCGGGATCCTTGAAGAAGTCACCCACCGGGAGGCGTTCGGCGGCGCTTGCACCGGCCCATGAAAGAAGCAGCGCGCCGCAGAGCGCGGCAAGAAGGAAAAGTCGGGGCATTCTTGAAACTCCGTTCATCACGCCGCGTTGGCGGCTTGCATGGTGGCTGCGAAACGCGCAAACAATCCGCCCACATCCGCCGGGCCCGGGGAGGCTTCGGGATGGCCCTGGAAGCTGAAGGCCGGCGCGTCGGTGAGGGCGATGCCCTGATTGCTGCCGTCGAACAGCGAGCGATGCGTGGCGCGCGCGCTGGCCGGCAGGCTGGATTCGTCCACGGCGAAGCCGTGGTTCTGGCTGGAAATCATCACCCGACCCGAGGCCAGTTCCTGCACCGGATGGTTCGCGCCGTGGTGGCCGTGCGGCATCTTGATCGTCCTGGCCCCGGCGGCCAGCGCAAGAAGCTGGTGGCCCAGGCAAATGCCGAACAGCGGAATCCGCGCGGCGATGAACTCGCGGATCGCCTCGATCGCGTAACCGCAGGCCTGCGGGTCGCCCGGACCGTTGGAGAGGAAGATGCCGTCGGGATCGAGTGCGAGCGCCTCGCGCGCCGGCGTCTGCGCCGGCACCACGGTAAGGCGGCAGCCGGCATCGACCAGCAGGCGCAGAATGTTGAGCTTGATGCCGAAATCATAGGCCACGACGTGGAAGCGGGTGGCCGGCGTGCTGAAGCAATTGGCGTCGAGATCGAACGAGCCCTCGCTCCACGCATAGCGCGAGGCGGTGGTGACCTGCTTCGCCAGATCCATTCCGTCCAGGCCCGGGAAGGCGCGCGCGGCGGCCACGGCGGCTTCGGCATCGGCATCCGGCCCTGCCATCAAGCAGCCGCCCTGCGCGCCGCGCTCGCGCAGGATGCGGGTCAGGGCGCGGGTGTCGATCCCCGCCACGGCCACCACGTCACGCGCCACCAGCCAGTCTTCGAGATTGGCGGTGCTGCGCCAGTTGCTCGCGGGGGTCGGGCGCTCGCGCACCACCAGGCCGCCGAGGTGCATGGCGCGCGCCTCGTCGTCCTGCGGATTGCAGCCGGTGTTGCCGACGTGGGGCCAGGTCAGCGTGACGATCTGTCGGGCGTAGGACGGATCGGTGAGGATTTCCTGATAGCCGGTCATGGCGGTGTTGAACACCACTTCGCCGGCGCGCAGCCCGGAAGCGCCGAACGAGGTTCCGTGGAAGACGGTGCCGTCGGCGAGGGCAAGAATTGCGGGATGGGGCACGGATTTCGCCTTGTGGAGGGAGGAAACCCCGCGCGCCTGATTTGCGGCACGCGGTCACGTCCGCATCGGCTGCCGCAAGGGCGGCCACAGGTGGGACGAGGGGGTTTGGGGCGAGCGGAAATGATACCGGCCGTGCCCGGCAGCGTCCACAACCGCATCGCTTCCTGCGCGAAAAGCAAGGCGGCCGGGGTTTCCCCCGGCCGCCTCGATCACGCGATACCGCTTCGATGGATCAGAAGCTGTACTTGAAGGTGGCCATGACCGACCAGCGCGACACGCCGGTGTTGCCCTTGTCGTTGTTGTTTTCCTGGATGCCCGGCTCGTCCGTCGACCCCGAGAAGGTATAGACGTACTTGCCGGTGGCCGGGTCGATACCCGCGTAGTTGGCCACGCGCATCGTCTGGAAGAAGCCGTAGTCCTCGATCAGGCCCCACTTCTTGTTGAGCAGGTTGCCCACGTTCATGATGTCGAAGTTGAACTCGGCCTTGTGGCCTTCGAAGAACGACGGCAGCTGCTGGCTGATGCGCAGGTCGAAGTTGTTGACCCACTTCGCCCGTCCGCTGTTGGCCGGGACCACCTGGCCGGCGTAGCGGGCCAGGTCCGGGTGCTGTTCGAGCCAGTTGAAGAAGTCGTTTTCCATCTGCGCACCGCCGGTGAACAGCACGTCGCCACGACCGGCAGGAACATAGAACAGGTCGTTGGTGGAGGCACCATCACCATTGATGTCGTTGTAGTAGATGTAGCTGAACGGCAGGCCCGAGCGGCCCTCGTAGAACAGGCCGAAGGTGGTGTTGTTGTCGCCGAAGAACGCGTTGGTATAGGTCAGCACGCCGGTGAAGCGGTCGCGGATGGCGTAGCGCGAGGTGGACGACACGTTCTCGTTGACCTGGTAGATCGTGGTGCCGTTCCAGTTCGAGGTGTTCTGCGAGCTGGCCATCGGGCTGACCTGGGTGGCGTCGGTGTAGGTGTAGCCCGCCGTCCAGGACCAGTGGTCGCCCGCCTGCATCGGCTTGGTCAGCGACAGGGTCAGCGCCTTGCTTTCGCCCTTGCTGGTGTTGCGCGCCAGCATCACCTGATCGATGTTGCTCGGACGGTTGGCGCGGTTGCCGGCACTGCCGCCGCCACCCGGATTGCCGCGACCGTTCTGGATGCCGTTGCTCTGGGCGTTGATGGGATTCAGTCCCGCCGCGTTCCAGTAGATCATGCGGCCGTCCTGGCCGGCGAAGGTCGGCGCGCCCAGGTCAAGCGACTCGAAGTAGATGTCGTTCTTGGTGTTGAGCATCAGGAGCTCGGCCGAGGCCACGATGCCGTGCCAGGGCAGCTCGTGGTCGAACGCGAGGTTGGCCTTCCACACCGACGGCAGCGCCAGGCCCGGCTCCATCAGGTCCACGCGCAGGCGCGGGGTGGAACCCGGGCCGCTGGGGATGTACGGCGGATTGACGCCCGGGGTGAAGATCGCGCCCGGATTGCGCTGGTCGTAGGCGACGAAGTTCAGGCCCGTGTTCTGGAAGGCACCGGCCATCCAGACGTTGGGCGCGGTGCCCTGGAACAGGCCCACGCCGCCGCGCAGCTGGGTGGAGCGCTCGGTGTCGAAGGTGTAGTTGAAGCCGAAGCGCGGCTGCCAGAGCTTGGTATCGATGGTGACCCGGTTGTCGTAGCCGTACATCTGGTGGATGGTTTCGTTGTACAGCGGCTCACGATCGAAATCCGGGATGTCGACGCGGATGCCGAACATCAGGCTCAGGTTGTAGGTCGCAGACCAGTTGTCCTGCAGGAAGAACCCGGTGTTCTCGAACACGTAGGTCGCCGGAATATCACCGTAGTCGCGGCCCGGACGCGGCGTGCGCACCGTGTACTGGCTCGGCGTGCCGGCGGCGAAGTCGGCCAGCGAGGCGAAGGTGTACGAGCCGTTCAGGTCGCGGCCGTAGAAGTTCATGATGTCGTTTTCGGCGTAGTCGATGCCGAACTTCAGGGCGTGGTCGCCCAGATAGTAGGTGCCGGCGAAGAACACGTTCTTCTCGGTGGTGTCGACCACGTTGACGTGGGTGTTGACCTCGGTACCGAACATCAGGCCCTGGTTGCCGATGTTGACGCGGATGGACGGCAGGTCGGAAATCGGCGCGCGCTCGGCGATGTAGTCGCGGTAGGAGAGCTTCAGCTCGGTGGAGAAGTTGTCCGACCAGTTGCTGAAGAGCTGGCCGACCATGGTCTCGAAGGTCTTGGGCTGGTTGTACCAGTGGCTGCTGAGCGAAATGCTGCTCGAGCCGATGCCCGGCTGGCGGATCACGTTCTGCTCGAGCTTGCTGTAGCGCAGCGAGGCGCGGTGGTCGTCGTTGATGTTCCAGTCTAACTTGACCGCGTACTCCTCGATCTCGGTGTCGCCCTTCACCGGGTCGAGCGAACCGGCGTCGAAGCCCCAGACGTCGCGCGCGATGCGCTGGGCCTCGGCGATGTCGGCATCGGTGATCTGGCCGCGGCCATAAGGCGTGGAGGCGTAGCTGGAGCCCGGCGCGGAGCGCACGTACTTCTCGTAGTTGGCAAAGAAGAACAGGCGGTCCTTCACCAGCGCGCCACCGAAGGTGCCGCCGTAGGTGGTCTCGTCATTGAAGCCGTTGAACTTGACGCCCTGCAGGTCCTCGCGCACCCAGTCCTTGTCGCGGTAGGCGTAGTAGACCGAACCGTGGAAGTCGTTGGTGCCCGAACGGGTGACCGCGTTGACCACGGCACCGGTGGCGCCCGCGTAGGTCACGTCGTAGTTGGCCAGCGCGATGTTCAGCTCTTCGATCGCGTCCACCGAGACCGGCTGGCGCTCGGTCGGCAGGCCGTTGGCCTCCAGGCCGAACGGATCGTTGGTGGAAACGCCGTCGATGCGGATCAGGTTGTAGCGCGAGTGCTGGCCGGCGGCGGAAATGCGGCCGTCGGCCTTGCTGGTCTGGCTGATGCGCGGATCCAGGCGGATCAGGTCCTGGATGTTGCGGCCGGCCGAGGGCAGCGCCGCGATGTCGCCGGAAGAAAGGACCGTACCGGTACCCATGTTGTCCGGATTGAACACCGAGAGACCCGCCGAAGCCACGACCTGGATGGCCTCCAGCGAGGTGGCCGCGGTGTCGAGATCGACGTTCAGGGCCGAGGTTTCGCCCAGCGCAAGGAATACGTTCTCGGTGGCTTCACCCTTGAAGCCATCGCGCGTGACCGTGACGGTGTACGGACCACCGACGCGCAGGCCGCGCGCGGTGTAGCGGCCCTGCCCGTCGGTGACGGCGCGGCTGGTGGTGCCCGAGGGCGTGTGCACGATCATGACCTCGGCACCGGCCAGCGGCGCGCCCTCGTTGTCGGTCACGCGACCGGCAATGTTGGACGAGGTCTGCTGCGCATACGCCGGCGCAGTCATGAGAAGGACGGCGAGTGCGCCTGCGAGGTGCTTGATACGAAGTTGTTTTTTCATGGATTTGCCCTGATTGCCTGACGTTGATGCCGCTGACCGTGCGGCCATGCCGCCCGTACTGCGCCCGCATTCGCGCACTCGCGCGACTGCGGGCTGCTTGTTGAACTGGTTCTGTCTTGCCACCACCGGATCGGCCAGTCCCCGTGCATCCGGCGATTCTTTAACCACAGTTTAACCGAACTTTATGACTGTTTTGCTACTTCCCGGCCCAGTACCCGGCGCGTCGGCCCGCCGCGGCACCGACAGCGCGCGCCGCACCGCTCGCCGCAGCCTCGATCTGCCGGGAAATCCCCTTGCCGCGCGGCGGATTCGTCAGCCGGCGAGATAGGCGCGCACACCGTCGAGCAGCATCTGCACCGACAGCGCGACCAGCAGCATGCCCATCAGCCGCTCCACCGCTGTGAGCACCTGCCGGCCCAGCACCTTGTAGAGGAAGGTGGCCGAAAACAGGATGACGGCGGTAGCGGACCAGGCCATCAGCAGGGCCAGAACCCAGTCGCCCAGCCGCGTCGGATCGTTGCTTGCCATCAGGATCACCGCCGCCATGCCCGACGGACCGGCGATCAGCGGAATCGCCATGGGCACGATGAAGGGCTCGCCTTCCGGCTGGTGCCCGAGCAGCCCGTCCTGCGGCGGAAAGATCATGCGCAGGCCGATCAGGAACAGCACGATGCCCCCGGCGATGGAGACCGATTCTTCGCGCAGGTGCATGGCCGCCAGGATCGCGCGGCCGGCGAACAGGAACAGCAGCAGCACCCCGAGCGCGATCAGCAGTTCGCGCGCCAGCACCCAGCGCTGCCGCCGCGGCGGCAGGTCGCGCAGCAGGCTCAGGAACACCGGCACGTTGCCGAGCGGATCGAGGATCAGGAACAGCAGGATCGCGGCGGAAAGCGTGGTCATGGGCGACTCCAGACTCCGTGGCGCAGGACCACCCGACGCTCGCGCCAGGGCTCGCGCGGGCGCAGGCCCGATGACGCGATCTTCTTCCACACGCGCGGGCGGACGCTGCCTTGGAAGAGGTCGCCGCCCGCCCCGCCGACGCACAGATGCGCGCGGTATCGGTTCCCATGTCGCCGGATGCTTGCCATGCCCGCATCCTATGCGTAAATCGTGCGCAAATGGGTGTTGCGGTTGGGGCCGGTTCGGGCAGGTCGCGGAAACGAAAACGCCCGCAAGCCGTTGCGGCGCGGGCGTTTCGTGGTGATTCGTGGCGGTTACGGAACCCGCCAGAGTCTTCGTGTGGTGCCGGAAATAGGAATCGAACCTACGACCTACGCATTACGAATGCGCCGCTCTACCAACTGAGCTATTCCGGCGTAGCCGCGCATTGTAGGGTGGCACCGAAAGACGGTCAATTCCCGCGCCGTGGCTTGCGGCCCGGCCTTGCGACACCATCCTCGTACCGCTCGTTGCTGAAGTGGTGCGGGGCGCATCGACGCCGGCATCAGGGCGGCGGCGTGCCGCCAGCATCCGGTGCATCAAGCGCATCCAGTCGCGCCAGCCATCGGGCGTGAGGTTCGGCGTTCTCGGGGGCTGAGGCGTACAGGGCGACGAAGGCGGCTGCCGTGGCGCGCTGTTCCTCCCGTGATCTGATGGCGTTTGCCGTATCCCAGGACGCCTGCATTGCGCCAGCGGCATCCTCCACTCTTCCCTGCGCCTGCAGGGCTTGCCCCAGGTGACGCTGGGCGCGGGCGATCGGCGGCGACGGGGACAGTGCGAGGCGCTCCCAGGCGGCCAGGGCCTCGGTAAGAAAACCGGCCGCAAGAGTCGCTTCACCAAGGCCCAGCCTGACTTCGCCCAGGCTCATCTGCATGCGCAGGCTGAGCGGGTGCTCGGCTCCAAGAACCTCGATCATGCCGGCGCGGGCCTGCTCCTGCAGCGGCAGCGCAGCCGCGTAATCACCGCGCTTGCGCGCATCGGCGGCGAGGTTGTTGAGTGCGATCAGGGTGCGGGGGTGGCGGGCGCCCAGGCTGGCGCGATAGGCCTGGAACACTTCCGCGTGCATCGCCTCCGCCTCGTCCAGCCGGCCCTGCCGCGCAAGCGCCGTCGCCAGGTTGGAGAGAATCGACAGCACGCTGGCGGACTGGGCGTCATGGATCCGCCGCGCAGCCGCCAGCGCCTGCTGCAACAGCTCCGCGGCCTGGTCGTTGCGACCGGCGTTCAGCAGGAGCTGCCCGAGCACGGCGCGCTCGCCGACGACATTCGGATCCTCGCTGCCGCGCAGTGCCTCCATGCGCGCGAGCGCGGCGCGCAGTTCGGCCTCGGCCCGCGGCAGGTTGCCGGCATCCATGTGCCAGCGCGCGAACAGGCCGCGCGCCAACGCGGTATCGAAGCTGTCGTCCCCGAGGTGTCGACGGTGCCGCGCAAGCATGTCCTCGATGGTGGCCTCGTCGATGCCCTGACCGCTGCGCATGCCCAGATCGACCTGTTCGCGCAGGCTGGCGAGGGTCAGCGGGTCGCCGGGACCGACGGTACGGTGGAAGAGGTCCAGCGCCTCGCGCTGGATCGGTGCCGCCTGGTCGAACCGATTGAGGTCGATGTAGATGCTGGCGAGGCTTTGCAGCAGCCGCGCCTGCACCCGCGGCTGGTCGGCCAGGTTCCGGCGCGCAGCGTCGACGGCGCGCCGAAGCATGCCTTCGTCGAGGCTGTCGATGGCGAGCCCCACCGTGTCGATTTGCCCGATGGCGCGACGGCGAAGTTCGGGATCCAGTCCGACGTCGGCCAGTGCGGCATCCAGCGCCGCGTGGATCCGGGCACCAACCTGCGCCGGTTCGACCGAACGCAGCATGCTCGACTGGAAATCGACCACGGTCTGCAGCTCGAGCGCCTGCTCTCGGACCTGCTGCTGGCCCAGCAGCACGGCGACGATCCCGCCCAGCCCGAGGACCAGGCACAGCGCGGCCAGCGCGCTGGCACCGGGATTGCGGCGGACGAGTCGGGCCACGCGGCCCCGAAGGCTGGCGCGGCGCGCCTGGATCGGCCGATGGTACAGCCAGGCATGCAGATCCATTGCCAGCGCATCCGCCCCGGCATAGCGCGCCTGCGGCTCTCGCGCCATGGCCTGGGCCAGGATCGCATCCAGATCGCCTCGCAGCGCGTGCGCGGCAAGCGGGTTGCCGGCAGCCGCCGCCACCTGCGAGGCGGGCACGGGATCTCCGGCCGCGTCGAGGCGCGGCGACTGGCCGGTCAGCAGTCGGTGCAATACCGCCCCGAGGCCGTAGACGTCGACCGCGGTGCTCAGCGGCACGTCGCCAGCCCGCTGTTCGGGCGCGGCGTAGTCGGGCGTGAACGCGCGCGTGAGCGTCGCTTCCCCGGTGGTATCGCCATCCAGCAGGCGGGCAATGCCGAAGTCGAGCAAACAGGCGCTGCCGTCGTCATCCACGAGGATGTTTGCAGGCTTGATGTCGCGGTGGACGACCAGCAAACGATTGGCATGCGCGACCGCGCCGCACACCTGGTGCAACAGGCGTACGCGCGCTGGAATATCGAGCTGGTGGTGCTCGCACCAGGCATCGATGCGCTCGCCTTCGATCAGGCTCATCGCAAGATAGGGCGTGCCGTCCGCTGCGATGCCGCCGTCGAGCAGGCGCGCGATGTGCGGGTGCTGGAGCTGGGCCAGGATGCGGCGCTCGCGCCGGAAGCGCGCATGATCGTCCTGACTGCGCAGCACGAGGCTGAGTACCTTCACGGCGGCCTGCTGCCGGTAGTCGCCACCCACGCGCTCGGCGCGATAGACCACGGCCATGCCGCCGCGCCCCAAGAGTTCCAGCAGGTGCCAGTCGCCCAGGTTTCGCCCCAGCAGCGGGTCTGCGGCGCAGCCATCGGGCAACGGCAGGACGGATACAAGCGCAGCGTCCGAATCCAGCAGCGGGCTGGCCTCTCCGGCTCGGCGCAGCAACGCTTCGAGCTTGTCACGCACCCCGGCGGAGATGTCCAGCGTCGCGACGCGACGGCTGCGCGCATCGGGTGCCAGTTCGATCAGCGCATCGAACAGCCGATCCGCCTCACGCCACTGATCGCGCTCGGTGGCATCCATCGGCTCAGTCCAGCTGGGCCAGAAGCAGGGCGCGGGCGCGCTGCCAGTCGCGGCTGATCGAACGCAGCGAGCGCCCCAGAGTCGCGGCAAGTTCTTCGAGCGTCATGCCGGCGAAGACGCGCAATTCAACCAGCTCCCGCAGTTCGGGATTGATCTCGTCGAGCCGATCGAGCGCGGCGTTGATGTCCAGGAGGTCCGGTTCGGTGATCGCCTCCGCATCGCCACCCGTTCCGGTCAACGTCACCTGCGCGAGCGGCCCGCCGCGCTTGAGGCTGGCGCGCGCGCGCGCGCTGTCGATCAGGATGTGGCGCATCGCGCGCGCCGCGCAGGCGAAGAAGTGGCGGCGGTCGGTCAGATCCAGGGCACTGGCCCCGATCAGCTTCAGGTAGGCCTCGTTGACCAGGGCAGTCGGGCTCAGCGTCGCCTCGGAAGCGGACTCGCGCAGGCGCGCCCCGGCGAGGGTCCGCAGCGCCGGATAGACGGCTGTGAACACCGCGTCCAGCTCATGCGCCTGCCCCGATCTGGCGGCTTCGAGAAGTTCCGTGATGTCGCCCACGGCACCCCGCCCGGCTTGGTTCGACAGCCTCAGATGATAGCGCGACGCCGCCGCGGAAACCGTCGCTGCCGCAGGCGTGCGGGCAGGCGGAAAGCGAAGCGACCAATGACCGGGTCTCCTGTAACAGGCGGAGGCTCCTGTCACCCGGCCGGTGGTTCGCCTGATGCGCCTGCGGACATCCCGCTGGCGCAGTACGCATCGAAAGGAGGCCGCCGTGCCGCCCACGGCCTTTCCGTTCCGACTCAGGCCGCAGGCAGTTGGAACAGGCGACGCGCCTGCAGCACGCCCCGCACCACGTCGACCAGGCCCAGAGCCTTTCCATTGGCGTCCAGCGCCAGCTGCGGCCCGTCGGCGGCCGATACCGCGAAGCGCTGGCCCTGGCGAAGGCGCTGCGCCTGGTCCGGATCCAGCACGATGCGGGGCCAGTGCGCCAGGCCGGCCTCGATCGGCAGCAATACGGCATCGAGTCCGGCAGGCCCGGACTGCGCCCGTTCCGCCAGATCCTCCAGTGTGAACATGCGCGGCGCGCGAAACGGTTCCACCCACCGCCGGCGCAGCGCCGCGATGTGTCCGCCGCAGCCCAGCGCGCGCCCGAGGTCCCGCGCCAGGCTGCGGATATAGGTGCCGCTGCCGCAGGTGACCTCCAGATCAAGCCAGTCCTCGCCCATGTCGCGCAGCGCGATGGCATGCACGGTGACTTCGCGCTCGGGCACCTCGAACTCTTCGCCCCGCCGCGCCTTGCGGTAGAGCGGCTCGCCGCCCTGCTTGAGGGCGCTGTAGCGCGGCGGGGCCTGGCGGATGCGGCCGATGAAGGGCGTCAACGCCGCCGCCACCCGCTCGTGATCCAGCGCCGGCACCGGGCGCTGCTGCAGCATGCGACCTTCCGCATCATCGGTATCGGTTTCGACGCCCAGCGCAACGCGCGCGAGATAGCACTTGTCGCCCTCCAGCAGCAGCCCGGCGATCTTGGTCGCCTCGCCCAGGCAGATCGGAAGCAGGCCGGTCGCGAGCGGGTCGAGCGCGCCGGTGTGGCCGCCCTTCTCGGCGTCGAAAATGCGCCGAACCCGCTGCAGCGCCTGGTTGGAGCTGAGGCCTTGTGGCTTGTCCAGCAGCACGATGCCGTGAACCGGACGCCAAGCGCGCGAAGGGGAAGGCGTCATCGTGCGGCGTCAGGAAACGCCCGATCAGGCATTCCCGCGATCCTGGTCCTCGCGCAGCAGCGCCTCGATGCGCTCGCCGCGATCGACCGAATCGTCGTAATGAAAGTGCAGTTCGGGAACCGTGCGCAGCCGCACCCGGCGGCCCAGCTCGAAGCGCAGCTCGCGCGCCATCTCGTTGAGCGCCTTCACCACTTCCGCCGAACGCGCCGCTTCGAGCACGGTGACGAACACCTTGGCGTGCGCGAGATCGCGCGTGACCTCGACATCGGACACGCTGGCCGAGGCCAGCCCATGGTTGAGCACGGCCGCGTGCACCAGTTCGCCAAGGTCGCGGCGAAGCTGGGCGGAGACGCGGTCGGTGCGGTTGAAGCTTCGTTTCATGGGGCCGGGAATCGCGAATGGAGAATGGAGAATCGGATTGCAGGACGTCGGCGGGTCCGGGATTCAGGCTCCGGGCGCACGGGGAACCGCTTTCACGATTCCCCACTCCCGATTCCCGATCCCCGGCCTCACAGCGTCCTCGCCACCTCGATGCGTTCGAAGCATTCGATCTGGTCACCCGGCTGCACGTCGTTGTACTGGCGCACCGCGATGCCGCACTCGGTGCCGGCGCGCACTTCGTCAACGGTTTCCTTGAAGCGACGCAGCGACTCCAGCTCGCCCTCGAACACGACCGTGTTGTCGCGCAGCACGCGGATCGGCTTGTGGCGCTTGACCACGCCTTCGACCACGATCGAGCCGGCCACCGCACCGAACTTGGAGGAGCGGAACACCTCGCGCACTTCGGCGACGCCGATGATTTCCTCGCGCACCTCCTTGCCCAGAAGCCCGGATGCCACCTGCTTCACCTGGTCGATCACGTCGTAGATGATCGAGAAATAGCGAAGATCCAGGCCGTTGGCCTCGATCACCTTGCGGGCCGAGGCATCGGCGCGCACGTTGAAGCCGATGATGGTGGCCTTGGCGGTTGCCGCGGAATTGGCGTCCGACTCGGTGATGCCGCCCACGCCCGAGGTGATGACGTTGATGGTGATGAGGTCGTTCGACAGCGCGGTGAGCGACTGGCGCAGCGCTTCCACCGAGCCCTGCACATCGGCCTTGATGACCAGGTTGAGCTGCTGCGGCTGGCCGTCGGTCTGGCCCATCTGCGCCAGCACGTCCTCCATGCGGTTGCCGGCCTGCTTGACCAGGCGCGTTTCGCGGCGCTTGGCTTCGCGCTGCTGCGCCACGTCCTTGGCCAGGCGCTCGTCCTCGACCACCACGAAATCGTCACCGGCATCGGGAACGCCGGAAAGCCCCAGCACCACCACCGGGATCGACGGGGTGGCTTCCTGCACCTGCTGGCCGCTCTCGTCGAACAGCGCGCGAACGCGGCCGTACTGCGTGCCGCATACGAGGTAGTCCCCCTTCTTCAGGGTGCCGCGCTGCACCAGCACCGTGGCCATCGGGCCGCGGCCCTTGTCGAGCGAAGATTCGATCACGACGCCGGCGGCGCGCGCATCGCGCACTGCGGTCAGCTCGAGCACTTCGGCCTGCAGCAGGATGGCGTCGAGCAGCTCGTCGATGCCGGTTCCCTGCTTAGCCGAGATCGGCACCATCTGCACATCGCCGCCGAATTCCTCGGCCAGCACCTCGTGCTGGATCAGCTCCTGCCTGACCCGGTCCGGGTTGGCATCGGACTTGTCGATCTTGTTGATCGCCACCACCAGCGGCACGTTCGAGGCGCGCGCGTGCTGGATCGCCTCCACGGTCTGCGGCTTCACGCCGTCGTCGGCGGCAACCACCAGCACGATCACGTCGGTGAGCTTGGCACCGCGTGCGCGCATCGCCGAAAACGCCGCGTGGCCGGGGGTATCGAGGAAACTGATCACGCCCTTGGGGGTTTCGACGTGATAGGCACCGATGTGCTGGGTGATGCCACCGGCCTCGCCCTTGGCGACCTTGGTGCGGCGCAGGTAATCGAGCAGCGAGGTCTTGCCGTGATCGACGTGGCCCATGATCGTGACCACCGGCGGGCGCGGCTCGACCTCGCCCTGGATCTCGCCGGTGAGCGCGATCAGGGTCGATTCCGCGTCGGTATCGGTCGCCCGGACCGCGGTGTGGCCCAGCTCTTCCACCACCAGCGCGGCGGTGTCGTGGTCGATGCTCTGGTTGATTGTCGCCATGACGCCCATCTTGAACAGCGCCTTGACCACTTCGCCGCCCTTGAGCGCCAGCTTGTTGGCGAGGTCGGCCACGACGATCGAATCGCCGATCGCGACCTCACGCACCACCGGCGCGTTCGGGCGGGAAAAACTGTGCGACCCGGTCGCGCCGCGCCCCGCCTCGCGCCGCGTCGGCCTCTTCTTCGCGCCGCGCCGCGCGCTGCCTGCATCCGAGAGATGCAGCTCACCGCGGCCGGTGCGTCCGTCCGCATTGTCGCGCCCGCCGCCGCGCGCAGGGCGCGCAGGGCGCGCCGCCTTGTCGCTGCGCGGGGCGGGCGCAGGCTCGCGCCGCACCACGGGTGCACGGCCCTCGTCCGCGTCGTGCGCCCGGCGCGGGCGCTCCTCGCTCGCCACGACGGTCTCTTCCGCAGCGCGGCGGGCGGCTTCCTCCGCCTCCTGGCGCGCGCGCTCGGCCGCAGCCTCTTCCTCGGCGCGCTGGCGCGCGAGCTCGTCACGGCGCTTCTGGTCGGCCCCCTCCAGCGCCGCATTCTCGGCCTCGTTGCGGGCCTGGGATTCAGCCAGCTTGCGCTGCGCCTCCTCGCGCTCATCATCCTGCGGCGATTCGATCTCGGCGCGCTTGACGTAGGTGCGCTTCTGGCGCACCTCGACGTTCACCGTCGCCTTGCCCTTGCCGGCGGGGACGGTGAGTTCTTCCATCTTGCGGCGCTTGAGCGTGATCTGGCGCGGCGCGGCATCGGCTGCCGCGGCCTCGCTGCGGCCATGGGCGCGGCGCAGGAAACCGAGCAGTTTGATCTTCTCGGTCGGCGTCACGACCTGATCGGGACCGCTGAAGCTCATGCCGGCCTCCGCCAGCTGCTCCAGCAGCTTGTCGACCGGGGTGCCGACCAACGTGGCAAGGGATCGTACGGTGACGTCAGACATGCGACTTCCTATCTCTTTGACCCGCCCGAAACGCGAGCGGATTCGTGATTATCGTGGGCTGGCAAGATGCCCCCCAGTCATTCAAACCAGTGCTTGCGCGCCTCCATGATGAGCGCGGCGGCACTGTCGGCATCGAGTCCCTCGACGTCGAGGATCTCGTCCACGGCCATGTCGGCCAGGTCATCGCGCGTCAGGATGCCGCGACGGGCGAACTCGTAGGCGAGCGCCTCGTTCATCCCGGCGAGTTCCAGGAGATCTTCCGCCGGCTGGCTCTCGTCCAGTCCCTCCTCGACCGCCAGCGCCTCGTTCAGCAACGCATCACGCGCACGGGCGCGCAGCTCCTCCACGATGTCCTCGTCGAAGCCTTCGATCGCCAGCAGCTCGGCGGCCGGAACATAGGCCACTTCCTCCACCGAGGAAAACCCTTCGGCCACGAGGATTCCGGCGATTTCCTCGTCCACTTCGAGGCGGTCGATGAATGCCTGCCGCGCGATGTTCTGCTCGGCCTCGCTCTTGGCGGTGACCTGGTCCTGGGTCATCACATTGAGCTGCCAGCCGGTGAGCTTGCTGGCCAGACGCACGTTCTGGCCGCCGCGTCCGATCGCCTGGGCGAGCTTGTCCTCGGCCACGGCGATGTCCATCGAGTGTTTTTCCTCGTCCACGATGATCGACTGCACCTCGGCCGGTGCCATCGCATTGATCACGAACTGCGCGGGATTTTCGGCCCACAGCACGATGTCGATGCGTTCGCCGTTGAGCTCGTTGGAGACCGCCTGCACGCGCGAGCCGCGCATGCCGATACACGCGCCGATGGGATCGGTACGGCTGTCGTGGGCGAGCACCGCGATCTTGGCGCGATCACCCGGATCGCGCGCGGCGGCCTTGATTTCCACCAGTCCCTGGCCGACTTCCGGCACCTCGAGCTTGAACAGCTCGATCATGAACTCGGGAGCGGTGCGCGACATGAAGATCTGCGGGCCGCGCGACTCGGCCCGAACCTCGGCCAGATAGCCGCGCACCCGGTCGCCGGCGCGCATGGTGTCGCGCGGAATCGCCTTGTCGCGGGAAATGTAGGCCTCGGCGTTGCCGCCCAGGTCGATGTAGACGCTGCCGCGCTCGACCCGCTTGACCACGCCGGTGAGGAGTTCGCCCACCCGGTCGGCGTAGGCTTCGACCACCTGCGCGCGCTCGGCTTCGCGCACGCGCTGCACGATGACCTGCTTGGCCGCCTGCGCCGCGATGCGCCCGAACTCGGCGTTTTCGACCTGTTCCTCGATGAACTCGCCGACCTGCGCCTCGGGGCGCACGTCGATGGCATCCATCAGACGAAGCTGGCGCGACGGGGATTCCATCACCACATCGTCGGCCACGACTTCCCAGCGCCGGAACGTCTCGTACTCGCCGCTGCGCGGATCGATCGTCACGCGCATCGTCACGTCTTCGTCCGGGTAGCGTTTCTTGGCCGCGGACGCCAGCGCCGCTTCCATCGCCTCGACGATGACCTGTCGCGCCACACCCTTTTCGTGGGCGACGGCTTCAACGACGTTCAACAGTTCCTTGCTCATCTGTATCGCTCCGTCGGACCGCTCACGGCCCTGTCGAGTTGACGAAAATCAGGCGATCCTCACGAATCGCGCTGTTTCTGCCGGGTGCCGCCGGAAGGCGCGCGCCCGGGCTTGGCGGGTGGCTCGAAGACCGGGACCAGCCGGGCCTTCTGGATGGCCGAACAGACCAGCGCCACGGGCTGCCCGTCCTGTTCGATGGTGATGCTGTCGCCGTCGACCGCAAGGATCGGCCCCTGGAAACGGCGGCGCCCGTCCTGCGGGAACTCCAGCGTCAGTTTGGCCGTCTGCCCGATGAAGCGCGCGTACTGCGCCGGCTTGAACAGCGGGCGGTCCAGCCCCGGCGAGGAGACCTCCAGCGTGTAGTGCGTCTCGATCGGATCGTTCACGTCCAGCAGCGCGCTGACTTCGCGGCTGACCGCCTCGCAGTCCTCCAGCGTCACCCCGCGCTCCGGCTCGTCGATGTACAGCCGAAGCACCGCGTTGCCGCTGCCGGGGATGAACTCCACGCCAAGCAGCTCAAGCCCGAGCGCGGTCACGGCAGGGGACAGCAGTGCTTCGATGTCGCGTTCGATCGAGGTCATGGAAAAACGGGCAACACCTTGTTCAAAGCAAAAGAAAAGGGGCACGAGGCCCCTTGCAGTCCAGTCCGGTTTCACGGAGGCCTGGCCAGGCCTCCAGGAAAGTCCGCCTGCGGACCTTCCTCGGTCCGGCAAATGAAAGAGCCTCCGAAGAGGCCCTCTCATCACCGAACTGGTAGCGGGGGCAGGATTTGAACCTGCGACCTTCGGGTTATGAGCCCGACGAGCTGCCAGACTGCTCCACCCCGCAGCAGAGTCGCTCATTATAGGAACAAGTATCTCCCTCTGCAATAGCGGGAGGGTGCGGCAACTGCGGGTTGGCGAACCTCCGCCCGTCCTGCGGCGGCCGGACGCGTCGGAAAGGCGGCAGTCCGGCGATTCCCGCGCGGTCAGCGGGCGCTGCGGCTGACGCGGATCCCCAGCCACATACTGCGACCGGGGGCCGGCTCGAGGCTGGCACCGGAAGCCTGGTTGACGATGACCGAGCCGACGTGGGACCGGCTGAAGGCGTTGTCGATGCGGACGAAGGGGGCGAGGCGGTACTGGCCCAGGTCGTATTCCTGCCCGGCGCTGAAGCCCAGCGTCGCAAAACCCGGGGCGAACGTGCGGCCGGCGTCGTCCGCCGGCATCCTGCTGGCGGCATCCAGATGCAGCGCGGCACTCAGGCCGCGGCCGTTGGACCAGCGCAGTTCGCCGGCCAGCGCGGCGCGCGGCACGCCCGGAATCCGCGCGCCGGCCGGCACGGCGCACCGCCCGGCCGCATCGCACGCGCCAAAGCCGTCCCGATAGTGCGCATCGAGCCAGGTCCAGGCCGCGTGCAGCGTCCACGCCTCGCCCAGCGGCAGGCGCAGCATGGCCTCCAGGCCACGCCGCCGCGAACGCCCGACGTTGTGATAGACGGTACGCCCACCCGCACTGGCGAGGACCGCGATCTCCGCGCGCGTGGCGGCGTCGAACAGGGCCAGATCGAGCATCGCATCGCGATGGCCACGCCACTTGACGCCCAGTTCGACGCTTGCGGTGGTGGCCGGGCGCAGGTCCAGGTTCAGGCCGCTGGCGGCATCCGGACGATAAGCCACCTCGCTGAGCGTCGGCGTTTCGAAACCGCGCCCGAAGGAAGCGTACGCACGCCACGCGGGGCTCGCCTGGAAGACCAGGCCGGCGACCGGTCGGGTGCTGCGGTAGGTCGCCCTGCCGCTGTCGTCCGGATTGGACGCGGTGATGTAGCGATCGCGCGAACGCAGCCGCACCTCGCTGCTGCGCGCGCCGAGGCTCAGCGCCCAGCGCGGCACCGGTTCCCAGCGGAGCTGCGCGTAAGCGTCCCGGCTGGATGCCGCATCGCGCTGGTCGCGACGCAGGTGCCCGGCGACGCCAAGCTGACCCGCGGCGAAGTTTTCCCAGCCTTGGCGATGCTGGTGCTGGTGGTCCGCGGCAAGGCCCAGCGTGAGGGCGAACGGGCGATCGCGCAGGCGGCCTTCATGCGAGGCGCGCAGGTCCGCGCCGCCGTAGTCGCCATCCAGCCCGACCACGCCGCCCGCGCTGAGCGGGCTGGCCTGCGCCGCCACCGGCACCGCGAGGAACTGGCGCATGTCGCGCTCGCCCCAGTAGGCCATGGCGCGCAGCGAAACCTGCGCGCCCAGGGCGCGCTCATAGATCGCGCCGCCCTGGTTTTGGCGCACCTCTTTGCGGGTGTCGAAGGCCAGCGCCTGGGCCGATGCCTGGTGCGGATCGGTGCGGAACTGGGCGGCAGTGAGCCCTTGCGGATCCTCGGCCAGCGGCTGATCCATCGCGTTGGCCAGCAGGACGAGCCGGCCGTCGCCACGCAGCGGAAACTCGAGCCGCGCATTGCCGTGGCGTCGCTCGGCCCGACTGTGGCGGCGGAATCCGTCGCCGCGGAAGACGCCCGTGGCCACGCTGTAGTCGATCACGTCGGTGCGCCCGCGCGCGGACGCATGTGCGCGCTCCAGGCCGTGGCTGCCACCGCCCAGGCGCAGGCTCCATTCGGGCTCCGGCGTGCCGCCGGCGCTGAAAACCTGCACCACCCCGCCAGCGGCATTGCCGTAGAGCGCCGAAAACGGCCCGCGCAGCACCTCCACCCGCGCCGCCGAGGCCAGATCGACGTGGGACATCTGCCCCTGTCCGTCCGGCATGGTGGCGGGAATGCCGTCGACCAGGAGCCGCACGCCGCGAACCCCGAAGCTGGAACGCGCACCGAAGCCGCGAATCGAAAGCTGTTCGTCCTGCGCATGGTTCTGGCGCGAGCGCGACAGCACGCCCGGCACCCGCCGCAGCGTCTCCGAAAGCCCCACGCCGGGCCCACCGCGCCCCGCCAGATCCACGTCAAGTGCGGTGACCGAGGCGGGAGCCGCGAATGCATCCTCTGCGCGCAGGCCCGGCGTCACCACGAGCACCGGCATCGCATCCGGCGCATCCGACGCGGCCCCGGATTCGGCGGCACGGGCACACGGCAGCGCCAGCAGCAGCCCGACGGCTGCGCAGGCGAGTGGCCGCATCGCACGCGATGCGAGAGGCAGTGACGCATCGTGCATGCGGCGAGTCTGCGCAGCCTCGCCGCCCTGCGCAAGCCACGGTCCGAGGCCGCTGCACCTTTGCCGCGCAGGCCCCTAGACTGCACCCACCCTGATCTGGAAGCCGCCATGTCCCTGCTGCGCCCGACCGCACTGCTGCTCGCCTGCGCCCTGCCCTGCCTGGCGATTGCCGCACCATCTGCGCCGGCAGCGACCCTTGCCGAGGTGCTCGCCGCCTCCAGCGCGGCGGACTGGCGCCGGCCCGATCCGGAAAACACACTCTACATGGACCTCCCCGGCGGACGCGTGGTGATCGAACTGGCACCGCAGTTCGCGCCTGAGCACGTCGCCAACATCCGCACTCTGGCTCACGCCCGCTATTGGGATGGCCTGGCGATCGTGCGGGTGCAGGACAACTACGTGGCGCAGTGGGGCGATCCGGAAGCCGGGAATCCCGAGCATCGCCGCGCGCCGGGCGAGGCCCGGGCGCGGCTGCCGGCGGAGTTCGAGCGCGATGCAGCGGACTCGGGCTTCCGCCGCATCGACAGCCGCGACGCCTATGCGCCACAGGTCGGCTTCGTCGACGGCTTTGCCGCGGCGCGCGATCCGGCGCGCGGAAAAGTGTGGATGGCGCACTGCTACGGGCTGGTCGGTGCCGGCCGGGACAATCCCGCCGACAGCAGCAACGGGGCCGAACTGTATGCAGTGATCGGCCACGCCCCGCGCCATCTGGATCGCAACATCACCCCGGTCGGGCGCGTGCTCTCGGGCATCGAGCACCTCTCGTCCCTGCCGCGCGGGCCGGCACCGATGGGCTTCTACACCGACCCGGCACAGCGTACGCCGATCCGCAGCCTGCGCCTGGCTTCGGACCTGCCGGAATCCGAGCGCCTGTCCATCGAGGTCTTCCGCACCGACACGCCCGCCTTCGAGCGCCTGGTGCAGGCGCGGCGCGCGCGGCATGAGGAATGGTTCATCGATCCGGTAGGCCGGATCGAGCTGTGCAACGTGCCTGTGCCGATACGGCTGCCGCAGTGAAACCGGATTGCCTCAGAACGGCTTGAGCAGCACCAGCCAGAGGATCGCCACCAGCGCCAGCAGCGGCAGCTCGTTCACCACGCGCATCGCGCCGGGGCTGGGCAGCGCGCCACCCGCCGCAATGCGTTTGACCCGCCGCCCCATGTGGACGTGGTAGACGAACAGCGCCACCACCAGCGCGAGCTTGGCGTGCATCCAGCCGGTGCCCATGGCGACCATCGTGGGGAAGTCCGGCAGCACGCGATAGCCCAGCCACAGCACCAGACCGAACAGGAAGGCCAGCCCGAACATGACGTGACCGAAGCGATACAGGCGCAGGCCCATCAGCGCCAGCCGCTCGCGCACCGGTGCCAGGTTGCCGGCCTCGCCCAGGTTCACCAGGATGCGCGGCAGGTAGAACACCACGGCCATGAAGGCGATCAGGAAAACCAGATGCAGCAGCTTGATCCAGAGATAGAGCGTCATGCCGTGACTCGCGTTAGCAAAGCGAACGAGTCTAACCCATTGCGATCCGCGCTGCCGCCGGCTATCATTGGCGGTCTTTGTTGCCTGCCCAGAGGGTTTCCGTCATGAAAGTGCTGTCTTCGCTGAAGTCGGCCAAGTCCCGGCACCGTGACTGCAAGGTCGTCCGTCGCCGTGGCAAGGTCTTTGTCATCTGCAAGAGCAACCCGCGTTTCAAGGCGCGCCAGCGCTGAAAGCGGTTGATCCGGCTCGCCGGATCGCGCGTCGAGAGGGCCGCCGTATGCGGCCCTTTTCGTTTCCGGAACGCGGCGCGCACGCTGCGGCGAGTTGCGACATAATGTCAAACATTGTGTAACGCCGCGATCCGGAGCCTCCCATGAACCGTTCGTTCCTGCTTTCCGCTGCCATTGCAGTCATCGCCCTTCTGGCGTCCGCCCCGGCGCTGGCGCAACAGCCGCGCGCCGACACCCTGCTGATCGATCGTGCCGCCGCCGGCAAGGCGATGGACGGCCCGAAGCGGGGCACCAGCATGGGCAAGGTCGAGGCCCAGTTCGGCGCGCCGGACCAGAAGCTCGAACCGCGCGGCGGCCAGCAGCCGCAGTGGCCGGTCATCCACCGCTGGGTCTACCCGCAGTTCACCGTTTACTTCGAGAACTCGCACGTCATCGACGTGGTGCTGCGCCAGGCGGCTCCCGGCGAAATCGGCCCCAAGCCGGTCGAGTAAGTCCGCTATCATTGCGGGCTGGCGCCGCGTCGTGGCGCGGGGCCGACGGATCTTCTCGAGGCCACGGGCACGCCGCCCGTGGCCTCGTCGTTTTGCAAGGAGCGTTTCATGCCTGACTGGCGCTTTCCCGCCGAATGGGAGCCGCAGGATGCCGTGCTGCTGGCATGGCCACACGCCGGGACCGACTGGGCCGAGCGCCTGGCATCGGTGGAAGCGACGTTTGTCGCGCTGGTCGGCGCCATCGCGCGCTTCGAACCCGTGCTGCTGTGCGCGGCCGATGGCGGCGTGGCGCAGCGCGCGCGCGGCCTGCTCGCCGCCGCCGGCGTGCCGCTGGAGCGCGTGCGGTTCATCGAGATCGAGTACGACGACACCTGGCTGCGCGATTCAGGTCCGATCACCCTGCGCGATGCGGCCGGCGCGCCGCGTTTCCTCGACTTCCGCTTCACCGGCTGGGGCGGAAAGTTCGGGGCCAGCCGCGATGACGCGCTGATCGCGGGGCTGGCGGCGCGCGGTGTACTGGATGCGGCGCGGATCGAACGGATCGACTTTGCGCTGGAGGGTGGCGCCATCGAGACCGACGGCCGCGGCACGCTCTTGAGCACCTGGCGCTGCCTGTCCAAGCGCCACCCACGGCTGACCCGCGTGCAGGTGAGCGAAGTGCTGCGCACCGAACTGCGCCAGCAGCGCGTGCTGTGGCTGGAGCACGGGTATCTGGAAGGCGACGACACCGACGCCCACATCGACACGCTGGCGCGGCTGGCACCCGATGACGCCATCGTCTTCCAGGCCTGCGATGACCGCGCCGACGCGCACCACGCCGAACTGGCCGCCATGGCCGCCGAACTGGCCGAACTGCGCACCGTCGACGGACGCCCCTATCGCCTCTTCCCGCTGCCCTGGCCGCGCCCGGTGCTGGATGCGGGGCGTCGGCTGGCCGCGTCCTACGCCAACTTCCTCATCATCAACGGTGCCGTGCTGGTGCCCGCCTACGACGATCCGGCCGATGTCGCCGCCGCGGCGGTGCTGGCCGATGCCTTTCCCGACCGCCGGATCATCCCCGTGCCCTGCCGCGCGCTGATCTGGCAGAACGGCAGCCTGCACTGCCTCACCATGCAGATCCCGCAAGGAGCCTTGTCCGATGCCTGATCCCCGCACGCTGCGCGTGGCCCTGGTGCAGGAGCGCAACCAGGGCGAGGCCGACGCCAACCTCACCCTGATCGAAACCCGCGTGGCCGAGGCCGCTGCCGCCGGTGCGCGCCTGGTCCTTTTGCAGGAGCTGCACAACGGCCCCTACTTCTGCCAGCACGAATCGGTCGACGAATTCGATCGCGCCGAGCCGATCCCCGGCCCCAGCACCGCGCGCCTGGGCGCGCTGGCGCGGCGTCACGGCGTGGTGATCGTCGCCTCGCTGTTCGAGCGCCGCGCGCCCGGCCTCTACCACAACACCGCGGTGGTGCTGGAAAGCGACGGCCGCCTGGTCGGGCGCTACCGCAAGATGCACATTCCCGACGATCCGGGGTTCTACGAGAAGTTCTATTTCACGCCCGGCGACCTCGGCTTCGAGCCCATCGACACCTCGGTCGGCCGCCTCGGCGTGCTGGTGTGCTGGGACCAGTGGTACCCGGAAGCCGCGCGGCTGATGGCCTTGGCCGGTGCCGACCTCCTGCTCTATCCCACCGCCATCGGCTGGGATCCGGACGACGCGCCGGCGGAAAAGACCCGCCAGCGCGATGCCTGGATCCTCAGCCACCGCGGCCACGCCGTCGCCAACGGGCTGCCGGTGCTCAGCTGCAACCGCGTCGGCCACGAGCCGTCCCCGCTGGGCGCTGCCGGCATCGACTTCTGGGGCCACAGTCACGCTCTCGGACCGCAGGGCGAATTCCTGGCGCAGGTCGGGACCGAGCCGGCCCTGCTGGTCTGCGACGTGGACCTCGCGCGCAGCGAGTCGGTCCGCCGCATCTGGCCGTTCCTGCGCGACCGCCGCATCGACGCCTACGCCGACCTGCTGCGCCGCTACCGCGACTGAACCCTTGTCGATGAACGATCTTCCCAACACTGAAACCACCGAAGCGGCCCATGTGGAACCAGCAGCTGATCCGCTCGCAGGCCAGCCCATCGTCGAAGTCGAGCGCGACGGCATCCACTACACCCTGCTGGGCACCGCACACGTCTCGCGCGCGAGCGTCGAGGCGGTGCGCGCGCTGCTGGCGCAAGGCCGCTTCGATGCGGTCGCGGTGGAGCTGTGCGACGCACGCCATCGCGCCCTGACCGATCCGGATGCATTCTCGCGCCTGGACATCTTCCAGGTGATCCGGCAGGGCAAGATCGGGCTGGTCACCGCCAACCTGGCGCTGTCGTCCTATCAGCGCCGGCTGGCCGAACAACTGGGCGTGGAACCGGGTGCCGAAATGCGCGCGGCGATCGAGGCGGCGGGCGAACAGAACCTGCCGCTGTGGTGCATCGACCGCGATATCGGCCTCACCCTGCGCCGCACCTACGCCGCAGTCGGTTTCTGGCGCAAAATGACGCTGATGAGCGGTCTGGCGGTCAGCCTGATCGCCTCAAACGAGGTGGACGAGGCCGAGATCGAGCGCCTCAAGCAGGGCGACATCCTGGAAAGCAGCTTCCACGAGTTTGCCCAGCGCGATGAGACGCTGTATCGCGCCCTGATCGACGAACGCGACCGCTACATGGCCGCGAGCCTGCGCGACGAGGCACGTTTCGCACCAAAACCCGGCGCGCGCGTGCTCGCCGTGGTGGGCGCGGGCCACCTCGCCGGCCTGTCGAACTACCTGCGCGAGGAAGCAGCCGAGCCAGCGCGGGAGATCGCCGCGCTGAAGGAAGTGCCGCGGCCCAAGCCGTGGGGAACGTGGATCGGGGCGGCGCTGACGGTGTTCGTGCTGGGCGGATTCGCCTGGGGATTCCTGCAGGGCAGCGACGTGGGCGGCGAATTCGTGCTGCGCTGGGTGCTGCTGACCGGCATCGGCGGGGCCATCGGCTGCATTGCGGCGGCCGGCCATCCGCTCAGCGTGCTGGTCGCGTTCCTGATTTCTCCGCTGACCCCGTTCCATCCGGCGCTGTCCTCCGGCATGGCCAGCGCCTGGGTGGAAGCCTCGCTGCGGCGGCCCAAAGTCGCGGACTTCGCCAAACTGCGCGATGATGTCGGCACCCTCGGTGGCTGGTGGCGAAACCGCGTATCGCGGGTATTCGTCAATTTTTTCCTGACCAACCTGGGTACCGTCGTGGGGGTCTATCTCGCGGGCTGGAACATGATCAAGCAGGTGTTCTGACCCGCCCGCTGCTGGGGGCGTGGGGAATGAAATCCATACTGGTGGCCGAATCCTCGCCCACGCGCCGGCGCGCGCTGGCGGCACTGTTGACGCAAAAGGGCTGGGACGTGCACGCACCGGGCTCGACCCTGGCCTGCTGCGAGCTGCTCCGCCACGCGCACGCCCGCGGCCTGAGCATCGAGGCGGTCGTGCTCGGCTGGCCGGAGCTGCTCACCCCCGACGAGCAGGACCTGCGCGAGCTGCTGCACGCCGAGAACCTGCAGCACGTCCCGGTGGTGGTGTTCGCCGACGAGGGCAGCGAGGCGATCGCGCAATGGCGCATGACGCGCGCGCGCACCTCGCTCCTGAGCTGGAGCGACTACACCCACATCACCCGCCAGATCGAACATGCCGGTGACCAGCACGTGCTGGCGACACCCGCGACGCGGCCGCAAAGCCCGCAGCGCGTGCTGCTGGTGGACGATTCGCCGACGGTGCGCACCGCCTTCGTGAAGCTGATGCGAAACCACGGCTACATCGTGGAAGCGGCCAACAGCGCGGCCGATGGCCTCAGGCTGGCGCTGGCGAAGCCGTTCGACATCGCGATCATCGACTACTTCATGCCGGGCGAGAATGGCCCCTCGCTGATCGCCGCACTGCAGCATCATCCGCAAACCCGGCACATCCTGTCGGCCATCATCACCGGCACCTATTCCGACGAAGTGATCGTGGAGTCGCTGGCCTCCGGCGCGGTGGAGTGCCTGTTCAAGAGCGAGACCCGCGACCTCTTCCTCGCGCGCCTGGCCTCGCTCGCCCGCTCGGTCCAGGACCGCAAGGCGATCGACGCCGAGCGCCGTCGCCTGGAGGGCATCCTCGCGGCGGTGGGCGACGGCGTCTTCGGGGTCGACAACGACGGCACCATCCTCTTCATCAACCCGGCCGCCGTGCAGATTCTTGGCCACGCCGACGCGCGCCCGCTGATTGGCAGCCTTGCGGCCGAATGCATCCATCCGGGCTCTTCGGGGCGATGGAATCCGGACGAGCCCGGGCCGCTGGCCCGCTGCTACAGCGACGGCACCAGCCTGCCGCACTGGCAGTCCATCTTCTGGACCGCCTCGCGCCTGCCGATTCCGGTGGAAGGCACGGTCTATCCGCTGCACGTCGACGGCGCGCGGCGCGGCTCGGTGGTGGCCTTCCGCGATGTTTCGGCGCAGCGCAAGCTGGAGGAACAGCTGCGCTGGCAGGCCGAACACGACAGCCTCACCCAGCTGCACAACCGCGCCTGGTTCGAACGCCAGCTCGGGGTGGAGCTGCAGCGCCTGCGCCAACAGGACGAAAGCGGCGCGCTGCTGTTCATCGATCTGGACCGCTTCAAGTACATCAACGACACCGCCGGCCACAGCGCCGGCGACGAGCTGCTGGTGGAGGTGAGCAAACGCATCCGCGCCCAGCTTCGCCCCGGCGACCAGATCGCCCGCATGGGTGGCGACGAGTACGCCATCCTGCTGCGCAACGTGCTGCCCGAAGGCATCGCGGCACTGGCCGACAGCATCCGCACGGCGGCCTGCACGGCACCGTTCAGCCACCGCGGCAAGACCTACCGCATCACGCTTTCGATCGGCGCAACCTCGATCAGCGGCACCACGACCTCGCCGGAAGCGGCGATGGCCCAGGCCGACCTCGCCTGCTACCGCTCCAAGACCTCCGGACGCGCGCGCTGCTATGTGTTCGATCCGCAGCTCGACGACATCAACTCGATGACCGAGGAGCTGGGCTGGTCGGCACGGCTGCAGGAAGCGCTCGTGCAGGACCGCTTCGAACTGGTGTTCCAGCCGATCGTGCCGCTGGCGGGGATCGAACATGAAACCGGCGAACAGCCGGCGTCGGACCTGTGGCAACGGCAGTTCCTGCGCAACCCGGACGAGCCGGCGCTGTACGAGGCGCTGCTGCGCCTGCGCGGGGCCGATGGCGACCTGATCCTGCCCAAGCGCTTCCTGCCCTCGGCCGAGCGCTTCGGCCTGATGGCCGAGATCGACCGCTGGGTGATCCACCGCGCGGTCCGCGCTCTGCAGGAGGTCCGCGGGCACCATCGCCGGATCGCGCTCACGGTCAACCTCTCTGCCGACAGCCTGGCCGACGTGTCGCTGGCTGACTTCGTCACCGACTGCCTGGTGCGGCACGACGTCGACCCCGAGGCGCTGGTCTTCGAAATCACCGAATCGGGAACCCTGGCCGACATCGTCGGAGTGAAGGCGCTGCTCACGCGCCTGCGCCAGCTCGGCTGCCGCATCGCGATCGATGACTTCGGCACCGGATTCTCGACCTTCGCCTACGTGCGCGAGCTCGACGCCGATATCCTCAAGATCGATGGCTCCATCGTGCATGGCCTGCCCGACGACCCGCTCGACCGCACCGTGATCGCGGCCCTGGCCAGCATCGCCGAGGTCACCGGCAAGCGCACCGTGGCCGAGTGGGTCGAAAGCCTTGAAACCCTGCGCGTGCTGCACGAATGCGGCGTCAACTACGCCCAGGGCAACGCCATCGGGCATCCGCGCCTGCAGCTTCTGCCGCAGGTGCCCAGCGCGGTGGCCGGCGAGGCGCGGGCGGCCGAACTCGCCGTCGCGGCACCGCCCGCGCGGCTGGCGGCGGCGGACAAGGTGGTCCCCATCGCCCCGGCAGCGCGGCGCTGATGCAGTTCCTCTGGTACGACCTGGAAACCTTCGGGCGCGACGCGCGGCGCAGCCGCATCGCGCAGTTCGCCGCGATCCGCACCGACGAGCACCTGCGCCCGATCGAGACGCCGCTGAGCTTCTTCTGCCAGCCGTCCGACGACATCCTGCCCTCGCCCGGCGCCTGCCTGATCACCGGCATCACCCCGCAGCAGGCCCGCGCCGACGGCGTGCCGGAAGCCGAGTTCGCCACACGCATCCACGAGGAAATGAGCCGGCCGGACACCTGCGTGGCGGGCTACAACAGCTTCCGCTTCGATGACGAGTTCATCCGCCACCTCTTCTACCGCAACTTTTTCGATCCCTACGCGCGCGAGTGGCGCAACGGCAATTCGCGCTGGGATCTGATAGACACGGTGCGGATGGCGCGCGCGCTGCGCCCCGACGGCATCCAATGGCCGCTGCGCGACGACGGCGCGCCGAGCTTCCGGCTGGAGCAGCTGGCCGCCGCCAATGGCCTCGTGCACGAGCGCGCGCACGAGGCGCTCTCGGACGTGGAAGCCACCATCGCGCTGGCGGCACGGCTCAAGTCCGAACACGGACGCCTGTTCGACTACGCCCTCGCGCTGCGCGACAAGCGCCGCGCCGCGGCCCTGCTCGACTACGCCGGGATGACGCCGGTGCTGCACATCTCGCAGCGGTTTCCCGCTGCGCAAGGCTGCGGGCGGCTGGTGCTGCCGGTTTGCCCGCACCCGCAGATCGCCAACCGCATCATCGTCGTCGACCTGCACGACGACCCGACGCCGGTGCTCGAGCTTGCCGCCGACGAAATCCTCGACCGCCTCTACACCCCGCGCGGCGATCTTCCCGAGGGGGTTGCGCGCATCGGACTCAAGGAAATCCACCTCAACCGCGCCCCGATCCTGGTCGAACTGCGCCATCTGAACCCCGATCAGCTTGCGGTGTTCGGCATCGATCTTCCGCGCCAGCTCGACTACGCGGCGCGGCTGCGCGCGGCACCGAACCTGGCCGACAAGCTGCGTGCGGTCTACGGCGCACCGCGCCCCGATACCGGGCGGGACGATCCGGAGCTTGCGCTTTACGCCGGATTTCCGGTCCCCGCCGATGCCGCGCTGTTCGCCCGCGTGCGCGAGAGCGGTGGACGTTCGCCACCCGGCGGCCGCTTCGGCTTCCGCGATCCGCGCTACGAGGAGCTGGCCTTCCGCCATCGCGCCCGCAACTGGCCGCAGGCGCTCGGTCCTGCCGAAAACGCGCGCTGGCAGCAGTACCGCAGCGACCGCCTCGCGCCCGGCAGCGGCCTTTCCGAATACGACCTTGCGTCCTATCGCGCCGAGATCCTGCAGCTGCGCGCCACCGCCGAACCCGGTACCGGCAGCCACGCGATCCTCGATGCGCTGGAGGCGTGGGGGCAGGAGATCGAAGCATCGCTGCAGGGCTGATGGCGGCGGCCGCACGGCCCCGGGCCGCTAGCCGCCCTCGCGCCACACGCGCCTGCGCCGATCGCGTTCGCGTCTCACGTTTTGCGGCCCGGATGCATCGATCCGCAGGCGCAGCGCGCCGTCCTGCGCGGTATCGGCCAGCGCGATCCCGCGTTCGCGGTAGCGCGCCAGCACGTCCTCGCGCGGCAGGCCGAAGCGGTTGCGGTAGCCCGTGCCGATCAGCGCCAGCCGCGGCGCCACCGCGTCGATGAAGGCATCCGAGGACGAGCTGCGGCTGCCGTGGTGCGGCATCACCAGCAGCGGCGCGGGCAGTTGCCCGGAGCGTTCGCGCACCAGGCGCTGTTCGATCAGCTGGCCGATGTCGCCGGGCAGAAGCGCCAGCGCGCTGCCGCTGGCGTCCTCGATGCGCAGCACGCAAGAGCTGTCGTTGCCGAGGTAGGGAAAGTGCTCGGGCGGATGCAGCAGGCGCAGCGTGATGCCGTCGAAGCGCCATTCGCGCCCGGCCTCGCAGGCGGTTTCACCCGCCTCCGGGCGCGCACGTGAGGAATGCACTTGGGCCGGCGCGTACGCGCGCCGCACCGCATCGGCACCGCCGGCGTGGTCGTTGTCACCGTGGCTCACGATGAAAAGATCGAGGCTGGAAACGCCCAGCGCGCGCAGCGCCGGCACCACGGCGGCGTCGCCCATGTCCAGACCGCCGGGAAAGGCCGGGCCGGCATCGTAAAGCACGGTGTGGCGTGCGGTCTGCACCAGCACCGACAAGCCTTGTCCCACATCGAACACGGTGAGATCGATGCTGTCCGGCGGGCGCTCCTCGCGCGCCGGCAACAGCAGCGGCAGCAGCAGGAAGACCGCCAGCGGCTTGCCGGGAATCCCGCGCGGCAGAAGCAGCCAGAAGATGCCCGCCAGCGCCAGCACGAACGCGAACGCGCCCGGTTCGGGCAGGTAGACCAGCGCGCCGTGCAGCCCGGCCACCGGCTCCAGCGCGCGCCACAGAAGCTCCATCAGCCAGGCGGAAAGCCGGAACGCCCAGGTACCCGCGCCGGCCACCAGCAGTTCGAGCGCGGTGCCGGCCAGCGCCACCGGTACCACCACCAGGCTCACCCAGGGCACGGCCACGAGGTTGCACAGCGGCCCGGCGACCGAGGCCTGACCGAAGAACCAGACCGTCAGCGGCAGCAGGCCCAGCGCGGTCACGCCCTGCGCCGACAGCAGCGCGCGCCACCAGCGCCGCGGGCCGTGCGGCAGGCACCACAGCAACCAGCCCACGCCGAGGAAGGAAAGCCAGAACCCGGCACCGAGCACCGCCAGCGGATCGACGGCCAGCACCGCGATCAGCGCCAGCGCGAAGGACTGCACCGCGTCGAAGCGCCGGCGCAGGAGTACGGTCAGCAGGGCCGCGCCGATCATCAGCAGGGTGCGCACCGTGGGCAGGGCGAAACCGGCCAGCGCGGCGTAGCCCGAGGCCATCGCCAGCGCCGCGAGCGCCGCCGCCTGCGGCATCGGCAGCCGCAGCCCGAGGGTCGGGAACAGGCGGTACAGGAGGCGCACCAGGAGCGCGCCAAAACCGGCTACCAGCCCGACGTGCAGCCCGGAAATCGCGATCAGGTGTGCGGTCCCGGTGGCGCGCAACACGTGCCAGTCGTCACCATCCAGCGCACGCGTATCGCCCACCGCCAGCGCCTGCACGAAGCGCGCCCCGCTGTCGCCCACGGCGGCAGCCATGCGTTCGGCCAGCGCCAGCCGCAGCCGGTCGATGCCGCTGCCCGGTGCCAGGACGCGGATGTCCCCGGTCTCGAGCACATAGCCGGTGGCGGCGATCCGCCGCTCCAGCGCGTGGCGCTCGAAATCGAAGCCGCCGGGATTGAGGCTGCCGCGCGGACGCTTGAGTCGGACGGCCAGCCGCCAGCGGCTGCCCGGCTCGGGCTGCACCCGGCTGCGATACCACGACAGCCGCAGGCGGCTTCCGGCCAGCACCGCCGCCTCGCCTTCGCCCGAATCCACCGCAAATCCGAAGCGGATCGCATCCACGCGCGCTTCGGGCAGGCCGACCACGCGCCCTTCGACCACCAGTTCCGTGCCTTCCAGCGCCGGCGGCAGGCGCGCGTCCATGCCCCAGCCCGCCACCAGCAGGGCCCAGGCAAACCCCATTCCCAGGCCCGCGGGAAAGCGCGCCTTCGGCAAGGCAAGCCACAGCATCTGGGCCAGCGCGAGCAGCGCCCAGCACAGGGCCGGTGGAGGCAGCTGCGGCAGCGAGAGCGCGGCCACCGCGCCCAACGCGAGCCCTGCCGCCAGGAATATGTCGAGCCGGGGAGCAGGCACCGCGGGATGACGGCGCGCGTTCTCCATCACCCCGGCCGCCTCACACGTCGCCGGCCGGCAGCTCGCGCAGGCGGCCGCCGGCCAGTTCCAGCGCGCGATCCATGGTGCGCGCCAGGCGGCGGTCGTGGGTGACCAGAACGAAGCTGGTGCCGGCCTCGCGGTTCAGTTCCAGCATCAGCGCGTAGACCTGCGCGGCGGTCTTTTCGTCGAGGTTGCCGGTGGGTTCGTCGCCCAGCACGCAGGCCGGACGGGTGACCAGCGCGCGCGCCACCGCGCAGCGCTGGCGCTCGCCGCCGGACAGTTCGCCGGGCTTGTGCATCAGGCGCGCCGACAGGCCGACACGATCCAGCAGGGCAGCCGCCGCGACCCTCGCCTCGCGCTCCGGTGCGCGGCGGATGAGGAGCGGCATCATCACGTTTTCCAGCGCGGTGAACTCGGGCAGGAGGTGGTGGAACTGGTAGACGAAGCCCAGCGCGCGGTTGCGCAGGCGACCGCGGGCGGCGTTGGAAAGGCGGCTCATCGCCTCCCCTTCCACCCAGACTTCGCCCGCGGTCGGCGTGTCCAGCCCGCCGAGGATGTGCAGGAGCGTGCTCTTGCCCGCGCCCGAGGCCCCGACGATGGCCACGGTTTCGCCGCGCGCCACGGACAGGCTCAGGCCATCGAACACCGGCGTGTTCAAGCCGCCCTCGGCATAGGTGCGCGACAGCCCCTCGCAGCGGATCACCGCATTACCCATCGCCGGATCACTCATAGCGCAGCGCCGCGGCGGGATCGGTGCGCGAGGCGCGCCAGGCCGGATAGAGCGTGGCGAGCATGCACATGACGAACGCGATGGTGACGATCCACAGGATGTTTTCCGGGCGCAGGTCGACCGGCAGGTCGCCGCTGATGTAGTAGACGTCGGCCGGCATCAGCTCGAAGCCGAGCAGGCGTTCGATGAAGCGCATCACGTGGTCGAGATTGAGGGTAAGCGCGATGCCGCCCGCCACGCCGGCGAGGATGCCCACCACGCCGATCACCGTGCCCTGCACCACGAACACCGCCATCACCGAGCCGGGCGACAGGCCAAGCGTGCGCAGGATGGCGATATCGGCCTGCTTGTCGGTGACCAGCATGATGAGCGAGGACACCAGGTTGAAGGCCGCCACCGCGACGATCAGCGAGAGGATCACCGCCATCACGCTCTTTTCCATCTGGATGGCGCGGAAGAAGTTGGCGTGGTCGCGCGCCCAGTCGCGCACCCGGTAGAACTCGCCGATCCGGTCGGCCAGATCGCGCGCCACGCTCCAGGCGTGGAACATGTCGGTGAGCTTGAGCCGCACCCCGGTCACGCCCTCGCCCATGCGCAAGAGGCGCTGCGCGTCGGCCATGTGGATGATCGCCATCTGCAGGTCATACTCCTGCATGCCGGTCTCGAACAGGCCGGCGACGGTGAAGCGCTTCATCTGCGGCACCACGCCCACCGGCGTGCTGCGCGCCTCGGGCACGAGCACCGTCACGCTGTCGCCCATGTCCACGCCCAGAGCCATCGCAAGTTCGGTGCCCAGGAGGATGTTGAAGGCACCGGGTTTCAAGTCGCCGATGGCACCGGCCTTCATCTTTTCCCCCACGACCGATACCGCCGGCTCCAGCGCCGGCTCGATGCCGCGCAGCAGCGCACCCTGGCTGCGCACGCCGGTGAGCAGCGACTCGCGCTCGATGTAGGGTGCCGCGCCCAGCACGCGCGGATCGGCGCTCGCCACCTCGACCGCTTGCGGCCAGTCGTGCAGGTCTTCGCCCACCCCGCTGATGGTGGCGTGCGCCACCATGCCCAGGATGCGGGTGCGCAGCTCGGTCTCGAAACCGTTCATCACCGAGAGCGTGGCGATGAGCGCCACCACGCCCAGCGCGATGCCCAGCATCGACACCAGCGAGATGAAGGAGATGAATCGGTTGCGTCGCTTGGCGCGGGTGTAGCGCAGGCCGATCGCAAGTTCCAGCGGTCGTATCATCCAGGGCTCGTCGTCTGGCCGGAAGGAAGGGCGCGCGCCGCGGCGGCATCCCGAAGCGGTGCATGATCGCGCATCCAGAGGCGAAGTTCCCGACGCGACGCTGCCGGCAGCGAGTCGCCGGCGAACGCCCAGCGCCGCTCGCGCTCATCCACGGCCAGAACCAGCACGCCCAGCGGCCCGCGTTCGTGCAGGGCACGCGCCTGCGCCACGCGCTCGCCGCCGTCCGGCCCGATCAGGCCGACGCTGCCATCGGCGCGCAGCACCAGCGTTTCCCCGGCCAGCCGCGACAGGCCGCGCCATGCCACCCAGACCAGCGCCGGAAGCAGCACGAGGCAGGCGTCGGGAATATGCGACAGCTGCACGGCCGTGCCGGCAATCAGGCCCAGCGCGATGATCGCGGCGCGCAGCCTCCGCGACGGGCGCAGCGCCAGTTGCAGCGACGCGCCGCCGGCGTGGCTCATCGGTCAGCGCAGCGCACGCCGCCTCACATCGTGAAGGTGGGCTTGTCGCCGCTGACCATGCCGGCCAGATGCGTCTCGATCTTGCTGCGCACCATCTCGCCGTCGGCCGACTCGTTGAGCTGCACGCCAATGCCCGGCGGCCGGTTGCCCTGCGCGCCGGCCGGGGTGATCCAGACCACCCGGCCCGCCACCGGCAGGCGCTCCTTGTCGTCGAGCAGGGTCAGCATCACGAACACTTCGTCGCCCAGGTTGTAGCGCTTGGGCGTGGGCACGAACAGGCCGCCGCCCTTGAGAAAGGGCATGTAGGCACCGTAGAGCTGGCTCTTCTCCTTGATCGCCAGGGACAGCACGCCCTGGCGCGAGAATCCCCCTGTTGTCATGACACGATTCCGTCCGTGGGATGCGGGGTCATCTTAGGCTGCGCCGGCGCGGATGGTCCAGCCCCGCGATGGGCGCGGCGGCGGTCCGCACCTTCAGGCCGTGCCGGCGGGCGTCCGCACGCCGGCACGCTCGCCGACCCGCACGGCCTGGTGCGGCGCGAGGTGCCGATCCAGATCCACGGCGTCCGGCGGCAGCAGCAGCACGACGGTCGAGCCGTAGTTGAAGCGCGCCATCTCGGCGAAGCGCTCCAGGGTGATGCCCTGGCCGCGGAAGTCGCGGCGCAGGACCCGACTTGCGTACTTCGGGATGTTGACGCCGTTCCAGACCGTCTCCACGCCCGAGACCAGCATCGCCCCCACCATCACCACCGCCATCGGCCCGAAGTCGCAGTCGAACACGCAGACCAGGCGCTCATTGCGCGCGAATACGCGCGGCACGGCGGCAACGGTGGCCGGCGACACGCTGAACAGGCGTCCGGGCACGTGCAGGGTTTCACGCAGCGTGCCGCGCCAGGGCATGTGCACGCGGTGGTAGTCGCGCGGGGCGAGGTAGACGGTGAGGAAGCTGCCCTGTGCGAAAGGCGCGGCGAGTTCCTCGTCGCCCAGCAGTTCGGCGGCGGTGTAGCTGTGGCCCTTGGCCTGCAGGATACGGCCATCCTCGATCACGCCGCACTGGCTGATGCGCCCGTCCGAGGGCATCAGGAAGGCTGCGGGGTCGGCGTCGGGTGCCCGCGCGCCGGGCTTGAGCGCGCGGGTGAAGAAAGCGTTGAAACTCGGGTAGGCAAAGGGATCGGACTGCTCCGCCTCGTCCATCGCCACGTCGAAGTGCGCCAGCACCTGTCGGATCAGGAAATTCTTCCACGGCACCCAGCGGCTGCGCGCGGCGTGGAGCGCAAGGCGCGACAGAAACCGGTGCGGCAACAGGTACTGCGCCAGGATGCCGGGCGTCACGGCGCGTGTTCCACCAGGGTGCGCATGTCCGCGGCGATGAGCTCCGGGTCCAGCGGCGGGCGCATGAAGCCGGCCAGGTTGGCTTCGGGATCGAGCACGGCGACCCAGCTGGTGTGGTCGATGGTGTAACCGCCATCCTCCAGCGGTGCCTTGGCGAACACCATGCTGAGCGAGGCAGCGAAGCGCGTCAGCGCGTCGATGTCGCCGGTGGCCGCGAGCACGGTCGGGCTGAAGTAGGCCGCGTACTTCTGCAACGCCTCGGGGGTGTCGCGCTCGGGATCGACCGAGACGAACAGGATGCGCGGACGGCTGGCTTCGGGCAACGTGGCCCACAGCTTCTCGGCGCGCGCCAGGGCGGCCAGGGTCATCGGACACACGTCCGGGCAGTGGGTGAAGCCCAGAAACACCAGGGTCCAGCGCCCTCGCAGGGCCGCCGCGTCCACCACGCTGCCGTCAGCGGCGGCGAGAGCGAACTCCGGCAGCACGCGCGCCGCATCGAGCAGGCGCATGCTTTCCACCGGCGGCACCGCGGCGGTGCGGGAAAAAAACTTCTGCCCGGCCCACAGCCCAAGGCCGGCGGCCAGCGCAGCGATCAGCACCAAGAGGGTCGGCAGCGTGCCGGAGGGGCGGGTACGGGTAGTCATCGGGCCAGTATACCGACTGGCCGCAAGACCTCGCCCTCGGCAGGCCGCATCCGCTGCCAGGCGCGCCCGAACCGGACCAGCGCGCGGGCTATACTGCGCGCGCACCCATCCCGCACTGCACCATGACCGCCGAACTCGCCACGATCATCGACTTCATCCGCTACGGCGCCAGCCGCTTCGGCGAGGCCGGGCTGACTTTCGGCCACGGCTTCGACAATGCCCTGGATGAAGCCACCCAGCTCGCGCTCCACGCCCTGCACCTGCCGCACGACCTGCCGCCGGCCTACGGTCAGGCACGCCTGACCGCCGCGGAAAAGGCGCAGGTGCTGGCGCTGTTCCAGCGCCGCATCGACGAGCGCATTCCGGCCTGCTACCTCACCGGCGAGGCCTGGTTCGCGGGCCTGTGCTTCCTCACCGATGCGCGCGCGCTGGTGCCGCGCTCGCCCATCGCCGAACTGATCGAAGCCGGCTTCCAGCCCTGGCTGGGCGACCGCCACGTGGCGCGCGCGCTGGATCTTTGCACCGGCTCGGGCTGCATCGGCATCGCCATGGCGGTGCACCGGCCCGACTGGCAGGTGGACGCGGTGGACCTGAGCCCCGACGCGCTGGAACTGGCGCAGTCCAACGTCGAGCGCTTCGATGTGGGCGAGCGCGTCCGGCTGATCGAGTCGGATCTCTTCTCGGCGCTGGCGGGCGAGCGCTACGACCTCATCGTCACCAACCCGCCCTACGTCACCCACGAGGAAACCGACGCGCTGCCGCCCGAGTACGCCTTCGAGCCCGAACTGGGGCTGCGCGCCGGCGACGATGGCCTGGACTTGGCCCTGCGCATCCTGCGCGATGCGCCCGAACACCTGACCGAAGAGGGCCTGCTGATCTGCGAAGTGGGCGAAAGCGAGCGTGCCCTCACCGCGCTGCTGCCGGAGCTCGAGTTCGACTGGATCGAGTTCAAGGTCGGCCAGATGGGCGTGTTCGTGATCGAACGCGAGGCGCTGGTGCGCCATCACGCGCGCATCCGCGCGCTGGCGGACGCGCGCGCGTGAACACGTTTGGCCGGCTCTTTCGCGTCACCACCTTCGGCGAGTCCCACGGCCCGGCGATCGGCTGCGTGATCGACGGCTGCCCGCCCGGGCTGGCGCTTGCGCCGGACGACTTCGACACCGATCTCGCGCGCCGCGCCACCGGGCGCTCGCGCTACACCTCGCAGCGGCGCGAGGCCGATGAGGTCGAAATCCTGTCCGGCGTGTACGAAGGCCGCAGCACCGGCACCCCGATCGCGCTCCTGATCCGCAACGTGGACCCGCGCAGCAAGGACTACGGTGCCATCGCCGACCGGTTCCGTCCGGCGCATGCCGACTACGCCTACTGGCACAAGTACGGCATCCGCGACCCGCGCGGCGGCGGGCGCAGTTCGGCGCGCGAGACCACGATGCGCGTGGCGGCCGGGGTCGTCGCGAAGAAATGGCTGGCGCAGCGCGGCGTCAGCGTGCGCGGCTTCCTTTCGCAGCTCGGCGACATCCGCCCGCGCGGATTCGACCGGGACGTGATCGAAACCAACCCCTTCTTCTGGCCCTGCGCCGAACAGGTGCCGGAGCTGGAGGAGTACATGAAGGCCCTGCACAAGTCCGGCGACTCGGTCGGCGCGCGGGTGGACGTGGTGGCCGAGGGCGTACCGCCGGGCTGGGGCGAGCCGGTCTACGGCAAGCTCGATGCGGAGCTGGCCGCGGCGCTGATGGGCATCAACGCGGTCAAGGGCGTGGAAATCGGCGACGGTTTCGCGGTGGCGGCGAAGAAGGGCACCGAAAACCGCGACGAGATCACTGCGGAGGGTTTTCTCTCCAATCACGCCGGCGGCATCCTGGGCGGCATTTCCAGCGGCCAGCCGATCCGCTGCTCGATCGCGCTCAAGCCCACCTCCAGCATCCGTCTGCCCGGCCGCAGCCTCGACACCTCCGGTGCGCCGGTCGATGTGGTCACCACCGGCCGCCACGATCCCTGCGTCGGCATCCGCGCCACGCCCATCGCCGAGGCGATGGTGGCGCTCGTGCTGATCGACCAGGCCCTGCGCCACCGCGCCCAGTGCGGCGATGTCGGTACCGTCGCGCCGCGCGTTCCCGGCGGCGCGTTCCCTCCCTGATACTTCTTGTCCAGGCACCTTTCATGAGTGACACATCCAGGCAGTACACCGTTGCCGTCGTCGGTGCCACCGGCGCGGTGGGCGAAACCATGCTCGACATCCTCGCCCAGCGCGATTTCCCCGTGGGAAAACTGGTCGCGCTGGCCTCCGAGCGCTCCGCCGGCGAGCGGATTTCCTTCGGCGAAAGGACGGTTGTGGTGCAGGATCTGGCCACCTTCGACCCGGCCGGCGTCGACATCGCGCTGTTTTCCGCAGGCGGCTCGATCTCGAAGGAATTCGCGCCCCGGTTTGCGGCCGCCGGTGCCATCGTCATCGACAACAGTTCCGCCTTCCGCTACGACGACGATGTGCCGCTGGTGGTGTCGGAGGTCAATCCCGAGGCGGCGCGGAATCCGCCGCGCGGCATCATCGCCAATCCCAACTGTTCCACAATGCAGCTGCTGGTGGCGCTCGCCCCGATCCACCGCGCCGTGGGCATCGCGCGCATCAACGTGGCGACCTACCAGTCGGTGTCGGGGGCGGGCCGTTCGGCGCTGGAAGAGCTCGGTCGCCAGACCGCCGCCATCCTCAGCTTCGCCGATCCCGAACCCGCGCGCTTCCCGGTGCAGATCGCGTTCAACCTGATCCCGCAGATCGACGACTTCCTCGACAACGGCTACACCAAGGAAGAGATGAAGCTGGTGTGGGAAACCCGCAAGATCCTGGACGACGCATCCATCGAGGTGAACCCGACCGCGGTGCGCGTGCCGGTGTTCTTCGGCCACGCCGAGGCGGTCCATCTGGAAACCCGCGCGCCGATATCTCCGGAAGCCGCGCGCGCGCTGCTGGAGCAGGCGCCGGGCGTCGTGGTGGTGGACGAACGGCGCACCGGCGGCTGGCCCACGCCCGTCACCCACGCCTCGGGCACCGACCCGGTCTACGTCGGCCGCATTCGGCAGGACATCTCGCACCCGCGCGGGCTGAATCTGTGGGTGGTGGCCGACAATATCCGCAAGGGGGCCGCACTAAACGCTGTACAGATTGCTGAACTATTGGTAAAAACTCACGCCTGATCTAAAGTTAGCACCGCGTTATCAAGTCGTTTCGAGGATTCAGGGGGAAACGACATGCGGCGCGTCGCACCATGCCTCCGAGGGGAAGCCACCCGATGAACATGCGTCTCCGTCTCCCGATCGCCCTCGCCCTGGCGCTGGGCAGCAGCCACGCCAGCGCGCTTGGCCTGGGCCAGATCGAGGTGAAATCCGCCCTGAATCAGCCACTTGTCGCCGAAATCCCGGTGCTGACGAGCAGTCCGGGCGAAGCCGATGACCTGCGCGTCAAGCTGGCACCACCCGACGCCTTCACCCGCGTCGGACTGAGCCGCCCGACCATCCAGGCCGCCAACCTCAGCTTCGAAGTGCGTACCGACGAGCGCGGCCGCAAGGTCATCCGCATCACCACGCCCGACAGCGTCTCCGACCCGTTCCTGAGCTTTCTGCTGGAAGCCGACTGGGGCAAGGGCCGCATGCTGCGCGAATACACCGTGCTGCTCGATCCGCCCTCGATGGTGCCGATCACGGCCAGCGCGCCGGCGCGAACCAGCGCGCTGCCCGAACCGCCGCCGGCACCGGCCGAACCGCTGCTGGAAACGCCGCCGCCGCTGGCCGCCGAGCCCGTCGCGGCGCCCCAGCCTGTGCCAACGCCGGCTCCGGCCTACGTACCGCCGCCTGCGCCCGCACCCGCAGCGGTGCCCGACACCAGGATCCCCCCGCAGGACAGCTACCCGGCCTACGGGGCCGACAGCTACGGACCGGTCGCGACCGGCGACACGCTGTGGTCGATCGCCACGCGCACCCGGCATGACGAATCGGTCACCATCAACCAGATGATGCTGGCCCTGCTGCGCGCCAACCCCGAGGCGTTTGCCGACAACAACATCAATCGCCTCAAGAAGGGCGCAGTGTTGCGCATCCCGGCGCGCGAGGAAGCCACCATCCTGGCGGCATCGGAAGCCGCTGCGCAGGTGCGCGACCAGATGCAGGCCTGGGGCGGCGGTGCCGCCACCATTGCAGCGCCGGCCGACGCATCGATGGGCGCACCTGTCGCGACGCGCGGTGCGGCCGATCGACGCAGCGACTCGCGCCTGGAGCTCACCCCGCCGCGCGGCGAAGCCAGCGCCAACGCCAGCCAGTCGGGTGCCGCCGCCGAGGGCAGCGGCCGCGAGCTGCGCGCCGAACTGGCGCGCAGCCGCGAGGAAGCCAGCGCGCTGTCGCAGGAAAACGTGGAACTCAAGTCGCGCGTCGGCGAGCTGGAAACGCTCCAGACCGAAACCCGCCGCCTGCTGGAACTCAAGGACAGTGAACTGGCCGCGGCCCAACGCCGCCTGGCGACCGCTGCCGAAGCCACCCGCAGCGCCAGCGCCGAAGCTGCGCCTGTCGCGACGACCGACCCGCTCGCGGACGCCGCGCCTCTGCAGGCCGGCGACGATGCGACGGCTGCAGCGACGCCTGTACCCGAAGAGGGAGGCTCCGCAGCCACGCCCGCCGAACCCGTTTCGCAGGTCACGCCCGAGCGAGTCGCGCCAGCGGCCGTCACGCCCGAACCGATCGTCGAGTCCGCGCCGGCACCGCAGCCCGACGCGGCTCCGTCCGGCCTGCCCGGCGGCTTCAATCCCTGGCTCGTGGGCGGCGGCGCGGCGCTGCTGCTCGGACTCGTCGGCCTGCTCCTGGCGCGGCGGCGCAGGAAGCCGGCCGCAGCCGCACCGGCTGCAATCGCGGGCGCAGCCGAGCCGCCTGCGGCCGTCGCACCGTTCGTGCCCGACCCGCAGGAAGGCGACCTGATCGAGGCGCTCTCGCACTATCCCGACGACCTGCACCTCCATCTCGACCTGCTCAAGCACTATGTCGCCAGCGGCGAAAGCGCGGCCTTCGAAATGGCGGCCGAGGCGATGTACGCCCAGGTCCGCGACCTGAACGATCCGCTCTGGCTCGAGGCGGCGGTGCTGGGCCGGCAGATTGCGCCGAACAACCCGCTGTTCGATGCCGCCCACGCTGATGAAGATGCGGAGGCATCCTACGACGATGCGCCGGACTTCGAGCCGGTCGCAGCGCCCACCGCGGTACCGGCCTCGCGCGACGTCGACTGGCTCAGCGCCAGCCCGGCCGCAGCTGCCGACACGGCAAGTCCGGGCGACGACCAGGACGTCGAAGACTTCACCTTCGAAGCGCAAGGCGATGCGGCTGACGCCGCGGGATCCGATGATTTCGTGGACACCGCGCCGGTCGCTGCCGATACCGCGATCGATGCCGATGTCGCCGCGACCAAGCTCGAACTGGCGCGTGCCTACCTCGACATGGGCGATGCGGAAGGTGCCCGCGGGATGCTCGAGGAAGTACTGACCGAGGGCAACTCGACCCAGCGCGAGGAGGCCCGCGCGCTGATCGCCACCATTCACTGAACCACAAGGCTCCACCCCGAAGGGCCGGACGCGTCAGCCTCCGGCCCTTCGCATTTCAGGATCACGCATGCGCTACGCCCTGGGCATCGAGTACGACGGCACCGACTTCTGCGGCTGGCAGCGGCTGGGCGACAACCCGAGCCTGCAGGCGGCGCTGGAAGCGGCGCTGGCGTTCGTCGCCGGGCACCGGGTCGACGTCACCTGCGCCGGGCGCACCGACCGCGGCGTCCACGGGCTGTGCCAGGTCGTGCACTTCGACAGCCAGTCCGAGCGCAGCGACTACGGCTGGATGATGGGTGCCAATTCGCGCCTGCCGCGCTCGATGGCGGTGCGCTGGTGCCAGCCCGTCGCGGACGCCTTCAGCGCGCGCTTTTCCGCCCGCGCGCGGCGCTATCGCTACCGCATCCTCAACCGCAGGGTGCGCCCGGCGCTGGACGCACGTTTCGTGGCCTGGGAGCGCCGTCCGCTGGACGCCGACGCCATGCACGCCGCGGCACAGGCGCTGCTGGGCGAACGCGACTTCTCCGCCTTCCGCTCCTCGCAGTGCCAGGCCAGCCACGCGCGCCGCGACCTGCAGCGGCTCGACGTGCAGCGCTGCGGCGAGGAAATCCACGTCGACGTCCGCGCCAACGCCTTCCTGCACCACATGGTGCGCAACCTGGTCGGCAGCCTGCTGCCCATCGGCCGCGGCGAGCGCCCGGTGTCGTGGCTGGCCGAACTGCTCGACGGCCGCGACCGCACCGTGGCCGGTCCGACGGCGCTTCCGCAGGGCCTTCTGTTCATCGGGCCGCTGTATCCGCGCGAATGCGGTCTGCCGGCCGAAGTCACGCTGTGAACGCGCCTGTCCGCATCAAGTTCTGCGGCCTCACCCGCGAGGCCGACGTCGACCTTGCGGTGGCGCTGGGCGTGGACATGATCGGCCTGGTGTTCGCCCAGCGCAGCCCGCGCCGGCTCGATGGCGAGCGCGCCGCCGCGCTGCGCGCCCGCATCCCCGCGCACATCGCCACCGTGGCGCTGGTGATGGATGCGCCAGCGGACGACATCGCGCGGATCCTGGCCCGGGTCCACCCCGATCTCCTGCAGTTCCACGGCACCGAGCCCGAGGCGTTCTGCGCGTCCTTCGGCATGCCCTACATCAAGGCGATCGCGCTGGGCGGCGCTGATCCGCAGGACGCCCGCCACCTTCCCCACGCCTGGCCATCGGCGCACGCGCTCCTGCTCGATGGCCATGCGCCGGGCGAGCCAGGCGGCAGCGGCCAGACGTTCGACTGGCAGCGGACGGCCGACGCCGGCGAGCGGCGTGTGCTCCTTGCCGGCGGCCTGCATCCTGGCAACGTCGCCGAGGCCATCCGCCGCGCGCGGCCGTGGGGCGTGGACGTCTCCAGCGGCGTGGAACAAGCGACGGGGATCAAGGATCCGGCAAAGATGCGCGCGTTCGTCGCGGCGGTGCGGGACATCGACGGCCGGCTTGCGGGTCGGGCAGTTCCGGACTGATCGGCGGTGCCGGCGGCCAGTCGCGGCCGCGGTGCCGGCGCAATGCGCAGCCCGGTGCGTGCTAATCGGGCGGGGCGTGGCGATCAGCTGCCCGCGCCAGGATCCGCTTCGCCGACCGCGGGCACTGCGGGTCGTCCCCCAGACAGCGGGTACGCTCCTGCAGCACGGCGATGGCATCGGGCAAGTCCACGGCGGGCATCGCGCCGCGCATGTCCGCCACCACCGCCACCAGCCCGGCCCGCGCCTCGCGATCGTAAGGGTTGAGGCGCAGGGCCTCGACGAACTGGAGCGCGGCGTCCTCCCAGTACCGGCGCGCAAGGTTCCCCTGCCCCTCGCGCACCGCCGCCTCGACCTGGGCGCGCTGATCCGCATCGAGCTGGAGCGTGCCCCAGCGCGCCAGCAGCCAGTCGCTCGAACTCCACAGCGCAAGGACCGCCGCCAGCGCCGCGCCGGCAAGGCCCAGCCCCAGCCTGCGCCAGTCGTAGGCGTCGAACGCGCGACCCAGCGCCATCGCATCCTCGAACCGGTCGGCCCGCCGGAACGCCAGCGCACGCGCCACGGCGCGCGACTGCACCCGCGTCAGGTTCGCCGGAAACTTCGGGCGAAGGCGCTGGCTGGCGGCCTGATCGGCCGGGACGTGATCGAACGGGTGGCGACCGGCATAGAGCCGAAACAGCAGGCATCCCAGCGCATACACGTCATCGGCGGGCTGCGGGCGCTCGCCGGCCAGCATCTCGGGGCTGGCATAGTCCATGGTCATCGCGCCGACGTCATCGGCGTCGAACACGCTGTCGCGCTCGCGCGCCCGCGCGATGCCGAAATCGAGGAGCTTGGGCTCGCCGTCCTCGCCCAGGAACACGTTGGACGGCTTGATGTCCGCATGCACCAGCCCCTGGGCGTGGGCGTAGCCCAATCCCGAAATGATCCCGCGCGCGATGCGCAGGCGCTCGGCGGCATCGAGCGGACGATCGGCATCGCGCAGGCGCAGCTGCAGCGGTTCACCGCGCAGCAGCTCCATGGTGAGATAGACCAGCTTGCCGTCGCGGTCGAAGTCGAACACCTTGACGATGTTCGGATGATTGAGGCTCTGCGCGTGCTTGCCTTCGCGCTGCAGCGCGACGAAACCGAGCCCGAACTCGGCCATGTCGCCCGACAGGATTTTCATCGCCACGAAGGGATCGGGATCGCGCGCCTCCACCTTGCGCAGGTCGCGCGCCTTGTAGACCAGCCCCATCCCGCCGCGCCCGAGTTCCTCGACCACCTCGAAGCGCCCTTTGACGATGTCGCCGGGCGCAAGCTCGATGCCGGCCCGACCGGATACTGCGGGCGGGGCCTGGAGCGCCGACGTCGCAAAGGTCTGGAACGCAGCCGGCACCGGACCCTGCTGCCCCGGGCCGGGCGCGGCGCGGGTGACTTCGGAGTCGAACTCACGCGCCACGACGCACTCCGTTCGCGCCTTGCGCACCGCGCGCGTGCGGCGCGGTCAGGACCCCGGGGCGAGCCTCAGAACGGAATCCGCACATCGCCGCGCACCGACCAGCGCTCGACCGCCTCGTAACCGAACAGTTTCAAGGCACCGAGGTTGAAATCCACCGTGCGCGCTCCGATCGGCCGGCGAAAGCCCAGGCCCAGCTCGAGCGTGGCGTAGCTGCGGTCCGGTTCCGCCGCCACCACCGCGTTCATGGGCGCGCCGCCCTCGACGAATTCGGCCAGGAGATTGCGCGCGCCGCTGCCGCTGTTGGCGTACCAGAGCGCGCGGCCGTAGGGCCGGAACGAGCCGACACCCGTAGCCAGCGTCACGTCACCGTATACGCCGCCGGAAAGCGAGCGCGTCACCAGATCCTGGCGCGCATAGGCCAGCCGGAAGATCGAGGCGCTGCGCTCCTCGAAAGCGTCCACGCGCGTGCCGATCCACTGGTACTGCAGCATCGGCGCAATCGTCCAGATATCCGACTGCAGGTACCAGGTCATCCCCAGCGCCGCCCCCCGCTGCGTGGCATCGGGAGATCCCTGCGCCAGCGCATCCAGCCGCCGAAGGTCCTGGCTTCCCGGGCCGGGCAGGTAGCGTTTCAGGTCGAAACCGCTGCGCACCCAGCTCACCGAGCCATCGAGGCTCAGGCCGCGGGCACCGGAAAATCCGCCGTACAGGTGCAGGGCGCGGGTGTCGGCATCCAGACTGTCGCGCCCGCCGTCGAAGTCGGAGGACAGGCGCGAGTACCCGCCCGCAGCGCCAAGAAAAAAGGCATCGGTCAGCCGGTAATCCACCCCGGCCGTCAGCGACCAGTTGTCGACGTCGAAGCCGGCATTGCCGAGATGGCGCGCGCTGTCGCCGCCGCCGACCATGCCGTTGATCCAGAGTCCCCAGCGCGTGCCGCCCAGAAGGGTGCGGCGCTCCTCGTTGGGATCCTCGTCCGCATGCAGCACATCGCCCAGCGCGAAGCTGCCCCCGGCACCCGCCAGCGCCAGCCCGCTGGTGTCCAGCCCGCCGCCGATGCCGTGCAGGAGCTGCGAAATGCGCAGCGCGACGTTGCCGATCTGCGTGGTCATGAGCCCGACGCTGCTGGGTCCGAGCGAGGTCGCCTTCTCCGGAGAAACGGCGCGCAGCACCTGGATCAGTCCTTCGGTGTCGCCGTCGGCCACCAGCCGGGTCAGCGCCTGACATTCCGGTCCGCTGCGGTGCCCGGGTGCGCTGCAAAAGCCGTAAAGATCGCGGTAGATGCCCGGTGCCCAGGGATCATCGATCCGTCCGGAAAGCCCATCGGGCGGCTGCGAGGGCAGGATCGTCCCGGTGATCGTGGCGTGCAGGATCGGTGCCTCGCCCGCCGCGATGGTTCCCAGCATCGGCACGCCCTGCATGTCGCCGGAGAACTGGCCGGCCTCGCGGCGGACGGAGAAGTGCTCGTCCCGGGAAGGTGCCGATTCGGGGATATCCACCCGAAAATCGGCCGTGGCGCTGGATCCGGCACCATTCAGGGCCACCCGCGCCTGCGGATTGACGACGTAACCGGCCGTGCCGCCACCCCGCTGCGCCCCGTAGACCAGCTCCACGCCGATCGGATCCAGTGAAGTGCAGGTGAGCGTGACCCGCACTCCCACCTGCCCCACGCGATCGACGCGGGAAATCACCGGAGCCGCGGACGGCAGCGCCTCTTCGGTGAATGCGAACATCACGCCGGCGTCCAGGCAAGCGGCGCTTGCCGCTTTCGCCAGGCGCCCGTCGGCCACCGGCAGCAGCGCAGTGCGGGTCTTGCCGCCCTGGTGCACCACCACCAGACGCCCCTGCGCGGCGGCCGCGGCCTGCAGCGGGACGCCCGCGAGCAGGACAAGGGCCAGCCAGGCCACGGTGAACTTTCCAGGACTCTGCATGAGGTTCTCCTGCGCTTGACTCAGCGGTCCGGATCCAGGACCGTGCGACTGACCACGGCACCCGCCACCGACACCACCACCTGCAGCGGAGCCGTGGCAGAGCCAGAGGGGAACGCCACGAACGACAGCGACGCCCCGGGCGCGAGCGACGCCACCCCGCAGGAGCGGGTGCCGGCCTCCTCGCCGCAGGAAATCCCCAGCGCCACCGGATTCTCGCAGCTCACCGCGCCACCACCGCTCCCGACGCCCGTACTGCAGGCGGGCAGGAAGGCGATGCGCACCACCCGGGCCGCATCGAAGGAGGCCCGCACCTCGGCGACGGGCGCGGTCCCGGGATTGTGCAGGGTGAAGCGCAGCGCCTGCTGGCCGAAGAACTGCACGCGCGCCGCGCCCGACGCCTCCGGAGCCTGCGGCACCGCCACCTGCGTCAGCACGCGACTCGACGCCGCATTGGCCGCATCGCCGCCATAGCGCGCCTCCAGGTCGCGGGTGCCGGGCTGCGCGAACGTCGTGACGCACTCGGCCCGCCCGATATCGACATCGGGCGGTGTCGCGACGACCACCACGGCATCGCAGCCGGCAATCTCCACGCCATCGGCCAGGAAGGCGAGATGCCCGCCGGGCGCATGGCCGCTCACCGTCGCCCGCAGCCGCAGGCTCGCGCCGGTGAAGCGCGCGCCGACGACTTCCAGCTGCGTCACGGTCGGGTTCCTCTCCACCGCGAGGGCGAGGGTCCCTGCCGCCGGCGTGTGCACGAGGTCGCCCGGATACTCCGCGCGCAGCGCATGGGCCCTCGCACCGGCCAGGCGCGCATCGCAACGGGCCAGCGCGCCGGAGCCGGCGGCGGCGAGTGGCACCGCCGCACAGCCCGGGATCGCCCCCGGGCCGTCGAAGAAACTCACGCTGCCGGTCGGCGAGGTGCCGCTGACGCGCGCTTCCAGGTTCAAGACGCGGTCCGCGTAGGCCGGCCCCTGATCGACCCGCACCAGATCCAGCGTCGCTGCGACCACGCCGGCAACCGCGCGGATGGCTTCCGATGGCGCGTTGTTCCCGTCGCCCGGATAGGTGGCCGACACCCAGCGCGGCGCGCTGCCGGTCAGGATGCAGGCGGCGTTCGCCTCCTGCGGCGAGGCGGTTTCCAGCGCCACCGCCCCGCAGCCCGGTATCGGCGCGCCTTCATTGTGGAACGCGACGGTGCCGGCGGGAAAATACCCGAGCACCCGGGCCTGCAGCATGAGCGCCGTTCCGCTCGGCGCCGGCGCGGCCGTCAGCCGGGTCGAGGAGGCGGCTTTGGCGACATCGATCGTGAGCGCGGCCTGCGGGCGACTGCTGCCTGCATCGTGTTCCGCGCCGACCAGGCGCAGTCCGGCGAGCGGGAAGCGCGTGATGCACTGCGCCACGGCGGCTCCCGACGTGCCGTCCAGCGGCAGCGCCTGACAGCCGGGAATCGCGAGGCCAGCGTCGGAAAATGCCACCTGGCCACCCGATGACGCGCCCGACGCCCTGGCCTCAAGCCGCGCCGGCTCGCCGACCACCGCGCCGTCGGGCAAAGACAGGCTCAGCATGGCGGAAGCGGGGGCGACCGTGATGGACAGGCGGTCGGCCGACGCCGCGTGCGTGCGATCCGCCTGGAAGGACGCCTGCAGGCTCCGGACCCCGGACTGACCCAGAATGGCCTCGCACCGCGCCACCGCGACGCCGTCATTGCCGGCCGCCAGCACGCTGGCCTGGCAGCCGTCGAAGGCCGTGGCATCGCCGCCAAAGGCGACCCGTCCGCCTGCGGCCGTGGCCGGCAGCACGTCGGCATGCAGCCATACCCGCTCGCCTTCCCGCGCGCCGCCCGGCGGGGGTTCCACCCGCAGGCGCGTTGCCGTCGGATTGGCTTCCACCTCGATGCCGATTTCAGCCGTTTCGCGCCCGCTGGCGAAGGTATAGGTGGCCTGAAGCGTGTGCGGGCCGGCCTCGGCGAAGGCGGTGGAGCACTCCGCGAAACTCGGCGCACCGCTCGGATCCGCCTGCATCACCGCCTCGCAACCGGTGATGGCCTGGCCGTCCTTGCCGAACGCCACGGTTCCGCCGGGAGGCAGGCCGTTGAGCGTGGCGCGCACGAGCACGGGCTGGTCCACGAACGGAAGATCGAGCACGGTCAGCAGCAATGCCGGCGCGGTCGCATCCACGACCAGCGCCAGAGCGCCGGACGACGTTGCCGAGTAGCGGTCGCCCGAATATTCGGCGACCAGCGCATGCCGCCCGGCCGCCGGGAAGGTCGTCACGCAGTCGGCCACCATTCGCCGCACCGCCTGCGGTGCCAGCGCGACGCCATCGCAGCCCGGAATGGCGGTCGCGCCGTCGCGGAAGCGAACGCTGCCGCCGCGCACCGATTCCCCCGAGACCGTGGCCTGCAGCACGACCGGCTGGCCCGCCCAGGCCGCGCCGCCCACCCGGGCAAGCGAGGTGGCGGTGGATCGGCCGGGCACGAGCCGCTGCGCCGCGCCTTCCCGAACCAGGCCGCCGCGACGATAGATCGCACTGAAGGCATGCTGGCCGCGGGACGACAACACCAAGGCACAGTCGGCCGTCGCGGCCCCGCCGGCGTGCGCGGACACCGACACCTGCGCGCAGCCCGGCACGTCCTCGCCGCCATCCAGAAAGGTGACGGTGGCGCCGTCGGCCTCGCCGGTAACCTCGGCCCGAAGCACCGCGTGCTGGCCGGCCTGCGCGTCCGCGGGAAGCAACAGCAGGTGCACGCTGACCGGCACGACAGGCGCGGCATCCACCTGGACCGTCAGGCTTGCGCCGGAGGGCAGATTGTCACCGTCGCCGCCATAGTTGGCCGAGATCGCATGCGGTCCGGCCGCGCCGAACACCCAGTCGCAGACTACCGACTTGCTGTCCGCAGGCACCGCATCCAGCGTCGCGACGCACACCGTCGCGGCTCCATCGAGGATCGTCACGCTGCCCGTCGGAGCCTGGCCGCTCACGGTCGCGCTCAGCACGGCCGGCTCGCCCGCCACCGGAACCGGCGGCGCAACGTCCACCGTCGTGACGCTTTGCGTCTGCAGGGAGCCGACGATGAAGTCCAGATCGCCCGACCAGCCGTCCCAGTGGTTGGCATCCCCGAGGTAATGCGCGCTGATCCGATGCGGGCCGCTGCGGATGATCACCGTGGCGCATGTGGCTGAAGGCGGACTGCTGATGCCCGGCAAGAGCGTGGAGGTGCACAGGGGCGCTGCGGGATTGGCACCGAAGGCGTCGTGGAACGACACGTCTCCCGTGGGAAGCTGGCCGGAAACTTGCGCGGTGAACGTCACCATCTGGCCCAGCGCCGGATCGGGAACGTCCATGCCCAGGATCACGTCCGCGACCCACTTGTCGAACGCCACGGGCACGACGTTGCTGACGGCCATGGCCGGGCCACCGGTCGGCGATCCCAGCGAAGCGCTGTACTGGCGCGTCCCGTAGGTGGTCGAGGTCACCGTGCAGGTGGCCGAGTTGCCTGTCGGGTTGAGCACGACCGGGCTGCAGGACGGAACGGCAGCGCCGTCCTCGAAGAACCACATCTCCAGGCCCGTGTAATAGGGAACGTGGTTGTTCTGCGCCGTCAGGACGACGGCTTCACCGACATGCGCGCTGGTGGGCACCGCAGTCAAAAGGACGCTCTGGGGTGGAACCTGGGCGAGCGCTTGGCCCAGGAACAGGCACGCCCCCGCCGCCAGATACCGCAGCCAACGCGCGCCGCGCCGGGCGCTTCGTCGATCCGAATCCACCATCGTCCCCATGCTGCGCCCCTCCAAACCCTGTCGATGCCACCCACGTTGCTGCCGTACCCGCACCAGCGCGTTCACGGCCCCGCCTCGCGGCGCTGGTGCCTGCGATGCGTTCAGCCGCCCAGCGTGCCGGCACCCTCACCGCGCATGCCGAGCGATGCGCGCGACGATTCATCGCCCACCGGCACCAGATAGAACTTCCCGCCCTCGTAGCCGCGCCCGTCGCGCATCGGTGCCACCTGCGGCACCTGCTTGTGGCCCAGCCGCGCGGAGTTGCTTTCGACCGCCGGGCGCAGCGCTTCCACCAGACCGCGCTGGGTCAGCACCCGGTCATTGCGCTCCAGCACCCGCAGCAGTTCGGCCGAAAACACCGAGTGGCCCTGCCCGCCGTCGTCCACCACCGGGGTTTCGCCGCCGGCCGAAATCACGTAGCGCCCCTTGTTGGCGAGGAAGCTGGCCGAATCCTGCGGGAAATACTCCAGCGGCCCGCTGATCTCGCGCGGTGCCGCGAGCGCCGCGCCAAAGCACGAATCGGCGATCACCAGCAGGGTGCGCCCGCCAAACTGCGCCATGGCCGACACCAGCAGGCTGTTGGGCAGGCCCGAGGCGCGATCATGGCTCGCGTCGCGCGGCAGCCAGAAGCCCTCCCTGCCGTCCAGTTCGCCATGGCCGGCGAAATAGACCAGCACGTTGTCGTCCGCCTCGCGGTTGGCCAGCACCTTCACCAGTTCGCCGGCGAGGGTGTGGTAATCGGGATTGCGCAGCAGCGTGGTCCGGAAGCCGTAGCGGCGTTCGAGCACCCCGGCCACGGCCTCGGCATCGGCCAGCGGCGTCTTCAGCGGCGCGATGGTGTCGTAGTCCTGCACCCCGATCACGAGCGCGTAGTAGCGGCCAAACCGGGTGCCATCCACGCTCAGCGAAGGGGCCGCGCCGGCGGTGCCGGCCGCGCGCCTGGAGAAGCTTCGGGTGGGCGATGGCGGCAGCGCGTCAAGGCGCACGCCGGCCTGCTCACGCGCGGCCTGCGCCTGCGCCAGCTCGGCCTCCTTGCGCTCGCGCGCCCGGGTGTCCTGCGCCCGCGCCGCCGCGAGTGCCGCCATCTCCGACTGCAGCCGCGCGATGCGCGCTTCGGCCTCGGCCTGCTGCGCCTCGGCCTCGAACCGCGCCTGGCTGACGCGCGCCTCGGCGTCACTGGCGCGCACCAGTTCCTCACTCAGGCCCATGGCCTCGCGGTAGAGGCGCAACGCGCCCTGCGGATCGGCGGGAACGCCGTTCCCCGTTTCCATCATCGCGGCCAGCGCCAGTTTGGCCTCGCGCGACCCGTTCTTCGCCGCCTTCGCATACCACTGGGCGGCCTTGGCCAGATCGGGCGCACGATCGAAGCCGCGCTCCCACGCCTGGCCTACGAAAAGCTGGGCCTCGGCATCGCCGCCATCGGCCTTTTCCTGCCAGACGCGCAGCGTGCTTTGCAGCGAAGCGCGGTCGTAGGCCACGTACTCGCCGCCGCGCTTCTCGCACAGTTCCGCCGTCGTCTTGACCGGAAGCGCGGGGCCGATGTAGTTGATCCTGCCGGAGCGACGCACCTGCCCGGGCAGCAGGCAATCGACCGTGGCCATGGCCTTGAGCGGATCGCTGGATGCGTCCGCGAGCCTGTCCCAGCTCTGGGGCGCACTGCCTGCCGTGGCAATGCCGACAAGGAGCAATCCCGCGAGGACTCCTCCGGCTGCCGCGAAACGTTTCCCTGCCGCGATGCGCATGACCGCTCCTCCCGTCCCTGCGACCTGCCGCTGCCTGACGGCTCCCCCGCAGGCGTGGCGGCGGTCACCCGGTTCCGTTGCAGTGTGAGGGAAACTGTGCAACGACGCACGCTTCTTGTCCAGCGCCCATGCCCGGCGCACGCCCCCTCGTCGAAACGATCGAGCGCTGCCGGCCCCTCCTCGCGCACGCGGATACGCCCTACGGCAGCATCTGCCGATCGAACACCCAGGCCACCAGGCCCAACGACAGCACTATCCATGCCGCCAGCGTCACCCGCTCCTGCCAGTCGGCCTGCGGCCGGCGGAAGAGCAGCAACAGCGTCAGCGGCACGAGGATGTAGCGGGTTTCTATCATCCAGGACGCACCGACGAAAAGGATCGAGAACGGCAGCCACAGGCCGGCGCGGCGCATCACCGGGGGAGAAAACAGCAGCCCGCCGGCGGCCAGCGCCGCCAACAGGCCGAACCCCCAGCCCAGCCAGCCGCCCTCGGCGACCGCCAGCAACAGCTGGTTGCGCACGTTGCCGGTGAAGAGGTTGGAGGGATGCTGCACGCGGAAGAAGACGGCATAGGCCAGCAACACGGCGATCGCCAGCGCCACCGCGCGGCCCCAGCCCCGCGCCGCGCCGATCCCGAAGGCGCGCCGCCAGCCGGCGATGACCTGGAACGGCAGGAGCAAGGCCGCCGCCACGAGCAGGAAAATCGGGTTGCCGACGTCCGGCCGGAAATCCGGGTGCGAATATGCGCTTTGGGCGGTGGAATAGGCGATCGACCCGTTGCTCGCCCAGTACGCGCAAAAGCCGCCGAAGGCCGCGAGATAGGGCCAGATCCGCGCCAGCAGGGCCGCCCACCACGCGCGCGGCGGCAACCGCCCGCGGCGCAGCATCACCACGGCTTCACACAGCAACGGCCAGGCGGCCAGCACCGCCAGAAACACCACCCAGAGCACGTTGTTCTGCCGCATCGCCATCGAGGCGACCAGCAGCAGTGCGGAAACCACGTGCCGTTCGCGCAGGGTGGCCAGCAGTGCGGCCAGCAGGAAAGCCAGCGCGGGGATGTCGGTGTAGACGAGGAATCCGTAAGCGAACGTCACCGGCAGGAACAGGAACAGCGCCGCGGTGCGCTGCGCATCGGCAGGATGCAGCTGCCGCCGGATGCGATGGACGAGCACCACCGCTACGGCCGTGAACAGCGCCGTGACCAGCCGCGCCGCGCCCAGTGACTGGGTGCCGAAGGGCCAGAGCACGACCGTCACCAGCCAGTGGTAGCCCGGGATGTTGGTCAGGTACTCCTCGTAAATCCGGAAGTCGCCCTGCTGGAAGCGCAGGATCTGGCTCCAGTGCACCAGCTCATCGCCGATCGGCGGCCCGTGCGCGGCCAGCGCCAGCGCCGCCAGCCAGGCGCAGGCCAGCGCCAGCCAGCCCAGCTGGCGTCGGCTGGAGGGATCGGAGAAAGGCATCATCCGTTGGGAACCCGTCGCGGCGGACGCCAACGATAGCCCACCGCGCCGGGGGCGTCGCGCCAACCCGCCGCCTTTACCTTGCGTCGAGCGGGATCCCCAGCGCCGCGGTCAGGCCGGCCAGCCAGGCGAGCTGGCGACCGTCGCGGGTGTCGTAGCCCGCGCCCGAATAGCCCCACCAGTCCCAGCAGGCTTTGGGATTGAGCGGCATGAAACTTGCCCGCGCCTGCGGATAAACGACCACCAGATCATGGGCATCGGCCCAGCGGTTGAGGCCGTTGTCGTCGACGAACTGCCGGTCGAGCGAGGCGGCGTTCTGCTCGCAGCCGTGGAAGGCGATCACCGCGCCGCAGCGCGTATCCTGCACACACTGCGGTGGCACATACAGGAAGCCCTCGTCGGCCAGATAGGCGTCTTCACCTGCCGGACGATAGGCATCCTGGTTGAAGGCGAGCACCTGGCCGCCGGCGGCATCCGCAACCGCCTTGGTCGCGGTGCCATAGAGCGTTTCCAGCATCGCCTGGGCGGCGTCGAAGCCGCAGGCGGCGATGAACGGTGCCTCGGTGGTGGCGCAGGCCACGCCCTTGTCCACGGTCGGCCAGGCGTGGCCGATATCGCGCTGGGCGTCCCAGACCAGCTTCATGCCGGCCACCGGCGGCTGCGCCACTTCACGCTGCAGCGCCTCGTAGATGGCGTAGGACGCGCGCGTCACCGGCTCCTTCACGGTGGCATCGGACGCCCCGTGCAGCACCCAGACCCGGTCACCATCCAGCCCCGAAAGCGGCGCGATCTTTCCGGCATCGGCCAGTTCCCGCGCACGCTCGGCCAGCTTCACCGCGTCGGGCGCATCCGGCTCGCCCTTCATGCAGCGACCCAGCGCCGTGCCCAGATCGCCTTCGGCGCAGCCATAAGGCGGCCCGGCGATCAGGCCGGCGCCGATCAGCCGATCGGAAAACGCGAAATGCGCCTGCTGTGCCATCGCCGCGCCGGAGGACAGGCCCACCACCGATACCCGTGCCGGATCGAGTGACAACGCCGGCAGCGATGACTCCGCCGCCTGACTGCCGCAACCGCCCAGCGAAAGGGCCACGGCCAGCGCCAGCGCGCCGGATGACGATGCCTTCGAGAAATTCATTGCGTCCTCCGCCAAAAAAGCGGGCCGCAGCGCGGCCCGCAAGTATTTCCAACATCATGGAGAGAAACGATCAGAAGTTGTAGCGCACCGAAACGTACCAGTTGCGGCGCCAGCCGTAGTAGGCGGTCTGGATGTTGCCGACGCTGGCGAACTCCTGACCCTCGACCTTGTACTCCTTGTCGGTCAGGTTGCGCACGCCGGCGCGCACCTGCCAGGTGTAGTCGGGCGAATCCCAGATCGAATACAGGCCGAAGAGGGTGTAGGCGTCCTGGCTGAGCACGTCGCGGTTGTCCACCGACAGCCAGGTCTTGGCGCGATAGGAGGCGTCGCCGCCCACGCTCAGCATCGAGCCGTTGCCCAGCGAGAAGCCCTGGTTCAACGCGACGCGCGCGGTCATTTCGGGCGAGAACGGCACGTGGTCGTGGCTCACGTTCGGGTCGAAGCCCGGGTAGCTGGCGTCCAGACGCGGATCATCGAACTTCTTGTAGTCGGCATCCAGCCAGCCGATCTGTGCCGAAAGCGTGGTGGCCTCACCCAGCATCGCGGCACCTTCCAGTTCGATGCCCTTGATATCCAGCTCGGCGGCGTTGAGCACCGGGAAAGAGAACGTCGGGCTGGTGGAATTCGGGTTGTGGATCTCCGAAACGCGCGCCTGGAAGTCTTCGTAATTGGAGATAAAGGCCAGCGCACCACCGCGGAAACGGCCGTCGCTGGAGCTGCCCTTCACGCCCATTTCGTAGGTCCACACGAACTCCGGATCGAACACGGCGTTGGCGACCTCGAGCGCACTGTTGGCGCGCCCGTTGAATCCACCCGACTTGAAGCCGCGGTTGGCCGAGACGTAGCCCATCACGCGGTCGGTGAAGTTCTTCTGCAGGCTGATCGAAGGCGTCAGCGCGGTCCAGCTCTGCTTGCCCTCAAAGGCGACGGTTTCGTTGAGTGCAGGGAAAGGGATGAATCCCAGGAACAGGGAGTCCGACTCCCAGAAGGTACTGGTGCTGCGAGCGTAGTCCTTCTCGTCCCTGGTGTAGCGCAGGCCGGCAGCCAGCTTCCAGGTCGGCGCGAACTCCCAGTTCACGTGCGCGAAGGCAGCGGTGCTCTTGGTGGTCAGGTCGTCATCGATCGTACGCAGGAAGCCAACCGGCACTCCGGCATTGGCGAACAGGTCGTCGGCGTAGGCTTCCTGGTGCGAGGGCACGTTCTCCTTCATGTAGAACACGCCAAAGGTGGACTGCAGGTTGGAGCCGTTGTCGAACTGCCACTGGAACTCCTGGCTGGTCTGCTTCTGGTCCAGCGCCACCAGCACGTCGCCCAGCTCGAACTCGGAGGCGTCGATGTCGATGTAGGAGTTGGTATCCAGGCGGCGGTGGCCGGTGATGCTCTTGAACAGCCAGCGGTCGGACAGGTCCCACTCCATTCCCAGGGTCAGGCCCTGGTGCTTCATGTCCTGGCCCTTGTCGGGCCCGAACGAGGTGCGGGCGAAGTAGTCGAAGCCGCCGGACGCCGCCGGCTTGAGCTGCACCACGCCCAGCGCAAGGTCGGTCTGGCGCAGCGGCGCCATCGGGCGACCCATGGCCAGCGAGGCGTCCTGCTTGGTGTGGTCGATGGTCAGCGTGGCGCGGAACGCATCGCTCGGCCTGTAGGCCAGCTTGGCGCGGATCGCGCGGGTGTCATCGTCGTTGTAGCGCCGGCCGCTGGCCGCATCGCTGATGAAGCCGTCGTTGGTCAGCCAGGCACCCGCGACGCTGGCCGCGAGGGTGTCGCTGAGCTGGCCGCCCGCGTACAGCCGGCCTTCCGCGCGGCCGAACTGGCCGATGGTGCCTTCGACCGAGCCGCCCTCGTCGTCGAACGGGTTCTTGGTGGTGATCTTGATCGCACCACCGGTGGAGTTCTTGCCGTACAGCGTGCCCTGCGGGCCGCGCAGCACTTCCACCTGCTGCACGTCGAACATCGAGATCAGCGCGCCGTTGATGCGCGAGTAGTAGATGTCGTCCACGTACATGCCCACGCCCGGATCGAAGGTCTGCAGCGCGTCCGGCTGGCCGATGCCGCGGATGAACACGTTGACGCTGTTGGCCGATCCGCGGCCCTGCACGATGTTGAGGTTGGGCACCGAGCCCTGCAGCCCATCGATGGCGCTGGCCTGCTTCTCGATCAGGTCCGACTCGCCGAAGGCGCTCACCGCCACCGGCACGTCGAAGATGGATTCCTCGCGGCGACGCGCGGTGACCACCACGTTGTCCAGACGCTGGGCCTCGTCGCTGCCGGCCTGGCGCTCGCCGGACTGCTGGGCCTGCGCGGGGGCGGATGCGGCCATGCCCAGCAGCAGGCCGATGGCAACACTCAGGTGCGTGCGATTCATTGGAGTCTTTCCTCGTGACGGTGATGGGAAACGGCCACGGCGGCCGCCGATCATGTGACGGCATGGTGCCCAGCGCGCGCAGGCGGCGCACTTGTACCTTGGTACAGTGGGAGCCGCGGGTCCGGCTCATCACACTGCGCCGCGAGTTGAAACGCGGACCCGCCCATGGCCTTCCTGATCGTTCTGGCCTCGCTGTGCTTCCTGATGTTCGTGGCCTATCGCGGCTACAGCGTCATCCTGTTCGCGCCCATCGCGGCGCTGGGCGCGGTGCTGCTCACCGACCCCTCGCTGGTGGCACCGATGTTCACCGGCCTGTTCATGGACAAGATGGTGGGCTTCTTGAAGCTCTACTTTCCGGTGTTCGTGCTCGGCGCGGTGTTCGGCAAGGTCATCGAGCTGTCGGGCTTTTCCAAATCCATCGTCACCGCCGCGATCCGCATCGTCGGGCCCCAGCGCGCGATGCTCTCGATCGTGCTGGTCTGCGCGCTGCTGACCTACGGCGGGGTGTCGCTGTTCGTGGTGGTGTTCGCGGTCTATCCGTTCGCGGCCGAGCTGTTCCGCCAGGGCAACATCCCCAAACGCCTGATTCCCGGCACCATCGCGCTGGGTGCGTTCACCTTCACCATGGACGCGCTGCCCGGCACCCCGCAGATCCAGAACATCATCCCTACCACGTTCTTCGGCACCAACACCTGGGCTGCGCCGGTGCTGGGCACGATCGGCGGCGTCTTCATCCTGATCCTGGGCATGAGCTATCTGGAATGGCGTCGCCGCGCCGCGGCGGCGAAAGGCGAAGGCTATGGCGATGCCGCCAGCCTCTCGAACGAACCGGCCACCTACCGGGGCGGCGCGCTGCCCAATCCGGTCATCGCGGTGCTGCCGCTGGTGCTGGTGGGCGTGGCGAACATTCTTTTCACCTGGTGGATTCCGCAGGCCTACGGGGACAGCCACTCTTTCATCCCGGCGGTGATCGGCAGCCCCGCGCCGGTGGTGCAGGAAGTCTCGCGCATCACCGCGATCTGGGCGGTGCTGGGCGCGCTGCTGGTGGGCATCGGCACCGTGCTGATCTTCGCTTTCAGGCCCGTCATGAGCAGCTTTGCCGAAGGCTCGAAATCCGCCGTCGGTGGTGCCCTGCTCGCGGCCGGCAACACCGCTTCCGAATACGGCTTCGGCGCGGTGATCGCCGCCCTGCCCGGCTTCCTCGTCGTCGCCAACGCGCTGGGCTCGATCCCCGATCCGCTGGTCAACGAGGCCGTCACCGTCACCGCGCTGGCCGGCATCACCGGCTCGGCCTCGGGCGGCATGAGCATCGCGTTGGCGGCCATGGCCGACACCTTCATCGCCAACGCCAACGCTGCCGGCATCCCGATGGACGTGCTGCACCGCGTCGCCTCGATGGCCTCCGGCGGCATGGACACCCTGCCCCACAACGGTGCCGTCATCACGCTTCTGGCCGTCACCGGCCTCTCGCACCGCCAGAGCTACAAGGACATCTTCGCGGTCACCTGCATCAAGACCATGGCGGTGTTCGTCATCATCGGCGTGTACTACGCCACCGGGCTGGTCTGAGGAACGCGCCGCTGTCCTCACGCGGCGCGCCTTGTCGGGCCGAAGCACGCTCGCCATACTCGCCGCGTCCGGCCAGCCGCGCGGCCCGGATGCGCGCGGCGCGCCCGCAGACCCGCAGGAGGAACCGGCCATGGCCGCAAGCCCCGTCCTGTTCATCGGCCACGGCAATCCGATGAACACCCTGGAAACCAACCGCTACACCCGGGCCTGGCGCGAGCTGGGCCGCCGCCTGCCGCGGCCGCGCGCGGTGCTGATGGTGTCCGCGCACTGGTACATCGGCGCGACCGCGGTGACGGCGATGCCCTGGCCACGCACCATCCATGACTTCTACGGCTTTCCGCAGGCTCTGTTCGATTTCGACTACCCCGCGCCGGGCGCACCCGACCTCGCCGCCGAGGTGGCAGACGTTGCCAAGCCCGACTGGGTGGGGCTGGATCGCGACCAGTGGGGCCTGGACCACGGTGCCTGGAGCGTGCTCGCGCACCTGTATCCCGAGGCCGACGTGCCGGTGGTGCAGCTTTCGATCAACGCGCTCAAGCCGCTCGAATACCACCTCCAGCTCGCCGAAAGGCTCGCCGCCCTGCGCGAACGCGGCGTGATGATCGTCGGCAGCGGCAACGTGGTGCACAACCTCAGGCGCGTGCAGTGGGACAAGCCGGAGGCAGCCTTCGACTGGGGCGAGCGCTTCGACGACGCCGCCATCGGGCAGATGGCCTCCGACCCCGGCGCGATCCTGAAGCTGGCCGAGCATCCCGACTACGGCCTGGCGGTGCCGACGCCCGACCACTTCATCCCGCTGCTCTACGCCGCCGGGCTCGCCGCGGCAGGCGAAGGCCGCGCCACCGCCTTCGCGCGCGGCCACGCCCTGGGCGCGATCTCGATGACCTGCTACGCCGTCGGTTGCGACACCGCCGACGCCAGCCACGGATCGCCACCGCCCGGCCTGCCCGCGGGCGTGCCGCCGGAGCAGACCAACCTCTGACCGCGCACGCAAACGCCCCGGAGCGACACCGCGCCTCCCGCCGACGACAGGATCGCCGCTGCGGGCGAAAGTGGCGAGGTGAATCCGGTGGGTGCGGCCGGGCGCGCTTTCCTGCTCGATGGAAGGCCCCCAGCGGCGCAGACCGCAGCCCCGCGTTACCGGATTCAAGTCTTCTCGCGCCGCCTCCCCAACGCCAGCCCGGCCGCCAGTGCGAACCAGCCGAAGTAGGTCGCGAGTACGAGCCGCTGCGCGGCGGCGTGGCGACCTTCGAGCGGGGGGAAAAGCTGCTGCGGTGGCCAGGTGAGGAAGATTGCCAGCACCGTGCCGAGCAGCGCGCCAAGGATGGCGAGCGTTCGCCAGTGCCGCATCCGGCGCAGGCCCAGGAAAACAAAGGCCGACGCCGCCACGAGTGCGATGAGGGACAGCGCCAGCGTCGCGGCATGGCGCTGCGAGGCCGGGCCGTCGGGTTCGGACGGGTCGAACGGGAAGACGCCCTGCGCCGCGAACGCCAGCGCCGAAATCATCAGCATTCCGGTGCCCAGGCGCAGCGTGCGGCCCGTGCCGTCGGGTGCGGCGACGGCTTCGAGCGCGATGGAAAACGCCAGCAGCATCAGCCCCGGAACCACCAGCGCCAGCGCGTTGAACCAGGCGCCACCCGGTGCACCGATCGCGCCGAACTGGCCGAGCGGCGCACTGGCGGCACCGGGCAACAGCGTCGCCGCGAGCGCCACCGCGGCGGCAAACCACAGCGGGGCGATCCAGCCCAGATGCAGCGCCAGCCTGCGGACGTGGTGCGGGGGCGAAGGCATCGGCGTGGCGTCCATGATGGCGCGCGAGTTTGCCTTGCAATGCGGGCTGTTGCCACCATCTACGCCTTGGTGCCGCGTCGGTCGCCGCAGCGGCTTTGACGCGTGCCTCGAGGTTTCAAGACACCGGATGCCCGCGCGCGGGCATGACGAGGCTGGAAACCCGCCGGGCCCGACGCTGGTGCCCATCCACCGCATCGCCCATCTTCCCGCACCACCACGACACAGCTTACGGATACCGCAATGCTCCTTTCCGACACCGCCGCCGCGCCCGCCGCCGCATCGCACGTCATCGACGTCAGCGCCGAAACCTTCCAGAAGGAGGTGCTCGAACACTCCCTGACCACGCCCGTCCTGCTCGATTTCTGGGCCACCTGGTGCGGGCCGTGCAAGCAGCTGGGGCCGATCCTGGAAAAGCTCGCTGGCGACTACCACGGCGCGTTTCGACTGGCCAAGGTGGACGTCGACGCGCAGAAGGAGCTGGCCGGCTATTTTTCGATCCGCTCGGTGCCCACGGTGATCCTGGTCAAGGACGGCCAGCTCGTGGACGGTTTCCCCGGCGCGGTGCCGGAGGGCCAGCTGCGCCAGTTCCTCGCCCAGCACGGCATCGAACCGGCGCAGCCGGCGGAGCCTGCGGAGGTGGTGCCGCCCACGCCCGAGGAAGAGGTCGCGCGCCTGCGTGCTGCGGTGGAAGCCGCGCCGGACGACGATGCGCTCAAACTGGATCTGGCGCTGGCGCTGGCCCGCGTCGGGGAAACCGCGCAGGCCAGGGTGCTGATCGACGCCCTGCCCGCCAACCTTGGTGCCGACGAGCGCGCGCGCAACGCCAACGTGCTGATCGCCAACGCAGCCTGGCTGAAGGATGCGCCGGATCGCGCCGCGCTGGCCGCGCGCGTGGCGGCCGCACCGGACGACCTCGCCGCGCGCCACCTGCTCGGCCTGCGGCTGCTGGCCGACGGCGAGTTCGCCGCGGCGCTCGACCAGTTCCTCGAGATGCTGCGCCAGAACCGCGACTTCCAGGACAGCCTGCCGCGTCGCGCCCTGATCGAGGCCTTCAACGTGATCCCCGATCCCGCGCTGGTGAGCCAGTACCGCCGCAACATGGCCGCGATGCTGTTCTGAGCCGGGACGCCCGTCCATGTCGCCGCGCCTGCTGCGCCGCCTGTTAAACCTGTGGCCGCCGTTCCTCTTCTCCGGCATCCGCGTGCGCGCGCTGTCGGACGACTGGCGGCACGCACGGGTGGAACTCAGGCTCACCTGGTACAACCGCAACTATGTGCGCGCCCAGTTCGGCGGCAGCCTGTTCTCGATGACCGATCCGTTCTGGATGATACTGGTGATGCAGAGCCTGGGGCCGCGCTACCACGTCTGGGACCAGGCCGGCTCGATCCACTTCGTCACGCCGGGGCGCGAAAACGTGTTCGCGCAGTTCGACCTGGAACAGGCGGTCGTCGACGAGCTGCACGCCGTCGCGGCCAACGGTGAAAAACACCTGCGCTGGTTCGACGTGAACGTGACCACCGCCGACGGCACCCTCGTGGCGCGGGTGCGAAAGCAGCTCTACGTCCGCCTCAAGCCGGAGTTCCGGCCCGCCACGCGGCCGCCGTCAGATCCACCCGCGCCGCCGGAACCACCATAGCGGCAGCGCAATGCTCAGGCCGATCACGGCAAGCGCCACGTAGTAGCCGGGCCGCCAGGCCAGCTCGGGCATGAAGGCGAAGTTCATGCCCCACACGCCGACCAGCACGGTCGGCGGGACGCCCACCACCGAGGCGACGGCCATCACCTTCATCACCTCGTTCTGGTTGGTGCTGATCAACCCCAGCACGCCGTTGAGCAGGAAATCCAGACGATCGCCGAGCTGCTGGTCGAATTCGTTGAGTGAGCCCAGATCCTTGTGGATGAGGGTGATGCGGCGCGGTGCATCCGGCCCGAACCACGCCGGTGGCGATTCCTGCAGCCAGGTCACGATGCGCAGCAGGCCCAGCAGGGTGTTGTGCAGGCGGCTCAGGCGGCGGCCGAGATCGCCGGTGTGCATCAGGTTCTGCTTGAGGTCGCGATCCCGCCGGCTGCCCTCGAAGCTGGCACGGGTCGCCTCGCTGACCTCCGCCTCCATCGCTTCGAGCCGATCGGCGAGCCGGTCAACGATGTACTCGAGCACGCGCAGGAACAGATCCACCGAGCCGGCGCTTGGGCGCTTGGCCAGATCGCGCGCGATGTCGTCCAGCGCCGTGATCTCCTGCTCGCGCCGGGTCACCAGCGCGGTGGGCGAAAGCGCGAAACCCAGTGGCGCGGCGCGACCCCTGCCTTCCTCGAAGCGCGGCAGGTTGAGAAAGAGCGTATCGCCGACGTGGCGCACGCGGCTGGTGAACTCGATCTCGCTGATGCGCGCGCGATCGGGTATCTCGAAGCCGGCGCGCCGCTGCGCGTCCGCGAGCTCGGCCGTGTCGGGCTGGCGCAGGTCGATCCAGACCGACGCCGGCTCGGCGGCGAATGTCAGCGGGTACACGTGGATCATGGCGTGGGTCCGTCATCAGGATGGCGGCCAGCATCCGGCGGCGGCATGCAGGCGTCAACGCCGCCGCGCGCCGCGCGCCGACGGCGCGCCTATACTCGGGCCTTGCGCACTGCGGGAGCCAGGCGATGAATCCAAGCAAGGTGCGGCGCGAGGCCGTCCGTCGCCTCACCGATCTGCCCAACGTCGGCCCGGCCACCGCGGCCGATCTGCGCCTCCTGGGCATCACCCGGCCTGCGGATCTGGCCGAAGCCGATCCCTTCGTGCTCTACCGCACGCTGTGCGAGCGCACCGGCGCGCGGCAGGATCCCTGCGTGCTCGACGTGTTCATGTCGCTCACCGATTTCGCCGCGGGCGGCGCGGCGCGGCCGTGGTGGGATTACACCGCCGAGCGCAAGCGCCGCTACGGATCGCGCCTGCGTGATCCGGCGGCCGGCTGAGACGCCCTGCCGCATCGCGCGGCCCGATGCAAGACTGCAGGGCTGCGCCGGACGCGGGCTAGAATGTTGCAATGAACAAAACGTCCCGGATCGCCGCCGCGTTCTACCACTTTGCCACCCTGCCCGACTTCGCCGAAAAGAAGCCGCCGCTGGAGGCGCTCTGCGCTGCGCACGATGTCTCGGGCACGATCCTGCTGGCTGCCGAGGGCGTCAACGGCACCATCGCCGGCGCGCCGGGCGACGTGCGCGCGGTGCTCGCCTGGCTGCGCGCCGATCCGCGCCTGGCGGCGCTCGAGCACAAGGAATCACCGGCCGAGCGCGCGCCCTTCCACCGCATGAAGGTGCGGCTCAAGCGCGAGATCGTCACGCTCGGCGTGGCGGGCCTGGACCCGGCGTCCAGCGCCGGAACCTACGTCGAACCGTCCGACTGGAACGCGCTCATTGCCGATCCCGAGCTGGTGCTGATCGACACCCGCAACGATTACGAAGTCGCCATCGGCCGCTTCGAAGGCGCGCTCGATCCGGGCACCGCGAGCTTCCGCGAGCTGCCGGCCTGGCTCGATGCCCGTCCCGAGCTGCGCGGGCGCAGGGTGGCGATGTACTGCACCGGCGGCATCCGCTGCGAGAAGTCCACCGCGCTGCTGCGCTCGCGCGGGTTCGATGAGGTCTATCACCTCAAGGGCGGCATCCTGAAGTACCTGGAAGCCGTGCCGGCCGAGGAAAGCCGCTGGCGCGGCGAATGCTTCGTGTTCGACGAGCGCGTCTCGGTCGGCCACGGCCTCGTACAGGGGCCGCACACGCTGTGCCGCAGCTGCCGGTATCCGCTCTCGCCCGAAGACCGCAGCTCGCCGCAGTACGAGGAAGGCGTCAGCTGCCCACACTGCCGCGAGCGGCTGGACGACGACCGCCGCGCACGGCTGAGCGAGCGTCAGCGTCAGGTCGGACTGGCCGGAAAGCGCGGCCTGCGCCACGTCGGCGCGCGCATGGAAAGTTCCTCGCATCCGCCCAACCCGCGCGGCGAGTGAAGCCGCGCATCGCGCGCCCGTCCCGTCTTTCCCGAATCATCCCGCCTCCGATGAAAAAACTCGTCCTCGCGGCGCTCGCCCTCGTGCCCGCCGCCACCCTCGCCGAACCTGCGTCCTCTTCGGGCCAGGCCACCCGCCTCGATGCTCTGCTGGTCACCGCCAGCCCGGTCGAAACGCGCCCCTCCGAGGCGATGCAATCGGTGCAGGTGATCGAGCGCACCGACATCGAGCGCAGCCCGGCCGCGACGCTGGCGGACCTGCTCGCGCAGCAGCCCGGGCTGAGCATCCAGCGCCGCGGCGCACCGGGCGTGCAGGCCGATCTGGGCATCCGCGGCAGCAGCTTCGAGCAGACCCTGGTGCTGGTGGACGGCGTGCCGATCCAGAACCCGCAGACCGGCCACCACAACCTCGACCTTGCCGTGCCCCTGTCGCACATCGAGCGCATCGAGATCGTCACCGGCCCGGGCGCAATCCAGTACGGCGGCAGCGCCACCGGCGGGATCGTCAACCTGATCACGCGCCGGCCGACCGGCCTGGAAGGCAGCCTCGACCTTGCCGCAGGCTCGCACGCCACGCGCCAGCTCGACGCGCGCATCGCCCACGCCGGGCGGACGGGTCATCACGGGCTGTCGGTGAGCGCGCTCGATACCGACGGCGACCCGCAGTCCGGTCCCAGCGACGCGCGGCTGCGCCAGGCGCTCTATACCGGCGGCCGAAGCGGCGATGCGGCGCGGATCTTCTGGGGCGCGGGGGCGCTGGAAAAGGACTTCGGCGCCTGGGGTTTCTACAGCGCCGAATACCCGGATGCGCGCGAACGCACCGAAGGGCACCTCGCCTGGCTCGGTGCCGAAGGCCGCAGCGGGGCATGGCGACTGCGCGCACGCGCCCATTTCGATCGCCACGAAGACGAGTTCCTGACCCGGATCGGCGGGCGCGATTACATCAACGAGCACCTCACCCGCGTCGCCGGCCTGCAGGCCGACGCCCAGCGCGAGGACGCCAGCGGCTCGACCGCGATGGGCGCGCAGCTGCGCCACGAACGCCTTGCCTCCAATGCGCTGCGCGATCACGAGCGCGACGTCTCCGCGATCTGGCTGCTGCGCCAGCAGCAGCTCGGCCCCGACACCCGCGCCGAGGCGAGCCTCAGCCGCGCCGATCACGAAGGTCACCGCGCCCGCTGGCTGCCGGCGCTGGCGCTTTCCCATGCCTTTGGCCCGGACTGGCGCGGCTTCGCCGCCGCGGCGCGCTCCACCCGCGCGCCGTCCTACACCGAACTGTATCTGGCCACCGCCGCCAACCGCGGCAGCGCGGTGCTGGCACCGGAGGTTTCCGATCACTCGGAGCTTGGCATCGAAGGGCGTCTAGGCGCGCAAACCCTTACCTTGGCGCTGCATCAGCGCCGCACCCACGACCTGATCGACTGGACCCGCACGCCCGGCACCGTGACCTGGGTCGCGAACAACCTCGACGGCCACCGCGGGCGCGGCCTGGAGGCCGGCTGGCGCTGGAACCCCGCATCGATCCGCTGGCTGGCGCGCGCGGGCCTGGGCTACGAGTACCTTCAGGTGCGCGTCGATGACGCCGATTACGAAGTGAAGTACGCCCCGCGCGTGGCCCGCCACACTTGGCGGGCCGACGCGCGCCTGGACCTGGGCGCGGGCTTCGGCCTGGACCTCGACCTGCGCCACCCGCGCTACGCCGATGAAGCTGCCGCCACGCTGGCCAACGCGCGACTCGGCTGGCAGGGCAAGACCCTGCGCGCCCACCTCGCGATCCAGAACCTCCTGGACCGCGAGATCATCGAGACCGGCTTCGCGCCGATCCCGGGCCGCTGGCTGAGCCTCGGGATCGGCGCACGCTGGGACTGATTCAGGCCGCCGCCTCTTCCGCCGCGCTGCGCCGCCGCGCCCGCACCGCGGCGTCGAGGCGTTCGAGCACGGCCACCGACTCCTCCCAGCCGATGCAGCCGTCGGTGATGCTCTGGCCGTAGGCGAGCGCGCGCCCGGGGATCACGTCCTGACGTCCGGCGACCAGGTGGCTTTCCACCATCACGCCCATGATGCGGCGCGCGCCCGCTTCCACCTGGCCGGCGATATCGTCGATCACGCGCGGCTGGTTCTCGGGCTTCTTGCTGCTGTTGGCATGGCTGGCATCGATCATCAGGCGCGGCGACAGTCCGGCCTTTTCCAGCGCCGAGGCGGCCTCGGCCACGCTGGCCGCATCGAAATTGGGGGCTTTGCCGCCGCGCAGGATCACGTGACAGTCGGCGTTGCCCATCGTGGCGGCGATGGCGCTGCGCCCGTCCTTGGTGACGGCCAGGAAATGGTGCGGGTGCGCCGCCGCCTGCACCGCGTCCAGCGCGATGCGCACGTTGCCGTCTGTGCCGTTCTTGAAGCCGACCGGGCACGACAGGCCGGACACCATTTCGCGGTGCACCTGGCTTTCGGTGGTGCGCGCGCCGATCGCGCCCCAGGCCACCAGATCGGCGATGAACTGCGGCGTGGTCATGTCGAGGAACTCGGTGCCGGCCGGCAGGCCGAGCGCGCTGATGTCGCGCAGCAGCCGGCGCGCGATCACCAACCCTTCGTCGATGCGACAGCTGCCGTCGATGTGCGGGTCGTTGATCAGGCCCTTCCAGCCCACCGTGGTGCGCGGCTTCTCGAAATAGACCCGCATCACGATCTCCAGCGTTCCGGTGAAACGCTCGCGCTCGCGCGCGAGGCGCTGCGCGTACTCCAGCGCCGCCGCAGGATCGTGGATCGAGCACGGCCCGATCACCACCGCAAGGCGATCATCGACACCGTGCAGGATGTCGTGCAGGACGCGGCGCGACTGGCGCACGGTGCGCGAGGACACCGCATCGCAAGGCACTTCGGCCATCAGTTCCGCGGGTGTGGGAAGGGCGCGGATTTCGCGGATGCGAAGATCGTCGGTGGGCTGGTTCATCGGGATGCTCCTGGTTGGGTGCCAGGCCGGCGGCAACAAAAAAGCCGCCAGGGGACTGGCGGCTTCGGGGGATTCGTTTGCGCGATGCTTCAGATCATGCGAACGCCACGCGGTGCCAGCCCTTGGGGCGAGCGGTAAAAAAAGTACCAATAGCGGCGGGCGGGGGCGTTCACGGCGACAGTGATAGCACATCGACGGCGCAAACGGAACCGGCTGCACCGAATTTCGCCGGTCGCGTAAACTCGCGCCATGTCCGCCCACCGCCCCTCGCTGCAGCGCTATTTCCTCTCCGGCGTCATCACCCTGCTGCCGCTGTGGCTGACGGTGATCGTGTTCCGCTTCGTGTTCGTGCTGCTGTCCGACGTGAGCCGGCCCTGGATCACACCGCTGCTGGCGCGTCTGGCGGCGCAGTATCCGCTGACGCTGGGATGGATGGCCGCGCCCTGGGTACAGACCGCGCTGGCGCTGGTCGCCACCCTCGCCGCCATCATCGCGGTCGGAGTGATGGCGCACCGCGTGCTGGGCCAGCGCCTGCTGCGCTGGTTCGAGGCCGTCGTCCACCGCATTCCGCTGGCAAACCTCATCTACGGCGCGGTGCGCAAGCTGATCGACATCCTCCAGACCCAGCCCGAGGGCGCGCAGCGCGTGGTGCTGATCGACTTCCCGCATCGCGACATGAAGGCCGTGGGCTTCGTCACGCGGATGCTGCGCGAGGAAGGCAGCGAACGCGAACTGGCGGCCGTCTACGTACCGACCACGCCCAACCCGACCTCGGGCTATCTCGAAGTGGTGCCGGTGGAAAACCTCACCCCCACGGACTGGACCGTGGACCAGGCGATGAGCTTCATCATCTCCGGCGGCGCGGTCAGCCCGGACAGCGTGCCGTTCACGCGCAGAGCGGACAGAACGCCGTAGGTCTCCCGGATCAAGTCCTGGGCCGGCCCTACGCGGCCGACGCGGCGTGGCATCGAACATCCCGTCGGGGACGCATCCCCGACCTACGGCACGTCCCCGCAACGTCAGAGGGGAGGTGTATCCATGACCTACCTCGGCGCGGCGTTCTTCACGTAACGATCGAACCAGATGAGCATTTCCGCCACGAAGTGCTCGTTGGATTCGCGCGCGGCGTACCAGTGCGGCTCGAACGGCAGCATCACCAGGCGCGCGGTGCCGCCCAGACCGCGCACGGCCTGGAACAGGCGCGGCGACTGGGTTGGTTCGGTGCCGGGGTTGGCGTCATCGATGCCGTGCACGATCAGGATCGGCTCGTTGATCTTGTCGGCGTGGAAGAAGCTCGAGGCCTCGTCGTAGGCCTTGGGCGCAGCCCAGAACGAACGCCGCTCGTTCTGGAAACCGAACGGGGTCAGGGTCTTGTTGTAGCCGCCGCTCGAGGCCACGCCGGCGCGGAAAATGTCGGTGTGCGCCAGAAGGTTCGCCGCCATCAGCGCGCCGTGGCTGTGGCCGGTCACGCCGATGCGCTCGGGATCGGCCACGCCCAGCTCCACGGCCTTGGCAACGGCGGCCTCGGCATTGGCGACGAGCTGTTCGAGATAGGTGTCGTAGGCGTTCTTCGGATCGCCGACGATCGGGAAGGCGGCGCTGTCGACGATGGCGTAGCCGGCCAGCAGCAGCAGGCGATAGCTCGACAGGCGGGTGAAGGTCTGTTCGGAACCGCGCACCTGTCCGGCCTGCGAGGGATCGGCGAAATCCATCGGATAGGCGTAGAGGATGGCCGGTACGCGCGTACCCTCGACGTAGCCGGGCGGGGTGTAGAGGGTGAAGGAAAGCGGCACGCCGTCCTTGCGGGTGTAGGTGACCAGGCGCTTCTTGATCTTGCGCACTTCCGGGGTCGGATCGGGGAAGTGCGTGATGGCTTCGGCCGAAGACGCGAACGCGGCTTCGCCGGCGGCGGCATCGGCCAGCGCGGCACCGAGCCTGCGGCGGAACGCGTTGGGCGGATCGATCGGTGACTCGTGCCAGGTCAGCAGGTCACCCGGTTCCGGGGCGAACCCGAGCAGGCGCTCGTAGGCATCCGGCGCGCTGCGGAACAGCCGCTCGGTCTTGCCGCTGCCGAGGTCATAGCGGTCCAGAAAGGGGCGATCGCCCTGCGGCGAGGCCCCCGATCCGGCCAGGAAAATCGCCCCGTCCTGCTCTCGCAGCACGCTGGCTCCGTTGGCCAGGGTGCGGCTCTGCGGATTGCCCGGATGGGCGTAGCGTTCGTCCATCGAGAGATCCCAGAGCACGCGGGCGGCGCTGCGCGGTTTGTCGACGTCCATCAGCGAAATCGTTAACCAGCGCCGGTTGGCGTCGTACTGGACGAGAAGGGCCTTCGAGCCGCGCTCGAACCAGTACTGGCCGGCGTAGCGCTGCGCGGTGCGGGCGATTTCCACCGGTTTGCCGGTGAAGGGCGCGGCCCACATCAGCACCCGATCGCGCTCGGGCACGGTGTTTTTCCAGTCGCCGCCGTCGAGCGCCTCGGCATACACCAGGGTGGCGGGCGCATTGGCGCGCCATTCGAAACCGCGCGGTCCGGTCGGCACGCCGCGCACCGGTACGCTTTCGGCGGCGGGCAGCGTGGCGAGAGTGCGGCTGGTACCGGCATCCAGGTCCAGCACGGTCACCTCGTGCGCGAAGCGCTGCCAGGTCACGACGTAGGAATAAGGCCGCGTGAGCACGTCGACCAGTACGTGCCGACCGTCCGGTGCCGCGCGCACCTCGCCCAGCACGGCCGGTTCGCCCACACGCCGCACCGCACCGCTGCGCGCATCGACCACGGCCAGCTGCGCGCTGGCGTAGTAGTCGAACAGAGTTTCGTCCTCGGGGCTCGAAAGGGTATCGCGGGCCTCGTAGGTGCTGCTTTCGCCGCCGCCCTCGGTCGCGTCCTTGATCTCGGGGCCGGGCGGCACGGCGGCCTTCTGCGGTGCCGGCCCGGCGTTTTCGGGCACGGTCTTCACCAGCAGCGCATCGCGCGCGCCCAGCCACTGCAGCGCGCTTTCCAGGATCGGGTTGATGCGCACGCCGTCCACGCGCCGGGTGGAGCCGTCCTCGACCTTGCCCAGCCAGAGTTCGACGCCCGCATCCGTGGTGTTGGCGAAGGCGAAACGCCGCCCGTCGGGCGACCAGAGCGGCCAGTCAGGGCAGGCGTTGGGCGGCAGGGCCACCGGGGTTTCCCGGCCCGTGGCCACGTTCACCAGGGAAAACCCTTCCAGGCAGGTACGGATGCCGTAGCCGCTGACCATGTCGTGGCGGGCGTGGATGCGCGGCTCCACGCGCACGCCGGCCAGCTTGAGATACGGCTCGGCCACGCGCGCGATCGAGGGGTACTGCCCCTGCTGCACGATCATCAGGGTGGTGCCGGTGGGATCGAGCTGCGGCACCGGCGGCAGCGGCGCGCGCATCACGCCCAGCAGCGGTTCGGGCGGCTGCTGGTACTGGGCCTGCGCTGCGGCGGCGGCCAGCGCGAGGAGCAGGACGGGGAGAACGCGCAACGTCGCTTGCATGGTGGCTCCGGGCAGTGTTGGCCCGTAAAGCCTAGCGCAGCGTGACGCCTGGCGTACCGTGCCAGGCGTCATTCCCCGGGCGCGACGGGATCAGTGGGCGTGGCCGTCCGGACCGTGGGCGTGGCCGTGGGCGATTTCTTCCTCATTGGCATCGCGCACGCCGCTGATTTCCGCCTCGAAGCGCAGGGTCTTGCCCGCCATCGGGTGGTTGAGGTCCACGTCCACCACGGACAGGCCGACCTTGAGCACGGTCAGCACGCGCGGCCCCTGCTCGGTCTGCACCATCAGGGCCTGGCCGGGGACGAGCTTCGCCTCGCCAAAGCGCTTCTTGGGCACGCGCTGGATCATGCCTTCGTCACGCTCCCCGTAGGCGTCGGACGGAGCCACGGTGACATCCACGCGATCACCGGCGGCCTTGCCTTCCAGCGCGCGCTCCAGGCCGGGGATGATGTTGCCGGCGCCGAACAGGATCACCAGCGGATCGCGTCCCTGCGAAGATTCCACCTGGCTGCCGTCCATGTCGAAGACGGTGTAGTGGAAGGTGACGACCTTGTTCTTCTCGATGTTCATGGGACGGAAACAGGAAATTGGGCCGCGCAGCATAGCGGCTCGCAGGCACCAAGGCACGCGGAGTCGCGCCGTCGGCGCCAATTGACAAGTTCGGCCGCACTGCCCACGGTATCGCCATGGCCCGCGCACGCTCCCGCCCTGCCCTTGCAATCCTGCCGGTGTTCCTGACCCTGACCCTGGCCTTGGGCGGCTGCGGCGGCGGCGGCGCGACGCGCTCAGGTCCGACCACGGCGAACCAGACCGTCGCCAACGACGTGCTTTTCCGCGCCATCGGCCTGGTCGGCACGCCCTACCGCCACGGCGGCAACACGCCCGAAGGCGGCTTCGACTGCAGCGGCCTGGTCGGCTATGTGTACCGGGAAGCGGCGGGGCTGGGCCTGCCGCGCACGACGCAGGGCCTGTCCGAACACGCGGCGTCGCGGGTGGATCGCAAGCGGCTTCGCCCGGGCGACCTCGTCTTTTTCGGCAAGCGACGCGCCAGCCACGTGGGCATCTACGTGGGCGAAGGACGCTTCGTGCATGCGCCAAGCAGCGGCGGCACGGTGCGCATGGACGCACTCGACGGGCCGTACTGGCGCGAGAACTACCTGCAGGCGCGGCGGATCCTGCAGTGAGACGCTGATGCCGCAGCGCGCGAACCGCGCTCGGCCGCGATGGTAGATTGCCGGCATCCCACGGACCTCCCGCATGAACCTCCGCGACCTGCGCTACCTCGTTGCCCTGGCCGAACACCGCCATTTCGGCCGCGCCGCGGAGGCGAGCTTCGTCAGCCAGCCCACGCTCTCCACCCAGATCCGCAAGCTCGAGGACGAGCTGGGCGTCAGCCTGGTGGAACGCGCGCCGCGCCGGGTGATGCTGACGCCGGTCGGGCGCGAGATTGCCGAGCGCGCGCGGCGCATCCTGGCCGACGTGGACGAACTGCACCAGATCGCGCAGCGTTCCCAGGATCCGGATGCCGGCACGGTCCGCCTCGGTATCTTCCCGACCCTTGGTCCCTACCTGTTGCCGCACGTCGTCCCGCGGGTGCGCGAGCGGTTCCCGCGGCTGGAGCTGCTGCTGGTGGAGGAAAAGACCGAGGTCCTCCTGCGCCAGCTGCGCGAAGGACGCCTGGACGCGGCCATCCTCGCCCTGCCGGTGCGCGACGACCAGCTCGCAACCCGCTTCCTGTTCGAGGAGCCTTTCCTGCTTGCCGTGCCGCACGGACATCGGCTCGCGGAACACCGCTCCATCGTGCTTGACGACCTGCGCGAAGAAAGTCTGCTGCTGCTGGAGGACGGCCACTGCCTGCGCGACCAGGCGCTGGATGTGTGCCGCCTGTCCGGGGCCGACGAAAAATCGGGATTCCGCGCGACCAGCCTGGAGACGCTGCGCCAGATGGTAGCCGCCGGCGTGGGCATCACCCTGCTGCCGCAGCTCGCCGTGACCGCGCCGGTGCCACCGTCGGCCGATATCGCCCTGGTGCCGTTTCGCGCCCCGCCGCCGCATCGCCGTATCGCCATGGTCTGGCGGCGCAGCACCGCGCGCGAGGGGCTCCTGCACAAGCTCGCCGACCTGTTCGCAGCCTTGCCGAGCGACCTCCTCGACCCCGCGCCGCCGCCGGCGATGTCGCGCCGGCAGGCTCCGCGCGCGCCGCGCGTGAAAGCCGGCGATTGAATCCCGCCCCCAGCCGCGCTAGCCTGCACCCATCGGACCACATTTCGACTTTCGCGAGGCGGCGCAACGGCGCCGCCTCTTCGTTCACGCCAGATTTGCGCCAGGAATACCCATGCCAGCGGAACCGCAACCCTCCCTCACCATCAGCAGCCTGGACCTGGTGCGGCTGGAGCGTCTGCTGGAATCACCAGCGTACCGCGATTTGGACATCGCCCAGCGCCTGGGTGACGAGCTGGTGCGTGCCAACGTGGTCGCGCCGGCAGACATGCCTGCCGATGTGGTCTCGATGAACTCCCGGGTCACCTGCGTGGAAGAAATCAGCGGCAAGGAGCACCACCTGACGCTGGTCTATCCGCCCGACGCCGACGCGGCCGCGGGCCGCGTTTCGGTGTTCGCGCCGATCGGCGCGGCACTGCTGGGCCTGTCGGTCGGCCAGAGCATCGACTGGACCGGCCCGGACGGCCGCCCGCTGCGCATCCGCGTCGCCACGATCTCCTACCAGCCGGAATCCTCCGGCGACCTTGCGCGCTGAGGAAGGCGCTAGGCCGCGAGCGCCTCGCTCTGCTTGACTACGGCCGCCTCGTCGGCGGCGAGCGAGCTTCTGACCGCGTCGATGAACGCCTCGCCCCACATGCGGATGTCGTTGTGCTCGACGATGGCGAAGAGTTCGCGCAGCCGCGACTGCGCCTCGGCCGGGTTCATTGCGATCGCCTGATAGAGGCGTGCGGTCAGATCGGCGGTGTCGTGCGGATTGGTCAGCACGGCACCGTGAAGCTCCGCGGCCGCACCGGCGAACTCCGACAGCACGAGCACGCCCCGGCCGCCCGACAGCACCTGCGCGGCGACGTATTCCTTTGCCACGAGATTCAGGCCGTCGCGCAGCGGCGTGATCCACATGACGTCCGCCATCGTGTAGAGGGAAACGACCTCCTCGAACGGCAGCGCACGGAAGAAGAACTTCACCGGCGCCCAGTTGACGCGCGAGAAGCGCCCGTTGATGCGGCCGACGATCTGCTCGATCTGCGTCTGCAACTCGTCGTACACGCTCATTTCGGCCGCCGCCGGCACACACACCGTCAGCAGCGACACCTTGCGATGCAGTTCGGGGTGCTCGTCGAGCAGGCGCTCGAACGCGAGGAGCTTTTCCAGCGTGCCCTTGGTGTAGTCGAGCCGTTCGACCGACAGGATCATGCGCACGCCTTCGAGTTCGCCGCGCAGCTGCGTCGTGCGCTCGACGGTTCGTGGATCGGCGAGGATCGTGCGAATGCGGTCGACGTCGAGCCCGACCGGATGCGCCCCGAGGCCGATGCGGCGGCCGTGCACCTCGATCGCCGTGGTCATCTCGTCGAGCCCGACCGCGCAGCCGTAGGTCAGGAAGCGCGGCGCGCAGTTGCGGCGCTCGAGCACCGTCAGCGGGGCGACGCCGCGGACGACATCGACGAAGTTCTCGGCCTGGCGAGGAATGTGGAAACCGATGTAGTCGCATTGCAGCAGGCTGCCGACGATCTCGCGTCGCCACGGCAGGACGTTGAAGGTATCCGCGGACGGGAAGTACGTGTGGTGGAAGAACGCGATCTTCACGTCCGGGCGCAGCTCGCGCAACACCGCCGGGACCATCCACAGATTGTAGTCGTGCAGCCACACGGTTCCGCCCTCGGCCGCTTCGGCCGCCGCGCGCTCGGCGAAGCGCCGGTTGACCTCGAGGAACACGTTCCAGTCGTCCTCGCGGAACTGCGCGCGCTCCCAGAAAGTGTGCAGCGTCGGCCAGAACGCCTCTTTCGAGAAGCGCTTGTAGAAGACGTCGACGTCGTCCTTGGTCAGCGCCACGCGCGCGGCAACGAGGTTCGGATAGCGGTCCCGGTCGACGCTGGTGTGCGTCTCGAAGGGGATCGCGCTCTTCGGATCGTGGATCGACCATGCGACCCACGCGCCGGGTTGCCCGTTCGCGAAAAAGCTCAGCAGGGTCGGAATGATGCCGTTCGGCGAGGCCGGGCGCCGGCGGACGGTGCGGCCGTTCTGGATCGATTCCTCATAGGGCAGGCGGTGATACACCATCACCAGCTCGGAGCGGCCCGCCGTCTCCATCTCGCGGAGCTCGGCCTCGACGCCGCCGGTGCCGAGAAATCCGAAATGGCCGACCGCTTCGAGAATGCCGCCGCAGCCAGCGTGGCGCGCGTGAAGGACGCGGGCACGGTCGGCCGTGGCGTCGAGCAGCGCGCGTTCGGACTCGCCGACGCATACGCCGACGAAGCCCTGCTCGTACATCGAAAGATCGTTGAGGGTGTCGCCGGCGACGAGCACCGAGTCGTCGTCGACGCCGAGCAGGCGCACCAACGCCGTGAGCGTGCTGCCCTTGTTGACGCCTTTGGGCAGAATGTCGAGGTAGCGCCCGGCGGAGTAGAGCACCTCGCAGCCGAGCGAGCGCGCGATGTCGCGCAGTTCCGCCGTCACCGCCCCCGGTTCGCAGAAATACGAGCAGCGGCGCTGCTGTGGCACTTCCTGTCGCTCGATGCCGGAAAAGGAGGCCACCGCGTCGACGACGACGCGCTCGCCGGGCCAGCGCTGGTCGATCTGCGATTGCAGCGGCTGGATCGGTTGCAAGGTATGGCCGTCGACGACGGTGCCGCCGACGTCGCAGACGATGTAATCGGGCGTCGGGACCGACGGGTCGGAGAGCAGCGGAATCACCACTTCCAGCCCACGGCCGGTGACGAATACCAACTTGATATCGGGGTGCGCCGTGATCAGCTGGTACAGTCGCTGGCGGTTTTCGGGGTGACCGGCGAGAAAGGTGCCGTCAAGATCGGTCGCGAGCATCATGTCAGGTTCTCCTTTTGATGGATTGCCGACAACAGGGCCGACAGGGATGGCTCGGGAACGGCTGCGCGAGGCGAGGCGCGGTGGATCGCGGCGCGGCGCGGAAGTCCGCGGAATCGACCCGGAGAAAGAACGGAGGAAAGAGCGGAGGCCGACAAGCGGGCTCGACGCTCGTCCGTTCGAGCGGATGGAACGACGCAATCGATACCAAACGCGCAGCACGAACCGTCGGACTTGATGATTGGTTCAGTGAATTGCGACAAATATCGTATCTGGTCAGCCCTGATCCTCAGCCGATGCTTCGTTGAAGAACGGCCTTGGTTCGTCATTTCCACATGATTTTTGCGGGAATCCAGTGACTTGGCCTTTGATGCGGAGCATCAGGACGCAAAGACACTGGACTTCTGCCTTCACAGGAAGGACGGGCTGGGATCAGTGCAAATCAAGGCATTGTATCACAACATGACCGTCGCCGGAACCTGCGGGCGCAGTCGGCACCACGGAATCTGCCGATTTCTCGATTCTCTGGCGATCATCAAAGGATCGATTGAAAAAGGTCATGATCGAGAGGAGTGAAAAATATCAGGCTATGGGAAGACTGGCTTTCAGGTGCGAATGAAGCGCAACAGTTAAAGCCTGCGAGTCTGCCGCACTAGCGGTAAAAGCAGAAACGCGTGATTCGATCCGCTCGATCAGGATTTTCAGCGGACTTATTCATGCTCCCTTCCGTTCGATCAAAATCGGGTCCTGATTAGCCCTGACTCTCAGCTCGTCATTCCTGCGAAGGCAGGAATCCAGTGTCTTTGCTTCCAGATGCCCCCACAACAAAAGCCAAGTCTCCGGGTTTCCGCCAAAAGCATGCGGGAATGGCGAGCCAAAGCCACTCTTCGCCGAAGCATCGGCTGAGGATCAGGGCTAATCAGGAATCGGGTTGCCGGGGCATATATTCCCTACCTCGCCCAGCGCCGCACCGCCTCGGCGAGATCCTCGCCGCGCACCGGCTTGCGCAGGAAGGCGCGCATGCCGGCCTGGGCGGTGCGTTCCTCCACCTGCGGATCGGCGCGCGCGCTCAGCGCGACCATGGGCGGCGCGCCTTCGCCGGTGCCGACCATGCGCGCCACCTCGAAGCCGCTCAGGCCGGGCAGGTCCAGATCGAGGAACACCAGCGCGAAGTCCCGCTCGCGCAGCGCCGCCAGCGCCGCCAAACCGTGCGCGGCGTGCTCCACGCGATGCCCCTGGGCGGCCAGCAGCCCGGCGATCACCTGCGCCACCACCGGGTCGTCCTCCACCACCAGAATATCCCGCGCCGCCGGTGCCGCCGCGGCGGGTGCGCTGTCGGGCGGCGCGAGGGCGTCGGGCAGCGGCACCTCGAGCCGGAACGTCGATCCCGCGCCCGGCGCGCTTTCCACCGTGATCCGCCCACCCATCGCGCCGGCGAGCTCCTGGCAGATCGCCAGTCCCAGGCCACTGCCGCCGTGGCGGCGCGCGGTCAGGTTGCCCTCGCCCTGCTCGAAACGCCGGAACAGGCGCGACTGCTGCTCGGCGTCCAGGCCCGGCCCGGTATCGCGTACCGAAATCACCGCCTGGCCATCGGCCCGGCGCGCCAGATGCAGATCGACGCGCCCGAGCCTCGGTGAACTTGATCGCGTTGCCCGCGAGGTTCAGGACAATCTGCTGCATCCGCTGGCCATCGCCGCGCACCCATCTCGGCGCATCGGCATCCAGGCGCACCTCGAAAACCAGCCCCTTGGCATCGGCCAGCGGCCGCAGCAGCCCGGCGGCCTGCTGCAGCATCGCGCGCAGGTCGAAGGCTTCATCGGCCAGATCCAGCTTGCCCGCCTCGATCCGCGCCAGATCGAGCGCATCATTGACCAGCCGCAGCATCAGGTCGCCGGAGCGGCGGATCGCCTCGACGTGGCCGCGCTGACGCGCGTCCAGCGGCGATTTGAGCAGGAGTTCGCTCATGCCCAGCACGCCGGTCATGGGGGTGCGGATCTCGTGCCCCATGGTGGCGAGAAAGCTGCTCTTGGCCTCCGACGCGCGCTCGGCCCATTCGCGCTGGCGTTGGGCAAGCTGCAGGGCATGTTCGCGATCGAGCCGGCGGCGGTGCGCCAGCAGGGCCACGGCCAGCGCCGCGAGCAGCGCCAGCGCGTAGCCGAGGTAGGCCCAGCCGCTGCGCCACCAGGGCGGCGACACGCGCAGCCCAAGCTGCAGCGGCGCGGCGCTCCACGCGCCCGAACCGTTGTCGCCGATGACCTCCAGGCGATAGTCACCCGGATCGAGCTGGCTGAAGACGCGCTCGCCCGACGCGCCCACGTCGACCCACTGGGTTTCGAATCCCGTCAGGCGGAAGCGGTAGCGATTGGACGGCGGGTTGGCGAAGGACAGCAGGCGCGCTTTGATGGTCAGCTCGCGGTCGTTCCATGCGAGCCGGATCGGTGCGGTCGAATCCAGCGCTTCGCGCCCCTGCGGCCGCAGCACGGAGACGTCCGCCATGATGAGCGGAGACTGCGCCTGGGTGAAGCCGATCCGCGCCGGATCGAACACCACCATGCCCTTCATGGTCGAGGCGTAAATGACGCGCTCGGCGCTCTGTCGCGGTGGTCGCATGGTGAACTCGTCGCTGGGCAGGCCATCGCGCACGCCGAAGCCCAGCAAGCTGCCGGACGCGACCTGATAGCGCCACAGGCCACGCACCGTGGTGAGCCACACGTCTCCGGCCGCATCCACGACGACGCCACCCACTTCCACCGCGGGAAGGCCCTGCGCCTCGCCCACCTGGTCGACTCGCTCCAGCAGGCCATCGCGCACGCGATGGCGCTCAAGGAACCCCATGCGCGCGGTCCACAGGTCGCCATCGGGCGCAAACGCCAGGCCCATGATGCGGCCCGGCGGCAGCCCGCGCATCGCTTCGAATCGTCCGTCGCCGGTTTGCCGCAGCACGCCGAAGTCGCCCGCGATCCATAGGCGCCCCGCCGGATCGTGGACCAATCCTTCGATGGAACCGTCCGGCAGGCCGTCCGGCGCGCCGCTTGCCCAGCTTCCCAGCACCCGCCCCTGCGCATCGCGGTACTGCAGTCCTCCGCCGTAGGCCGTCATCCAGAATCGCCCGTCGCCATCGGAAAGCAGCTGGTCGACCATGCCGACCGGAGCGGCATCGCGTTCGGCGTCGCTCAGCCAGTGGGTGAGGTCGCCACTCACCGGGTCGAACAGGCTCACGCCGCGGGTGTGGCCCAGCCAGAGCCGGCCGTCTTCGCGCGCCAGCACGGCGGAAAGCTGCCGCCACGGGACGGTGCCGTCCAGCGTCTCGAAGTAGCGGGTCGAACGCCCCGCCGCGGAAAGCCGCTCCAGCCCGCCGTCGCGATGCACCAGCCACATGCCGCCTTCGCCATCGGAGGTGCTGCCGGACACGACATCGCTGCTCAGCCCGCCCAGCTCCGGCGCACCGCGGCTGAGTACCGCAAAGTTCTCCCAATCCGGGCGCAGCCGCAACAGGCCGGTGTTGCGCAGCACGAACCAGAGCCCGCCCTCGTGATCCTCCAGCATGTACTGCACCAGCTCCGCGCTCGGCAGCGCGGCGTGGGTGCGGCTGTCGTGCACGCGTCCGCCGCGCGCATGGCGCAACCCGGAACGCGTGCCAAGCCAGTATTCGCCATCGCGGTCGCGCAGCATCGCGTTCACGCCAGCCGCCAGCGCCGCCTCGTTTTCCGCCCCCGGAAACGCCGGCTCGAAGCTGCCATCCACCAGCCGCTCCAACCCGGCCTGCGTGCCCACCAGGATGGATCCGTCCGGTTCGGCCAGGAGCGACAGCACCATGCCGGGCCTGGGGTGATGAAACGGCGGTGCCGCCTCGAAGCGCCCGTCGCGCAGGAACACCAGCCCGGCGCTGGTGGCCACCAGCAGGCGGCCATCGGGCAGCGGCAGCAGGCTGAGGATGTGGTTGGACGGCATCCCGCCGCCTTCGGGATCGGCGCGCAGCACCTCGACCGTATCGGCCAAGGTATCGAAGCGGTACAGGCCCTCGGCATAGCCGCCGGCCCAGATCACGCCATACGCGCCGGAGGCGATCGCCCACACGTCGCGCAGCCGGAAGCGCGGATCGAACTCCGGCCCATAGCGGTGAAAATGCAGCCCGTCGGGTTCCAGCAGGCTCAGGCCCGCCCCTTCCGTGCCTACCCACAGGCGGTTGCGCGCATCGACGTGCAGGAACTCCACCGAATTGCTCGGCAGCGAGGCCGGATCGTTGACCGCGTGGCGGAACGCCTTGAACTCCACCCCGTCATACCGCGCCAATCCGTCGTGGGTCGCGATCCACAGGTAGCCGTCGTGGTCCTGCACCAAGGCGTTGACCTGGCTGGAAGGCAGGCCATCGGCCGCCGTCATCGGGACGAAGAGGGGTGACTCGGGAACGCCCTGCGCGCGTGCCCCGAACGCAAGTACGAACCCCAGTGCGACCAGCGCGTGCGCCCATCGACCCATGTCCAACCCCCTGCGCCTGCGCGCGTCCAGCCCTTGGCCCCCGTGGCATCCTCGCAATGGCCGCGGCGCGGTTCAAGCGCTACATTGCCTCATCCCACCGCGAGCAGGCGATGAAACGACCCAGCCAACCCCTGCGACTCCTGCTTGCCGCCGCACTGATGCTGGGTGTGGCAATGCTCACCCTGACCCTGCTGCGCGCCACCGATGCCGCGCTTTCGGTATGGGATCGTCTGCAAGCCTGGCCCGAATGGGTCCGCATCGGATTCGCCGCGCTCATGGCCACACTGGTCATTCTTGCGCTGTGGGGCGTATGGCGCCTGCTGCGCCCGCGCGCCGCGCGCATGCCGCGCGCCGCCCCGATCGACCGCGCCACCCTGGAGGCCCGGATCGAACGCATCGGTGCCTCCGTGCCGGAAGGCTTCGAGGCGCGCGGAGAACTGGGCGAACTGGACCGCCGCCGCGCCGAAGGGGCGGTTCAGGCCTGCCTGTTCGGCCAGATTTCCACCGGCAAGAGCAGCCTGCTCAAGGCGCTCGCACCCGACGCCGCACCCGAGATCGGCGCGGTGGGGGGATCGACCCGGCGCATCAGCCACCACCGCGGCCTGCTGCCGGACGGCCGCACCCTGGAAATCGCGGATGTCCCCGGCAGCTTCGAGGCCGGCGACAGCGAACACATCGCGCTGGCGCGGGCCGAGGCGGCGCGCTCGCACGCGCTGATCTATGTGGTCGACGCCGACATTTCGCGCAGTCAGCGCCGGGAGCTTGCCGCGCTGGCGCAGTTCGGCCGCCCGCTGGTGCTGGTACTGAACAAGGCCGACCGCTACACCCCGGCCGAACTGAAGGCGCTCACCGGCCGGCTCGCCGAGGAAGTGCGCGAACTGGGTGCCGAGGTGGTCAGCGCCAGCGCCGGACATTCCGAAGAGGTGGTGCGGGAGCACCACGACGGCCGTCACGAGATCCTGCGGCGCGAGCGCCCGGCGCAGGTCGACGCCCTGCAGCGCGCGCTCGCCCGGATCGCACGCGCGGGCACGCAGGCGCTGGAGCCCGGGCGCGAAGCCGCCCTGTTCGCCCATATCGACGAGCGCCTGGCCGAAGGCGAGCGCCGCGAGCAGCAGGAGCGCAGCGACAAGGCCATCGAGCGTTACACCCGCCGCGCCGTGATCGGCGCGCTCGCCGCCGTTGCGCCCGGCACCGACCTCGTCATCCAGGGCGCGCTGGCGACCGCGCTCACCCGCGAGCTGTGCCAGATCCACGGCCTGCGCGCGCGCGACGTGGACGTCGACGACCTGCTCTCGCGCGCCGGCGGCCTGCTGCGCACCGGAAGCTCCATCACCCTGGCGGTGGTCGGCAACGCGCTCAAGGCCTTTCCCGGCTTCGGCACGCTCGGGGGCGGGCTGGTGCACGCGGTGGCCTACGGCCTCATCTTCGACAGCCTCGGCCATGCCTTGGCCGACACCCTGGCCAACGCGCGCGAACTCGACCGCGACGCCACGCTGACCGCGTTCCGCCAGCGCCTGGCTGCTCCTTCCGCCGAACGCCTGCTGGCGCTGGCGCGGATGGCGCTGCAGGAGCGCGATGCGCCCGAACCCGCCGCCGGAACCGATCGCCCCTGAACCGCCGGTACCGGAAGGGCCCACTGAACATCCGCACACTGAACATCCGCGTCTTGACCACTCCACGCCAGGCCATATAATGGGCGGCCCGCCCGAATAGCTCAGCCGGTTAGAGCACTTGACTGTTAATCAGGGGGTCGTTGGTTCGAGTCCAACTTCGGGCGCCAAATCTTTCGAGGGCTTGCAGCGATGCAGGCCCTTTTCTTTGGCCGCGATCCGGCAGGCGGCCTGCCTTCCGGCCGGGCTGTTGTTGTCAGCCTCGGGGCCCGGCGGCCGGGTTCGGGCGCTCGCGCCTCCCCGCGCCGCGATCCTCTTCCACCATGGGGCCAGGACTTCCACGCGCCGCTGGCGCGGCCCCACCGGCGCGCCACTCCGATGGCCACGACCCGCACTGGCGCAAGACGCGCCTGTTGCGCGCTCGCACGATGGGTGGAATCAGGATGGGAATCGGCTGAAAACGAAAAGCGGCTTGGACAAAAGTCACAAGCCGCTGATTCGCAACTGGAATTTGGTCGGGGTAGCCGGATTTGAACCGACGACCACTTGTCCCCCAGACAAGTGCGCTACCAGGCTGCGCTATACCCCGATGGTTGGATCAGCCCGCTCGTCGCGTGGTGCTGCGGCGGGCCGCACATGTTAGCAGAGTTTGCGCCGCGTGGCTTGCACGAGCGCCTCGGATCGACGGGACTCAGCGCCGCAGGAGCTGCAGCACCTCTTCCAGTTCCACGCGCACCTGATGCACGATCTGGCTGGAAATGGTCGCCTCCGCCCTGCCCTGCTCGCCTTCCAGCCGCTGGCGCGCGCCGGTGATGGTGAAGCCCTGGTCGTAGAGCAGCCCGCGGATCTGGCGGATGGTCAGCACATCGTGGCGCTGGTAGTAGCGGCGATTGCCGCGCCGCTTGACCGGCTTGAGGTTGGGGAACTCGGTTTCCCAGTAGCGCAGCACGTGCGGTTTGACGTCGCACAACTCGCTGACCTCACCGATGGTGAAGTAGCGTTTGGCCGGAATCGGCGGAAGCTCGCGATTACTTCCCGGGTCCAGCATAGGCTTCCACGCGCTCCTTGAGCTTCTGTCCGGGGCGGAAGGTCACGACGGTGCGTGCCGAAATCGGGATTTCCTCCCCCGTCTTGGGGTTGCGGCCGGGGCGCTGGTTCTTCTGGCGCAGGTCGAAGTTGCCGAATCCCGACAGCTTGACCTGATGCCCACCCTCCAGCGCCTCGCGCAGGGTGTCGAACAGCGCATCGACGAATTCCTTGGCTTCGCGCTTGTTGAGGCCCACGTCCTCGAACAGCCGATCAGCCATGTCGGCCTTGGTCAATGCCATCACGCTCCCCTGAGTGTCGCCCCACAGTCACGCGCCAGACCGTCCAGCGCGGCCGCAACGGCCTTCTCGATATCCTGCTCGGCTAGGGTGCGTGAATCGTCTTGGAAAATCAAGCCCATAGCAACGCTCTTGAATCCCGTTTCCATCCCCTTGCCCTGGTAGACATCGAACGGCATCACGGCTCGAAGCTGCGCACCCAGCGCCGTCCTGAGGCTGGCCTCGATCGCCGCCCAGGGCATGGCTTGGGCGACCACGACCGCCAGATCCCGACGAACGGCGGGGAAGCGCGAGAGCTCGCGCGCCGCAGGCACGGCGCGCTGCGTGAGCACAGCCTGATCCAGCTCCATCACCAGGACCTCCTGCCCGATGTCCAGCGCGTGCAGCAGGGCCGGATGCAGGTGGCCAAGGTGGCCCAGAAGCCGGCCATCACGGACGATACGCGCACTGCGCCCGGGGTGCAGCCACGGCACATCGGCCGACAGGAATTCCACCCGACCGGCATCACCAACCAGCGCCAGCACCGACTCGAAGTCGCCGCGCAGGTCGAAGAAATCGACCTCGCGCGCCGCTTCGCCCCACTGTTCGGCGCGCGCGGGTCCGCAGGCGACCGCCGCCAGGTGCAGCGCCTCGCGCGGGCCATCGGCGTCGCGCAGGAAGACGCGGCCGGTTTCGAACAAGCGAATGCGCGACTGCTGGCGCGCCAGGTTGTGCCGCAGCGCCTCGACCAGCCCGGGCAGCAGCGCGGTGCGCATCACGCCCAACTCGCTGGACAGCGGGTTGGCCAGCGCCTCGGCACCGGCATCCAGCGACCAGGCGCGAAGCACGGCAACGTCCAGGAAGGCGTAGTTGATCGCCTCGAAATAGCCGCGCGCGGCCAGCTGCGCGCTGAAGGCCGCCAGCGGCACCTGCGCCTCGGGCAGCGGCGCGAGCTGGATTTGACCGGTCGGCGCATGCAGCGGTACCCGGTCGTAGCCGTGGATGCGCACCACTTCCTCGATCAGGTCCTCTTCGATGGCGATATCGAAGCGGCGCGAAGGCGGGGCCACCAGCCAGCCTTCGGCATCGGCGGACACGCCCATGCCGAGCGCGCGCAGGATGCGCTCGACCTCGGCATCGGGAACCGCCATGCCCAGCACCCGCTCCAGCCGCGCGCGGCGCAGGCGCACCGGCGTGTGTGCGGCAAGGCGCTGGCCGTCGCTGGCTTCGACCACCGGCCCGGGCGTGCCGCCGGCGATCTGCAGCACCAGCGCGGTGGCGCGTTCCAGCGCACGGCGCGCCAGTTCCGGGTCGACGCCGCGCTCGAAGCGCTGGGATGAATCGGTATGCAGACCGAGCGTGCGGGCGCGGCCGATGATCGCCTCGGGCGCGAAGAAAGCGCTTTCCAGGAACACGTCGCGGGTATCGTCGGTGACGCGGGAATCGCGCCCGCCCATGACGCCGGCCACCGCCAGCGGCGCGGATTCGTCCGCGATCACCAGGAAGCCGGGATCGAGCTTCACTTCGCGCTCGTCCAGCAGCGTGAGGCGCTCGCCCTGCGCCGCACGGCGCACGTGGACCGAACCCTTGAGCAGGCTCTGGTCGAAGGCATGCATCGGCTGTCCGAGTTCGAGCATCACGTAGTTGGTGACGTCCACCAGCGCGCTGATCGGGCGCAGCCCGGCGCGACGCAGGCGTTCTGCCATCCAGAACGGCGTCGGTGCGGTCGGATCGACGCCGCGCACGATCCGGCCGCAGTAGCGCGGGCAGTCGGCCGGGGCGTCCAGCACGATCTCGCGCCGGTCCTCGACGCCTGCGGGAACCGCCTCGACTTCGAATTCGTTCACCGCACCGCCCAGCGCCGCCGCCACGTCGTAGGCAACCCCGCGCACCGAGAAGCAGTCGGCGCGGTTGGGGGTGAGCTTGAGCTCGAAGCTGGCGTCGGGCAGGGAAAGGAACTCGGCGATCGGCGTGCCGACCGGCGCATCCTCGGGCAGTTCGAGCAGGCCCGAGGCGTCGGCATCGACGCCCAGCTCCTTCGCCGAGCACAGCATCCCGAACGATTCCACCCCGCGCAGCTTCGCGGCCTTGATCACCAGGCCACCGGGCAGTTCGGCTCCGACCGTCGCCAGCGGTGCCTTGAGGCCCGCGCGCGCGTTGGGCGCACCGCAGACGATCTGCACGGTCTGCGCGCCGGTCGACACCTGGCACAGATTCAGACGATCAGCCTCGGGGTGCTTCTCGCAGGAGAGGATTTGCGCCACCACCACGCCAGGCAGCAGCGCGCCGATGGGCTCGACGCCCTCCACTTCCAGCCCGATGGCGGTCAGGGTCGCGGCCAGCGTATCGCGGTCGGCCTCGACCGACACATGTTCACGCAGCCAGGATTCGGGAAATTTCATGAGAGCCGGGATTCGAGATTGGGGATTGGGGATTGGTCAAAAGCGGGATGCGGTGATGTGGGTGGGAGACGCAACGCTGTTGCCGTTGCGAATCCCCAATCCCCAATCCCGAATCCCTCGTTTTCTCAAGCGAACTGCCTGAGAAAGCGAAGATCGTTGTCGAAGAAGCTGCGCAAGTCGGCGACGCCGTAGCGCAACATCGCGAAGCGCTCCACGCCCAGGCCGAAGGCGAAGCCGCTGTAGCGCTCCGGGTCGATGCCGCAGTTCTTCAGCACGTTGGGATGCACCATGCCGCAGCCGAGCACTTCCAGCCAGCCCGGCGCGCTGCCGTCGCCGCGATCCCAGGCGATGTCCACTTCGGCGGAAGGCTCGGTGAAAGGAAAGTAGCTGGGGCGGAAGCGCATTTCGAAGTCGCGCTCGAAGAAGGCGTCCACGAACTGCTTGAGGGTGCCCTTGAGGTCGGCGAAGCTGGAAGTTTCATCCACCAGCAGGCCTTCCACCTGATGGAACATCGGGGTGTGGGTCTGGTCGGAATCGCTGCGGTAGACCTTGCCCGGCGCGATGATGCGGATCGGCGGCTGGCGTCCGGCCATGGTGCGGATCTGCACCGGCGAGGTATGGGTGCGCAAGAGGCGCCCGTCCGGGAACCAGAAGGTGTCGTGCATGGTGCGCGCCGGGTGGTGCGGCGGGAAATTCAGCGCCTCGAAGTTGTGCCAGTCGTCCTCGATTTCCGGGCCGTCGGCCACCTGGTAGCCGAGGCGCTCGAAGATCGCGGTGATGCGCGCCAGCGCGCGCGAGACCGGATGCGCCGCGCCGCGCTCGCCACTGCGGCCCGGCATGGTGATGTCGATGCGCTCGCCGGCCAGGCGCGCGTCCAGTGCCACGGCCTCCAGCGCCGCCTTGCGCGCGCCCAGGGCGTCACCCAGGCGATCGCGAACGCTGTTGATGCGCTCACCCTGCGCGCGGCGCTCGTCGGGCGGCAGCTTGCCGAGGTTCTTGAGCAGCGCCGTCACGCTGCCGGATTTTCCCAGCAGGCGCACGCGCACCGCATCGAGCGCATCGAGCGAGCCGGCCTGCGCAATCGCGGCCAAGCCCTCGTCCACCAGCGTATCCAGATCGTCCATTCCGATCCCTGCAGGTTGTCCGGCCCAGGCCGGATCTTCCGGAGTCCATAAACGCACATGGGGAAGAGCTTGCGCCCTTCCCCATGCGTGGGCGGCCAGGCCGCCGCGTGCAGCTGCGGTGGCCACTGCCACCGTGCGGCATCTTACGCCGCGAGCGCGCCCTTGGCCTTTTCGGCAATCGCGCCGAAGGCGGCGATGTCGTGCACCGCGATATCGGCCAGCACCTTGCGATCCAGCGTGATGTCGGCCTTCTTGAGGCCATTCATCAGGCGGCTGTAGGACAGGCCGAACTGGCGCGCCGCCGCGTTGATGCGGACGATCCACAGCGCGCGGAACTGGCGCTTGCGCTGCTTGCGGCCGATGTAGGCGTACTGACCGGCCTTGATGACGGCCTGGTTGGCGACGCGATAGACCTTGCGACGGGCGTTGTAATAGCCCTTGGCGCGCGACAGCACCTTGTTGTGCCGGCGGCGCGCGATGACTCCACGCTTGACTCGTGCCATGGCTCAGTACTCCTCAGAGGTAAGGAAGCATGCGCTGGACGCGACCTGCGTCCTCGGCACGAACGTGATTGGGCGCACGAAGGCCGCGCTTGCGCTTGGTGGACTTCTTCGTGAGGATGTGGCTCTTGAAGGCGTGGCCGCACTTGAACTTGCCGGAAGCGGTCTTCCGGAAGCGCTTTGCCGCCGCCCGATTGGTCTTCATCTTGGGCATGACGATGTGTCCTTGAGGTGCGGCACGAGGCCGCTGTTATGTCACCGATGCAAGCGGCGGCGCTGGCCGCGCTTTCCTTCTTGCTCGCATCCGCTTCTTGTGCCCGGCGATTGCCGCGCGGTCCAACCCCCGGTCCATGCAGCGGAACCGGCCGCGCAGTATAGCAAAACTTGCGCCGATGCACATCGCGCCTGCACGCCTGCCGATCCGGCGGCTTCGCGCCTGGGTACCCGGACTGGGTAGGAATTTTCCTATACCCGCATCCGTGTTTACCCGATACAAGGTAGGGAGGCCTGCAAAGACACTTCACACCGGGGCGGAAAACGGGAAATACATGGCGCACGGACACACCGAGCCGCCCTTCGCCCGCCGGCTTCGGATGAATACAGGGGGACAACATGAGCACCAGCAAGCCATGCGCGACAATACCTGTCGCAACATCGCTGCAGGATCCGGGACCATGAATACCCATGCCACCCCGCCCCCCGAGCTGTCGGCACTGCCCCCCACGCCGGAAGCCGTACTCCTGCAGCTCCTGACCGCTCTGGACGCCACGGCGGACGAACAGCGGCTCCTGCAGCTGACCCTTGACGCCGTCGTCAGGCTGATCCCCTGCTGCCAGGCGTTCGCCTACGAATGGGAGGAAGCCGGCGGCGTTGCCCGCCTGCGCGCCAGCGCGAGCACCGATTCGCAGTTCCTCAACGACTATTTCGCCCGATTCCGTTCCATCGACCCCTTCTCCCCCGAGGCGCTTCGCAACGATGCGCTGCGAAACGACCGCGGCATCGTGTCACGCGAGGTAATGGCAACGGACGAATTGCGTCATCACCCGTTCCACACGCGCTTCCTGGCACCGCACGGCGACCTGGTCTATGGCCTCTCGCACTATGCGCGGACCGGCCCGCAGCACCTGATCAGCCTGCGGCTCTTCCGTGGTGCGGACAAGGAACCGTTCTCTGCCTGCGAGCGCGACGCGCTGAGGCTGTTCCACACGCATGTCGCGCACCGCCTGCGCGAGCGCCGCAGGATTCGCCAGCTCGAACGCGAGCTGGCCACGCACCGGGCCGCCGCCAACGCATGGAACCGGCCGATCTTCCTGCTCAACGCCACGGGCGCGGTGGTGACGCACAACGCGGCAGCCGATCAGATCCTGCGCGATGGCCGGCGGCTCGTGCTGGATTCCGAGCGCCGCCTGGCGCCGGGGCGCAAATACGACCACGCTTCCGGGCTCAATGGCGCGCTCAGGGACATTGCCGGCAAGGTCCGGGCAGGCAGCCGCCACCGTTCGCGCTGCCTCGCGCTGCGGACCGACGGGAGCCGCATCGCGCGCTACTACGGCCTGCTCGTGGGCCTCGATCCCACCTCCTCGCCCGCAACCACGCTCCTCATCCTGATCGACAATCTGCAGGCCGCGCCGTGCCACGATCCCGACGAACTGCGCGGCCTGTTCGGATTCACCGCCACCGAGTCACGCATCGCCAACGCGCTGGTCGGCGGCCTGAGCACCGAGGGGATTTCCCAGGCCTTCCTGATCCGACCCGACACGGTGCGCACGCACATCAAGCGCCTGCTGGCCAAGACCGGCACGCGCAGCCACGCCGAGCTGCAGAAGCTCCTGATCCGTCTGACGCCCAACCTGACCGCACTGGCGCGCACCGAGACCCGGTGACTCGCGCCGGGGCCACGCGCATCTGCCCCGGCGCGCGGCGGCATCAGTCACCGGCAGCCGTCCAGCGCTTGAGCCAGTCAGCCACCGCGTTGTGCCACTGGATGCTGTTCTGCGGCTTGAGCACCCAGTGATTCTCATCCGGATAGAACAACAGCTGCGAGGCAATGCCGCGGCGCTGCAAGGCGGTGAAGGTGGACAAGCCCTGGTCCGTCGGCACCCGGAAATCGCGATCACCCTGCACTACCAGCATCGGCACCCGCCACTTGGCAACGTGGTTCGCCGGATTGAACTTCTCATAATTGGCCGGCACTTCGTACACCGGCCCACCGTTCTCCCATTCGGTGAACCACAGTTCTTCGGTGACATAGCCCATCGAGCGGGTGTCGAACACGCCGTCGTGGTTGACCAGGCACTTCCAGGGCTCGTTCCAGTTCCCGGCGATCCAGTTGACCATGTAGCCGCCGTAGCTGGCACCCAGCGCGCAGGCGCGGTCGGCATCGAGGAAATCGTACTTTTCCAGCGCCGCGGCCCAGCCCTTCCTGAGGTCTTCCAGCGGCTTGCCGCCCCAGTCGCCCGAGATCGAGTCGGTAAAGGCCTGGCCATAGCCGGTCGAACCGTGAAAATCGATCACTACCACGGCGAACCCGAGTCCCGCATAGGTCTGCGGATTCCAGCGGTAGTGGAAGTTGTTGCCCATCGAACCCTGCGGCCCGCCGTGGATGATGAAGGCCACCGGATACTTCCCGCCCGCCTCATGATTCCAGGGTTTGACCACGTAGCCGTGCACGACTTCATCGTTCCAGCCGGGGAAACTGAACTGCTCGTAAGCACCGAGGCGCACGTCGGCCAGCGCCTCGCGGTTGAACGTCGCCAGCGTGCGCGCCTGGCTGCCGTCAGCCTTCGCCACATAGAGCTGGGCAGGCGAGCCGAGCGAGGACTGGGTATAGACCAGCGCATCGCGGGAGAGATCGAAGCCTTCGACCGAGCCCGGGCCGGTAATGCGCCGGCTCTTGCCGGTCGCAATTTCGATGGCGTGGATGGGGTGATTGCCGACGTCGTCGGTGGCGGTGTAGATGTGCTTGCCATCCGCCGAGAGCGTGATGCTGCCCGCCGAATGATCCCAGCCCGGCGCAATCTCGCGGGTGCTGCCGGTGGCGAGGTTTTTCTCCATCAGAGCGAAGCGATCGGCCTCGAAGCCGGGGCGCTTCATCGCAAGGTAGTACAGCACCTTGCCATCGGCAGCGAACGCCGGCGCGGTGTCCCAGGCCGGGTTGTCCGGCGTGAGGTTGACGGGTACCGCAGAACCATCGGCCGGCGTGCGATACAGGTCGAAATTGGTCGACCACGCCTCCGAACTTCCGGCGATGCAGGCCGAAAACACCAGACTTTTCCCGTCCGGCGACCAGGCGTACTCCTCCGACCCGCCGAAGGGTTTTGACGGCACGTCGCCGTCGATGTCGCGGCTGACCTTGACCGGGGCTTCCGCCGCGCGGCCGTCGGTACCGATCGCCGCGGTAAAGAGCTGGCTGCGGCGTCCATCGGCCCAGGTATCCCAGTGCCGCACGAAGAGCCGCTCGTAGAGAACCCCCGTGGTCTTGGCTGCCGCACGCTCGTCGAGGCGCGCCTTGCTGCAGGCAAGATCGACGCAGTCGTTGAACACCTCCAGGCTGAAGGCCAGCGCCGTGCCGTCGGGCGACAGGCGATAGCTGCCCACGTCGAACGGATACGCCGTCACCGGCTGCGCTTCGCCGCCTGCCATCGGCAGCCGCCACACCTGCATGGAGCCCGAGCGCGGAGACAGGAAATAAAGCTGCTGGCCATCCGGCGAAAACTGCGCCGTCGTCGCGGCCGTACCGGGCGCAAGCAGGCGGCGGGCGGGAGTCTTCCCGTCAAGCGCAATGGCCCAGAGCGAACTCGTGGCCTTGTTGGCCGCCACATCGGCCTGACGCAGCGAAAAGACCACCTGTTCGCCGTCCGGCGACAGCACTGGCGCTGAAACGCGGTCGAGCGCCACCAGTTCCTCCGCCGTCAATCCATGCGGGGCCGCCATCGCGCCCGCGACGGCGAGTGACAGCGCCGCGCCTGCCAAAATCCTGATCATCACGCCAAGCTCCCGTGTGGTTGCGCAAGACCGCGATGGTAGAAGCACCGGCCGCGCCGGCAAAGTGCCGGAAGTGCCCGCGTGGCCTGCGGGCCGCGGACCCGGATGAAAAACCAAAAAAGCGGGGCGAAGATCTGCTTCGCCCCGCTCCATCACGCCTGGTGCCGGATCAGTAGGACGGCAAAGCCCGCAGCGCGCGAGCCGCCTCCGGGATCGGGCTGCCGGGCGGCAGCCGGAGAGCCAGATCATCCGGGAAATGGCCAATGGTGCCAAAGCGCAGCATCAGATCGTCCATCGACAGGTCCCACGCGTACAGCAGGAGATCATCCGCGCTCCACGGCACCCAGGCACCGTGCCGCTCGGCACCCTGCGCATCGATCCAGCCAAGGCGCAGGCGCTGCCCGCCTTCCGTACCCGATGCCTCGATCCACGCCACGCGTTGACCGCGCGCATCCAGCAGCTCCAGGACCCGATCAATGCCGCCCACGGGCGAAGCGGCGATGGACCAGCCGACCACCGCACCCGCCGCACCGCCCTGCCCAGGTGCGGCCAGCGCATCCGGACGCGGTGATGCACCCGCCTCGAAGCCATCGCAGTAGATGTCGCAGCGCTGGGTGAACCTGGCCGTCACGCTGAGATCGGACTGGACGTTGGTGTCCTGCCTCGGATTGGCGGTCACCCCGTCGCTCCAGATATCGAAGGACCAGCCCATGTCGGGAAGCGCCTCGACCTGCGGCCCGTCTCCACCCACCACCACGCTGTGCGTCACCGATGCCTGGCCATCGACGCTGCCGTTGGGGCCGGCGGTGTAAGTGAGGGTGTATTGAGTCACCGTCCAGATCGCATACAGCGTCGTGTTCGTCGCCGGCATCGTGAAGCTGGCTCCGGCCAAGTACGTCGCGCCCGAACCGTCCGCCGCGGTGTTCCAGTTGACGAAGGTGTAGCCTGCGTAGGTCGGTGCGGCAGGCAGGGTCACCGAGTCACCGAAATCCGCCGTGATCGGGGCCGCGCCACTGCCGCCCTGGCTGTCGAAGCTCAGGGTGTACTGGTTGATCGTGTACTGCGCCGTCACCGTCAGGTCCGCCGTGACGTTGCTGAACGCCACGTCCCAGCCCGCGAAGGTGTAGCCCGTGCGGCTCGGGTCGGCCGGTGCGGTGGCCGCACCGCCGTGGTTCACCTGCTCGGTCTTGAGCACCGTCGCATCCCAGTCCACGAAGGTCACGGTGTACTGGTTGATCGTGTACTGCGCCGTCACCGTCAGGTCCGCCGTGACGTTGCTGAACGCCACGTCCCAGCCCGCGAAGGTGTAGCCCGCGCGGCTCGGGTCGGCCGGCGCCGTGGCCGCACCGCCGTGGTTCACCTGCTCGGTCCTGAGCACCGTCGCATCCCAGTCCACGAAGGTCACGGTGTAGGTCTGGATATTGGCACTGCATTGCGGCGAGTTCGCGCCGCCAGCGATTCCTTGGCACATCCAGGTCCAGGGGCCACTGCCACTGACCGTCGTCGGAAGGCCGGCATCGCATAGATCGCTTGTCGGCGCGCTGATGAAGGTGCCGCCATGGGCATCACCGCATACGCCATCGACCGCATGAAGGAGGATATCGAAGGCTGAACTGGTTGCGCTCAGCGCGCCCGCACTGGCGGCTAGAGTGTAGCCAACGCCAGCCTGATCGATGCTGGCCGTATCAAAGGTAGCAACACCCCCTCCAATGACGCCATTGATCGGTGCGGAAGAAATGGGTGCCGCGGTCTGTGAAAGCACGCCGATGCCGGGCGGATTGGTGCCGATGGCCAAGGCGATGTTCTGGAAGATGCCGTAGCGCACCAGTTGTCCTGCGCCATCGCGCACACCAACAGCCACGTTCGGAGTGATGACATCGTTGGCGTAGGTGTTGCTCGGCTGCTGGACGAATTCGAGCGCAGCCTCCTTCTGGAAACGCAGCACTCCCCAGCCAAAGCTGTAATCCCTGCCCGTGGTGCCCAGATCGTTGGCACCGGTGAGGGCAATGCTGTGAACGATGTCCTTGATGTCGTCGACGTCAGCGGCATTGGCTGGCACGCCGTAGTTCTGCATGATCTGCGCAACCATGCCGGCAACCTGGGGCGTGGCCGCCGAAGTGCCGCCAAATCCGTTCGCGCCGTAACTGAGCGTATTGACGAAGTCGTACTGGGAAACGTCCGGTTTGACGTTGGTGTCGGTCGCCGGATTGTTCGGACTGGGCGCGGCGCCGCCCGCGCCAAGCACCGGGCCGCGGCCACTGAAACTCTCGATCGCTGCCGGCGTCATGTAGTCGATGGCACCAACGGTGATCAAATTGGGCGAATCGGCTGGATAACCAAGGCTTGCCGGAATCGTGCCACGCTGAATCAGGCCATAGCCGACTTCCTCGAAAAAGTGCAGGTAGTTGCTGCTGGTGGTTCCAGCCTTGCGCTCGATGCGAACCCAGTAGGACCTGTAACCCGAATTGCACCCATTGCTGGTGCCATTGGTGGTCGTATAGTTCAGAAACTCCTGGGGAGTGTTGCCGGCACTGCCGTTCTGCTGAAAATCGGAGACAGCGGCCTGGGTGTAGCCGGTTCCCGTCGGGTTCCGGTAATACAGGCGCAGTGCGTAGTCCTGGTTGGCCGCAAAACTGCCGTTGACGATACGCCAGTTGTCCCAGGACAGGCTCAGTGCGATGCTGAACCCGGCAGGCACGCAGTAACCATCGAACAGGTTATTGAAAGTGTTGTTGTTATTGGCCGTACCCCAGCGGTGATAGCGGGCATTGGTGCCCGTGGCCGGATCTATCAATCCACCCCAATGGCTGTCGGCACCGTTGCCGGCAGCATTCACGATGACCACACCGTTGGCCCGGGCAAAACTCGCAGCCTCGGCGATGGAGCCAGGAATGGCGGTGCCATCGCCGATGCTGTCGAGCGGCGCCCCGAGCGAAACGGAAATCACGTTGGCCCGCGGGGCGCCCAACGGCTGGCCCAGCGTGGTGCCGCCGGTGCCGTCGCCAAGATTGGCCGCGTGCAGAATGGCGGCGTACCACTCCGACACGTACCAGGTGTCGTAAGCGATGAACGTGGCATCCGGCACGTAGTCGTGGATCAGCTCCATGGTCGCGTTGCCATGGCTCTCGTTCGCACAACCGAAACCGACACAAGGCGTACCGTTGGTTTTGAAATCGTGTCGCGTCAGACGCGCGTCGGGCGGCCAGTCGCCGCTGCCCTGCAGACCGGCGATACCGGCATTGCTGAAACCATCGATCAAAGCCACGGTGATGCCGGAGCCGGTGAATCCACCCGGTGATTGCCACCAGTCGCCATTGGCCAGCGTGAGCCCCTGGCTGGTTTCCGCGCCCAGGAACTTCACCTTGCGTGCGAGGCTGACGCGGGCCACGCCATCTTCGGCCGCAAGCGCATCGAGCCTGCCCAATGGCACCCAGGCAACCACGGCCGCGTTGCCAAGCCGACCAGTGACCCGGGCACCAATGCTCTGCAGCACGTCTTGCACCCGCGCGGCACTGGGCGACGCGCCACGCGCCACGCCGGACTGGCTGTAGTAGATCTCGACCAGCACATCCGTCCCATTGAACAGGTCTGCCGGAAGGCCGGAATGCTCCCGGATGCCCTGCACCCCACGTTGCTCACCGTTCGCCTCGAATGCCATCTGCAACTGACCGTGCAGTTTCTGAAGCGGGCCGGATTCCGCCAGCTCAAACTCTTCTGCGGGACCTTCCTCCGCCCGATCAGCCGGCACCGCCGGCATGGCCGGCTGCAGCATGCGCATGAACTGCGCGCGAAGCGGGAGATCGCCCGCCTGCGCAGTCGCCCCTGCAACACAGAGCATGCACACAAAGAGCAGCAGGGCGCTCAGCAGGCGCGCATGCAAGGCGGGCCTCGCTGGCTGGGATACCCGACCAAACGTGAGCGATGCCGAATGAGGTTGCGGCGAAGTAACGTTCATGATGACAGTCCTCGGCGATTAGGCTTCATGGCGGGTACCAAAACATAGGGGGCGATGCCGGGCGGCAAGCGGCCGGAAAGTCTGGCTTGAGAGCACGCGGATGTCCGTATGCGGACGACCCGTGCAGGTAGGGAGGCACCCCTGACGCAGGATGGCGACGGGTAATCCTTTGCAAATACGGCTGGATCACCCTCGCCTGGCGGCGATTGCGCGGATTCGCATGGAATTGCGCGTGCGTCATCGCACCGCCGACCGAGGCCAGCAAGGGACACAGCATCACGATCCATGCGACTGTTTTCATTAAATAAAACACTCACGGACTCTCTCCTGGTTCCGGAACAGCAGCGTGTTCCGCGCCGAATTCCCCATCGGCGTGTGCATGAAGGTACACGAAAAACAAGCGCCTGTTCATCCCCCATTTGGGGTACATCCGCCGCAAAAAGCGCCAGATCGGCACGAAATGCATGGCTTTTTGCCTCACGGGCGGGGAAACACGCCGCGCGGAAGGCGTACGCGGGTCGACGCGTCATGCCATCGACCGACGATATCGCTTGCCGCGGAAGCCCGCGACTGACTCGCGGCGGCGTCGCGGGCCTGCCCTACCCGCTCTCCGGAGACGGCAAGGGCGCGGACAGGTTTTCGGAGCCGTCTTCCTCGCCCGCGTCGTTCGCACTGGCAAGGCGTTTGCGGGCATCGGCACCGAGCTTGCGCAGTTTGTCGACGCGGCCGACGAGGTTGCCGCGGCCGGTGCTGATCCGCCGGACGGCGGCTTCGTGGCTGCGCTGGGCGCGATTGAGTTGTTCGCCGACCTGGGTCAGTTCGGCTTCGAGCATCACGAAGGCATCGTGCAGGGCACCGGCCTGGCGGGCGATTTCCTGGGCATTGCGGTTGCGGTCTTCCATGCGCCACAGGTGCGCGACGGTGCGCAGGGTGGCGAGCAGGGTGCTGGGACTGACCAGGGCGATGTTGCGCTCCAGCGCATAGGCGTAGAGTGCGTCGTCGCGGCGCAGGGCTTCGATGTAGGCCGCTTCCACCGGCACGAACATGAGCACGAAGTCGAGCGTGCGCAGGTTGGGTACGGCGCTGTAGTCGCGCTTCCCGAGATCGTCGATGTGGCGGCGCAGGGAGGTGAGATGTTCCTTCATGGCCAGCTCGCGCGGGGCGTCGTCGGCGCTGGCGACGGCGCGATCCCAGGCGGTGAGCGATACCTTGGCGTCGATCACCAGGTCGCGTTCGTCGGGCAGGCGCACGATCACGTCCGGGCGCGGGCGACCGCCGTCCTCGCCCTTGTAGACCACCTGCATGTGGAAGGCGCGGCCGATCTGCAGGCCGGAGATTTCCAGCAGGCGCTCCAGCGCCAGCTCGCCCCAGGCCCCCTGGCTGCGGCTGTCGCCCTTGAGCGCGCGGGTGAGGTTGGCGGCTTCGGCGGTGATCTGCTGGTTGAGCGTTTTCAGCGAAAGGATTTCGGCGTTGGTGCGGGTGATGCTCTGGGTGAACTGGGTGAGCTGGTCGCGCAGCGGGGTGAGGAGCGCGCCAAGCTGTTTTTCGCTGCGCTCGTCGAAGTGGCGGGTCTTTTCCTCCAGCACGCCTTGCGCGAGCTGGGCCAGTTCGGCCTTGAGGCGCTCGTCGAACTCGCGCAGGCGCAGTTCGGTGGCCTGCTGCTGTTCTTCGAGGCGGGCCTGAAGCTCGGCCGCGCGGGCGCGGGCGGCGGCGCTGGATTCCAGCGCATCTCGCAGTTCGCCGTCGAGGCGGGCGGCGCGGGCTTCGTGCTGGGCGCTGCGCTCGGCCTTGACGGTGAGCGCGGCGCGATCGTCGGACAGGACATCGGCGCGTTCGCGCAGCTGCCTGAGTTCGACCTCGGCGGCGATGAGGCGCTCGGCCAGCTCCTTCGCGCGGGCGAGGTGCGCGTCGCGCTCGTGCGCGAGCGCCACCTGCTCGGCATCGCGCGAAGCGCGCCCCTGCTCGAAAGCGGCTGCGACGGCGCGGGCGCGGCGGCGCGCTCCCAGGATCAGGACGATGACGAGCGCAATCGCCAGCAGCGCGGCGATGGCTGCAAGGAGCAGGCTGAGGTGGGTCGGTTCCATGGCGGCATTGTAGCCAGCGGCCGTCTCATGGCCTGAGACGGCAGGGCAAAGGCGTCAGGGTCTGGACCGGTGCTGTACGGCTGCGCTGCGGGAGTGGGAACGACTTGGAACGCCGTCCAGAAGCGCTTCGACGCGCCCTTCTCCGCCCATCACACCCCGGAAACGCCGCGCCCCGGAAACCCGGGGCGCGATGTGGGGTGCCGGATCAGTTCACCGGCGGCGGCTCGAAGCCATCGCTGAACAGAATGTCTGCCGAAAGGCGACGATAGGTGATGACTGCCCCGTCTCCGCCGCTGGCCGCGACGTAGAGGAAGCGATCGTCGCCGCTGGCCGCCATCGCGCCCGGGATCGACAGGTGGTTGAGGCCGTTGTCGCCCTTGAACACGGTGCGATGCACGCTGAGGGCACCGGCCTGGGATCCACCGATGGTGCGATTGAACACCGTCAGGCTGTCGTCTCCGGCGCCGGTCACGAACACCTCCCTGCCGTTGGGTGCCACCGCCACGCTGTGCGCGCCGCGCAGGCCGTACACGCCGGCATCGCCGTGTTTCCAGACGCCGCGATGGGTCAGGCTGCCGTCGGCGGCGCGGTCGAAGTGCACCAGGCTGTGGCTGGCGCTCGCAGCGACATAGAGCTGGTGCCCGTCGGGCGAGAGCGCCAGGCCGTGCGCGCCGAGGATGCCACTGACGCCGGCCAGTCCGTTCACGTAGCTGTGCTTGAGCGTGAGCTTGCCGAAATCGGCATCGCCGGCGCTGCCGTTGCGATCGAACGCGATCACCGCGTTGCCGCCGCTGGCGGTGACGTAAACCTGCGCGCCATCGGCAGACACCACGATGCCGGAAGGCTGGACCAGATTCAGCAGGCCGGGGGCGTCCTTGCTCTGCGAACGCACGAAGCCGAGCTGACCGGTGACCGCATCACGGCTGAGGGTGACGATGGCGTTGGATCTGCGTCCCAGCGCATAGAGCTGCATGCCATCCGGACTCAGGGCCAGGCGCACGACTTCTTCCAGCCCCAGCACCGAGCCGCCGTGCACCACCGAGTGCACGAAGCCGAGTGCGCCGGTGGCGGCATCGCGCGAGAGCACCGTCACGGCGTTGTCGCGCAGCGCGGCCAGGTAGACGAAGGCACCGTCCGCGCTGATGCGGATGTCCTTCAGGCCCTTGAGCCTGGCCTGTTCGAAGCCGGTGGTGGCGACGGTATAGCTGGACACCGGGCTGAGCACGCCGGTGCCGGGATCGCGCTGGAAGTGCACGACCGCGCCGCGCGAATCGGAGGTGGCGTAGGCGTGCAGGCCATCGGGCGACAGCGCGATCGCGCTGGGCTGCGCCAGATCGGGCAGCATCGCGCCGGTCTGTGCATCCACTTCCTCCACTGCGGGATCATGCGTCGGGTCGACGATGACGCCGTTGGCGAAGGTCTGTGCCAGCACCAGGCTGACGGGGTTGCTGAACTGCAGGCGGAAGGTCTCGTCCGGTTCGGTCGCCGCGTCGGCCAGGATGGTGACGTCGATGTTCTTTTCGATGTCTCCCGGTTCGAAACTGAGCGTGCCGCTGGCCGCAACGAAGTCCGCGCCCGGCTGGGCGCTGCCACCCTGGGTGGCGTACTGGAACGACACCGTGCGGGTGTGGCTGCGGCTCAGCTTCGCGACGAAACGCGCCACCGAGCTGCCGCTCGGCGGCTCGGCCACGCGCACGGCGTCCACGGCGAGCGTGGGCACATCGTCATCGTCCTGAATGGTGACGACGGCGGTGGACTTTGCGAACACGCCGAAGTTGCCGAGGGTCGAGAGCAGCTCCACGGTGAATGTTTCATCAGGCTCCACCACGGTGTCGCCGCAAACCTGCACCCGCAAGGTGGCACTCGTGGCACCGGCCGGGATGACCAGCGCCTGGTTTGCAAGCTGGCGGAAATCCGCGCCCGAACCGCACAGGGGTCCGCCGATCGCGGTGCCGTTGCGCGTTTCCCAGTACACGGTCAGCGCCTGCGCCGCGGATGTGTTGAGCGTGATGGCGAGATCGACGTTGGTGAGACCGGTTTGCCCTTCGTAAACCTGCGCATCGGCAATGCTGATGGCCGGGCCGGTGCCGGTGTTCTGCGGATCGAGGTCGAGGCGGGTGGTCGCGCCCACCGCGCCCACGCCGCCCGAAACCTGGGCCGCCAGCTGCCCGCCGAGGTAGATGTTGAGCGGATCGCCCGGGCGCGCACGCCCGGCGGTACGCGGCTCGACCTGGTCCATCAGGATGTCGATGCGGTAGCTGTTGCCCATGTGGCTGCTGCTGCCGATGACATAGCGTGCGAGCACCGCGCCGCTGCCCGGCGCACGTGCTTCCACCACCGTGTTGGCCGGGGCCGGCACGCCGTACAGCGTGGCGCTGCCGTAGTAGATGTGGTTCGGCGCGTCGATGCTGGCGCGTGCCGGCAGCGCCAGGCACATCAGTGCGATGGCCAGGAACTGCATGAAGGCGAGGATCGGGCGGCTCATGGTCAGTTCCCCGAGTAGGAATAGGTCTTGAAGAAGATGCGGATGTCGTCCACGCCGTGGCCATCGCGCACCCCGTTTCCACCCGGAACCTTCGCCCCGTGGATGAAGGTGTCCAGGCCATCGTTCGGATCGGCGAGGAAAGTGCTGCCGGGGATGATGAGCAGCCAGCGGCGGTTCCATACCGAGCGGCCGATCAGGCGGCTGTCCGCGCTGACCTGGTTGTCGTCGAACGGTTCGCTGTAGTGGAACGCGCGCATCATCGGGTAGCGGATGAGGTCGGTACGCGCGCCGTCCAGCGACTCGGTCGGCACCCAGTCGTAGCGACCCAGCTCGGCCGCACCGATCGGGAACGGCACCGGGATCTTCTGCTCCACCACCTGCCACTGGCGCACGGTGAAGTCGAGCGGATCGGGCGAGCGCAGCACGTCCTGGCCGACCGGGATCAGGTAGACGTTCGGGTCATCGGCCAGCGGCAGGCTGGCGTAGTTGCCGAACCAGGCACCGACCGAGCGGATGCGCGTGGCGAAGCGGCTCGGGTTGTAGGAGCTGTCGTTGGCACCCAGATCCCAGCCGAAGAAATTCAGCCCGGAGGTGACATTGGTGGAGAACTCGAACACCAGGCCCGGCTGGGGTCCGACGCTTTCCGGCGCGAACGGGCGGGCGTAGCGCCGGAATTCCGGGATCTGCCACAGGTCGGCCACGCGCGCGGCCTCCAGCGTGCTGCGCCAGCCCTCGTCGCCATCCGCACCGGCATCGATGCGGAACAGTTCACGCCGCAGCGAGAAGCGGTTGGTCTCCACCTGCGGGGCGTTGAAGCCCATCTGGCCCTTGAGCACGTCGAAATTGAGCTTGAGCTGGGCCATGGTGTCGGCCAGACCCGGCGAACCAGCCACCGGCACGCCGTTCAGCACCTGTCCCAGGCTGCGCTGCTTGACCACGCTGGTCAGGAATGCCTGCCCCGCCTTGCTGTCGCCGCCCAGCAGGTTGGTCTCGTAGTCATAGGCCGAGGCGGCGAGGTAGACATAGCGCGCCGCCAGATCGAACGCCGCGCGGTACTTCTGCAGCGCATCGTTGCGGAAAATGCGGAAGGCCATGTCGCGGTAGCGCGCTTCCTGCGTGGCGGCAGCGGCACCGCGGCGGAACTTGATCAACTGCTCGTAAACCCGCAGGCCTTCGGCAAGCGTAGCCTGATACTCGCCCCTGAGCTGCTTGATGGCCTCGGCCCGGGCGAAAATCTCCGAGCGCAGCAGCGGCTCCTGGCGCATGATCGCGTCGATCTCGCCGGCGATGTTGTAGAGCTCGAGGTTGGAGTCGTTGATCAGGGTGCGGATGCCCGACAGCTCGCTCACGTCTTCCTTGGAGGCATCGATGGCGTTGCCGGCGATGTCCAGCCCGTCGGCAATGCCGTCGGCCACCGAGGTGATGGTGGAGGCGGAGCCGTCGATTGCGCACTTGATGGTGGAAAACAGGTCGCCGCCGCCCGCCAGGCCAACGATCACGCTGTCCGGAATGCAGTCCCCGGTGGTATCAAGCACTTCGCTCAGGATGTTGCCCACGCGCCGCGTGGCGATGGCCGAGTTGGTCATCACCTGTGCCGCGATGGTGAGGTTGCGCAGCTCGTTGCGCTGAGCGATGGCCAGGTTGATGTTGGCCTGGGCCGTCCCGAACGTGGCGCGCAGGGTTGAAATCCCGGCCTCCAGTTCCAGGCGCATCGCGTCGTATTCCAGAATGCCCTGCTTGAGCGAAATCTGCGCCATCAGGATCTCCTGCAGCGTCTGCTGCAGGCGGCCGGGCGCGCGGCGCGTACCGGTCCAATCATCCGGCTTGGTGAACAGCAGGCCGGTGCCGGGAGTATCGGTGGTGACGTACTCGACTTCGAGCAGCCTGGTGTTGTCGGTGTCGCCCAGCGCACAGCCGGTGCCCATCGGCGACACGTCGCAGTCACCACTGGACACGCCGCCCAGGGTCCCGGTGCGGCTGGTATTGAAGAAGCCCACGCCGTTGGCGGCCGGCCGGTAGTAGCCCTTGAAGCGCTTGACGCGGCGCACCGCCATGTCGGCCTGCACCGGCGTATCGAAGTCGAAGGTCGTTCCGGCCAGGGCAGGTGCGTCCATGTACATGTAGTGGTAGAGGTCCGGGCCGTCGTAGCCGTCCGGATAGGTGCCGCCCGGACCGATGTCGTCGGCGTAGGGATAGCCGAAGATCTCGATCATCTGGTTGGTGAAGTCGGTCTCCTCGTCGATCGACATGTCCCACAGGTCGTCGGCGCTGTCCTGGGTCCGGCGCAGCTGATTGGACAGCAGATTGGCGTAGTCCCACACCTTGAGCGCGTTGTTGAGCGAGCCCATCGCGCGCTCCCAGACCTGCTCGAACTGGGTTTTGTTGAAGCGTTCGAGCTGGGCCGGATCGATGTCGAAAGACACCACGCCCTTGGCCAGACCGAGCGGATTGAGGCCGGCGTCGGCACGATCGACCTTGCCCTGGATGCTGGCGAACTCGGACGTGATCTGCGCCAGCTCGCTGATGTTCCCGCGCTCGATGCGCTGGATGCCGACATGCGCCGGATTCGGATCCTCCACCGGCAGGATGGCGTTGCCGGTCACCCAGTCGAAATAGGCACCCGTACCGGCACGACGCCCCCATTCGGACAGGCCCCAGGCGCGCTGCGCATTGGTGTCGTCATAGCCCTGGTACTGGCCGTTGGGATTCTCGACATAGGCCTTGCGATAGGTCAGGTCGACGATCTCGGCACCGGTCTTGGCCTTGGCCACGGCGGTCTCGACGAACTGACGCTCGTCGAGGAAGTCCACGTTGATCGGCACCCCGGCCACCTGCACCGCCTCGGACTGCGGATTCCACGAGAAGTACGGATGGCGCAGAAGGTTGTAGTAGGTGGTCATCGCGGTCAGGTAGTGGCCCCAGGCATCGCCGTGGCCCTGCGGGAACATGATGCGCGCGTCGTACTCGTTGATGACGCCGTTCACGTCCTGATCGGAAATGTTGTAGCTCAGCGCATAGGCGACTTCCCCGTCGCCGGTGGTGAAGTTCCAGAACAGGCGGTTGTAGACCGGCGAGGCCGCCACCGGGCCGTGGCTGTCGTCGCGCCCGCGCAGCAGCACCAGTTCCTCGTCGAGCAGGGAGGTGAGCTGGTTCTGGAAATTGAAGATCGTCGGCGACAGCGAATAGGTGCCGCCGTCGGAGTCGATCGCGATGGTGGGATCCTGCGCATCGGCGTAAGCCTCGTTGCCCAGGAGCGTGTAGAAATCTGCCAGGCGCGAGGCCACCAGCAGCACCGCGGCGTTGGCCGGGCCGTAGTCGATCGGCGGGGTGGAATCGGCCGAAAGCTGCAGCGCGCGGCGCATCACCGTGGCGTAGGCCTCGATCAGGCCGATGCTGTTGAGGTTGTCGGGATCGGAGTTGAGCGCGATCGGACCCGAGTAGCGCTCGCCGAGCTGGATGAGCATGCTGGCGTAGTTGTTGGTCTCCGAGGAGCCGAAGTCCTGCACCCGCGCCTCGAACGGATTGAGCCGGCCCAGGACGCGCTTGACCCAGCCTTCGGCCAGCTGCGCACGCGGCCCGGTCGGCGTGGCACCCGGCTGGCCTGCCCACAGGCTCCACTGTCCGGGCTGGTCGTTGCCGCAGGCCGACAGGCCGCGGTAGCGCGCCAGGTACCAGTTGTCCGACAGGGTCTGGATATTGGCTCCCTCGATGCTGATCTCCATCGCGCCGTTCGGATTGGCCACGGGGAACTGGATCCAGCCGTGCATCTGCCCGGTTTCCGGG
>JAMLIV010000006.1 GCA_023954075.1 Lysobacteraceae bacterium
GGTCATTCCGATGGCGCTGCGCGGCATGTGGGCAAGCATGTGGAGCCGACGCGATTCGCGCCTGCACCGCATGCGCCTGCCGCGCCGCTTTCGCGCCCGCGTGCAGCTGGCCGCGGGCGAACCGATCGCGCCGGAACTGGCCAGCGCGGCGGCGCTGGAGGCACGGGTGCGGGAACTGCGCGGCGAGGCGCGCTGACCGTCGCGCTCCACACGATCCGCGGCGCGCGCGAAACGCTCATCCGAACGGAGTGAACTTGTCTGCGGCGACGCGAATTCCCCGGATCAGATCCACCAGTGCGCGATTGTTGAGCAGCGGCTCGCCGCCCGGGATCAGCCAATACCCCACGCCATCGACCCAGAACAGGGTGAAGGTTGTCGTCGGCATCCGCATGTCGATGCTTTCATGCAACGACACGGCGCGCCCGGTTCCCTTGAAGCCACGCTGCTTCTGCCGGGCAACGAAGTCGAAGAAGTCGGCGGCCGCGACGCACAGCGTATCGGCCTCATCCTGCGGGTAGCCCACGCGCGCAAGGCAAAAGCCGTCATCGGAAGCCAGCGCCGCCATGCGCGAGCCGGACAGTCCCGCGATGGCGTGCGGAAGATGGTTGCGAGCTGGAAGGACCGCAAGGCGCTGGCGGCGGCGATCAAGCCGATCTCTACACCGCATCGACCGCCGAGGCCGCGCTGGACGCATTCGAGGCCAGCCCCCGGGGCGAACGCTACCCGACCGCGATCGCGACCTGGCGACGCGCCTGGTCGCACGTGATTCCGCTCTTCGCGTTCCCGCCCGACGTGCGGCGGGTGATCTACACGACCAACGCGATCGAGAGCGTGCATGCGCGCCTGCGCAAGATCATCAAGATGCGCCAATCTTTTGGCGTCGGGCGGAATCAGTCGCCTACCGGCTGCGCCCCAGCGCCTGCGCCAGCGCACCCAGCAGACGATCCACCGCCTCCGGGCGGCTGGAGGCACCCATCAGGCCGATGCGCCAGATCTTGCCGGCCAGCGGCCCCAGGCCCGCGCCGATCTCGATGCCGTGGTCGTCGAGCAGCGCGCGGCGCACGCCGGCCTCGTCCACGCCCTCGGGCACCACGACCGGATTGAGCTGCGGCAGGCGCGCACCGTCATCATCGCCCAGCAGCGCAAGCCCCATCGTCTGCAGGCCTGCGCGCAGGCGCTCGTGGTTGGCCTGATGGCGCGCCCAGGCGGCTTCCAATCCTTCCTCGTGCAGGATCAGCAGCGATTCGTGCAGCGCGTAGGTCATGTTGATCGGCGCGGTATGGTGGTAGCTGCGCCCGCCGGTACCGTCCCAGTAGGCCATCACCAGGCTCATGTCGAGGAACCAGCTCTGCACCGGAACCTTGCGCGCCTTCACCGTCTCGGTGGCGCGCGGGCTGAAAGTCACGGGCGAAAGGCCGGGCGGCGCGGACAGGCACTTCTGCGAGCCCGAATACACCGCATCGGCACCCCAGCCATCCACGTCCACTTCGCAGCCGCCCAGGCTGGTGACGGTATCGACGATGGACAACGCCCCGTGTTCGCGCGCGAGGCGACACAGCGTGGCCGCATCCGACCGCGCGCCGGTGGAGGTCTCCGCGTGGACGAAGGCCAGCGCCTTGGCTCCCGGATTGGCGCGCAGCGCGGCTTCGACCTTCTCCGGATCGACCGGCCTGCCGAACTCGTCATCCACCATCACGGCGCTGGCACCGGCGCGCACCACGTTCTCGCGCATGCGGCCACCGAACACGCCGTTGCGGCACACGATCACGGTATCGCCCGGCTCCACCAGATTGACGAAGCAGGCCTCCATCCCGGCCGAGCCAGGCGCGGACACCGGGATGGTGAGCGGGTTGGCCGTCTTGAAAGCGTAGCGCAGGAGCGTCTTGAGCTCCTCCATCATGCCGACGTAGGCGGGATCCAGATGACCGATGGTGGGGCGGGCCAGCGCGTCGAGGATGCGCCGGGGAACGTCCGAGGGGCCGGGACCGAGCAGGAGGCGGCGGGGCGGATGGAAGCTCTGCATGACGATGCGCACCGGATTGGGAAAGGCCTTCCAGTGTAGCCCGCTTTGTGCCGCTTCCCGGCGAGCCGCTTCATGCCGTGGGATGCCCCCGCTCCTGCCGCTCCTGCCGCAGCCGGCGTCATCACGCCGCGAGGAAACCCATGCACTTTCGGGAGCCACAAAAGAAAGCCCCGCAGGCCAGGGGAGGGACCTGCGGGGCCGGGCTGGAAGAGGGCCAGGGGAGGGGCCAGGCTTCCAGCGGATCCACCCGAGGGGGGGCAGGTGGATCACGGGTGGCGTTGCGTCCACCGTGTGCATAGATTAACAGAACACCCTGAAGGTTCCCTGAGTTTCACATGCAACCTTGGTCTAATTCAGTACGCATTCATTGGCGCGCCACAAATCCCACAAATGTGCCGGAAGTCATGGGCTTGCATGGAATTTTGCATTCTATCGCACAGTATCGCGCGGATAATGCAAACGATTGAAACGGCATAAGCGCAGGCCGTCGTTTCGCACCCCGGCATGCGCGCCGACTCAGTGCGCCTCGTCCCAGTTTTCGCCTTCACCCGCATCCACGATCAGCGCTACCCGCAGATCCGCCGCATCCTGCATGAGGCCTCGAACCGACTCGATCAAGGGCTCGACGAACTCCACGTCGGACTCGAACACCAGTTCGTCATGCACCTGCATGATCATGCGCGCGCGGTCGTCGTGCGGGAGCAGCCAGTCGTGTACCCGCCGCATGGCGCGCTTGATGATGTCGGCGGCGGTGCCCTGCATCGGCGCATTGATCGCGGCGCGCTCGGCACCGGCGCGCTGGTTGGCGTTGCGCGAGGCGATTTCCGGCAGCTGCAGGCGGCGGCCGAACACCGTTTCCACATAGCCCCGTTCGCGCGCGCTCGCGCGGGTGCGCTCCATGAACGCATGCACGCCCGGGTAGCGGTTGAAGTAGAGGCTGATGTAGTCCTGCGCTTCGCTGCGCGAAACGCCCAGCTGGCGCGCCAGCCCGAACGCGCCCATGCCGTAGATGAGGCCGAAGTTGATCGCCTTGGCGGCGCGGCGCTGGTTGGGTTCCACCGCCTCCAGCGCCACGCCGAACACCTCCGCCGCAGTGGCGCGGTGGATGTCCAGCCCCGCATCGAAGGCCGCGATCAGCCCGGCGTCGCCGGACAGGTGCGCCATGATGCGCAGCTCGATCTGGGAGTAGTCGAAGGCGACGATGCGCCGCCCCGATGGTGCGATGAAGGCGCGCCGGATGCGGCGCCCGTCCTCGCTGCGGATCGGAATGTTCTGCAGGTTCGGATCGCTCGACGACAGCCGCCCGGTCGCCGCGCCGCCCTGGTGGTAGCTGGTGTGCAGGCGTCCGGTCTCCGGGTTCACCATCTCCGGCAGCTTGTCGGTATAGGTGCCGCGCAGCTTGGCCAGGGCGCGATACTCCAGGATCAGCCGCGGCAGCTCGTGTTCATGCGCAATCGCCTCCAGCGCATCCTCGTTGGTGGAGGGCTGCCCGGTCGGCGTCTTGGCGGTGACCGTCAGGTTCAGCTCGTCGAACAGCAGCGCCTGGAGCTGCTTGGGCGAATCCAGATTGAAGTGGCGTCCGGCCAGTTCGAAGGCGCGCGTCTGCGCGGCCAGCATGCGCGAGGCCAGGTCGCGGCTTTGCCGGCGCAGCTCGTCCACGTCGATCAGCACGCCGTGGGCCTCGATCTTGGTCAGCACGTCGACCAGCGGCATCTCGATCTCCTCGTACACCGCGCGCAGTCCCGGCTCGGCGCGCAGCCGCGCCGCCAGCACCTGGTGCAGCCGCAGGCAGATGTCCGCGTCCTCGGCGGCGTAGCGCGTGGCCGCGTCGAGATCCACCTGCGAAAAGGGAATCTGACGCGCGCCCTTGCCGGCCACGTCCTCGTAGCGCACGGTCGCATAGCCCAGATGGCGCTGGGCGAGCGAATCCAGATCGTGTCGCCCGCCGCTGGCATCGAGCACGAAGCTTTCCAGCAGGGTGTCCTGGGCGTAGCCCCGCACCGCCATGCCGTGGCGGCGCAGCACGTGCAGGTCGTACTTGCCGTTCTGCCCGAGCTTGGCGATGCCGGGATCTTCGAGCAGCGGGCGCAGCGCCGCGCGCACCTCATCGAGCGACAGCTGCGCCGGCGCACCGGGATAATCGTGCGCGAGCGGGACATAGGCGGCCTCGCCGGGCTCGACCGCAAAGCTCAGGCCGACCAGGCGCGCGCGCATCGGATCGAGCGAATCGGTCTCGGTATCCAGCGCGATCAGAGGTGCGCCGCGCAGGCGCTCCACCCAGCCGTCCAGCACCGCGCGGGTGAGCACGGTTTCGTAACGCCCCGGCGCGGCAAGCGACGGGTCGACGCCATCCGCTGCGTGCACAGGCGCGCCCGCAAAACCCGCGCCGCGCGCCCGCCCCGGCTCCTTCTCGCCCACGTCGGGAAGCGCCGCGCCGACGTTGCCCGCGTCCAACTCCCGCAGCGCCTGGTTGAATCCGTAGCGCGAATACAGCGCACGCAGGGCCGCGACATCGCGCTCGCGCAGGCCCAGATCGGTCACGCCCACCGCCAGCGGCACGTCGGTCCGGATGGTGATCAGCTCGCGATTGAGCGGCAGGCGCGGCAGCGCCGCGCGCAGGTTTTCCCCGACCTTCCCACCCACCTCGTCGGCGCGCGCCATGATTTCATCCAGCGAACCGAACTGCGCCAGCCACTTGGCGGCGGTCTTGGGCCCGCACTTCTCCACGCCCGGCACGTTGTCCACCGCGTCACCCATCAGCGCGAGGTAATCCACGATGCGCGAAGCCGGCACGCCGAACTTCGCTTCCACATCAGCATCGCTGGCGGTACGGCTGCCGCTCATCGTGTTGACCAGGGCGATGCGGGGGGCGACGAGCTGGGCAAAATCCTTGTCGGAGGTGGAAATCTCCACCTCGATGCCCTGCCCCGCCGCCGCCACGGCGAGCGTGCCGATCACATCGTCAGCCTCCACCCCCGGCTCGCGCAGGATGGTGAAGCCCAGCGCCTCGACGATCGCCAGCATCGGCTCGACCTGCACCTTGAGATCGTCCGGCGTCGGCGGACGGTTGGCCTTGTAGTCCGGATACATCGCATCGCGGAACGTCGGACCGGGCGCATCCACCACGAAAGCGACGAAGTCGGGTTTTTCCTTGAGTGTGGCGCGCAGCATGTTGACCACGCCGAACAGCGCGCCGGTCGGACTGCCGTCGGGGCCGGTCAGGGGCGGCAGCGCGTGGAAGGCGCGATAGAGGTAAGAGGATCCGTCGATCAGCACGAGCTTCTTCATGCCGCCAGTGTACGGGCGCGCCGCGGCAACAGCGATGCGGTGCCCGGATTCAGGCGCGGCCGGCGTTCTTGCGGGTATGCTGGACGCCCGCCACGGAGAACCGCCATGCGAACCGCAAGCCTGCTGATCCTCGCGCTGTTTGCCGCCCCTGCGGCCTGGGCCCAGGACCCCGCTCCGGCGCAGGATGCGCCGCCCAAGGCGGACGCCCAGGCCCCGCTGCCCAAGAAGATCCGCGCCGAAGACGACGTGTCCAACGCCCCGGCGGTCACCATTCGCCGCCAGGAGAACGGCGACACCGTGCAGGAATACCGCGACAACGGCCGCCTGACGATGGTGAAAGTCACCACTTCGGCCGGCATCACCTACACCCTGCTCGACACCAACGGCGACGGCCTGCTCGATCGCAGCGATCACGACGGCCCGATCGGCCCGGTGTACTACACGCTCTACAAGTGGAACTGACGCGCCTCAGCGCGTCAGGAACTTCGCCAGCCGGTCGGCCAGGCCGCGGTAGGGCGGCTTGAACAGAGCCATGCTGCTCAGGCGCGACTGGTAGAACACCGGCTTGCGCTTGCTCAGGGCCAGGAAACCCTCGTGGCCGTGATAGGCACCCATGCCGCTTTGTCCGACGCCGCCGAAGGGCAGGCTCGACTGGGCGATATGCAGGATGGTGTCGTTGACGCACACACCGCCGGCGATGGTGCGATCCAGCACGCGCTCGATGCGGGCGCGATCCAGATCGAAGTGGTAGAGCGCCAGCGGGCGTTCGCGCGCGTTGACGTAATCGATTGCGGCATCGACGGAATCGCAGCCCACCAGCGGCAGGATCGGCCCGAAAATCTCCTCGCGCATCAGGCGGCTGTCGGCCGGCGGATCGAGCACCAGGGTCGGCGCGATCAGGCGCTCGGCGTCAGCCCGCGCCGGATCGATTTCACGCAGTGCCAGCACCTTCGCGCCCTTCTCCTTCGCCTCATCCAGCAGCGCACGCAGGCGACGGTACTGGCCTTCGTTGACGATGCGGGTGTAGTCGGGGTTGGCGTCGAGCTGCGGGTAGCGCGAGGCGATCTCGATGCGCAGCGCCTCGGCGAAGGCATCGCGCGATTCGCGCGGCACCAGCACGTAATCGGGTGCGATGCAGGTCTGGCCGGCGTTGAGCCACTTGCCGGTCGCGATGCGCGCCGCCGCGGTCGCCAGCGGATAGCCCGGCGCGATGATCGCCGGGGACTTTCCGCCCAGCTCCAGCGTCACCGGCGTCAGGTTCGGTGCCGCGGCGGCCATCACGTGGCGGCCCACGGCGGTGGAGCCGGTGAAGAACAGATGGTCGAACGGCAGCGCGGAGAACGCCGCGGCCACATCCGCGCCGCCCAGCGCCACGGCAACGCGATTCGTCGGGAACACCTCGGCCAGCAGCGAGGCCAGGAAGGCACTGGTGTTGGGAACATGCTCGGAGGGCTTGAGGTAGACGTGGTTGCCGGCCGCAATCGCAGAAACCAGCGGGATCAGCGCCAGGTTCACCGGATAGTTCCACGGCGAAATCACCCCCACCACGCCCAGCGGCTGGATGCGGACCTGCGCGCGCGCCGGCAGGAACAGCCAGTCCACGGACTTGCGCTGCGGGCGCATCCAGCGCCGAAGGTGCCGCAGGGTGTAGTCGATTTCCGCCAGCACCGTCATCGCGTCGGTGAGCAGGGTCTCGTGCCGCGAGCGGCCGCCGAAGTCGGCGCTGACCGCGGCTACCATCTCGTCCATGCGCGCCTTGAAGACGCGGCGCAGCCGGCGCAGGTCATCGCGGCGCTGCGCGAAGTCGGGCGTGGCCGCCGCCTGCGCCTGGCGCAGCCGCTCCAGCGTCGGGACCAGTTCGGCGATCGGGGTGGAAACGGGGCTTGTCATGGCGTGCCTGCGGCCCAAGGCCGATGCTTCTAAGATGGCTTCACGTATAGCGGAGAACGTTCGTGTACACACTCTACATCGCCAACAGGAACTACTCGTCCTGGTCGCTGCGCCCCTGGGTGCTGCTGCGCGAAGCCGGCATCCTGTTCGAAGAACGCCTTGAGCGCTTCGTGGAAGGGGCGTCCGGCTCGAGCCGCGAGCGCTTCCTGCGCTTCTCGCCCTCCGGCCAGGTGCCTTGCCTGCACGACGGGGACATCCGGGTGTGGGATTCGCTGGCCATCGTGGGCCATGTGGCCGAAACGCACCCGCAGGTCTGGCCGGAAGATCCCGCCGCGCGCGCCTTTGCCCGCAGCGCTGCGGCCGAAATGCACTCGGGCTTCGGCCAACTGCGCCGCTGGTGCACGATGAGCGTGGGCATCCGCATGCGCCTGCATGAAGAAGCGTGCCGCGCCATCGCGCCCGACCTCGTGCGGCTGCAGGAGCTGTGGAACCAGGGCCTCGATCGCTTCGGCGGCCCCTTCCTCGCCGGCCCGCGCTTCAGCGTCGTGGATGCGTTCTACGCGCCGATCGCGTTCCGCTGGCAGAGCTACGGCTTTGCGCTGGAAGGCGCGGCGGCCGACTACGCGCGCCACCTGCTGGCGCTGAAGTCGATGCGCGAATGGGAGCGCGACGCGCTGGCCGAAACTTGGCGCGACGCTGCGCACGACGCCGAAGCCCTCGAGAGTGGCGAGATCGTGGAAGACCTTCGCGCACGGAGCCTTCCGTCGGGGGCGTAACCCCGACCTACCGCCCGAGGTTGGCGCATTGGAACACCGCAACCCTCCGCCGGGCGCAGGTCGGCCCTGCGCGGCCGACGCTGGCGCTATGCCTCGCGCAGCCAACGCGCGGCGTCGGGCGCGAAGTAGGTGAGGATGCCGTCCGCGCCGGCGCGCTTGAACGCAAGCAGCGCCTCCATCGCCACCATGCGCTCGTCGATCCAGCCATTCGCGGCGGCCGCCTTGATCATCGCGTACTCCCCGCTCACCTGATACACGCAGGTCGGGCGGCGGAACTGCTGCTTCACGCGGTAGAGCACGTCGAGGTACGGCAGGCCCGGCTTGACCATCACCATGTCCGCGCCTTCAGCCAGATCCAGCGCCACCTCGTGCAGCGCCTCATCGGAATTGGCCGGGTCCATCTGATAGGTGTACTTGTTGCCCTTGCCGAGGCTGCCGGCGCTGCCCACTGCGCTGCGGAACGGACCGTAGAAACTGCTGGCGTACTTGGCGCTGTAGGCCATGATGCGGGTGTGGATGAAGCCGCTCGCTTCCAGCGCAGCGCGGATCACTCCGATGCGTCCGTCCATCATGTCGGAAGGCGAGAGCACGTCCACACCGGCGGCGGCGTGCGCCAGCGACTGCTTTACCAGTGCCTCCACCGTCTCGTCGTTGAGAATGTAGCCGGAGTCGTCGATCAGCCCGTCCTGGCCATGCGTGGTGTAGGGATCGAGCGCCTGGTCGCTCATCACGCCCAGCTCGGGAAAGCGCGACTTCAGCGCGCGGATCGCGCGCGGCACGATGCCGTTCTCGTCCCAGGCCACGCGCCCGTCCGCCGTCTTGGCGGAAGGATCGGGCACGCCGAACAGGTCGATCAGCGGAATGCCCAGCGCCAGCGCGGACTCGGCCTCGCGCAGGAGCTCGTCGATCGAAAGCCGCTCCACGCCCGGCATCGATCCCACCGGCGCGCGGCCCTTCTCCTCGTGCACGAACACCGGCCAGATCAGGTCGTTCGTACTCAGCAGGTTCTCGCGCATCAGCCGGCGAGAGAAGTCGTCGCGGCGCATGCGGCGGGGGCGGACGGGGAACTGGCTCATGGCGATGGCTCTGAGGTGAGGCAAGAGGGCATTCTAGCGCCGGCGGGGAGCGGCTTCTTTCGGTTTCGGTTGTGCGCTTTCGCAGGCTTTCGTCCGCCTCGGCGGCGGCCGACCTGCTTTCTCTTGCTTGTCCAAGAGAAAGCAGGCACTGCGCCGCAGGAGCGGCGCGAACGGCGAAGCCGGCCCCGAAGGGGCGTAGGGCAGGATGCCCGGAGTAAAGAGAAGTGACTCGGCCGCCGCCGAGGCGGTCGAAACCCTGCGACACCGCCCCCGGAAACGAAAAAGGCGCCGCACCCTCGTACGACGCCTTCCCCGTCAGCCTTGAACCCGCAATCAGTCGCGCAGCTTGGACAACAGCCGCAGGAACTCGATGTAGAGCCAGACCAGCGTCACCAGCAGCGCGAAGCCGCCGAACCACTCCATGTACTTCGGCGCGCCCTGCTGCACCCCCGTCTCGATCAGGTCGAAGTCCAGCACCAGATTCAGCGCCGCCACCGTCACCACCACCAGGCTGAAGCCGATGCCGATCAGGCCCGACTCGTGGATGTACGGGATGTTGATGCCGAAAAATCCGAGGCCGATCGTGGCCAGGTAGATCAGCATGATGCCGCCGGTGGCCGCAACCACGCCGGCGCGGAACTTCTGGGTCACCTGGATCAGCCCGCTGCGATAGGCGAACAGCAGTGCGAACAGGGTGCCGAAGGTCAGCATCACCGCCTGCATCACGATGCCTTCGTAAAGGTGCGCGAAGATGCCGGAGATCGCGCCCAGGAAGAAGCCCTCCAGGATCGCGTAAAGCGGCGCGGTCACCGGGGCCCAGGTCTTCTTGAAGATGGTCACCATGGCCAGAATGAAGCCGCCGATCAGGCCGCCCCAGAGGAACATCGGCGCGGCCGCCGTCGGGCCGGCCGCCGTGACCGACTGGGTCCAGGCGAAGGTCGCGGTCAGCACGGTCAGGAAAAGCAGGATGCCGGTCTTGGCGATGGTGCCGTTGAGGGTCATCGCGTCGGCCGGGCGCGACAGTACCGCGCCGCTGCCCAGGTCGAGGAAGGTCGAGTCGCTGAGGACGGGGTTGCCGCTGCGCATGGAAGTACTCCGGGGGATGAACGGCGTGACGATAGATGCCCCACCCGACGGTTTTGTTAACCGCAAGTTAAACCGCGGCGGCGAGAATAGTTGGTGCGTCCGAAAACTTTTGTAAATAGTGCTAGATTCCGATCCAGCAAGATTCGCCAACCATCTGAAAGAAATGAGAAACTGATCACACTTCTTGCCATGGAACTCCTTCTGCTCCTGCCGCTGCTGCTCGCCTTTACCGGACTGCGTTACGTCCCGGAAGACACCGCGCTGACCGTGCATCGCTTTGGCCGCTACACCCGCACCCTCACCCCGGGCCTGCGGTTCACGGTGCCGGTGCTGGATCGCGTGGCGCACCGCGTGCGGCTGGTCGGCCATCAGGTCGAAGTTCCCGTGCATGGGGAAGCCGCAGCGCGCGCCGCGGTCTACTACCAGATTCTCGAACCCCAGCGCGCGGGCAATGCCCTCGACGACGTCGATTCGCTGGTGGCGCAGCGCGCCCGCGAGGCGCTTTCGTCCCTGGCCGCAAGCGACGGGGACGGCAGTACCGAGGCGATCGCGGCGCGACTCAAGCGCGAACTCAACGACGGACTGGCGGCCTTGGGCCTGCGCGTGACCCGCTGCAACCTGCGGCAGGACGCGACCGCCTGACCGCTCCCCGCGCCGGCATCGCGCCGGCAGGTTCCGTTCCCGGCGATTGTCAGCGCGGTGCCGGCTGAGGATACTGCCCCGCCCTGCCTTCCGCAGATTGCCGTGAATCCGCTGTCCCACCTCCAGCCCACGCTCGAATCCGGCCTCGCGGCGATGGGTCTGTCACAGCCCGGACTGGCCGAGCGCCTGCTTGCTTATCTCGGGCTGCTGGCGCAGTGGAACCGCGCCTACAACCTCACCGCGATCCGCGATCCGGCCGAGATGGTGTCCAGGCACCTGCTCGATTCGCTCAGCATTGCGCCTTTCGTCGCCGGGCGCGTGGCCGACATCGGCACCGGTGCCGGCCTGCCGGGCATTCCGCTGGCGATCAACGACCCGCACCTGCGCGTGAGTCTGGCCGAAACGGCCGGCAAGAAGGCCCGTTTCCTGCGCGAAGCGGTGCGCCAGCTCGGGCTTGCCAACGTGTCGGTGCACGCCTGCCGCGCCGAAGACGTGCCCGAATCGGGCCAGCACGACCAGCTCATCGCGCGCGCCCTGGCCCCGCTTGACGGTATCCTGACGCTCGGCGGACACCTGCTGCGGCCGGGCGGACGGCTGCTGGCGATGAAGGGCCGGGTTCCGACCGGGGAAATCGCCGCGCTGCCGGACGGCTACCGCCATCTGGCCACCCATCCACTCCATGTGCCGGGGCTTGATGCCGAGCGGCACCTGATCATTGTCGAAAAAACCGGATAGAACGCCTCCATGTCGCGCATCATTGCAGTGGTCAACCAGAAGGGCGGAGTCGGCAAGACCACCACCGCCGTCAACCTGTCGGCGGCGCTGGCCGAAACCGGCCGGCGCGTGCTGCTGGTCGACATGGACCCGCAGGGCAACGCCACGATGGCCTCGGGCGTGGACAAGCGCGAGGCGCACCCCTCCGGCTGCGAGGTGCTGCTGGGCGAAGCCGACGCACAGGCCGCAATCCGCCCCACCGCCGGAAAGTACGACCTGCTGCCCAGCAACACCGACCTCATCGCGGCCGAGCTGCAGCTCATGGACCTGCCCGAGCGCGAGCGTCGCCTGAAGCTCGCGCTGGAGCCGGTGGCACGCGGCTACCAGTACGTCATCATCGACTGCCCGCCGTCGCTGAGCCTGCTCACGCTCAACGCGCTTGCCGCCGCCGACAGCGTGCTGGTGCCGATGCAGTGCGAATACTTCGCGCTGGAAGGCATCGCCGCGCTCACCGACACCATGGAGGCGGTGCGCCGCCGCCTGAATCCCACACTGGAAATCGAAGGCATCGTGCGCACCATGTACGACGTGCGTACCGGCCTGACCAGCGCGGTGTCGGCCGAACTGCAGCGCCACTTCGGCGACAAGCTCTACCGCACCGTGATTCCGCGCAACGTGCGCCTGGCCGAAGCCCCCAGCCACGGCCAGAGCATCGTCGAGTACGACCGCGGCTCGCGCGGCGGCGTCGCCTACCTTGGCCTGGCCGGCGAGATCATCGGGCGCGAGCGCCAGCACACCCATCGCCCGGAGGCACACTGATGGCAACAAAGAAACCTGCGCTCGGGCGCGGCCTGTCCAGCCTGATCCGCGAGACCGTAGCGGCCGATGCGCCGGCGGCGGGCGAGCGGATGACCACCTTGCCCATCGAGAAGCTGCAGCCTGGCAAGTACCAGCCGCGCAGCCACATGGACCCGGAGCGGCTGGAGGAGCTGGCCGAGTCGATCCGCGCCCAGGGCCTGATCCAGCCGATCATCGTGCGCGGCATCGGTGCCGGGCGCTACGAGATCATCGCCGGCGAGCGCCGCTGGCGCGCGGCCCAGCTTGCCACGCTGCGCGATGTGCCGGTGGTGATCCGCGAGATCGAGGACAACACCGCGCTGGCGATGGCGCTGATCGAGAACATCCAGCGCGAGGACCTCAATCCGCTGGAGGAAGCCCTCGCGCTGCAGCGCCTGATCGACGAGTTCAGCCTCACCCACCAGCAGGCCGCCGAAGCCGTGGGCCGCTCGCGCGCCTCGGTCAGCAATCTCTTGCGCCTGCTGGAACTGCCTGAAGCCATCCGCGCCATGGTCGAGCGCCGCGCGCTGGAAATGGGCCACGCGCGCGCCCTGCTCACCCTGCCGCCGCCGCAGGCGCTGGCGCTGGCGCAGCAGGCCGCGGCCGAAGGCTGGTCGGTGCGCGAAACCGAGCGCCGCGTGCAGGCGCTGCAAAAAGGCGTTCCCGCGCCCGCGAAGCCCGCCACCCAGCGGCCCGACGCCAACGTCGCCGCACTGGAGCGCGAGCTGTCCGAATCCTTCGGCGCAAAGGTCAGCCTGCAATCGGGCCGCGGCGGGCGCGGCAAGCTTGTCATCAGCTACCACAGCCACGACGAATTGGATGGCATCCTGGCGCGGATGCGGCGCTGAGCGATCCCGCCCGACCGGCGCGGTTCACTCACGCGAACACGTACCGCACCACGTGGAAGAAGATCGGCGCGGCGAAACTCACTGAATCCAGCCGGTCGAGCATGCCGCCGTGGCCTTCGATCATCCGGCCCCAGTCCTTGGCACCGAGGCTGCGCTTGACCGCCGAGAGCGCCAGCCCGCCGAGGAAACCGCAGGCCACGATCAGCAGCGACATCAGGCCCGACTGCAGCGGCGTGAACGGGGTGATCCACCACAGCGCGGCACCCACGCCGGCTGCCGACAGGCCGCCGCCGACCAGTCCTTCGACGGTTTTCGACGGACTCACCTCCGGTGCCAGCCTGTGCCGCCCGAACAGCTTGCCGAACACGTACTGCAGGACATCGGAAAGCTGCACCACCAGCAGGAGGTAGAGGAGCAGCAGCAGGTTGCCGTTCTCGTAGCCGGGAATGTCGAGCAGCAGCAGCGCCGGCGCGTAGCTGATGCAGTACACCGTCAGCATCAGTCCCCACTGGATTTTCGTGTTGCGCGCGAGGAAGTCCTCGGTGTCGCCGGCCAGCGCCGACACCGCCGGCAGCAGCAGGAAGCCGTACACCGGAATGCACATCACGAACAGGCCGTACCAGTCGATCCCGATCAGGAAATACTGCAGCGGAATGCCGACGTAGAAGCACAGCACCAGCACCAGGTGGTCGCCGCGCCGCGTCGGCGTAAGCGTGACGAACTCGCGCAGCGCCAGGAACGAGGCGATGGCAAACAGCACCAGGGTGGCCACCTTGCCGAGCAGGAAGCACGCGCCCAGCACCGCCACCATCACCCACCAGGCGTTGATCCGCGCCACGAGATTGTCCACCGTCGCGCCGGGCCTGCGCCGTTTGAGCACGGCGGCGATCGCGCTGGCGACCACCAGCAGCACGAGGATTCCACCCATCACCTGCCAGAACTCGACCGGCGCGCGCTGCAGTAGCACCTGGATTCCCCGCATCATCGAATCGTTCATGCCAGCTCCATCACTGCCGCCCGCGCCCGCAGCAGGTAGTCATCCTTCGACTCCCCGGCCTCCGGTCGCACCACCGGCCCGAATCGTGCCGTGCAGATCAGCGGCACCGGCAACAGGCTGCCCTTGGGCAGGCTGCGGCGGGCGTTGTCGAGGTAGACCGCCACCGGCTCCACCTCCGGATGCGCGAGCGCAAGGTGGTAGAGACCGGACTTGAAGCGGCCCGGAGTTTCATCCGGGGTGCGGGTGCCCTCGGGAAACAGGATCAGCGAATCGCCCTGCGCCAGCGCGTCGTGCAGCGGCGCGAGCGGGTCATCCTCGGGATTTTTGCGCTGGCGCTCGATCAGCACCGCGTTGAGCGCGCGATGGGCGATCACCGCGCGCAGGCCGCCGCCCCAGTAGTCCTTCGCCGCCACCGGACGGGTGCGTCGGCGCGGTTCGGGCGGCAGCGCGGCCCACAGCGTCACGGTATCCAGGTGGCTGCCGTGGTTGGCGAAATAGATGCGCTGGCGCGGCTCGGGCCGGGTTCCGATCCAGCGCGGATAGGCACCGAACAGCAGCCGCGCCAGGAACACCAGCAGGCGCGCCAGCATCAGCCGCGCGCCCGCAGCTGTGCGGCGATGGCGCGGGTCCGCAGCACGCAGGTCAGCGCGCTGCCGAAGGCGATCACGAGGCCGCCTGCGAGCAGCGCGTGGCTGCTGCCACGCCAGTGCAGCTCGGCCGCGCCGATCACGAGCGCGGCGGTCATCACCGCCATGCGGTGCGGCTTGGCCTGCGGGCCGCGGAAGTCCTGGGGAAAGCCGAGGCTGCCGCCGGTCACGCGGATATACGCGGTGAGCGCGGCCAGCAGGGCCATCAGCCAGCCGAGCGCGTCGTATCCGGCGGCGTGTCCGAGCGCGACCAGGAGCAGCGCGTCCTCGATCCGGTCGGGAAGCTCGTTGTAGAGGGTCCCCACCGGCGATTGCCTGCCGCCCTCGATCGCCACCATGCCGTCGAGCATGTTGCACAGCAGGCGTAGCTGCACGCAGGCGGCCGCGCCGACGAAGCCCCACGGCATCGGCCAGTAGAACAGCAGCGCCGCGCCGGCAAGGGCGAAACCGATGCCGAGCACGGAAATCTGGTTGGGCGTGATCGGCGTGCGCGAGAGCGCGCGCGCCAGCGCGGTGGCCCAGCGCGCGCTGCGGGTAGCAAGGGGACGGCGGTCGGCTTCGGACATGGGCAGAGGTTCCTGAAGGATCAGGCCGCCTTGTCGCCCGCCGGCTCCGCCCGTCCGGGCAACTCCGCCGGCAGCGGCGGCATCGCGCCGCGCCAGCGCCGCAGGGTGCGCTGGAAAAACAGGCTGTTGGGAATCTGCAGCACCGTACCTGCGGCTTGTCCGTCGGTTTCCTGCAGGGTGGTGTAGATCAGGTTCACGTCGAGCACGCGCCCGCGCAGGCCGGGCTTCTCGCCATTTTCCAGCAGTTCCACCAGATCACCCACGCGAAACGCGCGCGTGGTCAGGATCAGGAACGAGCAGAAGATGTTGGACAGCACGCTCCAGGCCGCGAAGAACGCCACCGCACCCACTGCCGCGAAACTGGTGAAGGCGGTCCACAGCACCGTGGCCGAGACCCCGGCCACGTCCAGGATCATGAGGCTGGCGGCGGAGAAGACGACGAAGCTGGTGAGCCGTCGAACCGCGATGCGCACGTTGGGCGGCAGCGCGGTGCGCGCGATCAGCCGGCGCGACACCCAGCGCAATAGCTGCGTGATCGCCAAAATCAGGACGATCTTCAGGGCCGGCGGCCCGAGGGCCGACCAGTCCTGCATCCATGCGGGCAATGTGAAGGGCATCGTTCCTCGGCGCGACGTGGGGCTCGCGCATCGTATCCGCGCCCGGCTGATTTCGCAGCCCGGTTCGACCAGGGGCAAGACGCGAACGCGGCGGGCGCGGATAATCGCGGTCTTTTCCACGGGAACCTGCGCGATGGACACCAGCGACGCCCTCATCATCGGCGGCGGCCACAACGGCCTGGTCTGCGCGGCCTACCTCGCCGCCGCCGGACTGTCGGTCACGGTGCTGGAAGGTCGCAGCGAGGTGGGCGGGGCCGCGGTCACCGAGGAGTTCCATCCGGGATTCCGCAACTCCACCGCCAGCTACACCGTGAGCCTGCTCAACCCGCAGGTGATCGCCGACCTGCGTCTTCACCAGCACGGCCTGCGCGTGGTCGAGCGCCCGTATTCCAACTTCCTGCCGCTGCCCGACGGCCGCGCTTTCCGCCTCGGCGGCGAAGAAGGCGCGGCACAGCTGGCGCGCGTCGCGCCGCGCGATGCGCAGCGCCTGACCGAATACCACGCCATGCTCGAACGCGTGGTGGCGGTACTGCGCGAACTGATGGCGCGCACCCCGCCCAACCTCAGCGACCGCTTCGTGCTGGCCGACTGGCTGGCCTCGTGGAAGGTGGCGCGCGAGCTGCGCCGGCTCGACATGCGGGGACGGCGCGACCTGCTGGATCTTTTCACCAAATCCGCCGGCGAGATGCTCGACCACTGGTTCGACTACGAGCCGCTCAAGGCCGCGCTGGGCTGGGATTCGGTGGTCGGCAACTTCGCCAGCCCCTGGACGCCCGGCAGCGCGTACGTGCTCTTGCACCACGTCTTTGGCGAGGTCAACGGCAAGCAGGGCGTCTGGGGCCACGCGATTGGCGGAATGGGTGCGATCACCCAGGCGATGGCGGCCGAGTGCCGTGCGCGCGGCGTGGCGATCCACACCGATGCGCCGGTGGCGCAGGTGCGGGTGCAGACGGGACGCGCCATCGGCGTGGTGCTGCAGGACGGGCGCGAATTCGGCGCGCGCTGCGTGATTTCCAACGTCAACCCGAAGCTTCTCTACCAGCGCCTCGTGCCACGGGAGGCCCAGCCGGACGAGCTGCGCGAGCGCATCGCGCGCTACCGCTGCGGTTCGGGCACCTTCCGCATGAACGTGGCGCTGTCGGAGCTGCCGGATTTCACCGCCGCGCCCGGAACCGCGCTCGCGTCGCACCACCAGAGCGGCATCCTGGTCGCGCCTTCGCTGGCCTACATGGAACGCGCGTACTTCGATGCGAAATCGCGCGAGCACAATCCCGGCTGGGCGCGCGAGCCGATCGTGGAACTGGTGATTTCCTCCACCCTGGACGACAGCCTCGCGCCGCCCGGCCGGCACGTCGCCAGCCTGTTCTGCCAGCACGTCAATCCCGAGGTCGAAGGCGGTTGGGATGCCCACCGCGACACCGTGGCGAAACTCATGATCGACACCGTGGATCGGGTTGCGCCCAATTTCGCGCGCAGCGTGCTGGGCTACCGCGCGCTCTCGCCGCTGGATCTCGAACGCGAGTTCGGCCTGATCGGCGGCGACATCTTCCACGGCGCGCTGGGTGCCGACCAGCTCTTCAGCGCGCGTCCGCTGCTGGGACAGGGCAACTACCGCGGCGCACTGGCCGGGCTTTACCTGTGCGGCTCGGGCACCCATCCGGGCGGCGGCGTCACCGGCCTGCCCGGTCGCAACGCGGCGCGCGAGGTGCTGCGCGATCTGGGCCGGCGCACCCGCTGAAGCCCGCATCGGCTAGAGTTGCCGCGTCATTCTCGGGGGCCGCGATGGACGACATCCAGAATCTGGTAGCCAGGGTCGCACGACTCGATCCGCGCAGCGGCGCGGACCTGCTCAAGGCCGTGCCCGATGCCCGGATCGCCGATGTCCTCAGCCGCATGCACATCGGCCACGCGGTCGAGGTGCTGGAGGAGTTCGAGCCGGCGCGGCGCGAACGGATCGCGGGTGCGGTGCCGTTCGGGCGCGAGCCGCTGTGGCTGGTCGGCCACACCTATCCCGAAGGCACCGTCGGACGGCTGATGGAAAAACCGCCGGCGGTGTTCCCGCCCGGTGCCAGCGCCGGCAGCGTGATCGAAGCCCTGCGCGGGATCGTGCGCCTGCGCATGGTCGTCTACGTCTTCGTCACCGAAGCCGACGGCCGCCTCGTGGGCGTGGTGGCCTTCCGCGAACTGGTGTTCGCCGACCCTGGTGCCACGCTTGCGGACATCATGCTGCGCGAGCCGTTCTCGCTGCATCCCGAACAGAAATTCGTGGACGCGATGCGTGCCGTGGTCAAGCGCCACTTCCCGATCTACCCAGTCTGCGACGCGGCCGGCCGGCTGCTGGGCGTGGTCAAGGGGCAGGCGCTGTTCGAGCAGCAGGCCTTCGAGATTTCCGCACAGGCCGGTGCCATGGTCGGCGTGGAAAAGGAGGAGCGTCTGGCCACGCCCTGGCCGCGCAGCTTCCGCTTCCGCCATCCCTGGCTGCTGCTCAACATGCTGATCGCCTTCGGCGCGGCCACCGTGGTCGGCATGTTCGAGGCCACCATCGACCAACTCGTCATCCTTGCCGCCTTCCTGCCGGTGATGTCCGGCCAGTGCAGCAACCTCGGCGCACAGGCGCTGGCGGTCACCATCCGCGGCATGACGCTGGGCGAACTGCGCGAAACCCCGCCGTGGAAGGTGCTGGCCAAGGAAGCCTGGCTCGGCCTCCTGAACGGGGCGATCAGCGGCGTGCTGGCCGGCACCGCGCTCTACTTCGTCGCGCGCTCGCAGGATCAGGTATCGCCGCTGTGGCTGGCCGGCACCATCTTCGTGGCGCTGTCGGTGAGCTGCATGTTCGCAGGCCTCGCCGGCAGCGCCATCCCGATCGTGCTGCGCCGCCTCGGTGCCGATCCCGCCACCGCCTCGGCCATCTTCCTGTCGGTCGCCACCGACATCAGCAGCATGGGCCTGTTCCTGAGCCTGGTGGCGCTGCTGCTGCACTGAGGAGGCCGCACGCAGGCGGTCCCTTCCAACCGCCGTCAATCGAAGCGCAGATGTTTGACCGACTTTCCGCGGCGGCGGATCAGCTTGAGCGATTCGATGCCGATCTGGATGTGGCGTTCCACGAAGGTGTTGGTGACCACCGTATCGCTGGCCTCCGTCTTCACGCCTTCCGGAATCATCGGCTGGTCGGACACCAGCAGCAGCGCGCCGGAGGGAATCGAGTTGGCGAAGCCGGCCGCGAAGATCGTCGCGGTTTCCATGTCCACCGCCATGCAGCGCATCAGGCGCAGGCGCTCCTTGAAGGCCTCGTCGTGCTCCCAGACGCGGCGGTTGGTGGTGTAGACGGTGCCGGTCCAGTAGTCGTGGCCGAGATCGCGGATGGTGGTGGACACCACGCGCTGCAGTGCGAACGCGGGCAGCGCCGGCACTTCCGGCAGGAGGTAGTCGTGCGAGGTGCCCTCGCCGCGGATCGCGGCGATCGGCAGGATCAGGTCGCCGAGCTGGTTCTTCTTCTTGAGCCCGCCGGTCTTGCCGAGGAACAGCGCGGCCTTGGGCGCGATGGCCGAGAGCAGGTCCATCACGGTGGCGGCATTGGGGCTGCCCATGCCGAAGTTGATCATGGTGATGCCGTCCGACGTGCAGCTGGGCATCGGGCGGTCGCGCCCGACCACATCACCGCCGGTCATGCGGGCGAAGTGATCGACGTAGCCGCCAAAATTGGTGAGCAGGATGTGCTCGCCGAACTGGTCGAGCGGCACGCCGGTGTAGCGCGGCAGCCAGTTGCCGACTATCTCGTGTTTTTCTTTCATGGGGTCATTCCAGCAGAGCGCCGGCGGCACCGCGCCGGCAGGAGTCATTCATTCATCAGGCCGCGGGATTCTAGCCGCACGCGGCCGAACCGCGCGCTACTGCCAGCGCGCGGCGACGCGGCGGGCCAGGGCATAGGGCTCCGGATCGTTGCGATTGGTCAGCAGCACCACGGTCAGGCGCTGCGCCGGCCAGCGCAGGATGACGTTGCGAAATCCGATGCTTTCGCCCGAGTGCCACTGCAGGCCATCCTGCAGCCGCCAGCCGAAACCGTAGCCGGCCACGTCCGGTTCGTCGGTCGCGGTGGCGGGCGTGACGGCGAGCGTGCGCCAGGGGTCGTGCAGCAGGCGATCGTCGTAAAGGGCCGCGTCCCAGCGCGCCAGATCGTCGATCGAGGCGTAGATTCCGCCGTCGCCGAGCACCGCGCTGGTGGTGCTCTGATCGGTGCGCTGCCAGGCCTCGTCGATGAAGCTGTAGCCGAAGGCGCGCTCGGGCACCTGGCTGCGGCCGTCCTCGAAAGCCACCGAATCCATGCCCAGCGGCAGGAAGATGCGTTCGCGCAGGAAATCGGCGTAGCGCTGCCCGCTGGCGCGCTCCACGATCAGGGCAAGAAGGGCGTAGCCGCTGTTGCTGTAGCGATAGCCGGTGCCCGGATCGAAATAGCCGCCGTTCTCGCGTGAAACGAGATCCAGCACGTCGGCGTCGTGTACCTGCCGGGTGTCGGCCGGATCCATCAGGTCCTCGTAGTCCAGCAGGCCGCTGGTGTGGCTGAGCAGGTGCCGCAGGGTGACGGCGTCGGCCGAGGCCGGCAGCTCGGGCAGCCAGCGCCGCGCCGGATCGTCGATCGACAGCACGCCATCCTGCGCCAGCAGCAGGACGGCCGTAGCGGTGAACTGCTTGCTGATCGAGGCCAGCCGGAACGCGGTGGCAGGCGTCACCGCACGCGCGGTTTCCAGGTCGGCCAGACCGAATCCGCGCCGCACGACGGCCTCGCCGTCGTGGATCACCAGCAGCGCGGCACCGGGAACGTCGCCCTGGTAGGCGCGCAGCTCCTCGTCCGCTGCCGCGGCGACAGGCTGGCTCACGGTGGGCGCTGCGGGCGGGCTCACGTCGGGTGCCGCAGGTTGGCAGGCGGCGAGCGAGAAGGCCGCCGCAAGGCAGCACAGGGCAATCCGGATTGGAGCAGGCATGGCGTCATCCCACGGGGCCACAGGAAAGCGGGTGAGCGTACAGGCAAGTGCGTGCCGGCGTGCGCGTCCGGATCGGCCCACTGCTCCCGACCTGCCCCGTGCGGGTAGGCGAACGGCAGCGCCTCTGGCAGGATGGGACCCTGCCGCGCAGGCCGATGGACTCGCAATCCCCGGTTCCGGCGAGCACAATCGTTTTGTCGCCTCGTTGAGACAGACCCGATGAGCAAACGCTTCTTCATCACCTTGCCCAATCCATCCGCCGCGCGCGGCAGCGATCCGGAGCTCGCCTTCCAGGCGCACGGTGCCGAGGCCTTTGCGCGCGAGCTGCGCGAAGCGCTGGCTTCGCCGGCACTCTTCGAGCGTTGGCGCGACCGCCAGGACGACCCGGACGCGGTGGATCCGCGCCTGGGAGAAGTCGACCCGGATGCCGGAGTGCGCGCGCGGCAGAAGGATCTGGTGATCGATCTGGAAGTGGACACGACGCTGCCGGGCGAGATCCTGCGCCAGCGGCTGCGCTGGCTCGCGGGAAGCGCTTGGCAATTGCGCGACGTCGGAGAAACCTGAGGCGTGGCGCGCGGCGTGCCGGACAATTCGCCGCAGCACGAGGGGTCGTGCGGAAAACGCCCGGTATCGGGATGGAAAACAGGTTTGCAGGGGGACGGATGGGACTCTTCAATCGATTGATCAGGCTGTTCGGCAAGGCCGAGCCACGGCCCGCGACCGTCCCGTCGCCAGAACGGGATGGGACCGACGCACCGGAACCGGCAGCCACGGAGGTTCCCGAGGTGCCGCCCGCGCCGCCGAGCGGACCGCCGCGCGGGCGCGAGCGTCGCCAGCACGACCGCTCGCCGGCCGCCGAAGGCGTTCGCGTCCTGGTGGTGGACGACTCGCCCACCATCGTGCTGATGCTGCGCCGCATGCTGACGCAGAACGGCTACGAGGTCAGCGAGGCCTCCGATGCCGAAACCGGTCTGGAGGTCGCCCGCAACACCCCGCCGCACCTGATCTTCCTGGACATCGTGCTCCCAGGCATGAACGGTTTCGAGGCGCTGCGCCGCCTGCGCCGGGATCCGGTGACGCGCGGCATTCCGGTCATCATGATCTCGGGCAACGAGTTGGCCACCGAGCAGTTCTACGCCCAGCGCATCGGTGCCGACGACTTCATGAAGAAGCCGTTTTCGCGCTCGGAGGTGTTCATGCGCATCGAAAAGATGCTCGGCCCGGACCGCATCCCGCACCGCCAGCCCGCATCCGCGGGCTGATCTTCCCGGCGCTCAACCGCCGCTCAATCCGCCGTCATCTGCGCCGCCTGATCGGTGCGGATCTGCGCGTCCACCGCCGCGATGGCGGTCATGTTGACCACGCGCCGCACGGTCGCCGCCGGGGTGAGGATGTGGGCCGAGCCGTTCACGCCCATCAGGATCGGCCCGAGGCCAACGCCGTCGGTCATGGAACGCACCAGGTTGTAGGCGGTGTTGGCCGTGCTGAGGTCGGAGAAGGCGAAGAGGTTGGCGCGCCCCTTGAGCCGTGAGTTCGGGAAGAGGCGGTCGCGAATCACGGGATCCAGCGCCGCATCCACCTGCATCTCGCCTTCCGCCTCCAGATTGGGGGCGCGCTTGCGGATCATTTTCAGCGCGTCGCGCATTTTCTGTGCGCCGGCATCGTCACGGCTGCCGAAATTGGAGTGTGAAATCAGCGCCAGCTTGGGCTCGATGCCGAACAGCTTGAGCCGCAGGCTGGCCTGGAGCGCGGCCTCGGCGATCATCTCGGCGCTCGGATCGACCTGGACGTGGGTGTCGACGAAGAAGAACACGCCCTTGTCGTTGATGACCGCCGACAGCGCCGCGGTGCGCGATACGCCGGGGTCGCGGCCCAACACGTTGAGGATGTAGGCCAGCTTTTTCTGGTAGCGCCCGACGATGCCGCACAGCATCGCATCGGCCTCGCCCCGGCGCAGCATCAGCGCCGCGATCACCGTCGCGCGCGAGCGCACCACGGCCTTCGCCGCCGCCGGCGTGACGCCACGACGCGCCATGATCTCGTGGTAGAGCTGCCAGTAGTCGTTGAAACGCGGGTCGTCGTCGATGTTGGTGAGGTCGAAGTGCTCGCCGGCTCGGATGCGCAGCCCGAGGCGCCCGATGCGCGCCTCGATCACCGCCGGGCGGCCGATCAGGATCGGCCGGGCCAAGCCCTCGTCCACCACGGTCTGCACCGCGCGCAGCACGGTTTCCTCCTCGCCCTCGGCGTAGGCCACGCGCTGCAGGTTGGCGCGCGCCTGGGAAAACACCGGCTTCATCGCCATACCGCTGCGGAACACGAACTGATTGAGCTTGTCGCGGTAGGCACCGAAGTCCTCGATCGGGCGCGTGGCCACGCCGGAACTCATCGCCGCGCGCGCCACGGCCGGTGCCAGCATTTCCATCAGGCGCGGGTCGAACGGGCGCGGGATGAGGTAATCGCGCCCGAAGCAGGGAGCGTCGTCGCCGTAGGCGGCACCCAGGTCGGTCGCCTCCATGCGGGTGAGCGCCGCGATCGCGTGCACGCAGGCGAGCTTCATTTCCTCGGTGATGGTGGTGGCTCCCACGTCCAGCGCGCCGCGGAAGATGTAGGGGAAGCACAGCGCGTTGTTGACCTGGTTGGGATAGTCCGAACGGCCGGTCGCGATGATCGCGTCGGCGCGAACCGCGCGCGCGTCCTCGGGCAGGATTTCCGGATACGGATTGGCCAGCGCCAGAATGATCGGATTCTCCGCCATCGACGCCACCATCTCCGGCTTGAGCACGCCGCCGGCCGACAGGCCCAGGAAGATGTCGGCCCCCGCGACGATTTCGCCCAGCGTGCGCTTGTCGGTGTCGCGCGCGTAACGCGCCTTGTCCGGATCCAGGTGCGGGCGGCCGGTGTAGAGCACGCCCTCACGGTCCACCGCCAGGATGTTCTCCGGCTTCATGCCCAGCGCCACCAGCATGTCCAGGCAGGCGATGCCGGCCGCGCCGGCACCGGAAGTGGCCAGCTTCACATCCTCGATGCGCTTGCCGGCAACCAGCAGGGCGTTGACCACGGCCGCGCCGACGATGATCGCGGTGCCGTGCTGGTCGTCGTGGAACACCGGGATCTTCATCCGCTCGCGCAGCTTGCGCTCGACGATGAAGCACTCCGGTGCCTTGATGTCTTCCAGATTGATGCCGCCGAAAGTCGGCTCCAGGCTGGCGATGATCTCGACCAGCTTGTCCGGGTCGTTCTCGTCGACCTCGATGTCGAACACGTCGATGCCGGCGAACTTCTGGAACAGGACGCCCTTGCCTTCCATCACCGGCTTGCCGGCCAGCGGCCCGATGTTGCCCAGGCCCAGCACCGCGGTGCCGTTGGTGATGACCGCGACCAGGTTGGCGCGCGCGGTCAGCTCGGAGGCGGCGGACGGATCGGCGACGATTTCCTCGCAGGCATGTGCCACGCCGGGGGAATAGGCCAGCGCGAGATCCCGCTGCGTCACCATGGCCTTGGTCGGGGTCACCTTGATCTTGCCGGGCGGATCCTGGCGGTGGTAATCGAGGGCGGCCTGGCGGAAGGCGTCTTGGCTGGACATGGGCTGGCTCTGGAAAATGAAAGGCGAGAAACCGGATTCTAGCGCGCGCGTGCCGCCGGTTCGTGGCTGATTGCGCAACAAAGGCGGAGCGTGCGGGCGCGACCGCTTCCCCGGCGTGGCCGCACGATTTGAACGACAATGTCGCCCGACAAGATGGGACGCGGAGTGCCGGTGACAGGAATTGGCGGTTTCGACGGATGGCGCAGCCGTCTCGCCCTGGCCTTCGCGCTGGTCGCGGCACAGGCGGCGCTGTGGCTCAATCCCGGCTACTTCAGCCATGACGAGCTGCAGTGGGGCGCGCGCGCCGCGGTCGAGCACTGGCGCGATCTGCCGCTCGAGTCCTTTTCCGACTGGCGCAGCTTTCAGTTCCGACCGCTCACCTTCAATCTCTGGCTGCTGCTGTCGCACGCGCTGTTCGATACGCCGCGCCTGTTCCATGCGGTCCTCGTCGCGCTGGGCACGCTCAATGCGTTGCTGTTGGCGCGCGTGCTGCGCGGGACCGGCTGCCGCAACGGCGTGGCATCGGGCGCGGCGCTCGCGTTCGGACTCAGCCCCTTTGCCGCCTGGGTGCACGGCTGGGTCGGCTGCCTGGCCGATCTGCTGTGGGTGGGTCTGGGGCTGGGCATCGTCGCGACGCTGCAGCGGCTGGATGCCACCGCCGTCGTCGGTGATGAAGATACGGGTCGACGTGGGGGGCGCTTTTCATGGCTCATCGCCGCCGTCACTGCCGCGCTTGCCACCACGCTCGCGCTGCTGTCCAAGGAAGCAGCCCTCTCCATTCCCGCCCTGCTCGGGCTCGGCGCGCTGGTGCTGCGGCTGCGGCGCACCTGGCTGGCGGCGGCGCTCGCCAGCGCTGCCGTCGCGCTCGCGTATCTGGCGCTGCGGCTGACCGTGCTGACGGCGGCACCGCACGATTCGACCTACGATCCGGCGTGGGCGGCGGTGCCGCGTGGCTGGGCGATGTACCAGTTGTTTCCGTGGGCGTTGGGCGTATCGGAAGTGCACGTGCTGGCACTGGCATCACCGCAGCGCCTGGCCCTGTACGCCCTTCTCTTTGCCGCCTTCGCCATCGCCCTGTGGCGCGCATCGCCAAGGCTGTGGCTGGTCTGGCTTGCCGGCGGAGCGCTGGCGCTCGCGCCGGCGTTGGCCTTGCCTGTGCCTTCGAACCAGTACGGCTATGGCTTCGCCGCGCTGGGCTGCGGCGCGGCGGCGCTGGCCTGGGTCCGGCTGCGGCGGGGTGGTCGCATCACTCTCGCGCTGCTGGCCATCCTCGCGCTGGTGCACGGTGCGCAGATTCAGAAGCACATGCTGGAAACGGGCCGGCTGCAGGCCGTCTTTTCGCCTTCGCTGGCCGACGCCGCGCGCGCGCAGCCCGAGGGCGACATCCGCCTGTGGCCGGACGCGCCGAAGCAGGGTTTCGCGTATGCGCGCCTGAGTCACGACATTCCCGCGTATCGCGGCGTTCCCTTGGGGCCACGGGTGCAGATGGCCCGGAACCGCGACGAAGCCACGCATCGCATCACCGCGGCCGGCCGCGTGCAGGCGATGGGTGAACCGCAATGACCGCGACCGGGCGCGATCCATTGCTGCATCTCGCCGGCCTGGGCTGGCGCGAGGATCTGCCGGCCGCGCGCGCCTTCGCGCAGGCACCCGCGGGGCGCGTCGTGCGCGTGAGCGAGCAGCATCGCACCGGCTTTCGCGTCTGCGACGGCGAGCGCGAGTTTCCGGCGCAGTCGCCCGCGCCGTGGACGCGCGCCGGATTTCCGGCCGAGCAGCGCGCAGTGGTGGGCGACTTCGTGCGGCTCGAGGCCGAACGCGACCAGATCATCGAGGTGCTGCCGCGCAGCAGCCTGTTCCGCCGCGGCGCGGCCGGTGAACACCTGAAGGTGCAGCCGATCGCCGCCAACATCGACACCGTGCTGGTGGTCACCGGCCTGGATGGCGACTTCAACCCGCGCCGGCTGGAACGCTACCTGGTGCTGGTGCGCGCCAGCGGCGCGGAGCCGGTGCTGGTGCTGACCAAGCTCGACCGCTGCGATGACGCCGGCGCGCTGCGTGCACGCCTCAGCGACATCGAGGCCGGCGGCGTCCCGGTGGTGAGCGTCAACGCCAAGGAGCCCGACAGCGTCGCCGCCCTCGCCCCCTGGCTTGGCAGCGGCCGCACCGTGGTGCTGGTGGGTTCCTCGGGAGCCGGCAAGTCCACCCTCACCAACACCCTGATGGGTCGCAGCAGGATGCGTACCGGTGCGGTGCGCGAGCGCGACTCGCGTGGCCGCCACACCACCACCCATCGCACCCTGATGACCCTGCCCCAGGGCGCATGCCTGATCGACACGCCGGGAATGCGCGAGCTCAAGCTCACCGGCGGGGAGGACGTGGCCGACCGGGTGTTCGAGGACATCGAAGGGCTCGCCACCGGCTGCCGCTTCCGCGACTGCCGCCACGATGCCGAACCCGGCTGCGCGGTCCGCGCCGCGCTTGCGGCCGGCACCCTGGATCCGTGCCGATTCAACAACTACCGCAAGCTGCAGGCCGAGCGCGAGGCTGCGGCGAAGGTGCTGGCGGCGCGCCAAGCAGCACCTCAGGGGCGGCCGCGCGGGCCGCGCTGAATCCGCAGCGTCCGATCTGCCATCCGGGTGCGCGGAGCGCTTCAGTGCGCCGCCGCAGGATTGCGCACCAGCAGAATGTCCGTCGCGGCGGTTTCCAGGATGCGGCGGGCGATCGATCCGATCAGGATGTCGAACAGCGCGCTGCGGCCGTGCGTGCCCAGGACGATCAGGTCGGCCTCGTGGTCGCGGGCGTACTCGTAGGTGAGCCGCACCGGCTCGCCGTGCTCGACGTGAAGCCGGATCGCCTCGCGCGGCGAGGGATCGAGCGCCGCCGAAGCGAGGAACTCCTGCCCCTCGCGGGTGGCCGCCTCGCGCCCCTGCGCGATCGCGCTTTGCGCCTTGGGATCCATCATGCCCAGGAACGGTACCTCGAAGGCATTGAAAACCGTCATCGGCACGCCGGCAAAAAGACCGGCCGCGCGCTCCAGCGCAAATCGCGCCGACGGCGAGAAATCGCTCGCCAGCACGATGTTCCGATACGCACCGTGAGTGCGGTCGCGCACCACCAGCACCGGCACGGTGGCATGGCGCGCCAGCCAGTCGACGGTGGAGCCGAGCACCGTGCGTCCGAGCGATTCGCTGCGCGCGATGCCGGTCACGATCAGACCCGCGCCCTCCTCGACGGCGACCCGTGCCAGGGTTTCGTTGACCCTGCCTTCTTCCACCCGCACCACGATGTCCACGTCGGTCGCGGCAGCATCGCGGCGAAGCTGGCGCAGCGTGCGCGCGGCCGGCCCGTCGTCGTCACCGCCCCAGGAGGGCGGCGGCGCGGCGCGCACGCGGGTTTCCGACAGCGTGCCGGGATCGACCACGGTCACGGCCACGAGCCGAGCCTGCCACTGGCGCGCCAGCTGCACGGCGCGGTCCAGCGCACGATCACAGCGTGCGGAAAGGTCGGTGGCCAGGAGAATCGTGCCGGGGATGGGATTGGGTGCCGCTGTGCTCATGGGGGTTGTCCGGTTCCAGGCTGAAGAATCGGGCGGTCATCCACGCCGCCCTCAGGGCTGAAAGCCTAGCCGGTTGCAGGCCGCTGCGCTTGACCCCGGTCAAGTCGCCCGCGCGTCCGGCCGCGGCGCGCACGCGGCCTGCCACGGTGGTAGCGTGCCTGCGCCATCAACGACCCTTCGACCAACAGGAGACATGTTCATGCCCGGACAGCTGCGCCGCACCAAGATCCTTGCCACGCTCGGCCCCGCCACCGATGCACCCGGCGCGCTCGAGGCCCTGGTGGCGGCGGGCGTGGACGCGGTGCGGATCAACTTTTCCCACGGCAACCGCGCCGATCATGCGGCCCGCGTGGCGCGCGTGCGCGCGGCGGCCGCCGCTGCCGGGCGCGAAGTCGGCATCCTCGCCGACCTGCAGGGTCCCAAGATCCGCATCGAGCGGTTTGCGGAAGGCCGGGTGTCGCTCGCCGCCGGCGCGCCGTTCGCGCTGTACGCCCGCACCAACGCCGCGCCGGGTGATCAAACGGGCGTGGGCGTCTCCTACCTCGGCCTGATCAACGATGTGGCTGCGGGTGACGTGCTGCTGCTCGATGACGGGCTGGTGTCCCTGCAGGTGGACGCGATCGAGGGCGACACCATCCGCACCACCGTCATCAACGACGGCCAGCTCTCCGACCGCAAGGGACTCAACCGCCTTGGCGGCGGCCTGTCGCTCGATGCGCTCACCGACAAGGACCGCGCCGACATCCGCCTCGCGGCGGAGCTGGACGTGGACTTCCTGGCCGTGTCGTTCTGCCGCAGCGCGGCCGACATGGCCGAAGCACGTCGGCTGGCGCGCGAAGCCGGCAGTTCCGCACACCTGGTCGCCAAGATCGAGCGCGCCGAGGCGATCGAGCGCCTGACCGAGATCATCGACGCCAGCGACGTGGTGATGGTGGCGCGCGGCGATCTGGGCGTGGAGATCGGCGATGCGGAGCTGCCCGGCCTGCAGAAGAAGATCATCCGCGAGTCGCTCGATCGCGGCCGCGTGGTGATCACCGCCACCCAGATGCTGCAGTCGATGGTGGATTCGCCCATCCCGACCCGCGCCGAGGTGCTGGACGTGGCCAATGCGGTGATCGACGGCACCGATACGGTGATGCTCAGCGCCGAAACCGCGGCGGGAAACCATCCGGTCAAGGCGGTGGAAGCCATGGTGCGCATCTGCCTGGGTGCCGAACGCCAGTTCGAGCACGACACCGACTTCGAAAAGGCTCCGCGCGGCCTGGTCCACACCGATCAGGCCATCGCGCTGGCGACCATGTACCTGACCGAACACATCAAGGTCCGCGCGATCCTGGCGCTGACCGAATCCGGCGGCACCGCGCAGCATCTCTCGCGCTTCCGTTCCAACGCGCCGATCTACGGCCTCTCGCGCCACGAAGGCGCGCGCCACCGCATGGCGCTGATGCGCGGGGTCTATCCGATCGACTTCGACAGCGGCGAAAACCCGCCGCGCCAGGCCGCGCGCCGCGCGGTCGCGGCGCTGTTCGCGCACGGCGCGCTGGCCGAAGGCGATCGCGTGCTCATCACCAGCGGCGACCACATGGGCCACCTCGGCACCACCAATACCCTGCGCCTCCTGGGCGTGGGCACCAATGGCGAAGCCGAGGGCCTGGGAACGCTGTGATCGGCATGTCGCCTCTCCGCATCGCCGCATTCAGGAGCGTGCATGACAGCGCCTGCCCGATCTCCGACAATAGCCGGCGCTGGACCCTCGCTCGCGGCGCGCCGCGATACGCCACTTCCGGAGAATCCCATGGCCGAACCCGTACTCAACCCGCCCGAAGGCGGCGCAAAGATCACCATCCAGAACGGCGTCCTGAGCGTTCCGGACAATCCGATCATCCCGTTCATCGAGGGCGACGGCACCGGCCCGGACATCTGGCGCGCCTCGGTGCGCGTGCTCGACGCCGCGGTGGCCCGCGCCTACGGTGGCAAGCGCAAGATCCACTGGATGGAAATCTTCGCGGGCGAGAAGGCCAACAACCAGTTCGGCACCTGGCTGCCCGACGCCAGCGTACAGGCCTGCCGCGACTACCTGGTCTCGATCAAGGGCCCGCTCACCACGCCGGTCGGCGGCGGCATCCGCTCGCTCAACGTGGCCCTGCGCCAGATGCTCGACCTCTACGTCTGCCTGCGCCCGGTGCGCTGGTTCAAGGGCGTGCCCAGTCCGGTGAAGCGCCCGGATCTTGTGGACATGGTGATCTTCCGCGAGAACTGCGAGGACATCTACGCCGGCATCGAATGGGCCGCCGGCACACCCGAAGCCCAGAAGGTGCTCGACTTCCTCGCGCGCGAGTTCCCGCAGGTCGCCGGCAAGATCCGCTTCGGTTCGCAGGAAAAGACCAACGGCTGGCTCAAGGCGCTGGAAGGCATCGGCGGCCCGCACCGCGAACTGCCGGTGCAGGTGGGCCTCGGCATCAAGCCGGTGTCCTACCTCGGCACCGAGCGCCTGGTGCACAGCGCCATCGGCTACGCCATCGCCAACAAGCGCAAGTCGGTGACCCTGGTGCACAAGGGCAACATCATGAAGTACACCGAGGGTGCCTTCGCCGACTGGGGCTACAAGGTCGCGCGCGACTACTACGGCGCGGTGGAGCTGGACGGCGGCCCCTGGCACATCATCCCCGAGGGCAAGCCCGGTGCCGGCCTCGTCATCAAGGACGCCATCGCCGACGCCTTCCTGCAGCAGATCCTGCTGCGCCCCGCCGAGTACGACGTCTCCGCCACGCTCAACCTCAACGGCGACTACCTCTCCGACGCGCTGGCCGCGCAGGTCGGCGGCATCGGCATCGCGCCCGGCGCCAACATCAACTACGTCACCGGCCACGCCGTGTTCGAAGCCACCCACGGCACCGCGCCCAAATACGCCAACCAGGACAAGGTAAACCCCGGCTCGGTGATCCTCTCGGGCGAGATGATGCTGCGCTACCTGGGCTGGAACGAAGCCGCCGACGCCATCATCCACGCCATGGACGTGGCCATCGGCAACAAGACCGTCACCTACGACTTCGCCCGCCTGATGGAAGGCGCGAAGGAAGTGAAGTGCTCGCAGTTCGCCGACGAGCTGATCAAGGCGATGTAGGCCTTTCCGGCTCGCAGGTGCTGGACGAAAAAGGCGCGGCCGCAAGGCTGCGCCTTTTCCCTTTTGGCGACCTCGACGCGCATCGGATCTACCAGCCCCACCATGCCCGGACCTGATGAAAAATGGCTCGAAGAAAGCTTGGTGCGACCTGGCCACGCGCGGGCGATGCTCACTGATCATTCGACCGAGAGATGTGCAGCTGCTCGGTCGCAACGATATTCCGCGAAGACTCGCGCGCCAAGATCACCGGCTACGCATCCCCAGGTTCAGGCCTGCGCCCGCAGCCATGCCCGCACCCGCGTCCCGTTCTGCTGCCGCACACCGATCCGCACTCCACCCCCCAGCATCAGTGCACGATCCCGCATGTTGCGCAGGCCGTTGCCGGACTTCGCAGTCGGAGAAAAACCCTTTCCATCATCCTCCACCGCGAGCACCAGCCACGGCTCACCGCGCCGCCAGTACAGGTTCAGGCGCACACGCACCTGCGTCGCGCCGGCATGGCGCACCACGTTGTTCACCGCCTCCTGGACGATGCGATACGCGGCCACCGAGGCCGCTTCGTCCAATGCCGTCAGCGCACCGGCATCGCGGGTATCAAGCGAAAAGCGCAAGCCTGCACGTTCGGCCTGCTGCCGGATGCTGCCGCGATCCATCGCCTTGAACAACCCCAATTCGTTCAATGCCAAAGGCCGCAGAGCTTCGATGGCCTCGCCCAGCGCCAGCCGCATGTCAGTGACCAGACTGCGCAATCCACTGATCCACGGCGCGTTCTGTGCCGGCGCATCCAGCTCCACCAGCTTCAACTGCGTCTGCAGCGCGGTAATGCTCTGACCCACCGAATCGTGCAGCTCCGTCGCTACCCGCCCGCGCTCCACTTCCGTTGCACGCACATTGCGGCCCACCGCATCCGCCAGCTCCCGCGCCATCGCCTGCTCGCGCAAGTGCGTCTGCCGCAACTCGCCCAGCGCCAGACGCAGATGATCAAGACTGGCCCCGAACATCAACGCCATCGCCCCGGAAATGGCCACGAACAACTGCATCCAGATGATGGAGTGCGAGGTTTCGGCAGCCAGGTGATCCTCCACCGCCAGCACGCAGCTCACCGCCAGCACTGAAATCACCGCCCCGCGCCAGCCATGCCGTGCTGCGAACACCACCACCGCCACCAGCAGCAACAGGCGCATGAACTCGATCAGGTTCGCGTTCGGAATGGCCTTGGATAGCAGCACGAACACCAGTGCCACGGGTGCCATCCAGACCAGCGCCTCCTTCACCACCTTCGCCGATCCACGCCGCAGCGAAGGTTCGACCAGCCATGCGACCAACGGCACCGCCAGCATGGTGCCGAGAAAGTAGCCCAGCAGGTTCTTCAATCCGAATGTGGCGAGCAGCGGCAGGGCGTTCTGCGCCGTGATGGCGACCGGATCGACGATGGCGCTGGCGCGCACATCCGCCACCCATCCATCACTCACCACGTAGGCGAGATCGGTGCCCGCTTGCAGCGACGCCGCCGCGAACACCACCAGATGCAGCCATGCCGTGCCTTCGGGCGTGGACACACTGCGAACATCGGGTAACACGCGGCGCAACCACGCGACCGGCAGCAGACAGGCCACCAGATCGCCCCAGTCCCCGATGAAGGACAACCACAACGCCTTGCCGGAAAACCTGTCCAGCCTGGCAATGTCCATCCATTCATCCGGTCGTTCCCAGGACTCTCCCAGGTTATACAGATACCGGCTCAACCCGAGAAACAGCACCATCCACCACCACGCCCGCTTCGGTGCGAGCCACAGGCAGGCGAAAAACAGCCCCGCCGCGATGTTCCAGTGCCAGAAACTGAGCTTGCCGATTCCGAATATCTGATCTGCCGCAATGGCGATGACTACCCACAGCCATGTGGGTAGAGGGGTAGCGGTGGGAGGGGATATGGGCGTGGTTAGGCGCATTCAGTGGTGGCCGTGGGCCGAAATTACGTTTGTGAAAGTTGTTGCAGGATAAAGCGAGATTCCGAGGTGGGCAAAGCACCCACTCAGTCGGATGACATGCCGCATTCGTGTTCCCACTCGTCGAGCATGGCTACGGATATCGGGGTTTCATCGGGAATACCTGCACGAAAATCCTTGACCTTGCGATGCGCGCACAAAGCGGCTTCAGGTTGTCGGCATCTTCTGATGACATAACTCTGCAACGCATCGCGGTTGTCACTGTCAGGGCGGATATCTTCCGAGAGTTCGCGAATACAGGCTTCTTCTGAAACTCCATGGTCGAGGCGTGGTGTGAGCTGATGTTGTCGTGACGCTGAATCGTGGCAGATGAGTTTTTCTGGCGGACTTTTTTCGCGACCCGACGAGTATTTGCTGAAATATTTTGCCGATATCGTTATTTCCTGTGATGTCATGCTTATTCCTTCAAACAGAAATCCGGCTTGATCGCTTCTTATCGATGAACTGATGCAATAGATCGCACTTCCTGTATCCAAGGGCGTGCAGTCCCCGTTTTGCATGCGCAACATCTCCACTTTTTGGGCCTCTATCGGTAGCCGTCCAAGATCAATTCCGGACTCATGAAAGTCGAGTCTCAGAATATTGTTAGAAATGGAGTAGGCTCCTCTGGCGTAGTTCCGAATTGCTTTTTGGTCGACCCCTCCGGTAACTAATTCGAATCTTCTACTGGGTGGAATGGCGGTGGTGATTTCATATAAGCTAGGGCCCTTGGTGGAAGAGCAAATCAGTTTTCTGCCGAGAAGATCAGTAGTTGTGATTGGTATATCCGTTACCGCACCCTGAGGGAGTTGCTTATCGCCTGGCGTGGTGCCAGTGAAGAGTCCAATTACGAGAATTGCCATAAGGGCAAATAGCGGCAGTCCAAACACCACGAATACCGCACTGCCCAGGATGATGAGTAAAGTTCGCTTGGAGATGGGCATGACAGATCAAACCCCCTCTGTTCTTACACGGTGGCGCAGACGCATACAGGCAGACGCCACGATGTCGAAGTCCTCTTCGAGGATGTGGGCGGGCATCTTCAGCGCGATTTGTTTTCGGCCCGATGCTGTTTTCTGCAGTGCGGTTTCCCAGTTAGGCTCGTTGCCGTATTGAACGAATACGACAAAGGCGCGGATATCGTCGTCTGGATCACCTGTCCAGTTCACGTCGCCATAGAATATCCGGTAATTGATCCCATCTCCGTGTGAAGATTTAACCAATTCGTGTTTCTTTTCTTTGTAAACTTCTCCGACCTTATCCATGTGATACTCCATTTTTCGCTGCGGCACGGCGGCGTTGAATGTTTCGACACAACATAAGCACAACACAATAAGAAAATTTCTTGGTGTCAGAGCGCCAAGAATCTTTCTTGCCCGCAACCCAAACCAATCTGCGACACTCGCCACATGACCAAGATTCTTCTGGTAGACGACCACGCCATCGTGCGCGAGGGTTTCAAGCGCTTGATTGAGCGCGATGGCGCGTTGAGCGTGGCCGGGGAAGCCGCGTCGCGGCTGGAGGCGCTGGCGTTGCTGCAAACGCTCGAACCCGATCTGCTCATCACCGACATTAGCCTGGCCGATGGCTCGGGCATGGCGCTGCTGCGCGATGCGCGCGAGCGGTTTCCCGCGTTGCGCTGCATCGTGCTGTCGATGCACGACAACCCGGCCTTCGTGGCCGAGGCGCTTGCGCTGGGCGCGCAGGGCTACGTCACCAAGGCGGCGGGTTCGGAGGAACTGATTGCCGCCATCGCAGGCGTGCTCGATGGCGGGCGCTATCTGAGCTGCGATGTGCGGCCTTCATCGCATCACGCGGTGGCGGCCTCGCGCTTCGAGCCTTCGCCGCGCGAGCGCGAGGTGTTGGGTCTTCTGGTGCGAGGCTTCATCCCCAAGGCCGCCGCCGTGGAAATGGGCATCAGCGACAAGACCTTCTACGCCCACCGCGCCCGGCTGCTGGAAAAACTCGGCGCAAGAAATGATCGCGATCTGGCGCGGCTGGCGGTGGAGTTGGGGTTGGTTTAGCGGTTCAAGCCGCGTCGCGCACCTGCATCTCGATGTGCAAACCCGCTGCTGCCGCCATGTTCACCAGCGCATCCAGCGCGAAAAGGTTGATCTTGCCGCGCATCAGGTCCGAGACACGCGGCTGGGTCACGCCGAAGAGTTGGGCGGCCTGCGCCTGTGTCATCTCGCTGCGGGCGATGTGTTGCTTGAGCGCCGCCATCAGGACGGAACGCAGCTTCATGTTTTCCGCCTCCTCCGGGGTGTTCTCGATGGCATCCCAGACGCTGGCGAATCGTTGTTTGCTCATTGGCGCAGTTCCTTCAACACGTCGCGGTAACGCTTTGCAGCCACATCCAGATCGGTCTTGCTCGTCTTTTCCGTTTTCTTCTGGAAGCAGTGGAGCACATAGACCGCCTCCGCAAACCTGGCGACATAGAGGACGCGGAACGCCCCGGTCGCATCGCGAATCCTGATCTCCTCCACGCCTTGGCCCACGGTGCTCATGGGCTTCCAGTCGTCCGGCTCCTGACCGTTCTGCACCTGATCGAGCTGATGCCCCGCCTCGCGCCTGACCGGGAGAGGAAAGGCGCGAAGATCATCCAGGGAGTTGCCCCGGAACTCGATAGGCTTGGGAGCGGCCATGTGCGCAACATATAAAATATTGTATGCCCCGGCAAGTGCTCCACGCGATTGTGTGGCGAGCTGGACGGCGGCCTCCGGCACATCCTCCCCGAAGACAAGCCTGATGGCGTCCTCATCTCAAGGACGCCATCGCCGATGCCTTCCTGCAGCGAATCCTGCTGCGCCCGGCCGAGTACGGCGTCTCCGCGCCGATCAACTTCCACGGCGACCACCTCTCCGGCGCGCTGGCCCGCCCCGGAGTCACGATCCCGCCTCAGCCCGTCGGCAGCCGCAGGATGAACATGGCCCCGCCCTCGGCGCGGCGGCGCGCCTCGAAGCGCGCGCCGTGCTCCTGGGCGATGCGCGCCACGATCGCGAGGCCCAGGCCGGTGCCGCGCGGCTTGGTGCTGCGGTAGGGCTCGAACCAGTGCAGGTCGAAGCCTTCCGGCAGGCCGGGGCCGTCGTCGGCCACGCTCAGTTCGACGAACTCGCGCCCGCCCTCCTCGACGCGACGCGTCGCCACTTCGATGCCGGGGCGGGGGCGCTCGGCGCAGGCTTCGATCGCGTTCTTCACGAGATTGTGCAGCACCTGCCGGATGCGGCCGGCGTCGGCGCGCACGGCTGGAAGGTCCGTCGCGAGGGCGCGCACCAGTCTCAGACGCTGGTCGTGCTCGTAAAGGTCCAGCACGTCGCCCACCAGGCGATTGAGGTCGAGCGGTGCGAGGGCGAGGCTCGGCGGACGGGCGTAATCGCCGAAGCTGTTGACCATGGCCTTGAGCGCATCGACCTGGGTCACGATGGTGTGGGTGGCGCGATCGAGCACCTGGGCGTCGTCTTCCTCCAGCTTGGGCAGCACGCGGCGGCGCAGGCGTTCGGCCGCCAGCTGGATCGGCGTGAGCGGGTTCTTGATCTCGTGCGCCAGGCGGCGCGCCACTTCGGCCCAGGCCGCGTCGCGCTGGGCGCGGTCGATGACGGTGGCATCGTCGAACACCGCCACCGCGCCCTCGCCGGGAAGCCGCGCGCCGCGCAGCAGCAGCACCCGCGGTACGGCGCCGCTGCCGTCGAGGGTCACTTCCTCGCGCCACTCGCGGGCGCCCTCGCGCAGGCGCTTGAGCAGCGTTCCGACCAGGCCCGCCGCCTGCGGCGCAATGCGGCGCAGCTCGGCCAGCGGCCAGACCGTGTTCTGGTCGGGAGCCAGCCCGAGCATCTGGCGCGCGGTGGCGTTCATGCTGCGCAACTGAAGGTCCGCATCCACGACGAGCACGCCGGAGGTCAGATGGGCCAGCACGGTTTCCAGGAAGGCGCGCTGGCGCTCGTTTTCCTCGGCGCTGGCGCGCTCTCTCGCGCGGGAAAGCTCCAGCTCGCGGGTCATGCGGTTGAACGACTGCACCAGAAAGCCCAGTTCGTCGTCCTCGCCCTCGGGAAGCCGCGCGTCGAAATGGCCCTCGGCGATGCGCCGCGTGGCGGTGGAGAGGCGCGCGATCGGTGCCACCAGGCGTCGCGCCAGCCCGAACGAGGCCAGCACCGTGGCGAACAGCGACAGCAGCAGGACCAGGCTCAGGATCAGGATGAAGGCCAGCTTCAGCGATTCGCGCAGGAACTGCGCGCGCGAAGCGGCGTGCACGGCGGATTCGACCCGCAGCGCCTGCGCCGCGGCCTCGGGCGGCAGCTCGTACAGCGCCTGCAGGATGCGGTCACCCGGCAGTGCGGCGAGGATGCGGATGCGCAGCCCGTCGCCGTCGCGCTCGGTGGCGGCGTACAGGGCGCGGTTGCGCAGCGCCAGGCGCGCCTCGTCCTGCGGCGGTTCGGGCAGCAGCAGGGCCGGATCGGCCGCGGCCACCGCGCGCGCGCGGCCGTCCGGCTCGAATATCGCCATCTGTCGCGCATGACTGGCATCGAGCGCGTCTTCCAGCGCCGCATCGAGCCCTTCGGCACCTGGAATGGAAAGATCCCGCGCGCTGCGCTCGGTCGCGGCGCGCGCCTCGGCGATGCGGTCATCGAGATAGCGCTGTCCCAGCGCCAGCGCGTCGGCCAGCGCGTCGGCGTTGTTCGCCGGGAGCCAGGAGTCCACCGTCGCCCCGATGAAGCGCACGCCGAAGCCGTAGACCAGCACCAGCGGCGGCAGCGCCAGAAGCACCAGCAGGAGCAGCAGGCGGCGGGTCAGGCGCGCGCCGGGCTCGCCGCGGGCAAGCTGCCGGCGCAGCCGCCACAGCCGCTGTGCGATGGCGATCGAAAGCACGGCGAGCGCGCCCAGCGTGGTGGCGAACACGGCCGGATACCAGCGCGCGTAGCGCGGCCCCAGGCCCTGGGAACCGGCGACCAGGTACAGGCCGGCGAGCAGGGCCGTGAGCAGCAGCACGGCAACGGTGATCCGAACGGCGCGGGCGCGGCGCGACGTGCTCATCGCGCCTCCCAGGCGAAGCGCGCGGAAGAAAGCCGCCACTGCGCCGGCTCGACGAAGGCGGGAAAGCGCAGCGGCGTCGGCAGCGCGGCCTGATCCAGCCGCACCTGCACCGATCCGGCGCAGTGCTCATCGCCGGGAAGATCGAGCGGCAGGCGCACCCGATCCAGCGCTGCGGCCAGCAGCGGCAGACGGGCGAAACCGCGAATCTCGGCATCGCCTTCGCGCTGCAGCTCGTACTGCCGCTTGAGCGGGGCGTGGCGCAGCCACAGTGCGCGCTGGCGCAGGTGGCCGCAGGCGTCGATGCGATAGACCAGGCGCAGCGCGATGCCGTGGTCGAGCGCGGCGTGCATGGTCTCGGACAGCTCGATGCGCTGGGTCACCTCCAGCACCAGCCCGTCCGGCCCGGAAACCGTGCGCGCCGCGCTGATGCTGGCGCGCTGTGGCTCGTCACCGCATCCGGCCAGCGTCAGGACCAGCAGCGCCGTCAGCAGGATCCTTGTCGAGGATCGCGTAGAAGAACCCGTCGCCGCCCTCGCGCTGCGGGAAGCGCTGCGCGCCCGCGCCGGCGCGACGGCCGAGGCCATCGGGCGGCGGGATTGCGCGGGCAGATGGAGTGCGTGCGAGGAAGGCATCGATCTGGCGGTCGTTCTCGTCCCGGAGCACGGAACAGGTCGCATAGACTAGACGCCCGCCCGGGCGCAGCATAGGCCAGGCCGCGTCCAGCAGCTCCGCCTGCCGCCGCACCAGTGCCGCGATGTCCTCTTCGCGCCGGTGCCATTTGATGTCGGGCTGGCGGCGGATGACGCCGGTGGCCGAGCAGGGCGCGTCGAGCAGGATGCGATCGAACGGCATCCCGTCCCACCAGTCGCCGGGCCGCGCCGCGTCACCCTGGATGCAGCGCGCCGAAAGCCCGAGGCGCGCCAGCGTGCCTTCCACGCGCGCCAGCCGTGTGGCGTCGATATCCAGCGCCACCACTTCGCCAAGCGCCTGGAAGGTTTCGAGGATCTGCGCGGTCTTGCCACCGGGGGCGGCACCGATGTCGAGCACGCGGTCGCCGGGCTGGGCGTCCAGCAGCGGCACCGCGCGCTGCGCCGAGAGATCCTGCACCGAGACCAGACCCACGCTCCAGCCAGGCAGGCGCGTGGGCGCGAGCGGCCGCGCCAGGCGTAATGCCTGCGAGGCCGAGACCGCGGGTTCCGCGTCGATACCGTCTGCGGCCAGCAAGGCTGCGTACGCCTCGCGCGTGGTGCGGCGGGCATTGACCCGCAGCCACATCGGGGCCTGGGTGTTGTTGCCCTCGAGGATGCACGCGCTGTCCTGCGGCCAGTCCGCCGCGAGCCGATCCAGCAGCCAGCGCGGGTGCGCGGCCGCGGCCTCGGGGCTGGACGCCAGGGCGGCCCGCAGCGCCTCGCGCTCGCGCACGAAACGCCGCAGCACCGCATTGACCAGGCCCACCAGACGCGGCTGGCGCAGCGTGCGCGCGGCCTCGGCCGTCGCTGAAATCGCGGCATAGTCGGACAGCCCCATCGCGTCGAGCTGCGCGAGGCCGCCCAGCAGCAGGCCGTGGACGCGCCGCGCCGCCGCCGGCAGCGGGCGATCGAGCAGCCGCGCGAGCCAGAACTCGTAGCGCGGCAGCCAGCGTACGGATTCGAAGGAAATCGCCTCGCACAGCGCGCGATCGCGCGGATCGTGCAGCCGCGCCAGCGCATCGGGCAATGCCGCCTTGAGCGAACGCCCGTCGAAGCGCACCGCCGCGATCACCTCGGCCGCGAGGGCACGCGGCAGGGCTCCCGTCATCGCGCTCACCGCCGCAGGCCCGGACGCGCGTTGAGGTAGTCGGCCGCCGCGATCGCGCGCCCGCCGTCGCGCTGCAACACGTCCAACCGCAGCGCGCCTTCGCCACACGCCACCACGATGCCGTCGCGTCCGGCCGCCAGCACCGAACCGGGTTCGCCATGGCCGTCGACGGCCGCGGCGCGATGGAGGCGCAGGCGCTCGCCGTCAAGCTGCACCTCGGCCACAGGCCACGGGTTGAAGGCGCGGATGCGGCGCTCGAGCAGCGCGGCGGGCTGCGCCCAGTCGAGCCGCGCCTCGGCCTTGTCGAGCTTGTGCGCGTAGCTGGCTTGCGCCGCGTCCTGCGGCTCGGCCGAAGGCAGTTCGCCTGCGGCCAGGCGCGCCAGGCCTTCGGCCAGCACGTCCGCGCCCAGCGCGGCGAGGCGATCGTGCAGGCTGCCGCCGGTGTCCGTGTTCGAAATCGGCGTGTCCGCGCGCAGCAGCACCGGGCCGGTATCCAGACCCTTCTCCATCTGCATGAGGCACACGCCCGTCTGCGTATCGCCGGCCTCGATGGCGCGCTGGATCGGTGCCGCGCCGCGCCAGCGCGGCAGCAGCGAGGCGTGCACGTTCCAGGCACCGAAACGCGGGATGTCGAGCACCGCCTGCGGCAGGATCAGGCCGTAGGCCACGACGATCAGGAGATCCGGCTCCAGTGCCGCCAGCTGCGCCTGCACCTCGGCCTCGCGCAGGGACGCAGGCTGCAGCACCGGCAATCCGTGTTCGAGCGCAACCTGCTTGACCGGGCTCATCTGCGGCTGGCGTCCGCGCCCGGCCGGGCGATCGGGCTGGGTCAGGACCGCGAGCACCTCGCCACCGGCCAGCGCCGCGCGCAGCGAAGGCACGGAGAATTCCGGCGTGCCGGCGAACAGCAGTCGAAGCGTCATCGCATTCCTTCCGAAACGACGACGCGCGGGCAAGCCGCGCGCCGGAAAACCTCGTGATGCGGCCTTCAGGCCGCGCTGCGGCGCAGTTTGGAGAGCTTGCGCCGCACCATGTCGCGCTTGAGCGGGGAGAGATAGTCGATGAAGAGCTTGCCTTCCAGATGGTCCATCTCGTGCTGGATGCAGACCGCCAGCAGACCCTCGGCCGCCAGCTCGAAGGGCGAGCCGAACTCGTCCAGCGCCTGCACCACGATGGACGCCGCGCGGGTCACGTCGGCATTGATGGTCGGCACCGAAAGGCAGCCTTCCTGGCACACCTGCTCGCCTTCGCGCGCGATGATGCGCGGGTTGACGAACACGCGGCGCTCATCGCGCGCCTCGGACACGTCGATCACCATGTAGCGGCGGTGGTCGTCGACCTGGCTCGCGGCCAGCCCGATGCCCGGTGCCTCGTACATGGTCTCGAACATGTCGGCGACGTGGGCACGAAAAGCGTCGTCCAACTCGGCCGGATCGATCGCGCGCGCGACCGTGCGCAGGCGCGGATCGGGGAATTCGAGGATGGTGAGCTTGGCCATGAAGGAAAGATGGGCTCCTGGCCCGAAGGAATCAAGGCGGCAGTCGCCGCTCCGGGCAGTTCTGCACCGGACATTGTACCGACTTGACCGCCCGCTACCGCAGGTCCGTGCCCCCTGTTTCGTTTCTTCACGGTTTTCCGTTATATTCAAGCCCAAGTCAGGGGACAAACCTGCTTGGGGAATCAGGTACATGGAAGCCATGCTTAAAAAACTTCTTGCAGTTTCCGCGGCAGCGTTGCTGACCTTCGCGACGGGTGCCCTCGCCCTGCAGATGCGCGCCGACCATCCCGACACCTATGTTGTGGTGAAGGGCGACACGCTCTGGGGCATCGCCAAGCGGTTCCTCAACGAGCCTTGGCTCTGGCCGGAAATCTGGCAAGCCAATCCGCAGATCGAGAACCCGCACCTCATCTATCCGGGCGACGTGCTGAGCCTGGCTTATCTGGGCCGCGGCCGCGGCCAGCCGGCGCTGACGGTCAGCCGCCTCTCGCCGCAAGTGCGGGCCGAAGCGCTGCCGATCCCGGCGGTGCCGCTGTCGGAGGTGCAGGACTTCCTGACCAACCAGCACGTGCTGGACGAGGACCAGTACAAGGCCCTGCCCTACGTGCTCGGGATCGAGGAAAGCCGGCTGATGAGCGCCGAAGGCCAGGTGGTCTACGTGCGCGGCCAGAACCTGGAGCCGGGCGCGCGCGTCTCGATCGTTCGCCCGACGGTGCGCTACGCGATGATGCCGATCGCCACCGAAAAGCACCCCGACCGCGAGCCGGTCCTGCGCAACGACGCCTGGAGCGCCGAGCGCGGCGCCGAGCCGACCAGCAACAGCATCCGCTGGGCGCACCACTACATCACCAAAAAGCGCTTCGAGTTCCTCGGCTGGGAAGTCAACGAAATCGCGCAGGGCCAGGTCACCCGCAGCGGCGACCCGGCCACCGTGCTGATCGTCCCCGGCGGGCACGAGGTGAAGAAGGGCGACCTGCTGATGCCCTTTGACGCCTTCCCCTACGACCTGAGCTTCCACCCGCGCGCTCCGGCCGGGATTCCAGCCAATGCACGCGTGCTTGCGGTTACCGATCACCTCCACTTCGGCGGCCGGAACGACGTGGTCGCCATCTCCGCCGGCGCACGCGAAGGCCTGGAGAACGGCCAGGTGTTCTCGATCTGGCACCAGGGCGAGCGGGTGCGCGACGACATTCGCCATCCGCAGCGGATCGAGGCCAACCTCAACCGCAACAAGGTCAGCCTGCCGGACGAATTCGCCGGCCACGTCATGATCTTCCGCACCTTCGACAAGGTCAGCTACGGCTTGGTCATGGACGGCATCCGCCCCGTCCAGCTCGGCGACCGGCTCGATGCGCCGGACCGTTACTGAGCCATATCCACCGCCGCGGGCGAGCCTCTCGCCCGCGGCGCTGCAAGACGGACGCACGGCATGGCGGATGACGCGATCGATGCTTGGCTGCGCCTGATCCGCGCGCCCGGATTGGGCGGCACCGGAACCCGGCGGCTGCTGGCCTCGCTCGGATCGGCGCAGGCGGTGGTCGGCGCGAATGCGGCGCAGCTGCGCGCCGCCGGCGCACCGGACATCACCATCCAGTGGTTCGATGCCCCCGATACCGATGCCCTCGCCGCCGATCGCGCCTGGCTCGACGCCTCGCCGAATCATCACCTCATCACCTGCGACAGCGCCGACTTCCCGACGCTTCTGGGGCGCGCCCAGCGCGCCCCGGCGGCGCTGTTCGTGGCCGGCGACCCGCAATGGCTCTGGTTTGCGCAAATCGCCATCGTGGGCAGCCGCAATCCCACCGACGGCGGCATCGCCAACGCCCGCGACTTTTCCCGCGCTCTGGCGCGCTCCGGGCTGGTCGTCACCTCCGGACTGGCCGACGGCATCGATGCGGCCGCCCATCGCGCGGCGCTCGATGTCGGCCAGGCGACGGTCGCGGTGGTCGCCACCGGGCCCGATCTGGTCTACCCGACGCGCAACCGCGCGCTCGCCGACGCGATCATGGCGCAGGGCGCAATCGTCACCGAGTACCCGCCCGGCACGCCGGCCCAGCGCCAGAACTTCCCGATGCGCAACCGCATCATCGCCGGCCTGACGCTGGGCACGCTGGTGGTGGAGGCGGCCCAGCGCAGCGGCGCGCTGATCACCGCGCGCGAGGCGGCGGAATCGGGCCGCGAGGTGTTCGCCCTGCCCGGCTCGATCCACAACCCGCTGGCCAAGGGCTGTCACCGGCTGATCCGCGAAGGCGCGGCGCTGGTGGAAACGGCGCAGGAGATCATCGAGGCCATCGGGCCGAGGGCGCAGGAGCTGGCCACCGCGCTGCGCGGCAGGCTCACGGAAGGCCCGACCGCCAGCTCCGGCGACGCGACCGCCGCGGCCGGGCCGGAGGAAGACGCCGACTACCGCCGCCTGCGCGCCGCCTTGGGCCACGATCCGGTGCCCATCGACGTGCTCGCCCAGCGCACCGGGTTGACGGTCGAAACCCTATCCTCCATGCTGATTCTCATGGAACTGGACGGGCGGGTGGCGGCGGCACACGGGCGTTACGCGCTGCGCCACCACGGAGGTTCCGGGACGCGCCACCACCCGGCGCAGGCAGAGGATGGATGAAAGAGACCTTGCTGGACGTACTTCTCTATCTGTTCGAGAACTATTTCTACGACGATCCCGACGCCGTCAGGGACCGCACCACGCTTCAGGCCGGCCTGATCCAGGCAGGCTTCAGCCCCAGTGAAATCAGCAAGGCGTTCGACTGGCTCGAGGCGCTGGATGACCAGCGCGTCCAGTTCGCGCCGACCGGGGAGATCCGGCGCGACACGCCGATCCGGCTGTACGCCGGGCCGGAGCTGGAGCGCCTGGACGCGGACTGCCGCGGCTTCCTGATGTTCCTGTGCCACAACGGCATCATCGATGCCGCCCAGCACGAGCACGTGGTGGAGCGGGCGATGGCGCTGGACCAGGACGAGATCGACCTGGACGACCTCAAGTGGGTCGTGCTCATGGTGCTGTTCAATCAGCCGGGCCAGGAGGAGGCGTTCGCGTGGATGGAAAGCCTCATGTTCCAGGACGACGGCGAGCCCGTGCACTGATACGCGGCCGCGCGCCGCAGACCGCGACACCATCAACCGGGGCGGCACGATCCGCCCCTTTCACAGTGGATCACATGCCATGTCGGACCAGTGGATCGACCCGGGTCACATCGTCGGCAGCCGCCAGCTCGAGGACGTCGTCCAGGCCGGCTTCCTCAAGCGCTGGGCGGCGCTGTTTCTCGACCAGCTCATCCTCGGTGCCGGCTTCTACGCGCTGCTGTTCATCGTCATCATCATCGCCGGAGTGGTCGGAGGATTCGAGCGCCTTCAGGCACTGGACTCGGACGATCCGCCGGGCTGGGTGCTCGCCGCCTATCTCGGATTCACCCTCGTCTACTACGCGGCGGCAGGTGCCTACTACACGCTGATGGAAAGCTCCCGCCACCAGGCCACGCTGGGCAAGCAGGCGCTGGGCATCAAAGTGGTGGACCGCAACGGCAACCGGCTCACGCCCGCCCACGCGCTCGGGCGCTGGTTCGCCGCCAGCCTTTCGTACCTGACGCTCTACATCGGCTTCCTGATGGCCGCCTTCACCGACCGGAAACAGGCGCTGCACGACATGGTCGCCGGCACCTTCGTGGTCGACCGCTGGGCCTATACCGAGCATCCCGAACGGCAGCGGCGCAGCCTCGGCGGCTGCGTCATCGCACTGGTCGTCGGCATGATCCTGGCGGTCGCGCTGATGGTCGTCGGTGTCCTTGCCGCCATTGCCGTGCCGGCCTACCAGCAGTACCTGACGCGCGCGCAGTTCTCCCAGGTCGAGATCGCGCTTGCGCCGCTGCGCGCGAGCGTCGCTGAATCCGTCCTCGTCGACGGCCGCTGCCCGGACAACGCCAGCGCCGGCTTCGACGTACCGGAAAGCTACGCCGCGCCCGGCATCAACCGCATCGTGATCGGGGAGTTCGAAGAGGGATTCTGCGGCATCTCGATCTGGATGCCGCCGGCGATCGGCAACGTCGAACGCCAGTTCCTGGCGGAACTCGATCCCATCGACAACACCTGGTACTGCACCAACAAGGCCGGCATCGACCGTCTTCCGAGCTGGTGCCATTGAGGCATTCCACACACCGATCGGGCGTGCCGCCGGCACGCCGGCCATGCAGCACGGCGACCCGACATCGCGCAGCATGCAAGGCGCAGCCGCTTGACAGGCCGGCACGCCGCATGCTTTGACTAGACGCACGAACCCCACCCAGGCACGCGGCATATTGCCGGCCGACGCGCCGCTACAACAACAACAAACTCAATGCCCAAGAACCTCCTCATCGTCGAATCGCCCGCCAAGGCGAAGACCATCAACAAGTACCTCGGCAAGGACTTCCAGGTCCTGGCTTCCTACGGCCACGTGCGCGACCTGGTGCCCAAGGAAGGCGCGGTCGATCCCGATGCCGGCTTCGCCATGCGCTACGAGCTGATCGACAAGAACGAGCGCCATGTCGATGCCATCGCCAAGGCGGCGCGCGGCGCGGATACGCTGTATCTGGCCACCGACCCCGACCGCGAGGGCGAGGCGATTTCCTGGCACATCGAGGAAATCCTGAAGGCGCGCGGCCTGACCGAGGGCAAGCCGGTGCACCGCGTGGTGTTCACCGAGATCACCCCGCGCGCGATCAAGGAGGCCATGGCGACCCCGCGCGCGGTGTCCACCGACCTGGTCAACGCCCAGCAGGCGCGCCGCGCGCTCGACTACCTGGTGGGCTTCAACCTCTCGCCGGTGCTGTGGCGCAAGGTGCAGCGCGGCCTCTCGGCCGGGCGCGTGCAGTCGCCGGCGCTGCGCATGATCGTGGAGCGCGAGGAGGAAATCGAAGCCTTCGTTTCGCGCGAGTACTGGACGATCGAGGCGCAGCTCGCGCATGCGGCACAGCCGTTCAGCGCCCGTCTGGTGAAGCTTGCCGGCAAGAAATTCGAGCAGTTCGACCTGACCGACGAGGCCGCGGCGGAAGCGGCGCGGACCCGGCTGCTGGCCGCGGCCGGCGGCGCGCTGGAGGTCGCATCGGTCGAGAGCAAGGAGCGCAAGCGCCGCCCGGCACCTCCGTTCATCACCTCCACCCTGCAGCAGGAAGCGGCGCGCAAGCTCGGCTTTTCCACCAGTCGCACCATGCGCGTGGCGCAGAAGCTCTACGAGGGCGTGGCGCTGGGCGCGGAGGGCACGGTGGGCCTGATCAGCTACATGCGTACCGACTCCACCCACCTTTCGGCCGAGGCGGTCGACGAACTGCGCCAGACCATCGCGCGCGACTTCGGCGCACACGCCCTGCCCGCGACCGCCACGGTCTACAAGACCAAGTCCAAGAACGCGCAGGAAGCGCACGAGGCGATCCGCCCGACCTCGGCGCTGCGTTCGCCCAAATCCGTCGCCGGCTTCCTCGATCCGGACGGGGCGCGACTCTACGAGTTGATCTGGAAGCGCGCCGTGGCCTGCCAGATGATTCCCGCCACGCTCAACACCGTCAGCGTCGAGCTGGCCGCCGGCCCGGACGATGGCTTCCGTGCCACCGGCACCACGATCGTCGATCCGGGCTTCCTGGCCGTCTACGAGGAAGGCAAGGACACGCGCAGCGCCGACGACGACGACGAGGGCCGCAAGCTGCCGGCGATGCGTCAGGGCGAGCGCGTTCCGCTGTCGGCCATCCTGGCCGACCAGCACTTCACCGAGCCGCCGCCGCGCTACTCCGAAGCCAGCCTGGTCAAGGCGCTGGAGGAATACGGCATCGGCCGCCCGTCGACCTACGCCAGCATCATCCAGACCCTGCTCAACCGCGAATACGTGCTGCTGGACGCGCGCCGCTTCCGCCCGACCGACGTCGGCCGCGCGGTGGCGAAGTTCCTCTCCAGCCACTTCACCCGCTACGTGGATTACGACTTCACCGCCAAGCTCGAGGACGAGCTGGACGCGGTCAGCCGCGGCGAGGAGGACTGGGTGCCGCTGATGGCGCGCTTCTGGGAGCCGTTCAAGGCGCTGGTGAACGAAAAGACCGACAGCGTGGACCGCTCCGAGGCGACCGGCGCGCGCGTGCTGGGCGAAGATCCGACCAGCGGCAAGCCGGTGACCGTGCGCCTGGGCCGCTACGGGCCGTTCGCGCAGATCGGCACCAAGGAAGACGAGGACAAGCCGCGCTTCGCCTCGCTGCGCCCCGGCCAGAGCATCCACACCATCACCCTGCCCGAGGCGCTGGAGCTGTTCAAGCTGCCGCGCACGCTCGGCACCGATGGCGAGGACGAGGTGACGGTGGCGGTCGGCCGCTTCGGGCCGTTCGCCAAGCGCGGCAGCACCTACGCCTCGCTCAAGAAGGAAGACGACCCCTACACCATCGATCTGGATCGTGCCCTGTTCCTGATCCGCGAAAAGGAGGAAATCGCCGCCAACCGGATCATCAAGACCTTCGAAGGCTCGCCGATCCAGGTGCTCAACGGCCGCTTCGGGCCCTATCTTTCCGATGGCGAGCTCAACGGCAAGATCCCCAAGGACCGCGACCCGGCATCGCTGACGCTGGCCGAAGTCCAGCAGCTGATGGAAGAGACCGGCAGGCCGGCGCGCAAGGGATTCGGCCGCAAGGCCGCGGCGAAGAAGGCACCCGCGAAGAAGGCCGCGGCCAGGAAGGAAGCCCCGGCGAAGAAGGCGGCAGTGAAGAAAACGGCGGTCAAGAAGGCGGTGGCAAAGAAAGCACCGGCCAAGAAGTCCGCCGCGAAAAAGGCCCCCGCCAAAAAAACCGCCGCGAAAAAAGCGGCTGTGAAGAAAGCCCCGGCGAACTGACGCTTCCGCCGCCGCTCGGCACCCGACGCCTCGCGGTGCCGGAGCCCTCACCGCCACCCCGGCGAGGTCCGGGATGGCGGTTCGAGGCCTGCTCCGAGGCGCTCCCCGACTCCCGGATGGCGCTGCCCTACTGCTCCTGCGCGTCCAGCTGCCGCTGCCTCGCCTTCTGCTGCTCCTGCAGCTGCCCTTCCACCGCGCGCGCCCTGTCGATCGGCTCCTGGATGGCGCGCTGCAGCGCCTTGTGCTCGTCCTTGGGCGGCGGGGGAGGCTCGCTGCTGCCGCAGGCCGGCAGCAGGGCGCTGGCAAGCAGCAGCGCCGCGAGGCCCGCAAGTCGAATGCTCATGGCGTGTCCTTCCTTCCCGATTCCCGGCTGAGGGTCTGCACCGGCCAGCCGCGCAGGGTGGCGACGCCGTGGATGGCTTCGATGTCGACGTCGATCTGGCGCTGCTGGCGGCGCAGCGCGCCGGCCTGATCCGGCAGCCTGGCGGCCTGCGCATCGAGCGCCTCGCGCCGGGTTTTCAACGCGGCCAGCGATTCGCCCAGACGAAAAGCCTCGGCATAGGCATCGGCGGTACAGGCGGCATCGGCGGCCGCACCGCGGCGACCGGCGTTCCAGCCGTCCACCTCGGTGCAGGACGCTGCGGCGCACGCGACCGGGGCGGCCAGCAGCAGGGCAAGGAAAAAACGAGGCGACATGCGGGACTCCCGGAACAGACTGGCTATATCCTATCGCCGCCCCGCACCGGAGATGCGCATGACCGACCCACGCTGGCGACTGGACGGCCAGACCGCCCTCATCACCGGCGGCAGCGCCGGCATCGGGCTTGCGGTCGCGCGCGAGCTGCTCGGGCTGGGTGCCGACGTGCTGCTGGCGGCGCGCGACGCGCAGACGCTGGGCGACGTCGAGGACGACCTCGCCGAGGAGTTCCCCGAACGCCGCGTGCTGGCGCTCGCCGCCGACGTGTCCATCGCCTCGGAACGGCAGGCGCTGTTCGACTGGATCGAGGACGGCGGCGGCGATCTGCACCTGCTCGTCAACAACGCCGGCACCAACGTCTCGCGCGCCGCGATGGACTACGGCGAAGAAGAATGGCGCGGCATCTTCGAGACCAATCTGTTCGCCGCGTTCGAGATCTGCCGCTACGCCCACCCGCTGCTGAGCCGGCATCCGGCCAGCGCCATCGTCAACGTCGGCTCGGTTTCGGGCCTGACCCACGTGCGCACCGGCGCGCCCTACGGGGCCAGCAAGGCGGCCCTGCACCAGCTCACCCGCAACCTCGCCTGCGAATGGGCGGGCGACGGGATTCGGGTCAACGCGGTCGCGCCCTGGTACATCCGCACCCGCCGCACCGCCGGGGCGCTGGCCTCGCACGAATACCGCGAGGAGGTACTGGCGCGCACGCCCATGGGCCGCATCGGCGAACCGCAGGAAGTCGCCGCCGCGGTCGCCTTCCTGTGCCTGCCGGCGGCCAGCTACGTCACCGGCGAGTGCATCGCGGTGGACGGGGGGTTTTTGCGCTACGGGTTCTGACCGCGCCGCCCGCCGGCGCATTGCGCGCGTCCGTCGCGGTGCGCGACCGTTTTTTTCCCGAGACCGATAGACTGCGGCGGCTGCCGGCCGGCGGCGCTGGCGCAGCGCAAGGAGGATGACATGCCCACGACACGAATCGGCTTCGGCAGCGCGCTGGCGCTGCTCCTCGCACTCGGCGGCGCATCGGCGACGTCCGCGCAGACGGAACCGGCGATCACGGTCGAGCGCCAGCTGAATGCCACGACGCTCACCCGGCTGCGCGCGCTCGCTCCCGACCAGGAGGCCCGCATCACCCTGCACCGCGACGACAGTGCGTCGGCCGGCGGCGACTGGAACCTGCGCCGCCTGGAGGTCTATGCGCCCGACGCGCAGCTCTGGGTCGCCACGGCGCGCGGACTGGAGCCGATGCCGCGCAGCAATCTGGTGCACTTCGTCGGCGTGCGGGCGGGCGAACGCCTTTCGCTGTCGCTGGCTCCCGGCCTCTCGCACGGCGAGGGCCTGCTGCTGGGCGAGGAGGGCAGTTTCCGACTCGATGTGACGCCGCGCGCGGACGGCGGGCTCACCCTCTCCGGCATTTCCACCGAAGCGGCGCTGCCCGACGGCAGCCTGCCCGAAGCGGACTGTCTCGGCGGCCTGGAAGGCGATGCCTCCTGGCGCAAGGCGCTCACGCTGCATGCGCCCACCGCTGCCGCCACGCCCAAGGTCGCCACGCGCAAGGTGACGCTGGCGATCGACACCGACAACGAACTGCTGCAGCAGAAGTTTTCGAACAACACCACCAGCGCAGGAAACTACATGGCGGCGCTGGTGGCGGGCATGAGCGCGATCTACGAGATGGAGCCGGGCGCGGGCGGGGCCAAGATCAAACTGGAGATCGGCAGCCAGATCCTGCGCCCGTCCACCATCACCGATCCCTACCCTTCCGAAGTCGGCTCCGACACGCTCGGCCAGCTCAACGAGTTCGGTGCCCACTGGATGAACAACTACCCCTACGCCAGCTACCCGCGCGCCTTCGCGCTGATGATCTCGGGCAAGTCGGCCGCTCCCTACAGCGCCAACGGAATCGCCTGGCTCGTGTCCGGCAATGATTACTGCGCCGCCACCGGGACCAACTACGGCGGGCAGATCTACGGTCACTACAGCGTCAACCGCGTGTACAAGTACGCGGGGGCCACGGCGGCCGATGACGTATCGCTGGTGGCGCACGAGCTGGGCCACAACTTCGGGCTCAGCCATACCCACTGCACCAATACCTCCGGTGCGTTCCCGAGCGCCGTCTCGACGCTCGACCGGTGCTTCTCGGGCGAATCGGGCTGCTACACCGGCACCACCTCCTGCCCCACCAGCCCGGCACCCGGCGCACCCAAGGGCACGCTGATGAGCTATTGCCACATGAACGGCTGCGGCCAACCCAACGCCAGCATCATCCATCCGGTGCAGGTCACCACCATCAACACCCGCATCGCCGCCCAATCCCCCAGCTGCGTGGTGGCCATAGCCTCTCCGAACCAGCCGCCGTCGATCACGGCACCGGCATCGGTCAGCGTCACCGAAGACGTGGCCTCGCCGCTTGCCGGCATCACTTTCGCCGACTCCGATGCCGGCAGCGGATCGCTGACCGCCACTTTTACCGTGCCCGCGGGCAGCCTCACCACAACCGGCAGCGGCGTCACCGTCGGCGGCACACCCACGGCGCGTACGCTGACCGGCACACTCACTGCGCTCAATGCCTTCATCGCCGCCGGCAACCTGCGCTACACCACAGCAGCCAACGCCACCGGCAGCGTGACGCTCGGCATCGTCATCAACGACAACGGCAACACCGGCAGCGGCGGCGCGCAGAGCGCAAGCCGCAGCCTTGCCCTGACGATCACCGCCGTCAACGACGCCCCCGGCATCTCCGCGCCCGCCAGCATCTCCCTGGCCGAAGACGTGACGTCCTCGCTTTCCGGCATTTCCTTCTCCGACATCGATGCCGGCAGCGGATCGCTCACCGCCACCTTCACCGTGCCGGCGGGCAGCCTTAGCACCGCCGGCAGCGGCGTCAGCGTCGGCGGCACGCCCACGGCGCGTACGCTGACCGGCACACTCACTGCGCTCAATGCCTTCATCGCCGCCGGCAACCTGCGCTATCTCACCGCGCCCAACGCCACCGGCAGCGTGACGCTCGGCATCGCCATCAACGACAACGGCCATGCCGGCAGCGGCGGCGCGCAGAGCGCCACGCGAAACCTCAGCATCGCGATCCAGGCGGTGAACGATGCGCCGGGCGTCGCCGCGCCGACGCTGATGGGCCTGCCCGATACCGGCACCGTGGCGGTTTCGGGCGTTTCCTTCAGCGACGTGGATGCGGGCGGCGGAGCGCTCACCGTCACCCTGAGCGCGCCGGCGGCCGTCACCGTCAACGGCACCAGCGGCGGCGGCGTTACCGCCTCCGGGAGCGGCTCGACCCGCAGCTTCCAGGGCACGCTGGCCAATCTCAACGCCTACTTCGGCAGCGCTCAGGTCAGCCTGACGACAGCCGGCTTCACCGCCATCGGCACGCTGACCATCGGCATCAACGACAACGGCAACACCGGCTCCGGCGGCCCGAAGACGGCCAGCGCAAGCGTCGCGCTCAAGGGCGGCATCCTGTTCGCCAACGGCTTCGAGTGAGGCACCGAGGGTATGCCCCGACGCCAGCGTCGGCCACGTAGGGCCGACCTACGCCCGACGTACGCTCTGCCACACCGCCACGCAGCGTCGGCCGCGCAGGGCCGACCTACGCCCGCCCCGTCGCTTCGGGGTGCCGCTTGAGCCACGCCGCGAGCTGTTCGCGGTAGTACGCCAGATCCTCGGCGTAGCTGTCGTGCACGCAGGGGTTGCAGCCGCTGTCGCAGCAGTCCGACGGCAGCGGTGCCTCGGGCGGTTCGGGCCGGGGATCGTGGTCGGGATGGATGAGGGGAAGCGGCATCGTCACGCTCACCTGCCGCGCGCGCGGGCGAAGGCATCGGCCAGCGCGGAGCCTGCCACGGGGGCCGCGCCTCGCGCATCGTGCGGGCGCGAGGCGTTTCCGCCGCGCTCCGGGCGCGCGCCGCCGCGCGCAGGCTCGCGCGCATCGCCGGCGCGGCTGCTACGCGCCTGTCCCGGCTCGTCGCTCAATCGCATCGACAGCCCGATCCGCTGGCGCGCGATGTCCACCTCCATCACCTTCACCCTGACGATATCGCCCGCCTTCACCACCTCGCGCGGATCCTTCACGAACTTCTCCGACAGCGCCGAGACGTGCACGAGGCCGTCCTGGTGCACGCCCAGGTCGACGAAGGCACCGAAGGCGGCGACGTTCGACACCACACCTTCCAGCACCATGCCCGGGCGCAGGTCGCGGATGTCTTCCACGCCCTCGGCGAAGGCGGCGGTCTTGAATTCGGGGCGCGGGTCGCGACCGGGTTTTTCCAGCTCCTTGAGGATGTCGCGCACCGTGGGCAGGCCGAAGGTCGCGTCGGTGAAATGCTCGGGCTTCATCGAGCGCAAGAAAGCCACGTCGCCGATCACCCCGTGCACCGCGCGTCCGCTGCTGGACAGGATCCGCTCCACCACCGGGTAGGCTTCCGGATGCACGGCCGAGGCGTCGAGCGGGTTCTCGCCACCGGCGATGCGCAGGAAGCCGGCGCACTGTTCGAAAGCCTTGTCGCCCAGCCGCGGCACCTTGAGCAGGGCGCGACGGTTGGGAAACGGGCCGTTGGCATCGCGATGCCGTACCACGTTCTCCGCCACGCTGGCCGACAGCCCCGCGACGCGGGCGAGCAGCGGTGCGGAGGCCGTGTTCACGTCCACGCCGACCGCGTTCACGCAGTCCTCCACCCGCGCGTCCAGCGTGCGCGCAAGCTTCACCTGGTTCACGTCGTGCTGGTACTGGCCCACGCCGATGGATTTGGGGTCGATCTTCACCAGCTCGGCGAGCGGATCCTGCAGGCGGCGCGCAATGGAGACGGCGCCGCGCAGCGAGACGTCCAGCGCCGGAAACTCCTTCGCCGCCAGCTCCGATGCCGAATACACCGACGCGCCGGCCTCGCTGACCACGATCTTGCCGATGGAGCGCTCCGGCAGCTTGCGGATCAGCTCGCCCGCCAGCCTGTCGGTTTCGCGCGAGGCGGTGCCGTTGCCGATGGCGATGAGGTTCACCGAATGCTTCAGGCACAGCGCGCCCAGTTCGGCGAGCGAGGCATCCCACTGGCGGCGCGGCTCGTGCGGATACACCGTGGCGGTATCGAGGAGCTTGCCGGTGGCATCGACCACGGCCACCTTCACGCCGGTGCGGATGCCCGGGTCCAGGCCCATGACGACCCTGGGACCGGCAGGCGCGGCCATCAGCAGATCCTTGAGGTTGTCGCCGAAGATGCGGATGGCCTCATCTTCCGCTGCGGCGCGCGCCTGCGCGAAGCGATCGACGGTGAGGTGCAGGTGCAGTTTCACGCGCCAGGTCTGACGCACGGTGTCGAGCAGCCAGCGGTCCGCCGCACGGCCCCGGTCGGCGATGCCCACCCGCACCGCGATGCGGCCCTCGGCTTCGGCGTGGCCGGCGGCGATGGCCTCATCCAGCGCATCGGAGGCCACGACCTTCGGCGCGCTGCTGGCAAAGGGCACGAGCGCCACGTCGATGATCCCCTCCTTGCTGGCGCGAAACAGCGCGAGCAGGCGGTGCGAGGGAATCTGCGCGATGGCTTCGACGTGGTCGAAGTAGTCGCTGTACTTGGCCCCTTCGGCCTCCTTGCCGGCGATCACGCGCGCGCGGATGCGGCCGTTCGCCTGCAGGAAATCGCGCATCGCGCCCACCAGCTCGGCGTCTTCGGCGAAGCGCTCGGTGAGGATGGCGCGGGCACCGTCGAGCGCGGCCTTCACGTCGGCCACGCCCTTGTCCGCGTCCACATAGGCGGCCGCTTCGGTCTCGGGCGAGCGCGAGGGATCGGAAAACAGCGCGTCGGCAAGCGGCTCCAGCCCGGCCTCGCGCGCGATCTGCCCTTTGGTGCGGCGCTTGGGCTTGTAGGGCAGATACAGGTCTTCCAGCCGCGCCTTGGTGTCGGCGGCGGCAAGGTCGGCGCGCAGCGCGTCGGTCATCCTGCCCTGCTCCTCGATGCTCGCGATCACCGCCGCGCGGCGATCTTCCAGCTCGCGCAGGTAGGCCAGCCGATCTTCCAGCAGGCGCAGCTGGGTATCGTCCAGCCCGCCGGTGGCTTCCTTGCGGTAGCGCGCGATGAACGGAACCGTCGCGCCTGCGTCCAGAAGCGCAATGGCGGCCTCGACCTGTACGGGGCTGGCGGCGATGTCGGTGGCGATGGTCCGGGTGATGTGCCGCGTGGTGTCGATCATGAATTCTCGGGAAGATGCAACGCGCGCAATCTGCGCAGGGGCCGGGATTCTATCGGCTGAAGCCGGCGCTGGCGCGTCCGGCATCCGCCCGCCGGGCCCGCGGCGGCATCGCGCGCCATCAGGTACTCGGTCACCGAAGGCACGGTCCTTCAGCTCGGGAAGCCCTGCATCCAGCCCAGGGCGCGCGGGTCGGAAGCGGCGGCGTCCGCCGGCACCCGGCCCACCGCCAGGCTGCACGAGGCCGCCGCCAGCGCCCGCGCAACGGTCATCGAGGGCAGGAACGAGGGTGGATGGGTTCGCATCAGGCCGCCGTGTAGCCACCGTCGACTTCCAGCGTGGCACCGACCATGAAGCCGGCACCTTCGGACAGCAGGAAGGTCGCGGCGTGGGCCACCTCATCCGCCTGCCCGAGGCGGCCGATGGCGTGGCGGCCGACCAGCACCTTCATCAGCTCGGGCGCCAGGCCCGACAGCAGCGGCGTGTCGATGTAGCCCGGATGGATCGAATTGATGCGAACGCCGCGACTGGCGTAGGCCAGCGCCGCCGAGCGGGTCAGCCCGGTAACGCCATGCTTGGCCGCGACGTAGGCCGGCGCGCCGGGGTCGCCCACCAGGCCCAGGATCGAGGACATGTTGACGATGGCACCGCCGCCGGCGGCCAGCATCGCGGGAATCTGCGCGCGCATGGCGTGCATCACCCCGCCCAGGTTGATGTCGATGATCTGCTGCCACTCCTGCGGGTCCATTTCGGCCAGCGGGCGGGTGGCCTCGCCGACGCCTGCGTTGTTGAAGGCCAGATGCAGCGCGCCGAAGTTCTTCACCGCGCAGTCCACGGCTTCCTGTCCGGTTTCCGGCCTCGCCACGTCGCCCATGTGCGCCACGGCCTTGCCGCCGGATGCGGTGATGTCCGCCACCACCCGTTCGGCGGCCTCGGGGTTGCGGTCCGACACCACCACGCTGACGCCGTTGGCCGCCAGCAGCTTCGCGGCCGCCTCGCCGATGCCCGAACCGCCGCCGCTGATCAGCGCCACATTGCCCTTGAAGGTGTATTTCATGGTCGATCTCCTGATGGTGAGCCCGAAGGTGGATAGCGCGGAAGCGGCTGTCGGCCAGCGCAGTCAATGGCGACCCGCCCGCAGGCGGAGGGCTGCGCGACCCGGGCGCAAGGCCCGCCCGGAATTCTCCCGCCGCGTCGGATCGGGGCGTCGAACCCGGAAGGCCATTGTGGCCGAACGGCATGGCTTCAGGTACAGGCACCGCTGGGTAGAATTCGGACATGCCCTCCACCCCAGCGCCAGCGCACGCCCGCCGATGAGCACCATCATGACCATCCTGGCGTTCCTGCTGGCGGTGGCGATCAGCGGGCCGCTGGCGCGGGCGCTGCGGGTACCTCTGCCGCTGATCCAGATCGCCCTGGGCTACGGCATCGCCGAATACACCGGGGAAAGCGTCGCGCTCAATCCGGAAGTGTTCTTCCTGCTGCTGCTGCCGCCGCTGCTGTTCCTGGACGGCTGGCGCATCCCCAAGGACGGGCTGTTCCGCGACAAGGGCATGGTGATCGGCCTGGCGCTGGGGCTGGTGGTGTTCACCGTGCTGGGCCTGGGCACGTTCCTGCACTGGATGATCCCGGCGATGCCCTGGGCGGTGGCATTCGCAGCGGCGGCGATCCTCTCGCCCACCGATCCGATCGCGGTCTCGGCCATCGCCTCGCGCACCCCGATCCCGCCCCGGCTGATGCACGTCCTGGAAGGCGAATCGCTGCTCAACGACGCCTCCGGCCTGGTCTGCATGCGCTTTGCCGTCGCCGCCGCGCTCACCGGCTCGTTCTCGCTCGCCCAGGCCGCGCTCAACTTCGTCTGGGTCGCACTGGCCGGGCTGGCGGTCGGCGCGGTCGTCGCCTGGGGCGTCACCCGCTCGCTCGATCTGGTGCAGCGGCGCATCGGCGAGGACGCCGGTTCCAGCATCCTGATCGGGCTGCTCACTCCGTTCGCGGCCTATCTCACGGCCGAGGCCATCGACGCCTCGGGCATCCTCGCGGCGGTCGCGGCCGGCATCAGCATGGCGCTGCTGGAAAGCACGCGCCTGCTCGCCGGCACCCGCGTGCAGCGCCGCGCCTTCTGGGACACGGCGCAGTTCGCAACCAACGGGGTGATCTTCGTGCTGCTGGGCGAACAGCTGCCCGCACTGGTCGATGGCGCAATCCAGGTGGTGGGCGAAACCGGCCACGCCAGCCCGTGGTGGCTGGCGGTGTACGTCACCGCCGTGGTCGGCGCCCTGGCCGGCCTGCGCTACGCCTGGGTCGCCGCCTCCATGCGCGTTTCAGCCTGGAGCGCGCGGCGGCGCGGGCTGCCGCATGCGGCCACCGACCGCCGCGTCGTCGTCGCCATGTCGCTGGCCGGAGTGCGCGGTGCCGTGACGCTCGCCGGCATCCTGACGCTGCCGCTGACGCTCGACGACGGATCGCCCTTCCCTGCCCGCGACCTGGCGATCTTCCTCGCCGCCGGCGTCATCCTCGCCTCGCTCCTCATCGCCAGCTTCGCCCTGCCGCGCCTTTTGCGCGGCATCCCCCGGGGCGATTCGCACGCCAGCGAGGCACCCGCGCGCCGGACCGCCGCCGCGGCCGCACTGCGCGCCATCGAGGACCACGGCGCAGTCGAAACGCCAAAGCATCCGGACCCGGAGCTGTACGCCGCCATCGCCACCCATCTGGCCGAGGACTACCGCCGCCGCCTCGGCCACGGCCAGCCTCACGAAGGCGAAGCCGGGCATCCGCCGCACGCCCACGACATCGAGCGCGAACTGCGCCTGATCGGCGTCGCCGCCGAACGTCGCGCGCTCGCCCGACTGCGCCGCGAACGCACCATCGACGACACCAGCTACCAGAAACTCATCCGCGAGCTGGACCTGGCCGAGCTGCGCTGGGGCGGCTGAGCGCCGCACCTCAGGCCCCGACCGCGCCGGACTTCACACCGTCAGCGCGAGCCCCCGCGCGACCGCAGCGGCGTCTCCGCCATGCGCAGCAGGCCGCGCACCCGCGTGATGGAATAGCTCGACTCTTCCGACAGTTCACGAATCGAATGCCCGTTCTCGTATTTGTCACGCAGTGCATACGCGACCGCGTGGGCATCACTCCCGGCCAGACGCGCATGCGGCTCCAGCAGTGGCATCTGGATCGGCCCGCCTCCATAACCCTTGTGCTGACGCCCGCGAGGCGCGATTTCGGGTGCCGACTCCGCGCCCCAGGCTGACCACCCCGGCGGCGGGTGGCGCGCGAACAGCTCAAGGTAAGGGCCGGGCGAACACGCCTCGATCAGCTGGTATTGCTCATCAGGCTTGCGTGAGTGCTCACGCTTGCGGGTTTCAATCATGTTCACCTGACTGCGCGCCGGTGCCAGCGTGCGCAATGACCCGCGAACCCCGAACAGCAGCAGTTCGGTCACGTTACGGAAATAGAACCCAACGCCACGCCCGTCCGGGCCACCATCCTTGCGCCGCTTGGCCCAGACGATGTTGGACACGTAGCGGAACCCCCAAGACCGCATCACCTCCAGCCCTTCCGGGAGGAGCGCATTGGGCACCCACAGATACAGGTGCGCATTCTTCGCAGCCACCGCCGCGACCGGCAGCGCGCAGATCGCCGCCAGATCCATCGTGGCATAGCGGTCCAGCCGACGATGTTCGGGTGCAACCTTTCCCGTGCGGTTCGTGAAGCGCCACGGCGGATCGGCAAGGATGGTGGTCCAGCCGCCACTTGTCTGCGGCAGTGGAACGTCATGCTTCTGCTCGCGCAAGGGCACGGCCATAGCTCTCCCCAATTTAGATCTTCGGAGCGAATTGTATTGGATCTTGAGCCTACCGGCTAGTCGGGGACATGCGTCTCGCGCGCAATGAACACCGCAAGGATCGGGCATCCGCCCGCATCCCCGCGTGTCAGCCGCGGCAGCAGCTTTTCGCTGTTAGTTGTGGTTGTGGTGTTGAGGATCCGCTTGGCTTGCGCCTCGGGAACGCCTGCCTCCTTGGCCAGATCGCGCCCGAGATTTCGCAGATCCAGCGTGCGCGTAACCAGCACGCCCCCGTCGATCAACGCCGCATCGTAAAGTGCGCGGTATGCCCCGATGTCACGATCCAGGTTGCCGTCCTTGGCATTCCACTCCACGTCCAGAGCGATGCGGTCGCGGAAGTTGTCCACCTCGTAACCCTTATTCACCGTTTCCGTGATGATCGGCTTCCTGCGCGCCTCGCCGATACCGGGCAGTGGCGTGAGCTGGAGGGAAAGCCGTATCAGCGTATCCACGCGAGCCTCGCGCCAGCCGCAGTCCCGGAACATCCGGTTCAACCTTGCGGCCAAGTCGCTCTCCTGACCACCCGGCTTGAGCAAGTCATCCGTCCGCAACTCGAATCGATGCAGCACGTCCTGCAGTTGCCCGAATGCCGCACCGTTGGTCACCGCAAGGATGCGTGCCGCATTACGGGTTTCGGCAAACTGGTAGCGCGCCAGCACCTCGGGTGAAAAGCAGTCGCGGTAGGACTCGGTCAGGTTCATGTCATCGGCTCATCGGGCGTGGAACCAGCGCGCGACCAGGTCGCGCTCGGCATCGGTCATTTCGGTCAGGTTGCCGGGCGGCATGATCTTCAGCACCACCGCCTGCTGGTGGATCAGGGCGGCATGGCGTTCGATGGCGTCATCCGTATCGAAGCTCAGTCCCTTGGCCGGTGCCGCCAGCAGGCTCGGCTGCGCGGCGTGGCAGGCACCGCAGCGCTGGGCGAGGATGCCGCGCAGCGTGGCGGTGGCGGCGGGAAGGCTTGTCGCGGCATCGACTGCGGCGCTGCCGGCACCCGGTACGGCGGCTTCGGGATGCGCGGACTGCGCGGCGGGCATCGGCATCGGCCGCAGCCACGCGAATGTCGCCAGCAGCAGCGCAGCGCCCAGCGCCGGCAGCCACCAGGCGCGCTGGCCGCTGTGCCAGAGCACGAAGAACTGCCGGATGGCCGCCGCCGCGGCCATGAACAGCGCCAGGACCAGGCCGCTGTGCGGATGCGACCACGCCGCCGCGTAGTGCGTGCTCAGCATCGCGAACACCACCGGCAGGGTGAAGTAGGTGTTGTGCACCGAACGCTGCTTGCCGCGCGCGCCGTCCAGCGGATTCGGGGGCTCGCCTTTTTCCAGCGCCGCGACCATGCGCTTCTGGCCGGGAATGATCACGAAGAACACGTTGGCCGACATGATCGTCGCCAGCGCCGCGCCCACCAGCAGGAAGGCCGCGCGCCCGGCGAACAGGTGGGTGGCGATCAGGCACAGCGCCAGCACCAGCACGCCGACCAGCGCGCCGAGCGCACGATCGCGAAACCCCACCGCCCTGCACACCAGGTCGTAGGCGAGCCACGCGCCCAGCAGCAGCGCGAGCGCGCAGAGCACCGCCAGCGTGGGCGACAGCGCCATCACGCGCGGATCGACCAGCCATACCTGGGGCGAGACCAGGTACACGATGGAGAACAGGGCAAAACCCGACAGCCAGGTGGTGTAGCTCTTCCACTTGGACCAGTGCAGGTCGTCGGGCAGCTGCGCCGGCGCGGGCAGGTATTTCTGCTTGTGATAGAAGCCGCCGCCGTGTACCGACCAGCTTTCCCCGGCCAGTCCTGGCTGCGCCCGCTTCGGCGCTTTCAGGCCGCGATCGAGCGCGACGAAATAGAACGATTCGCCGATCCAGGCGATCGCCGCCACCACGTGCAGCCAGCGCAGCAGGAAGGCACCTGCATCGATCCAGAAACCCGCCATATCAACTTCCGCGATAGGTGCTGTAGCTGAAGGGCGAGACCAGCAGCGGCACGTGGTAGTGGGCACCGGCATCGGCGATGCCGAAGCGCAGCGTCACCACATCGAGGAAAGGCGGCTGCGGCAGCGCCACGCCGGCCTTGGCGAAGTACTCGCCGACGGCAAAATCCAGTTCGTAGGTGCCGACGGCGAAGGCCTCGCCTTGCAGCAGCGGCGCATCGCAGCGGCCGTCGAGATTGCTGGTGAAGCGCCCGAGCGCCACGCGCTGCGCGCCTTCGACGCGGAACAGGGAAATCGCGATGCCGGCACCGGGGCCGCCGTGCGCGGTGTCGAGGATGTGGGTGGTGAGCTTGCCCATGCGCATCACTCCGGTGCCGCGAAGCCGCAGGCGTCGAAATGCCGATCCAGCGCGGCGATGTCGGCGGCCTTTTCTTCCGGCGTGGCGAAACTGGCCTCGAAACCGTTGCGCGCCAGGCGGTAGGCGTGGCCGGCATCCAGACCGAGCGCGGCGAAGGTTTCCACGAAGTTCCGGTTGAGGTAGCCGCCGAAGTAGGCCGGGTCGTCCGAATTGATCATTGCCACGAGGCCGGCATCGAGCAGCTCGCGCAGGTTGTGGCGGGAAAGATCCTCGAATACGCACAGCTTGACGTTCGACAGCGGGCAGACGGTGAGCGGGATGCGTTCGGCCTTGAGCCGCGCGACGAGCGCGGGATCCTTGAGCGACTGCACGCCGTGGTCGATGCGCTCGGCGTGGAGCACGTCGAGCGCACTCCGGATGTAGGCGGGCGGGCCTTCCTCGCCGGCGTGCGCGACGCGGCGAAGGCCGAGGTCGCGCGCCTTGGCGAACACCCGCGCGAACTTCTCCGGCGGGTGGCCGACCTCGCTCGAATCCAGCCCCACGCCGATGAATCGGTCGCGGTACGGCAGGGCCTCTTCCAGCGTCGCGAATGCGGCGTCTTCCGGCAGATGCCGCAGGAAGCACAGGATCAGCGCGGCGTTCACCCCCAGCGCGCCGCGCGCCTCGTCGCAAGCCCGGGCCAGGCCGCCGATCACGGTGGAAAACGGCACGCCGCGCTCGGTGTGGGTCTGCGGATCGAAGAAGATTTCCGCGCGTGTGATGCTGTCGGCGCGGGCGCGCTCCAGGTACGCCCAGGCCATGTCGAAGAAATCCTGCTCGGTCACGAGCACGCTGGCCCCGGCGTAGTAGATGTCCAGAAAACTTTGCAGGTCGGTGAAGGCGTAGGCGGCGCGCAGCGCCTCCACGCTCGGATACGGCAGGCTCACCCCGTTGCGCTGCGCCAGCACGAAGATGAGCTCGGGCTCCAGCGAGCCTTCGATGTGGATGTGCAGCTCGGCCTTGGGCATGGTGCGCACCAGGCGTTCGAGGGCGGGATCAAGCGGCGGTGGCGTCGGGGCCATGGCGTGGTGAGGAAGTGGAAAGCGTCGAGTCTGCAACAACCCGCAGGTCAAGCGGTAGCGCCGCGCGCGCAGGGACAACCGGCTGCGCTAACCTTCACGCATGAATCCGACGACATTTTCCTTGAACGGACGGGCGCTGGACCTGGCCGACGAAAACCCGAAGCAGCCGCTGCTGCGCTGGCTGCGCGAACGCCACCTCACCGGCACCAAGGAGGGCTGCGGCGATGGCGACTGCGGTGCCTGCACCGTGGTGCTGCGCGAGCCCGACGGCGCGGGTGGCTCGCACTTCGTCGCGGTCAACAGCTGCCTGCTGCCGATGGGCGCGCTGCCGGGACGTGAGGTGCTGACGGTCGAAGCCCTGGCCGAGGGCGCGAGCCTGCATCCGGTGCAGCGGGCGATGGTGGACCACGGCGGCTCGCAGTGCGGCTACTGCACGCCGGGCTTCGTGATGAGCCTGTTCGCCGGCTACTACGAGGGCGAACTCTCCGACCACGCGACGGAAGGCAACCTGTGCCGCTGCACCGGCTATCGCTCGATCCGCGATGCGGCGGCGGCGCTGCGCATGCACCCGCGCGACACCGACCGGTTCGATGCGCTGCGTGCGGCACCGCGCGCGCCGCAGGGCGCGGCGGCGCTGGAGGGGTTCCACAGCCCGGCAGCGCTGGCTGATGCGCTGGCGCTGAAAGCCGCGCATCCGGAGGCGGCCTTCATCGCCGGCGGCACCGATCTGGGCGTGAACCTCAGCCGCGGGCAGGCCGTCGCGCCGGCGTTCATCGCGCTGGATCGCGTCGTTGAACTGCACGCCATCGACGTGGATGAAACGCGGGTCCGCATCGGCGCGGGCGTACCGCTGACGCGGATCGAACGCGAACTCGCCGGCCTGTTCCCGGCGCTGGACGAGCTTCTGCCCTGGTTCGCCGCGCGCCAGGTGCGCAATCGCGCGACCCTCGGCGGGAACCTCGGCTCGGCCTCGCCGATCGGCGACCTCGCGCCGGTGCTGCTGGCGCTGGATGCAACGCTCGAACTGGCGGGGCCGAGCGGGCGGCGCAGCGTCGCGCTGGCGGACTTCTTCCTCGACTACCGCAAGACGGCGCGCGCACCGGAGGAGATCATCGTCGCGGTGACGCTGCCGCGGCGCGATGACATCGCGCAGGCCGGATACAAGGTCGCCAAACGCCAGACCGACGACATCAGCATCGTTGCCGCCGCGTTCGCGCTGGCGCGCGATGCGCAGGGTGTCGTCACGCACGCGCGGCTCGCGTTCGGCGGGGTGGCCGCCACGCCGAAGCGTGCGCTGGAGGTGGAAGCCGCGCTGCTCGGCAAGCCACTCGATGCCGCCGCCGTGGAAACTGCGCGCACCGCGCTGACGCAGGCGTTCACGCCGCTCTCCGACCACCGCGCCAGCGCCGCCTACCGCCGCGCGCTGTGCGGCAACCTGTTCGCGAAATTCGCGCGCGAAAAGCTCGGCGTGGAGGGCGCGGCATGAGCCAGGATCCTTCACGGCTGACGCACGAAAGCGCCGGCGGTCACGTCACCGGCCGCGCGATCTACACCGATGAGCAGCATCCGCCGCAGGGCCTGCTGAGCGTCTGGCCGGTGACCTCCCCGCACGCACATGCCCGGGTGCTGCGCATCGACGTGGCGCAGGCGCTGGCCGTGCCGGGCGTGGCCACGGTGCTGACCGCCGCCGACATTCCCGGCGAAAACGACTCCGGCACGATTTTGCACGATGAGCCGGTGATCGCGGACGATGTGGTGTCGTTCCACGGCCAGTCGGTGGCCTGGGTGGTGGCCAGGGACGAAGCCACCGCACGCGCGGCGGCGGAGCGGGTACGCGTGGAATACGAACCGCTGCCGCCGATCCTGACCATCGAGGCGGCGCTGGCCGCCGACGCCTTCCACATGCTGCCCTCGCAGATCGTGCGCGGCGACGTGGAAGCCGCATTGGCCGCCGCGCCGGTGGTACTGCACGGCGAACTGCACGTCGGCGGGCAGGAGCACTTCTATCTGGAAACCCAGGCCAGCTGGGCCAGCGTGGATTCGGAAGGCGTGGTGCAGGTGACGGCATCCACCCAGCACCCGAGCGAAACCCAGGCCATCGTCGCGCATGTGCTCGGGCTGCCGGCGAACCAGGTCGTGTGCCGCTCGCTGCGCATGGGCGGTGGCTTCGGCGGCAAGGAAACCCAGGCCAATCCCTATGCCGCCGTCGCCGCACTGGCGGCGTGGCGCACCGGCAGGCCGGTGCGGATCAAGCTCGAACGCGGTCTGGACATGCGCATGACCGGCAAGCGCCACCCCTTCCTCGGGCGCTGGCGCGTGGGCTGCGAGCGCGACGGCAGGCTGCGCGCGCTGGACGTGGAGCTGATCGCCAACGGCGGCTGGAGCTGTGAACTCTCCCCGCCGGTGCTCTCGCGCGCAATGGTGCACGTGGACAACGCCTACTTCTGCCCGAACGTGCGCGTGGTCGGGCGCATCTGCAGGACGCACCTGCCGTCCAATACCGCGTTCCGCGGCTTTGGCGGGCCGCAGGGCGTGATCGTGGGCGAGGAAATCATCGAACAGATCGCCCGCCATCTGGGCCTTCCCGCGCATGAGGTGCGGGAACGCAATTTCTATCGCGAGGGCCAGGCCACGCATTACGACCAGCCGGTGACCGGCAACCACATGCACGAACTGTGGCAGCAGGCACTGGAACGCGGTGATTTTTCCGCACGCCGCGCGCAGGTCGCCGCGTTCAATGCGGCGCATCGGCACAGCAAGCGCGGCATCGCGATCACGCCGATCAAGTTCGGCATTTCCTTCAACAAGACCGAGTACAACCAGGCCGGCGCGCTGCTGCACATCTACACCGACGGCAGCATCCAGTTGAACCACGGCGGCACCGAGATGGGCCAGGGCCTGCACACCAAGATGCTCGCAGTGGCGGCGCGCACGCTGGGCGTTTCCGCCGCGCGGCTGCGGATCATGCCCACCAGCACCGACAAGGTGCCCAACACCTCGGCCACCGCCGCCAGCACCGGCGCCGACCTCAACGGCCAGGCGGTGAAGGCGGCCTGCGAAACCCTGATTGCGCGACTGCGCCCGGTGGCCGCGAACCTGCTGCATGGCGATGCGGACCAGGTCGAGTTCAGCGATGATGCCGCCTTCCTGCGCAGCGCGCCCGATGCCCGCGTGGACTTCGTCACGCTGGTGAAGGCGGCCTATGCGCAGCGCGTGAGCCTGTCGGCGACCGGCTACTACCGCACGCCCGGCCTGCGCTGGAATCCGGCCACCGGCAAGGGGCATCCGTTCCATTACTTCGCGTTCGGCGCAGCGGTGTGCGAGGTCGAGGTGGATGGCGACACCGGCGTACACCGCCTGCTGCGCGTGGACATCCTGCACGATGTCGGCGACTCGCTGAATCCGGGCATAGACCGCGGCCAGATCGAAGGCGGCTTCGTGCAGGGCCTGGGCTGGCTGACCTGCGAGGAGCTGCGGTTCTCCGATCAGGGCCGGCTGCTCACCGATGCGCCCAGCACCTACAAGATTCCGACGCTGGGCGATGTGCCCGAGGATTTCCGGGTGCGCCTGTATATCCCTCCGACCCCGCCCGCGACCGCCGCCGTATTCGGCTCCAAGGCCGTAGGCGAACCGCCGCTGATGCTGGCCATTGCCGCACGCGAAGCGATCCGCGACGCGGTTGCGGCGTTCGGCGGTGATCCGCGCCGGGTGGAACTTGGCGCGCCGGCCACGCCCGAAGCGATCTTCCGGGCGATTGATGCCGTGCGCGAAACGTCCGCCCGATCCGATCCGCTTCCCCGCGCACAGGAGGAAGCAAGCGGTCGTCGGACCTTCAGCCATGGATGAAGCCCTGTTCGCCCGGCTGGCCGACCGGCTGGCCGATGGCCGCGGCGTGGCGCTGGCGAGCGTCGTCGCGGCGCGCGGCGCAACCCCGCGCAAGCCCGGCGCGCGGATGCTGATCGAAGCCGACCGCATTGCCTTCAGCGTCGGCGGCGGCGCGATGGAGGCGCGCGTGATCGAAACCGCGCGCGCGCTGCTTGCCGCCGCCGGCGGCTGCAAAACGCTGGAGATTGCACTGACCGGCCAACCCGGCTCGGCCGGCATCTGCGGCGGCACGATGCGGGTCGCCGTGCGGGTCTGGCAGGGCGTTGACGATGCCGCCCGCGCGCAGGCCATCGCGTCGGCGCTGGCGGAAGGCGAAGCGACGGAGCTGTCGGGTGCCGGGATGGGTGATCGGGATGCGGCCGCGCAGGTCCTGCATCCGCGCCCGCGCCTGCTGATCGCGGGTGCCGGCCACTGCGGCCACGCGCTGGCGCAGCTCGCCGGCCTGGTCGACTTCGAGGTCTGGCTGGCCGATTCACGGCCCGAGTGTTTTCCACCCGATCGCGATATCACGGCAACCTGCATCGACGCGACATCCGGGAGCCTGCGCCGCGCCGCGAACACCGCACGCGATCTCTACATCGTGCTGCTCAGCCGCGACTACCCGACCGACGTCGCAGCGCTGGACGCGCTTGCCGGCAGCCGCTGCGCCTTCCTCGGCATGATGGGCAGCCGCAGGCGCATCGCGCAGGTGCGCCGCGCGCTTCCCGCGCACGCGGCGTGGCTGGAAGGCATGCAGGCACCGGTGGGCCTGCCGATCGGCGACGAGACGCCGCACGAGATCGCGGTCGGGATCCTGGCGCAGCTCATCGCGCGACGCAGCGCGCGTCGCGCGTCAGGGTGACTCAGGGACTTTCCGGCGCGGGCGGCGTGATGCCCTTGAGCTCGCGATAGCGCGCCAGCAGCTCGTCGAACTCGGCGCGCAGGGCGGTGCGCTCGGTCTCGCGGCGCGTGAGATAGGCGCGCTGGTCGGCGACCTGCGAGCGCGCACGCGTGATCGAATCCCTGATCTGCACCGGCACCGGCTTGCCGTTGCGTTCGAGATCGGCAGCGTGATCGAGAAGCTCGGCCAGGCTCTTTTCCTGGCTGCGGATGCCGATCCGCGCGGATTCCAGGCTCTGTTCGATCAGGTCGAAGCGCTCGCGGTAGGCGCGCTGCAAATCCGACTCGGCCGGATAGGACGAGACCAGCACCGAATCCATCTTGGCCTTTTGCTCGGCGACAAGGCGCACCTTTTCCAGCTCGGCCTGTTCCGCCTCCCAGGCGGCCTGCTCTTCGGCCGTGCGCACGCGCTCGGTGGTCTTGACCGTCATGCCCTGGCTGTTGAGTTCTTCCTGCTTGTCCTTGGCCGCCTCGGCCGGCAACGTGTCGGTGTAGTGCACGTTGCCGTCCTTGTCCGTCCAGCGGTAAAGCTTGCGCTGGGCCTGTGCGTCGGACGAAATCGCGCCGAGCGCAAGGCAGAGCAGGCCGGCGATCAGGGGAAGGGCAGCTGTCGTTTTCACTCGGAATCCTGCGGGACTTCAGTGGGACGGTGCGGCCTGTGCGACGCCATAACGTGCGCGGTAGGCCTGCAGGCGCCCAAGGTGCTCTTGCAGCGCCGGCTGGCCGGAAGTATAGGCCAGCAATTCTTCCAGCCGCGCGACGGCGACCACGGGAATGCCGGAACCGGCGGTGATCTCCTGGGTGGCGGACAGCCCCGATTCACCTCGCTCCTGCCGATCGAGCGCGACCAGCACGCCACAGGGCGTTGCGCCGGCCGCGCCGATCATGGCGATGGATTCGCGCACCGCGGTCCCGGCGGTCACCACGTCGTCGACGATCAGGACGCGGCCCTTGAGCGGCGCGCCGATCATCAGTCCGCCTTCGCCGTGGTCCTTGGCTTCCTTGCGGTTGAAGGCCACCGGCACGTCGCGTCCGCGCGCGGCCAGCGCGATCGCAACCGCCGTGGCGAGCGGGATGCCCTTGTAGGCCGGGCCGAACAGCATGTCGAAGGCCAGTCCCGATTCCTCCAGCGCCTGCGCATAGCACTCTGCCAGCGTGGCCAACGCCGCGCCGTGGTCGAAGCGCCCGGCATTGAAAAAGTACGGGCTCACGCGCCCGGACTTGAGGGTGAATTCCCCGAAGCGCAGCACCTGGCAGCGCAGCGCCAGATCGAAGAATCGGAACTGGTGGTCCTTCACTCGCATTCGGAGACCCGCAGCGCCAGCCGCGCGAAGTGGCGAATGACGTCCAGCCCGCACTGGCACTGGCCCGGGTCCCGGGCAAAATCCGCGCGCAGCGCGTCCAGCAGCGCGCGCATCGGGGCGGCGTTGGCGGCCTTGCCCTCGGCGAAAGCCAGACGTCCCGGTTCGGAGCAGAAGCGGTGCAGCTCGAAGAAATAGCGCTCCTGTCCTTCGGTGAGAAAGGCGAAGCACGGCGCGACCGATTGCGCATCGTCCAGTGAACGCCCGGCGCGCATCTCGCGCTCCTCGCACAGGCGGATCGAGCTGGCGGCCAGCTCCAGCATCGGCTCGGCGACGTTGGCGGTGTCCAGATCCGAGGCGACCTGGGCCAGGGCCAGGGCGTGCTGGCGGACAGCGTCGCTGCGCCACTGCGGCTCGCGCGCGTCCAGCCACTGCGCCAGATGCGGCGCAAGCGCGCCGCCGCGCGCGGCAAGTTCCGCGGTGTTGCTGCGGCTGTCCGGCGGCAGCGGGCGCGCGTCGAAGGTCGAGCCGGCGATGGCCAGCTCCAGGGTTCCGTAGAGCCAGGCATCACGCTGCGGATCGAAGCCGGCGGCGGCGAGGATGCGCCGGCTTTCGGCCATGCTGGCGGCCTCGTTCGGACCCACCGGCCCGTCGCCCTCGCCGTCCTCGCGTTGGCGCAGGTCGTGGCAGGCGCAGAACAGCATCAGCGCGATCCGGTCGCGCCCGTCGAACGCCTCTCCGGCCGTGGACACCAGCTGGCCGAGGCGGCCATCCATCAGCTCGAGCGCGTGGTTCTCGTTGTGGTAGGCGTGGAAGTCCTCGCCCCAGCTGCCGTGGCGCAGGCCCATCCGCGCCAGCGCGATGCTCAGCGCGACCGCGCTGCGAGCAGCGTCCTGACGCAGGGGTTCGCCAAAGGTTTCAATCAGTTCGCGCTGCCACTGCAGGATCCATGGCACCAGTTCCGGGCGGCGCGACAGCAGCAGCGCGGCGGCGGCATCGCCATCGGGCAGCTCGCCCTCGATGGCATCGGCAGGGTGGCGCGAGGCCGGGTCGATGTCCAAATCACGGATCCCGCATCGGCCGATCCGGCCGGTCGAGAAAGTATACGCAAGCCGCCCGGCGTGCCGAATGCCCCTGCCGCCTGCCGTCGGCATCAGCCCGAGGGGAACATCTGGGCAGCGCGCTGGAACAGGATCCAGCTGGTGGCGATGTACTTGGCACCGCCGCGCGGCATGTTGCCGCGATGGGTGTGGGTGAAAGCGGCCGGTGCCACCAGCAGGCTGCCGGTGCGCGGCGTCACCTTGCGGTTCTGGTAGAGGAACTCGGTCTCGCCTTCCTCGAAATCATCGTTGAGATAGAGCGTCCACAAAAGGTGCCGATGCAGCGTTTCGCACTGCTCGTCGCGCGGAAACAGCTCACAGTGCCAGTAGGGATAGCCGCCCTTGTCGGCGGTGTAGCGCTGCAGGTTGATGGAGCCGGGGCGCAGCACCGTCTGCACCAGGCGGGTGAGCGTGGCATCGTCCATGGTTTCGAGATCATGGGCGTGCAGGCGGCGCGGCGGGTCGCCGGTCTGGAGCATCAGCGGAGCGAGCGCCGCATACGGATAGCGCCGCAGATAGGCCTTGGTGGCGCGCAGCGCGGCATCCAGCAGCAGGTTCTGCACGTCCTCCCACTGCGGCCGCCCCTCCAGGGTGATGTCGCTGCTGTCCTTGAGCTCGGGGAAATAGCCCGAGCCCACGCGCCCGGGCGTGCCGCCGCCCTCGGCCTCGAAGCGCGCAACGATGGCGGCGCAGTCCTCGCGCGCGAGGGCGTTTTCGTGGATCTCGATGAAATCGTTCATGGCGATGACGGGCGCGGCGCGGGGACGGAAGGGTAGCAGCAGAACCCGCTGCGCGGCAGCCGTCGCGGGCCTTCCGGTGCGGTCAGGGAGCGGCATCCAGCAGGGCGGCGCGTCCCTGCACATCCTGTTCGAGCAGGCGTACCCGGAAGGCATCGCGCCGGTTCGGCGGCAGCCGCCGCAGCTCCCGGCGCAGGGCGTCGACCTGGGCGGGCGTCAGCGCCCGCAGCAGCGCCAGGGTATCGGCATGTTCCTCGGCCGGCACGAACGGAAAAAGCTGGCCGGCCAGGTCCATCGCGGCGCGCGTGGGCGGATCGAAGCGGTAGCGCCGGCGCTGCTCGGGCGAAAGCGCGTCGAAGCGCGCACGCCATCCCGCGCGCACTTCGGCGGGCATCTGCGCCAGCCGCGCTTCGGCCTGGAGCACCGCGCCGCGGGTCGGTTCGTCGAGATGCTCCCAGGCGTCGAAACGCTCGCGCAACGCGAGTTTCTCCTGCGGGGCCAGGTCGTCCCAGGCGGTCAGGTCCAGCCGCAGCCGTGCCTGCGCCTCGGGCGACAGCGCCAGCCAGGCCCGCGCATGCAGCTCCAGACGTTCGCGCAGCACCGGCGGCAGGCCGGCCAGCAGAGTATCGAAGGGTGCCAGGGTCTGGCGCAGCGCCGCCGCATCCGGCGCGCCCGCGGGGGCAGGAGCCTGTGCCGAGGCCGCGCCGGCGAGCAGCACCAGAGCGCAGAGCGCGGCAACTTTCATCGCAGCGCTTCCTGTTCGGACAGCCAGACGTGGAACTCGAGGTCGTCGAGCACCTCCGGATGCTGCTGTCGAAAGAGCACCAGCATGAAGTCCGGCGCGGTGAGCGGAGCCTCCGGTGCCGTCGGCGGCGGCATGCGCTGGGGGCCGGGCGCAACCTTCACGACCGGCGGGCGCGCGGCGCGCCAGGCCTGCCAGCCGAGCGCCAGTCCCGCGCCCAGCACCAGCAGCGCCAACGCCGCCGGGAGCCGCGGCCAGAGCCCGAGCGTCACGGGCGACCGCTGCCGTGGCGAAGCGGCAGGTCGCGGCGATGCCGCAGCAGCCGCCACCGGCGCTGTCGCGGCCGAAGGCACTTCCGGTACAGGCACGGATTCGCCGTGCTGCGGTGCGGCACCAGCGCCGCCCGCCCCCTTGGCCAACAGCACCCGGCAGCGCTTGAGCCATTCGGTGGACTCGCGATCCTGCGGCCGATCCGAAAGCTGCACGCGCAGCTGGGAGGTGGCGAAGGCAAGCGACGCGCCGACCGCTGCGGGTGCCGCGCCCAGCCGCCGGGCGATCTCTCCCGCATCCACGCCCTCCTGCAGGCACAGCAGCATCACCTGCCGCTGCAGGGGGGAAAGTCGCGCCAGCGCCTCGTGCAGCAGACGCCGCGCCGACGCTTCCGGCAGCGAGAGAAACGACGGGGCGGTCGCGGAGGAAGGGGGCGGCATCGGGTCGAAACTGGCGGCGTGGCGGGTCAGGATAGCAGCGCGCCCACCCCCATCCCTGTCCGCCAGCCTACCCTATCCGTGGGGCTTGACTTCCGCACATTCGGCGCTGCACCCAAGCAACACAAGGACTTGCGGCACATGCGTTGTGCACAGCGCGATCGAGCGACGCCGCGCGGCGTCGATTTCCGCGCGACAACCCGCTTCGCCGCGCAAGCATTATTCATAACATGTTGATATAAATGGAAATTGATCTTGTGACGATTTTTTGACCAAGGTGCCGTAGCCGGCCCAGCCATGGGGCCGGCGCACCCGACCACGGTGGATGGTCCACACACTTATCCACAGGAGGTGTGGATTTCACTCGTTTCGTCTGTCACGACAGGAAGTTACCGGCAATTCATCAATCCGCGCACAGATCTTTGCAGTAACTGTGGAACGGCGGTCACGGTGCTGCGTCTACACTGCGTCGATGCCTGTTCCCGCACCCGCAACCTGGCGAATCGCCCTGTCCGTGCCGCTGCCGCGCCTGTTCGACTATCGGCCGGCGGACGGCGCATCCACGCCAGCAGCCGGGTGTCGGGTGAAGGTGCCGTTCGGCAGCCGCTCGCTGGTGGGTTTCTATGTCGAAGCCGGCACGGCCGATCCGGAGGGACCGGAGCTGCGCACCGCCGAGGCCGTGCTGGACGAGGTGCCGCTGTTCGATCCCCCGCTCTGGCAGGCGCTCGGCTGGGCCGCCGGATACTGGCAGCGTCCGCTGGGCGAGGTGCTGGCCACCGCCCTGCCGGTGGCGCTGCGGCAGGGCGAGCCGTTGCCCGACACGCGCATAGCGTTCTGGCACCTCACCGAGGCCGGCGGCACCGCGCTGGCCGGACTGCGCCGCGGCTCGCGCCCGCGCGCGCTGGCCGACTATCTGGCGCAGGGCGAGCGCGACGAGGCCGCGCTGGCGGCAAGCATCGGCCCCGGCTGGCGCGATGCGCTGCGCCGGCTCGAAGCGCGCGGTCTGGCCGCGTCGATCCTGCGCGTGCCGTCGCGCGAAGCGCACGCTCCCGCACGCGCCGCGCCCGAGCTCTCACCCGAGCAGGCAGAGGCGACCGCAGCCATCGACGCCCTCGCCGGCCGATTCGCCGTGGCGCTGCTGGAAGGGGTGACCGGCAGCGGCAAGACCGAGGTGTATCTGGCCGCGATCGAGGCCTGCCTGGCGCGCGGCCGCCAGGCGCTGGTACTGGTGCCCGAGATCGGCCTCACCCCGCAGGCCATACGCCGCTACGGCGAGCGCCTGCCCGTGCCCGTCCTGGTGCTGCACTCGGGTCTGTCGGAAACCGAGCGCGCCGCCACCTTTGCGCGCATGGCGCGGGGCGAGGGCCGGGTGCTGATCGGAACGCGCTCGGCGGTGTTTTCACCGCTGCCCGACGCCGGCCTCATCATCATCGACGAGGAGCACGACGGCTCCTACAAGCAGCAGGACGGCTTTCGCTACCACGCCCGCGACTTCGCCCTGGTGCGCGCCAGCGGCCTCGGCGTGCCCGCGGTGCTCGGCAGCGCCACGCCGAGCCTGGAAACCCTCCAGCACGCCCGCAGCAGACGCTACGCCTGGCTCACGCTGCGCGAACGCGCAGGCGGCGCGCGCCCGCCGCGCGTGCGCGTGCTCGACATCCGCAGCCAGCGCCTGGAACACGGCCTCTCGCGCCCGCTGCTGGACGCCATCGCCGACTGCCTGGCGCGCGGCGAGCAGGCGCTGGTGTTCCGCAACCGCCGCGGCTATGCGCCCGTGCTCCTGTGCCACGACTGCGGCTGGCACGCCGACTGCGCGCGCTGCGACCGTCCGCTCACCCTGCACGGACGCCACCGGCTGATCTGCCACCACTGCGGCCACCGCCGCAGCGTGCCGCCGGCCTGTCCGGACTGCGGCGGCCTCGCGCTGGTGCCGCAGGGTGCCGGCACCGAACGGCTGGAAGAAGCGCTGGCGGCGCGCTTCCCCGGCGTGCCGCTGATCCGCGTTGACCGGGAAACCACGCGCGGACGCGATGCGCTGGGCAAGCACTTCGACGCCCTCGGCGACGCGCCCGGCATCCTCGTCGGCACCCAGATGCTGGCCAAGGGCCACGACCTGCCAAAGCTCACGCTCGTCGCCATCACCAGCGCCGACGAAGGGCTTTTCAGCGCCGACTTCCGCGCCGGCGAGCGCATGGCGCAGCTGCTGGTGCAGGTCGCCGGCCGCGCCGGGCGCGCGCAGCGTCCGGGCGAAGTCTGGCTGCAGACCCATCATCCCGATCATCCGCTGCTGCAAACCCTGGTGACGCGCGGCTACCCGGCCTTCGCCGAGGCCGAGCTGGCCGAACGCGCCGCCGCCGGCCTCCCGCCGTTCTCGCACTTGGCCCTGCTGCGCGCCGAGTCGCCCCACGCCGAACCGCTCAACGCCTTCCTCGCCGCCGCCCACGCGCTCGCCCGCGCGCAGGGCAGCGCGGAGGTGGCGGCGCATCCGCCCATGCCCGCGCCGATGCCGCGCCGCGCCGGCCGGCTGCGCGGCCAGGTGCTGTTCGAATCCACCCATCGTCCCGCCCTGCAGTCGCTGCTGCGCACGCTGTATCCCGCGCTCTTCGACCTGCCCGAAGCGCGCCGCGTGCGCTGGTCGCTGGACGTGGATCCGGTGGATTTGTATTGAGCGGGGATCACCCGCCAGGCGGCCGCACGGACCCCGCGTCGGCCGCGCAGGGCCGGCCTGCGAATCGCCGCGGCGCGTGAAACGGATCAGTCCATCGCCAGCCACACCGGCGCGTGGTCGCTGGGGCGGTCCCAGGTGCGCGGTTCGCGGTCGATGCCGGCGGCAGTCAGGCGCGGGCGCAGGGCCTCGCTGGCCAGAATGAGATCGATGCGCAGCCCGAGGTTGCGGCGAAATCCGGCGGCGCGGTAGTCCCACCAGGAAAAATGCCCGCCCTCGGCTTCGAACAGGCGGAAGCTGTCGTGCAGGCCCAGCCCGAACAGCCGCCGCAGCGCCGCGCGCTCGGCGGTGGACGTCAGGATGCTGTCGTCGCCCCAGACCGCAGGATCGTGCACGTCCCGATCCTCCGGCGCGATATTGAAATCGCCCAGCACGACAAGCTCGGGATGGCGCGCGCGCTCGGCCGCGATCCAGTCGTGCGCGGCGGCGAGCCAGCGCAGCTTGTAGTCGTATTTTTCGCTGCCGACCGACTGCCCGTTGACCACATAGAGATCGATCACGCGCACGCCGTCCACGGTGGCCGCAAGCACGCGCGCCTGATCGTCCTCGAAGCCGGAAATGCCGGCCTGCACGTCGGAAATCACCCGATCGCGCGCAAGAATCGCCACACCGTTGTACGTCTTCTGCCCGTGGAACACGCTGCGATACCCGGCCTGCGCCAGCGCATCGGCCGGAAAGCGCGTGTCCTCGAGCTTGGTTTCCTGCAGCCCCACCACATCCGGCTGCGCCCGGCCCAGCCAGTCGAGCAGGTGCGGCAGCCTCACATTGAGCGAATTGACGTTCCAGCTGGCGATTTTCATGGGCGATCCACGGTGCGTGCGCGGCCATTCTGGCGCGCACCCGGGAAAACCGGTAGCCCGCGCAGGTCACCAGCAGGCCGCCCCGCACGCACGCCGCCATCGACACTCACGGCACCGCGGTCAGCTCGTTGGCGTCCAGGTAGCCGTCGTTGTCGAGGTCGAGCCGGTCGAACATGCGGGTCAGGGCGCGGCGGCGGGATTCGAGTGTAGTGGCGGTGCGCAGGCGGACGCCGGCGGGCATTTCGCTGGCCGACAGCACGCCGTCGCCGTTGCGGTCCATGGCGTGGAATCCCTGGCTCAGGTAGTCCTGATACTCGGTCAGCGAGACGCGCCCGTCGCCATCGGTGTCGAACCAGCTCAGGTACTCGCTGCGGCTGGCCTGCGCCAGAGTGGCGAAGGATGCGAACAGCAGCGCCGCGACGATCGCGCAGACGTGGCGCAGGCACAGGGGCGCGGAACCTTCGGACGGGCGGGGGTACATCGGCGGCATTGGATTCTCCCTGGGCGGATCATCGCCGCCTTTGCCGGCAAAGTCACCGCGCCGCGTCGCATTCCGGGCGTTCCGGCACGACAATCAGGTGCCCCGTGACGCTTTGCCCGCCATGCCCGAACTTCCCGAGGTCGAAACCACCTGCCGCGGCATCGCGCCGCACGTCATCGGACGCCGCGTGCGCGCGACGGTGCTGCGGCGGCCCGACCTGCGCTGGCCGATTCCACGCGAAATCGGCGAGGAGTTGCCCGGTCAGCGCATCGACGCGGTGCGGCGGCGCGCGAAATACCTGCTGCTCGATGCCCGGTCGGGCAGCGTGATCGTGCACCTGGGGATGTCGGGCAACCTGCGCGTGCTGGCGCACGACGCGCCGGTACGCGCGCACGACCACGCCGATCTCGTGCTCGATGATGGCCACCTCCTGCGCCTGCACGACCCGCGCCGCTTCGGGGCGCTGCTGTGGCAGCCGGCGGGCACGCTGCATCCGCTGCTGGCCGGCCTCGGACCCGAGCCGCTGTCGGATGATTTCAATGCCGACTGGCTCGCGCGCGCGGCGGCGGGACGGAGCGCGCCGGTCAAGCATTTCCTGATGGACCAGCGCATCGTGGTGGGCGTGGGAAACATCTACGCCGCCGAGGCGCTGTTTCGCGCCGGCATCCATCCCGGCCGGGCCGCCGGGCGCATTGCCTTGGCGCGCTGGGAGCGGCTCGCGCTGGCGGTGAAGGACATCCTCGCGCGGGCGATCGCGCGTGGCGGCACCACGCTGCGCGATTTTCTCGCGCCGGACGGCGCGCCGGGCTATTTCGAGCAGGAACTGTCCGTCTACGGCCGCGCCGGACAGCCCTGCAAGGCCTGCGGCGGCACGCTGCGCGCCGCCGACTGGGGCCAGCGCGCGACGGTGTACTGTCCGCGCTGCCAGCGCTGAGTCCGCGCCCTTGCGTCAATCCGGCATCGCTGCGAACGCCGGGTCGCGCCGCAGCTCGGTCGCCAGCGGCGGAATCACCAGGGTGGTGAACTCCTTGTAGCTGGCCTCCGGCAGGTCGCAAAGGCGCAGGCGTTCGGCGCGGAAGGCATCGATGGGAAGCTGCGCGGCTTCGTAGAGGATCACCTCGTGCTCGGTCGGATACCAGCGCGCGAGTTTTCTGACCAGCGCGCGCAGTCCGTCCGGATCGGCCTCGAGGCGGGTGCAGGACCAGTCGCCTGCCAGCGCCACCTGCCAGAGCAGCACCGGCCCCTGCGGGTCGATCAGGCGGTCGTAGCAGAGGAAGTGCGTGGCCTCCAGCGACTGCACGCCGCGCTGTCCGGGATCGATTCCCAAGTCGGCATACAGGCAGGCTTCGGCCGAGATGCCCGGCTCCATGCGCGCCACCAGCCCCTCGGCGCGCGCCTTGCGGATCACCCGGTGCGGCACGTCGGCAAAGACGCCCGGATGGCCGTAGAACACGGCACAGACCGCCTTGCCGGCGCGCACTTCGCGCATGATCGCCGCGTCGATGTCGCGGTAGGTTTCGCGCCGGTCCCGGCCCGGCGCGTAGTGCAGGCCGAGATTGACGGCATCGGGGCGCAGGCGCGTGATCATGGCCAGCGCGAAGGGATCGGTCAGGCAGAACACCACCTGCGCCTGCTGGATTTCCGACAGCGCGCGCTCGCTGACGTGACGGCCGAACTGGATGCCGCAGCCCACCACCACGAGGCTGCCGGTCGACGCTTCGACCGTCGCATCGGGCACCTCGTCGTTCCAGCAGGCGAGACGGTCGCGCCCCTGTCGCTTGGCCCGGTACAGCGCCTTGTCGGCACGGTGGAGGAGTTGTTCGAACGAGTCCGTGCGCGCATCGGTCTGGCAGATGCCGGCGCTGATGGTGAACGCCATCGGCCGGTCGTGGACGACGACGGGAACGATCCGTTCGCGCAGGCGCTGCAGCAGCGCCTTGGCCTGCGCGACATCGCCCTCGATCAGGATCATGAACTCGTCGCCGCCGCGCCGCGCCGCGATGCCGCGATCGCCGACCACGTCGCGGATCCAGGTGCCCATCGCGCACAGCGCCTCGTCGCCGGCCGCGTGCCCGTGGGTGTCGTTGATCTGCTTGAAGAGGTCGATGTCCACCGCGATGGCGGTGAACGGGACGCCCGCCTGCCCGGCCCGCGCGAAGGCGGCTTCGCCAACCTTGCGCAGATGCTGGTGGTTGATGAGACGGGTGAGTCCGTCGTGCTCGGCTCCCCAGCGGTAGCGCTTGCGGTCGCGCAAGGTGCGACGCAGCAGCAGCAGCAGCAGAACGGACGAGGCCACCAGGCCGACGAGGCCGGTCGCCAGCAGGAGCTGACGCCTGTGCGCGGAGGTCGCGTTCGCCTCGGCCAGCGCCTTCTCGGCTTCCAGCAGCGAGATCTTCTGCTCCTTGAGCTGGGTGTCGAACTCGATCTGCAGATAGGCCAGCCGCCGTGCTCGGGCGCGGCGCTCGGCCTCCTGCGAGTGCTTCATGGCCTCTTTGAGGTGCGCCAGGCTCGCCTGGGTGTCGCCGCGTGATTCGGCGAGGGCCGAGCGGAGCTTCTCGACTTCGGCCAGGCTCAGCGCCGCGGGGTGGTGATCGCGATAGCGCGCGGCGAGATCGGACAGCAGCGCGTCCGCCCGACGCGGCTCCTCGCCAAGCGCGACCAGGCTCCGGGCGATCAGGAGCCTGGCGTCGCTGGCACCGGCCTCATAGGCATGGGCCTCGTAGTCGGCCAGCGATGCCTCGCCCCATTCCAGCGCCTGTCGGTTCTGCCCCTGCACCACCAGCGCCATGCCGAGGCCATACTTGCCATTGGCGGCGAACAGCGCATCGCCGGCGCGGGTGCAGGCCTCGACCTGACGCTCGCGCCACTGTTGCGCGATCCCGAAAATCTCATCGCTTTCATAGGCGATGGCGAGCGCCGTCATCGCGTGACAGAGCGGGAGCGGATCGGTGCTGGCTTCGGCTGCGCGGACGGCGCGCACGCCGAGATCGAGCGCGCGCCCGGTCTCGCCGACCGTGGCGTAAAGCTGGGCCGCGGCACCCAGCATCCGCGCCGACTCCTCGGGTGCCGCCGGCAGGTAGGGCATGGCCTCGTTGAGCAGGGAGAACGCCTGCGGCCAGTCTTCGAAGATGGTGGCGATGCTGATGGCGGTGACATACACGCGCATCCGCAGCGCCGGACCCAGGTCATCGTGGGCCAGCAGCTGCATCAGCCCGCGCTGCGCACCGGCATAGTCCCCGGACAGGGACAGATTGCGCAGCCGTGCGTAATCCTTCTCGTCCGCTGCCGGGTCCGCGTGGGTGATGCCTTCCGACGGGCGCTGGGCAAACGCCGCCTGCACCCCGAATGCGTCCGCGGGAAGTTCGGCATCGGCCTCATTCCAGGCGGCCGATGTCACGCGGCCGGCATCAAACGCCAAGCCCGACGCCGCCAGGATCAACGCGCTCAGGACAGGGAGGATTCTGGCCATGAGGAATCGCGGAGCGGCCGCCCGGTTATTCGTCGTAGGCCCGAACGATGTGGTTGGTGGCGAACTGGCCGTCGCTCAAACCGGTGAGGCGCTTGATCGTGGCGTAGTCCTTCTCGCGCAGCGCACGACTCTCTTCTTCCGAAAGGCCGGCCTTGCGCATCACCGCATCGGCATCGGCCTCGTAGTCGCGGGCGAGCTCCGCGCTGCGGCCCAGCTCGCGCATGAACTCCAACAGTTTCGACATGCCGTGATCCCCCTGATCAAATGACGCTACCCCGCCGACAGGCCACCTGTGCGGCCCCCCGGCACTGCGCAAAAAGTGCGGCGATTGCGACCCGTCTCGCAAGATCGGAACGCGATGCGCGACGGTATCACAGATGCGCCGGCGCGAGCACTCCGGCGACCCGGATTCTTCTGTTCGAGCGCGTGCGGCACGCGTGCTGACGCACGCCTCACGGCACGCGCGCAATCGCCACGGCGCGCACTTCGCGTGCGCCGGCGCGCAGCAGGACGCGCGCGGCCTCGTCCAGGGTGGCACCGGTGGTAATGACGTCATCGACCAATACCACGATGCCCGCCTGCGGCACGGCCTCGAACGCACCGCGCAGGTTGCGCCGGCGCGCGGCGGCGTCGAGCGTGGTCTGGGCCGGCGTTGCACGGGAGCGGCGCATGCTGTAGCCGTCGACCGGCAGCGCGTGCGGGGCAGCCAGACAGCGCGCCAGTTCCAGCGCCTGGTTGTAGCCGCGCTGGCCCAGCCGGGTGTGATGCAGCGGAACCGGCACCACGCGCTCGGCACCGACCCATCCGGGCCATTGGGCCAGCCGTCGCGCGGCCAGTTCGCCGAGCACGCGCCCGCAGGCCAGGTCGCGGTGGAACTTGAAGCGCGGCACCAGTTGCGCGATCGCCGCCTCGTAGCGCCATGCGGCGGCGGCCAACGCAAACGCCGGAGGATCGGCCAGGCACGCGCCGCAGGCCGGAGCGGCCGCCTCCAGCGGCAGCGCGCAGCGCGGACACGCCGGCTCGTTCAGCGCCAGGGCGGCGACGCAGGCGTGGCACAGATCCCGCGATCCCGCGCGCGCACCGCAGATCAGACAGCGCGCAGGCAGCAGGCCGAACGACAGGCTGCTGCGAAGGCGCGACACGATCACGGGCAGGCGGTTGACAGACATCGATTCGGTTTCCAGACTGCGTACACTGTGCCACCGGCGACCCACTCGCGCGATCCCGATGCCGATGCCGCTACTGCCTGCCAGCGCTGCCCGCCCCCGGAGCCGCCGCGCCGCGTCGTTCGGCACGCCGCCCTGCGCCACCAGGCGATGCGCGCAATGAGCGGGGTGAAGTCACGCAGCCAGGCCCGGCCGGCGCTCTGGCCTCGCGGCGATGATCCGCATGAGGCCACGCTGGCGAGCAGCCTGTCGCCGCGTCGACGCATCGCGGCCCGCGAGGGCATCGCGATCGAGATCAACGGGCGGGTGCTGCGCGACTTCAGCAGCGCCGACTCGCTGGGCCTGGCGCAGCATCCGGCGGTGGTCGCGGCGCTGCAGGAGGCCGCCGCGTGGCGCGGCGTGGGTGCCGGCGCGACGCCCCAATCCGGCGCGGCATTTGCCGAGCACCATGCGCTGGAGCAGGCCGTGGCGCAATGGCAGGGCTATCCGCGCGCGCTGGCCTTTGGCTCGGCCTACCTTGCCAACCTCGCGGTGATGCAAGCCCTGTTGCGCGAGGGCGACCTGTGCGTGCAGGACCATCTCAACCATGCCAGCCTGGCCGATGCCGCCCGGCTCGCGGGGGCGCAGCTGCGCCACTATCCCCACGCCTTGCCGGACGGGGCGCTGAAGCTGCTGCAGGACAGCCCCGCGACCGCCGCGCTGCTTGCATCCGACGGTGTGTTCGCCATGGACGGTGACCTGGCACCGCTGAAGCTGCTTGCGATGCTGGCGCGGGCCGAAAACGCAACCCTGCATGTGAGCGATGCGCACGGCGTGGGCGTGGTCGGCCCCGAAGGGCGCGGCAGCGTTGCCCACGCCGGCCTTGGCGTGCGAGAAGTGCCGCTGCAGTTGCTTGCATTGGACACGGCGCTCGGCGCTTCGGGGGCCGTCCTGGTTGGACCGGACGCGCTGCTCGAGGCCATCGCGCAGCGCGCCTCGACCTGCCTCCATGCGACCCTGATGCCACCGGCACTCGCCGCAGCGGCGCTGCGTGCGCTGGAAATTTCGCGCGCGGAAAGCTGGCGACGCTTCAAACTCGCAGCCCTGGTCGCACGCTTCCGGCGCGGCGCGCAGCAGCTCGGCCTTCCGATGGTGGATTCGACCACGCCCATCCAGCCGATCCTGGTGGGTGCCAATGCCGCCGCCGTGGCCGCGGCGCGCGTGCTCGAACAGGCGGGCTTCCGCGTCGACGCGATGCGTCCGCCCACCGCGCCGGACGGCCGCGCGCGGCTGCGCGTGCTGCTCAGCGCGCTGCACGAGGACGCGGACATCGACGCCCTGCTGGAGGCGCTCGCGCGGGTGCTGCGCGCCGCGGCCGTGATCAACGCCTGAGTCCTCCACTGTCGCCGATGTTCATCCGGACACTTGGAAACGGGCCGCCGCTCGTGCTGATCCACGGCTGGGCGATGCACGGCGGCGTGTTCGAGCCCTTGCTCGGGCACCTCGCGCATGACTTCACCATCCACTTGGTCGATCTGCCCGGTCACGGGCGCAGCCGCGGAGAGCTGGAGCTCGCACCGCATGCCACCGCGGATGCGCTGCTCCAGCGCGTCCCCGCCGGCGCGATCTGGGTCGGCTGGTCGCTGGGCGGACTCTTCGCACTCAAGGCCGCGGCGCGTGCGCCCGAGCGGATTCGGGCACTGGCGGCGGTGGCCTCCAGCCCGCGCTTCGTGGCGGGCGATGGCTGGGACTTCGGCACCCGGCCGCAGGTGTTCGAGCAGTTCGCCGCAGGGCTGGCGCAGGACTTCACCGCCACGATCGAACGCTTCCTGGCGCTGGAGGCGGCCGGCTCATCGCTCGATGCAGCGACGCTTCGCGCACTGGAGGCACGCGCCTTCGAACACGGCCGGCCTTCGGCAAGGGCACTGGAGCAGGGCCTGGAGGTGCTGCAGGCCGCGGACCTGCGCGCCGTCGTCGGCACGCTGGCGATGCCCTCGCTCTGGCTCGCCGGCCGGCGCGATCGCATGGTGTCGCCCGCCGCGATGCGCTGGGCCGCGGATGCCGCGCCGAGCGGACGCTACTTGGAACTAGACACCGGCCACATGCCCTTCCTGACCGAGTCGGGGCGCGTCGCCGCGGCCCTGCGTGAGCTCGCCGCGCGCGCGGCGTGAATCCACGCCGTCCTTGTTCGGACGTGCGGCGGCGGGGCAGCCCGATACCGCGCACAAAAAAGACCCGCCTTGCGGCGGGTCTTTTCGTGTGGCAGCCCCGGATGGATTCGAACCACCGAATGCCTGAGTCAGAGTCAGGTGCCTTACCGCTTGGCGACGGGGCTAGAAGCTCGACTGTGCGCCGATATCAGCGCTTGGAGAACTGCGTGGCGCGACGTGCCTTGTGCAGGCCGACCTTCTTGCGCTCCACTTCGCGGGCGTCGCGGGTCATGAACCCGGCGCGGCGCAGGTCGCCTTTGAGGTTCTCGTCGTACTCGACCAGCGCGCGGGCAAGGCCCAGTCGGATCGCACCAGCCTGGCCGGTGATGCCGCCACCTTCCACCGTGACCAGCACGTCGAACTTGTCGTTCATCCGGGTCAGCTCAAGCGGCTGGCGAACGATCATGCGCGCGGTCTCGCGGCCGAAGAACTGCTCGATCGAACGATGGTTGATCGTGATCACGCCGGAACCCGGGCGCAGGAACACGCGGGCGGTGGAGGACTTGCGACGGCCGGTGCCGTAGTTCTGCTGGATTGCCATGGGCGTCTACTCAGATGTCCAGCACTTGCGGCTGCTGGGCGGTGTGCGGATGATTCGGACCGGCATAGACCTTGAGCTTGCGGAACATCTCGCGGCCCAGCGTGTTCTTCGGCAGCATGCCCTTCACGCCGATCTCGATGACGCGCTCGGGGTGGCGATCCAGCGCCTGGCCGAGGGTCTCGGTCTTGAGGTTGCCGATATGGCCGGTGAAGCGGTGATACTTCTTGTCCTGCACCTTGTTGCCGGTGGTGTGGATCTTCTCGGCATTGATGACGACCAGATAGTCACCGGTGTCCACGTGCGGGGTATAGACGGGCTTGTGCTTGCCGCGCAGGCGGGTAGCGAGCTCGGAGCACAGGCGGCCCAGCGTCTTGCCGCTGGCGTCGACCACGTACCAGTCGCGCTTGACGGTCTCGGGCTTGGCGCTGAAGGTCTTCATGACAGCTACTCGAAAAAAACGGTTGGCTTGCTGAAAAGGCAAGACGAAAGACGCGGAATGATACGGGATCGACGAGACCCGCGCAACATTCCGGAGATTCGTGGCCGGCCAGAGGCATGCGCCCCGGCGAGGAATCCGGCCTGGCACGCTGTTCGCGGCGACCGGGCCGGCCATGATACGGCAGTTCAAGCCGTTCGCCAAGCGATGCCGCGCGAAGGCGGTGCGGCACGCGCCTGCCCGGCGACCGCGCGCGGTCGCGCCGACGTCCCGTGCGAAGCCTGCCGCGCGGCATTCCCGTAGGATGCGGGCAGAGCCGGCGCAGTCCGGCGCGATGAAGGGCGGGAGTCGATGGTCGCAGGCTGGGTTCTGCTGGCGGTATCGCTGGGCTATGTCGCGCTGCTGTTCGCGGTGGCCTACTTCGGCGACCGGCGACCGCTGTATCCCGAGCGCACGCCGCTGCGACCGATCATCTACAGCCTGGCGCTGGCGGTGTACTGCTCTTCCTGGACCTTCTATGGCGCCGTCGGCACGGCGGCGTCTTCCGGCTGGGGCTTCCTCCCGATCTACCTCGGGCCCATCCTGATTTTCGCCTTCGGGCTGGGGCTGCTGCAGCGCCTGGTGCAGGTGACGCACGAGCAGAACATCACCTCGATCGCGGATTTCGTGGGTTCGCGCTACGGCAAGTCGCAGGGCCTGGCGGCGCTGGTCACGATCGTCGCGCTGATCGCCGCGGTGCCTTACCTCGCGCTGCAGTTCAAGGCCGGCGCGATGAGCATCGAGGTTCTGAGCGGCCTGGGCCACCGCGGCCCGCCGGCACCGCTGCGCGAGCCGGCGTTCTACCTGGCGGCGCTGTTGGCCGTCTTTTCCATCCTGTTCGGAACCCGCCAGATCGATGCCACCGAGCACCACCACGGGCTGATGCTGGCGGTGGCGCTGGAATCCCTGGTCAAGCTGCTGGCCTTCGTCGCGGTCGGGCTGTTTGCCTGGGCGCAGGTTTCCGATGGCTTCCTCGCCCGCTTCCAGGCCTCGGCGCTGGGCAGCACCGCCCTGCCGCCGGGTTTCCTTTCGCAGCTGCTGCTGGCCTTTCTCGCGATCATCTGCCTGCCGCGTCAGTTCCAGGTGGGCGTGGTGGAATGCGAGGATCCCGGGGACGTGAAGCGGGCGCGCTGGCTGTTCCCGGCGTATCTGGCGATCATCAGCCTGCTGGTCGTGCCGATCGCGCTGGCCGGCATCAGCGCCTTCGGCGGCTCGTCGGTGGACCCGGATACCTACGTGCTGATGCTGCCGCTCGCGCACGGTCAGGACGCGCTCGCGCTGGTGGCCTTTCTGGGCGGGTTTTCCGCCGCCACCGGCATGGTGATCGTGGCGACCGTGGCGCTGGCGACGATGGTTTCCAACGAATTGATCATGCCGCTGGCGCTGCGCCTGCGCTGGGTCGACGCGCATCCTGCGCGGGATCTGTCACGCGTCGTGCTCGGCATCCGCCGCGCCGCCATCGTGGCGCTGGCGATGGCGGCCTATGTCTATTACCGGGTCACCGTGGACCAGGAGGGGCTGGCGCAAATCGGCCTGCTGGCCTTTGCCGCCGTGGCGCAGTTCGCGCCGGCCATCATCGGCGGGCTGTACTGGCACGGTGCCAGCCGGGCCGGTGCCTACGCCGGCCTCGTCGCCGGCTTCCTGATCTGGATGTACACGCTGCTGCTGCCGACCGTGGCCGCCTCCGTCGGCCTGGAACCGCGCTGGATCAGCGAGGGTGTCTTCGGGCTCGCCCTGCTGCGGCCCAATGCGCTGTTCGGCCTGTCGGGCTGGGATCCGCTCACGCACGGCGTGTTCTGGTCGCTGCTGTTCAACATCGCCGGCTTCGTCTTCCTGAGCCTGCGCTACCGGCCCGCGGTGCAGGATCGCCTGCGCGCGCTGCCGTTCGTCGAACCCTGGACGCAGCGCCCGGCCAGCGCCGAGGGCGAGTGGCGCGGGCGCATCTCGGTGGCGGATCTGCGCACCATTGTCGAGCGCATCGTCGGTGCGCGCGCGGTGGAGCGCGCGTTTGCCGATTACCGCGAGCAGAGCGGGCGCGATCTCGCGCCGGGTGATGCCGCCGATCGCAGCCTGCTGCAGCACACCGAACGCCTCCTGTCGGCCTCGATCGGCGCTGCCACCGCGCGCCGCATGCTGACCACGGCGCTGCGCGGCACCGGCATGGATCTGGGCGAGGTGGTGGCGCTGCTGGACGAAACCTCGCAGGAGCTGCGCTTCAACCGCGCCCTGCTCGCCGCCACGCTGGAGAACATCTCCCAGGGCATCAGCGTGATCGACGCCGACATGCGCCTGGTGGCGTGGAACCGGCGCTACATGGAAATGTTCGACTATCCGGACGGTACCGTGTACGTGGGCCGACCGGTGGCCGAGCTGATCCGCTGGAACGCCGAACGCGGCGGCTGCGGGCCGGGCGAGGTGGAGGCACAGGTCGAAAAGCGCATCGCCTTCATGCGACAGGGATCGCCCTATGTGTTCGAGCGGGTGCGCAGCGACGGCAGCGTATACGAGATGCGCGGGCGCGCCATGCCGGGCGGCGGCTACGTCACCACCTACACCGACGTGACCGACTACAAGCGCGTGGAACACGCGCTGATCGAGGCCAACGAGACCCTTGAGCTGCGGGTGCGCGAGCGCACCGGCGAGCTGAGCGAAGCGGTCGAGGCGCAGCGCGCGGCCAAGCTGGAGGCCGAGGTCGCGAACCTGAGCAAGACGAGATTCCTGGCCGGTGCCAGCCACGACCTCCTGCAGCCGCTCAACGCCGCGCGCCTGTTCAGTGCCGCGCTGATGGAAGCGCCCGCCGATGCCGCGGATGCGCGACAGATGGTCGATCGCATCGACAGTGCGCTCAAGAACGCCGAGGATCTGCTCGAAAGCCTGCTGGAAATCTCGCGCCTGGACAGCGGCGCGCTGCGGCCGGAACTCTCCGCGGTATCGGCGCTGCGACTGAGCCAGTCGCTGCACGAGCAGTTCGCCCCGCTCGCCGCCGCGCGCGGGCTGGAGCTGCGGGTGCATGCGCAGGACCTGTGGCTGCACAGCGATCGCCGGCTGCTGCGGCGCATCCTGCAGAACTTCCTCGCCAACGCGCTGCGCTACACCCGCCACGGCGGCGTGCTGCTGTCGCTGCGCCGCCGCGGGAACCACGCGCAGTGGCAGGTGTGGGACACCGGGCCGGGCATCGCGCCCGAACACGTGCGTTCGATCTTCGACGAGTTCGAGCGGCTCGACCAGCCCTCGCCCTGGGGCGAACAGGGGCTCGGTCTGGGGCTGTCGATCTGCGACCGCATCGCGCACATGCTCGGGCACCGCCTCTTCGTCACCTCGCGCCTGGGCCGGGGCAGCGTGTTCGGGCTGGAGGTGCCGATTGCCGAGGCGCCACCGCAACCCGTCGCCGAGCCCGCCGCCGAGCCGGCGCGCGACGTCGCCGGGCTGCGCGTGCTCTGCGTGGACAACGATCCGGCGATCCTGGAGGGCACGGTGGCGCTCCTGGAACGCTGGGGCGTGCGGGTGGCGACCGCGACCGGGCTGGAATCCGCGCTGGGCCGCGTGCGCGAGGCGCGGCCGGATCTCATCCTCATCGATTTCCACCTGGGCGAGGCGCTCGATGGCCTGGCCGCGCTCGACATCCTGCAGCGCGAGGCCGGCGGGCGCTCGGTTCCCGGCGCGCTCATCACCGCCGACAGCAGCGAGGGCCTGGCGCTGCGCGCGCGCAGCGCGGGCTATCCCGTGCTGCAGAAGCCGGTGCGTCCGGCGGCGCTGCGCGCGCTGATCGCCGCGCTGGCGCGGCGTCGCCCGGTTGGCGACAGCGGATCAGGCTGACGCGTCGTCTTCGTCGGACGGTGGCGGCAGGCTGCGTCCATCGAGCGTCAGGCGACCGGCCAGCAGCACGGCCTGGGTGCGGGAGTGCGCGCCGAGCTTGCGCAGGATCGCCGTCATGTGCGCCTTGATCGTGGCCTCGGAAACTTCCAGCTCCCAGGCGATCTGCTTGTTGAGCAGCCCATTGCAAACCATTGCCAGCACGCGGTACTGCTGCGGAGTGAGATCGGCGACCCGTCGCGCAAGGTCTTCTTCCTCCGGATCGAGCGCACCATTGGCGGCAACGCCTGGCGGCAGCCAGGTATCGCCTTCGAGCACCGCGTGGAGCGCCTCCCCGATGGTGTCGATGGTGGCGGATTTGGGAATGAAGCCGACCGCGCCGTGCCCGATCGCGCGGCGCATCAGGGCCGGCTCCTCGCGCGCGGAAACCACGACCACCGGCAGCGCGGGGAAGGTGGCGCGGATGTGTGCCAGCGCACTGAAGCCGTGTGCGCCGGGCATGTTGAGGTCGAGCAGGACCAGATCCGAGGCCGGATGCTCCTCCGCCAGTTCGACCAGCGCCGCGACGCGGTCGGCCTCCAGCAGCCGCGCATCGGGCAGCACCTGCAGCACGGCGCGGCGCATCGCATCGCGAAACAGCGGGTGATCGTCGGCAATCAGGATCGTGGTCATCGATGGATCGGCAACGCGGCGCGGGCACCCCTTGCCCGAGGCCCAAGCATGACCCATCGGGGTGATCCGTGCACGCGTGGGCAGAGCGCAATGTCCATGCCATTGCACCGGTCCCGCGCCGCGGTCCGCGTGGACTAAAATGTGCGGGCTGCGCGCACCCTTCCTGCCGGAGAGCACCGTGAAACCCATACTCAGCCCCGAGCTGCCGAGGCGCGATACGCCGCTGGCCGCCCTGACCCCGCTTTACGCCATCGATGAAGGGGCCCACCTGGCCGCGCTGCTGGACAAGGCGCGGGTGGATGCGGCAACCCAGACCGCTATCCAGAGCACTGCCGAACGCCTGGTGGTGCGAGTGCGCGAAAAGGCCGAGGACCAGGGCGCGATCGAAGCCTTCATGCGCGAGTACGACCTTTCCAGCGAGGAAGGTGTGCTGCTGATGTGCGTGGCCGAGGCGCTGCTGCGCATCCCCGATCAGGAGACCGCGGATCGCCTGATCCGCGACAAGCTGGGCGAGGCGAACTGGGAGACGCACCTGGGGCGCAGCGATTCGGTGCTGGTCAACGCCTCGACCTGGGGCCTGATGCTCACCGGCCGACTGGTCGCTCTGGGCGACGATACCCGCCGCAGCTTCGGCGAGGCGCTGCGCCGCCTGGTCGGGCGCGCGGGCGAGCCGATGATCCGCCTGGCCGTGCGCCAGGCCATGCGCATCATGGGCCACCAGTTCGTCATGGGACGCACCATCGACGAGGCACTCAAGCGCTCGCGCCGCAAGGACAACGTCGCCTATCGCCATTCCTACGACATGCTGGGCGAAGCCGCGCTCACCCAAGCCGACGCCGACCGCTACTTCGAGGCCTACCGCCATGCGATCGAAGCGATCGGCAGCAGCGGCCCCAACGGCAGCTTCGTGGGCACCAGCGTGTTCGCCGCGCCGAGCATCTCGATCAAGCTCTCGGCCCTGCACCCGCGCTACGAGGTGGCCAAGCGCGCGCGTGTCATGGCCGAACTGGCACCGCGCGTGCTCGAGCTGGCGCGGTTGGCGCGGCTCAAGGGCATCGGCTACACCATCGATGCGGAGGAAGCCGACCGCCTGGAGTTGAGCCTGGAGCTGATCGAAAAGGTCTACACCGACCCGTCGATCTCCGGCTGGGAAGGCCTCGGCCTTGCGGTGCAGGCCTACCAGAAGCGCGCGCCGGCCGCGATCGACTGGCTGATCGCGCTGGCGCGCCGGGTGGGCCGCCGCATCCCGGTGCGCCTGGTCAAGGGGGCGTACTGGGATTCGGAGGTCAAGCGCGCCCAGGTCGACGGCCATGTCGGCTATCCGGTGTTCACCCGCAAGCCCAACACCGACGTGAGCTATCTGGCCTGCGCGCGCAAGATGCTGGGCGCGACCGACGCGCTCTACCCGATGTTCGCCAGCCACAACGCCCAGACCATCGCTGCGGTCAACGAGTACGCGCGCCTGGCGCTGGGCAGAAGCGGCGGTGGCGAGGTGTGCCAGTACGAGTTCCAGCGCCTGCACGGCATGGGTCAGGACCTGCACGACGAAGTCGTCTCGCCCAACGCGCTGGACACGCCCTGCCGCGTGTATGCGCCGGTGGGAAGCCACGAAGACCTCCTGCCTTACCTCGTGCGGCGCCTGCTGGAGAACGGGGCCAACTCCAGCTTCGTCAACCGCATCACCGATCCGGCGGTCGCTCCGGCCGATCTCGTGGCCGATCCGGTCGCCACCGTCGCCGGCTTCGACTTCAAACCCCATCCCCACATCCCGCAGCCCGCCGACCTCTACGGCGAAACAAGGAAGAACTCCATGGGCGTCAATCTCGCCAACGATGACGACCTCGCGCGCCTTGCCGAGCAGATCAATGCCGCCGTGCAGCCCTGGGCGGCCACGCCGCTGGTGCCTGGCGCACAGTCGTCCGCGCCGCTGCAGGAGGTGACCAATCCGGCCGACCGCCGCGAGCAGGTCGGCACCTGGCAGGCCGCCGATGCGGCCACCATCGAACGCGCCCTGGCCAATGCCGTGGCGGCACAGCCTGCGTGGGACGCGATGCCCGCAAGCTCCCGCGCCAAGATCCTCGAACATGCGGCCGACCTGCTGCAGGCGCGGATGCCGCAGTTCATGGCGCTGTGCACCAAGGAAGCCGGCAAGACGCTGGCCGACGGCGTGGCCGAAGTGCGCGAGGCGGTGGACTTCCTGCGCTATTACGCCCAGCAGGCGCGCCAGATGCTGGCGCAGGGTACGACGCTTCCCGGCCCCACGGGCGAATCCAACCAGCTCTTCCTGCACGGGCGCGGCGTGTTCGTATGCATCAGCCCGTGGAATTTCCCGCTGGCCATCTTCACCGGCCAGATCGCCGCGGCCCTGGTCGCCGGCAACGCCGTGATCGCCAAACCGGCCGAGCAGACCAACCTGGTCGGCTACCACATGACCCGCCTGCTGCACGAAGCCGGCGTGCCTGCCGATGTGCTGCAGTTCGTACCCGGCGACGGTGCCACCGTGGGCGCGGCGCTGACGGCCGATGCGCGCGTCGCGGGCGTCGCCTTCACCGGCTCCACCCAGACCGCCCGCGCCATCAACCGTGCGCTGGCGGCACGCGATGCCGCGATCGGCGTACTGATCGCCGAAACCGGCGGCCAGAACGCGATGATCGCCGACTCTTCATCACTGCCCGAGCAGCTGGTGAAGGACACCATCTCCGGTGCGTTCGGCTCGGCCGGGCAACGCTGCTCGGCGACCCGCATCCTGTTCGTGCAGCGCGACATCGCCGACAGGGTCATCGCCATGCTCGCCGGGGCCATGGCGGAGCTGAAGGTGGGTGACCCGGGCCTGCTTTCCACCGACGTGGGGCCGGTCATCGACGCCGACGCGCTCGCCATGCTCACCACCCACGCCGAGCGCATGGACGCGGAGGCGCGCCCGATCGCCGTCGTGGCCCCCGGCGAGGACACGGAGCACGGCAGCTTCTTCGCACCGCGCGCCTACGAGATCGACTCGCTGGATCGCCTGCAGCGCGAAATCTTCGGCCCGGTGCTGCACGTGATCCGTTACGACGCCGAAAAGCTCGACGCGGTGATCGACGCCATCAACGCCACCGGCTACGGCCTCACACTCGGCATCCACAGCCGCATCGACGAGACCGTGCAGAAGATTTCCAGCGGCGTGCGCGCCGGCAACTGCTATGTGAACCGCAACATGATCGGCGCGGTGGTGGGCGTGCAGCCGTTCGGCGGCGAGGGGCTTTCGGGCACCGGACCCAAGGCCGGCGGACCGCACTACCTCGCGCGCTTCTGCACTGAGCGCACGCTGACGATCAATACGACGGCGGCGGGTGGCAATGCGTCGCTGCTGACGCTGGAGGATTGAGGGCGCTTCTGCGCGGGCGCGGGATTTCGTCCGCCTCGGCGGCGGCTTGCTGCCTGGCCAATCACCCGCCTTCACCCCCGGTGATACGGGTGATTGGCCAGGATGCTCGCCGCGCGATAGAGCTGCTCCGCCACGATCAGCCGCACCAGCATGTGCGGCAACGTCGCGGGGCCCAGCGCCCAGGACTCCGCCGCGGCCGTCCGCACTTCGGGTGCGTGGCCATCGGGGCCACCGATCAGGAAGGCCAGGTCCTGTCCGCCCGCGCGCCAGTGTTCCAGCCGCGCGGCGAGGTCTTCGGAGGAATGCGGGCGGCCGCCGCCATCGAGCAGCACCACGCGCGCGCCCTTGGGCACCGCTGCCAGCACGCGCGCGCCTTCGTCCTGCATGGCGCGACGCGGGTCGCGGCCCTTGCCCCGCAGCCCCGGCGCGATTTCGACCAGATCCAGCGGCAGCCAGTGGGAGAGCCGCTTGCGGTATTCGGAGAATCCCTCGGTGACCCAGCCGGGCGCGCCCTCGCCGACCGCGATCAGGCGGGCCTTCATGTGCGCGCCGCGCGGCGCTCAGGCGGAGCTTGGCTGGGCATCGTCCTGCGCGGGTGTCTGGGAGCGCGCGCCGTCGCCCCAGAGCCGTTCGAGCATGTACAGCTCGCGCACCCGCGGCAGCATGACGTGGACCACGGCATCGCCCAGGTCCACCAGCACCCATTCGGCTTCGCGCTCGCCTTCCACCCCGATCGGTGCGAATCCAGCCTGTTTGGCGCGCCGCTGGACCTCCTCCGCGATCGACTTGACGTGGCGCGTGGAGGTGCCGGAAGCGACGACCATGAAGTCGGTGACACCGGTCTTGCCGCGCACGTCGATCTCGCGGATGTCGAGGGCCTTGAGGTCTTCCAGGGCGGCGCGGACCACGCGCAGCAGGGAATCGGGGAACGGCGATGCGGCGGTCTGTGCGGACAAACGGCGAACCTTGGTCGGAAGGGACTGGGTCGATTATACGCCGTCCGCCCGCGCTGCCGGATCGCGGTACAGCCGGTGCCGGCCGATGTAGCCGGCGACGGCCTCGGGCACCCACCGCTCCAGCGATTCGCCGGCCGCGCAGCGCGCCCGGATGATGCTGGAAGATTGCGGGTGCGGCGCGATCTGCAGCCGCAGCACCCGTCCGGACGGGGCCGCGCGCAGGTCGGCCGGGGCACTGGCCAGGCGTGACGCCACCGCATTGGCGACGGCGGCGGGCAGGCGGGGCGGCTGCGGGCGGCTGGCGACCACGATGTGGGCCAGTTCGAACAGCTCGGTCCAGCGCGCCCAGCCGGCAAGGCCGGCAAAGGCATCGTCCCCCAGGATCATCGCCAGAGGCGCGTCGATGCCGCGTTCGGCGCGCAGCTCGGTGAGGGTGTCGATGCTGTAGCTTGGGCCGCTGCGGCGCAGCTCACGCGCATCGACGGAAAGGTCCGCGATGCCCACCACCGCAAGCTCGCACATCGCCAGGCGAGCGGTGGCCGGGGCGCGGGCCGGGGCGCGGTGCGGCGGATCTCCGGTGGGAACCAGCGCGACGCTGGCGTCCAGCGCATCGCGCGCGGCCCGCGCCACGGCAAGGTGTCCGAGGTGGATCGGATCGAAGGCGCCGCCATAGATCGCGTGCAGGCGCATGGCCAAAACTCAGGCGGGCAGCGCGCCGGGGGCGGCGATGCCTGCGATCAGCCGTTCCATCTCGCGCCAGGGATCTCCCGTCTCGCGGCCTTTGGAGAGGCGATCCAGCCGCCCGCAGGCGGCCAGCAGGCGCGCGAAATCCGTGGCGCTGCCGCGCGCCAGCGCGCGCCGGAACGATTGTTCCTTGCTTTGCCACAGCCCGGCCGCCTGCATCGCGGCGGCCAGATTGCCGCCCCGCGCCTGCACGCCCGCGAGCCGCGCGAGGATGCCCACCTGCGAGGCGACCCAGGGCAGCAGCGCCGGCACCTGCACGCCTTCGCCCCGCAGGCCGTCGAGTATGCGCAGCGCGTGCGTGGCGTCACCTGCGAGGGCCGCCTCGGTCAGGCCGAACACATCATGACGGGCGCTGTCGGCCACCAGCGCGCGCAGCGCGGCGGCGTCGAAGCGGGCACCCGGATGCAGCAGCGCAAGCTTGTCGATTTCCTGCGCGGCGGCAAGCAGGTTGCCTTCGACGCGCTCGGCCAGCAGCGCCACCGCACCCGCATCCGCGCCCAGGCCGCGCGCGGCCAGCCGCCGACCGATCCACGCCGGCAGATCGGCCGGCTTCACCGGCCACATCGGCACGAACCAACCGGCCTGGTCGATCGCCTTCACCCAGGCGGTCTCGTGCGCTCGGCTCCACTGCGCGGCCTGGATCAGCAGCACCACGTCCGGCGCAGGCTGGCGTGCCATCGCGGCCAGCATCTCGCCGCCCTCCTTGCCCGGCCTGCCGGTGGGAAGGCGCAGTTCGATCAGACGTCGCGAGGCGAACAGCGACAGGCTCGCAAGCCCGCTGCCCAACTCGCTCCAGTCGAATCCCGCGTCCACGTCGAACACGGTGCGCTCGGCGTAACCGGCTTCCCGCGCGCGCCGGCGCACCGCGTCACCGGCCTCCAGCAGCAGCAGCGGCTCGCCGCTGGCAAGCAGCACCACGGGCGGCAGCGCGTCGCGCACCAGCCGCTGTTCGAGCTGTGCCGGGCTGAGCGTCATCAGGGATCGGTGACGGCGGCGCGGATGCGCCGCAGGATCGCCTGGGTCATGTCGCGCTCGAGTTCGGTGCGCACGACCTCTTCCTCGCCCGGCGTACCCTGCGCGCGCAGGGTCTCGAACTGGTAGCTGCGCTCCAGCGCGATTTCCTGTTCCGGCACCACCACGCTGCCGGTGGCATCGGTCAGGGTCATCACCACCTCATAGCGCATGCTGTACTCCTGCACGCGCCCGGTGCGCCCGACCGACAGCGGCATGCGCTTCATCTGGTTGCGGCTGATGCGCAGCAGCGCGGACCGCTCCTTGCCGGTCGGCTCCCGCGCGCCGGCGCGGGCCAGCGCCTGTTCGAGATTGCCCTGCAGCGGCGAGAAGGCATCGGCGACCTGCACCCGGATGTGCGCAAGCTCGGGCGGCAGGGTGATTTCCCCGCGCAGTTGGAAGCCGCAGCCGGCCAGGAACGCCACGGCCAGCAGCGCGGATAGACGCCACACGGTGCTCATGGCGCGGCTCCGGCGAAGGCGTCGGTGGGCGCGACGAATCCCGGCAAGGCGCGGATGCGCTTCTGCCACGCTTCCACGGCCGGCGGCAGCGGCACGAACAGGCCCAGCGCCTTGGCGTAGGGCTGCCAGGCGAAGCAGGCGATGTCCGCGATCGTGGGTGCGTCGCCGACCAGGAAGTGGCGATCCGCCAGCGCCTGCGCCAGGCGCGAGAAATCCTCCACGGCGCGCGCCTGATACCAGCTCGCCACCGCCTCGGGGTGATGCCCGAAATGGCGTGCGGCGCAGGCGTGCGCCAGGTTGAGGCCGATGCGCTCGCACTCCCAGGCCAGCCATTCGCGCACCTTCAGCCGCTGGCTCTCGTCGCCCTCGTGCAGGGCGCTCTGGCGTCGCGCGAGGTATTCGAGGATGGCGTTGGACTGGCACAGCGCCAGGCCGTCGATCAGCAGCACCGGCACTTCGTCGAAGCGCGCCACCGCGCGGAACTCGGCCGGCCGCAGCGCGCGCGGCACGGAAAGATCCACAACCCGCAGCGCGTACTCCATGCCCAGCAGGCGCAGCGTCAGCACCACTTTGTACGAATAGCCCGACAGCGGCGCAGCGTAGAGCAGCGGCGTGTCGGTCTTGAGCGTGGGCATCATGCGCCTGCCTCCGATCCGTTGCGTTCAGTTTGCGACGATGTTGACGATCTTGCCCGGCACCACGATCACCTTGGCGATCGTCTTGCCCTCCACGAAGGCCGCCACGCCCGGTTCAGCCAGCGCACGCGCCTCGATTTCCTCGCGCGTGGCGCTGGCCGGCACCTCGATGGTGCCACGCAGCTTGCCGCTGACCTGCACCGCCAACATGACCGCATCGCGCACCAGCGCGGTGGGGTCGGCATGCGGGAACGGCAGATCGTCGATCAGCGCCTGTGGCTCGCCCAGTGCCTGCCACAGCGCGAACGCGACGTGCGGGGTGATCGGATTGAGCAGCAGCACCACCGCGCACAACGCCTCGTGGCGCAGCGCGCGGCCGTTCGGGGTGGCATCGTCGAACTTCGCCAGCGCGTTGAGGAACTCCATCACCGCGGCAATGGCGGTGTTGAAGGCCAGGCGGCGGCCGTAATCATCGGAAACCTTCTGGATGGTTTCGTGCAGCTGCCGACGCAGGGTCTTCTGCGCGGCGCTGAGCGCCTGCACGTCCAGCGCTCCCACCGGTCCGGCCGCGACGTGCCGCGCTACCTGCGCCCAGAGCCGGCGAAGGAATCGGCTCATGCCTTCCACGCCGGCCTCGTTCCACTCCAGCGAAAGATCCGGGGGCGAGGCGAACATGGAGAACAGGCGCACGGTGTCGGCACCGTATTTGTCGATCATCGACTGCGGATCGACGCCGTTGTTCTTGGACTTGGACATCTTCTCGACGCTGCCGATGGCCACCGGGCGGCCGTCGCTGTCCAGGGTCGCGCCGATGCCGCGGCCCTTGTCGTCACGTTGCACGGAAACTTCGGCCGGATTGAACCACTCCTTCGAGCCGTCGGCGTTTTCGCGATAGTAGGTGTCGGCGATCACCATGCCCTGGCACAGGAGGTTGGTCGCCGGCTCGTCACCATCGACCATGCCCGCATCACGCAACAGCTTGTGATAGAAGCGGAAATACATCAGGTGCATGATCGCGTGCTCGATGCCGCCGATGTACTGGTCCACCGGCAGCCAGTAGCGCGCGCGTTCGTCCACCATGTCCGCCGCGCCCGGCGAGGTGTAGCGCGCGTAGTACCAGCTCGACTCCATGAAGGTGTCGAAGGTGTCGGTCTCGCGCTCGGCCGCGCCACCGCACTGCGGGCAGGCGACCTTGCGCCAGTCGGGATCAGCCTTGAGCGGCGAGCGCACGCCGGAAAACGCCACGTCCTCGGGCAGCACCACGGGCAGCTGGTCCTCGGGCACCGGCACCACGCCGCAGCGCTCGCAGTGGATCATCGGAATCGGGCAGCCCCAGTAGCGCTGGCGCGAGACGCCCCAGTCGCGCAGGCGATAGTTGATCTTGCGCGCGCCGGTGCCCTCGCGTTCGAAACGCTGCGCCAGGGCCTGGAACGCGGCGTCGAAGTCCATGCCGTCGTACTGGTCGGAGTTCACCAGGATGCCGCGCTCGACGTAGGCCCCCTCCTCCTGGATGCGGCGCTCGAAGTCCTCGACCACGCGCACCGCCTCGGACACTTCGTAGACATCCACCGGGGCCGATTCGCCCAGCGCCGTCTCCATCGGGTCATCGTTGCGCCGCACGTCGCGCTGCAGCTCGGCAATGGCCTCGGCCACCGCCTCGCTCACGATCACCATGCGGATCGGCAGGTCGTATTTCTGCGCGAACTCCCAGTCGCGCTCGTCGTGACCGGGCACGGCCATCACCGCACCGGTGCCATACCCCATCAGCACGAAGTTCGCCGCCCAGATCGGCACGCGCGCGCCGGTGACCGGATGGATCGCATAGCGCCCGGTGAACACGCCGCGCTTGTCCTGGGTTTCGACGTCGGCCGCGGCGGTGCCGCCGTGGCGGCATTCCTCGATGAAGTAGCGCAGCTCGTCGTAGCCTTCCGCCGCCGCCAGCGCAATGGGGTGTTCAGCGGCCACCGAGATGAAGGTGACGCCCATCAGCGTATCGGGGCGCGTGGTGTAGACGCACAGGCGCTCGTCCGTATCCTCCAGCCGGAAAGCGATTTCCAGGCCTTCCGAGCGCCCGATCCAGTTGCGCTGCATGGTCTTGACCGCCTCCGGCCAGCCCGGCAGCGCATCGAGGCCGTCGAGCAGCTCCTGGGCATAGTCGGTGATCTTCAGGAACCATTGCGGGATTTCGCGCTTTTCCACTACCGCGCCCGAGCGCCAGCCGCGCCCGTCGACCACTTGCTCGTTCGCCAGCACGGTCTGGTCGACCGGATCCCAGTTGACCACGCTCATCTTGCGGTACACCAGACCCTTTTCGAACAGCCGCACGAACATGCGTTGCTCGTGCACGTAGTAGTCGGGCCGGCAGGTGGCGAACTCGCGCGACCAGTCGATCGCATAGCCCAGCGCCTTGAGTTGCTCGCGCATGTGCCCGATGTTGGCGTAGGTCCATTTCGCCGGCGCGGTGCGGTTCTTGATCGCGGCGTTCTCGGCCGGCAGGCCGAAGGCATCCCAGCCCATCGGCTGCAGCACGTTGTGGCCGGTCATGCGCTTGTAGCGGCTGATGACATCGCCGATCGTGTAGTTGCGCACGTGCCCCATGTGCAGCGCGCCCGAGGGATAGGGCAGCATCGAGAGGCAGTAGAACTTGGGCCGCCCGGGCAGCTCCTTCACTTCGAAGGCGCGGGTCGCGGTCCAGAACTGCTGCGCGGCGGCTTCCACCGCCTTGGGATCGTAAGTCTCTTGCATGGTCGCGAACACGGGAAGGCAATGCGCCAGCCTAGCGCAGCAGCCCGATGCGGCTCAATCGGCACGCGCACGCCCGGCGCGCGGCAAGTGCTCCGGCGGGCCAGCCAAGCCGACGGAAAGTCCGCCGACCCGGCGATCCGGTCAGCTCCGCAGCCGCCTGGCCACGGCCGGACGCCAGAGCAACGCCATCACCATGCCCACCACGAAACCGGTCAGGTGCGCCCACCACGCCACGGCACCGAAGGCCGGGCCGACCCAGACGAAGCCGAGCTGCAGCAGCGCCCAGATCGCGATCAGCAGCGGTGCCGGGGTCCGCACGAACTCCAGGAACAGCCCGAGCGGCACCACGAAACCGAGGTGGGCGCGCGGAAACAGCGCGAGGTAAGCACCGATCACGCCGGAAATCGCCCCGCTGGCACCGACGATGACCGCCGCGTGGGTGTGCTGGAGCGACCAGGCGGCAGCGAGGTTGGAAAGCGCGCCGCAGACCAGGAACAGCACCAGCAGCCGCCACGGCCCCAGCGCGCGCTCCGACGGCACGCCGAAGATCACCAGGAACAGCAGGTTTCCCACCAGGTGCAGCCAGTCGGCATGCACGAATACCGCGGAGAACAGGGTCAGCACGCGCCCGTCGCGCACCGTATCCCAGAACCCCCCGCCGGCGAACAGGGTTTCGGGCACCGTGCCCCAGCGCTGCAGGAATGGGCCGCGTGCGGCCGGCTCTCCCGTGGCAAGCCAGATCCAGACCGTCATGCAGGCCACCACCAGGAGCGGCATCGCCCAAGGCGGGGCGGGGCGGCGGCGGGATGGAACGTGGATGAACATCGCGAACCCCCGCCGCGCCGCTCAGGGCCGCAGCAGCAGGAAGCGGCGGCCGCGCCGATCGAGCGCCACGCCGTCGGGCCGGATCGTATCGACCACCAGCCCTTCGGCCACCGTATCGCCTTCACGCAGGCGGTGACCGTCGATCAGCACGAAGCGGGCCGCCGGATCCTCGTCGTAGACGTGCATCGATAGCCGCAGCGGCGGCAGGCCCTCGCGCTCGGCCGCGGAGAGCCAACCGAGGCCCGGAAGCACCTCGAGCGGCTCCGGCGGCGCGACCGGCGCGGGCGCGGGCGCGATGGGCACCGGATGCGACGACGCAAGTGCCGGGGCGGCGCTCGTCGGCTCATCGAGCGGCCCACTGCCCGCAGGCCGCGCCGCCGATTCGCGCTCGCGGCCGGAAAACTCGGGATCGCGCACTGCCGGGGCCGGTGCCAGCACCGGGTCCGGCGCGGGCAGCGGGCGCACGTCGGGAGCCCGCCGCCGCGCCGGCGCGCGGGTAGACGGCGGCGCGCTCGAGGGTGCGACGCTCGGACCTTCGACGGCCGGACCATCGGCCACGGCGGCCGCCGGCGCGGTTGGCACGGCGTCGGGCGTCCGACCAGCGAACCACCAGGCCGCCGCGCCAAGGGTGAGCAGCGCCAGGCCCAGGCCCAGCGCGAAACCGCCGATCCACGCCGGATATCTTGACGCCGCCACGCGCGGTGCCGGCGTCAAGATATCCGGCGCTTGTCCAAGGCGACGCTCGGCCTCGGACTTCTTCAGGGCTTCCAGAATCAATGACATGGCCGGCGTCCTCGCATGGCAGCCGCGTTTCAGCGCGTGCGCCGCAGGCGCGGGGCATCGCGGCCGATGCCGCTGACCGCCATCAGGGTTTCGGGGCCGACGATGCCGTCGGGCAAAAGGCCGGTGGCACCTTGCAGCGCCCGCACCCCGGCTTCGATGCGCGCATCGAACAGCGCCGGTCCATCGAGGTCCATCGTGACGAAGCCGCCCTCGACCAGCCGCTGCTGCAGCCATTCGATCGCGGGACCGCTGTCGCCGCGCCGCAGGGTGGCACCGGACAGGAACGCAGGCGCGCGCCAGATGGCGTAGTACTCGCCCAGCCAGTAGGGATCCAGCTGCTCGCGCGGGATGTCATGGGTTTCCCCGCCCAGGGCCAGGCGCACCTGCTTTTCACCCACGCCCAGCAGCACGGCCCAGACATCCTGCGCATCGACATTGAGCCGCAGCACCACCGGCCGCCCCAGCGCGGTGAGCTTGGCGAGGCTGCCGCTGCCGCGCAGGCAGTGGATGCCGGGTGCCAGCGTCGCCGGGCAGCGCATGGCCGTCGCCACGCCCACGTCCGCGGCACGCAGCTTCCACTGGGCCAGAAGGCGGGTGAAGGCGACTTCGCGGGTGGCATCGGCACGCGCCACAAGCTCGCCCACAGGCACGTCAGGCAGCGCCCGTCCCTCGCTCCCGGACGGCTCCGCGGACTCTGCCACCACCGGCACCGGATCCTCGGGCGAGCGCACCGGCCAAGCCCACAACGCCGCCACCAGCGCCGCCAGCAGCACCACGGCCACAAGCCAGCCAAGCCGGCGCACGCGCCAGCGCCGCAGCGGCGAGGCCAGCACCTCGCCGGCGGCGCGATCGACCAGCGAATCGCCCACCTGTGTCTGCTCGCGCGCGTAGCCGGCCATCAGTGCGCGATCGGCGATGGTGTTGATCAGCCGCGGTACGCCGCCGGAATGGCGGTGCAGGCGGCGCACCGCCAGCCGCGTGAAGGGAAAGCGCGTGCTGCCCGCCACCGCCAGCCGATGCCGCAGGTAGGCATCGGTTTCGCCCTCGTCCAGCGGCTGCAGGTGGTAGCGCGCGGTGATGCGCTGGGAAAGCTGACGCAGCTCGGGCTGGGCCACGATCTGGCGCAGCTCCGGCTGGCCCAGCAGGATGATCTGCAGGAGCTTCTGGGTGGCGGTTTCCAGATTGGTGAGCAGGCGAATCTGCTCCAGCGCCTCGTTCGACAGGTTCTGCGCCTCGTCGACGATCAGTACCACCCGCAGGCCCTTGGCGTAGGCGTCGATCAGGAAGGCGTTGAGCGCATCGACCAGGCCCTTGAGCGACTCGCGCCGCCCGGAAATGTCGATCTTCAGCTCCTCGGCGATACTCTGCAAAAGCTCCAGCGGGGTCAGCCGCGGATTGAGCACCAGCGCCACCCGCACGTTGTCGGGCAGCTGCTCCAGCAGGAGGCGGCAGAGCGTGGTCTTGCCGGTGCCCACTTCGCCGGTCAGCTGCACGAAGCCGCCGCCGCCGCCCTGGCCGATGCCATAGAGGAGGTGCGCCAGCGCATCGCGATGGCGTTCGCTAAGGAAAACGAAGCGCGGATCCGGCGTTATCGAAAAAGGCGCTTCGCGCAGGCCGTAGAAATCGAGGTACATGCGCTCCACAGGGCAGGCGGGACGTCCGTCGCGGTGAGGCGCACGGGAAGGCACTGTAGCCAGCGTCGGGGGAAACTCGCGTTAGGAATCGGTTAAATCAACCGTCGGGACGCGTCGGGGGCAAGGGCAGCTGCGGCTGCTGCAGTTCGATGCGCCCCTCGCCGGCGACGATCTTCTTGAACTCCGGGCGCGACACCGAGACGTAGCGCTCGTTGCCGCCGATCTCCACCTGCGGCCCGTCGGTGACGGCGCGGCCCTGCTCGTCCACCCGCACCACCATCGTGGCCTTGCGGCCAGTGTGGCAGATGGTCTTGATCTCGGTGATCGAGTCGGCCCAGGCCAGGAGGTACTGGCTGCCCTCGAACAGCTCGCCGCGAAAATCGGTGCGCAGGCCGTAAGCCAGCACCGGTACGTCCAGCCGATCCACGATCTCGGTGATCTGCCAGACCTGGGCGCGGGTGAGGAACTGGGCCTCGTCGACCAGCACGCAGTGCAGCCGCCCGTGGGCCGCGATATCGGTTTCGACCAGCGCATCGAGCACGTCGTCGCGCTCGAAGATGCGCCCGCGCGCCGACAGGCCGATGCGCGACGCCACCGTGCCCTCGCCGAAGCGGTTGTCCAGCCTGGGCGTGAGGATGAGCGTGCGCATCCCGCGCTCGTGATAGTTGTGCGCGCTTTGCAGCAGCGTGGTGGTCTTTCCGGCATTCATCGCCGAATAGTAGAAATAGAGCTTGGCCATGGAATCCTCGCGCGAGGACGCATCCTACCGCGATCCTCCGCGCGATCACTCGTAAGCCAGCGCCGCCACCGGATCCATGTGCGCCGCCTTGCGCGCCGGCAGGTAGCCGAATACCACGCCGGTGAGGAAGGCACAGGTGAAGGCCAGCAGCGCCGGCGCGGCGGAAAACGCGACCGTCATGCCCAGGTTCTGCACCAGCATCCCCACGCCCAGCCCCAGCGCCACGCCCAGCAGGCCGCCGATGCCGCACACCACGATGGCCTCGATGTTGAACTGCAGCAGGATGTCGCGCCGGCGCGCGCCGGTCGCCATGCGGATGCCGATCTCGCGGGTGCGTTCGGTGACGCTGACCAGCATGATGTTCATGACGCCGATGCCGCCCACGATCAGCGAAATGGCCGCAACCGACCCCAGCAGCGCGGTCAGGGTGTCGGCCGTGGCCGTGACGGCCTCCTGCAGCGAGGCGGTATTGCGCACCTGGAAATCCACGGTGCGGTGGCGCTCGGTCAAAAGCGCGATGATGGCCTCCTCGGCGCGCGCCATCGCCGCATCGTTGGCCACCTTCACCGTGATGCCGCTCAAGAAACTCTGCCCGAACAGACGCATGAAGCCGGTGGACAGCGGAATCAGCGCCACATCGTCCTGGTCCTGGCCCCAGCTCGACGCGCCCTTGGCACCGAGCACGCCGATCACCTCGAAGGGCACGTTGCGCACCAGCACGAACCTGCCGAGGGGATCGGCGCCGTCGGGATAGAGGTTCTTCACCACGGTCTGGCCCAGCACGATCACCGGCGCATAGCCGCGCACGTCCTCCCGGGTGATGAAGCTGCCGCTCGCCACCGGCCAGTCGCGCAGCGCCTGGAAATCGGGCCACACGCCCTGCACCTGGCTGCGGTAGTCGCGGCTGCCGGCGCGCAGCACCTGGCTGCCCGAGCGTTCGGGCGACACCAGCAGCACGTTCTCGATGGCGCGGATCGCCTCGGCGTCTTCGGGCGTGAGCGTGGCGATGTCGCCGGAACCGCGGAAACCGCTGAAGCCCGGACGCACCGATAGCTGGTTGCTGCCCATGGCCGCGATGCGATCGAGCACGTCCTGCTTGCTGCCGTCACCGATCGCCAGCATCACGATCACGGCGGCCACGCCGATCACCACGCCCAGCAGGGTGAGCGCAGTGCGGAACAGGTTGCTGCGCATCGAGCGCAGCGCCATCTTCACCGCTTCGGACATCTCGCTCGCCAGCCCGCGCGTGCGCTTTTCCCCCAGCGCGGCAGGCACGCTGCGCGCCGATGTCTCCGCTCCGGGAACATCGGAAACCACCCGCCCGTCGCGCAGCTCGATGATCCGCTCGGCATGCGCCGCGACGCCCGGATCGTGGGTGATGAGGATGACGGTGCGGCCTTCGCCATTGAGACGTTTGAGCAGGGCCAGCACGTCCTGCCCGCTCTGGCTGTCGAGTGCGCCGGTGGGCTCGTCGGCGAGGATCACCGGCGCATCGTTCACCAGCGCGCGGGCGATGGCCACGCGCTGCTGCTGGCCGCCGGAAAGCTGGCTGGGGCGATGGTCGGCACGATCTCCCAGACCCAGTTCGCCCAGCAGTTCGACCGCACGCTCCTGCCGTTCGCGGCGCGTCGATCCGGCGTAGGCGGCGGGGATTTCCACGTTCTCCGTGGCGGTGGCATCGGCCAGCAGGTTGTAGCGCTGGAACACGAAGCCGAAGGCATCGCGGCGCAGTGCCGCCAGCTCGTCGGGCGACAGCGTGCCCACGTCTCGCCCCAGCACCTCGTAGCGCCCGGAGGTCGGGCGATCCAGGCAGCCGAGAATGTTCATCAGCGTGCTCTTGCCCGAACCGGACTGGCCCATGATGGCGACGAACTCGCCCGCGCCGATCTCCAGATCCGCGCCATCGAGCGCCTTCACCTGCGCCTCGCCGCTGCCGTAGTAGCGGCACACCTGCGACAGGCGCAGCAGGGTCGCGCTCTTCGCAGGCAGCGCCGCGGCCGCGCGCTCGGGGGCGTTCATCGGCGCGGCCCGCCCATCATGCCCATCGGCGGCCGCGGGGCCGCGCCCGGCGCGGCCCCGCGCACTGGGCCGGCATCGGGCAGGAGCACGGTGTCGCCCGCCGCCAGGCCCGAAACGATCTGCACTTTTTCACGATCACGCAGCCCGGTTTCCACCGCACGCGGCGGCGTGCCTTCCGGCCCCGGCACGCGCACGAAACTCTGCCCGCGCGCATCGGGCGGGCTGAATACGGCCGCTGCCGGCACCGTGACCACCTGCTGCGCCTGGGCGATCACGAAGAACACCTGCGCGGTCATGTCCGGCAGCAGCGCGCCATCGGTATTTTCCACGTCGATCAGCACCTTGTAGAGCACCACCTCGTTGACGATGTCGGGGGTGGGCTGGATCTGGCGCACCGTCCCGTGCCAGCGCCGATCGGGTTGGCCGAGCGTGGTGAACCAGGCCGGCATGTCCACGAGCACGCGCCCGATGTCAGCCTCGGCCACCTGGGCGATCACGGTCATGGTGTCGAGATCGGCGATGCGCAGGATGTTGGGCGCGATCTGGTTGGCGTTGAGGGTCTGGCCTTCGAGCGCGGTGAGCGATACCACGGTGCCGGCGATGGGCGCATAAATGCGCGCATACCCCAGATTCGCCTCGTTGCCCTCCAGGGTCGACTGGGCCTCCTCGAGCTGGGCGCGCAGCGAGGTGACCTGTGCCTGCGCCTGCTTGAGCTGCGCCGCGCTGGTGTCGAGCACGTCGCGCGC
>JAMLIV010000007.1 GCA_023954075.1 Lysobacteraceae bacterium
CCATTGTAGCGCTCTCCCAGCTGAGCTATAGCCCCACATGCCGGAAAGACGCCCATTCTAGAGGGCGATCAGGGGTGCGTCAAGGGCTTTTGATCGGGGTGATCGGGGCTGGTCGATCGAACGATCAGCCGGCCGGGCCACGGTGTCGGCCCGTTGCGGTCAGCCCTCACCCGGCGCTTCGGCTGGTCCTTGCCGCTCGTGGGTCCGGGGTGCCGTGTCGTGTTGCAGCGTGAAGGGCGAGTGCCCCTGCTCGCCGAGGTAGTCCAGCCACTTGCCGAGAAATGTGTTCATTCGCAGGCGATGGCCGAGCAGGGTGGCCGGCTCCGGGTACAGGCCGAGCGCATCCTGCCAGCGCTTGCCCACGTAGCAGTGCGTGACCTCCACCAGGCGCGCGTCGCGGTAGAGCCGCAGGAAGGCCGATGGGTCGGGCTCGCCGGTCACGGGATCGCGCAGTGCGTAGGACAGCCGGAACAGGGTGGTGTAACGGTGTCGTTCGAGCACCTGCAGGTGTACGTCCAGGCCATCGTCGATGCTCGATCGCCAGTGTGGATGCAGGCCGTGCGGCTGGAACAGGCGCTCGAACCGGGCGAAGTTTTCCGCGTACAGCCCCATCAGGTAGCCGAAGCGGCTGATGCGCGGGAAGGTCGTCGGGCGAGTGGGGGCGCGTAGCGAAGTCATGCGGCGTCAGAAGAGGTGTCGGTCGATGTTGAAGTGGGACATCACCTTGCTCGCGATCTCCTCGATCGAGGTGTGGGTGGTGCTGAGCGAAGGCAGGTTTTCCTGCCGGAACAGGGCTTCGGCGGCCTGGACTTCCCGCTGGCAGGTTTCCAGCTTCGCATAACGGCTGTCCGGGCGGCGCTGCTGGCGGATCTGGTGCAGGCGCACGGGGTCGATGGTCAGGCCGAAGAGCTTGTGGCGGTGCAGCCGCAGGCGGCGCGGCAGCTCGCCGCCTTCGAGGTCCTCCTCGGTCAGCGGGTAGTTGGCGGCGCTGACGCCGAAGTGCAGCGCCAGGTACAGGCAGGTTGGCGTCTTGCCCGAGCGCGAAACGCCCACGAGGATCACGTCGGCCTCTTCGTAGTGCGGGGCCACGCCATCGTCGTGGCTGAGCGCATAGTTGGTGGCGTTGATGCGGGTCTCGTACTTGTCGTAATCGGTCATGCTGTGGGCGCGCCCCACCGAGGGTCGGCGCATGGAACCCAGCTCCGTTTCCAGCGGCAGGATGAAGGGCGCGAACACATCCATCATCAGCGCCCCGCTTTCGGCGAGCGCGGCGGAGATGGCGCTGTCCACCACGGTGTTGACGATGATCGGGCGCAATCCGATGCGCTCGCCGGTTTCGCGCACGCGCTGCGCCGCCTGGCGCGCCTTGGACTCGGTATCGATGAACGGCAGGCGCTGGGTGGCGAACGCCACGTCGGGGAACTGGGTCAGGAGGCTGGTTCCGATGGTTTCGGCGGTGATGCCGGTGCCATCGGAGACGAAAAAGACGGGGCGCTGCGCGCTCATGCGGGGTCCTCGAAGGCGGATGGGGGCAGTGTATCGGGAGCGGCGGTACGCCTCGACGGTTCGGGACGCGTATCACATCCGCCCCGGAATGGGTGCGCCCGGGCCTGTTGCCAAGCCTTGTCAGTCCAGGTTGTGCCCCGCACAATAACGGGTCCGACGCTTTACCCGTCCGTTCCGGAGCCAACGCGTGACTTCACACATCCTGTGGCTGCACGACCTGCGCCTGACCGACCTTGCCCAGGTGGGCGGCAAGAACTCCTCCCTTGGCGAAATGATCGGCAACCTGGCGCGGCTGGGCGTCTCGGTGCCCGGTGGATTTGCCACGACGGCGGATGCCTTCCGCGAGTTCATCGCGCACAACCACCTGCACGAGCGCATCTACGCGCGGCTGGCGGCTCTGGATGTCGAGGATGTGCCGGAGCTGATGAAGGCGGGTGCGGAAATCCGCGGCTGGGTGATCGACGCGCCGCTGCAGCCGGCGCTGGATGCGGCCATCCGCGCGGCCTACGCGAGGCTGTGCGCCGACAACGGCGGCGGCGAAGTCTCGGTGGCGGTGCGCTCCTCGGCCACGGCGGAAGATCTGCCCGATGCGAGCTTCGCCGGCCAGCAGGAGACCTACCTCAACGTGACCGGTGCCGGCGACGTCGTGCACAAGGTCAAGGAGGTTTTCGCCAGCCTCTACAACGACCGCGCCATCGCCTACCGCGTGCACCACGGTTTCAAGCACGAGGACGTGTTCCTGTCCGCCGGCGTGCAGCTGATGGTGCGCTCGGACATCGGTGCGTCGGGCGTGCTCTTCACGCTCGACACCGAATCGGGTTTCCGCGACGTGGTGTTCGTCACCGCCAGCTATGGCCTGGGCGAGACCGTGGTCCAGGGCGCGGTCAATCCCGACGAGTTCTACGTCTACAAGCCCACGCTGCGTGCCGGCAAACAGGCCGTGGTGCGCCGTCAGATCGGCACCAAGCAGATCCGCATGGTCCATTCCGATACGGCGGGCGAGCGGGTGAAGATGGAGGACACGCCGCTGGAGCTGCGCCGTCGTTTTTCCATCACCGATGCCGAGGTCGAGGATCTGGCGCGGCAGTCGCTGATCATCGAGGAGCACTACGGTCGCCCGATGGATATCGAGTGGGCCAAGGATGGGCACAGTGGCAAGCTCTTCATCGTGCAGGCGCGCCCGGAAACGGTGAAGTCGCGCGCCCGCGCCACGCAGATCGAGCGCTACAGCCTCAATGGCAAGAGCGAAGTACTGGCCCAGGGCCGCGCCATCGGCCAGAAGATCGGTGCCGGCACCGCGCGCGTGGTGCGCTCGCTCGATGAAATGGCGAAGTTCCAGCCCGGCGACGTGCTGGTGGCCGACATGACCGACCCCGACTGGGAGCCGATCATGAAGCGCGCCGCCGCGATCGTCACCAACCGCGGCGGGCGCACCTGCCACGCCGCGATCATCGCGCGCGAGCTGGGCGTGCCGGCGGTGGTGGGCTGCGGCGATGCCATGAGCACCATTCCCGACGGTGCCGAGGTCACGGTGTCCTGTGCCGAAGGCGACACCGGCCACATCTACGCCGGCAAGCTCGATTTCGAGGTGGCCACGGCGGATCTGGAAAACATGCCGCCGGCACCGCTCAAGATCATGATGAACGTCGGCAACCCCGAGCGCGCCTTCGATTTTGCCCAGCTGCCCAATCAGGGCATCGGTTTGGCGCGGCTGGAGTTCATCATCGCGCGCCAGATCGGCATCCACCCGCGCGCGCTGCTGGAGTACGACAGGCAGCCGGCCGACATCAAGGCGAAGATCGACGAGATGAGCGCCGGCTATGCCGATCCGGTGTCGTTCTACGTGGATCGCCTGGCCGAAGGCATCGCCACCCTGACGGCAGCCTTTGCGCCCGACCCGGTGATCGTGCGGCTGTCGGACTTCAAGTCCAACGAATACGCCAACCTCGTGGCCGGCAGGCAGTACGAGCCGCACGAGGAAAACCCGATGATCGGCTTCCGCGGTGCCAGCCGCTACGTGCACCCGGAGTTCCGCGACTGCTTCGCGCTGGAATGCCGCGCGGTGAAGAAGGTGCGCGAGGACATGGGCCTGACCAACTGCTGGGTCATGATTCCCTTCGTGCGCACCCTGGGTGAGGGCAAGGCGGTGGTCGAGACGCTCGCCGCCAACGGCCTCAAGCAGGGCGAGAACGGGCTCAAGGTCATCATGATGTGCGAGTTGCCGTCGAACGCGCTCCTGGCCGACGAGTTTCTCGACATCTTCGACGGCTTCTCGATCGGTTCCAACGACCTGACCCAGCTCACCCTGGGCCTGGACCGTGATTCGGGCATCGTCGCCCACCTTTTCGACGAGCGCGATCCGGCGGTCAAGAAACTCTTTTCGATGGCGATCCAGACCGCCAAGCGCCGCGGCAAGTACGTGGGCATCTGCGGCCAGGGCCCGAGCGATCATCCCGACCTTGCCGAGTGGCTGATGGATGAGGGCATCGAATCGGTGTCGCTCAATCCCGACACCGTGGTCGATACCTGGCTGCGGCTGGCCAAGCTCAAGGCCGCGGGCTGAGGTCGCGCAGGCGCGCTGCATGAGACGGAACGGGCACGGCGGGGTGCCCGTTCCGGTTTGCGCTGTGGGGGGTGGCCGGATGCTTCAGGCGTCCAGCGTCAACACGAGGTGTGTCGTGCCGGCTTCGATGCAATCGAGGCGGAACCCGAGGCGCAGATAGAGCGCCTGTGCCGGATTTTCCTCGTAGACCCGCAGCCGCAGGTGACGGTAGCCGCGCGCCGCCGCCAGCCGTGCCGCCTGCCGCACCGCCCAGGTGCCGATGCCGCGGCGCTGCAGCGCGGGCAGAATCTGGAGATCGCGCAGGCCCAGCGCGTCGGCCTCGGGTGTCAGGCGCAGCATCCCGGCGATGTGCCCGTCGGCCTCGATGACCAGGTTTTCGAAAGCTTCCCAGCTCGCCTGGAAGCGCGCCGGCTCCCACGCGATGCCGCGCGCGGCCAGATAGGGTGCCATGTTCGCGCGGCCGAGCGCTTCGCAAAAGCCGCGTTCGCTGTCCGTTGCCGCCCGCAGCGCGAGTGCAAGCGCCATGACGCGCGCCGATTCAGTCGGCCAGCGCCTGCGCGAGGTCTTCCCACAGGTCTTCGACGTGCTCGATGCCGACCGACAGGCGCAGCAGGCCCGGAGTGATGCCGGCGGCGGCGCGGGCGGCTTCGGGCACCATGCGGTGGGTGAGGCCGGCCGGATGCTGGATCAGGCTGTCGGTGGAGCCCAGACTGACGGCGGCGGTCATCACCTTGACCCGCGCCATGGCGCGCGCCGCAGCGTCGTGGCCGCCGCGCAGGTCGAAGGACATCAGCGAGCCGGGACCGGACATCTGCGTGCCGACCAGGTGGCCGCCGCGCGCGCCGGGCAGGCCGGGATAGAACATCCTGGACACCGCCGGATGCGCGGCCAGGCGGGACGCCAGTTCCCGCGCATTGGCCTGCGCGGCCTCGACCCGTAGCGTGAGTGTGGGCAGGCCGCGGTGCAGCAGGTAGGCGGCGAGGGGATGCAGCAGCGCGCCGGTGGTGGCGCGCAGGGTGCGCAATTCGGCGGCGTGGGCTTCATCGCAGCAGACCACGCCGGCGATCACGTCGCCGTGACCGCCGAGGAACTTGGTGGCGCTGTGCCAGACGTAGGTGGCGCCCAGCTCCGCCGGGCGCTGCAGCACCGGGGTGGCGAAGGTGGAGTCCACCAGTACGGGTACTGCGCCGGCGGCGGCGACCGTGGCGCGGATGTCGATGAGGTCCAGCGTCGGGTTGGACGGGGTTTCGATGACGACCAGGGCGGTGTCGGGGCGCAGGCGCGCGGCGATCTGGCCGGCGTCGGTGATGAATTCGGCTTCCACGCCGCACAGGCCGCTGCCCAGGAGGTGATCGGAGGTGCCGTACAGCGGCCGTACCACGAGCACGTGGCGGCCGTGCCGGCTGCGCGCCATCAGTACGGCGGCAAGCGCGGCCATGCCCGAGGCGTAGGCCACGCAGGCCTGCGTGCCTTCCAGCGCCGCGATGGCGCTTTCGGTGCGCGCCACCGTGGGATTGTGCAGCCGGGCATAGATCGGGTTGGCGGCGCTGGGTTCGCCGGCGATCAGCGCGTCGAAGCTGGCGCTGCCGGTATCCAGGTCCGGAATCGGATAGGTGGTGGAGAGATCGATCGGCGGCGCGTGCACGCACAGACGGCTGAAGTCGTCGCGGCCGGCGTGGACGGCAGTGGTCTGGAAGCGGGGCATGGCGAACTCCCTGGCGGTATTTGCCGGATATGCTAGAACCTCATTCGGCGCAGGGACACCGTGCCGCAGGATATTTCCTTATCGGCCCATCGGACCATGCTCGATCGAATCGACTACGCGCTTTTGCGCCTGCTGCGGAAGAATGCGCGGCTGCCCAACAAGGATCTGGCCGAACGGGTCGGCATCGCGCCCTCCACCGCGCTGGAGCGCGTGCGCAGGATGCGCGAGGAGAAGGTACTGCTGGGCTACCACGCCGAGATCGCGCCCGAGGCCATCGGCGTAGGGCTGCAGGCGATGGTGTCGGTACGTCTGGCGCGGCATTCGCGCGCGCTGGTGGACGGTTTCCACCGGCACCTGCTGTCGCTGCCCGAGGTGATGGCCTGCTACCACGTTGCCGGTGCCGATGATTTCCTCGCGCACGTTGGCGTGCGCGACAGCGAACACCTGCGCAGCTTCACCTTGAGCGCGTTCACCGAGCGCGAGGAAGTGGCGCACATCGAGACGCGGCTGATTTTCGAGTTCCGGCGCAACGTGGATCTGCCGCCCGGTGCGCCGGGTGAGGCGGAGTGAGCGACCCCGCCGCGCGATCGCGCTTCAGTCGATGCCGTGCCGCAGCCAGTTGATCGCTTGGCCCTCGTCGCCGAATACCGTCGCGACGATGCCCTGGTCGCGTGCGCGCATGGCGATGAGCTCCTGCACCGAGCGGTTGTCCACGCCGCGATCCACGAATGCCACCCGACAGCCGGCGAGATCGAGCTTCAGGAGTTCGTCGGCCATGCTCAGGGTCACGTCTGCATGCGTGCTATCGGCGAGGTTCTCGACGACCAGCAGCCGCGTGGCGCCGAGGCGGAGCCGTTCTTGGACGATGGCCTTCCAGTAGGCGATGGAGACATCGAAGCTGTCGTGCGGGCCTTCCACCTGCGCGCGCAGGACGCCCGACACGAAGCTGAAATGGATCTCGAAACCATTTCCGAGGTAAACGTGTCTGGAGCTCAAGGGCGGGCGGCCACGGCAGGTGTGGAGTGAGCATGGGCGTCATCGCGGCAGCGCCGCCGACGTCCGTTCATGGCCGCACTATGCCCCAAACAGGGTACGACTGAGAACCCCGTCACAGGATCTTCAGCGGAATCCCCGCGATCCGCGCCTGCCATTCGCGCGGGCCGGTCTCGTGCACCGACGTGCCCTGAGAATCCACTGCAACAGTGACCGGCATGTCCTTGACTTCAAACTCGTAAATGGCCTCCATGCCCAAGTCCTCGAAGCCCGCCACGCGGGCTGCGCGGATCGCCTTGGAGACCAGATAGGCCGCGCCACCCACCGCCATCAGGTACACCGACTGGTGCTTGCGGATGGCATCCAGCGCCACCGGGCCGCGCTCGGCCTTGCCGATCATGCCCAGCAGGCCGGTAGCGCCGAGCACCTGGTCGGTGAACTTGTCCATGCGGGTGGCGGTGGTCGGGCCGGCCGGCCCGACGACTTCGTCGCGCACCGGATCGACCGGGCCGACGTAGTAGATGAAGCGCCCCGCCAGATCGACCGGCAGCGGCTCGCCGCGGTTGAGCATGTCCACCATGCGCTTGTGGGCGGCATCGCGGCCGGTGAGCATCCTGCCGTTGAGCAGCAGCACCTCGCCCGGCTTGAAGGTCTGCACTTCCTCGCGGGTGATCGTGTCCAGGTTCACCCGGCGCGCGTTCTGCGGGCTGTAGGTGAGCGTGGGCCAGTCTTCCAGCGAGGGCGGATCGAGTGCCACCGGGCCGCTGCCGTCCAGGGTGAAATGGGCGTGGCGGGTGGCCGCGCAGTTGGGGATCAGCGCCACCGGCAGGTTGGCGGCATGGGTCGGGAAGTCCTTGATCTTGACGTCCAGCACCGTGGTCAGCCCGCCCAGGCCCTGCGCGCCGATGCCCAGCGCGTTGACTTTCTCGAACAGCTCGATGCGCATTTCCTCGATACGATTCTGCGGGCCGCGCGCGATCAGCGCCTGGATGTCGATTTCCTCCATCAGCGACTCCTTGGCCAGCAGCATCGCCTTCTCGGCGGTGCCGCCGATGCCGATGCCGAGCATGCCCGGCGGGCACCAGCCGGCGCCCATGGTCGGCACGGTCTTGAGCACCCAGTCGACGATGGAGTCGGACGGATTGAGCATCGCGAACTTCGATTTGGCCTCGGAGCCGCCGCCCTTGGCCGCCACGATCACGTCGAGTTTGTCGCCGGCGACGATCTTGACGTTGATGACGCAGGGCGTGTTGTCTTTCGTGTTGATGCGCTTGCCGGCCGGATCGGCCAGCACGCTGGCGCGCAGCCTGTTGTCGGGGTCGAGGTAGGCGCGGCGCACGCCCTCGTTGACCGCATCTTCCAGCGAGCCGGTGAAGCCTTCCCAGCGCACGTCCATGCCCACTTCCAGGAACACCGTGACGATGCCGGTGTCCTGGCAGATCGGGCGGTGGCCTTCGGCGCACATGCGCGAATTGATCAGGATCTGCGCCATCGCGTCCTTGGCCGCCGGCGATTCCTCGCGCTCCCAGGCGGCGGTGACGGCCTTGATGAAATCGACCGGATGGTAGTAGCTGATGTACTGCAGCGCGTCGGCGACGGACTGGATCAGGTCTTGCTGCTTGATGGAGGTCACGGCTGCCGGAGTGGTGGCTTTTGGGGCCGGGGAGTTTACGATGGCGGCGCGCGCCGGGGCACCCCACTTTCGTGCAAGGCAGGCCGGATCGGTGCGCAAGGCCTGCCCCAGACCATGGAGAATGCAATATGGCTTCCGAGGAATCCGGTGCCGGCTTCACCGGCATCCTGCGCGACCTGCGCAGCGCGGTGGGTGAACTGTTCACCGGCGGCAAGCTGCCCAAGGAGCGCGAACTGCCGGTCGAGGTGCTGTTCGCGCTGATCGGCTATGTCGCCAAGGCCGACAGCATCGTGACCAGCCACGAGGCCGAGTTCGTCAACGCGGTGATGAAGGACATGGACCTTCCCAGCGGCGGTCTGGCGCTGGCCAATGCGGCCTTCGAGCGCGGGCGGCTGCGCCAGATCGACCTGGCACACGAGGCGCGCCGCATCCAGGAGCTTTACCCGGCCGGTTCCAGCGAACTGCTGCACTGGCTGGATGTCCTGGTGGGTGTGGCCATGGCCGACGGCCGCCTCTTTCCGCGCGAGCGCGCCACGCTGGAGGAAGTCGGCGCGGCGCTGGGCTTCAGCGGTGAAACGGTGCGGCTGCGCCTGGCGGAAGTCGGCGCGCGTTGAAGCCCGCGGCTGCAGAGCGCCAATCCCTGCGCCAGCGCGTCTCGGCGCTGCGCAACCTGGGGCCGTTCCTGCGTCAGGTCTGGGAAACCAGCGCGCCGCTGACGCTGGCCACGGTGGTGCTGCGCCTCGCGCGCGCGGTGCTGCCGGTGGCCATGCTCTACGTCGCCAAGCTCATCATCGACGAGGTGATCGGGCTTGGCGGCGGGGAGTTCCACGATGGACTGCGGCAAGCGTGGAGCCGCGGCGCGCTGGATCATCTGGTGCTGCTGCTGGTCACGGAGTTCGCCCTGGCGCTGGCCTCGGACCTGCTCGGCCGCGCCGTGGGCTTCGTCGATGCGGTGCTGTCCGAACGCTACGCCAACCTCGCTAGCGTGCGGCTGATGGAGCACGCCGCGACGCTGGATCTGGAGGACTTCGAGGACGCCGACCTGCAGGATCGCCTGGAGCGTGCGCGCCGCCAGACCATGGGCCGCAGCCCGCTGCTGGGCCAGCTCTTCGGCCAGGCCCAGGATGCCGTCACCGTGATCGCCTTCGGTATTGGCCTTGTCGCCTACGCGCCCTGGCTGATCGGGCTGATCCTGGTCGCGCTGCTGCCCGCGTTCCTGGGCGAGATGCATTTCAACGCGCAGGGCTACGCGCTCAATTTCCACTGGACCCCCGAGCGGCGCGAGCTCGATTACGTGCGCCAGACCGGTGCCAGCGTGGAAACCGCCAAGGAGGTGAAGATCTTCGCGTTGGCACCCTTCCTGATCGCGCGCTACCGGCATCTGGCCGACACCTTCCATCGCGCCAATCGCGCCCTGGCCGCGCGCCGCGCGCTGTGGGGCGGCGCGCTCTCGCTGCTGGGCACGGGCGGCTACTACGCCGCCTACGGCTACCTGACCTGGCGCACGGTGCGCGGCGATTTTACCGTGGGCGACCTGACTTTCCTGGCGGGTTCCTTCCTGCGCCTGCGTTCGCTGCTCGAAGGGCTGCTGAGCGGCTTTTCGCAGGTCGCCAACCAGGCGCTGTTCCTCGACGACCTGTACTCGTTCTTCGAGATTCGGCCAGAAATCCTCTCGCGCCCCGGCGCGCGCGCGATGCCGCAGCCGATCCGCGAAGGCTTCGTGTTCGAAAACGTGGGCTTCCGCTATCCCGGTGCCGAGCGCTGGGCGGTGCGCGGGCTGTCGCTTGAAATCGGCGCGGGCGAATCGATTGCGCTGGTGGGCGAGAACGGTGCCGGCAAGACCACCCTGGTCAAGCTGCTGGCGCGCCTCTACGACCCGGACGAGGGCCGCATCCTGCTCGACGGCGTGGATCTTCGCGACTACGACCTGGACGAGTTGCGCGCGCATATCGGGGTGATCTTCCAGGACTTCGTGCGCTATCACCTCAGCGCCGCCGACAACATCGCCGTGGGCCGGATCGAGGCGCGGGACGACCGCGCGCGCATCGAGGAGGCCGCGCGCCGCAGCCTGGCCGACGCAGTGATCGCGAAGCTTCCCGGCGGCTATGAACAGATGCTGGGCAAGCGCTTCGGCAGCGGCGTGGAGCTTTCCGGCGGCGAATGGCAGAAGCTCGCCATCGCGCGCGCCTACATGCGCCAGGCCCAGGTGATGATCCTGGACGAACCCACCGCCGCGCTCGACGCGCGCGCGGAGTTCGAGGTGTTCCAGCGCTTCCGCGAGCTCTCGGAAGGGCGCACCACGGTGCTGATTTCCCACCGCTTTTCCACCGTACGCATGGCCGATCGCATCCTCGTGCTGCGGCACGGGGCGGTGATCGAGGAGGGCGATCACGCATCGCTGCTGGCGGCCGGTGGCCTCTACGCCGAACTCTTCGGCCTGCAGGCCGAAGGCTATCGCTGACACCCGCGGCGCTGGCCCGACGCGGGCCGCTGCGCGATAATTGATTGATGAGCATTCCCATCAAATCCTCCGCGGACATCGAAAAGATGCGCGTGGCCGGTCGCCTGGCGGCCGAAGTGCTGCGCGTGGTCGAACCCCACGTGAAGGCCGGCGTCAGCACCGCCGAGCTGGACCGCATCTGCCACGACCACATCGTCAACGTGCAGAAGGCGATCCCGGCCAACATCGGCTACGGCGGCGGGCACGGGCGCATCCCGTTCCCGGCGGCCACCTGCACCTCGATCAACAACGTGATCTGCCACGGCATCCCGAGCGAAGGCAAGCTGCTCAAGGACGGCGACATCCTCAACATCGACGTGACCGTCATCAAGGACGGCTGGCACGGCGACACCAGCCGCATGTACATCGTCGGCAAACCCTCGGTGCTGGCCCAGCGCCTGGTGGACGTGACCCGCGAGGCCATGTTCCGCGGCATCCGCGCGGTGCGCCCGGGCGCGCACCTGGGCGACATCGGCCACGCGATCCAGAGCTACGCCGAATCCGAGCGCTTCTCGGTCGTGCGCGAGTACTGCGGCCACGGCATCGGGCAGGTCTACCACGACGAGCCCCAGGTGCTGCATTACGGCCAGGCCGGCACCGGGCCGGTGCTGAAGAAGGGCATGGTGTTCACCATCGAGCCGATGATCAACGCCGGCGCGCGCCACTCGCGCCTCCTGCCGGACGGCTGGACCGTGGTCACCAAGGACCGCTCGCTCTCGGCCCAGTGGGAACACACCGTCGCGGTCACCGACGACGGCTTCGAAATCCTCACCCGCATCCCCGGCGACGACAACGACGCATGAGCCAGGCCGCGCCGGAGCCGGAGTTTCCCGACGACGGCGATGCCGAGGCCTGGAAGCAGGCTGCGCGTCATGCCTTGGAAGACAACGCGCGGCGGCTTGCCGAGGCGTTTGATCGCGAGGAAGACGTCGATCGCCTGCTGGCGCGCCGCGCCAAGACCGTGGATCGCATCGTGGTGTCCGCCTGGACGCGTGGTTTTGCCGGTGCGCCGGGCTTGGCACTGGTGGCGACCGGCGGTTACGGGCGCGGCGAACTGTTTCCCTGTTCCGATGTGGACCTGCTGGTGCTGGCCGAGGCGGAAAGCCAGCGCGACCAGCGCGAGGCGATCGAACGCTGGTTTGCCCTCCTGTGGGATATCGGCCTTGCGCCCGGTCACGCGGTGCGCAGCGTGGCGCAGTGCGTGGAGGCCGCGCGTGCTGATGTCACAGTGGCCACGGCGATTCTCGAAGCCCGCCCGCTGGTGGGCGACAGCGCCGCGCTGACGCGCCTTCTGGTGGCGATGCGCGCGCCGGACCTCTGGCCGGCCGAATCCTTCCTTGAAGCCAAGCGCGCCGAGTGGCGCGGCCGCCACGCGCGTTTCAACGACACCGCCTACAACCTCGAACCCAACATCAAGGACGGCCCGGGGGGGCTGCGCGACATTCACGCGCTGGGCTGGTTGGCCAAGCGCCTGTTCGGCGTGCGCGGGCTGGAGGACCTGGTGCCTCTGGGCGTGCTGGGGGCGGATGAGTTCCGCGTGCTCGACACCCACCGCCGCGCGCTGTCGCGGCTGCGCTACGGGCTGCACCTGGTTTCGGGAAGGCGCGAGGAGCGCCTGCTGTTCGACTACCAGAAGATCCTGGCCTCGCGCCTGGGCCTGCACGACGAACACAGCGAAAACCTCGCGGTGGAGCAGATGATGCAGGGCTTCTTCCGCAGCGCCGCCCTGGTCACCCGCCTGGGCGACCGGCTGCTGCAGCGCTTCGACGAGAGCCTGCGCGAGACCGAAGCGCCGGTGGGCATCGACGCCGATTTCGTGTGCATCGGCCAGAGCCTGGCGCTGCGCGATGCCGCCCTGCTGCAGCGCCGGCCGATCACCATCCTGCGCCTGTTCCGCGTCTGGCAGCAGCATCCCGAACTTGCCACCCTGCACTCGGCCACGGCGCGCGCGCTGGGCGAGTCGCTGGAGTGCATCGACGATGCGTTCCGCGCCAGCGAAGAGGTGAGGGCGCTGTTCCTCGGCCTGGTGCGCGATCGCCAGGCGGTGCCCACGCTCGAACGCATGGCGCGCCTCGGCGTGCTGGGCCGCTATCTGCCGGCCTTCGGCCGCGTGACCGGGCGCATGCAGTACGACCTGTTCCACGCCTACACCGTGGACGAGCACACGCTGGCGGTGCTGCGCAACATCGAAGGGTTTTCGCGCCCCGAGTCCATCGAGCGCTTCGCGCTGGGACACGAGCTGTGGCAGCAGCTTCGCAAACCCGAGCTGCTGGTGCTGGCCGGGCTGTTCCACGACATCGCCAAGGGCCGCGGCGGCGATCACTCCGAACTGGGCGAGGCCGATGCCCGGGCGTTCTGCGAGGCGCACGGGCTCTCTTCTTCCGATACCGACCTCGTGGCCTGGCTGGTGCGCCAGCACCTGATCATGTCGACCACCGCCCAGCGCAAGGACATTTCCGATCCGGAGGTGGTGGCCGCGTTTGCGCGCGAAGTGGGCGAGCGCGAGCGCCTGGATTACCTCTACCTCCTGACCGTGGCCGACATTGCCGGCACCAGCCCGAAGCTGTGGAACACCTGGAAGGACCGGCTGATGGCCGACCTGCATGCGGCCACGCGGTTTGCGCTGCGGCGCGGGCTGGCACAGCGCGCGCACATCGCCGAGCGCGTCGCCGAGGTGCGCGAGGCGGCGCGCGCGCGCCTTCTGGCCGAAGGGCTGGACGAGGCCGCGATCGATGCGCTGTGGGCGGATTTTCCCGACGACAGTTTCCTGCGCTACCGCCCCGAACAGATCGCCTGGCAGACGCACGGTATCGTCGAGGTCGGCCGCGACGGGCTGCCCGTGGTCCTCGTGCGCCCGCACGCGCGGGTCGGCGCGATGGAGGTATTCGTATACTCGCCCGACCGCGACGGGCTCTTCGCCAGCGCCGCGACCACGCTCGACCGGCTCGGGCTGTCCATCGTCGATGCGCGCATCGTCACCTCGCTCGGCGGCATGACCCTCGACACCTTCCAGGTGCTGGAGGCCGAAACCGCTTTCGATGGCATGGCGGCTCCGCAGCGCGCCGCGGCCGTGGCCCAGGCCCTGCGCGAAAGCCTGCGCGTTCCCGGCCCGGGTCGACCGCCGGCGCGGCGTGCGCTGCCGCGCCGGCTGCGGCATTTCCGCGTGCCGGTGCAGATCGAGTTTTCCGAAACCGGCGGGCGCACCCAGCTCACCCTGGTCTGCAACGATCGTTCCGGCCTCCTCGCGCAGGTGGCCGCGATCCTCCACGCCCACCGCATCCGCGTGCATGACGCGCGCATCGCCACCTTCGGCGAGCGCGTGGAGGATTTTTTCGAGCTGAGCGACGCCGGCAACCGGCCGCTCAGCGCCGCGCAGTGCGCGGCGCTGGACGCTGCGCTGCGCGAGTGCGTCGAGCTGGCCTGAGACTGCCCGCCCGCCGGGTCGGTGCGTTCACTGGGTGTCACCACGCGACCCGAGGCGAGCAGGGAGCTTGTCGGCGCGATCGTTCCGTGATTTAATGTAACAACGCGCTATTACATTGGCTCAATCGATTCCGTGAAACGTCCTCCCGCCCGCTCTCCCCGCGAACGCCGCGCCGCGCTCGATCGCCTCGCCGATGCGCTGCTGGCGATGCAGGACCGCAGCCAGATGCGGGCGCTGCTCACCGATCTGTGCACGCCGGCCGAGATCGAGGCGATGGCGGACCGCTGGCAGGTGGTGGCACCGCTGCTGGAAGGGGTGCCCTACCGCGAAATCCACGAGCGCACCGGGGTCAGCGTGACCACGGTGGGAAGGGTGGCGCGCAGCCTTACCCACGGCGCGGGCGGCTACCTGCATGCCGCCGAGGCGCTGGGCCTGCATCGACATCCAGGCTTCGCCCGCACCGCCCGCACCGCCTGATTTCCGCTTTCCCCGTTCGGCTTCCCCCATGAAACCACGTGACCGACTGCGTATCGCGACGCAGAAATCCGGCCGCCTTTCGCAGCCGGGCCGCGAACTGCTGACGCGCTCCGGGCTTTCCTTCCGCGAAAGCCGCGACCGCCTGTTCTGCTTCGGCGAAACCCTGCCCATCGATCTTTTGCTGGTGCGCGACGACGACATCCCCGGCCTCATCGCCGAGGGCACCTGCGACCTGGGATTCGTCGGTCGCAACGTGCTGGAGGAGCTGCGCCTGGGCGAACTTCGCGCCGGCCGCGTGCCGGCCTTTGCCGAACTGCGCGCGCTGGGTTTCGGCCAGTGCCGGCTATCCATCGCGCTGCCGCAGGAGCAGGCGTGGAACGGTCCGCAAACGCTGGCCGGGCTGCGCATCGCAACGTCCTACCCGAACCTCTTGGCCGACTGGCTGGAGAAGAACGGCGTCGAGGCCGAGGTCGTCACGCTGTCGGGTTCGGTCGAGATCGCGCCGCGCCTGGGCAAGGCCGAGGCGATCTGCGACCTGGTGTCGTCCGGTGCCACGCTGGCCGCCAACCAGCTGCGCGAGGTGGCGGTGATTTTCGAGAGCGAGGCGGTGCTGGTCGGCCCTTCCACCGCGTTCGTGGACGAGCGTATCGCCCTGGCCGACCTCCTGCTGCGGCGCCTGGACGGCGTGCTCAAGGTGCGCGATGCGCGGCTGCTGCTGCTGCAGGCCGATCGCGAGGTGCTGCCCGCCGTCACCGCCCTCCTGCCCGGCGGCGCACTGCCCACGGTCAGCGCGCTGGAAGGCCGCGACGATGCCGTGGCCCTGCAGGCGGTCTGCGATGGCGAAATCACCTGGCAACATCTGGAGGACCTCAAGCGCGCCGGTGCGCGCGCGATGCTGGTCCTTCCGGTCGAACAGATGCTGGCCTGACGCGATGAACCTTTTCGTCTCCGACTGGAATGCACTTTCCGAGAGCGCGCGCAGCGCGCTGCTGCAGCGCCCGGCGCTGGCCGACGACGCCGCGCTGCGTGAGGCCGTGGCGGCGCTGATCGCGCGGGTGCGAGACGACGGCGAGGCCGCGCTGCGCGAGCTGACCGTGCGCTTCGATGGCTGCGAGCTGGAAGATTTTCGCGTCTCGCCCGAGGCGTTCGAGCGCGCGCGCCGCGAGGTGTCCGAGCCGCTGCGCGCGGCCATTTTCGCCGCCAAGGCGCGCATCGAGCGCTTCCACGCCGCCGGCATGACCGCGCCCTATGCCATGGACACCGCGCCGGGGGTGCGCTGCGAGCGCGTGCTGCGGCCGATCCGGCGGGTTGGCCTGTACGTGCCGGCCGGTTCCGCGCCGCTGCCTTCGACCGCGCTGATGCTGGGCGTGCCCGCCGCATTGGCCGGCTGTCCGGAAGTCATCTTGTGCACGCCGCCGCGCGCCGACGGCACGGTCGATCCAGCCGTCCTGGTGGCGGCCGAGGCCTGCGGCATCACCCGGGTGTTCCGCCTCGGCGGGGTGCAGGCCATCGCGGCGATGGCTCAAGGAGCGGGCGCGGTGCCGCGCTGCGACAAGCTGTTCGGCCCGGGCAACGGCTACGTCACCGAGGCCAAGCGCCAGGTTGCCAATGACCCGAACGGTGCCGCCATCGACATGCCCGCCGGGCCATCGGAAGTGTTCGTCATCGCCGATGGCGGTGCCAATGCCGAATTCGTTGCGGCAGATCTGCTGTCGCAGGCCGAGCACGGCCCGGATTCGCAGGCGATTCTGGTGTCGGACAGCCCGGCGTTGCTCCGCGAGGTCACCGCGCAGATCGCGCGACAGGCCGCCGTGCTGCCGCGCCGCGACATCGTGGATCGTTCGCTCGCCCATGCGCGATTGGTCCAGGTTGCCGATATCGCGCAGGCCATCGACATCTCCAACGCCTACGCGCCCGAGCACCTGATCCTGTCAGTGCGCGAGCCGCGCCGCTGGCTCGATGCGGTGACGAGCGCCGGTTCGATCTTCCTGGGCGATTACGCGCCCGAGGCGCTGGGCGACTATTGCAGCGGTACCAACCACGTCCTGCCGACCTACGGCGCGGCGAGCGCATGGAGCGGCGTCTCGGTGGCGAGCTTCCAGAAGGCGATCACGGTGCAGGAAGTCAGCGCGGAGGGGCTGCGGGCCATCGGCCCGGACGCCGTGACGCTGGCGCGGGCCGAGCGGCTCGAAGCGCACGCGCAGGCGGTGTCGCGACGCCTGGCCCGGATCGGAGGTGCACCGTGAGCCTGCTCGATCTGGTGCGCCCGGACCTGCGCGCCTTCGCCGGCTACGGTTCCGCACGCAGGGCCGGTGTCAGCGGGACGATCTGGCTCAACGCCAACGAAAATCCCTGGCCCAACCCGATGGATGCGGATGGCCGCAGCAACCGCTATCCCGCGCCCCAGCCCGAGCCGCTGCGGCAGGCGCTGGCGGCGCTGTACGGCGTCGCGCCCGAGCGTCTCCTGATCGGGCGCGGCAGCGACGAAGCCATCGACCTCCTGGTGCGCGCCCTGTGTCGCCCGCGGGCCGATGCCGTGGTGGTGTCCTCGCCCGTGTTCGGCATGTATGCGGTCAGCGCGCGCCTGCAGGATGCGCCGCTGGTGGATGTGCCGCTGGTCGATGGGCCGGACGGATTTTCGCCTGATCTTGCCGCCATCGGCGATGCCGCCGAAGCGCGGGGCGCGCACCTGGTGTTTCTGTGCTCGCCCGGCAACCCGACCGGTGAAGCCATCGCGTTGGCCGATATCGCCGCACTCGCCTCGCGCCTTGCCGGCAGGGCCGTGGTGGTCGTGGACGAGGCCTATGGCGAGTTTTCCGAGGTGCCTTCCGCCACGACGCTGCTGGCCGCGCATCCGAACCTCGCCGTGCTGCGCACGCTGTCGAAAGCCCACGCGCTGGCCGCCGCGCGCATCGGCACCCTGATCGCCGCGCCCGAGCTGATCGCGGTGCTGCGCAACTGCCAGGCACCGTATCCCTTGCCCACGCCCAGCGTCGATCTGGCGCTGGCGGCGCTGCAGCCCGCACCGCTGGCCCGCACGCGCGAACGCATTGCGCAGCTGCGCGCCGAGCGCGAGCGGCTGTCTGCGCGGCTGGCCGCCTTGCCCGGCGTGCGCCGGGTGTATGCCTCGCAGGGCAACTTCCTGCTGGCGCGTTTTGATGATGCACAGCTTGCGTTCGAGCGCCTGCTTGCCGCCGGCGTGGTGGTGCGCGACCAGCGCGGCGCGCCGCAGCTCGGCGATGCGCTGCGCATCAGCATCGGAACACGCCAGGAAAACGACGCCGTGATCGCCGCACTCACCGATATGGAGGTCGCCGCATGACCCGCATCCTCTTCGTCGACCGCGACGGCACCCTGATCGAGGAGCCGGAGGATTGCCAGATCGATGCCTACGACAAGCTGCGCTTCGTTCCCGGCGTGATTCCGGCGATGCTCAGGCTGCGCGACGCCGGGTTCGAGTTCGTCATGGTCACCAACCAGGACGGCCTGGGTACCGCGAGCTTTCCGCGCGAGGATTTCATCGGCCCGCATGAATTGATGATGCAGGTGTTTTCCTCGCAGGGAATCGGCTTTCGCGAAGTGCTGATCGACGAAAGCCTGCCGCACGAAAACCGACCCACGCGCAAGCCGGGCATCGATCTGGCGCTGCACTACCTGCGCGATCGATCCATCGATCTGGCGGGTTCGGCGATGGTGGGCGACCGCGATACCGACATCGCGTTTGCGGCCAACCTGGGCGTTCGCGGCTTCAGGCTCGGCCCGGGGCTGGAAACCTGGGAGTCCATCGCGCACGCGCTGGTGGACGCGCCGCGCGTGGCCGTGGTCACGCGCACGACGAAGGAAACCCGGATTCGCGTGGCGCTGGACCTGGACCGCGTCGCGTCCGACGAGATCTCCACCGGACTGGGATTTTTCGACCACATGCTCGACCAGATCGGCAAGCACGGCGGGTTTTGCCTTGCGCTGCGCTGCGAGGGCGATCTGCACGTCGACGAGCACCATAGCGTCGAGGACAGCGCGCTCGCGCTCGGTGCCGCGCTGCGCCAGGCGATCGGCGACAAGCGCGGCATCGGCCGCTACGGTGCCGCCGCCGAACAGGCCGGCGAGGGCGGCGGCGAAGTCGATCCGCTGCGCGGCGGCATCGTGCTGCCGATGGACGAGAGCCTCGCGCGCGCCGCGCTGGATTTCTCCGGCCGCCCGCATTTCGTCTTCGACGGCGCGTTCCCGCGCGAAAGGGTCGGGGATCTTCCGACCGAGCTGGTGCCGCACTTCTTCGCGTCGCTGTGCGAGTCCGCCGGCCTGAACCTCCATCTCGCGGTGCGCGGCGAGAACGCGCACCACATGGTCGAAGCCTGCTTCAAGGCCTTCGCCCGCGCCCTGCGCCAGGCGATCCGGCGCGAAGGGCGCGAGTTGCCCAGCACCAAGGGGGCGCTGTGATGCGCGTGGCGCTGGTGGACTCGGGCGGAGCCAATATCGGGTCGGTGCGCTATGCGCTGGATCGGCTCGGGGTGAATGCCGTCGTGACCGCCGACGCCGAGGCGATCCGCGCCAGCGCGCGGGTCATCCTGCCCGGCGTGGGCGCGGCCGACGTGGCGATGGCGAGACTGCGCGAGCTGGGCCTGGTCGAAACGCTGCGCACGCTGCAGCAGCCGCTGCTCGGCATCTGCCTCGGGATGCAGCTGCTGTTCGAGTCGTCCGAAGAGGGCGGGGTGGAAACGCTGGGCCTGCTGCAAGGCCGCGTCGCGAAGCTCCCCGAAGCGCCCGGCGTGCGCATCCCGCACATGGGCTGGAACCGTCTCGTGATCCGCCGCGACAGCGCGCTTCTGGCAGGCATCGAGGCGGGCGCGCAGTGCTATTTCGTGCACAGCTATGCCGCGCCCGTCACCGAGGACTGTGTGGCATCCAGCGCGCACGGCGTGCCGTTCGCGGCGCTGGTGCAGCGCGGCAACGTGGCCGGCGCACAATTTCATCCCGAACGCTCCGGCACCACCGGCGCGCGGCTGCTGGAAAACTTCATCAGGAGCGGCTGCGCATGAGCACCCAAAACCCCGCTCTCACGAATCCCCAATCGCCAATCCCCAATCCCCGCTTCACCCCCTATCCCGCCATCGACGTGCGCGATGGCGCGGTGGTGCGCCTGAAGCAGGGCGACTACGCGCAGCAGACCACGTACCCGGCGACGCCGCTGGAGCAGGCGCGGGGCTACGCCGCCGAGGGTGCGCAGTGGCTGCATCTGGTCGATCTGGACGCCGCGCGCGAGGGCGGCTACACGCTTGCGCCGCTGCTGGGCGAAATCGCCCGCAGCACCTCGCTGAAGGTGCAGACCGGCGGCGGCATCCGCAGCGCCGATGACGTGCTGCGGGTGCTCGATGCCGGCGCCGCGCGCGTGGTGATCGGCAGCCTCGCGGTGCGCGAGCCGGATACCGTGGCGGGCTGGGTCGCGCGCTTCGGCAGCGAGCGCATCACCGTGGCGCTCGATACCCGCTTCATCGACGCCGCCTGGCGTTTGCCCCTGCACGGCTGGACGGAAAGCTCCGGGCGCAGCCTGGACGAGCTGGCCGTGTTTTACGCCGGTGCCGGCCTCGCGCACCTGCTGTGTACCGACATCGGCCGCGACGGCATGCTGGCCGGGCCGAATCTCGAGCTGTATGCGCATCTGGTATCACGTGTTCCAGACGTCGCGGTGCAGGCCTCCGGCGGCGTGCGTGACGCGGCCGATATCGCCGCCGCGCGCGCCGTGGGCTGCGGCGGAGCAATCCTCGGCAAGGCGCTGCTCGAAGCGCGGATCAACCTCAAGGATGCCCTCGCATGTTGAGCCGAAGGATCATTCCGTGCCTGGACGTGCGCGAGGGGCGCGTGGTCAAGGGCGTGCGCTTCCGCGATCACGTCGACATGGGCGGCATCGAGGAACTGGCGGTGCGCTATCGCGACGAGGGCGCGGACGAACTGGTGTTCTACGACATCACCGCCAGTCCGCAGGGCCGCAGCGTGGACCGGGCCTGGATCGAGCGTGTGGCGCGGCTGATCGACATTCCGTTCTGCGTGGCCGGCGGCATCCGCTCGGTCGCGGACGCGCGCGCCGTGCTGCACGCCGGGGCCGACAAGATTTCCATCAACACCCCGGCGCTGGAGCGCCCGGAGCTCATCACCGAACTGGCCGAAGCCTTCGGCGTGCAGTGCGTCGTGGTCGGCATCGACAGCCTGCGCGATGACGACGGCCAATGGCGGGTGCGCAGCCACACTGGAGATCCCGATGCCACCCGCACCCACGCGCGCCGCACGCTCGACTGGATCGTCGAGGCGCAGCAGCGCGGTGCCGGCGAGATCGTACTCAACTGCATGGGCTCGGACGGCGTGCGCGGGGGCTACGACATCGAGCAGCTCAGCGCCGCGCGCGCGCTGTGCCGCGCGCCGCTGGTGGCATCGGGCGGTGCCGGCGCGATCACGCACTTCATCGAGGTGTTCACGCAGGCGGATGTGGATGGCGCGCTGGCGGCCAGCGTGTTCCATTCCGGTGCGGTGGCCATTCCCGAACTCAAGAAGCGGCTGTCCGAGGCCGGCGTGGAGGTGCGCAATGTCGTCTGAGGGTTCCGTTTCGTTCGATCCATCCGCGCTGGATTGGGACAAGCAGGCTGGCCTGATTCCCGCCATCGTGCAGGGCGCCGCCAGCCGCCGGGTGCTGATGCTGGGCTACATGAGCCGCGAGGCGCTGGAGATCACCCTGGCCACCGCGCGGGTGACCTTCTTCAGCCGCAGCAAGGGGCGGCTTTGGACCAAGGGCGAAAGCTCCGGCCACTTCCTCCACCTGCGGGCGATCGAAGCCGATTGCGATGGCGACACCCTGCTGATCCAGGCCGAAGCCGATGGCCCGACCTGCCATCTGGGCCGGACGAGCTGTTTTGCCGCTGCGCCCGAAGATTTCCTCGGCGCGCTCGACGCCTTCATCGCAAAGCGCCAGCGCGAACTGCCGGAAGGCAGCTACACCACCCGCCTGTTCGAAGCCGGGATCAAGCGCATCGCGCAGAAAGTGGGCGAGGAGGGGGTGGAAACCGCGCTTGCGGCCGCCACGGGCGACGCCAACGAGCTGCGCAACGAGGCCGCCGACCTGCTGTATCACCTCATCGCGCTGCTGCGCGCCGCCGGCCTCTCGCTGGACGAGGCGCGCAATACCCTGGCCCGGCGCCACGCGGAGTCGGAGACGGTGAAGTAGGGCACCGGCAGCCCGCTTGCTGCCGATGCCGGTGGAAGCGCTGGAGTCCTGCTCCGCAAGTTTCCTGCTCCATCATGCCCGTGCAGGCGGCTGTCCGGAACAACTCTGCGACAGGGCCGGGAAAGTGTTGCGGTGCTCCCTCAAGGAATCGGACAGGGAAATCACAATGCCCCGCCCGTCTACTTCTTCACCAGTCGAATGAGTGCCGAACGCATCGTAGAGGGCGTGCCGATATCAGAACGCTGGAAAATCTCGCCCGTCGTCACCACCAGATACTCTCCACTGGGTGACATCGCAGTAATCCACATCGACGGCCATTCAGGTGCCAGCCCCAGATCCTCCAGCACCTCGGTCAACAGCACGGGGCCGGTATCCTGTGTCCAGAGGTAGGCACCCCATGCCGAGCCGCCATTTGGCAGGCTTCCGATCATCTCGGGAGAACGGTAAGCCCCTCCCGCAAACGTGCCATCCGAAGAAACATGATTGGCCACGTGCTGCCAGCCAAACGGCCTTTCCTCACTGGGTGAGATGATCCCAAGAACGCCACTGATGCCATTTCCACCAATGAAACCAGGCAAACCGTACACCGTGCCATCTTCATCCGTCTCTACCGGCAAGGTTCCATATATGATGCGAGCATCGCCGCTGCACGCACTTATGTTTGCAAGCGGCACCCCTTCCGCGTCAAAAAGATAACGGGGATCGCCTTCCTCCTGCCACCGCACAGCCCATGCAGGGGCGCCTGGCCAAGAAATCCCGCTATTCGATCCGACCACCAGACTGCCATCGTTCGATACGCATCGCGCAGTGGCGCCCGGCATCTCGTCCGTCGTCGGCAATTCCCGCATGCCTTGGGCTTCGCTCCAGATCCATGATTTCCGAATCGTACCGCCCGATGGCGAGGGTGCCGCCACCTGCATCACCGCATGGGAAAAATCGGTCGATGGACGGACGATCCCGGTTTGCCCCGGGCTCTCCAGGCCCGGCATCGGCACGATCACACCACCCCGGATAAAGGCAGCCCCCCCCGTTTTTCGGTCGATCAGCATCTGCTCGCCATCTTCGGATACGAAGACCAGGCCATCGACGAACATCGAGTACACATCCTGCCAGTCCGTTTCACCAGGCCGCAGACGCACCGGCCTGTAGCCCACCGACACGCCCTGATTCACCTTCCGGGTCCCCACCACGGTGCCGTCGTTGGCCACGCCATGCACGGCGATGAGGTTGCCGCTGCTGGTGCCGGGCGGCGGATTCTGCGGCACCGGCGTCGGCAGGTGGGTCAGGGTGATGTCATACAAATCCGTCAGCGTCGGCTTCACCCACGGACAGGCCGGCTTCGCCAGCTGCGCCAGCACGTTGAGGTCGAACCGGCCCGTGCCGAAACCCGGGGCCGTGGCCTCGTATTCCGCCGCGCCGCTGTCGCAGCCCAGCGACAGCTCCACCCGGCCCCACAGCGTGTGCTCCACCTGCGCCGGATCGAAGGCCTCCGCGAAGCGGCCGCCGCGCGCCGAATACAGTTCCGGAAACACCAGCCGGTCGTCTTCCACCTCGCCCGTGCCCACCATCCAGTACGGGTTTCCTTCCGGATCGTAGGTAAACCAGCCCAGCGCCGCGCTGCCGTTCGCCAGCCAGGTCAGCACGTAGCCCTGCCCGCTGTAGGCCGGGTCGTACCAGCCGCCGCTCTGGCCCGCCTCGGCGCGCACCGGCTCGCCCGGCGTGCCGTGGATCGGCGCGCAGCCCGCGGCCATCGTGCGCGTCAGCCGGGTCAGCGGGAAATCGCCGCTCTTGCCGAAGGCGGAAAACGCCACCCGGCCGTGCTGGCAGTCGGAAAACGAAATCACCGCGCTGCCCTTCACCTCGCGCACCACCTGCGCCGGATCGAAGTCCGGGCCGAAGCGCCCGCCGCGCGGGGCGATCAGTTCGGAAAACACGATGGAATCGCCGCCCGGATCGCGCACGATGCGGCCCACGCCTTCCAGCCAGCGCGGCTCGCCCTCGTCGTCGAAGGTGAACCAGTACAGCGCCGCGGCCTCGTCGGACAAAATCCCGACGATCCAGCCCTCGCCGCCGCGCGCCGGGTCGAACCACATCGCGCTGTGGCCCGGCTGGATCGGAACGTAGGGCGCTTCGGCGCGGGCCACGGCCGGAAGCGCGGCGAGCAGCAGGGCGCAGAGCAGAATGGGGAAAAAGCGGGTGAAAATGCTGCGCGGCGGCAGCCGGGACGAAAGAATCGGGACCATGGTAAATACCTCCGCAAGCGGCAAATGAGCTCCCCCGTCCCGGGAGGCTAGCCCACGCGCGCCGGCCCGTCCATTCCCCGGAGGGGGCAGGTGGAGTTTTTCCTGAAGGGTGCCGGGTATCAGCCCACTGCTCGAAAATCTGCCTGCCGTCATCCCGGAAGAAGCCCACTGGTGCTTCGAAAAACTCCCGATTCGCGTCATTCCGGCTTTCGCCGGAATGACGTCGATTTTTCGAGGTTCCCTATTGGTTGACCGCGGCGGGCAGCGACAGGTCGCCCGAGGCCACCTTGAAGACGTCGACCACGCACAGCAGCGGGTTGTGCACGCTGGCATTGACGCGCAGCGCGGCGGTGACGCCGTCGAACGTCGCGGCCTCGACCGCGCCGATATCGTCGAACGGCACCCGGACCTCGACCGAACCCTGCTGGAACGTCGGGCTCCAGCCCGGGCTGTCGATCAGGATCGGAAGGCCTGGCCAGGTTTTGGGCAGGCGCGGCTTGCTGCCTTCCGGAATGTCCACGACCTTGAGCGCGCCGGCTCCGCAGGCGTCATCGGGCTGCAGTACGACCCAGTGCGAATGCCAGAGGTTGCCGTCGTTGTCGAGATTGCCGTCGCCGTTCTCGTCGAACAGCGGCGTGTCGTCGAAGTCCGGATGCGCGGTCACCGCAAAGGCGAGGATGCCGGCCTTGGGCTCAAACCCGACCAGGGCGGAATCGAGGGTCGTTGGCCACACGTAGGAAAACACCGTGCTGCCGGCAAGCTTGCCGGATGCGCTGGGGCGGGATTCGCCGGCGTTTCCGGACACGGCCATGTGGAAGGTCGCCACGTTGCCTTGCGTGGTGATTTTGGTGTGGACGATGTCGAAAGGCGCGCGCACGGCCTCGGCCGGCTCGGAGGCAAGGCCGCCGTGGTGGGCGGCTTCGTGGCTCATGGCCGAGGTGGCAAAACCGCTGGCGACAAGCGCCAGGGCGAGGGCGGTGTTCAGGGGTGTCATCGGGTGCTCCTTTTGGGGGTGGGTGGCGAGAGAAACTGTAGGCCGCTCGGTGGTACGATTGGGTTCCGTTCGTGCACAAGACATATCAATTAGTACGATGAGCGCGCCGCCCTCCATCGATCGATTGTCCGGCATCCTGCAGCGCTTCCGGGTGCAGGCGCACCTGCACCACTCGGGAATGCTGTGTGGAATCAGCCACTTCGACGCCAGCCACGGGCACGGATACCTGCACGTCCTGCGGCGCGGCAGGCTGGAAGTCAGCCATCCGCACGCGCACGAGGTGCCCGGGCAGCTGCGCCTGGACGAGCCGACGCTGCTGTTCTATCCCCGGCCGCTGACCCATCGCTTCCACAATCCGCCGGCGGAAGGCTCCGACCTGACCTGCGCCAGGCTGGACTTCGAAGGCGGGGTCGGCAGTCCCCTCGTGCGCGCGCTGCCGCCGCTGGTGGTGCTGCCGCTGGCGCGCGTCGCCGGCCTCGATCTGGCGCTGGAGCTGCTGTTCTCCGAGGCGGATCGGGTGCGCTGCGGGCACCGCTTTCTGGTCGATCGGCTGTTCGAGGTGGTCCTCATCCAGCTGCTGCGCTGGCTGCTGGATCACCCGCAGGAGGCGGGCGTGCGCTCGGGCTTCATCTGCGGGATGTCGGATGTGCGCCTGGCCCGTGCGCTGACCGCCATGCACGATGCGCCCGGCGAGCCCTGGACGCTGGAGCGGCTGGCGGAGCGCGCCGGCATGTCACGCACCGCGTTTGCCGCGGCCTTCCGCGAAGCGGTGGGCCAGACCCCGATCGATTACCTGGCGGACTGGCGCATGGTCCTGGTGCAGGCGCGCCTGCGTGAGGGCGATTCGATCAAGCGGCTGGCGGCCGAACTCGGTTACGCCAGCTCCTCCGGCCTGTCGCGGGCGTTTGCGGCCAAGCTTGGCGTATCCCCGCGCCAATGGCTGGCCCGGCTGGCGGCAGAGGGCTAGGCGGCAGGCCGGGCCGGCGTCGCAGCGGCGGCACCGCCAAGCAAACCCTCAGTCGGCTTTCCCCAGCACCGCGCGCAGGTGTTCGATGAAGGCGAGGGTGCGGCGGGGCAGGAGGTGGCGGCCGGGCGTCACGCACCAGACGGTCGTTGATGGGGCCGACCAGTCGGGCAGTACGCGCACCAGGTGCCCGGCCTGCAGGCGCTCGCGGGCGAAGCGTTCGCCCAGCGCCACGATACCCAAACCTTCCTCGGCCAGCGCCTGCTGCAGACCCAGCGAGTTGGCGCTGAGGGTGTGGCGGGGCAGGCCGTTCCAGCGTCTGTCCGCATGGGTCAGCCGCCAGGCCTGGCGCTCGCCGCCTGCGCTGGCCAGCATCAGCCCGGTGTGGTCGTGCAGGTTATCGGGTGTAGTGATGGGCGGATGATGGCGAAGGTAGTCGGGGCTGGCGTAGAGGCCGCTGCGCAGGACGCTGATCGGGCGGGCCACCAGGGTGCTGTCGTCCGGAAGCCGCTCGGCGGCGCGCACCGCGATGTCGTAGCGCTCGGCGATGAGGTCCACGCGCCGGGACGAAAGGTCCAGATCCAGCCGCACGGCGGGAAAGGCGCGGACGTAGCCGCTGATGATCTCCACGATCGATAGTTCGCGGAACTCGGGCGGCAGCGAGACGCGCAGGACGCCCTGCGGTTCGTCGCGCCGATGCTGGGCGAAAACGCTGGCCGCCTGCGCCTCTTCGCTCAGGCGTCGCGCGTGTTCGAGCATGCGCTCGCCGAACTCGGTCAGCACCAGCCGGCGCGTGCTGCGCTGCAAAAGACGTTCGCCCAGGGCGTCTTCCAGATGCGCAAGCCGCCGCGACAGCGTGGCCTTGGGCAGGCCCGTGGTCTCGGCCGCGCCGACGAAGCTGCCGGCCTCCACGATGCGGGCGAACAGGATCAGGTCGTTGGCGTGCAGGGGAAGCGGCGTCATGCGCGGGGATTATCCCGAAAACGGGATTGTCGCTGTTGAAATGTCGTATTTATCATGTCCAATGCTGTCGATACCATGCTTGTTTCCGACGGCGGGAGCCTCCCGGGCGGCGCGGCGGCGACGGCCTGCCGCATCGGCCGATTCGCGCAGCGGCGGTATCCCGGAGAAGTCGGCGGGTGGCAAGGGCAGCTGTCGCAGGCCGGCCACCGTCGCAAGGTAAAACACGAGAAACACCTGGCATCATATTGATAAAAAAGGAAACAACATGAGCGTCAAGCTGGCAGTCGTCTACTACTCGGCCTATGGCACCAACTACGAGATGGCCGAAATCGCCGCCGCGTCGGCGCGCGCCGCCGGGGCCGAAGTGCGCCTCCTGAAGGTGCCGGAAACCGCGCCGGCCAGCGTGGTGGCCGGGGTTGATCCGTGGCGTGCGCACGCCGAAGCCACCGCGGGTATTGCCACGGCGACCGCCGAAGACATGGCCTGGGCCGACGTCTACCTGATCTCGGCTCCGACGCGCTTTGGCAACATGGCCAGCCAGATGCGCGCCTTCATCGATACCCTCGGCGGCGTATGGGCCCAGGGACAGCTCTCCAACAAGGCGATCTCGGGCATGACCTCGGCGCAGAACCCGCACGGCGGCCAGGAAGCCACGCTGCTCTCGTTCTATGCCACGGCCATCCACTGGGGCGCGATCGTGGTGGCCCCGGGATTCACCGATCCCGTGATCTTCAAGACCGGCGGCAATCCCTATGGCTACAGCCACACCCAGGGCCAGCCTTTCGGCGAGGACGAGAAGGCTTCCATCGGCCATCAGGCGCGTCGCCTGGTCGAAGTGGCGGGCAAGCTGCGCGGCTGAAAACACGCGATCCGATCGTGTCCACCAGGCCATGAATCACGGCCCGGCTCCCCACAGGAGCCGGGCCGTTGTACTTTCGGGCACTTGGCAGGGCGTGATCGAGCCGCCATCGTGGTGGCTGGACGCGGCGGCGCGCACTGCCCTGCCTGATGCAGGCGCGCGGACGGGCCACGCCCCGTCAGTCCGATTCATGGTGAATCCAATGGGAGTCAAGCACATGCTCAAGGGCAAGGCCGTACTGGTCACCGGCTCCACCAGCGGCATCGGTCACGGCGTGGCCGAAGCGTTCGCCGCCGCCGGTGCGAACGTGATGCTCAACGGCTTCGGCGATGAGGCGGAAATCGAAAGGATCCGGCAGGCCATGGCGGACACCTACGGCGTGGACGTCGGGTATTCGGGTGCCGACATGAGCCGGCCGGCGGACATCCGCCGGATGGTCCAGGACACCGAGGCCCGCTTCGGTCGTCTCGACATCCTGGTCAACAACGCCGGCATCCAGCACACCGCGCCGGTGGATGAATTTCCCGAAGACCGCTGGGATGCGATCCTCGCGATCAATCTTTCGGCCGCGTTCCACGCCATCAAGGCGGCGCTGCCGGGCATGAAGCGCCGCGGCTGGGGCCGGATCATCAACACCGCCTCGGTGCACGGCCTGGTGGCGAGCGTGAACAAGGTCGCCTACGTCGCGGCCAAGCACGGCATCGTCGGGCTCACCAAGGTCACCGCGCTGGAGCTGGCCGATTCCGGCATTACCTGCAACGCCATCTGCCCGGGCTGGGTGCGCACGCCGCTGGTGGAAAAGCAGATCGAGGCGCGCGCGCAGCAGGCCGGCATTTCCGTGGATCAGGCCAAGCAGCAGCTGCTGTCGGAAAAGCAGCCGATGACCGAGTTCACCACGCCCGCCGGCATCGGCGCGCTGGCGGTGTTCCTGTGTTCGGATGCCGCGGCGACCATGACGGGCGTTTCGCTGCCGATCGACGGCGGGTGGACGGCGCAATAGGCCGTCCTGCGGTCCGGGTGCGGGTCAGGGCAGGCATCCCACGTATGATGGGCGCTGGTGCCTTGCCGGAGGATTCCCGTGGGTAAGAGCAGTGATGAAGCACGCGTCGCGGTCCTGGTGGACTGCGACAACGTGCAGCCCGAGATCATCGAATCCGCGCTCCGGTTCGGCGCGCAGTTTGGCCGCGTCGTGGTGCGCCGCGGCTACGGAAACGCCGGCACCCTGGGCGGGAAGTGGCGCGACAAGCTGGTCGAACAGGCGTTCACTCCGAGCCTGCAGTACCAGTACGCCGGCGGCAAGAACACCGCCGACATCGCCCTGGCGCTGGATGCCATGGAGCTGCTGTTCGACGAGCGGGTCGAAGTGTTCTGCCTGGTGACCAGCGACTCGGACTTCGCCTACCTGTGCCGCAAGCTGCGCGAGCGCGGCTCGCTGATGTGCATCGTGGGCGAGGCCAAGACGCCCGAGGCGCTGCGCAATGCCGCCGATCATTTCTTCGAGTGGTCGCCCGCGCCCGAGTCCGCACCCGATCCCAGAGCAGGGTCCAGGCCCGGCAGTCCGGTGGAAAAGAAGCCTGAGCCCGAATCCCGGTCACAGGCCAAGCGCCGGCCGATGAGCGTCGTGGATGCGGTCGCGATGCTGGCCGAAAGCTCGTCCGACGGGCAGGTGGACCTGGGCGCGCTCGGCAACTACCTGCGCCGCACCGATTCCTCCTTCACGCCGAAGACTTACGGCCACAGCGGCCTTCTGGACATGCTCAGGACCTATGACCTGCTGCGCGTGGGCAAGGCCGAGGGCGGCGGCTGGTGGGTGAGCCTGGCCGAACCGGGCGAGCGCTAGGCACCGTCGCGCCGCTGTCGGAGAAACGAAAACGGCAGCCCGGAGGCTGCCGTTCCCGCATCCGGTGGTGGCCGGTCAGATCCGCTCGATCGCGATCGCGGTGGCTTCGCCGCCGCCGATGCACAGCGACGCCACGCCGCGCTTGCCGCCGCTGCGGATCAGGGCGTGCAGGAGGGTGACCACGAGGCGGGTGCCGGTGGCACCGATCGGGTGGCCCAGGGCGCAGGCACCGCCGTTGACGTTGAGCTTCGCGTGCGGAATGCCGAGATCCCTGATCGGTGCCATTGCCACGCAGGCAAAGGCTTCGTTCACTTCGAACAGGTCCACGTCCTCGACCTTCCAGCCGGCCTTGTCCAGCACGCTGCGGATGGCGGCCACGGGCGCGGTGGTGAACCACTCCGGTGCTTGCGCGTGCCCGGCGTGCGCGACCACGCGGGCGAGCGGCGTGACGCCGCGCGCCTTGGCCTCGTCGGCGGAAAGGAGCACCACGGCCGCCGCGCCGTCGGAAATGCTCGACGAGCTGGCGGCGGTGACGGTGCCGTCCTTGTTGAAGGCCGGGCGCAGGGTGGGAATCTTTTCGATGCTGCAGCGTCCCGGCTGCTCGTCGCTGGCGTAGCTCACTTCACCCTTGCGGCCGGCAACGACCACCGGAGCGATCTCGGCGGCAAAGGCGTCGGAAGCCTGCGCGGCCAGCGCGCGGCGCACGCTTTCCGCGGCGAAGGCGTCCTGGTCCTCGCGGCTGAATCCGTATTTCTGCGAGGTGATGTCGGCGAATACGCCCATCGACTTGCCGTCGTAGGGATTGGTCAGGCCGTCCCAGGCCATGTGGTCGACCAGTTCGCCGTTGCCGTAGCGGATGCCGGTGCGCGAGCCGCTCAGGAGGTGCGGCGCATTGGTCATCGACTCCATGCCGCCGGCCACGACGACCTTCGCGGAGCCGGCGCGGATCAGGTCGGTGCCGAACATGATGGCCTTCATGCCCGAGCCGCAGACCTTGTTGATCGTGGTGCAGCCGGCCGCACTCGGCAGTCCGGCGGCCAGCGCCGCCTGGCGCGCGGGTGCCTGGCCCAGACCTGCGGGCAGCACGCAGCCGATGATCGCCTCGTCCACCTGGTCGGCCGCGATGCCGGCGTGTTCGAGCGCCGCCTTGATCGCGGTGGCCCCCAGCGTGGGCGTGGGTACGCCGGTGAACTGGCCGAGGAAGGATCCGATGGCAGTGCGCTTGGCACCGGCGATGACGACGTCGCTCATGGTGGACTCCTGCGAGAGTGGGCAGGCCCCGGGAGGCCTGCGGGAGGGAACGCCTATTCTGGCAGAAGCGCGACTGTGCGCGCGGATCGGCCGCAGCCGCGCCTCGTCCGGCGATCCGGGCGGTGTCGCGAGATTTTGTGTGGGAAGTTCGCGAAACAATTGATTTAAAAGATCTTTTACTGCGCTGCGGCAGCGCGTCCCGCAGCGTGGATTCGCGCAACCAGCCGCCAGCCGATAGAATCCTCTTTTCCGGCTGCGTTCGTCTCCCATGACTCCGCTCATCTTCGTCACCGGCGGCGTGGTGTCCTCGCTTGGCAAGGGCATCGCCGCCGCTTCGCTTGCGTCCATTCTCGAATCGCGCGGCCTGAAGGTCACGCTGATGAAGCTGGACCCGTACATCAACGTCGATCCGGGCACGATGAGCCCGTTCCAGCACGGCGAGGTCTACGTCACCGACGACGGGGCCGAGACCGATCTGGATCTTGGCCACTACGAACGCTTCGTGCGCACCCGCATGACGCGGCGCAATTCGGTCACCACCGGGCGCATCTACGACAACGTGATCCGCAAGGAGCGCCGCGGCGACTACCTCGGCGGCACCGTGCAGGTGATCCCGCACATCACCGACGAGATCAAGCACCGCATCGACATCGCCACCGAGGGCTTCGACGTGGCGCTGGTGGAGATCGGCGGTACGGTGGGCGACATTGAGTCGCTGCCCTTCCTCGAGGCCATCCGCCAGATCCGCACCGAGCGCGGATCGGACAAGGTGCTGTTCATGCACCTGACCCTGGTGCCCTACATCGCGGCGGCCGGCGAGCTCAAGACCAAGCCGACCCAGCACTCGGTGAAGGAATTGCGCTCCATCGGCATCCAGCCGGACATCCTGCTGTGCCGCAGCGAGCAGCCGCTGCCCGAGGGTGAGCGGCGGAAGATCGCGCTGTTCACCAACGTGCCCGAACCGGCGGTGATCAACCTGATCGACCTGGACAACATCTACAAGATTCCGCTGTGGCTGCAGCGCCAGGGCCTGGACCGGATCGTGGTCGAGCGCCTGCACCTCGACGGTGCGCGCGAGGCCGATCTGTCGGACTGGGAACAGGTGGTCGATGCGATGACGCATCCCGCCGGCGAAGTCACCATCGCCATCGTGGGCAAGTACATCGACCATCGCGATGCCTACAAGTCGCTGTCCGAGGCGCTCAAGCACGGCGGCCTGCCCGGTCGGGTGCGCGTCAACCTGCGCTGGATCGAGGCGGCGGCGCTGGAAACCGGAGGCCTGGCCCTGCTCGACGGGGTCGACGGCATCATGGTGCCCGGCGGCTTCGGCGACCGCGGCTTCGAGGGCAAGGTGATGGCCGCGCGTCACGCGCGCGAGAACGGGATTCCCTATTTCGGCATCTGCTACGGCATGCAGGCCGCGGTGGTGGAGTTCGCCCGCAACGTGGTTGGCCTGCCGCAGGCCAACAGCACCGAGAACGACCGCGATACGCCCGATCCGGTGATCGGTCTCATCACCGAGTGGCGCACTTCGGCCGGGGCCGTGGAGCAGCGTACCGAAGAGTCCGACCTGGGCGGCACCATGCGCCTGGGCGCGCAGGAGTGTCGCCTCAAGTACGGCTCGCGGGTGCGCGAGATCTACGGCACCGAGGTCATCACCGAACGCCATCGCCACCGCTACGAGTTCAACAACCACTACCGCACCCAGTTCAAGGAGGCGGGCCTGTCGTTCTCCGGAAAATCCATGGATGATCTCTTGGCCGAAGTGGTGGAAATCCCCGAGCACCCCTGGTTCATCGCCGCGCAGTTCCATCCCGAGTTCCTTTCCACGCCGCGCGATCCGCATCCGCTGTTCGTGGATTTCATCCAGACCGCGTATCGCCTGAAGAGCGCACCCGCGCAGGCCGCGGTCGAACCCGTCCGTGTCACTGAATCGGCCGCCGCGCCGGGAGCCGCCTGATGGATCTTTGTGGTTTCGAGGTCGGGTTGGACCGGCCGTTCTTCCTGATCGCCGGCCCCTGCGTGATCGAGTCGATGCAGCTGCAGCTCGACGTCGCCGGGCAGCTCAGGGAAATCACCGCTCGGCTTGGCATTCCCTTCATCTTCAAGTCGAGCTTCGACAAGGCCAATCGCACCTCGGGCACCAGCTTCCGCGGGCCGGGGCTGGAGGAAGGCCTCAAGGTGCTGGCCGAAGTGAAGCGCCAGATCGGCGTGCCGGTGCTCACCGACGTGCACGAATACACCCCGATGGACGAGGTGGCGAGCGTCGTCGACGTGCTGCAGACCCCGGCCTTCCTCTGCCGGCAGACCGATTTCATCCTCAAGGTCGCCAGCGCCGGCCGGCCGGTCAACATCAAGAAGGGACAGTTCCTGTCGCCGTGGGAAATGAAGCACGTCGCGGCCAAGGCGACATCCACCGGCAACCGCCGGATCATGGTGTGCGAGCGCGGCGCGAGCTTTGGCTACAACAACCTCGTTTCGGACATGCGTTCGCTCAGCGTCATGCGCGACACCGGCTGCCCGGTAGTGTTCGACGCCACCCACTCGGTGCAGCTGCCGGGCGGTGCGGACGGCAAGAGCGGCGGGCAGCGCGAATTCGTGCCGGTGCTGGCGCGCGCCGCGATCGCAGCCGGCGTGGCCGGCGTATTCATGGAAACCCATCCCGATCCCGACAAGGCGCTGTCCGACGGCCCCAACGCCTGGCCGCTGGGGCGCATGGAAGCACTGCTGGCAACGCTGCAGGAACTGGATGCGGTGGTGAAGCGCGCCGGCCTGCTCGAACAGGAATGACGAACGGTGAATGACGACGCGGGAGCGAAGGAAATACCGGCCGCAGCGCCCACGGGCCGCGGCGTACACCTGGCGCTGCTGGAGCTGAAGACCGCCGCGCTCGCGCGGCGGGTCGATGCCCTTCGGCGCGATGCCTTGCTCTTCCTCGTCATCGGACTGGTGGCGCTTCCCCTGGCGCTGCATCATGTCCAGGCGCTGGCGCGCCAAGGTGCCGTCCTCCCGGTTTCCGTGGCGCTGGCGCTGCTGGCGGTGGGCATCCCCGCCTGGCGGCGCGAGCGGCGCGAGGCGCGCGCCGAAGAACAGCGCCGCCGCAGCATCTACCTTTCCATCCGACCTGACGTATTTGGGCCATGAGCACGATCAAGACCATCCACGCACGCGAAATCCTCGACTCGCGCGGCAATCCCACCCTCGAAGCCGAAGTCATCCTCGCCGACGGCAGCTTTGGCCGTGCCGCGGCTCCCTCCGGTGCCAGCACCGGCACGCGCGAAGCGGTGGAGCTGCGCGACGGCGACAAGACGCGCTATCTGGGCCGCGGCGTGCGCAAGGCGGTGGCCAACGTCAACGGCCCCATCGCCAGCGCGCTGGTCGGGTTCGACGCCGCCGACCAGGCCGGCCTCGACGCGCGCCTGATCGAGCTCGACGGCACCGACAACAAGGGCAACCTCGGTGCCAACGCGCTCCTGGGCGTGTCGCTGGCCAATGCGCATGCGCTGGCAGCCTCGCGCCGCATGCCGCTGTGGCAGCACCTGGCGCACGGGCGCGACGTGGTACTGCCGGTGCCGATGATGAACATCATCAACGGCGGTGCCCATGCCGACAACAACGTCGACATGCAGGAGTTCATGATCCTGCCGGTGGGTTTCGACTCTTTCTCCGAGGCGCTGCGCGCCGGCACCGAGATATTCCACGAGCTCAAATCCGTGCTCAAGGGTCGCGGACTGTCCACCGCGGTGGGCGACGAGGGCGGCTTCGCGCCGGACCTGGTGTCCAACGTCGAGGCGATCGAGGTCATTCTCGAAGCCGTCGGCGAGGCCGGCTTCCGCGCCGGCGACGACGTGCTGCTGGGGCTGGATGTCGCCAGCTCGGAGTTCTTCGATGCGGGCAAGTACATCCTGACCGGCGAAGGCAAGCGCCTTTCCTCCGAGCAATTCGTCGATTTTCTTGCCGACTGGGCGCGCCAGTACCCGATCGTCACCATCGAGGACGGCATGGCCGAGAACGACTGGGACGGCTGGAAGCTCCTGACCGAGCGCCTGGGCGGCAGCGTGCAGCTGGTGGGCGACGATCTCTTCGTCACCAACCCGAAGATCTTCCGCGAGGGCATCGACAAGGGCATCGGCAATGCCATCCTCATCAAGGTCAACCAGATCGGCACCCTCACCGAAACGCTTGAGGCCATCGCCATGGCCGATGCCAATCGCTACGCCGCCGTCGTTTCGCACCGCTCCGGCGAAACCGAGGACACCACCATCGCCGACATCGCGGTGGCCACGACGGCCACCCAGATCAAGACCGGCTCGCTGTGCCGCTCCGATCGCGTGGCCAAGTACAACCAGCTCCTGCGCATCGAGGAGGCGCTGGGTGCGAAGGCGCGCTACGCGGGGCGCGACGCCTTCGTGAGCCTGGTGCGAGGATGACGTCACCTCCATGGGGCGCGTGATTGCCGCGTTGCTGCTGCTCTTGATCGCCTGGTTCCAGCTCAAGTACTGGGTCGGCAGCGGCGGCGTGCGCGAGGTGGAAGCGCTGCGCGCCAGGGTGGAGGCTCAGGCGCGGGAAAATGCCGAACTGGAGCAGCGCAATGCCGTGCTCCAGGCCGAGGTGGAGGACTTGCGGGAAGGCAAGGCGGCGCTGGAAGAGCGGGCGCGCGCGGAGTTGGGCCTGATCAAGCCGGGGGAAACCTTCTACCGCGTCATCGAACCCGCGCCGGTCGACGGCAGGCCGCAGCGATGATTGCCGGCACCGCGCGCAGTGGCGTTTGGGCCGTCGTCCCGGCTGCCGGGCGTGGCGCGCGCGCGGGGGGCGAGCTGCCCAAGCAGTACCAGCCCCTGCTCGGTCGACCGATGATCGAGCACACCCTGCGCGCGCTGGCCACTCACCCGCGCATCGCCGGGCTCGTGGTGGTGCTGGCCGCCAACGACGTGCATTGGCCCGGCTGGCGCGAGCTGGAAGGCAAGCCGGTACGCACCGCCATCGGCGGGGCTGAGCGCGCCGATTCGGTGCTGGCCGGACTCGATGCACTTCCCGGGAAGATTGCTGGCACCGACTTCGTGCTCGTGCATGACGCCGCGCGGCCGTGCCTCTCGCACCGCGATCTCGACGCGCTGCTCGACGGTGAGGCACCGCAGGGGGCGCTGCTCGCGGTGCCGCTGGCCGATACGCTGAAGCGTGCCGACGCCGACGGGCGCGTCGGCGCCACCGTGCCGCGCGCCGGGCTGTGGCGCGCGTCGACCCCGCAGTGCTTTCCGCGCGACGCGCTCGCGCAGGCGCTGCGCGCGGCGAGGGCGGCGGGCGTGATCGTGACTGACGAGGCCATGGCGATGGAGCGCGCCGGATTCCGCCCGGCCTTGATCGAAGGTGCCGCCGACAACATCAAGGTCACCACCCCGCGCGATTTCGCGCTGGCCGAATTTCTGCTGGCGCGACGCGCCCTGGAGCCCAAGCCATGAACCTTCCCTTCCGCAGCGGCATCGGCTTCGATGTCCACGCCTTCGGTCCCGGCAACCATGTCGTCATCGGCGGCGTGAAGATTCCGCACGAGCACGGCCTCGTGGCGCATTCCGATGGCGACGTGCTGATCCACGCGCTCTGCGATGCGCTGCTGGGCGCACTGGCGCTGGGCGACATCGGTCGCCACTTCCCGCCCGGCGACCCGCGCTGGGCCGGCGTCGACAGCCGCGAGCTGCTGCGCGCCGTCGCCGCGCTGATCCACGCGCGCGGCTGGCAGGTGGGCAACGTCGACGCCGTGGTGATCTGTGAACGTCCGAAGCTGCTGCTGCACATCGGCACCATGCGTGAACGGCTGGCGGCCGATCTGGGCGTCGATGCCGGCGCAGTCAGCGTCAAGGCCACCACGTCGGAAGCACTCGGCTTCACCGGGCGCGGCGAAGGCATCGCGGCGCAGGCGGTGGTGCTGCTGGCGCGCGCCGATGGATGCGGGGACAGCGCGGGTGGCTGAGCGCGTGGATGCCGGTGAATTCGAGGCGGACGCCTCCCCGCCCGCGACTGCCGGCGACGGCACGCGGCCGCAGGCCCTCGGCCCGGCGGTGCTGACCGGGACCATCCGCAGCGCACCGGAGGATTTCGTCGTCGAGGAGATGCTCGGTTTCGAGCCGACGGGGCAGGGCGAGCACCTGTTCCTCACGCTGGAAAAGCGCGGTGCGAATACGGTCTGGGTGGCGCAGCAGCTGGCGCGCTGGGCGGGTGTGCCCGAGCACGCGGTCGGCTATGCCGGCCTGAAGGATCGCCATGCGCTCACCCGCCAGGCCTTCACCGTGCATCTGCCCGGGCGTGAGGCTCCGGCGCTGGAATCGCTCGCGATCGAGGGTGTTGCCGTGCTCGCCGCCAGTCGCCACGCGCGCAAGCTGCCGCGCGGGGCGCTGCGCGGCAATCGGTTTCGGCTGCGCGTGCGCGAGGTGCGCGGAGTACCCGATGCCATCGCGCAGCGCCTGGCGCAGATCGCGGCGCGCGGCGTGCCCAACCGCTTCGGCGAACAGCGCTTCGGCCGCGACGGCGGCAACCTTGGCGCCGCGCGCGAACTGTTCGCGGGGAGGCGGTTCGCGCGCGAGAAGCGTTCGATCCTGATCTCTTCCGCGCGCTCGGAGCTGTTCAACCGCATCCTGGACGAGCGCATCCGCCAGGCGGCCTGGGACCGCGCCCTGCCGGGCGAGGTGTTCATGCTCGACGGCAGCCACAGCGTGTTCGTTCCGCAGGCCGATGACGAGGCACTCGACGCCCGGCTGGCCGCGTTCGACATCCATCCCACCGGCGCGCTCTGGGGCGCGGGCGAGCCGCGCAGCAGCGAGGCGGTGCGCGCCATCGAAGACGCGGTCGCCGCTGCCGATCCGCAGCTCGCATCGGGGCTTGCGGGTGCCGGGCTCAAGCAGGAGCGCCGTGCGCTGCGCCTGCCGGTGCGCGCGCTGGCGTGGTCGATGGTCGGCGATGTGCTGTCGCTCGCCTTCGAGCTGCCTGCCGGCAGCTATGCCACGGCGGTGCTCGATGCGCTGGGCGCGATGCGCGATGGATCCCGCCCCGGGACGTGAGCGCGGGCCGGGCGCTGCGTCCGGCCCGGCCACGGTTACCGCAGGTAGGCGCGACCGTTGCTGATGTGGATGTACGCGCCTTCACGCACGCCGTTGAGGTCGCGCTGGCTGACCACGATGCGTCGGCCGTCGTCCATTCTGATGTAGAGCTCGTACCAGGGTGCGGAGCTGGCGTTGCGCTCGGCGTTGTTGCCGACCATCCCGCCTGCGATGGCCCCGGCCGCGGTCGCCGCCGCACGGCCGCTGCCGCTGCCGATCTGGTTGCCGACGATGCCGCCGATGATCCCGCCCAGAATCGCGCCACCGCCCGACGAGCCGCGTTCGCCGTAGACCCGGTCGATCTTTTCCACCACGCCGCAGTCGTGGCAGCGCGCGTAGCCGTCCTGCGGCGGACCGTAGCCGCGCTGACCCGAGTAGTAGCCACCGGGCGCGGCGCAGGCGGCCAGCATCAGGGCGGGAATCAGTGCGAAGAGAAAGCGCAGGTGCATTGTCCACCTCCATCGGGATCGGCACCCCGCGTGCCGTGACGGGATGACACTAAGCGGCGTTGGCTGAACGCGGGGCTGTCGGCCAGGGAACCCGTTCAGGTACCCGCCAGTCAGCGGAACACATCGTGACAGCCCTTGCAGGTGCCGCCGACGTCGGGCATCACCTGGGCCAGCGTTTCGCAGCTGGCGGTGGATGCGGCGAGCTGTCCGGCCACCGTGGCGCTGGCCTTGGAAAGCGCGTCGCCCAGGTCGCGCGAAAGCTGGCTGAACTTCGCATCGTCACCCACCGGCAGGAAGGCCGCGTCCACCTCGCCGGCCACCGCCTGCATCAGCGTCAGTCGGCGCAGCACGTCGGGCATGTCGCACTTGCCGCTTTCACCCATGCCCTTGAACGCCCCCATCTGCTGGCCGAGGACAGACATCACCGCATCGTTGTAGGGCGTGCCCTGGCGCAGTGCGCTGATGCCCGCGACGGTGGCGAATGCGCCGATGAACAGGCCGACGAGGAAAAGGACGATGGACTTCATGCGGGTCATCTCTGGCGGAAAGGCTGGCATTGTCTGCATTGGGCCGGACAAAATCCAGCCGCTGCAGGCGGCTGCGCCGTATCATGCGCGGCTCGCACGGCTTCACCCGCCACCCCATGAGTGACATCCACGCACGCTTCGCCGGCATCGACCGACTCTACGGCACCGGCACCCTCACGCGCCTTGCCGGCGCGCGCGTGGCCGTGGTCGGAATCGGCGGCGTGGGCTCCTGGGCGGTGGAAGCGCTGGCGCGCAGCGGCGTCGGCCATATTCGCCTGGTCGACGCCGACGACCTGTGCCTGTCCAACACCAACCGCCAACTGCCCGCACTCGATGGCCAGTACGGCCGCCTCAAGGTCGAGGCCATGGCCGAGCGCCTGCGCGCCATCAATCCGGGCATTTCCCTGGAGCCGGTGGCGCGCTTCCTCACGACCGAGACCATGGAGCCGCTGCTGGGCGAGGGCGTCGACATCGTGCTCGATGCCTGCGACAGCTTCCGCACCAAGGTCGAGACCATCGCCTTCTGCCGCCGCCGCAAGATCCCGCTGGTGTCCGTCGGCTCGGCCGGCGGTCGGATCGATCCCACGAAAATCCTGATCCGCGACCTGTCGCGCACCGAACACGACGCCATGCTGGCGCTGATCCGCCGCAAGCTGCGCACCGAGTTCGGCTTCCCTTCCAATCCCAAGCGCAGCTTCGGCATTCCCGCGGTGTTCTCGCTGGAAAACGTGCGTTATCCGCAGCCTGACGGCAGCGTCTGCGGCCTGCGCCCGCAGGGCGACGCCGATGCATCGATGAAGCTCGACTGCGGCGGCGGCCTGGGCGCGGCCACGCACGTCACCGGTGCGTTCGCCTTCGCGGCGGTGGCGCGGGTGCTGGATCGGCTGCTGTCGGCGCGTGGTTGAGCGGCGGTGCAATGCCCTCAGCGCAAGCTGAAACATCAAATTAGTCACTCCGGCGAAAGCCGGAATCCATTGCGCTTTGTTGCGAAGTTCGAGAGGGATCCCGGCTTTTGCCGGGATGACGGCGGCTGACGTTGAGAGTCTTGCGGCGCGGTGCCCGTGGCGCGCGTCTCGCGGGAAGCGCATTGCCTGCCCGGCGCGTGAATCACTGTGCCAAAAGTGTCCCGCGCGCGTGCGGTTCGCGACAATGAAGCCGCAAAAGACCGGCGTCATTGGCGACCCCGACACGATTCGAACGTGTGACCTTCCCCTTAGGAGGGGGACGCTCTATCCAGCTGAGCTACGGGGCCGTAAGGCTTTGCGGGTTGTTTGTCGATTGGGTGTGCAGTTTTGCGTCAGAATCCTGGCTTTGCGACGGCACCAGCGGCACCTTCCGGAGCGAGATGCGCGCAGGCTTCCGTGGCCTTGCAGTCAGAGTACCCGGCCGGCAATTGTACTCGCCGCAGGGGTGCGCCGGCCATCATCAGGTGTGCGCGGAATGTGTGACGGAGCCGGTGCCGGGTGCGGCCGACGGCAACCTCCAGCCGGCGGTCATTTCTTCGCTATTCTCGGTTGGTTTTTTTCGCCCGTTCCCGCCAGTGTTGGCGCGGATTTCGGGCATGGCCTCGCGAGCGCCACCCCTGCAAAGTCGCCGTTTTCGCCCCCGACGACGCCTCTCTGTTCTCCGTTTTCTTTGGTGGTCACGCGAGCGTTCTCCAGTCCATTTCCTTTACTGGCGCGGGGTTAGAGGCGGTCGGTTGTGGTTGACAACTCCTGTAGCGGTGGCGATCGAGCGCTGCGCGGCCACAAAAAACCGCCCACGGGCGGTTGCTGGCGCTGTGCGCGACGCGCTCACCCGGGTGGTGCGAGCCCCCGCACCTGGTCGCCCCGCGCGCAGGGTCCCGCCACTTCACTTTGATGCCCTGCACCTCGCCAACGTGGACGAGGTCGATGCGCTCGATCATCAGGTTGGCTCTGCGGTGGCACTCGACCGGGAACAACTGATCCCACACGTCGTTGAGTCATCCCACCGCCATCACTGTGATGGCCTCGTCGACCTGCCCACCGTTACGTTGGATCTGGCGCAACACCGATGCGATGGGCTTCGGGATGGTCAGCACCGTGCGGATCTGGGCCACCACCGCCACCTCGATCTGCGGTGCGGGCAAGCCTTCATTGCCGGCGCAAGTCGCGGCTGTAGGTTTGGCCCGTGAAGCCGCTGCTTGTTAGACTTATGATGATTTAAGACGACTCTGAGGTACGTCGACGTACCAATGCCATGAATGCCGAACCGTGGGTCACCGCAAGCGAAGTTGCCCAGCATCTGGGCGTCGTGAAGGACACCGTCTACCGCTGGCGAGAGCGCAAAGGCCTGCCCGCACACAAGATCGGCCGGCTCTGGAAATTCCAGATTTCAGAGGTCGATGAATGGGTGCGCGCGGGTGGGGCCGACGACGAGCCGGAGCGCGGGGACGAACAGAATTGAATCGCAGCAGGGAAAGGATCGCGTGAGCCTGGAAGGACAACTCCTCGATCAGAAGTCCTTGCGGGCAGTGACCGGCAAGACGGCAGACTGGAACGAAATCGCCAAAGATTGCATCGCCTTTGCCAATGCGACGGGCGGTCGTCTGCTGCTGGGTGTCGAGGAGGGGCAGGATGCTCCGCCAGCTGGTCAACACATCCCTGCCGATCTGCCCGACACCGTTCGGCGCAAGCTGGCCGAGCGCACCGTCAACGTGACGGTGCTGCCTGATGTGGTCACCGCCCCGAACGGTGGCCAGTACATCGAGTTGCGCGTTCCTCGCTCGCTGGCGGTGGCGTCTACCACCGATGGACGCTACTTCCTGCGCGTGGCCGACCAGAGCAAGCCCGTCACGGGCGACGACGTGATGCGGCTGGCCAGTGAGCGTTCTGCGCTGCCCTGGGAGACGCAGACCACCCTGCATGTTCCGCGCGGCGAGGTAGATGGCGGCAAGAGCGACAAATTGCTGCGAGCTTTGCGCGCATCCGATCGCGTCAAGGCTTCGGTGAAGGAAAAGTCCGACGACGAGCTGCTCGAACACTATCAGCTCGCGCAGGGGCAGTCCCTCACCAATCTGGGCGTGCTTTGCCTGGGCCGACAGCATCACCGCGCCCAACTGACCACGGCACCGGTCATCCAGTTCATCAAATATGACGAGCACGGCCAGAAGGTCAACAAGCTGGTGTGGGACGACCACACGCAGAGCCCGACGGAGCTGATCGAGGCGGTCTGGCTGGAGGTGCCCGACTTCCGCGAGCGCTATGAACTACCCGATGGCCTGTATCGCCAGAACGTGCCTGCTTTCGATGAAATCGTCGTGCGTGAACTCCTGGTCAACGCCCTGGTGCACCGCCCGTACACCCAGCGCGGCGACATCTTCCTGAATCTGCACCCGGACCGGCTGGAGGTGGTCAACCCCGGCCCACTGCCACTGGGTGTCACGCCGCAGAATGTTCTGCACACCACCGTGCGCCGCAACGAGCACCTGGCCCGGCTCTTTCACGACCTGAAGCTGATGGAGCGCGAAGGCAGTGGTTTCGACAAGATTTTCGAGGTGCTGTTGTCGCAAGGCCGCCCGGCGCCGGAGCTGATCGAGACCCACGACCGCGTTCAGGTCACGGTGCGTCGCCGCATCCTCAAACCGGAGGTCATCGACTTCATCGCCAAGGCTGACCAGACCTACCAGCTCACCCAACGCGAGCGCATTGCCTTGGGCTTGCTGGCCCAGCACGACGCACTCACTGCGCGCGAGTTGGCGACCACCCTTGAGCTGCCATCGGTCGAGGCACTCCAGCCCTGGCTGAAACGCCTGCTGGACTGGCATCTGGTGCAGAGCGCCGGCCGCACCCAGGCTACGCGCTATTTTGTTGATCCGGGCCTGCTGCGCAGCCTCAAGTTCACCGGCGAGACCACCCTCAAGCGCATCGAGCCGCACCGCCTGGCAGCGCTGGTGCTTGAAGACCTGCGGCGCTACCCCGAATCTGCGATCAGCGACATCCACAAGCGCGTTGGCGGTGAGATTCACCCGAAGCAAGTCAAGCGAGCGCTGGAAGAGTTGATCGAGCGCGGTGCCGTTCGCTTCGAGGGCAACTACCGCTGGCGGCGGTACTGGGCGGTGGCATGACCCGGCTATCGGACAACCTGCGCCGTATCGGCGATAGCTGGGCGATAGAGGGTGGGCAATACGCCGACGCCTCCCCCAGGATTCAAAGCGTTCTATCGACCAACGACGGTGCGCCGTGGGCGATAGCCGCGCAAGCGAACCTCTCGACTTTCAGGACGCACCCATGAGCGCCAACTTCCAACAACTCGCCAATTTCATCTGGTCCGTCGCCGACCTGCTGCGCGGGCCGTATCGCCCGCCGCAGTACGAGCGCGTCATGCTGCCGCTCACGGTGCTGCGCCGCTTCGATGCCGTTCTCGCGCCGAGCAAGGAAGCCGTACTCAGGCGCTATGCCGAGCTGAGCAGCAAGGGCATCCCCAATATCGATGCCATCCTGAACAACCTCGCGAAGGACGAGGACGGCAAGTCGCTGGGCTGACCCATAGGGCGAGTTGATCTTGCCGGCTGTGGTCAGCCTTGCGGAAAGCTGATCTGGTGCCCGCAGCAACCCGCTGCAGCGCTCATAAGCTCGGGAGGCCAGTCGGCACTTGGTCAACCGTCCGCCACCAAATACTGAAGTCCCAACTGTTCTCAGTTGGGGCTTTTTCCCGTCCGATAGCGACAGTTCCCGCGTGTTTGCGCGGGTTCATGCGGATGGCTGCGGACTTCGTTGGGCAGGGCGTCGTCGAGAATGTCCACCCTCCCGGTCAGGGCAGGCGCGCCATGAGTTCCTGCTTCAGGATGTCTGCGCGCCAGCCGTCCAGCGCCTCGGGCCAGGTGCGGTTGGCGAGCAGGTATTCCAGATGGCGCTTGGCGCACAGCACGCCTTCGGGGATATCGAGATCGGCGGCGTGGTGGGCGACGACGGCCTGCATGGCCTTCAGCGGCGCGCGCAGCGCGGGATCCGGCGCGACCGCGAGCGGGATGTCGTGTTCGTCTTCGGATGGCGGGCGCGACAGCGCTTCCCACAGCGCATCGCGGCTGCGGCGCGGCGCGCGCGGATGCTGGTCGAGCAGGGTGTCGAACCGGCTGCGCGAAAGCGGGCGCGAGGCCAGCAGCACCACCAGTTCGTTGTCCACGACCCAGCCGCGCGGAAGATCGCGGCTGCGCGCCACCTGGTCGCGCCAGAGCAGCAGGCGGCGCAGGCGCATCTGCGCTTCGCGGTCCATGCGCTGGGCGCTGCGCGAGGACAGGTGCGGCTGCGGATCGCGTCCGTCCTCGCGCGCGGTCTGCACCATGCGGTCGCAGTCCTGCCGCAGCCAGTCGCTGCGGCCAAGTTCGGCCAGACGGTGGTCCAGGCGTTCGTGCAGGGCGTGAAGGTGGCGCACGTCCTCGGCGGCATAGTGCTGCTGCGAGGCCGTCAGGGGCCGCTGCAGCCAGTCGGAGCGGGTTTCTCCCTTCTCCAGATGCACGCCGAGCAGCTGTTCGACCAGCGCCTGATAGCTTTTGCCCGCGCCCAGGCCGGTGAGGGCGGCGGCGAGCTGGGTGTCGAACAGCGGTGTCGCGATGACGCCCCAGCCGCGCAGCAGCGCCTGCAGATCCTCACTCGGGCTGTGCATGAGCTTGAGCACCGGGCCTTCCAGCACCGCGCGCAGCGCGCCGGCCTCGCTGAGCGCGACCGGATCGACGAGGGCTTCTTCGCCGCGCGCGGAGCGCATCTGTACCAGCGCGAGCTTCGGGTAGTAGGTACGCTCGCGGATGAACTCGGTGTCCAGCGCCACCGGTGCGGCATCGATGGCGTGGGCGAGGTCGTCGAGCTGGCTTGAATCGGAAACCCAATGGCTCATGGAAAGGCTGCGGACGCGGAGGAAGGCGGAACGATAGCCGATGCGCGGGGCGACTTGCCGGCAATCGCGCGCTCCACTACCGTCACGCAGCCGGTTCCGCGTGGGTTTCGGCATCCGTGCAGGCGACAGGCGAGGGGTTCGATGGCGGCAAGACCGCGATGGGCGACAGGAGTGTGCCTTGCGCTGCTGGCGGCGTGCGGCGGCGGCGAGCCCGCAACTGCGCCGGACGGTGCGGTGCCTGCCGCACCGCAGGCTGTGGTGCCGGTCGGCACCCCGCAGCCGGCCACTGCCGACGCCGCCATGCCCGATGCTGCTGTGACGCCGCCCGATCCGCCGCAGGCGCGGGATCCGGAAGCCGAGGCCGATCTGGCCTCCACCGAATCCGTTGCCGGGCGCGTCGATCGCTGGCTGGATTCCGGCTCGCCGCAGCAGGCGGCGCGCGCCTTGCGCTTGCTGGCGAACCTGCGCGGGCGGGGCGGCGAATCCGATGATGCGCTCGAACTGGCCGAACTGGCTGATCGCGCCAGGGCGCAATCGATCGAATGGGCCACCCTGGGGTTCGCGCACGGAAGCATTGCTCCGGCGCAAGCCGTGCTGCCGGCGCTGCAGCTCTGGGACGGGGCCGATCCCGAAGTGGTCGCACTCGCGGCGCGTCTGGCGCAGGCGCGTCGCATCGACAGCCTGCTGATGCAGGCGGACGCGCTGCGCTCGCAGGGCCGCCGGCTTGCGCCGGAAGACAGCGCCCTGGCGAAACTTCAGGAAGCCAGGCGGCTCGATCCGGACCACCCGCGCACGCGCCTCGCGCTGGAATCGCTGCAGGGCGAGCTGCTGGATGAGGCGGTCGCGGCGGCGCAGCGCGAGGCGTTTTCCGAGGCCGAAGAGCGCCTCGTCGAGGCGTCCCGGGTGATTCCCGGCACCGCGGCCGTGCAGGATTCGGCCGCGCGCGTCACCGAGATGCGCGAACGTGCGATCGCGCGCTGGCGCACCCGGATTGCGGGGGCGCTGGCGGCCGGCGATGCGATGACGGCCACGGGCCTGCTCGCCGGCCTGGAGTCGGTTTCGCAGGACGAGCGCGACATGGCGTGGGCGCGCGCCGGCATCGAGCGCGTCCGGCTGTACGGGATGCACGCGCCGGGGCGGCTGCTGGTTGATCCGTTGGCCGATGGTGGATCGGGTCCGGGCATGGTCGTGATTCCGGCAGGCGGCTTCCAGATGGGAAGCCCGCGTGGTGAACCGGACCGGCCCGCGGCCGAGGCCCCCCGCCATCAGGTCGGCTTCGCCCGCGGTTTCGCGCTGGCGCGGACGGAAACGACGGTGGCGCAGTTCCGTGCCTTCGTCGAGGCGACCGGGTATCGCAGCTCGGCCGAGAAAGCGAAGCGCTCCACCGTTTATGACGAGCGCAGCGGCGCACTGATCGAAAAGCGCGGCGTGACCTGGCGCGATGACTACGTCGGTCACCCGGCATCCGGCGACCAGCCGGTGATGCATGTGTCTTGGAGCGATGCGGCCGCCTATGCCGCATGGCTGGCGGCGCAGACCGGCCACGGCTATCGCCTGCCGAGCGAGGCGGAGGTCGAATACGCGCTGCGCGCCGGCAGCACCTCGCGCTATCCCTGGGGCGACGACGGCCCGCCGCCGGGCGTGGAAAATCTGACCGGTGCGCGCGATGTGTCCAGCTCGGGGCGGCGCTGGAGCAATGCGTTCGCCGGCTACGGCGACGGATTCTGGGGGCCGGCACCGGTGGCGAGCTTTGCGGTCAACGCCTTTGGCCTGAGCGACATGAACGGCAACCTGTCCGAGTGGGTCGCCGACTGCTGGCACGAAAGCTACGCCCGCGCCCCGCGCGACGGCTCGGCCTGGGTCAATCCCGGCTGCAGGGAGCGCGTGATTCGCGGCGCGTCCTGGGCCAGCGCGCCTGACCAGGCGCGTTCGGCCTTCCGGTTGCGCGCACCAACGGCCACCACCAGCGCGCGCGTCGGTTTTCGCGTGGCGCGCGAGCTTTTCGACGCTTCCGAATAGGGTTCCGCCGCCGTACGATGCTCGGGCAAGGGGCGTCTGGCACCCTGCCGTTCCCACTTCCGGAGAAGGCAATGAACACGCTCAACTCCCGTTCCTCCACTCCGCGCCGGCGCGGCGGAGTCCGCTGGTGGGTGATCCTCCTGTTCGGCCTGTACGCGGCCTGGTACTGGTTCTCCAACCAGCAGGAGGCGGCGTTCACCGGACGCGCCCAGCTCATCGACTCCAGCGTCCAGGAAGAGGCCGCGCTGGGGCTGCAGGCCTACCGCGAGATCCTCTCGCAGTCGCGCGTGCTGACCCAGGGCCAGGCACCGGCGCAGGTCAAGCAGATCGCCGAGCGGCTCGTGGCCGTCGGCCCCAGGGTCGAGGCCACGCTGGCGGCCGCACGCAACGCCAAGCCCTCGATCGCGTGGGATGCGTACGACTGGCAGGTGAGCCTGATCCAGTCCGAGCAGGCCAACGCCTTCTGCCTGCCCGGCGGCAAGATCGCGGTCTATACCGGCATCCTGCCCATTGCCGGCAATGACAGCGCGCTGGCGGCGATCATGGGGCACGAAATCGCCCATGCGCTGCTGCGCCACAGCGCCGAGCGCATGGCGCAGAACAAGCTGGTGAACCTGGGCTCGATGGCGGCCGGCGTGGCGATCAGCGACATGGACACCCAGCAGCAGAAGGCGGTGATGGCGGTGATGGGCGCAGGTGCCCAGTACGGCGTGCTGCTGCCGTTCTCGCGCGACCACGAGAGCGAGGCCGATGAGGTGGGGCTGATGCTCGCGGCGGCCGCGTGCTACGACCCGCGCGAAGCGATCGGGCTGTGGGAACGGATGGGGCAGGCGAGCGCCGGGCAGGCACCGCCCGAGTTCATGTCGACCCACCCCAGCGGCAGCACCCGGATCGCGCACCTGGAGCGCCTCATGCCGCAGGCGCTGGAAATCCGCGCGGCGTTTTGCGGCAAGTGATTCCCATTGGCGTCCGAACGGGCGGCGCGGGCCGCTTCGGCTGAGCCGTTTTCCACCTTCGCGACTCGGCTCGTGTTGCCGCTCTCGGACGGGGCATGCGACAATCTTGCGGCTCGAACGGCGCATTTCTGCATTGCAGCAGGCACCGACGGGCCGCGAGCCGGACGAGGCGGGGGGCGCAAGGCGCTTTCCACCGCGCGATGCCAGCACGAATTGCCGCGCCGACCACCGGACGCGCCTCGGGCTGGTACGCCGTTCGTCGCGTGAAGCGCCGCCGCGCATGCGCGGTGTGTCGGTTGCGGGATGGCCCGCAACGCTGATCGAGTAGAGGCTGACGTGCTGGGCGAGTATCTACCAATCCTGCTGTTCCTGATCGTGGCCACGGGCATCGGCATCACCCTCCTGGTCATGGGAAACCTGCTCGGGCCCAAGCGCCCCGGTGCGGAGAAGCTCTCGCCCTACGAGTGCGGATTCGAAGCCTTCGAGGATGCCCGCGGGCGCTTCGACGTGCGCTATTACCTGATCGCGATCCTGTTCATCGTCTTCGATCTGGAAATCGCTTTCCTTTTTCCCTGGGCGGTGGTGTTCAAGAGTATCGGGACGCCCGCCATCATCGCGATGACCGTTTTCCTCGCCATCCTCGTCGTGGGATTCATCTACGAGTGGAAGAAAGGCGCGCTGGAGTGGGAGTGAAGCCATGAGCATCGCGCAATTCTTCAACAATCCCGAGCCGCTGGGTCGCGTCGACGACATCCTGCGCCCGGACGGCGAGAATCCGCTCATCGAGCGCGGCTTTGCCACGACGTCGGTCGACGCCCTGATCAACTGGGCGCGCACCGGCTCGATGTGGCCGGTGACCTTCGGCCTCGCCTGCTGCGCGGTGGAAATGATGCACGCCAGCACCTCGCGCATCGACGTGGACCGCATGGGCGTGATCTACCGCCCCAGCCCGCGCCAGTCCGACGTGATGATCGTGGCCGGTACCCTGGTCAACAAGATGGCCCCGGCGCTGCGCAAGGTCTACGACCAGATGACCGAGCCCAAGTGGGTGATCTCGATGGGTTCGTGCGCCAACGGCGGCGGCTATTACCACTACTCCTATGCGGTGGTTCGCGGCTGCGACCGGGTGGTGCCGGTGGATGTCTACGTGCCGGGCTGCCCGCCCACGGCCGAGGCGCTCACCCACGGCATCCTGCAGCTGCAGAAGAAGATCCGCCGCACCAACACCATCGCGCGCTGAGCGCAACCGACATCCCTGCAAGGAAGGCACGCGGTCCATGGCCGAGCCAGAAAACACCCTAGCCCAACAGCTGCGCGACCGCTTCGGCGACAGGATCGCCGAGTGCATCGTGCATGACTACGAGGTCGCGACCGCGGAAATCACCCTGGTGGTCGCGCCAGAGCACATGCTTGAGGTGGCGCGCGCGCTGCGCGATGAGGCCGCGTTCCGATTCGAGCAGCTCATCGATGTCTGCGGCGTCGACTACCTGAGCTATGGCCAGGTCGAGTGGGACACCGAGGACGCCAGCGGCGAAGGATTCTCGCGCGGCGTCGAAGGCGAGGGCGCCGGCCGTTTCGACTGGGCGGATCGCCCGCAGCCCGGCCTTGTCGCACGCCGCTTCGCCTCGGTGCTCCACCTGCAGTCGGTGCACCACAACCGCCGCCTGCGCGTGCGCTGTTTCGCACCGGACGACGGCCTGCCGGTGGTGCCTTCGGTGATCAACCTGTGGCCGGTGGCGAACTGGTTCGAGCGCGAGGCTTTCGACCTCTTCGGCATCGTCTACGAGGGCCATCCGGACCTGCGGCGCATCCTGACCGACTACGGGTTCGTCGGCCATCCGTTCCGCAAGGACTTCCCGCTGATCGGCAACGTAGAGGTGCGCTACGACGCCGAACAGGGGCGGGTCATCTATCAGCCCGTGACGATCGAACCGCGCGTCACCGTGCCGCGCGTGGTGCGACACGATTCGCGCCGCGAGCAGGCCCGCTCCGAAGCCGCTGGTCAGGCGGCAGGAAAGTAAGCCATGCAGGATATCCGCAGCTATTCCCTGAACTTCGGCCCGCAGCATCCGGCCGCGCACGGCGTGTTGCGCCTGGTGCTGGAGATGGATGGCGAAACGGTGCGGCGCGCCGATCCGCACGTCGGCCTCCTGCACCGCGGTACCGAGAAGCTGGCCGAATCCAAGCCGTTCAACCACTCGATCGGCTACATGGACCGCCTCGACTACGTCTCGATGATGTGCAACGAGCACGCCTACGTGCGCGCCATCGAGAACCTGCTGGGCATCGAGGTGCCGGAGCGCGGGCAGTGGATCCGCACGATGTTCGACGAGATCACGCGCATCCTCAATCATCTGATGTGGATCGGATCCAACGGCCTGGATCTTGGCGCAATGGCGGTGATGCTCTATGCGTTCCGCGAGCGCGAAGAGCTGATGGACGTCTACGAGGCCGTTTCCGGCGCGCGCATGCATGCGGCCTACTACCGCCCCGGCGGCGTCTACCGCGACCTGCCGGATCAGATGCCCAAATACCGGGAAACGCCCTGGCACAAGGGGGCCGACCTCAAGCGTCTGAATGCGTGGCGCGAGGGCTCGATGCTGGATTTCCTCGACGCCTTCGCCGACGACTTCCCGCACCGGGTCGACGAATACGAGACGCTCCTCACCGACAACCGCATCTGGAAGCAGCGCACTGTCGGCATCGGCGTGGTGCCGCCGGAGAAGGCCTTGGCCTGGGGCATGACCGGCCCGATGCTGCGCGCCTCGGGCGTGGCCTGGGACCTGCGCAAGAAGCAGCCCTATGCCAAGTATGCCGAAGTCGACTTCGACATCCCGGTGGGCGTGAATGGCGACTGCTACGACCGTTACGTGGTGCGCGTCGCCGAGATGCGTGAATCGGCACGGATCATCAAGCAGTGCGTGGCGAAGCTGCGCACGCTGGAAGGCCCGGTGATCGTGCGCGACTTCAAGGTCGCCCCGCCGCAGCGCGAGGAAATGAAGCGCGACATGGAAGCGCTCATCCACCACTTCAAGCTCTTCACCGAAGGCTACGTCGTGCCCGAAGGCGAGACCTACGCCGCGGTCGAAGCGCCCAAGGGCGAGTTCGGCTGCTACCTGATCTCCGACGGTGCCAACAAGCCGTTCCGCGTCAAGCTGCGCGCCCCCGGCTTCGCCCACCTGTCCTCCATGGACGAAGTCGTCCGCGGCCACATGCTTTCCGACGTCGTCGCCATGATCGGCACCTACGACGTGGTGTTCGGGGAGATAGACCGATGAGGCGGGGATGCGGGATTCGGGATTCGGGATTCGCAGAGGCGGCCCCCGACCGCCGCGTGGGCGTTGGCATCGGAAAGCCGCCCGCCCACTGCGCCCCGGCTCATGCAGATCCCCAATCTCCAATCCCCAATCCCGGGCCAAGAGCATGAAAGCAACCGGCAATTTCGAAGCGGTCAAGGACATCGACCCGCTCAAGGCGCTGACGAACGCGACCCGTGCCACGATCGACCTGTGGCTGGCGAAGTTCCCGGCCGACCGGCGCCGTTCGGCGACGATCCAGGGCCTGATCGCGGCGCAGCAGCAGAACGAGGGCTTCCTGACCGATGCGCTGATCGCGGCGGTGGCGAAGTACATCGGCATCCCGCCGATCCAGGCCTACGAGGTGGCGAGCTTCTACACCATGCTGGAAATCCGGCCGGTGGGGCGCAACAACGTGGCGCTGTGCACCAACATCTCGTGCTGGCTCAACGGTGCCGAAGACATCGCGCGCTACTGCGAGAACAAGCTCGGGATCAAGCTGGGCGAGAGCACCGCGGACGGACGCATCTACCTCAAGAAGGAAGAAGAGTGCATCGCGGCCTGCTGCGGCGCGCCGGCGGCGACGGTCAACGGGCATTACCACGAGAAGCTCACGCCGCAGAAGATGGACGAGATACTCGACGCCCTGAAATAAGCGCCGCGCGGCCCCGCCGCACGGCATGGATGAATCGCCCCGGCAGTGCCGCGGCAAGGATGGATCGGAACGGTCATGGCAGTTGGACCCGTGCCTCAGGAACACAACATCGTCTACACCACCCTGCATTTCGACAGGCCGTGGTCGTATGAAAACTATCTCAAGACCGGCGGCTACCAGGCGCTGCGCAAGCTGCTGACCGAGAAGATTCCGCCGGCCGACGTCATCGAGATGGTCAAGCGCTCGGGCCTGCGCGGCCGCGGCGGCGCAGGCTTTCCGACCGGGCTGAAGTGGAGCTTCATGCCCAGGCACGACGGCGAGAAGTACATCCTGTGCAACTCGGACGAATCCGAGCCGGGCACCTGCAAGGACCGCGACATCCTGCGCTACAACCCGCACGCGGTGCTGGAGGGCCTCGCCATCGCCTGCTATGCCACCAACACCCGCGTGGCCTACAACTACATGCGTGGCGAGTTCCACCACGAGCCCTACGAGCACATCGAGGAGGCGCTGGCGGAAGCCTACAGGCACGGTTGGCTGGGCCGCGACATCCTCGGCTCGGGTGTCGACATCGACATCCACAACGCGCTCGGTGCCGGCGCCTACATCTGCGGCGAGGAAACCGCGCTGATGGAGTCGCTCGAAGGCAAGAAGGGCTGGCCGCGCTTCAAGCCGCCGTTCCCGGCCAACTTCGGCCTCTACGGCAAGCCCACCACGATCAACAACACCGAAACCTATGCCTCGGTGCCGGCGATCATCCGCAATGGCCCGGAATGGTTCCTCGAGCTGGGCAAGCCGAACAACGGCGGTGCCAAGGTGTTCTCCGTCTCCGGCCACGTCAACCGGCCCGGCAACTACGAGATCCGCCTGGGTACGCCGTTTTCCGAACTGCTGGAAATGGCGGGCGGGGTGCGCAACGGCCATCGTCTCAAGGGTGTCATTCCCGGCGGCTCTTCGATGCCGGTGCTGCCGGGCGACAAGATGCTCGAATGCACGATGGACTACGACTCGATCCAGAAGGCCGGTTCCGGTTTGGGTTCGGGTGCGGTCATCGTGATGGACGAAACCACCTGCATGGTGCGCGCCTGCCACCGCATCGCACGCTTCTATCACCAGGAGTCGTGCGGCCAGTGCACGCCCTGCCGCGAGGGCACGGGCTGGATGTTCCGCTCGCTCACCCGCATCGTCGAAGGCCGCGCCACGCTCGACGACGTGAACCTCCTGCGCTCGGTCGCAGGCCAGATCGAAGGCCACACCATCTGCGCCTTCGGCGAGGCCGCCGCCTGGCCGGTGCAGGGCTTCCTGCGCCACTACTGGCACGAATTCGAATACTACGCCACGCACGGTCGCTCCATGCTGGACGACAAGGCGGGAGCCACCGCATGAGCACTCAGCCCAGCCAGCCTGCCGCACCCGCGCCCGCGCCGGAAGGCTTCGTCAACATCGAGATCGACGGCGTCGCACTGGTCGCGCCGAAGGGGTCGATGATCATCCAGGCCGCCGACAAGGCCGGCATCCCGATCCCGCGCTTCTGCTACCACGACAAGCTCTCGATCGCGGCGAGCTGCCGCATGTGCCTGGTGGATGTGGAAAAATCCCCCAAACCCGCGCCCGCCTGCGCGACGCCGGTGATGGACGGGATGAAGGTCTACACCCAGTCCAAGCGCGCGCTCGATTCGCAGCGCAACACCATGGAGTTCCTGCTGATCAACCATCCGCTCGACTGCCCGGTCTGCGACCAGGGCGGCGAGTGCGAGCTGCAGGATCTGGCCATGGGCTACGGCCGCTCGGTCGGCCGCTTCATCGAGCGCAAGCGCACCGTGCCCGACGAGGATCTGGGGCCGCTGGTGGCTTCCGACATGACGCGCTGCATCCACTGCACCCGCTGCGTGCGCGTCACCTCGGAAATCGCCGGCAGCTACGAGCTGGGCGTGATGAGCCGCGGCGATCGCTCGGTGATCGGCACCTACGTGGGCCGCGCGCTGGAGACCGAGCTTTCCGGCAACGTGATCGATGTCTGCCCGGTGGGCGCGCTCACCAACAAGCCCTTCCGCTTCCGCGCCCGCCCCTGGGAGCTGACCGCGCGCGAGTCGCTGGGCTACCACGATGCGCTTGGTTCCAACCTCTGGCTGCACCTTCGCCGCGGCGAAGTGCTGCGCGCGGTGCCGCGCGAGAACGAGGCGATCAACGAGAATTGGCTTTCCGATCGCGACCGCTACAGCCACGCCGGCCTCGGCGCGCCCGATCGCCTCACCGTGCCGATGGTGCGCGAAGGCGACGCCTGGCGCGAGGCTGGCTGGGACGAGGCGCTGGCGCGCGCCGCCGAAATCATCACGGCCCAGCCGGGCGACGAGGTCGGCGTGCTGATGCACCCGGCCACCTCCAACGAGGAGGGATCGCTGCTCGCGGCGCTGGCCGCCGGCATCGGCTGCGGCAACCTCGACCACCGCATCGCGCTCGCCGATCTGTCCGACGCGCCGGTGGCCGAGCCGTTCCAGATGCCGCTGGCCGGGATCGAGAAGGCCGACGTGATCGTGCTGGTCGGCTGCAACCCGCGCCACGAGGCCCCGCTCCTCGGCCACCGCGTGCGCAAGGCCTGGCGCAACGGCGGCGCGAAGGTGGTCGCGATCAACCCGGTCGATTTCGATCTCAACTTCGACCTGGCGCATCGCCACATCGTGCGCCCTTCGGCGCTGGTGGATGCGCTGCTGGGCATTTGCAAGGCGGCGGGGGCAAGCCTGCCGGGCGGGATCGGCTCGGAAGCGATCGCCGCGGGCGAGGCGCAGGCGATCGCCGACCTGCTGCGCGGCGCGCAGCGCGCGCTGATCCTGCTGGGCGAATCGGCCGCCACCCATCCGCAGGCCTCCTGGCTTCGCGCCGCGGCCGGGGCGCTGTCGGCAGCGACCGGAGCCCGGCTCGACGCCGTACCGGTCGGTGCCAATGCCGTGGGGCTGGCGCGTGCCGGCGCATTGCCCACGGCGCGCAATGCCGCCCAGATGCTGGCGCAGCCGCGCAAGGCCTGGGTGCTGTACGGCATCGAGCCCGAGCACGACTTTGCCGACACCCCGACCGCGCTGCGCGCACTGTCGCAGGGCCGGGTGGTGGCCTTCACCGCCTTTGCCGACGAAACCATGCGCAACATGGCCCAGGTGATGCTGCCGATCGGGCTTGCGCCCGAGATCGAGGCCAGCTTCACCAACGCCGACGGCCTGGTGCAGACGACCGTCGCCGCCGCGAAGCTGCCCGGCGAAGCGCAGGCCGGCTGGCGCGCGCTGCGCGCGCTGGGCGAGCGCATGGGCGTTGCGGGATTCGACTTCATCGAGCTGGCGCAGTGGCGCGAGCGCATGACGCCCGGGACGGCCGCGTCGGGCAGCGCCCTGGCACCGCGCGCCGCGGTATCCGTCCAGGGCCTGGAGTGCGTTGCCACGCGCGCCATTTACGGAACGGACGCGGTGCTGCGCCGCGCCGCGCCGCTGCAGGCGCATCCGCTGGCGCGCGGCGCGCGCCTGATGCTCAATCCCGAGGACGCCGCGGCGCTGGGTCTGGAAACAGATGCCATGGCGCGGATCGACGACGGTCGCGGCAAGGCCGCGCTGCCGGTGGAAATCAGCGTTCGCGTCCCGCGCGGCGCGGCATGGATCGAAAAAGGTTACGCCGCTACGGCCCCGATCGCGGGCACGGGCGCGTCGCTGACGGTGACGAGGGCCTGAGCGTGTTCGAACTTCTGAGCCAACCCATCGGCCTTGTGCGCGAGTTCTTCCTGAACTTCGGCACCTTCGGCCTGCTGCTGTGGACGATGATCAAGATCCTCGCAGTCGCGGTGCCGCTGATCATCGCGGTCGCCTTCTACACCTTGTTCGAGCGCAAGATCATCGGCTGGATGCACGTACGGCAAGGCCCGGTCTACATCGGCAAGGTCTTCGGCATCGGCCTGATCCAGCCCTTCGCCGACACCTTCAAGCTGCTGCTCAAGGAAGTCATCACGCCCACCAATGCGAACGTCTTCCTGTATCGCGTAGCGCCGATCCTCACCCTGGCACCCGCGTTCGCGGCCTGGGCAGTGGTGCCGTTCGAGGACGCGGTGGCGCTGTCCGATGCCAACGCGGGCCTGCTGTACCTGCTCTCGATGACCTCGCTGGGCGTGTACGGCGTCATCCTGGCCGGCTGGGCGTCCAACTCCAAGTACGCGATGCTCGGGGCGATGCGCTCCGCCGCACAGGTGGTCAGCTACGAGATCGCCATGGGCTTCGCCCTGGTCGGGGTGATGGTGGCCGCCGGCAGCATGAACCTCTCGGAGATCGTGCGGGCCCAGCAGGGCAGTGCGGGCCTGCTCGACTGGTTCTGGCTGCCGCTGCTGCCGCTGTTCGTCATCTACGTCGTTTCCGGCGTGGCCGAAACCAACCGCCTGCCGTTCGACGTGGCCGAGGGCGAGTCGGAAATCGTGGCCGGCTTCCACGTCGAGTATTCCGGCGCGATGTTCGCGATGTTCTTCCTGGCCGAATACGCCAACATGATCCTGATCAGCTTCCTGAGCGCGATCCTGTTCATGGGCGGCTGGCTGTCGCCGTTTCCGGCGTCGTGGGGCGTGCTGGGCATGCCCGGCATCTGGTGGCTGTTCGCCAAGGCGCTGTTTTTCGCGTTCTGCTTCGTGTGGTTCCGCGCGACCTTCCCGCGCTACCGCTACGACCAGATCATGCGCCTGGGCTGGAAGGTATTCATTCCCATCACGATCGTCTGGATCCTCGTGGCCGCGTGGATGGTCCACCTGGGCTGGATCAAGGCCGGCGTGTAAGGAGCTGATCGCATGAATCGCATGGTGTCCTACGTCAAGAGCCTGATGCTCATCGAGCTGTTCCAGGGGCTGTGGCTCACGACCAGGTATTTCTTCCGGCCCAAGTACACGGTGCATTACCCGGAAGAGAAGATCCCGCAGTCGCCGCGCTTCCGCGGCCTGCACGCGCTGCGCCGCTATCCCAATGGCGAGGAACGCTGCATCGCCTGCAAGCTGTGCGAGGCGGTGTGCCCGGCGCTGGCCATCACCATCGACTCGGCCCCGCGCGAGGACGGTACCCGGCGCACCACGGCCTACGAGATCGACCTGTTCAAGTGCATCTTCTGCGGCTTCTGCGAGGAAAGCTGCCCGGTCGATTCGATCGTGCTGACCCACATCCACGAATACCACTTCGAAGAGCGCGGCGAGAACGTGGTCACCAAGCCGCAGCTCCTGGCCATCGGCGACCGGCTGGAGCCGGAAATCGCCGAGCGTCGCCGGCTCGACGCCCCTTACCGCTGAGGACCGACGCATGACCGTGCAACTGGCCATCTTCTACGCCTTCGCGCTGGTGACCACGCTGGCCGCGCTGGCCGTCATCACCGTGCGCAATCCGGTCCACGCCGTGCTGTGCCTGGTGCTGACCTTCTTTTCCACCGCCTGCCTGTGGCTGCTGCTGGAGGCCGAGTTCCTCGCGATCGCGCTGGTTCTGGTCTACGTCGGCGCGGTGATGGTGCTGTTCCTGTTCGTGGTGATGATGCTCGACGTCAACCTCGATCCGCTGCGCGAGGGTTTCGCCCGGCACCTGCCGGTGGCGGTGCTGGTGGCCGTCATCATGGTGGCGGAAATGCTCGCCCTGATCGGCCTCAGGCGCTTCGGGCAGGTGATCGATTCGCCCGATCCGGCGCTCGCGGCCGGCATGCACAACGTCGAATGGCTCGGGAACGCGCTCTTTCGCGACTACGTCCTGCCCTTCGAGGTGGCCGCCGTGGTGCTGACGGTGGCGATCATCGCCGCCATCGCGCTGACCCTGCGCCGGCGGCCGGGGGCCAAGCATCAGGATCCCGCGCTGCAGGTGCAGGTGCGCAAGGCCGACCGCCTGCGCATGGTCAAGATGGATGCCGTCGTCAAGGAGCCCAAGCCATGATCTCGCTCGGCCACTACCTCACGCTTGGCGCGCTGCTGTTCGCCATCAGCGTCGCGGGCATCTTCATAAACCGCAAGAACGTCATCGTCCTGCTGCTCTGCGTGGAGCTGATGCTGCTGGCGGTGAACGTCAACCTCGTAGCCTTCTCGCGCTTCCTCGGCGATGCGTCCGGGCAGGTTTTCGTCTTTTTCGTGCTGACCGTGGCGGCGGCCGAAACCGCCATCGGTCTGGCGATCCTCGTGGTCCTGTTCCGCAACCGCGGCACGATCAACGTGGATCAGATCGATTCGTTGAAGGGCTGACGACGCCGATGCGCCGCACCGCCAACCACGACCAGTGATGGAACGCATTCCGTGATTACCCCAAACACCCTGTTGACCATCGCGCTTGCCCCGCTCGTCGGTGCCGTCATCGTCGGTTTCTTCGGCGGACGCCTCGGGCGCGCGGCCTCGCACTGGATCGCGATCCTGGGCGTGGCGCTGTCCTGCGCGCTCTCGATCAAAGTGCTGTATGCGCTGGTTGCCGGCGGCGCGGACCCATACAACGCCAACGTCTACACCTTCTACGAGGTCGGCAACTTTTCCGCCCACGTCGGCTTCATGATCGACTCGCTCACCGCGATGATGATGGTGGTGGTCACCTTCGTCTCGCTGCTGGTGCACGTCTACACCATCGGCTACATGCGCGACGATCCGGGCTATACGCGCTTCTTCGCCTACATCTCGTTCTTCACCTTCTCGATGCTGATGCTGGTGATGAGCAACAACTTCATGCAGCTGTTCTTCGGCTGGGAAGCGGTGGGCCTGGCCTCGTACCTGCTGATCGGCTTCTGGTTCCCGCGCCCGTCGGCGGCGTTCGCCAACCTCAAGGCCTTCCTGGTCAACCGCGTGGGCGACTTCGGCTTCCTGATCGGTATCGCCGCGGTGTTCTACTGGTGCGGCAGCCTGGATTACGCCGAGGTGTTCGCCAACACCCACCTGATCGACGGCAAGAGCTTCGAGCCGTGGGCCGGTGCGAGTTGGTCGATCCCCACCTTCATCGGCATCTGGTTGTTCATCGGGGCCATGGGCAAGAGCGCGCAGGTGCCGCTGCACGTCTGGCTGCCCGATTCGATGGAAGGCCCGACACCCATTTCCGCACTGATCCATGCCGCCACGATGGTCACCGCCGGCATCTTCATGGTCGCGCGCATGTCGCCGATCTACGAGCTGTCGGAAACCGCGCTGGCCTTCGTGCTCTTCATCGGTGCGACCACCGCCTTCTTCACCGGCCTGATCGGCATCGTGCAGAACGACATCAAGCGCGTGGTGGCCTATTCCACGCTGTCGCAGCTGGGCTACATGACCGTGGCGCTGGGCGTGTCGGCCTACTCGGCCGCGATCTTCCACCTGATGACCCACGCCTTCTTCAAGGCGCTGCTGTTCCTGGGGGCCGGCTCGGTCATCATTGGCATGCACCACCAGCAGGACATGCGCCGCATGGGCGGCCTGCGCAAGTACATGCCCATCACCCACATCACCATGTGGATCGGCACGCTCGCGCTGGTGGGCACGCCGTTCTTCTCCGGCTACTTCTCCAAGGATTCCATCATCCTCGCGGCGCAGGCGGCGGCCGGGCAGGGCGGCTGGGTGCAGATGTACGCCTACTGGGCGGTGCTGCTGGGCGTGTTCGTCACCAGCGTCTACAGCTTCCGCCTGCTGTACTTGACCTTCTTCGGCCCCGAGCGCTTCCGCGAGGTGCACGAGGCGCACGCCGGCCATGACGTGCACGAGGGGCACGACACCCACGCGCACGAGCCGCACGAGTCGCCCGCGGTGGTGACGATGCCGCTGGTCCTCCTGGCCATCGCCTCGCTCGGCATCGGCTTCTTCACCGTCGGACCGATGCTGTTCGGCGACTTCTTTGCCGGTGCCATCCGCGTCCTGCCCGAACACGACACTCTGGCTGCCGTGGCGCAGGCCATCTGGCACGACGAGCACGGCTGGGTGTCGGCCGCGGTCGGGTTCGGCCTGCACTTCATCGCCTCGCCGGTGTTCTGGCTGGCCTTCGCCGGCTTCGCGCTGACCACGTACATCTACCTGTTCAACCCGTCGCTGGCCGACCGCATCCGCAGCGCGGCGGCATGGCCGGTGCGCGTCCTGGAAAACAAATACGGATTCGACGATCTGTGGATCAAGGGCCTGGCGGGCGGCAGCGTGCGCCTCGGGCAGAGGCTCTGGAAGCACCTGGACGCCGGCCTGATCGACGGCGTGATCGTGAACGGCTCGGTCGCCCTGGTGGACCGGGTCGCGGGAATCATCCGGGTGGCCCAGACCGGGCGCCTGTACCACTACGCGTTTGTCATGATCGTCGGCCTGATCGCCCTTCTGGGCGGGCTGATCGTGGCGATTCGCTGACACGCATTCCGAGGATCCACGCCCCATGCTGCCCCACGACTCACTCCTCAGCGCGCTGATCTGGCTGCCGATGCTCGGCGGCGCGGCGGTGCTGCTCTACTCCAAGCGGCCCGAGGCGGCGCGCTGGTTCGCGCTTGCGGTGGCGCTCGTCACCTTCGTCTTGAGCCTGCAGCTCTACGCCGATTTCGACCTGGCCAGCCCGGCCATGCAGTTCGTCAGGGACGTGGAGTGGATCACGGCCTACGGCATCCGCTACCACCTGGGCGTGGACGGCATTTCGGTGGCGCTGGTCCTTCTGACCACGTTCACCACGATCCCCGTGATCATCGGCGCCTGGCGCTCGGTGGACAAATGGGTGGCGCAGTACATGGCCGCCTTCCTGATCCTGGAAGGGCTGATGATCGGCGTGTTCTGCGCGCTCGACACCATCCTCTTCTATGCCTTCTTCGAAGGCATGCTGATCCCGATGTTCATCATCATCGGCGTCTGGGGCGGGCCGCGGCGCGTGTACGCCACGCTCAAGTTCTTTCTCTACACCTTCTTCGGCTCGGTGTTCCTGCTGATCGGCCTGATCTACCTGTACGTGAAGGGCGGCAGCTTCCAGTTCGCCGACCTCTACGCCCAGCCGCTCACCATGACCGAGCAGGCCTGGCTGTTCCTGGCCTTCTTCGGTGCCTTCGCCATCAAGATCCCGATGTTTCCGGTCCACACCTGGCTGCCCGATGCGCACGTCGAGGCACCTACCGGCGGATCGGTGATCCTGGCCGCGATCATGCTGAAGATCGGTGCCTACGGTTTCCTGCGTTTCTCGCTGCCGATCCTGCCCGACGCCAGCGCCGAGTATGCCGGGGTGATGATCGGCCTTTCGCTGATCGCGGTGATCGTCGTCGGCCTGGTGGCGCTGGTGCAGGCCGACATGAAGAAACTGGTGGCCTATTCGTCTGTCGCGCACATGGGCTTCGTGACGCTGGGCATTTTCGTGGCGCTCTGGCTGGTGCGCGATGCCGGCAATCCCGATGCCGCGCAGCTCGGCCTGCAGGGCGCGATGGTGCAGATGATCAGCCACGGCTTCATTTCCGGTGCCATGTTCTCCTGGGTCGGCGTGCTCTACGACCGCATGCACACGCGCACGATCAAGGATTACGGCGGCGTCATGCAGGTCATGCCGTGGTTCGGCTTCTTCGTGATCTTCTTCTCGATGGCCAACTCCGGTCTGCCGGGCACCTCCGGCTTCGTCGGCGAGTTCATGATCATTCTGACGCTGCTCCAATCCAACGTATGGATCGCGGTGGCCGCGGCGACGACGCTGATCATCGCCGCCGGCTATTCGCTGTGGCTGGTCAAGCGCGTGATGTTCGGGCCGATCACCAATCCGGCGGTCGCGGAAATGAAGGACGTGAGCCCGCGCGAGACGCTGGCTCTGGGGCTGTTCGCCGCCGGCGTGCTGGCGCTGGGCGTGTATCCCAAGCCGCTGACCGACCTGATGCAATCCTCGATTGCGCAACTGGCGATGCAGATCGCCGCGACCAAGCTGTAAGGCAGGGAAACGACGATGATCACTTCCGCCGACTTTCTGCCGATGCTGCCCGAGCTGTTCCTGCTTGCCGCCACCTGCGGCCTGCTGCTGACCGACCTGTTCCTGAGCCAGGAGCGCCGCGGCTTCATCCACTTCCTCGCGCTGGCGATCCTCGCGGTGGCCGCGGTGCTGACCCTGCGCGGCGTGCCGGGCGTGCCGCTGCCGGTGCGGGTCTTTTCCGACACCTTCCAGCGCGATGCCGTCGGCGACCTGCTCAAGCTGTTCATCTACCTGATGACCGCGCTGGCCTTCGTGTACGCCAAGCCGTACCTGAAGGATCGCAACCTGTTCAAGGGCGAGTTCTACATGCTCTGCCTGTTCGCGGTGCTGGGCATGATGCTGCTGGTTTCGGCGGGAAACCTGACGGTGGTGTACCTGGGCCTGGAACTGCTGGCGCTGTCGTCCTACGCCCTGGTGGCGTTCGATCGCGACAACCGCCTGGCTTCGGAGGCGGCGATCAAGTACTTCGTGCTCGGCGCGATGGCCTCGGGCATGCTGCTGTACGGCATGAGCATGCTCTACGGCGTCACCGGCACGCTCGACATTGCGCGGATCTCCGAAGCGGCCGCCGTGCTGCAGGGTGATCAGCGCACGCTGTTCCTGTTCGGGGTGGTCTTCATCGTCGTGGGCGTCGCGTTCAAGTTCGGTGCCGCGCCGTTCCACATGTGGCTGCCTGACGTCTATCAGGGCGCGCCGACGGCGATCACACTGTTCATCAGCGCCGCGCCCAAGCTCGCGGCGCTGGGCATGGCCTATCGCCTTTTCGACAATGCCGCCGGCAGCATCGACATGCACTGGCAGATCGTGCTGGCGTGGCTGGCCTTCCTGTCGCTGGCGCTCGGCAACCTGATCGCCATCATGCAGACCAACTTCAAGCGCATGCTGGCCTATTCGGCGATCTCGCACGTCGGCTTCCTGTTCCTGGGCCTGGCCAACGGCACGCCGGAAGGCTATGCGGCCGCCACGCTCTACGCCATCTGCTACACCCTGATGGCAGCCGGTTCGTTCGCGGCCATCATCCTGATGTCGCGCAAGGGCTTCGAGGCCGAGGAGCTGAGCGACTACCGCGGGCTGTTCCGTACCCACCCGTGGTTCGCGCTGATGATTCTGCTGCTGATGTTCTCGCTCGCCGGCGTGCCGCCGCTGTTCGGCTTCTGGGCCAAGCTGGCGGTGATCCGCGCGGCCATCGACGCGGACCTGCTGTGGCTGGCGATTTCCGCCGTGGTGTTCGCCGTGATCGGCGCGTTCTACTACCTGCGCGTGGTCAAGATCATGTTCTTCGATGCGCCCTCCGACGAGGTCACGATCGAGCCGCAGGCCGACCCGCAGCTGCGCTGGGTGTTCTCGGTCAACGCGCTGGCGATGCTGGTGCTGGGCCTGTTCTGGAGCCCGCTGCTGGATATGTGTCTGGCGGCGTTCCGCGGCTGAGCCGGGAACGCGGCACTCAGCAGCCGGCCACCACCGCCGAATAGCGGCTCTGGGGAAGGGCGACGCTGGTTCCGTCCACCGGCTGGCGGTAGACGCCCGGGCCGTAGCGTTCGATCAGGTCGCCCTTGTAGGCATCGAAGAAGCGCCGGAAGAAGGCTTCACCCAGGCTGCCGGTCGCGCGCAACCGGTCGGTTTCCGGATCGTGCGCGAGGCGCACCGGCACCAGCGGCGACGGGGCAGGGCCGGCCACCAGCCGTGCGCCGCGCGACGGATCGAACACGCTGCCGTGCGCGCAGCACACGATGCGACCCGGCGCGTCGGCCAGCGCGCCCGTGTCGGACGCATAGCTCAGGAAGCTCGCCTGCGCGGTCGGGTAGCTGAGCTGGTGGGTGCAGATCGCGACGAAGGCGACGAGGCTGGAATCGGGACCGACGCCGGCGGGGCTGCGATAGCTCTCCCCGTCCATCGTGCTCAGCTCGTCCACCGTCTCGGTCCGGGACCTGAGACGGATCAGGAAGCAGGGAATGGCGCGGAACGGATAGCTGAAGATCAGCGCTTCGCCGGTCGGGATCGCCGATGCCTTGAGCGGTGCGCCGTCCGCATCCACGAGTTCGGCTGCCGGATAGTCGACCATCGGGCCGGCAAAAGCCCGGTGCCCGGCGAGTCCGGCGAGGAGGGGGGTGCTGGCGCAGAGCGTCACGAAGCGTCGTCGATCCATCGGGTGTCCGTCCGGGAGGGCGGGGCCGTCAAGGCGGCCCCGCTGGATGCCGCGTCAGGCCTTGAACATGTCGCGGTACATGCCGCGTGCCCACTCCAGGGTGGCCAGGCCGTTGGCCGTCGTGCGGTCGTTGTGGGCCTTGGTGTCCTCGGAGGCTCCCACGATCAGGTCCTTTTCCGCGTCGTAGACGTAGCGGCCCGTGACCCAGATCGCCTCTTGCGGATCGGCGCTGACCATGGAATAGCACAGGTTCGAGGGCGAGGCCCACTCGATTTCCTTGCCCTGCGCGCGGGCCGCCAGCAGGCGGGCGATGTAGTGGCCTTCGCTGTTGGCGGTGCTGCCGCTCTTGGAATAGGGCTGGGGCCGCGAGTCGCCGGTCACGTACACATAGGGATCGCCGATGAAGTTGTAGAAGCGCGTGTCGATGTCGGCTTCTTTCTGGTTGCTCTTCGAACCGGGTGCCATCAGGCCCAGGGTTTCAATGAGCGTGGAGGCGCGCACGTTGGGATAGATCGCGGCCTCGTCGAAGGCGTAGTCGTCGAACTCGGTCCTGATGATGCGCTTGCCCACGTCGACGCCGGTGACCGGCGAGCTGGGCTTCCACTCGATGATGTCCTTGTAAAGCTCGTCGAAAGCGGCGTGGAAGCCGGCGGCCTTGGTCTTGATCTCCGGATTGGCGTCCAGCACGAGCACCTTGGCCTTGAGCTTGTTGCGCCTGATCACGGAAGCAATCATGCAGGCGCGCTCGTAGGGTGCCGGCGCGCAGCGGTAGTTGCCAGAAGGCACGGTCTGGATGAACAGCCCGCCCTCGAACTCCCGGATCTTGCGGCGCAGCGTGACGTGCTCGGTCGGCGAGGTGAAACCGCCGGGATAGCGCTGGCGCAGTTGGGTGCGGGTTTCCACATCCTCGACGCCGATCTTGCCGTAGTCGTAGTCCAGCCCCGGTGCCAGCACGAGGAAGTCGTAGGCGATGTCGCCCGCGCTGGTGGCCAGCCGTTTGCTGCCGCGGTCCAGGCCCGTGACCGTGGCGTTGAAGAAGGTGTAGCCGTTGTTGGCCGCGGCATCGAGGTAGCTGTGGTTGGCCAGGAACTCCAGATCGATGATGCCCGTGTACAGCAGGTTGCTGGAGAAGCACGAGGCATACATGTCGCGCTTTTCGACCAGGACCACGTCGAACTTCGGGTACTCCCTTTTGGCGTACTTGGCAATCGTGAGTCCCGAGGTGCCGCCGCCGACGATCACCAGCCGCGGGCCGTTGGCCTTGGGCAGGTCCGCCAGGGTGCGGGTTGATACCGCAGGCACCTCGGCCGCGCCAGCCGCGCGCGCCGGACCGGCCAGAAGACTGCCGCCGACGACCATCGCAGCCGGCCCTGCCGCCAGCGCACCCGCGCCGAGCTTCAGGAATTGGCGACGCTTGTTTTGTTCGCTCATGACGTTCTTACCCCTCTGCAAGAAGTGATGTGGGTTCCAGGGCAGGCGACGTCCGCTCCGGCCGGAGCGTGCTGCAGGTTGAATTGACGGCCGTGTTGGATGCGCATTGTTGTGGTCCCCGTTTGCGTATTCCACTTCGCTTTGGAGGTTTTTGCCGGTGCGGAAACGATCAGTCCGAACGGCTCGAGAAGCCGGTCTGATTGCCGCAGTGCAGCGTGAATCTGTCCGGGCGAAACGGTATACAGCATGTCGACTATACCCCACGGGGTATGCTGATCCGCAATGGGGAAAGGCGGCAATGAAGATTCGACCGATCTGGAATGCGCACGTGGCCGGGGTAGCCCTCGGCCTGGTGCTGTTGGGGACTTTTCTTGCGACCGGGCACGGCCTCGGCGCGTCCGGGACGCCGACGGCGATCGCCGCGGTCGCGTCGAACGCCATCGCGCCCGAGGCCACCGCAGGCAATGACTATCTGGGCCCGATGGTGGCCGACGGAGCCAATCCGCTGAACGCGTGGATCGTGTGGGAGGTGATCGGCGTCGGCCTGGGCGCGCTGCTGGCGGCCTGGTGGTCGGGGCACCTGCGGTTCCGGATCGAAGGCCCCCCGCGCATGAACAATCCGGCTCGGATGGCGCTCGCGCTGGGCGGCGGGATTCTCTCCGGCTTCGGTGCCCGCCTCGCGGCCGGCTGCACCAGCGGCCTGGGGCTCTCCGGCGGCGCGGTGCTCGCCACCGCCGGATTCGTCTTCCTCATCGGTTTCTTTGTCGCCGGCATCCTGGTCGGCTTTGCTACCCGGAGGCTCTGGAAATGACCCTGCTTGCATGGAATTCGCCGCTCTCGGGCCTGGTCTGGGGCGCGCTGTTCGGCTTTGTGCTGCAGCGCGGGGGCCTGGGCAACGGCTGCCGCCTCACCGCCCAGCTGCGGCTGAAGGACTGGACGGTGTTCAACGTGATGTTCACCGCCATCGTGGTCGCCGCATCGGGGTTGTACCTGCTGCAGCTGGCGGGCGTGCTGCAGTGGTCCGAACTTTATGTTCCGACCACTTTCCTGTGGGCCACGCTGCTGGGTGGCGTGCTGGTCGGTGCCGGCATGGGGGTGGGTGGCTACTGCCCCGGCACCTCGGTGGTCGGCGCCGCGGCGGGACGCCTGGATGGCGTCATGTTCTTCATCGGACTCGTCCTGGGCGTGGTGCTGTTCGCGACGTTCTTCGACGGGCTCATTCCGCTGCTGGCGGCGGCCCCCGGGCCGCAGGCGCAGACCCTGGGGCAGCTTCTGCACATTCCCGATGGCGTGGTGCTGCTGGTGCTGATCGCGGTCGCCGCCATCGGCGGCTGGCTCACCCGGCGCGTTCCCGTTTCCGAATCGATCATTTGCGCCGACTGAGGCGCGCGGAGTTCCGACATGAACAAGAAATCCCTGCCGCTGGCCGCCGCGCTGTCGACGGCACTGCTGTCGATCGGTGCCCTGGGCGGCTGTGCCGACCCCACGCCGCCGGCCAGCGAAGAAGCACCCAAGAGCGCCGCCGCCAATCCCTGCGCGCCGCCGCCACGGGCCGCCAATCCCTGCGCCCCGCAGCCGCGGGCCGAGAAGAAGGAGCAGGGTGCCGCGCCGCCCAATCCCTGCGCACCCAAGCCAGGAGGCAACTGATGGCCAGCGCCGCCGTACGCATCGATCCGGACCGGCCGCGTGTCAGCCTTGCACGCGGCGCGCTGCTGGGCGAACTCGGCGCGCAGGGCCGGCTGCGCGCCCGTCGCACGCAGGCTTCGGCGCGGGATCTGGTCGAACTCCTGAACGACTACGCCACGCGCGGAATCACGCCACTGGCGGATGCCCTGGGCGTCGCCGATCCGGTGGCGTGGGAGCAGTACGCCAATGACGCGCAGCGCGATCAGCGCGCCGGCGAATTCTTTTTCTACTACCACTCGCACGATCGCGCCGTGCGCGGCGAGCACGGGCACTTCCACCTGTTCGTGGCCTTGCCCGAAGCGCAGGGGCCAGGTGCCAACCACGCCCACCTGGTCGGGATCGGAGTGGACGCACGGGGCATGCCGCGGCGGCTGTTCACCACCAACCGCTGGGTCACCAACGAGCGCTGGCTGGGAGCGGACGCGACGCTCGCGGCGCTTGAGCGGATCACCCGCGAGCCGGCGCAGGAAATGACGGCAGTCGAGCGCTGGCTGCGTGGACTGGTGACGATATTCATGCCGCAAATCGTGGCACTGCTCCGCCACCGCGACCGCCGCGCCCAGGTGCGCGGCAGCCGCGTGCTCGAGGATCGCCGCATGCATGTGTTGAGCGAGTGCCCCGTGTCGCTGCAGGCCCAGGTGGCAGCCATCGATCAGGTTCTTTCGTGAAATCGGACGGTCAGGAGACCCAGCGTATGTTCCAGCGAATTCTTGCCATGCTGCTTCTGCCCCTCTTGGGCGCGTGCGGCACCGCCGCCAGCCAGGTGGAGCTTCCCGGACCGCTGGTGTCGGTCGAATGGCTGCAGGCCCACCGCAGCGAGGTGAACGTGCTCGACGTGCGCGAGGATCCGGCCGCCTTCACCGGTGCCCCGGAGTTCGCCGAAGCCAACGGCACCAGAACACTCACCCGGCTCGGCGGACACATCCCCGGCGCGCTGCTGCTCGACTTCTCGCGCGCGCGCACGAAGCGCACGGTCGACGGGCGCGAGATCGACCACATGCTGCCCGATGCGCAGAGCTTCCAGGCGCTGATGCGCGACGTGGGCGTGAAGGCCGATCGCCCGACCGTGATCGTCTCCGACGGCACGACCGGCAGCGATCTGGACATGGCGGCGCGCATCTACTGGTCGATGAAGGTCTACGGCGACGACGCGCTCGCGATCCTCGACGGCGGCACCGCGGCGTGGATCGAGGCCGGCCAGCCGGTGACCGGCGAGGCGGCCCCGGGCGGTGGCGGAACCTGGAATGCCGGTGACGAACGCAGCGCGCTGTTCGCGCGCTCCGACGACGTGGCGGGCGCGGCCGCCGATGGCCGCCAAATCATCGACGCCCGGCCACTGTCGTTCTACCTGGGGCTGGAGCGCAAGTCATCGGTCAAGGCCGCCGGCCACATCGAGACCGCGCTGGATTTTCCGCCGGAGGTTCGCGCGGAAAAGCGCGGCGGCGCGATGCACTTCCTGTCGGCACAAAAGTATGCGGGGGTGTTCGCGCACCTGGGCATCGACCCGGCCAAGCCGGCGGTCGCCTATTGCAACACCGGCCACATGGCATCCGGTGCGTGGTTCGCGCTCAGCGAGATCATGAAAAACCCGGACGTGAGCATGTATGACGGCTCCATGCACGAATGGACGGCGGAGGATCGTCCGGTGGTGGGGCTGCCGTGACGCGTTGCAGCGTCGGTCGACGCGACGAATGCCGAGGCAGCAGGGGTGAGCATGGACTCTTCTGATCACAAGCCGGGCCGGGTGCTGCCCGCGGCGGAAGCGAGCCTGAGTCCTTCCGGGCGCTCGCGCCGAAACCTGTTCGCGGCCGCCGCCGCGGGTGCCGCCGCGGTCGCGCTCGGCAGGGCGCAGGCCGCCGCTGCCGAAGTCGATCCCAAGCTGCTGCCGCCGAACGTGCCGCCCTGGTCGCAGGCCCTCGGCAAGCCGGTGGGCGTCGATCCGTACGGCGCGCCTTCACCGTTCGAGCGCAACATCATCCGGCGCATCAGCCCCGGCCTCACCACGACCACCCAGTCCTCGGTGGCGTTCACGCCGCTGCAGAACCTGTTCGGCATCATCACGCCCAACGGGCTGCACTTCGAGCGCCACCACAACGGTCGCCCCGACATCGATCCGTACGCGCATCGGCTGATCATCCATGGTCTGGTGCGCGAGTCGAAGATCTACACGATGGAGGACATCCTGCGCTTCCCGTCGGTCTCGCGCATCCACTTCATCGAGTGCGGTGCCAACTCCGCGATGGAGTGGGGCAACCCGGCGGTGCCGACGGTGCAGTACACCCATGGCATGCTCGGCTGTGCCGAGTGGACCGGCGTGCCGTTGTCCACGCTGCTGGACGACGTCGGTTTTGATCGCAAGAAGGCGAAGTTCATCCTCGCCGAAGGCGCGGACGCGGCCGGCCTGACCCGCACCATCCCGATCGAGTTCGCGCTCGACGACGTGCTGCTTGCCTACGGGCAGAACGGCGAGATGATCCGGCCCGAGCAGGGCTACCCGCTGCGCCTGCTGGTGCCGGGCGTGCAGGGCATTTCATCGGTGAAGTGGCTGCGCCGGCTCAAGGTCGGCGACCAGCCCTGGAACACGCGCGAGGAATCCCTGCAATACAGCGACCTGATGCCGGACGGCTCCAGCCGGCAATACACCTGGATCCAGGAAGCCAAGTCGGTCATCACCTCGCCCTCGGGCGGGCAACACCTGCTCGACAAGGGCGGCTACTACCAGATCACCGGACTGGCCTGGTCGGGCCGCGGCAAGGTCAGGCGCGTGGACGTGTCGACCGACGGCGGCCGCAACTGGCGCACCGCGGTGCTGCAGGAACCGATCTTGTCCAAGGCGCTCACGCGCTTTCGCCTGGACTGGCATTGGGACGGCAGCCCGGCGCTGTTGCAGAGCCGCTGCATCGACGAGACCGGCTATGTCCAGCCGAAGATGCGCCAGCTGCGCGAGGTGCGCGGCACGCGCTCGATCTATCACAACAATGCCATCCAGACCTGGCAGATCGATGCCGAGGGCAAGGTGCACAATGTCCAGGTCTGATCGCATCGCGCGCATCGCGCTGGCGGCAGGGCTCGGTCTTGCCGTGGCCGCTTCCGCCGCTTCGGCCACCGGCTTTGGCCTCGGCCGCACCGCCACCGCCGAGGAAATCGCCGGCTGGGACATCGACGTGCGTCCCGATGGTCAGGGTCTGCCCGATGGCGAAGGTTCGGTCGATGACGGCGAGGCGATCTACGAAGCCTCCTGCGCGGTCTGCCACGGCTCGTTCGGCGAGAGCAACGAATACATGGCGCTGGCCGGCGGCGTCGGTTCGCTCAAGAGCGATGCACCGGTCCGCACCGTGGGCAGCAAGCTCAACTACGCGACCACGCTGTTCGACTACATCAACCGGGCGATGCCGTACACCCACTCCAAGTCGCTCAGCGCCGACGAGGTGTATGCGGTCTCGGGCTACGTACTCAACCTCAACGACATCGTGGATTCGGATTTCATCGCCAACCGCGAAACCCTGGTCGCGGTGCAGATGCCCAATCGCGACGGCTACGCGCCGTTCCCCGGCCTGTCGCGCGTGGACGGGAAGTCCGACGTGCAGAACACCGCCTGCATGCGCGACTGCGAGAAGGAGGTCGCCATCAGCGGCACCCTGCCTGAGGGGTTCGTCGAATCGATGTACGGCGACATCGACGAAGAGTTTCGCGGGCTGGCAACGATGAACAAGCGCGCGCCATCGGGCGCGATGATCCCGGCTGCGGCGAGGGCAGGGAGCGCCGCGGCGGCACCGCAGGAACTGGTGGGCCAGCACGGCTGCACGGTTTGCCACGGCATCGACCGGGCCATCGTCGGCCCGGGCTTTCGCGCCGTGGCGGAAAAGTACGCGGGCGATGCTGCGGCCGAGGCGCTGCTGCGGCAGAAGATCCGCGACGGTGGCTCGGGAACCTGGGGCGATATCCCGATGCCGCCGCAGGTCGGGCCAGGCGATGCGGAACTGGATGCCATCGTGCGCTGGACGCTCGATGGCGCGCCGGACAAATGACGTACCGCCGTCCGGCTGGACGCGGGATTTCGACAATTTCATTGGAAGAGGAAGAGGCGATGATCAAGACGAGGCGACGGTTTCTGCAGCTTGCAGGCGGCGGGGCGCTCGCGCTCCTGGCCGCGCCGCACCTGCTTCCGCGTGCGTTCGCGGAAGAAGCCAGGCGGGTGCCGCCCGGCTTCGGGCGCAAGGAGTTCATTCCCCAAGGCTTCGACGAAGTGCTGCGGGAATTGGGCGCGGACGGCTCGACGCCGTCGGCGGACATCGAGCTGCACGCCCCGGAAATCGCGGAGAACGGTGCCGTGGTGCCGATCGAAATCACCAGCAAGCTGCCGGGCACCCGGCGCATCGCGATCCTCTCGGACAAGAACCCGCACGCGCTGACCGCGGTGTTCGCCATCCCCGAGGGCACCGAAGCCTGGGTCTCCACCCGCGTGAAGGTTGCCGAGACCTCGAACGTGATTGCCCTGGTCCAGACCGATGCGGGCTATTTCCACACCGACCGGCTGGTCAAGGTCACCCTCGGCGGCTGCGGCGGCTGATCACCCACACATACGACGGAGACATGACATGGCAGACCCGATGAGGATCCGCGCGAAGCTGACCGGCGATGTGGTCGAGGTGAAGGTGCTGATGTCGCACCCGATGGAAACCGGGTTGCGCAAGGACGGCGACGGCAACGTGGTGATGGGCCATTACATCACCAAGGTGACGGTGACCTGCAACGAGCGTGAAGTGATGAGCGCCGACTGGGGCCCGGCGGTTTCCAAGAATCCGTTTCTGGCGCTGCGCTTCAAGGGGGCGGCGGTGGGCGACACGGTGCGCATCACCTGGGTGGACACGGCCGGCGAGACGCGCACCGACGAAGCCAAGGTGGGCTGACGCCCGGCAAGCAAGAGGAGGCCTGCGATGAAATGCAAGGATTTTGGTGGGCCGCTCCTGCGCGGCGGCGCGTGGAGTTTTCTGGCGCTGGGCCTGGCGGTTTGTTTCGGCCCGACCCGGGCCGGCGAGCCGGACGATCCGCTGGCCGAATATCGCGAGATGTTCGGCGACGACAATCCGGCCGAGCTGTGGGAAGTGCGCGGCGAAAGCCTGTGGCAGGCTGCGCGCGCCGAGGGCAAGAGCCTGGCCGATACCTGCGATCTGGGCCTGGGCGTGGGCAAGACCCGCGCCGCCTACGTCAAGCTGCCGCGCTATTTCGAGGACACCGGCCGGGTGCAGGACCTCGAATCGCGCCTCCTGACCTGCATGACGCGCCTGGGTGCCGACGGGGACGCGCTGGTGAAGCAGCGCTTTGGCGACGGCGACAAAAAGTCCGATCTGGAAGGCCTGGTGGCCTATCTGGTCGAGCAGTCGCGCGGCGAAACCATCGACGTCTCGCTCGATCACCCGGAAGAACGCAAGGCCTACGAGCTGGGCAAGGCGGCCTTCTTCTACCGCGCCGGCACGCACGACTTTTCCTGCTCCACCTGCCACGACGCGCCCGGCAAGCGCATCCGGCTGCAGGAGCTTCCGCATCTGGCCACGCCGCAGGGTGCGCGCGAGGCCTACACCACCTGGCCGGCGTATCGCGTCTCGCAGGGGGAGTTTCGCACCGTCGAGTGGCGCATCGGCGACTGTTTCCGGCAGCAGCGCCTGCCCGAACTGGTCTACGGCTCACCCGTGGCGGTGGGGTTGACCCTGTTCCTCGCGCATACGGCGAACGGCGGCCAGATGGCCGCACCCGGGCTCAAGCGATGAAGGAGGCGACGATGAAACTCGCGATGCTGTCCTTGCTGCTGTCGGGGATGATGCCGTGGACGCTGGCGGCCGAACCCGGTGCGGCGGACGTCAAGGCACAGATGCAGGCCTCGTTCCAGGCACGCGGCCAGGCCGGAATGGACCGGCTGGACCAGGACGCGATCCAGGCCGCGTGCTCGAACCCCGGGGGCGCGAGCGCCGAGGTCACCATGGGTCTGGCCGACGCGAGCCGCGCGGCCGTGAAGTATCCGGCGGACGGGGTTTACCTGGGCGACTGGCGGCGCGGCGAGCAGATCGCCCAGCGCGGCACCGGCCTGCAGTACTCGGACAATCCGGGTGAACCCAACGGCGGCAACTGCTACGCCTGCCACCAGCTCGCGCCGACGGAAATCGCCTACGGCACCATCGGCCCCTCGCTCACCGGCTACGGCAAGAATCGCGGCAGCTCCGAAGCGATGCTCAAGCTGGCCTGGAGCATGGTCTACGACATGAAGGGCTACGTGCCCTGCTCGAACATGCCGCGCTTCGGTGCCAGGCAGATCCTGACGGAAGACCAGCTGCGCGACGTGATGGCGCTGCTGTTCGACCCCGATTCTCCGGTGAACCAGTAGGGCAGGCCGCACATGGATCTTTCGCGTCGTGAATTCGTTGGCGTTCTCGCCGCCGCCGCCGCGGCCGGCATGACTTTCGGCCGTCGTGCCCTGGCTGCCGCGGATGCGGGCGCGCTGTACGAGGCGGCAGCCTTCGGCAACGTCGGTCTGCTGCACTACACCGACTGCCATTCCCAGCTCCTGCCGATCCACTTCCGCGAGCCCTCGCAGAACCTGGGCATCGGCAGTGCGCGCGGCAAGCCGCCGCACCTGGTCGGCGAGGCGCTGCTGAAGTTCTACGGTATCGCCCCGGGCACGGCCGAAGCGCATGCGCTGTCGTGCATCGATTTCGTCGACGCCGCGCGGCGCTATGGCAAGGTCGGCGGATTCGCCCACCTGTCGACCCTGGTCAAGCGGCTGCGCGCCGAGCGTCCGGGCGCGCTCCTGCTGGACGGCGGTGATACCTGGCAGGGCTCGGCGCTGTCGCTGTGGACCGGCGCACAGGACATGATCGAGGCCCAGCTCGCGCTCGGCGTGGACGTGATGACCGGACACTGGGAGTTCACCTACGGTGCCGAGCGGGTGCAGGAGGTCCTCGCAGGGCCGTTCAAGGGCAGCATCGACTTCGTGGCGCAAAACGTGCGCACCGCCGACTTCGACGACGAGGTGTTCCAGCCCTTCACCCTGCGTCGAGTCAACGGCGTGGACGTGGCGGTCATCGGCCAGGCCTTTCCCTACACCCCGATCGCGCACCCGCGCCGCTTCGTCAGCGAGTGGACCTTCGGCATCCAGGAGGACCGTCTCCAGCAGGTCGTGGCGGACGCGCGCAGGGCCGGTGCCGCGGTGGTGGTACTGCTCTCGCACAACGGCATGGATGTCGACCTCAAGCTCGCCTCGCGCATCACGGGCCTGGACGCGATCATGGGCGGGCACACCCACGACGGGATGCCGCGCCCGGTGGAAGTGAAAAATCCCGGCGGCCGCACCCTGGTGACCAACGCCGGCAGCAACGGCAAGTTCCTGGGCGTGCTCGACTTCGATGTGAAGGACGGCAAGGTGCGCGACTACCGCTACCGCTTGCTGCCGGTGTTCGCCAACCTGCTCGAACCCGATCGCGAGATGGCGGCCCTGATCGAGCGGCACCGCGCGCCGCACCGCGCCAGGCTGGAGGAGGAACTCGCGGTCTGCGACGGCCTGCTGTACCGGCGCGGCAACTTCAACGGCAGTTTCGACCAGGTGATCCTGGACGCGCTGCGCGAGGTCAAGGGGGCCCAGATCGCCTTCTCGCCCGGCTTCCGCTGGGGTACCACGCTGCTGCCCGGCACGGCCATCACGCGCGAGCACCTGATGGACCAGACCGCGATCACCTATCCCACCGCCACCGTCAACGAATTCACCGGCGCGCAGATCAAGGCGATCCTCGAAGATGTCTGCGACAACCTGTTCAACCCCGATCCCTATTACCAGCAGGGCGGCGACATGGTGCGCGTGGGCGGCATGAGCTATGCCTGCGAGCCGGGTGCGGCGTCGGGAAAGCGCATCAGCGACATGCGCCTGGGGGATGAGCTTGTCGACGCCGAGCGCACCTACAAGGTGGCCGGCTGGGCACCGGTCGGCGACGGCGCGACGGGAGCGCCGATCTGGGATGTCGTGGAAGAGTACCTGCGCGCGCACCGCACCCTTGCCGCGCCCGCGGTGGAGCAGCCGCGCCTGATCGGCCAGCCGGACAATCCGGGCTGGATCGACGCATGACGATGCCCCGCACGCTGGCACGCGCAATGGCCGCCAGCGTTCTCTTGCTGTCGGGCTTTGCCGCATCGGAACAGCCGGACTGGGAAGCCAGCCGCATGGAGCTTCCGCTGGTGCAGGTTGGCCCGCACACCTGGGTAGTGCTCGGGCGGCTGGAGGAGGCCAGCGCCGCGAACGAGGGCTTCATCGCCAACGCGGGTTTCGTCATCGGGGACGATGGCGTGGTGGTCTACGACACCCTGGGTTCGCCGGCGCTGGCGGACCGGATGATCCGGGAAATCCGCCGCCTGACCGACAGGCCGATCCGGCTCGCGGTGGTCGGCCACTACCACGCCGACCATTTCTACGGCATTCCCGCGCTGCGCGCCGCGGGTGCCGCGATCTGGGCCGATGATGCGGCCAGGCTTTACCTCAATTCCGAGGCGGGCGAAGCGCGCCTCGCCGAACGCCGCGCCCAGATCGGGCGCTACCTGGGAAACGACTTCAGTCTGCCGTTGCCCGATCGCTGGATCACGGCCGATGAGGAATTCGAGATGGCCGGCGTGCAGTTCGCGCTGCATCGGCTCGGGCCGGCGCATTCGCCCGATGACCTGGCGCTTCTGGTGAAACCCGATGGCGTGCTGTTTTCCGGCGATCTGGTCTATTCGGGGCGGGTGCCCTTCATCGGCGAGGCCAATACCCGGCAGTGGCTGGACTCCCTCGACCGGATGCTGGGCATCCCTGCGACGGTGATGGTGCCGGGGCACGGTCCCATCTCGCGCGAGCCGCAGCGCGATGCGCAGCTTACCCGTGACTACCTGCGCTTCCTGCGCCAGAAGATGGGCGAGGCGGTGGCCAACTTCGAGTCGTTCGACGAGGCCTATGCGCGGATCGATTGGTCGCGATTTTCCGAGGTTCCCACCTTTGATGCTGCCAATCGGCAGAACGCCTACAGCGTTTTCCTGGAGATGGAACAGGAGTCTCTGGCGCAATGAGCGGATCAGGCGAACTTGACCAGCAGGCGCGTGAGCTCGTCGGTGGAGGCGCGGATGTCTGCCGGTTGCGGGGCGTCTTCGACGTGGGCGAGCACGCTGCAGGCCAGCATCTCGTAGAAGGCCCGGTCCAGCGCGCGGCGCGCGGCAGTCATCTGGATCGCCACTTCCTCGCATTGGGCACCGCCCTGGATGAGCGCCTGGATCCCGCGCAGCTGGCCTTCGACGCGCGCCAGCCGGGTCGCCACTTTCTTGCGGTCGTCGCGTTCCTCACGCATCGACATTCTCCACACAAGGTCATCGGACAGGCCGCACGCGGCACGCGCGGCGACGATCAATTCTGGCACATCTCCCGCACCATGCGGGTTTCCGGGGGGGCGGCCTGCCGGCAATGGCACGGTGCCTTGCCCGGGGCCCGGCGTGATGAAGGAAATGCCTCATCCAGCAGCAACCATAGACAACACGAGGGGAGTCATCATGGGGATCCAACGCGCAGCGAGTCTTGTTCCATTCCGGTCGATCCATCGTTCGCGTACCGCGCTGTGCATCGCGCTTCTGGTGGCCGCGACCGGCGTGCAGGCCACCGACGGGTATTTTTCACACGGCTACGGCATGAAGGCGAAGGGCCGGGGAGGGGCCTCGATCGCCATGACCGGCGATGCCTTCGGCGGTGCCAACAATCCGGCCACCATGGCGTTTGCCGGCGACCAGATCGCGCTGGGCCTGGACGCATTCAGCCCGCGCCGCGAGGCCACGCGCAGCGGGCTGGGGCCGGGGCTCGATGGCACCTCCAAAAGCGGCAGCAACTGGTTCCCCGTCCCCGAGTTCGCGTGGAACCGGATGCTGACCGAAGAGCTGGCGCTGGGCGTGACGCTCTACGGCAACGGCGGCATGAACACCGACTATCCCGGCAGCGGCTTCAACTGCGGGCAGGGCGAGTCGAACATGCTGTGCGGCATGGGGAGCCTTGGCGTCGATCTGACCCAGCTCATCGTCGCGCCCACCGTGGCCTACCGGATCACCCCGTCGCAGTCGATCGGCGTGTCTCCCCTGCTGGTCTACCAGCAGTTCGAGGCAACCGGCCTGCACGCCTTCGCCGGCACGCCGGGCCTTTCCGCCGCGCCGGACAAGGTCACCAACAACGGGCACGACAGCTCCACCGGCTATGGCCTGCGGATCGGCTATTACGCGGCCCTCGGTGACGCCTTCTCGCTCGGCTTCAGCTATGCCAGCAAGATCAGGATGAGTCGTTTCTCCGACTACGCCGGGTTGTTCGCCGACCGCGGCCGCTTCGATCTGCCGGAAAATTACGGATTGGGTCTGGCCTGGCATGCCGCTTCCGATGTCACGATGGCAATGGACTATGTGCGCATCGGGTACGGCAGCGTGTCCTCGATCGCCAACTCGAGCATGGCCCAGGCGCAGCTCGGGTCGGCGAACGGGCCGGGCTTCGGCTGGAAGGACGTCGACGTGTGGAAGCTCGGGCTGGAATGGGCCAGTTCACCGGAATGGACCTGGCGCATCGGCTACAACCATTCCGACAACCCGGTCGGCGGCAGCGACGTCACCTTCAACATCCTCGCGCCGGGCGTCGTGACCGATCACCTGTCGCTGGGCTTCACCCGCACCCTGGCGTCGGGTGGACAGCTGACCATGGCCTACACGCACGCCTTCAAGAATACCGTCCGCGGAACGTCGATCCTGCCGGCCTTCATGGGCATGATGCCGGCCGGCACGGAAGAGATTTCCATGTACCAGGATTCGATCGGCATCCAGTACCAGTGGTGAAAGCGACCCGCGGGCGTCGTGCCACGGCACGGCCCCGCGGGCGCGACACGCCGGGATTCAATGCGGCGGATTCCCCGCGCCAGGCGGGCTGGCCGGCGCGCTGCGGCCCATGACGAAGCGCACCTTCGATGCGCCTGGCACCGCGCGCAGCGCCGCCAGCAGCTCGGGCTCGGCGCGCAGCCTCATGCCCTCATCGGTGTCGATGATGCCGCGCGCGCTTTCGGTCAGGATTTCTATCGAGAGCGGCGTACGGCCGCCATTCCAGCGCGATACCGTCTCCTGAAGCGCGGTCAGCGCGCCGGGCACAGTGGCATCCAGGCTCAGGCGCACGCGCTGTGCGTGCTGGCGCACCCACTCGTTGACGTCCCAGACGCGCTTGACCCGCATGGCGGTGCCGCCGCGGAATCGATCCTCGTGCAGTTGGCCTTCCAGCAGCACGATGGCGTCGCGCACGAGCAGCTCGCCGCAGGACTGAAATACATCGGCGTAGACGGTCGCCTCGATGCGTCCGCCACCGTCTTCGAAAGCGATGAAGCAGCGGTCCGCGTTGCGCTGGTTGATCGCCACGATCTGCCCGATGAGGAGCACCTGGGTATCGCTGCCGCGCTGGAAGCGGCGCTGTTCCAGCGCGGCGTCCACGCCATCGAGGGTGCAGGTGATGGCCTCGGCCACGAGCTCGCGCACCGGATCGACCGGGTGGCCGCTGAGGTAGAAGCCGAGCACCTCGCGCTCGCGTGCGAGCCGCTCCTCCAGCGACCACTCGGGCAGCGGTGTCACCTGCGGGACGATCGGGGTCGGCTCCGCGCTGGCGCTGCCGAACAGGTCGACCTGTCCGGCCTCGCGATCACGCGCCATCTGCTCGGTGGCGCGCAGCGCATCGGGCAGCTGCGCGCGCAGCGTCGCGCGATTGGCGCCAAGGGCATCGGCCGCGCCGGCGTCGATGAGGGTCTCGTGGACCTTGCGGTTGACCCGCGGCCCGAGCCGCTGGCAGAAATCGAGCAGGTCGCGGAACGCTCCGTCTTCGGCGCGGATGCGCTCGATCTCGCGGCAGGCGTTTTCGCCCGCGCCGCGGATCGCGCCCAGGCCGTAGCGCAGGGTGCGTTCATCCACCGCGCGAAACAGGTAGCCGGAGGCATTCACGTCCGGCGGCAGGACGGTGAGCCCGAGCGCGCGGCTTTCGCGCAGGAAGGTGATGACCTTGTCGGTGCTGTCCATGTCCGAGGAGAGCACCGCGGCCATGAACTGCGCCGGATGGTGCGTCTTGAGCCAGGCGGTCTGGTAGCTGACCAGGGCATAGGCGGCGGCGTGCGACTTGTTGAAGCCGTAGCCGGCGAACTTCTCCATCAGATCGAAGATTTCGTCGGCGCGGGCGGCGTCCAGGCCGTTGCCCAGGGCACCCTCGCGGAAGCGGATGCGCTCCTTCGCCATTTCCTCGGGCTTCTTCTTGCCCATCGCCCGGCGCAGGAGATCGGCGCCGCCGAGCGAGTAGCCGCCCACGATCTGCGCCATCTGCATCACCTGCTCCTGGTAGACCATGATGCCGTAGGTCTCCTTCAGGATGGACTCCACGCGCGGGTCGGGATAGGTGATGTCCTCGCGCCCATGCTTGCGTGCGACGAAGCTGGGGATCAGGTCCATCGGGCCGGGCCGGTAGAGCGATACCAGCGCGATGAGGTCCTCGAAGCGGTCCGGGCGCGCGTCCTTCAGCAGACGCTGCATGCCGGGCGATTCGAACTGGAACACCGCCACGGTACGCGCCTGCGAAAACAGCTCGTAGGTGGCCCTGTCGCCCAGCGGGATGGCGGTGATGTCGAGCGGTTCGCTGCCCGCGCCCTGGCGCGCGCGTTCGGCGTTGATCGCCTTCACCGTCCAGTCGATCACGGTGAGGTTGCGCAGGCCGAGGAAGTCGAACTTCACCAGCCCCACGGCCTCGACGTCGTCCTTGTCGAACTGGGTCACCACGCCGCGGTGCGCTTCCGCCTTGCCGGGCGGTTCGGCGAAGAGTGGCGAGTAGTCGGTCAGCGGCCCCGGCGCGATCACCACGCCGCCGGCGTGCTTGCCGGCGTTGCGCGCCAGGTCTTCGAGCTTGAGCGCAAGGTCGATCAGGTCGCGGATGTCGTCCTTGGTCTGGTACAGCTCGATCAGCTCGGTGGAGACCAGTTCGGCGTTCTCGCCGGCCTTCCTGCTGCGGCCCAGCACGTCCTCCAGCCCGATGCCGAGCACGTTCGGGATGAGCTTGGCGATGGAATCGACGAAGCCATATCCCAGACCCATCACGCGGCCGCAGTCGCGGATCACGCCCTTGGCCGCCATCGTGCCGTAGGTGATGATCTGGCTGACGTGGTCGCGGCCGTATTTCTCCGCCACGTAGTCGATCACCCGGTCGCGCCCGTCGGTGCAGAAGTCGACGTCGAAGTCGGGCATCGAAACCCGCTCGGGATTGAGGAAACGCTCGAACAGGAGGCCGTAGGCGAGCGGGTCGATATCGGTGATGCGCAGCGACCAGGCCACCAGCGAGCCGGCACCCGAACCGCGCCCCGGGCCGACCGGGATGCCGTTGTGCTTGGCCCAGTTGATGAAGTCGGCCACGATCAGGAAGTAGCCGGGAAAACCCATCCGGCAAATCACGCCCAGCTCGGTTTCCAGCCGCGATTCGTAGGCGTCGCGCGTCAGGCCGCGCGGCAGGGCATGGTTGGCGAGGCGCAGCGCCAGGCCGCGGCGGCTTTCCTCGGCGATCCACGAGTTGGCGTCGTGGCCCTCGGGTACCGGAAACTCCGGCAGGGCGTACTGGCCCAGCGTCAGCGTCAGGGTGCAGCGCCGGGCGATTTCCACGGTGTTTTCCAGCGCGCCGGGGAGGTCGGCGAACAGCGCGACCATTTCTTCGGGCGAGCGCAGGAACTGCTCGGGGCTGTAGTCGCGCGGGCGGCGCGAATCGCCCAGCACCCGCCCGGTTGCGATGCACACGCGCGCTTCGTGGGCGTCGAAGTCGGCCGCTTCGAGAAAGCGCGCGTCGTTGCTCGCCACCACGGGGCAGTCGAGCCGGGCGGCCAGCCGCAGCGCCGCCGGCTCGAACAGGCGCTCGGCATCGCGCCCGGTGCGCGTGAGTTCGAGATAGAAGCGATCACCAAAGCCGCTCTGCCACTGCGCCAGGTACCGCCCGGCGTCGTCCTCGCGCCCCTCCACGAGACACTGGCCCACGTCGCTGCCCGCACCGGCCAGGACGATGAGGCCCTGCGCGTCCTCGCACAGCCAGTCGCGCGTGATCACCACGTGATCGCCGCGGTGGCCGTCCTGATAGCCGCGCGAGAGCAGCCGCGAGAGGCTGCGATAGCCGGCCTGGTCCTGGCACAGGAGGGTCAGCCGCGCCGGCTGTTTGAGGTTCGCGTCTTCTAGCCAGACGTCGGCGCCCACAATGGGCTTGATGCCGGCCTTTTCCGCCGCGCGATAGAACTTGACCAGCGCGAACAGGTTGCTCTGGTCGGTGATCGCGACCGCCGCCATGCCCAGTTCGACGCAGCGCCGCACCAGCGCATCGATGCGGATCGTCGAATCGACCAGCGAATACTCGCTGTGCAGGTGCAGGTGGACGAAACGGGGCTGCATCGGGTCGGGATCAGTGCGCGGGTGAATGAGCCAGCCTAGTGCCGCCTCCAGCGCGCGACAAGGCTTGACGAAGCGCGGCCTGGCGGAGCGCGGTGCAAGTGCCGCACGCGGGGCCGGCGTTCAGCCTGAGAGCCAGCGGGAGGCCAGCGTGACGACACCTTCCGACAGTGCGGCCCAGGTGATGATCGTGGCCCAGCCCACGATCCAGGCGACCAGCAGAAGCGCGCCGTCGCGCTCGATGATCGCGATGGCGTAGGCGAGGATCAGCAGGGCAAACGGATAGTTGGTCAGCGGGATCGGCAGGGCCAGCAGGATGCCGAGCGCCACCAGCTGGAGTCCGGTGAACGCGTGTGCGACCGCGCTGCGGGTCAGGCCGCTCAGGCGCGGGCGGCAGAGGTGCTCCAGGCGCGCCAGCACCGGGCGCATCCGGGTGGCGAATCTGGCCAGGGTTTCGCGCCGGATGGTCCGCTGTCTCGCGCGCTGCGGCAGCCAGGGAGTCCGCAGCGTCAGGAGCATTTCCAGCCCCAGGATGCTCGTCAGCGGGCCGGAAATCGCGCCGGCACCGATCGGAAGCGGAATGAACGCCGGCAGCAGCACCAGCATCAGCAGCACGCCGTAGGCGCGACTGCGGAAGGTCTCGATGATGTCCCCGAGCGCAACGGCCTCGCCCGATCCGCGACGCAGGAGTTCGAACAGCAGGCGGCTGGTGCGAATCGCCTCGTCGGCCTGCGCGCCGGGCGTTGTCCGACTCACGGGCCGGAGATGCCTTCCGCAGAGGGTATCAGGCGCTGGATCAGCAGCTTGTCCACGCGCACGCCGTCCAGGTCCACCACCTCGATGCGCCAGCCGGCGTGGTCGAAACTCTCGCCCGGTGCGGGAATGCGCCCGAACCAGGACACCGCCATGCCGGCGGCGGTGTTGAAATCGTGCTCGTCCTCGCCCGGCAGGGATTCCAGGCCAAGCAGTTCGCGCAGGTCCTCCGACGCCAACCCGCCGTCGACCAGCCAGCTGCCGTCATCGCGCGCCACGACCGGTGCGTCGTCATCGGCATCGTCCTCCTGCTGGTGCATCTGCCCGATCACGGCATCCAGCAGGTCGTCGAGCGTGACCAGGCCCTGCAGGTCGCCGTATTCGTCCACCACCAGGGCCATGTGGGTGCCTTCGTTCCGGAAGGTCTCCAGCAGGGTGATGGCGCGGGTGGATTCGCTGACGAAGGTGGGCGGCAGCAGTTCGCCGAAAAGATCCGGATGCGCGCCGGCGGACAGCAGGCGCGCGAGCGAGCGTGTTTCCAGGATGCCCACGACGTCGTTGTCCGAGCCGCGGTAGACCGGGTAGCGGGAATAAGGGTTCTCGCGCAGGACCTGGAGGTTCTCCTCGCGCGTGCCGTGCAGGTCCAGCCAGGCGATCCGCGGGCGCGGGGTCATCAGGTTTTCGGCGGTGCGGTCTCCCAGCCTCAGCACGCGGTCGATCAGAGCGCGATCCTGCGCGCTGGCGGCCTGCGGAACGGCGTTCGCGGCGGCGTGCGCCGGCAGCGGTGCTTGCGGGTTCGGGGCATTCAGCCGATCCGGTGTGCGCACAGGCTCCCGCATCGTCGGCCAGGGCAGCAGGTCACGCAGGCGCAGCAGTGCCACCAGCGGATAGGCCGCAGCTCGCGCGAAGGCTTCGGGCGTCCAGCGCGCCGCCCGGCGCGGGATGCGATCGCCGAAGATGAAGGTCGCCAGCGCGACGGCGAGGGCCGCTGCCGCTACCCCGAGAATGCCCGCGGCAACCGGCTGAAAACCCCAGGCGCGCAGCCAGGATGCCATCCAGGGGCCGAGTACCACGCCGCCGGTCGCACCGATCAGGATGTCGGCCAACAGCAGGCCGCCGCGCAGCAGCGGGCCGGTGCGCTCGGGTCGCCCGAGCAGCTTCAGGGCCAGCCGCGCGCCGCGGCTGCGGGAAACCATCTGGCGCAGCACGGTGCGGCGGGACCAGGCCAGGGAGCGTTCGGCGAGCAGCAGCGCGCCGCGGGCGGGAATCAGCAGGATGAGTGCGAATAGTTCGGGGATCATGGATGACCGGCTGCGCGCCGGTTCGAAGTGTCCTGACGGATCGGCCGCGTGCCGCTCACGCGGGAAGCGCCGGTTGCGCACTATGCCACAGCCCGACGCGGTCGATGGAGGCGCGGGCGAAGCCGGCCGCAGCGGTGATCGCGTGCGTGCCGGTGCCGTGCGTGGGCGCGATGCGTGTTCGCGCGCATGGATCGGGGCTGCGCCGGAAATGTTTTTGTGCGCCGCAATGCGCGGACAGGGTAAAATGGCCGGGTCGAGCGCGCGCAGCGGGATTGGCCTGCGCGGTGCCTCGCTCCTCTCCCCACTTCCAGGCGACTACCGATGTTTTCCCTGCAAACCATCTTCGGCAAGGGCGATCTTTTCTATGGGCTGCTGGAAGCTGCGGCTGAGGCGGCGGTACAGAGCGCGGACGCGCTGCAGCGCCTGGTCCGGGACAAGGGGGCCGAGGCCACCCTGACCGACTTCAAGCTGGCGCGCGAGCGCGAGAAGGATGTTTCCGAGAAGATCAGCCAGGCCCTGGTCGACATCTTCATCACGCCGCTGGAGCGCGAGGACATCGAGGCCTTGGGCAATGCGATCTACCGCATCCCCAAGACGATCGAGAAATTCGCCGACCGTTACGCGCTGGCCGGCGAAAAGCTGCACCGGATCGATTTCGGCCCGCGTGCCGACATGCTCAAGGAAGCCGCCGAGCTGGTGCTGGAAATGGTCCGCCTGCTGCCCAAGATGCGCCTGGAAGAAACGAAGCGCCTGCATGACCGCCTGCGCAACGTCGAGGCCGAGGCCGACCGGCTGATGCTGGAGACCTACCGCGAGGTGTACTCGGGCATGCATGAGAGCCTGGAAATCCTCCTGATCAAGGACTTCTTCGAACTGCTGGAAAAGGCCATCGACCGCTGCCGCGAGGCCGGCGTGGTGTGCTACCAGATCGTCCTCAAGCATTCCTGAGGCCACCGTCGTGCTGACCCTGGTCCTCCTGGTGGTGCTGCTGGCGCTGGTGTTCGAGTACATCAACGGCTTTCACGACACCGCCAATTCCATCGCCACGGTGGTTGCCACCAAGGTGCTTTCCCCGACGCAGGCCATCGGCATGGCCGCGAGCATGAATCTCATCGGCGCGCTCGCCGGCACCGCGGTGGCCAAGACCATCGCCTCGGGCCTGATCGACGCGCAGGTGGTCGAGGTCACCTCGCAGGTGCTCATCTGCACGCTTTCCGGCGCGATCGTGTGGAACCTCATCACCTGGTACTTCGGGTTGCCCTCGTCCAGCTCGCATGCGCTCATCGGCGGCCTGTGCGGCGCGGCGCTGGGTGCCTCGCAGACCAACTGGAGCTCGATCATCTGGTCGATTCCGGCCGATCCGTGGTGGAAGGGCGGCGGCGTGCTGTGGAAGGTGATCGTGCCGATGGTCAGCTCCCCGGTGGCAGGATTCATCATGGGATTCCTGGTCATGGGGCTGCTTTTTGCCGTGATCGCCGCCATGGCGATGCACCGAGGTTGGCTGGGGCGGCTGGCGCGACCGCGCTGGGTCAACGGCTTCTTCGGCAAGGCCCAGATCGCCTCGGCCGGCTACATGGGCTTCGCGCACGGCATGAACGATGCGCAGAAGACCATGGGCATCATCGCTCTGGCCCTGGTGAGCGCGCAGTCGGCCGGCACCCTGGACAACCTGCCGGGCTGGCTGGCCTTCCTGCATCCCTCGCCCGAGGCGCTCGCACACGGGGATATCGACACCTGGATCAAGTTCGTCTGCGCCCTGACCATGGCCGCCGGCACCGCTGCGGGCGGCTGGCGCATCATCCGGACCATGGGTCACAAGATGGTCAAGCTGCACCCCATCCACGGCTTTGCCGCCGAGACCAGCGCTGCCACGGTCATCACCTTGGCCTCGAGCCTCGGCATTCCGGTTTCCACCACCCACAACATTTCCTCCGCCATCATGGGCGTGGGCAGCGCCAAGCGCCTGAATGCGGTGAAGTGGAGCGTGGTGGAGCGCATGATCTGGGCCTGGGTGCTGACCCTGCCGGCCGCCGGCGGGGTGGCCTACCTCATGATCGAACTGTTCCGCGTCCTGGGCTGGACCTGATGCCGTCGATCAGCCGCGTCCGTGCGGCAGCGTGCCGCTGCACGGATCAGGTGTCCGGCTGACGCCGCGCGGGTTCCGCCGCGGCGCGGTGATTCCGGATCGCGTTGAACAGCAGCCGATAGCTGCCGACGGTGCTGCCGCGCCAGACCGGGTTGATTGCGAACAGCAGCACGCTGCCTTCGCCGTGGCGCGCCTGGACCACCGCCGCGCGCTCGGCGATTTCGTTCGCCCCGTCCAAGAGGCCGGACACCAGCAGTTCGTCGGCCTGGGCAAAGCGCAGGATGACCTGCGGCCTGGCCGACTCCGGGATGGCCCAGTGGTTGTTGCGGCGCTGCTCCTCGTTGAGCGGCATCGGTTCCCAGGGCGCGTTGTCGGGCAGCGGATGCGCGTCCATGTACGCGCGCCCCTCGGGCACATCGACATCGTGCTTGCCGCCGCGCCCGGTCGGGCGTTCGAAGTCCTTGGCCCGCTGCGGGCCGCCCCAGCGCGATCCGCGCACGCGCCCGCCGGGGGTGGCGACATCGGCCACGTAGAACGACATGCCCTCGCTGCTGTAGACCGACAGCGGCGCATCGCGGTAGCCGCCGGCCACCGGATGCTTCATGTCCACGAAGTGCGAGCGCAGCACGCTGCCGACGATGCGCAGCTTCTCGGTGGGCGTGATGAATACGCCCGGTGCCAGTCCGACCTCGATCGCGAAGCGCGCGGTGTCCTCGGCGGTCACCAGCAGGCCGCCTTCGGCCACGAACTTCCGGAGGTTGGCCAGGCCCGTGTCGCCCATGCCGGGCCGCATGTCGTCGGTGGCGTCGATCCTGCCGATGTTGGGCGTCAGCGCGGTCGTCTTCCACGGCAGCGGCTGCCCCCACATCGGCATGCCGTCGATGATCTGGCGCGTGCCGGACAGTCCGGTCGGCGCGAACAGGATCACGTCGTAGCGCGCGCGCAGGTCGGGATCGGTGGTGATGTCCTGGGTGCTGATGTAGCTGTAGGGGATTTTCATCGCATCCAGCTCCATCCGCCACCAGCCCTCGGTCTGGGTGCTGAGCCAGGTGTGCATCAGCGCGATGCGCGGCAGCGCCCCGACGGCCTGCGCCGGCATGTCGATGCTGGCCAGACCGGCGGGAACCACCGGATCGGGTGCGCGGCGCATCGAGGCGGCGAGGATCGCGGGGTCGGTGATCCGCATCACCTCCAGGTCGAACAGGTCGCCCAGCGACCAGCCGGTGTCGTCGTAGGGCGTGTCGAACTTGCGGTCCTTGGGCGACCAGTACTGGCGGTCGAGCAGGGCGTCGGCGATTCGCGAGTAGGGCTGATCCATGCGGATCACGTAGCTGCCGGCGGCGAGGCGCTGGCGGCCGGCCGAGGTGCCGGTGTCCTTGCCGGCCTCGTTCCTCTGCGGCGGGTTTTCCACGGTGATCGCGGATGAAAGCCGATGCACTTCGACGTGCTGGCGGCGCATGACTTCAAGCAGCCGCGCCTGCGCGCCCCTGCGCGACTCGTCCACCTCCATCACCCAGGCGGCGGGCCCCGAGGTGCGCGCCTTTTCCACCGAGCGCCGGCTCTTGAGATGGAAGTTGCGCAGGAAGCCGTCGGCGTTTTCCGCGAAGTAGTGCAGCGCGGTCAGCAGGCCCGTCTGCTGGTAGTTGTTGTTGTTGCGCGCCGACCAGAGCACCTTGGGGTAGGGCGGGTTGGGGCGGTACCAGGTGCGCGCGTATTCGTGCGGCTGCAGGATCCGCGGCAGCGTGTCGGCGCCGTCGTTGCCGTAGGTCTCGTACAGGCGGCTGATGCCGTTGTGGGTCGCCGCCATGAACATCAGGTAGCCGGGGCTCCAGGCATCGAACTCGCCGTGCGTCCACACGCCCGGCAGGCCCAGGCGCGTCATCTGCTGCACGTTGTCCCAGCCCAGCTGCTGCCATTCGCCCACCAGGATGGGGTCGATCCAGGCGTTGTAGGGGCCGGTGCCGATGGTGTTGTCGTAGAGGAAGGCATAGGACTCGTGCAGATCGTGGATGACCTGTGCGCCGAACTTGACGTAGGTATCGAGCACCATGCGGCTGGAGTTGAGCGTCATCGCCATGCCGTCGCGGTTGTTGTCGTGCGCGACGTACTTGCCCCAGTAGGCCAGCGGCGGATAGTTGCGGTCCGGGTGGGCCCGGTGCCAGTTGTAGATGTCGGTCTTGCGGTCGCGCCCGTCCACCTCCACCACCGGCGTGATCAGGGTGATCACGCGCGAGCGGATGCCGCGGACGTAGGGTGCTTCGTCGACCGCGAGGCGATAGCCCAGCTCCATCAGCGCGGTTGGCGAGCCGGTTTCGGTCGAGTGCAGCGCGCCGGTGATGTAGTAGACGGGAAGCGTCTGGCCGATCAGCGACTCGGCGGCATCGCCGCTGTCCAGCGTGCGCGGATCCGCGAGGCGCCGCAGGCGCGCCAGGTTGGCGTCGAGACCTGCGATCACCGCTTCGTCGGCGATGGCGATGGCGATGACTTCGCGCCCCTCCTCGCTGTGCCCGATGGTGAACACGCGAACCCGCGGGCTGGCCTGCTCCAGCGCGCGGAAATAGCGGTGCACCTCGGCCGAATAGGGCATGTAGCCTTCGGCACCGGCGATGTGGCCCAGCACGTCCAGCGGCGTCGGCACCGTGGCGGAGGCGGGAAGGTAATCGGTCAGGGGCGAGTTGAGCGTCGGGTCGGTGGTGAATTCCCCGATCAGCCGCGTATAGGTTTCGTCGATGGCCTGATCCGGCGCGCGTGCGAAGGCCGCTGCGGAGTCCACCGAAGCGCGCGACGGCGCGGCCAGCGCCAGACCCGCCCACAGCCACGCCACCATTGCTACCACGGGCAACACGCGCATCGCGTCTTCCTTGCAGTCGTCTGGCCGGGCCCGGCATGGGCCAGCGGATACCGCGTGCGAGGGTAATCCAAACCGGGATCGACGGGTGGGGCGCGCCGGCGGATCGTGATCGCGGCCGCAGCCGCAGCCGCGCGCGTCGGCGCTGGCGCGCACGCGAGACAGCGCGCCGCGCGATCAGCTCGCGCTGGCCTCGGCGCACAGCCGCCGCGCCAGTGCGGCAAGCGCCTCGGGCGTGCCGGCGTCGGCCCAGCGGCCGCGGTGGTGGCGTCCGCCGATCCGCCCGCAGCGCATGGCGTGGCGCAGCAGCGGGGCAAGGCGAAACGCGGGAGGCGTGCCGCCCGCCTCGTGGGGCGCAAAGGCCGCGCGCCAGCCGGCGAAGAGCGCCGGGTGGACGATGCCCACGCCCGCGTAGGTGACGCCGCCGGTGGCGTCGGGTGCGGGATGGAGGCGGCCCTGGCGGTCGAGCGCGAAGTCGCCCGCGCCGTCCGGGGGATCGACCACGACCAGGTGGGCCAGATCGCCCGCGGGCAGCCTCAGGGCGGAGAGGTCCAGGTCCAGGTGGATGTCGCCGTTGACCAGCAGGAACGGATCGGGCCCGAGCAGCGGCAGGGCGTTGAGCAGGCCGCCGCCGGTTTCCAGCCCGCTGCCGCCCTCCCAGGAATAGACGATCGAGAGCCCGAAGCGCGCACCGTCGCCCAGCGCGGCGGGGAACTGCTCGGCCAGCCAGGCGGTGTTGATGATGACCTCGGTGACGCCGGCCCGCCTGAGCGCCCGCAGGTGGGGCTGGATCAGCGGCTCGCGCCCGACTTCCAGCAGCGGTTTGGGGCAGGCGTCGGTCAGCGGGCGCAGCCGTAGGCCGCGCCCTGCGGCCAGGATCATCGCCTTCACGCCGGCAGCTCCAGCGGCGCCAGGCGCGGGAACACCCGCCCGGCCAGCAGCGCGTGCAGCGGCGCCAGCTCCGGGTGGCGCGGCAGCGCGCGGTCCAGGTAGGCCAGGAAGCGCGGCGCGTCGGCCAGGTAGCGCGGCTTGGCGTCGCGGTGCCGCAGCCGCGCGAAGATGCCCAGCACCTTGAGATGGCGCTGCACGCCGATCAGCTCGAAGTCGCGCCGGAACGCCTGCGTCTCGGGCAGCGCCAGCCCGGCCGCGCGCGCCGCGCGCAGGTACCCGTCGATCCAGCCATCGACGCGCGCCTGCGGCCAGGACACGAAGGCATCCTCGAGCAGGCTCAGCACGTCGTAGGCCAGCGGGCCGCGCACCGCGTCCTGGAAGTCCAGCACCGCCACGCTCTCGCCCGCGGGCATCAGGTTGCGCACGATGAAATCGCGGTGCACCAGGCCCTGCGCGGGGCCCCGGAAGGCGCCCACCAGCGCCGCGCAGGCGTCCTGCCAGACATCCTCTTCGGACGGCGCAAGCGAAAGGCCCAGGTGACGCCCGAGGAACCACTCGGGGAAAAGCGCCAGTTCGCGCCGGACCAGGGCCTCGTCGTAGGCTGGAAAACCGTCCGGGAGCGCGATGCGCTGCAGCCGCACGAGCTGCTCGAAGGCGCGCCCGATCCAGCGGTCGGCGCTGTCCGCGTCGATCACCTGCAGCACGGTGTTGGCACCGAGGTCTTCCAGCAGCAGCCAGCCGTTTTCCGGATCCTGCGCCAGCACGCCGGGCACGCGCACGCCGCCCGTTCGCAGCCGCGCCTGCATCGCCAGCCAGGGCCGCACGTCCTCGCGATCGGGCGGCGAATCCATGACGATGCGCGGGCTGCCGTCGGCGGCGCGGGTGCGCCAGTAGCTGCGGAAGCCGGCGTCCGAGGAGGCGCGCTCGGGCACCGGAGCGGCTGGGCCGAGATGGGCGCGGGCAAACGCCAGGCGTTCGAGGTCGCGCGGCGCGGGCGTGGCCTCGCTCATCCCATCAGCTCGCGCACGTGCGCCACCGCGCACTCGCGCAGCGCGGCGAGGTCGTAGCCGCCTTCCAGGGTCGAGACGATCCGGCCGCGCGCGTGCCGCAGCGCGATGGCCAGCAGCTCGCGGGTGATCCAGGCGAAGTCGTCGGATTCCAGCTCCAGGTGCGCCAGCGGATCGGCGCGGTGCGCGTCGAATCCCGCCGAGACCAGCAGCAGCTCGGGCCGGAACGCGTCCAGCGCGGGCAGCAGCACGTCGCGCCAGCCGGCGCGGAACGCTGCCGAGCCCGAGGCCGGCGCCAGCAGCAGGTTGCGCACGTTGCCGACGCCGCGTTCGGCCGCCAGGCCGGTGTTCGGATACAGGCCGCGCTCGTGGCTGGACAGGTACATCACCCGCGGCTCGCTCTCGAAGCAGGCCTGGGTGCCGTTGCCGTGGTGCACGTCGAAATCGACGATGGCGACGCGCTCCAGACCGTGCGCCTCGATCGCATAGCGCGCCGCCACCGCCACCGAGTTGAACAGACAGAAGCCCATCGCGCGATCCGGCGTGGCGTGGTGGCCCGGCGGCCGCACCGCGCAGAAGGCGCGCTCGCACTGGCCCAGCATCACCGCGTCCACCGCGGCGCAGCCGGCCCCGGCGGCGCGCAGCGCGGCGACGGCGGAGTGGGCGTTCATGCCGGTGTCGCCGTCGAGCATCCGCGGCGCGTCGGCCGGCGCATCGAGGATGCGCGCGATGTGCGCGGCGGTGTGGACCAGGCCGAGCTGGGCGCGCGTCGCGCAGGGCGCCTCCACCCATTCGATGCCGCGCAGCCCGGCCGCGCGGATGGCTTCCAGAACGCCGGCCAGCCGCGCGGGCGACTCGGGATGGATGGCCGCATTCGCGTGCAGCAGGCAGTCCGGATGGCTGTAGATGCGCAGCGTGTCGAGCGTCTGGTGGATGGCGCCTACTCCGGTCGCAGTCCGTGCTGCCAGAGGCTCTCGCGGCCGCCGTCGGCGCGCGCCAGGACGCGGGAAAGCACGAAGAGGTAGTCGGAAAGCCGGTTCACGAAGGCCAGCGCCTGCGGCCGCACCTGCTCCTGCCGCGACAGCGCCACTACCGCCCGTTCGGCGCGGCGGCAGGCGGTGCGCGCCACGTGGCAGTGCGCCGCCGCCGGACTGCCGCCGGGAAGGATGAATTCCTTGAGCGGAGGCAGGGCGGCGTTGAGCTCGTCAAGGCGCTGCTCCAGCCACGTCACGTCGCGTTCGTCGATCGCGGCGCGGCCGGGGATGCACAGCTCCCCGCCCAGGTCGAACAGGGCGTGCTGGACGCCGACCAGGTCCTCGCGCGCGACCTCGGGCAGCGCGTGCGCCAGCACCACGCCGATCTGCGCGTTGGTTTCGTCCAGCGCGCCCAGCGCCTCGATCCTCGCGCCGTCCTTGGGCACGCGCGAGCCGTCGCCCAGGCCGGTGGTGCCGGCGTCGCCGGTGCGCGTGTAGATCTTCGAGAGACGGTTGCCCATGGCGCCCCGGCCGCTCAGCCGGCGTGCGAGGCGGTGGCCGACGGGCGCGCCGCCGCCAGCGCCGTCGCGTGCAGTACCGCGGCGCCGGCCACGTACATCGCGGTGGTGCGCAGGAAGGCCAGGTACCAGTGCCCCATGTTGGCGAACCAGCCGCCCAGGCTGCGCTGCGCGTCGGCGCCGCCCCAGGAGTCGGAGAGCCAGTAGAAGCTGCCGTTGGAGAGCACATAGCACAGGCTCACCGAGACCAGCAGCGCCAGCGCGAGCTGGCCCAGCGAGCGCCACCGCAGTCCCGGGCGGCGCGCCGCCAGCCAGGCGCCGCCCAGCCACAGCGACAGATAGGCCGGCAGCAGGAACCAGTACGCCGGCGAGACGCAGTAGTGGCCGAGGAAGTCGATGCCCGCCGCGGCGATGGCGTACCAGTCGGCCAGGAATGCGATCGCGATCAGCGCCGGGAACGCCCAGCGCCACTGCGCCTTGAGATAGAAGCCGCCGGCGAAGAAAACCGCCCAGGATGCGTCCGGGATCGCGGCGAAGTGGTGGATGCGGGTTGCCGCCATCACGAGGGCGAGCAGGCCGAACAGGGCGATGGCGCGGGTGGAGCGTGTTGACATGGCGGGCGTCGCGTGGAATGGGAGAAGGGTCGGTCGATTGTAGCCCAGCCGCAGCGCCATCGCGTTTCGCGATTTCCAAGCTGCTAGGCTTGCGCCGCCTTCGACTCAAGGGAGCCGCGAACAGGCCATGAACCCACACCATCCTGCCTGGCGTCAGGCGATCGAGTCCGCCTGGGAGCGGCGCGCCGCGCTTGCGTCCGAAGAGATCGAGGACGTGCGTCCGCTGGTGGATGCCGTCCTTGGCGACATCGAGCGCGGCGCGCTGCGCATCGCCGAACCCTCCGCCTCGGGCTGGCGGGTGAACGAGTGGCTCAAGAAGGCCGTGCTGCTGTCGTTCCGGGTGAACGACAGCGCGCTGATGGATGCCGCGCCGGCGCCGTTCTGGGACAAGGTGCCGCTGCGCTTCGCCGGATTCGACGAGGCGGCCTTCCGCGGCGTCGGCGCGCGCGTGGTGCCCGGCGCGGTGGTGCGGCGCGGCGCGCACGTCGGGCGCGACGTGGTGCTGATGCCCAGCTTCGTCAACATCGGCGCCCACGTCGGCGCGGGGACGATGGTCGACACCTGGGCCACGGTCGGCTCCTGCGCCCAGATCGGCGCGCGCTGCCATCTTTCCGGCGGCGTCGGCATCGGCGGGGTGCTGGAGCCGCTGCAGGCCGCGCCCACCATCATCGAGGACGACTGCTTCATCGGCGCGCGTTCGGAGGTGGTGGAGGGCGTGGTGGTGGAGGCCGGCAGCGTGATCGGGATGGGCGTCTTCCTCGGCCAGTCCACGAAGATCTACGACCGCGCCAGCGGCGAAATCAGCTACGGCCGCGTGCCCGCGGGCAGCGTGGTGGTGGCCGGCGCGCTGCCGGCCGCCGACGGCAGCCACTCGCTCTACTGCGCGGTGATCGTCAAGAAGGTCGATGCGCGCACCCGCGCCAAGACCTCGATCAACGAACTTCTGCGGAGCGAGGCATGAGCGTTCGACTGTACGGACTGGCCAACTGCGACACCTGCCGCAAGGCGCGCAACTGGCTGACGCGGTTTTCCATCGAACACGCGTTCACCGACTACCGCGACGAGCGCATCGACCCGGCGGTGCTCACGCAGTGGGCCGAGCAGCTCGGCGGCTGGGACGCGCTCATCAACCGCGCCTCGACGACGTGGCGCAATCTCCCGCCCAATCGCAAGCAGCCCGGCTCGGACGCCGAATGGAGGCTGCTGCTGAAGGAGTACCCGCAGCTCATCAAGCGCCCGGTGACGGTCACCGGAGACGGCGTCGTGTCGGTGGGTTTCAAGGACGCGCTCTACAAGAAGCGCTTCGGCGTCTGACCGCCGTGTCGGCCGTCCTCGACCTCAGCTGTGAGCTGATCCGCCGGGTTTCGGTCACGCCCGAGGACGCCGGCTGCCAGGATCTCGTCGCCGCGCGCCTGGAATCCGCCGGTTTTTCCATCACCCGGCTGCCGTTCGGCAGCGTGCGCAACCTGTGGGCCACGCACGGCCACGGCGCGCCGGTGCTGTGCTTCCTCGGCCATACCGACGTGGTGCCCAGCGGCCCGGTCGCCGCCTGGCGCTCGCCGCCCTTCGAACCGCAGGTCCGCGACGGACGACTGTACGGGCGCGGCGCGGCCGACATGAAGGGCGCGGTCGCGGCCATGGTGCTGGCGCTGGAAGACTTCGTGCGGACCGATCCCGATCATCCGGGCACGGTGGCGCTGCTGCTGACCTCGGACGAAGAAGGCGATGCCATCGACGGCGTGCGCCGGGTCGCGCAGCATTTTCGCGAAACCGGCCAGCGCATCGACGCCTGCGTGGTGGGCGAGCCCACCGCCAGCCGGGCGCTGGGCGACACCGTCCGCATCGGTCGGCGAGGCTCGCTCACCGGCACCTTGAGCGTACGCGGCGTGCAGGGCCACGTGGCCTATCCGCAGCTGGCGGACAATCCCGTGCATCGCGCGCTGCCGGCGCTGGCCGCGCTTGCCGCACGGCGCTGGGACGAGGGCGACGCCGACTTCCCGCCGACCAGCTTCCAGATCGCCAATCTCCACGCGGGCACGGGCGCGAGCAACGTCATTCCGGGGGAGCTGGAGGTGCAGTTCAACCTGCGCTACGGGCCGCGCTGGAGCGCGCAGGCGCTGATCGATGCCATCGAAGCCACCCTGCGCGCCCACGCGCTGGATTTTTCGATCCGCTGGCACCGCTCCGGCGATCCTTTCCATACCGGAGATGGCGCGCTGCGCCGGGTGGTGCGTGCCGCCATCGCCGAGGTCAGCGGCCGGGTGCCGCGGGAAGACACCGCCGGCGGAACCTCCGACGGGCGCTTCATCGCCCCGCTCGGCGCGCAGGTGGTGGAAGTGGGTCCGGTCAATGCCAGCATCCACAAGGTCGACGAGAACGTGCCGCTGGCCGACCTCGACGCGCTGCCGGCGCTGTATCTGGCGATTGCGCGGCGGATGCTGGCGCGCGCGTGAATGCGGCGTGCGGATTGGCCTCGCGCGGCCGCAGCGGCGAGTGAAACCTGCGGCGGGATGCCTGCATCGGAAAAGAAGCCCATACTTGCGGCACCGACCCGCGCTGCGGTGCCGGGTTCATCCGGCCGCGTGATGCACGCGGCACCATCCGCCGCCCGACACCGGGCCTCCGCAGGAGACGCGACATGCTGCCTTCCAGGATGCGAGTTGAGGAATTCACCACGCCCGATCCCGTGACCGTCGCCGAAACGACCGCCATCGGGGAGCTGCGCGAACTGATGGATCAGCACGGCGTCCGGCACCTGCCGGTACGGCGCGATGGCGAGGTGGTGGGCGTGATCAGCGAGCGCGACGTGCGCCTGGTGCAGGGGCTGAGCCTGGACGAGCAGCTCCAGATCCGCGCCCAGGATCTGATGGCCGACGACCTCTTTGTCGTGCATGCGTCGACCCTGCTCGATGAGGTGGCGATGGAGATGGTCAGCCGTAGGGTCGGCAGCGCCATCGTGCGCGACGAAGATGGCGACTTCCTCGGCATCTTCACCCTGACCGATGCCCTCAACGCCCTGGTCGAAGTCGTGCGCAACGAGTCGCGCAACTGGTGATCGGGTCGCGCGAGGCCGCCTGACCGGTTCCGGCCGTCGGGCACTGGCTTGAGCGGCTCCGGATGCGGCAGGAACCAAGCCGCTGGCTTGCCGGCCGCGGGACGGGCGCGCCGGTTGCTGGCATGATCGGCGCTGCTTCCCGTGCGCCTCGCGAATGGAGGATGAAATGCGTCGATCCCTGGCCTTTCCCCGCCGCCTGAAGCCGGCGCTGCTGGCCGTCGCGCTGGTGGTGCTGGTTCCAGCCTGCGGCAACGGGGCACCTGCGCCGTCCACCGGGGAGCCAGCCGCGGCTCCGGTCCGGCCCCAGGGCGTCAGCGCACCGCACGGCGCGCCCGCACCGGCGGTCGCATCGCGCGTCGAGGTCACCGAAGTGGCCTCGGGGCTGGAGGTGCCCTGGGCGCTGGCTTTCCTGCCGGACGGGCGGATGCTGGTGACCGAGCGCGTCGGTCGGCTGCGGCATGTTTCGCCTGATGGCACGCTGTCCGAACCCATCGCAGGCGTGCCCGAGGTCTGGGCGAACGGGCAGGGCGGCCTGCTCGACGTGGCGCTCGCGCCCGATTTCGAACAAAGCCGGATGATCTACCTGAGCTATGCCGAAGGCGGCGGGGAAGGCGGTCGCGCCGGCACCGCGCTCGGGCGCGGGCGGCTGGAGGGCGATCGCATCGCGGACTGGCAGGTGATCTTCCGGCAGGAGCCCAAGCTCTCCCAGGGCGGGCACTTCGGCTCGCGCATCGTGTTCGATGGGCAGGGCCATCTGTACCTGGCGCTTGGGGAAAACAACGAGCGTCCCACCTCGCAGAAGCTCGACCACCTGCAGGGCAAGGTGGTGCGCCTGAACCTCGACGGCAGCGTGCCTTCCGACAATCCCTTCGTCGGGCGCGAGGATGCGCGTCCGGAAATCTGGTCCTACGGCCACCGCAACCAGCAGGGCGCGGCGCTGCATCCGGCCACCGGCTTTTTGTGGACCAGCGAGCACGGGCCGCGCGGTGGCGATGAGGTCAATATTCCGCAGCCCGGCAAGAACTACGGCTGGCCGCTGGCGACCTGGGGCATCAACTATTCCGGCCAGCCGATTCCCGAGGCCATCGGAACCAGCGCGCCGGGCACCGAGCAGCCGCACTACTACTTCGAGCGTTCGCCGGCGCTTTCGGGGATGGCGTTCTACACCGCCGAGCGTTTTCCGGCCTGGCAGGGCAGCCTGTTCCTGGGCGGGCTGGCCAGCACCGACCTGATCCGCCTGGCGCTGGACGAGGACGGACGCGTCGTATCGGAGGAGCGGCTTCTCACCGAGCGCAAGCCGCGCCTGCGCGACGTGCGGCAGGGGCCGGACGGCTACCTCTACGTGCTGTCTGAAACCGAGGGCAAGATCCTGCGCATCGGGCTCGCGGGCGGGCCCTGATTCACGCGCCGGATGCGCCGTCGAGCGGTGCCGGATAGCGCCGCCCGTCGCGCAGCGGGCGGAAGCAGTCGCCGTCGAAGAATCCCGGTGCCTGCTGGCCGTCGGCCCATCCGGGAATTCCCGCCAGCGGCAGCGGGCGCAGCTCCTGCGGATCGGCAAGCGCCACGCCTGCCGAGATGGCCGCGGCGAGGCGTTCCTGCCAGTTTTCCGGATCGCCGCCGCACAGCACCAGGCACTTGGCGGTAGGCAGGCGCTCGGGAACCAGTGCGTGTTCGAGCAGGGCGTGGCCGAAGATGCGCACGCGCAGCGCGCCGCCGGCAAAGGCCGCGCGCTGGCCGAAGAAGGCCGGCCAGTCGTGCGCATCCCACGCCGCCAGCAGGTCGGGTTGTGCGGCCCAGACCACTGCGCCGGCCTCGTCGAAATGGGTCAGCGCACACTGCGCCCGGCTGCGCTGGCGCGGGCCGTGGCGCGCGACCTCGGCAACCTGGCGGGCGTTGAGCGCGCGCTTGATGGGTGCGTGCATGGCCCAGATCAGCGCGTTGAACAAGTCGTGCCAGTTCTCGGCTCGCGTCGCCACCGTGCCAAGTGCGTGGATGCGGGTTTCATAGTGCTCCCCGTCGCCGAGAAGCGCATCGTCCTGCTGTATGAAACGCACGCCGGCTTCGCGCGAGAGCAACTCGTCCAGGTGGCTGATCGTGGGCCAGTTCGGGCCGGACAGCAGCGCCCGGTGGCGCGCGCAGCCGGCAAAGACCGGATGCGCGAAGACGCGCGCATCCAGCGATGCGCGCGCCGGTGCCCGGAACCTGTTGCGCGCCACGCTCGATCAGCCTTGTGATCGACGCGCCGCCGGGCGGGGTTCAGCCGGGCAGATAGTCGTCCGCATCGTCAGGCAGCTCCACACAGCCGTAGAGGTCGTGCTCGTCGCTGCCCAGGATGTGCACCTGGGCGAACTGGCCGGGCTTGAGGCCAGCCTCGAAGCCGTCCTGGATCTGCACGATGCCGTCGATTTCCGGCGCATCGGCCATGGATCGCGCGTAGGCGAGGTCGCCGTCGATGGCGTCCACCAGCACGGTCTGCACGCTGCCGATCTTGCGTTCGAGTTTTTCCGCGCTGATCTGTGCCTGTCGCTGCATGAAGCGCGCCAGGCGCTCCTGCTTCACGTCCTCGGGCACGGGATCGGGCAGGGCGTTGGCCGACGCGCCTTCCACCGGCGAATAGGCGAAGGCACCGACGCGATCGAGCTGCGCCTCATCGAGGAAATCCAGAAGCTCCTCGAACTCGGCCTCGG
>JAMLIV010000008.1 GCA_023954075.1 Lysobacteraceae bacterium
CGCCGACGGCGCACTCAACACCGCCAGCAACGCCGACGGCGGCACCTGGACTTACGCTTACAACAAGCGTCGCCTGCCCACTTCCGAATCACTGGCGCTGGGCGGGCGCACATTTGCCATCGGCTACGGCTACACCGGCCTGGGCGACGTGTCCACGCTCACCTACCCCAGCGGCCTGAGCGTGAGCTTCGCCCCCAACGCCCTGGGCCAGCCAAGGCAGGCCGGCACCTACGCCAGCACGGCCACCTATCACCCCAATGGCAGCTTGGCCGGCTTCACCTACGGCAACGGCCTCACCCACAGCCGCAGCCTCAACGCGCGCGGCCTGCCGCAGCGCATCCGCGACCACAGCGGGGTCGCCTCGCGGCTGGACTACAGCTACGGCTACGACAGGCACGGCAACGTCACCTCCATCCTCGACGGCGTGAACGCCAACGAGAACCGCAGCCTGCAATACGACGCGCGCGATCGCCCGATCAGCGCCACCGCGCCCAACATCTACGGCGAGGAGATCTACGACTACGACGCGCTCGACAACGTGCGCCGCGTGGCCGGCTATCCCAACGGCCTGGGCGGCTACGTGCAGGACCACCGCTACCAGTACGACGCCAAGCAGGAGTCTATAAATTGAACCGTGTATCTGCCTCCTGATAAACAGCCAAGAAGGCAGAGGAGAGCAGGCACATGGAACTGAGCAAGGCGACGTTGGATGAGTTGACGGCGGACTGCAGGACGCCGGGAGACGTGGAGAAGCTGTTTTCGCAGATGTTGCAGCACATGATCAACCGCTCGCTGGAAGCGGAGATGCAGGCGCACGTGGGTCATGCGCCGCATGGTCGCAGCAGCGGCAATGCGCGCAACGGCAAGAGCCGCAAGACGGTGCGCAGCACGCTGGGCGAGCTGCAGGTCGAGACGCCACGCGACCGCGACGGCAGCTTCGAGCCGCAGTTGGTGAAGAAGCGGCAAGTGCGGTTGGCCGGGATGGAGGAGAAGATTCTGGCGCTGTACGCCCGCGGCATGACCACGCGCGGCATCGAGACCGCGCTGGTGGACTTGTACGGGGTGGAGATTTCCCACGCGCTGATCGCGCAGGCGACCGACGCGGTACTGGACCAGGCGCGGGCGTGGCCGAGCGGGTGACCCGCTCCATCGCCTTCGGCGCGCTCGTGCGTCTGGTGCTGGTGGCCGCCAGGCGGCTGGACGCCGACAGCGGCACCGATCGCATGCTGGCGCGCGCCGAAGGCGATGCCGCCGAACCGGCCGGCCCACCGCAACGCCGCGCGGCGGGCCGGGCCCCGCGCGCGGGGCCCGGCGGCGTACGCGGATTACTTCAGGCGACCGGCCACGAACTCCCAGTTCACCAGGTTCCAGAAGTGCTCCAGGTACTTGGGGCGGGCGTTGCGGTAGTCGATGTAGTAGGCGTGCTCCCATACGTCGCAGGTCAGGAGCGGGGTGTCGTCGCCGGTGATCGGGGTACCGGCGTTGGAGGTGCTGACCAGGCCGAGCGAGCCGTCGGGACGCTGCACCAGCCAGCCCCAGCCTGAACCGAAGGTACCGATCGACAGCTTGGTGAATTCTTCCCTGAACGCATCGAACGAGCCGAAGGCCTTGGCGATGGCCTCACCCAGCTTGCCGTTGGGCGCGCCGCCGCCGTTGGGCGAAAGGCACTGCCAGTAAAAGTTGTGGTTCCAGACCTGGGCGGCGTTGTTGAACATGCCGCCCTGCGCCTTGCGCACGATGGCTTCCAGACTGGCGTCTTCCAGCTCGGTGCCCTTGATCTGGTTGTTCAGGTTGGTGACGTAGGCCTGATGGTGCTTGCCGTAGTGGAAGTCGATCGTCTCGGCGGAAATGTGCGGCTCCAGCGCCTCGCGCGCATACGGCAACGGGGGAAGTTCGATGGCCATGGTGGCTCTCCTTGGGTTCGGGTGGACGGAACGCGCGCACGGGGTGCGGCGACAACGGCTACAATTCTAGCCCACTCCATGTCCGGCCCATTGCCGGCATCTCCCCATTCCTTTCGGAAACTCATTGGAGCACGATGAGCGCCACCCAACGCATCCGCGCGCAGCTCGCCGCCCATCCGGTCGTGCTGTTCATGAAGGGCACCCCGGAATACCCGATGTGCGGCTGTTCCGAGCGCGCCGTACGCGCGCTGGAGACCTGCGGAAGGCCCTTCCACGCGGTCAACATCCTCGCCGACCCCGAGATCCGCGCGCAGCTGCCGCGTCATTCCAACTGGCCCACCTTCCCGCAGCTGTTCATCGGCGGGGAGCTGATCGGCGGCAGCGACATCACGGTGGAACTGCACCAGCAGGGTGAGCTTCAGCAGATGGTGGCCGAAGCGGTGAAGGAGGCGTGATGGCGGCAAATGACAGCGCCGCATCACGGCCGCTGGCCAACCGCACCATCCTGATCACGGGTGCCAACGGCGGCCTCGGCGAGGCGGTGGCGCGCGCCAGCGCCGCAGCCGGGGCTGACGTGGTGCTGCTGGGCCGGCGCGTGCCCAGACTCACCCGTCTGCATGATGAACTGGAGGCGGCAGGCTGCCGCACGCCTTCGATCTACCCGATGGATCTGTCCGGTGCGACACCCGAGGACTACGACGTCCTGGCGCGCGCCATCGCCGACGAGTACGGCCGGCTGGATGGCATCGTGCACTGCGCGGCCGAACTCAAGGGCTTGTCCTCGCTTCAGAACCTGCCGCTGGAAGACTGGTTCACCGGCCTGCATGTGAACCTCACCGCGCCCTTTCTCCTCACCCGCGCCTGCCTGCCGCTCCTGCGCGAGCGCGAGGATGCCTGCGTCCTGTTCGCGCTGGACGATGCGCAGCGCACCGCACGCGCCTTCTGGGGCCCGTACGGCGTGGCAAAACACGCGCTGCGCGGTCTGGTCTCGATCCTGGCCGATGAGCTGGAGAACTCGCCAATCCGCGTGCACGGCGTGGAACCCGGCCCGATGCGCAGCGCGCTGCGAGCGCGCGCGTTTTTCGCCGAGGACGCCTCCACCCTGCCCGATCCTTCGGCCTACGCCCGGGCCTGCGTGCAGCTTCTGGCCGGGACCGACCGCGCCGCACCGCGCTTCGTCACGCTGCAGCCGCATTCGATCGCACCGCGCAGCCTTGGGCTGGCAACCTTCGCCGGCTGATCATCGCGGCTCCCGATGCACGGCCGCGACTCATCGCCTGTCCCGCTTCTCACCTGAATCTCCCGCCATGACCCGATCCTCGACGCTGACCTCGCTGGCCCTGCTTCTCGCTCTGGCGCTGCCGCCGGGCGCGCGGGCCGATGCCATGCTCGACCCGCGCGCCTTCGATACCGCCACGCCCGCCTGCGCCGACTTCTACCAGCACGCCAACGGCGGCTGGCTGCGCGACAACCCGGTGCCCGCTGGCTTCGCGAGCTGGGGCACCTTCGAGGAGGTCGGATTGCAGGGCCTGCAGCAGCAGCGCACCCTGCTGGAACAGGCGGCCACCAGCAGCGACCACGTCGAACGCCTGCTCGGCGATCTGTACGCCAGCGGCATGGACGAGGCCGCGGTGGAAGCCGCGGGTGCCGCGCCGCTGCAGCCGCTGCTGGCGCGCATCGACAGGATCGCCAAGACCCGCGACGTCGCGCCGGTGATCGCCGAACTGCACGCGCGCGGCATTCCGGTGCTGTTCGACTTCGGTGTCAACGATGACCTGAGGAATCCGGCCAAGCGCATCGCCTACGCCAATCAGGGCGGGCTGGGACTGGCGGACCGCGACTACTACCTGCGCGAAGATGCCGACACGCGCCTGCTGCTGACCGCCTATCTGGGCTACGTCGAGCGGCTTCTGACGCTCAGCGGCAGCCCCGCGCCGGCCGCCGATGCCGAAGCCGTGCTCGCCATCGAAAAGCGCCTCGCGGCAGCCTCGCTGACGCTCCTGCAGCTGCGCGATCCGGTGATTTCCTACCGCGTCGTGGCGATCCGCGAGCTGGACAAGTCCTACCCGGCGCTGGCCTGGTCGAAGTTCATCAGAACCCAGGGCCTGGCGAAGGACGCCACGATCTCGCTGGCGCACAGCGCCTTCTTCCGCGAGGCCAACGCCCTGGTCAGCGGCCTCTCGCCGGCGCAATGGCGTGCCTACCTGCGATTTCATGCGGCGCACGCGCTCGCGCCCTATCTCTCGCGCGGCTACCTCGACGCGCACGACGCCATGTACCTGCGCACCCTGCGCGGCTCGCAGGAGCCGATGCCGCGCTGGCGGCGCGTGCTGGGAACGGTCGACACGCTGATGGGTCCGGCGCTGGGTCAAAGCTACCTGCGCACGCACTTTCCGCCGGCTTCGCGCGAGGCGGCGGAGGCGCTGGTCGAGAACATCCGCCTCACCCTGCGCGGCAAGCTCGAGGACGCGAGCTGGCTGGGCACCCAGGCACGCGCGGCGGCGCTGGAGAAGATCGACTCGGTCGACGTCAAACTCGGCGGCCCCGAGGCGGAGTTCGGCTACGAGGGGCTCAAGCTCGACACCAAATCCTATGCCGGCAACGTGCTGGCGATCGCCGCCTGGCTGCATCGCCACCATATGGCCGCAGCCGACAAGGTGCGCGAGGAATGGCAGTGGCCGCAGCCGGCGCAGGCGGTCAACGTGTTCTACGATCCGGCGCGCAACCAGCTGGTGGTGCCGGCCGGCCTGATGCAGCCGCCGATCTTCCAGGCCGGCGGCGATGCCGCGATCAACTACGGTGGCCTGGGCAGCATCGTGGCGCACGAACTGATGCGCGGCTTCGACGCCATCGGCAGCCGCTTCGATGCCCAGGGCCGCATCGCGCCGTGGTGGCAGGAGGCGGACAGCAACGCCTTCAACGCACGTTTCGAACCGCTGCGTTCCCAGTACGACGCCTATCCGGTACTGGGACAGGTCAAGGTCAACGGCCACCTCACCCTGCCCGAGAACATCGCCGACCTCGCCGGCGTCGAGATCGCGCGTGCCGCGCTCGACGCGCTCGGCCCGCTGCCCGCCGAAGGCACCCTCAGCGCGGCGCAGCGCTACTACCTCGCCCATGCGCGGCTGTGGCGTCGCAACTACCGCGACGAGGAGCTGCAGCTGCTCTCGCGCATCGACGTGCACGCCCCGGCGAAGTGGCGCGTCAACGGCCCGCTCGCCAACCTCATGCCCTTCGCCACGGCCTTCAGTTGCAAGGTCGGCAAGGATTCGATGATGCGCGCGGAAAAAGACCGCGTCACGGTGTTCTGATGCCCGCGCCGCACCTCCCAGGAACCACGCCATGCTGACCGCCAGCGCCCGCCTTGCCCTGCCCGACTGGATTCACGCCGAAGTCGATGCGGCTGCCCTCTACCCGACCGACGAGGCGCGCATGGCGCTGGCCGTGCGGCTGTCGGCGCTCAACGTCGAGCGCGGCACCGGCGGCCCGTTCGGCGCCGCGATCTTCGATGCGCAGGGCCGGCTGCTGTCGGTCGGCGTCAATCGCGTCGTGCCCGAATCCAGCTCCATCGCCCACGCCGAGATGATGGCCTACCTGCTCGCACAGGCCGCCACCGGCCGCGCGCGCCTCAACGACGGTCATCCGGGCATCACCCTGGCGGCCTCCGGACAGCCCTGCTGCATGTGCTACGGCGCGACCTTCTGGGCCGGCATCGACACCCTCCTGATCGCCGCCAGCGCCGCCGACGTGATGGAGCTGACCGAGTTCGACGAAGGCCCGCTGCCGGCCGACTGGCGCGGAGAGCTGCGGCAGCGCGGCATCACCGTGCGTGAAGGCATCGCGCGCGACGCCGCGTGCGCGGTGCTCGCGCAGTACGCGCGCGGCGGCGGCACGCACTACTGATCCATGGGCATCCTGATCCTCTGCCGCCCCGGCTTCGAGCCCGAAGCCGCGGCCGAAATCGCCGACTGGGCCGCCCGACATGAACTTGCCGGATATCCCCAGGCCACGCGTGGCGAAGGCTGGGTCCGATTCCACTTTTTCGATCCCGCACCGGACCACGCCCTGCCCGGCCCCCGGGACCTGATCTTCGCGCGCCAGCGCGTGCGGGTGATCGCCGACCTGCCCGACCTGCCGCGCGAGGATCGCCTCGCGCCGATGCTTGCCGCGCTGCGCGAGGCCGGAATCACCCGGCTGGGCGATCTGATCGTCGAACACCCCGATTCCGACGCGGCGCGCCCGCTGGCGGGGCTCGCGCGCAGCTTCGGCAACGCGCTGCGCCCGGCGCTGCGCCGCGAGGGCTGGCTGGCGGAATTGTCCGATCCGCGCCTGCCTTGCCTGCACGTCTGCTTCCTCTCCGGCACCCACGTCCTGCTCGGCCTGTCCGAACCGCGTGGCGTACGGCTGTGGCCGCAGGGCATCGCGCGGCTGCGGGTTCCGAAGGACGCACCGAGCCGCTCGGCCGCCAAGCTCGAGGAGGCGCTGGAAACCCTGATGAGCGCCGAGGAGCGCGCGCGCTGGTTGCAGCCCGGCATGACCGCCGCCGACCTCGGTGCCGCACCCGGCGGCTGGAGCTTCATCCTCGCGCGCCGCCATGTGCGCGTCATCGCGATCGACAACGGCCCGATCCAGCCGGCCCTGCTCGACACCGGCCTGGTCGAACACCTGCGCGCCGACGGCTTCACCTGGCAACCACCGCGCCCGCTCGACTGGATGGTCTGCGACATGGTGGAGCAGCCCCGTCGTGTCGCGGCGCGCATGGCCGACTGGTTCGTCCACGGCTGGTGCCGCCACGCCATCTTCAACCTCAAGCTGCCGATGAAGAAGCGCTGGGCCGAAGTACAGGCCAACCTCGGCGATTTCCACGCGCGCTGCGAAGCGGCGGACATCGCGGTACAAACCCGCGCCCGCCAGCTCTACCACGACCGCGAGGAAATCACCGTACTGGCCTGGACCGGGCGTTGAGGCACGCAAACGCCGGCGCACATCGCTGCCGGACTTGAGATTCACCGTACCGGACCCGATCAAGAACACAGGCCCGCACGCGTGCCGCGGCGCTGGTTTCCACGATTCGATTTCCTGCCGTCCGGCGCCTGAACTGCCGCCAGACGCACCCCTTGTGAGGACAGCATGATTCCGTTTTCGATCCTGGACCTGGCGCCGATCCGCCAGGGCGGCACCGCCGCGCAGTCGTTCGCGGAAACCCGCGATCTGGCACAGTGGGCCGAGAGCCTGGGCTACCACCGCTACTGGCTGGCCGAGCACCACAACATGACCGGCATCGCCAGCGCCGCGACCTCGGTGCTGATCGGCCATGTCGCCGGTGCCACCTCGCGCATCCGGGTCGGCGCCGGCGGCGTGATGCTGCCCAACCATGCGCCGCTGGTGATCGCCGAACAGTTCGGCACACTGGCTTCGCTGTATCCGGACCGGATCGATCTCGGCCTTGGCCGCGCGCCGGGCACCGACCAGCGCACCGCGCATGCCCTGCGCCGCAATCTGACCGGTGATGTCGACGGTTTCCCCGATGATGTCAACGAGTTGATCGGCTATTTCGCCCCGGCGCGTCCGGGCCAGGCAGTGCAGGCGGTGCCGGGTGCCGGCCTGGATGTGGCGGTCTGGATCTTGGGCTCGAGCCTCTATGGCGCACAGCTGGCGGCGATGATGGGCCTGCCCTACTCCTTCGCCTCGCATTTCGCGCCGGCGCAGCTGGATGCCGCGCTTTCCACCTATCGCCGCCTGTTCCGCGCTTCGGCGCGGCTGGACAAGTCCCGCGCGATGGTCGCGGCAAACGTGATCCTGGCCGACGACGGCGACGAGGCGCGGCTGGCGGCAACCTCGCAGCAGCAGCAGTTCGTGCAGCTGATCCGCAACCAGCCCGGCCAGCTGCCGCCGCCGCGGGCGGACATGGAAAGCTTCTGGTCGCCGGCCGAACGCGCGCACGTGGAAAAAACCCTGTCGGTCAGCTTCGTCGGCTCACCGGCCGAGGTCGAGCCCCAGCTGCGGGCGTTCATTCAAAGCACCGGCGCCGACGAGCTGATCGTCAACTGCCACGTCCACGACCACCGCGTACGCCGCCGTTCACTGGAGCTGCTTGCGCAGCTGCGCGAGCGGGTTTGAGGCGATCGTCGGCGCATCCGGTCTGCGGGCACGAATCGCGAGCGTCGCGATCAGCCCGGTGGCCACACCATCTGGCGACCGGCGAGGAGGTGCAGGTGGATGTGGTAGACGGTCTGGCCGCCCCAGGCGTTGCAGTTCATCACCACGCGGTAGCCTTCTTCGGCAAAGCCGTGTTCGCGGGCGTAACCGGCGGCCGCGAGCATCAGCTGCCCCAGCAGTTCGGCCTGGTCGGGGGTGGCGTCGTTGAGCGTGGGAATGTAGCGCTTGGGGATGAACAGGATGTGGGTCGGTGCTTTGGGATCGATGTCGTGGAACCCCAGCACGCGCTCGTCTTCGTAGACGATTTTCGCCGGGATTTCGCGCCGGATGATCTTGCCGAAGAGGGTGTCGTTGGGTTGGGTCATGGGGTCCTCCGAAAGGTTGTGGCTCAACCCGCATCCTGCCTCGCCCCGAAGGCGTGTGCCAGGGTGCCGCGGTCGATGTATTCCAGCTCGCCACCCAGCGGCACGCCGTGCGCAAGGCGGCTGGGGCGCACGCCGTGCTGGCGCGCGAGCTGGGCGAGATAGTGGGCGGTGGCCTCGCCTTCGACGGTGGGATTGGTGGCGATGATCAGCTCGCGCACCTCGCCTTCGGCCAGACGCTCGGTGAGCAGGTCCAGACCCAGTTCGCGCGGACCCAGTCCGTCGAGCGGTGACAGCCGGCCCTGCAGCACGAAATAGCGGCCGCGGTAGCCGGTGGCCTGTTCGATCGCCACCTGGTCGGCCGGCATCTCCACCACGCACAGCAGCGAAGCATCGCGGCTGGCATTGGTGCACACGCTGCACAGCTCGGTATCGCTGAAGTTGCGGCAGCGCGCGCAGTTGCCGATGCCGTCCATGGCCTCGGCCAATCGCTGCGCCAGCCGACGGCCGCCGTCGCGGTTGCGCTCCAGGAGGTGATGGGCCATACGCTGGGCGGTGCGCGCGCCCACGCCGGGCAGGCAGCGCAACGCCTCGATCAGATCTTCGAGCCGGCGGGAGGAGCTCACCGAAGCGACCGCAGGCTCAAAACAGCCCGGGAATCTTCATGCCCGGCGGCAGCGGCAAACCCGCCGTGGCTCCGGCCATGCGCCTGCCGCTTTCCTCGTTGACCTTGTTGACGGCATCGTTGATGGCCGCCGCGATCAGGTCTTCGAGCATTTCGACATCGTCGCCGACGGCGCTCTGGTCGATGCGTACGCGGCGCGCTTCCATCTTGCCGGTAAGGGTGACCTGCACCATGCCGCCACCGGACTGACCGGTGACTTCAAGCTGGGCCAGTTCTTCCTGCGCCTTCTGCAGGTTTTCCTGCATGCGCTGGGCCTGCTGCATCAGGTTGCCGAGTTGTCCACGCATTGCGCGTCTCCTATGGGATGAAAGGTGAAAGGCCCTGCCGCTCGCGGTCGCGATGGCCGGCGTGCGGGGGCGCAGCCGGTCAGCCGCCCGGCGCACGCGGGCGGATCGATTCCTCGCGGACCTTGCCGCCCTCGCCCACCAGGTCGCGCACCAGCGGATGGGCGGAAAACTCCTCGCGCGCGGAGGCTTCGAGCGCATGGTTCCGGCTGCGGCGGCGATCGGCCAGCGTTTCCACCGGTGCGCTGCCCGCCTTGGCCACGAACTCCAGCCGCGGTGCGGTGCCGAGCACCTGACCCAGGGCTTCGCTGAGCTGGCCGAGGGTGACGGGCGACTTCAGGTAATCGACGCTGGCCGGCAGGTGCACGCGAATGCGCCCATCGTCCGCGCCTACGAACTGCAGGTTGGCCCCCAGCTCGCGCGCGGGGCCGGAAATGCCGCAGGCCTGCAGCGCCGCCAGCCAGCTGTCGTTGTCGGTTACCGGCTGCGCCGCGGCGGCCCGCGATACCGACGGGGCCGCTGCCGCGGGCGCAGGAGGCGGAGCGGCCGCTTGCGATGGTGGAGGCGCGGGTATCGGGCTTTCCTGCACGCGCGGCGCGGTGCGCGCAGGCGCGGCGGGAACCTGCGCTGGCGCGTACGGCCGCGCGGGTGTCGCGCCCTCTTCCGCATCGCCCATCGGCTGGAAGGCGAGCATGCGCAGCAGGCTCATCTCGAAGCCGACCTGCGGGCTGGGAGCAAAGTCGATGTCGCGGCGGCCGTTGACCGCCATCTGGTACCAGAGCTGCACGATCTCCGGCGAAAGCCGCGCCGCCAGCGCGGCCACATCCACGCCTTCGGCTTCGGCCTCGACGCCGGGCACGAGCTGGCGAATCTGGACGCGGTGCAGCGCGTGCGCAAGCGCATCGAGCACGGCACCGAAATCCGGAGAAAATCCCGCCACGTCGGCGGCGACCTGCATCAGGCGCGTACCGTCCGCCTCGGCCAGGGCGTCGAGCAGGCCGGCGATCCGGCTGCGGTCCACGGTGCCGAGCATGGCGCGCACGGCGGCGTCGGTGAGCCCGCCGCCGGTGAAGGCCAGCGCCTGATCCAGCAGGGACAATCCATCGCGCAGGCTGCCGTCGGCCGCGTGTGCAAGCTGGGCGATGGCACCCTCTTCGGCCGCAACGCCTTCGGCCGTCAGGATGTGGCGTATCTGGCCTGCGATCTGTTCTTCGCTGAGGCGGCGCAGGTGGAACTGCAGGCAGCGGCTGAGCACCGTGGGCAGGAGCTTCTGCGGGTCGGTGGTGGCGAGCAGGAACTTGACGTGCTCGGGCGGTTCTTCCAGCGTCTTCAGGAGCGCGTTGAAGGCGTTTTTCGACAGCATGTGCACCTCGTCGATGAGGTACACCTTGTAGCGGCCGCGGGTGGGCAGGTACTGCGCGTTCTCGATCACCTCGCGCACGTCGTCCACACCGGTGTTGGAGGCCGCGTCGATCTCCAGCAGGTCCACGAAGCGGCCCTCGTCCACCGCCACGCACACCTCGCACTCGCCGCAGGGCTCGGCACCCACGCCGCGCGCGCAGTTGAGGCTCTTGGCAAAGATGCGCGCGATCGTGGTCTTGCCCACCCCGCGCGTGCCGGTGAACAGGAAAGCGTGGTGAACGCGACCGGTATCCAGCGCGTTGGACAGCGCGCGCACGACGTGCTCCTGGCCCACCAGCTCGGAAAAGCGCCGGGGCCGCCATTTGCGGGCGAGGACGAGATAAGACATGGATTCAGCCGTGGGGCAGCAGGTGGGCATTGTGCCAACACGCCCGGATGCGGCCAAGCGCGGCGCGGCGGATCGCGTTCACGCCAGGAAGCTTCCGTCGGCACCCTGGGGCGCATCGTCGATCGGCGTGGCGTGGTTCCAGTCCTCGATCACGCCGCGCGCCTGCTCGGCATCCTCGTCGGCCACCATCACCGCGAGCAAGCCGATGGCGGGCAGTTCGCCGATCGCGCCGACCAGATGCTCGCCGCGCACCCAGGATTCGATCCCGGCCTGGGCCAGCAGACCCTTGACCAGGTGCGCTTCGATCAGATTTCCAGGTTCGTATGCCACCTGCACCGCGTCATCTCCCAGGGCGGGCCGCGTCCCGCTGTCTTGATACGCCAAGGATAGCGACCCCGGCTCAGCGCTGCGCGCGCCGCAGCCGCGCGAACAGCCGCGCCTTCTCGAAGCGGTACTCGGTGCCGGCGCGCAGGCGGCGCAGGTTGTCCCGATGGGTGAACGCGATGAAGCCCGACGCGATCAGCGCAAGCGTCAGCCGCCCGGCAAGTTCGATTTCCGGCCCCAGCAGCGCCAGCGGCACCAGCGCGGCAGCCGCCAGCACGGTGGACAGCCCGACGTAGCCGGTCGAAAACAGCACCAGCAGCCAAACCGCCACCACGCCGACCGCCGCCACCGGCCAGACTACCGCCAGCGCGCCGATCAGGGTTCCCGCGCCCTTGCCGCCGCGAAACCCGAAGAACACCGGCCAGACGTGGCCCGCGGCAGCCGCCATGCCGCAGGCTGCCTGCAGCGGCCAGACCAGCGCGGATTCGAGCGGCACGGCCAGCGGCAGCAGCGCCGCCAGCACGCCCTTGCCCACGTCGATGGCCACCACGCCCAGCGCAAAACGCCAGCCGCGCGTGCGCAGGGCATTGGTGCCGCCGGCGTTGCCGCTGCCGCTCTTGCGGATGTCGACGCCGATGAGCCGGCCGAGGATCAGGCTGCCCGAAAGCGAGCCCAGGAGATACGCCGCCAGCAATAGGCCGGCACCGAGTACAGGCGCGGAAACGGCCACGGGATTCAGCGGCCGGCTGCTGGTGGATGCAGCGCGGCCTGAAGCCCGACCACCAGCGTTCCCGGCCCGGCATGGGCACCGATGGCAGGCCCCGTTTCCGTTATCCAGCAATTACTTGTCGGCAATAGTTCACGCAGTGCTGCAAGTAGCTGCGCCGCATCGTCGCGCGCATCGCAGTGGCCCACCATGATCCGCCAGCCCGCAGCGGAGGGAAGCCGCCGCGCGATGTAGCGGGCCAAACGCTGCGGCACGCGCCGCGATCCCAGCAGCGCGCCGGCGACGCGCAGGTTGCCGTCCGGCCGCGTGCGCGCGATCGCGGTCAGGCCGAGGAATCGCGCCACCGGCTCGACCCGGCGCGGGATGCGCCCGCCGCGAACCGCATGGCTGATGTCGCGCGCCGCCGCAAACAGGAAGGTGTGCGGGATCAGCGCATCCACCCGGGCGCAGACCGCCTCCACGTCGCCGCCCCCGGCCGCACATTCGGCGGCAGCGATGGCCAGCAGGGCCTGGGCGCACGACGCCTGCCGGCTGTCGATCACCCGCACCTGCCCCGACTCGCAGCGCGCGGCGGCGGTTTCGGCCGACTGCAGCGTGCCGCTGAGCGGGCGCGACAGCCCGACATAGACCACGTGGCGCGCATGCGACAGGGACAGCTCGAACTGGCGGCGGAAATCGCCGGGCGGCGGCTGCGAGGTTTGCGGCAGGGTAGCGGCCTGGCGCAGGCGCCGGTGGAACTCGGCGGTGCTGATGGACACGCGATCGAGGAAGTCCTCGGTCCCGAAGCTCACCCGCACCGGCACCAGTTCCAGCGGCAGGCTTTCCAGAAGATCGGCCGGCAAGTCGGAGGCCGAGTCGGTCACGACGGTCACCTCTCCGGCGCGCTGCGCGGCGCGGTGCTGGGCACACATGTTTTCGGCCTTGCGCGCGCTCAGCGCGCCGAAGCGCCCGACCGCTTCGAACAGCAGCGCCGGATCGGCCACGTGGGCATGCACGCGCAGCCGCTGCGCGGTGCCCGCCACCACCACGCTGTCGGCCCCGAGCGCGTCCAGCGCGGCGCGCAGCCCGGCCTGGTCGATCGCGTCGGCCGCAACCAGGCATTCACTGCACCAGGGCCGCGAAGCGTCGGCTTCCTCGTGCCAGTGCAGCGCCGCCGATTCCACGGATCCGCCGGTGCCCTGCGCCGACACCACCTGCAGCCGGCGGGTGAGGAAATAGCCGTGCATGCCTTCGATGAAGTCCACGAATCCCTGAGCGCCGGCATCCACCACGCCGGCCTGGCGCAGCACCGCAAGCTGCCGCGGCGTATCGGCCAGCGCGTCCCGTGCGCGTGCCACCGCGCTGCCGAACCAGTGGCCGAAATCCGCGTGCGGCATCCGCAGCGCGTCGGCGAAGGCCTGGATCACGCTCAGGATCGTGCCCTCGCGCGGCTGCGACAGCGCGCCGCGCGCCTGTCGCGAGCCGGCGTCCACCGCCTCGGCGATGGCTTCGCGCGTCAACAGCGGGGCATCGCCCACGGTCTGGCTGGCCCCGCAGAAAAATTGCGCGAGGATCGCGCCGGAATTGCCGCGCGCGCCTTCGATGGCGTCTTCGGCCACCGCGCGCAGCAGCGCTCCGGCCGAGGTCGCACGCTGGCTGAGGCTCCCCGCAAGGACCGAGCCGACGGTGAACGCAAGGTTGCTTCCGGTATCACCGTCGGGCACCGGAAACACGTTGATCCTGTTGAGGTGCTCGCGCCGCGAGACCAGCTGATGCATGCCGGCCGCGAGCGCCTGACGCAGCGCCGGCGCGGAAATCCGCGCCGGCCGGACAACGGAAACATCGGAAGGAATGGCTACCATGCGCCGCAGTCTGCCAGAGCAGGTCGGGCAAGGAATGCTGCGCTGCAGCGGTTGGCGTGACGCGCCTCACAGACTGCATCGCAATGCGCCTTGAGCGCGCACTCCGGGGGCGATCATCGGGGCGGCGAAGGCTCCGCCGCCCCGATGTGGTGCTTACGGCGTGGCTTCAAACCCGTCCGCGAAGATCGCCGGACCCTGTGCGGCGCAGCTCACGTCGACGTTGGTGACCGCCGCATAAGCCATCGTGCCGCTGCCGTTGGCCACCGTGCAGGCCACGCCGGACGGCTGGGACTGGATCGTGACCTCGTAGGCGAAGCCGGTCGGAACGCCGGGAACGAAGGCATAGGTGCCGTTGGCGACGATCGTCCGGGTGGTGCCGTTATTGAGCGCCAGCACCAGTCCCGGCACCGTCAGCCCGCTCACCTGCCCGCCCACCGGATAGGACTGCGGCGGGATGTCCGCACAGGTCACATCGACATTGGTCACGTTGGCACCGGCCACCGTGCCGCTGCCGTTGGCCACCGAGCAGGTCTGGCCGACGGGCGCGGCGCTCACCGTCACCGTATAGGCCGTGCCGCTCGGCAGGCCGCCCGGGAAGGTGTAGGCCCCGTCGCCGGCGATGGCGAAGTCCGCGCCGCCGTTGAGCTTGAGCGCCAGGCCCGCGCCGCTGGTGCCGCTTACCGTGCCGCCGATGGTGTAGGTCGGACCGCCGCCCTGCACCATCACGGTGTAGTCCTCGGCCTGCCCGTAGCCTGAATTGTTGCAGGCCGTTCCGGCGGCGTTGTACTTCTTCATGACGCGCATCCGCACCGGACCGGGCGTTGCCGACGCGGGCACCGCGATCGATGCCACCGCCTGCTTGCCGTCGGCACCGGTGGAATTGGTGATCGTGCCGATGGTGTAGGACTCGCCCGCATCGAAGGTGCCATTGCGGTTCCAGTCGAAGAACGCGTTCACGTGGGTGGTGAAACTGCCCGCCGTGTTGCCTTCCACCGCGATCTGGTAGCTCTGGCTGGCCTGCACCAGGCCGCCGCTGACGCCAAGGAAGTCTTCCAGCGCCGGACTGCCGTTGACCACGGCCGAGCTCGGGTTGTTGATGCCGGTGAAGATGACCTTGGTGATCGGCTCCACGGCACTCGGGAAGGTCACCGTGCAGTACGGCTCGGGGAAGGTCACGCCGGTGGTGAAGCTGAAGGTGGCCGAATACCCGCTGTCGCCGCAGGTGCTGTTGGCCTTCACCCGCCAGTAGTGCAGGGTCGCCGGGGCCAGCGGCGCGGCCGGCACCCAGGTGTTGGTGTCGACCGTGCCGCTCGCCACGATGGTGGTGAACGCGGCGTCGGTGGCGACCTCGATCGTGTAGCTCTCGGCCGCGACATCCGCCGCCCAGGTGAAGGTGGGCGTGCGCGGCACGTCGGCGGCCGCATCCGCAGGTGCCGTCAGGCCCGGCTGCAGCGGCACGCCGCTCGACACCTTGAGCGTGGCCGAGATGGCCTGCGACAGCGGCATGGTGCCGCTGCTGTTGCCCAGGATCTGGAACGCATAGGTGCCGCGCGCGAGCCCGGCGGTATTGGCCACCGTGAGCTGGCTGGTGGCTGCGGGATCAGCCGGCGTGACCGGCGTGAGGCTGAAGCTGCCGGTGGCCGCGCCGGGCAGCCCGCTGTGGCTCAGTGCCACCGGATCGGTGAAACCGTAGCGGCTGCGCACGCCGACATCGAACTGCGCCGTGGAGCCGGCGCAGAACGCCACCTCGCCCGGCGTTGCCGACAGGTTGAAGGTCGGATCCATGCTGATGGTGAAGCCGCCCACCGCCGCCAGCGCATAGGTCTGCGGCCCCTGCGGCACGGCGATGCCGCGCACGCGGATCTGGTAGGTGCCGGCCTCCGGCGTCGCCAGGCGGATGCGATGCAGGTTGTTGAGGTTGTCGTAGTTCGAGGTGGTCGTGCTCTGGGTCGGATTGGCGTCGTTGACGCTGTAGCCGGCCGGCAGCTTCTGGGTCCACACATCGCCGTTGGGTGCCTGCACTTCGAGCCGCAGCGCGTTCACGGTGGCGGGACTGGCATTGATGGCGGCCGCCGCGTCCGACCAGGTCAGGACGACGGTGAGCGGGGTTCCGGCGGACACTGTCAGGCTGTGGGTTTGGACATCGCCGGTGCCCACGCCGCTGTCCTCGTCGTGCAGGAACAGGTGGCTGGCGTCGCCGCCGAAATACAGCGAGTCCTCCAGCAGGATGCGGCCGAAGCCCTGCGCCTGGCCCGGATTCGGGCCGGCCCCGGTACCGGTCATCTGGAAGGCACCGGCGGTGAGGATGGCCTTCAGCAGCGCACCCGAGGGCGCGGTGATCGCGTCGCTCGGCGTCTTCACGCCGCTGGGGTAATAGCCCTGGGCGAGGTAGTCGCGCACCAGCGCGGCCAGGCCCGAGGCCGTCGGCGTGGCCATCGAGGTGCCGCTCATGGTGGTGGTGCCGCTGGCGCTGCGGCCGGCGGAGACAATGCCGCTGCCCTGCGCGCCGAGATCGGGTTTGGTGCGCGCATCCAGCGCCGGGCCGCGCGAGGAGAAGCTCGCCATGTTGTTGCCGGACGTGCCACGGCCGGTGGCAGCAATGGTCAGCACGTTCTTGGCGTTGCCCGGGCTGCCGACGTTGTTGCCGTTCGGGCAGGCGGTGGCGTCGTTGCCGGCGGCGAACACTACCAGCGCGTCGCTGCGATCCTTGGCCACGCGGTCGGCGTCGCGCGCGGAGTCGTCATAGGTCACGGAACAGCCGGAAACGCAGGTTCCGAACTGGTTGGTGCAGCCACCGCCCCAGGAGTTGCTGTGGATACGCGCGCCGTTCTGGTAGGCGATGTCCACGGCGTGGTAAGGAGTGCCGCCCATGGTGTTGAGGTAGGCCAGGTTGGCACCGCTTTCCTGCATCACCAGCTTGGCGTAGGGTGCCATGCCGACCAGGTTGCTGGTGCCGCTGGGCGCGGTGAGCGTGGCGCAGTTCTGGCCGGGGTTCACGCCGTTGTCGTTGCCCATGATGGAGCCGGCGACGTGGGTTCCGTGGCCGTGGTTGTCTTCCCAGCCGGTGCCGGCCAGGCCCGACCATTTGTAGTAGGCCACCACCTTGCGATGATCGTTGTTTGCCGCGATGGCGGCGCATGTGGCACCGGTGGTGCAGACGCTGATGGGCAGCGTCTGGGTCGCGTCCTTGAACGCGATGTTGTCCATATGCAGGCCGGTATCCAGCTCGCCCACGATCTGCCCGCAGCCGTAGATGCCGCGATCCCAGATCGGATACTGCGCGCTGACGTTGCCCTGGTGCAGCCAGTGGCCCTGCGAATTGCGCGAGGTCAGCGGCTTGCGGAAGCTCACCGAGAGCACGTCATCGCGCAGCGCCAGCGTTTCCAATGCGTGGACCAGATCGTTGCGACCGGCCGGGCTGCGGTCGAAGCGCGCGCTGGCGCGCAGTTCGCCGCCCACTTCCTGAACCTTGAGATCGGAAAGCCCCGCGATCGAGCCCAGCGCAAGGCGCAGGCTGGCTCCGTCCTGAGGACTGTCCAGGGACATCGAAAGGGTCTCGATGCCCAGCTGGCTGGTCAGATTGCCCTGGCGCAGCTCGGCAAAGATGTTCGGATCCACCTTCAGCGCCGGCAGCATCGGCCCCGCCCAGACCACGCCCGCGATACGCTTCATTTCGGCATCCAGCGCCGGCTCCATGCGCACGATGTAGGCGTGGTACGGCGCATAGCCGATGATCCGTGCGCCCGCCAGTTCCACCGCCTGGCGCTGTTCGTCGAGGATCGGTCCATCGAACTTGACGATGCGCAGGGTCGACTGCTTCACCGCATCGGGCGACATCAGACTGGCAAGATCGGCCGGCTCGGCAAAGACGCGGCTTTCGCACACATCCTGCTGCGCGCCGGAGAACGAGATCAGGCAGCGTTCCTGGTAATTGACCGAATCGTCATTGGCCAGAGCGCCCGCAGGCAGAGCCAGCATGATCGCCAGCGACAGAAGATTACGCATATTTTCCCCACGAACAGTTGATTTCTGAATAGCGGATTCGAGATGAATCCACGCTGCGGCATCAGGCCGCCGCCGCCTCGCATCACTTCCCCAAAAAGTGAACGGTGCCCGCCGGGCATCGGAACGACGCCGCATTGTGATACGTCAACCGGGACAAATCCACCCGACGCGCCGCACAAGGCCGCAGACGCACCTGCCCTCCGCGCCCGCCCCTTGGCTCAAGTCCCTGCCGGCGCGGGCCGGGCGCGCCAGCGGCGCAGATCGTCCATCACGGTATAGGCCGCAGGAACCACGATCAGGCTGAGCACGGTGGAGGTCACCAGTCCGCCGATCACCGCGATGGCCATGGGCGCGCGGAAGCTGGATTCGGCCGACAGCCCGAGCGCCACCGGTGCCATGCCCGCGCTCATCGCGAGCGTGGTCATGATCACCGGGCGGGCGCGCTTGCGGCAGGCATCGACCAGGGCGTCGTGCCGGGACAGGCCGTGCTCCTCTTCCGCGATCACCGCGTAATCCACCAGCAGGATGGAGTTCTTGGTGGCGATGCCGATCAGCATCAAGAGGCCGATCAGGGCCGGCAGCGACAGCATGTTCCGGGTGACCAGCAGCGCCCCGAAGGCACCGCCCGCGCACAGCGGCACCGCGGTGAGGATGGTGACGGGCTGGAAGGCGTTGTTGAACAGCAGAAGCAACACCGCGTAGATACACGCGATGCCGGCCAGCATGGCCAGCACGAAGCCGGTGAACAGTTCCACGAACACCTCGGCGTCACCGGCGTTGAGGAAGCTCACGCCCGCCGGCAGCTGCTGCACGCTCGGCAGGCGTTCCACTTCCGCCATCACCTCGCCCAGGGCGCGACCGTTGAGCTCGGCGGTCAAGGTGACGTTGCGCTGGCGCTGGTAGCGCGCGATCTGCACCGGGCCGGCATCCAGACGGATGTCGGCCACCGAATCGAGCGGCACCGGGCCGTCGCGCCCGGCCACCTGGAGCTGGCCGATCAGCGCCGGCTCGGCCAGCGCGGCGCGCGCAAAGCCCACCCGGATCGGAATCTGGCGCTCCGGCAGGTTGAGCTTGGCCAGATACTGCATATAGTCGCCGGCGGTGGCGATGCGCGCGGCTTCCGCAATGGCTTCAGTAGTGACGCCGCGTTCGGCCGCGCGCACCGGATCGGGCGCGATCACCACTTCCGGGCGCAGCAGCGAGGCCGTGGAAGAAATGCTGCCCAGGCCCGGCAGGGTCCGCAGTTCGCGCTCGACCGCCTGCGCCGTCTCCGACAGGCGGAGCGCATCATCGCCGGCGAGCACGAGCTGCATCTGTTCGCCCGGCTCGCTGCTGAGGAAGCTCACCCGCACGCCGGGAAGGTCATGCAGGCGCGCACGGGTTTCGCGCTCCAGCGTTTTCTGATGGCGGCTGCGGCCGTCCGGCTCACCCCAATCCAGGATCAGCGTCGCCTTGCGCGTCTCCCCCACGCCGGTCTTGCCGGGATCGCCGAGGTCCAGCGCGCCACCGATCATGGTGTAGACCCGACGCAGTTCGGGAATATCAGCCAGAAGGCCGCGCGCGGTTTCGGCCAGCGCGGTGGTTTCCTCGATCGAGGTGCCCGGTGCCAGCTCGATGCCGAGATTGCTGCGCCCCAGATCCGAAACGGGGATGAAAGTGGCCGGAATCAGCGGCAGCAGCGCCAGCGAAGCCAGGAACAGGCCGAACGCGATCCACAGGGTGCGGGCGCGGTGGCGCAAGGCCGCGTCCACCCATCCCAGATACCCGCGCATCAGCGGCCCCTCGGCCTCATGTTCGGGCCGGGGCTTGAGCCGGTAGGCCGCGATCATCGGCGTGAGCAGGCGCGCCACCATCAGTGAGAACAGCACCGCCGTGGCCGCGGTCCAGCCGAATTCGCGGAAGAACTTGCCGGCGATGCCGGGCATGAAGGCGACCGGCACGAATACCGCGGCCAGGGTCATCGAAGTGGCGATGACCGCCAGGCCGATCTCCTGCGCCGCATCCAGCGCCGCCTGCTTGGGCGTCTTGCCCATGCCCAGGTGGCGCACGATGTTCTCGACTTCGACGATGGCATCGTCCACCAGAATGCCAACCACCACGGCCAGCGCCAGCAGCGTGATCATGTTGAGGCTGAAGCCGAGCCAGTGGATCACCGCGAAAGTCGGGATGATCGACAGCGGCAACGCCAGCGCCGAGATCCAGGTCGCACGCCAGTCACGCAGGAACAGGAACACCACCAGCACCGCCAGCGCGCCGCCCTCCCACAGCATCGCCATGGAGGAACTGTAGGAACGCTCGGCTTCCTCCACGGTGGAAAACACCACGTCGAACTCGACGCCGGGATGGGTGCGCTCCAGTTCGGCCAGCGCGTGCCGCACGCCGCGGGCGACCTCCACTTCACTCGAACCGCGCGCGCGCATCAGCGAAAAGCCGACCACCGGTTCGCCATCGAGCAGGGCCGTTTCCACCGGATCGGCGGCACCATCGCTCACCCGTGCCAGCGCCGACAGGCGCACCGCCCGTCCGTCACGCAGTGCGATCGGGAACTCGCGCAGGTCGTCGGCGACCGCGACCGTCGCCACGGTACGGATCACCTGCCGCTGGCCGCCCCACTCGGCCTGTCCGGACGGGCGCTCGACCTGGATTTGCGCCAGCTGCCGGGATACTTCGCCGGCGGTGATGCCATAGCCAAGCAGCGTCGACGGATCCAGATCCACGCGCACCTCGCGCTGCACCCCGCCGGTCCGCGTCACCTGGGCGACGCCGCGCACGCCGAACAGGGCGCGTGACACGGTGTCATCGACGAACCAGCTGAGTTCATCGGCCCGCCAGCCCGGAGCACGCACGGCATAGGACAAGAGTGTGCCGCCGGTGATCGACACCTTGGCGATCACCGGCTCCTGGATGTCGCGCGGCAGGTCGATGCGGATGCGGGTGATGGCATCGCGCACCTCGTCCAGCGCCGGCTCCAGCGGAGTTGCCAAGTGGAACTCCACGAAGGTGACCGACTGGCCTTCGGTCACCGAGGAAATCGTGCGCTTGACCCCCTCCAGCGTCGCCACCGCGTTCTCGACCCGGCGCGTGACCTCGGTTTCAAGCTGTGCCGGCGCGGCGCCGGGGAGGCTCACAGTCACCGTCACCATCGGGAAGGCGATATCCGGAAAGCGCGAGACGGGAAGCTGGCGAAATGCGAACAGCCCGGCCACGCACAGCGCGATGAAGAGAAGAATCGCGGGCAGCGGCCGATGGATCGACCAGGCCGAAAAGTTCATGGCGCGTCAGCCACCACGCGCACGCGGTCGCCCTCGCCCAGGAATCCGGCCCCGCTCCCGACGACGGGCTGGCCTTCTTCCAAGCCGGCAAGCACCTCGATGCGCCCGGCGAAAACGCGCCCGGTATCGATGCGGTGACGCACCACGCGCTGCGACTGATCCACGCCAAAGACGTAGGCAAAACCGTCGCGCCGCACCACTGCAGCCAGCGGCACCGTCAGCACGGGTGCCTGGGCGGTTTCGATGCGGCCCTCGGCCACCATGCCGGCGCGCAGCGCGCCCGGCGCGGGAAGGTCGGCCTGCAGCAGGGCGGTACGCGTGGCCGCATCCAGTCCCGGAGCGACCGCACGCACGCGACCTTCGACGATGCTTCCCTCCGCACCGCGCAGCCGTACGGCCTGGCCGACGGCCACGCGGGACAGGTCGCCCTCGGCGATCTGCGCGCGCCACTCCAACCGGTTCTGCCGGATCAGGTGAAACAGCGGCGCGGCCGGCGACACCACCTCGCCCGGCTGCACCGCACGACGCGAAATCACGCCCGCATCCGGTGCCACCAGAGTGGTCCACGACAGCCGCAGCCCGGCGGCATCGAGGGCGGCCTCCGCCGTCGCGCGGCGCGCATCGGCCTGCGCCCGGAGCGCGCCAAGCTGGTCGAAATCCGCCGCACTCATCAGGCCGCGCCCGGAAAGCGCGCGCCCCCGCTCCAGGTTGGCGGTCGCCAGCGCCAGGGACGCTTCCGCCTCGGCGCATGCGGCGCGCGCCTGAGCCACATCGCTGCGCGCGGCGCGATCATCCAGCCGCAACAGCACCTCGCCCGCCGCCACCGCCTGCCCCACCTCGACCCGCACCTCGATGACGCGCAGTCCAGCCACTTCGACGCCCAGCGGCGTCTCCTCCCACGCGGCCACCTGCCCCGACGCCACCACCTCGTGCGCCAGCACCTCGCGCTGTACCGGCACCAGCGCCACCGCGAGCGCATTGGCGGCCGCGTCTTCGCCTGTCGGATCGGAAGCGCCGCCGCAGGCCGACAGCGCAACGGCCAGAACGAGGGTCAGGAGGCGAAGCGATCGTGGCATGGCTCGGGCCGGGGCGTGCCGCCGGCGCGGCCGGCAGCGGAATGAGGGGAGCAGCGCAGCGCTCAGGTGCGCGGCAAGGTCACGCCGCGCTGGCCCTGGTACTTGCCGCCGCGGTCGCGGTAGCTGGTTTCGCACACCTCGTCGGATTCGAAGAACAGCATCTGCGCCACGCCCTCGTTGGCGTAGATCCGGGCCGGCAGCGGCGTGGTGTTGGAGAACTCCAGGGTCACGTGCCCCTCCCACTCCGGTTCCAGCGGGGTGACGTTCACGATGATCCCGCAGCGCGCATAGGTGCTCTTGCCCAGGCATATCACCAGGGTCGAGCGCGGGATGCGGAAGTATTCGACCGTGCGCGCCAGCGCGAAGGAATTGGGTGGGATGATGCAGACCTCGCCGCTGAAGTCGACGAAGTTGCGCGAATCGAATTCCTTGGGATCGATCACCGTCGAGTTGATGTTGGTGAACACCTTGAACTCGCTGGCGCAGCGCACGTCGTAGCCATAGCTCGAGGTGCCGTAGGAAACGATGCGCCCACCGGAGGCGTTGTGTCTGATCTGGCCCGGCTCGAACGGCTCGATCATGCCGTGCTCGCACGCCATGCGGCGGATCCATGCGTCGCTCTTGATGCTCATGCCCGTTGCGTGCCCCGTGAGGTTCCAAGCCCGGCAGTTTAATGCACCCGACGGCCGAACACGCTGCGTCATTGGCAGTCCCGGCGATGGATCGCGCCGCACAGGCTCGACGCTGTCGCGACCCTGACTCAGTCCCCCAGCGGAAACGCCTGTGCGGCCTCGTCCACCTCGCCGATCACGTCCACGCCGGGAGGCGGCACGAAGCGGAAGGTGCCGACGTCGAACGCGGGATTGCGCTGCCAGCCGGAGAACGCGATCCGGGTACGCTGCCCCAGGGAATCGGTCATGTCCATGCGCGCCAGCGCCCCATCCGCGAATCCGAGCCGGGCTTTCGAAAACGGCGGATCGTCGCCGCGTGGCGTCAGTTCCACCCAGGCCAGCCCGTCGGCCTGCCCGCCGTCGGCCACGGCAAACTGGCGATCAAGTTCAGCCGGATCCACCAGCACCATCAGCGGACTCTGCTGCTCTTCCACACCCTGAGGGCGCACCTGCACCTGCTCCAGATCCGGGTCGAAAATCCACACCTTGCTGCCGTCGGCCACGATCAGCTGTGGAAACGGCGCTTCATACTCCCAGCGGAACTGGCGCGGAACCGCCAGTGCCAGCGTCCCGTGGCTGTCTTCGGTGAGGCGGCCGGTGCCGTCGAACACGCGCTGGACGAACTGGCCTTTCAGCCCCTCCAGGCCCTGCGAGAACGCCGCCAGCACGGCGTGTGGGTCGGCGGCGCGCGCGGCACTCGCATGGAGCGCGAAACAAGGAATCAGTACCAGGCCGAAAGCGGCGGCAAGGCGCATGGGAGAACTCCGGATGCAGAGGCGGATAGCGTGCCGGCAGACGCATGAACGCAGGCCGTGCGCGCTCATGCGCCGGCCCCTCCTGCCGATCAATCCCTCGGCGGCGGCGGAGCCAGCACGCTGCGGTCGCCGTTGTGTTCGGGCGGCGAGACGATGCCGGCCGCTTCCATGGCCTCGACCAGGCGCGCGGCGCGGTTGTAGCCGATGCGCAGGTGGCGCTGCACGCTGGAGATGCTGGCGCGGCGGGTCTCGGTGACGATGCGCACGGCCTGGTCGAACAGCGCGTCGGCCTCCGGATCGTCGCTGGCAGCCGCCTCCGGCAGCCCGGTCGGGCCGATCACCTGGCCGTCGCCCAGGGTCTGGGTTTCCTCCAGCACGCCTTCGAGGTAGTCCGCCCCGCCGGAGCTTTCCTTGAGGAACTGCACCACGCGGTGGACTTCCTCGTCGCTGACGAAGGCACCGTGCAGGCGCTCGGGCATGGCGGTGCCGGGCGGGAGATACAGCATGTCGCCGTGGCCCAGCAGGGTTTCCGCGCCGGACTGGTCGAGGATGGTGCGCGAGTCGATCTTGCTGGAAACCTGGAAGGCGATGCGGGTCGGGATATTGGCCTTGATCAGGCCGGTGATCACGTCCACCGACGGGCGCTGCGTCGCCAGGATGAGGTGGATGCCGGCGGCGCGCGCCTTCTGCGCCAGGCGGGCGATCAGCTCTTCCACCTTCTTGCCGACGATCATCATCATGTCGGCGAACTCGTCGATGATGACCACGATGTAGGGCAGCGTTTCCAGCGCGCGCGGTGCTTCGCCCAGCTCCGGATTGGGTTTGAAAAGCGGGTCCATCAGCGGCTGGCCTGCCTCGATGGCGTCCCTCACCTTCTTGTTGAAACCGGCCAGGTTGCGCACGCCCACCGCGCTCATCAGCTTGTAGCGGCGCTCCATTTCGGCCACGCACCAGCGCAGGCCGTTGGCGGCCTCCTTCATGTCGGTGACCACCGGCGCGAGCAGGTGCGGGATGCCTTCGTAGACCGAAAGCTCCAGCATCTTCGGATCGATCATCAGCATCCGCACGTCGCGCGCGCTGGATTTGTAAAGGAGGCTCAGCACCATGGCGTTGACCGCGACCGACTTGCCCGAGCCGGTGGTGCCGGCCACCAGCAGATGCGGCATCTTCGCCAGATCCGCAACCGTGGGCCGCCCGGATATGTCCTTGCCCAATGCCAGCGTCAGCGGGCTGGTGGACTTGTCGTATTCCTTCGAGCGCAGGATTTCCGACAGGTAGATGATCTCGCGGTTGGCGTTGGGGATTTCCAGGCCGATCACGGACTTTCCGGGGATCACGTCGACCACGCGCACGGATTTCACCGAGAGGCCGCGGGCGATATCCTTGTCCAGGCTCGACACCTGGCTGCCCTTCACGCCCGGTGCCGGCTCCATCTCGAAGCGGGTGATGACCGGGCCGGGAAATACGCCGACGACCTGCGCCTCGATGCGGAAGTCCTTGAGCTTGAACTCGATCTGGCGCGACAGGGTTTCCAGCGCCTCTTCGGAATAGCCCTTGGGCTGCGGCTTGGGATCATCGAGCACCGACAGCGGCGGCAGGCCGCCTTCGCTGCTGGGCACGCCGCCGAACAGCGGAATCTGCTGCTCGCGCTGGGCGCGATCGCTCTTTTCCACCGGCAGCGGCGGCGGTTCGATGCGGATCGGCTCGCGCCTGGCGCGTTTGACCGTTTCCTCGCGCCGGGTTTCCTCGCGCTGGGCGCGCGCGGCGCGCGCCTGCCGCTTCTCGTTGGAGACCTGCTCCTGCATCCGCCGCCCGAGGAGTCCACCCAGTGACAAGACGCCGCGGCCGATGCGGTCCATCAGGGCAAACCAGGACAACCCGGTCGCCAGAGTGATGCCCACCAGCAGCAGCGCCAGGGTAAAAAGTGCGGCGCCGAAGTAGCCGAATCCACGCTGCAGGGCCATGCCCACGAGCTGGCCCAGCAGCCCGCCCGCCCCCACCGGCAGGCCGGCGGCCGAACGCGGCGGATTCAGGTGCGCCAGCGCGGCCACGCCCACCAGGAACGCAAATACACCGATCAGGCGCAGCGCCGGGGTGAGCGCCGTCCCGTCGAGACCATCGCGCCCGCGCAGCACCAGCCAGATCAGGCCCCCCAGCAGGATCGGCAGCGCATAGGCACCAATGCCGAAGAACGAGAGCACGATGTCGGCGAAATACGCCCCGGCCATGCCGCCGAAATTGTGGATCGGCCCGGTGACGCTGCCCGAGTGCGACCAGCCTGGATCGTCCGGGTGGTAGCTGACCAGGCAGGCCAGCAGGTACAGCAGGACCGGCACCGCCAGCAGAACCAGGCTTTCCCGCCAGATCCTGCGTCGCGCGCCACCCTCGTCTTCCATTGCCTGCTGTGTTCGGCTCACCGGACCTGGTCATCCTGCATGATCGGGACAGAACGCCGGATTGTATCAGCGTGCCCGCCCGGACCTTGCGACCGCAGGCCAAATGCGGTTTCCACGCCCGAGGCGGCGCGGCGCGGCTTGTAACCGCGCCCTGCGGCCCCCATCCTGACTGGCCTTGCCCCCATTGCGTTTCCCGCAGAGTCCGTCCCATGAGCGAATCCCGCCACGCCCGCGTCCTGATCCTCGGCTCCGGTCCGGCCGGCTACACCGCCGCCGTCTACGCCGCCCGCGCCAACCTCAAGCCCCTGCTGATCACCGGTCTGGAACAGGGCGGCCAGCTCACCACCACCACAGACGTGGACAACTGGCCGGGCGACGCACAGGGCGTGCAGGGGCCGGAACTGATGGCGCGCATGCAGGCCCACGCCGAGCGCTTCGAAACCGAACTGGTGTTCGACCACATCCACACCGCCGATCTGTCCCGGCGTCCGTTCCGCCTGACCGGCGACAGCGGCACCTACACCTGCGACAGCCTCATCATCGCCACCGGCGCGACCGCCAAGTACCTGGGCCTGGAATCGGAGGAGAAGTTCAAGGGTCGCGGCGTTTCGGCCTGCGCCACCTGCGACGGCTTCTTCTTCCGCGAACAGGACGTGGCCGTGATCGGCGGCGGCAATACCGCGGTGGAGGAAGCGCTGTACCTGTCCAACCTCGCGCGCAAGGTCTATCTCGTCCACCGCCGCGACAGCCTGCGGGCGGAGAAGATCATGCAGGACAAGCTGTTCGAAAAGGCCGCCAGCGGCAAGATCGAACTGGTCTGGAACCACACCGTGGAAGAAGTCCTGGGTGACGACAGCGGCGTGACCGGCATGCGTCTGGCCTCGACCGCCGACGGCAGCACCCGCGACATCGCGGTGCATGGCTTCTTCGTGGCCATCGGCCACCACCCGAACACCGGCATCTTCGAGGGTCAGCTCGCCATGCGCGATGGTTACCTGAAGGTCCACTCGGGTCAGGACGGCGGTGCCACGGAAACGAGTGTCCCCGGCGTCTTTGCCGCAGGCGACGTGGCCGACAGCGTGTACCGCCAGGCCATCACCTCGGCCGGCTTCGGCTGCATGGCGGCGCTGGATGCCGAGCGCTTTCTGGAAAAGGTCGGGCCGGCCTGACCGAACGGCGGCGTGGCCGACAGCCGGCGGATGCCCGCAGTCCTCACCCTCGTCGACTCCCTCGCCTCGGTGCCGGCCGAGGCGTGGGACGCGCTGCACGATGGCACCAACCCCTTCGTCGCGCACGCCTTCCTCTTCGGGCTGGAAACCACCGGCTGCCTGCCGCCCCGCTACGGCTGGGCACCGCGCCACGCGCTGCTGCACGACGGCCCCCGCCTGATTGCGGCGGCACCGGCATGGCGCAAGGACAACTCGCGCGGCGAGTATGTGTTCGACTTCGCCTGGGCCGCGGCCTGCGAAGAAGCCGGCATCGCGTATTACCCCAAGTGGCTGGTCGGAGTGCCGTGGTCGCCGGTGCCCGGGCCGCGACTCATGGCGCGCGACGAGCCGGCGCGGCAGGCGCTGGCGCAGGCCCTCGCCGCGCACACCCGGGCCGCGGGCTGGTCCTCGCTGCACGTCAACTTCCTGCCTGAATCGGAAACTTACGCGTTCGACCCGCGCTGGCTGGCCCGCCACGAGCTGCAGTTCCACTGGGAAAACCCCGGCTGGCGCGACTTTGCCGACTATCTTGCCGCCATGACCAGCCGCCGCCGCAAGGCGATCCGGCAGGAACGGACGAAGGTCGCACAGGCGGGCTATCGCTTCCGCATCGCACACGGCGACGAGGCCAGCGACGAAGATCTCGCCGCGATGCACGACTTCTATCGCATCACCTTCGCGCAGAAGGGCAACGTGGCGGTGCTGACGCGCGGCTTCTTCGCCCATCTGGCCCGCACGATGCCGCGCACGCTGGTGCTGGTGCTGGCCGAGCGCGGGGGGCGCACCGTCGCAGGCGCGCTGTGCCTGCGCGGCGGCGACACGCTCTACGGACGCTACTGGGGCAGCGTCGAGGACAGCCCGGGGCTGCACTTCGAGACCTGCTACTACCAGGGCATCGAATACTGCCTGCGCGAGGGATTGCGCCGCTTCGAGCCGGGCGCGCAGGGCGAACACAAGCTGGCGCGCGGCTTTCTGCCGGTACTCACCCACAGCCGCCACCTGGTGACCAACCCTCACCTGGACGCCGCGCTGCGGCCCTGGTGTGCGCAGGAACGCGAAGGCGTGCGACGCTATCGCGACCTGCTGCTGGAGCACTCGCCGTTTCGCCATGCACCTGCCGCGTCTTGATCCCGATCCGACGACCCCGTTCCCGCCGCCCGAGAGCGCCCGGCGTCAGCCCGACGGCCTGCTGGCCTGGGGCGGCGATCTCTCCCCCACGCGCCTGATGCGCGCGTACCGCAGCGGAATCTTCCCCTGGTATTCGCAGGGCGACCCGATCCTGTGGTGGTCACCGGACCCGCGCACGGTATTCGACACGGCCGACCTGCACCTTTCGCGTCGATTCCGTCGCAGCCTGCGGCACAGCGACTGGACGATCCATGCCGACCGCGATTTCGCCGGCGTCGTCGAGGCCTGTGCAAGCACGCCGCGCCGCGGCCAGGACGGCACCTGGATCCTGCCTGAGATGGCGCGCGCCTATGTTGAACTGCACCGCCTCGGCCACGCGCACAGCGTCGAGGTATACGCCGGCGAGCGGCTCGTCGGCGGCATCTACGGCGTTGACGCCGGCCCGGTCTTCTGCGGGGAATCGATGTTCAGCCGCCAGAGCGGTGCCTCACGCCTGGCGCTTGCGGCCCTGTGCCGGCTGCTGGCCGAGCGCGGCGTGCGCTGGCTCGATGCGCAGATGCACACCCCGCACCTGGCCGCGCTGGGCGCGCGCCAGATCCGCCGCAGCGAATATCTGTCCTGCCTTGCGGACCGGGAGCCGTCGAGTTCCAGCGCCGATTGGCCGGAGCATTGCCGCAACCGGGTCGCTGCCGACTTCGGCTGAACGCCTGCGCGGCATCGGACGGCCTGGCGGATGGCGCGCCGGGGCGCATGTCGGGGACGCGTTCGTCAACGGTATCGAATCGTGGCATAATGGCGGGCGTTTTTCGCCAAAACCCCCAACTCACGGCCCCGAATGTCCAAAGACGACTCCATCGAAATGGAAGGCTCGGTCCTCGAGACCCTGCCCAACACCATGTTCCGCGTGAAGCTGGAAAACGGCCACGTCGTGACAGCCCACATTTCCGGCCGCATGCGCAAGAACTACATCCGCATCCTGACCGGCGACAAGGTCAAGGTCGAGATGACGCCCTACGACCTGACCAAGGGCCGCATCACCTACCGCATGAAGTGAGCCTCCGGAGGCACCGGCGACTCCGGGAAGCAACCTCTGGAAGGCGGGGCCGCAGCTCCGCCTTCTTCGTTGCATCCACATGAAAAAACCGCCCGGGGTCACCGGGCGGTTTTCATCGAACCGGCATCTGATCTGCCGTCAGAGCGCCTGGACCTCATCGGCCTGGTAGCCCTTCGGGCCCTGGGTCACGATGAAGGACACCTTCTGCCCTTCCTTCAGCGACTTGAAACCAGCGCCCTGGATGGCGCGGAAGTGGACGAAAAGATCTTCACCGCCTTCGCGACTGATGAAGCCGAAGCCCTTGGCGTCGTTGAACCATTTGACTGTGCCGGTCTGACGATCGGACATGACGATAACTCCCGAAACATTGGCTGGACATGTAAACCCGCGGTGCGGGACTGGCTGCAGGGAGTACGCGACGTGAAGCGATGGACAGACCGAACCGAATCGGACCTGCCGCACCGGGCCACGGTGCCTTGTGACCCTTGCAAACACAGCGCTTTCCTTATACACGCTTTTCGTTCAGTCGCCAACGCGAGCGCACGGACACCGGCTGGCGGTGTCCGTGCGGGGATTTTCCGCGTTGGCCCGGTGGCTTATCCGGGCGGTTGATCAGCCCGCGGCGAGGCGGCGCTTGCGTGCGCGCAGCCCCTCATGCACGGCGCGGGCCTTGGCTTCGTACTGCATCGCCAGCACCCGCACCACGTAGCTGTGGTCGCGGTCGTGGCGGATGCGCTGCACCCGGCCCAGCAGGTCGGACTCGGCCTGCTCGATCTGGGTCACCTGATCCTGCTTGATGGCCTTGAGCCCGGTGCGAAGCGTGGTGTAGGTGGAATTGATGTGGGCGACCCATTCCGCCGGCTTGGCGACGCGCTTGCTGCTGCGCACCTTGGGCGTCCTGGCGGGCTTGACCTCGTGGCTGAGTTCTTCCACCAGCGTGGACTTGGCCTGGGCCATGCGGCGGAACAGTTTGCTCAATTCGCTGTCGGTCACCGCATCGGCCGCCTCGGCGTAGAAATCGACGCCCTCGCGCGTGGCTTCGATCAACTCGGGGAGAATGTTCAGCGACTCGCTCATGACAGGCTCCTGTATGGCTGAAGCAGACACCGCCATCCCGCGTGTCCGCGGAAACAGCGATCCTGCAAGGGAACAGTGGATGGCCGGCCCATCGGGTTCCGCACCATCCGACAGCCGAGAGTTTACTCTAGCGCCCGTAAAGAGTTCGTTATTCGTGACGGAGGCCCCGAACCGGAGAATTCTTTATCTGATTTTTATCATACAGTTGGGGTTGATAGTTGACAAACAACATCAAGAATGAGCAGTCGCCGGGCAACGAACCCGGCCAAGCCGCGCCGAGTGCTTTCGTGGTGGGCGGCGGGGCCGCCGGGCTGCACGCTGCCCGGCGGCTGGCGGCCGCCGGGGCGCGCGTGACCGTGTTCGACGCCATGGCCTCGGTCGGGCGCAAGTTCCTGCTCGCCGGCAAGGGCGGGCTCAACCTGACCCACGCCGAACCCCTGCCCGCCTTCACCGCACGCTACGGCGATGCCGCGCCCCGCGTCGCGGCCTGGCTTGATCGCTTCGGCCCCGACGCGGTGCGCGGCCTTGCGCGGGAGTTGGGCTTCGACACCTTCGTCGGAAGCTCCGGACGGGTCTTCCCGCTCGACATGAAGGCCGGCCCGATGATGCGGGCCTGGGTCCGCGACCTGCGCGAGGCGGGAGTGGCCTTTCGGGTGCGGCACCGGTTCCTGGGCTGGACGTCCGACGGCGCGTTGCGCTTCCAGACGCCGGACGGCGAGGTTCACGCCCGCGCCGATGCAACCGTGCTGGCGCTGGGCGGCGGCAGCTGGTCCAGGCTCGGCTCGGATGGTGCCTGGGTCGAGCCGCTGCGCGCGGCCGGCGTGTCCGTGGCCGCACTGCGTCCGGCCAACTGCGGGTTCGATTGCGACTGGGAACCGCGTTTCGCCGCGCGCTGGCAGGGCCAGCCGCTCAAGACCGTCGCCGCGCGCCGGTCCGGCACGCCGGAGTGGCGACGCGGCGAACTGCTTGTCACCACGACCGGTATCGAAGGCAGCCTCGTCTACGCGCTGTCCGCCGGCCTGCGCGATGCGCTGGAACGCGACGGCCGGGCGATCCTCGAACTCGACCTCCTGCCCGACCACAGTCAGGCGGCCGTGCACGCGGCGCTGGCGGCACCCCGCGGATCGCGGTCGCGCAGCGAGCATTGGCGCCGCAGGCTCGGGCTGACCGGCCTCAAGGCGGCGCTCGTGCATGCGTGCACGACACGCGAGCACTGGGACGACGCGGATGCGCTGGCCCCGCGGATCAAGTCGCTTCCCCTTGTGCTCACGCGCACCCGGCCGATCGACGAGGCGATCAGTACCGCCGGCGGCGTCACGCTCGACGCCGTGGACGAGCACCTGATGCTGCGCGCCCGCCCGGGCGTCTTCGTCGCGGGTGAAATGCTCGACTGGGAAGCGCCGACCGGCGGCTACCTGCTGACCGCATCGCTCGCCAGCGCGATGGTCGCCGCGCACGGCGCATCGGCGTGGCTGGAGGCACACGCCGATGCACTGTGATGCCTTCGAGAGCGGCCGCTGTGCGTCCTGCGCGCGCATCCGCGAGCCGCTCGATGCGCAGGTCGCACGCAAGCAGGCCGACGCAGCGCAGCGCCTCGCAGCGTTCGGCCCGATCCACTGGCACGCGCCGGTACGCAGCCGCGAGGCCGGCTTTCGCAACAAGGCCAAGATGGTCGTGGCCGGCAGCGTGGATCAACCGACCCTCGGCATCCTCGATGCCAGCGGCCACGGCGTCGACCTCACCGATTGCCCGCTCTATCCGGCCGCCATCAGCGGGATATTTCCCGCGCTCGCGGCCTTCATCCGCCAGGCGCGGATCGCGCCTTACGACGTCCCGGGCCGACGCGGCGAGCTGAAATACCTGCTGGTGACCGTGGCCGAACACTCCGGCGAACTGATGCTGCGCTTCGTGCTGCGCTCGCAGGAACCCATCGCCCGCATCCGCAAGCACCTGCCGGCGCTGCGTGCCGCCCTGCCCGGCCTGCGCGTGGTGTCGGCCAATCTCCAGCCCGAGCACAAGGCCGTGCTCGAAGGCGAACGCGAAATCCTGCTGACGGACGAAGCGGCGTTGACCATGCGCCTCAACGACCTGCCGATCCACCTGCGCCCGCAGAGTTTCTTCCAGACCAACACCGACGTGGCCGCGGCGCTGTACCGGCAGGCGCGCGACTGGGTTGCCGCGCTCGATCCGCCGGCGCTCTGGGATCTCTACTGCGGCGTCGGCGGCTTTGCGCTGCACTGTGCGGACGGGCGGCGCGAGGTCACCGGCATCGAACTTTCCGAGGAGGCCATCGCCAGCGCCTGCCGCAGCCGGGACGAACTGGGCCTTGCCGGCGTGCGCTTCCAGGCGGGCGATGCCGCTGCCTTCGCGCGCGCAGCGATCCGGCTGCCGCCGCTGGTGATCGTCAATCCGCCGCGTCGCGGCATCGGCAGCGCGCTGTGCCAGCGCCTGCGCGAAAGCGAGGCGCGCTGGATCATCTATTCCAGCTGCAACGTGGAGTCACTCGCCCGCGACCTTGCCGACCTCGCCGATTTCCGGGTTCGCCAGGCGCGCCTGTTCGACATGTTCCCGCACACCGACCACTTCGAAGTGGCCTGCCTGCTGGAGCGCCATGCGGCGCAGAATCCGACGGGAAGCGGCGGCGCGTGACCTGATCCGGCGTCGAATCCGCCGACGCCGTGGCCTTGTTCCGGACCGCGCGGACCGCTATGATGCGCGGCCTTCTTGCCGACGCCCAGACGCGCGGCAAAGGCATCTGCGGAGAGGTGTCCGAGTGGTTGAAGGAGCACGCCTGGAAAGTGTGTAAGCGGCTAAACCCCGCTTCGCGGGTTCGAATCCCGCTCTCTCCGCCATCTATTCAATGAAATCCGGGATTTGCCGCTGGTTTTCTGGCGCATTCAACAGCCAGACCAGCCCTCGCCGGAGTGCGCTATGGCGGCCCGTCGGTCCCCTCGCGACGATAGATCGAAAACCCCGCCAGGTCCGGAAGGAAGCAACGGTATCGGTCGACTCGGGTGCCGAGGTCAGGCTGGCGGGCTGCCACCTTTTCGGCGTCGCGATTTTGTCAGCCGCGCCGCGCGACCGGAGCGTCCAGCGCCAGATCCTGCCCGGGCACCAGCACCCTGCAGCCGCGCGCGCGCAGCGCCTCGCCATCGGCGGCCGCGCCGTAGTGATAAAGGTGCAGGCGCGCCAGCAACGCGGGCGGATATTCGCGCTCCAGATCCTCGATGCCGCTGTGGGAAGGATTGCCCACCAGCCCGCAGTCGTGCGCGATGGGCTCGCGGCCCTCGCCCAGCGCGGCGAGTTGCTCCCCGATCGGACGGGTGTCGCCGGTAAAAATGAAGCTGCCCGCCAGCGCCAGACCGAAGGCGGTCCCGGGCGCGTGGTGGCGCGCGGGAAAGACATCGAACCACAGGCCTTCGTGCCAGAAGCCGCGCGAATGCGGAATCACCCGGAACGCATCCCAGTAGTTCGCGCCGCCTTCGGCCAGCACGCCGGGATAGTCGGCGATCCGGTGCTGCACCCAGGGCACCAGCGCCGCCGGGAGGTACAGCCGGCAGCTTCCCCGCCGCGCGGGATCGAAATAGAGCTGGACGAACAGGCGCTCCATGCCCGCGACATGGTCCAGGTGGGTATGGGTGAGGAACAGCGCGCGCGGTGGTTCGCGATAGCGGGCGAGGTAGGCGCTCAGCGCTTCCTGCCCGCAGTCGATCATGAGCATCGGCGCGCCGTCGCGCTCGAGCACCACGCTGGCCGAACCCAGTTCGACCGCGCTGGCATTGCCAACGCCAAGGATATGCAGGTTCCAGCGCGACACCTCAGCCTCTTTCCTCGTCCGGCGAAGCACCGGCCATCCCGGCATCGTACCCGCGCGACAGATCGTCCCAGGCCGCATCGCTCACGCCACCCAGCTTGTCGAGCGAACGCTTCAGCCGGCGCAGGTTGGCACGCTGCCAGTCCTGCGAGGGCACGCGCAGACCGCCGCGATCGAAATCGATCAGCCAGATCTGCTCGCGCCCGTCGATCAGCACGTTGTGCGCATTGAGGTCGGCGTGGAACGCGCCGGCGCGATGAAAGCGCGCGATCGTCAGGCCGATGGCCCGCCACAGGTGCCCGACCGCACCGGCAGCCACGCATTCGGCAAGCGTCCGGGAATCGGGAACCCGCCGGGTCAGGAGCTCGGCCCGATAGAACAGGCCGGAACGACGCCAGCCGGCGAGCACCGGCCGCGGCGCGGGCAAGCCGCGGCGATACAGCTCGGCCAGCAGCCGGAATTCGCGCACGCAGCGCACGCGCGATTCGCCAAGAAAAAGATACCGGTCGGAAATGAAGCGCCCGACCAGCCCGCCGCGGCGGTAGTGCCGCAGGATTCCCTCGCCGAAGTCGCCGCGCACCAGGGTCGCCATGCCGCGCCCGCCGCGACCGCTCAGCAGCTCGGATTCGGGCCAACCGGCCGGATCGAGCAACTCGGGGGTGGCTTGTGGAAGACTGCGGCCGTCGAACAGAATCACCGCCTGCGCAAACTGCGCGCGACGCACATCCACGACGCTGGCTGGGGCATTGGGCATGACGCGAACAGGATTGGTTTCGGTGCGAGTGTAGCAAGATGAGCCTGATCGACCCGCCCGGGCACATCGCCCTGCTGCGACTCTCCGCCCTCGGCGACGCCACCCACGTCGTACCACTGGTGCGCACGATCCAGCGCGCCTGGCCGAAGACCCGCCTGACCTGGATCATCGGCCGCGGCGAGCGGATGCTGCTCGATGGCCTGGAAGGCGTCGAGTTCGCGGTCTATGACAAAAAGACCGGGATCTCCGGGATGCGCGCGCTGTGGCAGCAGCTGGCCGCCCAGCGCTTCGATGCCCTGCTGCAGCTGCAGCTTGCGGCGCGTGCCAACGTGCTGGCGCTGGGCATCGACGCACCCCTGCGGATCGGCTACGACCGCCGGCGCAGCAAGGAGGGGCACGGTCTGGTGGTGAACCGGCGCATTCCCGAGGCTGGCACCCACGTCCTCGACGTGCTGGGCCAATTCGCCGTACCGCTGGGGCTGGAGCAGACCCGCGTCGAATGGCGCCTGCCGGTGCCGCAGGCCGCGCGCGACTGGGCAGACGAGCAGCTCCCCGGCGACGTTCCCACCCTGATCGTCTCGCCCTGCTCCAGTCACGCGCTGCGCAACTGGCTGCCCGAACGCTACGCCGCCGCCGCCGACCACGCCGCGCGCCGGCACGGCTATCGCATCGCGATCTGCGGCGGGCGCAGCGCGCTGGAACGCCAGACCGCCGACGCCATCCTGGCCGCGATGAAGGAGCCGGCCATCGATCTGGTCGGCCGCGACACGCTCAAGCAGCTCATGGCCCTGCTGGAACGCGCCGACATCCTGCTCGGGCCCGACGCAGGGCCGGTACACATCGCCAACGCTCTTGGAACCAAGGTCGTCGGACTGCACGCCTGCACCGACGCCGAGCGCAGCGGGCCGTACTCGGACCGGCGCTTCACCGTGAACCGCTACGACGAGGCCGCGCGCCGATTCCTGAAAAAGCCCGCAAGCGCGCTGCGCTGGGGCAAGCGGGTCGAGTTCCCGGGAGTGATGGCCCTGATCGGCGTGGACGAGGTGATCGACTGCATCGACCGCTGCACCGCCGAATTGCGCGGTCAGGCGGGGTCGGACGCGCCCTTGGCGCGATAGTCGGCGTAGGATTTTTCCTCGACGTAGCTCGAACCCAGCGCGAGGTTGATTTCCTTCTTGAGCCGGGCGCGCTCGTCATTCTGGAAATACACCGAGCGCGCCAGTTCGATGAAGCGCGCATCGAACGCCTGCGCCGCCTCCTTGTCGCGGATGTCGTCCTCGATCACCCACAGCCGCTCGTTCACCGCCTTGAGCCGGGCGCGCAGGTCGGTGATGTCGGTCTTCGATGCGGCGTGCGCCGCCCAGGTACGATCCAGCGCCGCCAGCTCGTTGCGCACGTTCACCAGCTTGACCGGATCGCTCATGCGCTCGGACTTGATCTGCAGGATGGCGATCTTGTCGAGCAGTTCGCCGAACGAGACGGGGACGAGGATTTCGGACATGGTGGCAGCCGGAAGCAAGGGGCGCGCCAGACTGCCAGAACTCGTGGATGAACGCACGGTGGCAGCAGCCCGTGGACGCGTGATCCGCCGTTCCCGCCGCGTCTGACAGCGCGCAGACGGCCGACGGCGTGCCGTCGATCACGGTACTGGCCGCCATCGCCGAAACAGGACTATGCTCACCATCACCATCTCGGTCGATCGTCCGGAGGTTGTCATGAAGATCCAGGCTGCAGTCACTCGCGCCCAGGGCGCTTCCTTCCTGATCGAAGACGTGGATTTGTCGGGACCCGGCCCCAACGAGGTGCTGGTGAAGGTGGTGGCCACCGGCGTCTGCCACACCGATGCGGTCGGGCGCGATCTGGCCGTCACGCCGTATCCGGTGGTGCTTGGGCACGAGGGCAGCGGTATCGTCGAGAAGGTCGGTGCCAACGTCGCCAGCCTCGCACCCGGCGACCATGTGGTGATGTCGTTCGCCCACTGCGGCCGATGCGGCAACTGCCTGACCGGCCATCCGACGGTCTGCGACACCTTCAACGACCTGAACTTCGGTGGGCGCATGGAAGACGGAACCGCGCGCCTGCACCAGGGCGACACCGACCTGTCGACCTTCTTCGGCCAATCCTCGTTCGGCAGCTACGCCGTGGCGCACGAGCGCAACGTGGTCAAGGTCGACAAGGACGTGGACCTGGCCCTGCTCGGCCCGCTGGGCTGCGGCATCCAGACTGGTGCCGGCACCGTGTTGAACCGCCTGAAGCCCGATTTCGACACTTCGATCGCGGTCTATGGCTGCGGTGCTGTCGGCCTGAGCGCGATCATGGCCGCGAAAATCGCCGGCTGCCCGCAGATCTTTGCCGTCGATATCCACGACAACCGTCTGGAGCTGGCGCGCGAGCTGGGTGCGACCCACGCTTTCAACGGCAAGAAGGTCGACGTGGTCAAGGAGATCAAGGCGGCCTCCGGCGGCACGCACTACGCGGTGGAAACCACCGGCGCGCCGCCGGTGGTGCGGCAATGCCTGAACGCGCTGCGGCCGCTAGGCACCGCCGCCATCGTCGGGGTGACACCGAAGATGGAGCTGGATGTGCACAACGACCTGATGGCCGAAGGCAAGAGCATGATCGGCGTGATCGAGGGCGACTCGGTGCCGCGCGTGTTCATCCCGCAGCTGGTGGCGTTCTACAAGGCCGGGAAGTTTCCCTTCGACAAACTGGTCGGCTTCTACGATTTCGCCGACATCGCCAAGGCCTTCGACGACTCCGCCAGCGGCAAGACCGTCAAGCCGATCCTGCGCCTGCCGTGAGAGGCTGGTCCGATGAACGCAAAGGCATCCACCCGCTACGGGGACTTCGGCCTGCTTCCGATCGCCGGCAAGTGGCGCGAAGGTGCCTCCGGACGCCGGCTTGAGGTCACCAATCCTTTCAGCGGCCAAAAGCTGCTGGATATCGCGATGGCCAGCAAGGCCAACCTGGACGAGGCCTACCGGGCCGCCGCGAAGGCGCAGCCGGACTGGGCGGCCAAAGGCCCGGGCGAACGCGCTGCGGTGATGCACCGGGCGGTGGCGATCTTCGATGCGCGCCGCGACGAAATCATCGACTGGCTGGTGCGCGAATCCGGCAGCACCCGGATCAAGGCCGCGATCGAATGGGGCTCGGCGCGCGCCATCACGCTGGAGGCGGCCGGCATGCCCTCGCGCAGCCACGGCCGCGTGCTTGCCTCCGACGTGCCGAACAAGCAAAGCCTGGTCTACCGCCAGCCGCTGGGCGTGGTGGGCGTGATCAGCCCGTGGAACTTCCCGCTGCACCTGAGCATCCGCTCGGTCGCGCCGGCGCTGGCGCTGGGCAACGCCGTGGTGGTGAAACCGGCGAGCGACACGCCGGTGACCGGCGGCCTGCTGCTGGCGCGGATCTTCGAGGAGGCCGGGGTGCCACCGGGCGTGCTCAGCGTGCTGGTGGGCGCAGGTTCGGAGATCGGTGATGCCTTCGTCGAGCATCCGGTGCCGGCCTTCATTTCCTTCACCGGCTCGACCGACGTCGGGCGCGGCATCGGCCGCATCGCCAGCGGCGGCGAGCACCTCAAGCACGTCGCGCTGGAGTTGGGCGGCAACAGTCCCTTCGTGGTGCTGGCCGATGCCGACGTGGAGGCGACAGTCAACGCCGCGGTGGTCGGCAAGTTCCTGCACCAGGGACAGATCTGCATGGCGATCAACCGCATCATCGTCGAGGCACCGCTGCTGGAGGCGTTCACGAAGCGCTTCGTCGAACGGGTCAAGGCGCTGCCGGTGGGCGATCCGGACAAGCCGGAAACAGTGGTCGGCCCGGTGATCAACATGAAACAGCTCGACGCGCTGCGCGCCAAGGTGGCCAAGGCGAAAGCAGAAGGCGCGACTGTGCTGCTGGGCGGCGAGCCCGAGGGCAACGTGATGCCGCCGCACGTGTTCGGCAGCGTCACCGCCGAGATGGAGATCGCCCGCGAGGAGATCTTCGGGCCGCTGGTGGGCATCCAGTCCGCGCGTGACGCCGGGCACGCGCTGGAGTTGGCCAACGCCAGCGACTACGGGCTCTCCAGCACGGTGTTCACCGGCGACGTGGCGCGCGGCATCGAGTTCGCCCGCCGCGTCCGCGCCGGCATGACGCATGTGAACGACATGCCGGTCAACGACGACTACAACGCGCCCTTTGGCGGCGAGAAGAATTCCGGCCTGGGCCGCTTCAACGGCGACTGGGCCATCGACGAGTTCACCACCGACCACTGGATCACGATCCAGACGGGCCCGCGACCCTTTCCCTTCTAGAGAAGTCAGCCATGGACAGTTCCGTAGCCCGCATTGCCTTGAAGCGGACCCTCTTCGCCGCCGCGGCGCTGACACTGGTTGCGATGTTCAGCCCGCTGCACGCGCAGGAGAGCACGTACAGCAGCGGCAAGGAGGCCTACGACAAGCTTTGCGGCTATTGCCACAAGCACGAGGTGGGCGTAGGCAGGTCGATCCAGGGCCGCGGCTTGCCGGCCGCTTTCATCATCGCCATCGCCCGCAACGGGCTGAACGCCATGCCTGCGTTTCCCGAATCACATATCGACGACAAGTCTCTCGAGCTGTTGACCGAATACGTCAACACCCTGCCGGCGGCACCGTCACCGAAACCGAAAGGAGCCACACCATGAGCCTGGATCGGCGCACCGTACTCAAGGGCATGGCAATCGGAGGCATTGCCGCACCGATGCTGGGCGCGGCGCTGCCGGCGCTGGCGAACGGCATGACCGGCGCTGCGAGCGCAACCGACGTCCCCGTGCTGGCCGTGGTCGGGACATCCAGCGGCGCGGCCTTTGCACAGGGCGCGCGCGCCGGCCTGGGTTCGCTGCTGCAGGTGCGTCAGGCCGGATCGGACCTGGTGCGGTTGCTGCGTGAATTGGAAAAGATGTGGCACGGCGATCGTCCGATGCGGGTCGTCGGGCTGCTCGATGATGCCTCTGCGGTACCGCTCCTGGACGTTGCGCGCAGCGCCGGCACCCGCATCGCCTGGCTGGGCCAGCACAGCGTGCAGGCTGGTGGAAGTCGCCATCGCCTGCTGACCACCGACCGTGTCGAAGGCGGTGCGCGCGAGCTTGCGCGGCAGCTCCGGGACTGCGGTGCCGGCTTCAGCCTCACCGAGGACCGCCAGCACAGCCTCACGCCGGTGTTCCAAGCGGAGGCTTTGGCATGCGGCAGCGCGGATCCCGGGCAATGGGCCGCCGCCGTCGGCTGGCTGCTGGCGCGGACGGACGCGCGAGTGCCGGCTCCGGCTCCGCTGCCGCATTCGGGCCGGACACCGCATCCCGGCAGCTTCGTTTCATTCCTGATCGAGCCCGAAGGAGTCTGATCCATGAGCGACCAAGAATATGCCGTGCTGCCGCGTGGGGTAAGCCAGGAACAGTTCGGCCAGGCCATCGAAAAATTCCGCGCGCTGCTGGGTGGCGACAACGTGTTGGTCCAGCCCGCGCAGCTTTTGCCCTACAACAAGATCATGATGCCGGTGGACAACGCCGCGCACGCGCCTTCGGCCGCGCTCACCGCGACCACCGTGGAGCAGATCCAGGGCATCTTGAAAATCTGCAACGAGCACAAGATCCCGATCTGGACCATCTCCACCGGACGCAACTTCGGCTACGGTTCGGCCGCGCCGGTGCAGCGCGGCCAGGTCATCCTCGACCTGAAGAAGATGAACAAGATCCTCAAGGTCGATCCGGACATGTGCTACGCCCTGGTCGAGCCGGGCGTGACTTTCCAGCAGCTCTACGACTACATCGAAGATAACAAGCTGGGGCTGATGCTCTCCTTTTCCGCACCGTCCGCCATCGCCGGACCGCTGGGCAACACCATGGACCGTGGCGTGGGCTACACCCCCTACGGCGAGCACTTCATGATGCAGTGCGGCATGGAAGTGGTGCTGGCCAACGGCGACGTCTACCGCACCGGCATGGGCGGTGTGCCCGGCAACAATACCTGGCAGATCTTCAAGTGGGGCTACGGCCCGACGCTGGACGGCATGTTCACCCAATCCAACTACGGCATCACCACCAAGATGGGCTTCTGGCTGATGCCCAAGCCGCCGGTGTACAAGCCCTTCGAGGTGATCTTCGAGAACGAGGAGGACATCGTCGAGATCGTCGACATCCTGCGCCCGCTGCGCATCTCCGGCACCATCCCCAACTCGGTGGTCATCGCCAACGTGCTGTGGGAAGCCGGCAGCGCGCACCTGAAGCGCGCCGACTACATCAGCGAGCCCGGCCACACGCCAGACCACGTGCTCAAGAAGATGCAGCAGGACACCGGCATGGGTGCCTGGAACCTGTACGCGGCGCTGTACGGCACCCGGGAACAGGTCGACGCCGACTGGAAACTCGTTTCCGAGGCGTTCCGAAAGCTCGGCAAGGGCCGCATCGTCACCCAGGAAGACGCCGGCGACACCCAGCCGTTCAAGTACCGCGCCGAGCTGATGTCCGGCGTACCCAACCTGCAGGAATTCGGCCTCTACAACTGGCGCGGCGGCGGCGGCTCGATGTGGTTCGCACCGGTCAGCGAGGCGCGCGGCAACGAGTGCAGGAAGCAGGCGGCGCTGGCCAAGCGCATCCTGCACAAGTACGGCCTGGACTACGTGGCCGAGTTCATCGTCGCCCCGCGTGACATGCACCACGTCATCGACGTGCTCTACAACCGCACCGACCCTGAGGAAACCAAGCGTGCCGACGCCTGCTTTGGCGAGCTGCTGGACGAGTTCGAGAAGGAGGGCTACGCGGTCTATCGCGTCAACACCCGATTCCAGGAGCGCGTGGCGAAGAGCTACGGCCCGGTCAAACGCGATCTGGAGCACACGATCAAACGCGCGGTGGACCCGAACAACATCCTCGCGCCAGGCCGCTGCGGCATCGATCTGGAAACCTGGCGCACGTCCTGACCGCGTATCGACGATCGAGGGCGTCGATACGCGGCAGTTCGACATCACCGTCGACCCTGGTCCATACCGTGATCCGGAGTCGATCCCGCGCTGGCCGCCTCCGGCGGCTTCCATGCTGTCCAACCGAAACCTGAGGAGTAGCACATGAAGATCTACAAGGTCGGCTACCTGATCGGCAGCCTTTCGTCGACCTCGATCAACCGCAAGCTCGCGCGTGCACTGGTGAAGCTGGCGCCGCCCAGCCTCCAGTTCGCCGAGATCGTGTTCAAGGACCTGCCGATCTACAGCCAGGACTTCGACGCCGACTATCCGCCGGTGGCGCGGACGTTCAAAGCCGCGATTTCCGCCTCCGATGCCGTGCTTTTCGTCACGCCCGAGTTCAACCGTTCGATTCCCGGCGGCCTGAAAAACGCGATCGACTGGGCGAGCCGCCCCTGGGGAACCAATGCCTTCGCGCACAAACCGTCGACGGTGATCGGCGCATCGCCCGGCGCGATCGGCACGGCGGTGGCCCAGCAGAGCCTGCGCAGCGTGCTCGGCTTCCTCAATTCGCCGCAGATGTCGGCACCGGAAGGCTACATCCAGTTCACTCCCGGGCTGATCGACGACGAAGGCAACGTCACCGTGGAATCGACGCGCGAGTTCCTGCGCGGCTACATGCAGGAATTCCACGACTTCATCGCGCGGGTGACGGCGGTGCTTCCGCCCGACTCCTGATCGCCACGGCGCACGCCCGAAACCCGTCCGCATGGGCAAGCCACAATTCCGGGCGGGTTCCAGCGCTGATGCGAGACTGGAAAGCCGGCGCGCTTGCCGCGCGGCCTGCGCCTGCGTCCCGGCGGTGCCGGCGCGAAGAGCGCGGACGCGCGGCACATGAAAAAGGCCGCACGCGGCGGCCTGATCCGACACGTTCCCGGCGCTTTGCCGGGACGTGCAATTGAAAAAAAACCAGCCTGCAAGATGCTGATTTTCTTTGATATTTGGCGGAGAGGGAGGGATTCGAACCCTCGGTACGCTTACACGTACGCCTGATTTCGAGTCAGGTACAATCGACCACTCTGCCACCTCTCCGTGAACCTTCCCAGGTGGCGCGGGAAGGGCCGGCCATCATACGGGGGATGGGCGTGTTCGACAAGATGCGCGCCATTGCCGACAGGCCATCCCCTGCCCGCCGTGACGGGCGGATCGCACGCCGCGGGCCGCGGAGGTCCATAACGCGTCCGCTTTTGATTCTCTCGTCCGTATTTGCCGAGACTTGCGCCGATTTCGCCGGCGGCGGCATGATCGCAGGCGTCGCTTCGATCCACGCGCCAGCATCGCCGCCACCGCTATACTCCAAACAGACCCGTCACCTCAGCGTCATGTCCCCACCGGGCACGGCCGGATGCTTACCCACCGATGATCGAATTCGGCCACCTCACCCACGTCGGTTTGCGACGCGAACACAACGAGGACACCTATTACGGTGACGCGCAGCTTGGGTTGTGGCTGGTGGCAGACGGCATGGGCGGACACGAGTTCGGTGAGGTGGCCAGCGCGCTGGCGCGCGACACCATCGTGGGCGAGGTCCGTGCCGGCCACAACCTGGCCGATGCGATCCGCGCCGCCGACCAGGAAATCATCCGCCAGTCGCGTCGCCGCTCGGAAACCCTGCCCATGGGCACGACCGTGGTCGCGGCGCAGCTGCGCGGCGCGCGCTTCGAGATCGCCTGGGTCGGCGACAGCCGCATCTACCTGTGGGACAACACCCTGCACCAGCTGTCGCAGGATCACTCCTACGTGCAGGAGCTGATCGACCAGGGCGCGATCACCCCGGAACAGGCGCGCAGCCACCCGCACCGCAACGTCATCACCCAGGCGCTGGGCGTCACTGATCCGCAGGCGCTGAAGGTCGAGATCCTGCAGGGCGAGCTTCGCCCCGGCATGCAGCTCCTGCTGTGCAGCGACGGGCTGACCGAAGAGGTGGACGACGCGCAAATCGCCCGCATCCTCGCCAAGACCGACATCTCCGCGCAGGAATGCGTCGATCAGCTGGTGCTGGCGGCGCTGGACGGCGGCGGCTCGGACAACATCACGGCGATTCTGCTGCGCAACGACGCCCTGGCCTGAGCGGCCCGTCGCGAAACGGTGACTCCGGCGGCCTCCGGCCAGCCGGTCGATCCGTGACCGCTTCCGCACAGTGGCGCATCCTGGCAAGGTAGTGTTACAAAATGTGACACGCCTTCCGGAAGCTGGATCGATGGAGACGCAGCCCACCCCCGTTCCGTCCGGCCAGCCGGGCGATCTGATCTTTGCCGACGGCCTCGAATCCCCGCCGCCGCAGGTGCAGCTGCCGCCGTTTGGAATGCGGGTGCTCACCAGGTGCGCCTACGGGCCGCGCCCGAACGACGTGGCCGCGTTCAATGCCCTCGGTGCTTCCGACGATGCGCGCCTGACGGCTTGGGTGAACCGCCAGCTCGACCCCGACGCCATCGGCGACAGCGTCTGCGACAGTCGCATCGCGGCGGCGGGCTACGCCACCGCCAACCTGACGCTGGCGCAGATGTGGGCCACGTACGTACGCGGCGGCCAATCGGGCGGCAACGAGCGCTACTGGCCCTGCGACGAGGCGGCCTGCCTCAAGCTGGTGCGCGCGGTGTACAGCGAGCGCCAGCTGTACGAGGTGATGGTCGACTTCTGGCACAACCATTTCAACGTCACCGGCTGGGAATACTCCATCGCGCCGGTCTTCATGCACTACGACCGCGACGTGATGCGCGGCACCCATCCGACCAGCGGCAAGCGCTATGCGCTGGGCAACTTCCGCGCCCTGCTGGAAGAAGTGGCGAAGGCGCCCGCGATGCTGATGTTCCTGGACAACAAGTCCAGCCGCGGTGCCGGCTTCAACGAAAACTTCGCGCGCGAGCTGTGCGAGCTGCACACCCTGGGCGCGGCGCACTACTACCCCACGATCGACCCCAACGAGGTGCCGCGCGACGGCAGCGGCGTGCCGCTGGGCTACTGCGACAACGACGTGTACGAGGCCGCGCGCGCGCTCACCGGCTGGACCATGCGCGACGACCACTGGGAGTTCCCCGATCTGCCCGAATACGACACCGGCGAGTTCCTCTACCACGCGCCCTGGCACGACAAGGCAGGCAAGTACATCCTGGGCTCCTACATCATCGCCAACCGCCCGGCGATGGCCGATGGACGAACCCTGTTCGACCTGCTCTGCCGGCACGTCGGCACCGCGCGCAACATTTGCCGCAAGCTGTGCCGGCGCTTCATTTCCGACGATCCGCCCGAGGCCCTGGTCGAATCGGCCGCGCAGCTCTGGAAGGCGCAGTGGCAGGCACCCGACCAGATCGCCCAGGTGCTGCGCCACATCCTCAACTCCAGCGCCTTCAAGACCACCTGGGGCGAGAAGACCAAGCGCCCGTGGGAGGTGCTGATGCAGGCGTTCCGCGCCACTTCGGCCGTCATCACGCCGAGGCCGCGCACCGGCACCTGGAACAGCTACAGCGAGCTGACCAGCCTGTTCCAGCAGACCGGGCACGGCCCGTTCCGCTGGCCCACACCCGATGGCTACCCCGACCACAGCCGCAAGTGGCAGGCGGTCAGCCCGCTGTCGCAGACCTGGCGCGTACTCTCGCGCCTGCCGGAGCTGCGGGTGCCGGGTGGGGACGAGAACTCGCCCGCGGCCTACTTCCTGCGGATCGAGGAAGTCAGCCGCGCGCAGTTTCCCACGCCGGCCGCGGCCACGGCGGGTGCGGTGGTGGACTTCTGGATCGCCCGCCTGCATGGCCAGCCGATCCTGCCGGAGCGGCGCAATGAGATCGTCTGCTTCCTCGGGCAGAAGACCGACCCGGTACAGGCGGCGGGCGTCCAGCTGACCTGGGACAACGCCTGGAACGCGGGCAATCTCGGCCGGCACTACACGATCCCGCGCCTGCGCGCGACCGTGGCGCTGATCGCGATGTCTCCCGAGTTCTACCAACGATAAGCTGCCGGAGCGACGACCATGTCCGCCAATCGCCGGGATTTCCTCAAGGGCTGCTGTGCCGCCGCCATCGGTGCCGGCACCGGTCGCGCCATGGCCTTCTTCGATCCCACCGGCCTTGCCGGCGGCAAGAGCGCCGCCACGGGTGACGTGCTGGTCTACGTGTTCCTGCGCGGCGCCATGGACGGCCTGCACATGGTGGTGCCCTGGAGCGGCCCGAACCGGGTCAGCTACGAGGCCAAGCGCGGCTCGATGGCCATTCCGACCTCGCGCCTGCGCCGCATCGGCACGACCGAGTGGGCCTGGCACCCGCGCGCCGGCGGCGGCACCGGCGACGCGGTGGGCACGCCGGCGAAATGGCTGCAAAAGCTGTACAGCACCAATCGGCTCGGCATCGTGCACGCCACCGGCATGCCCACGCCCAACCGCAGCCACTTCGAGGCGCAGGCGATGATGGAGCTGGGCACGCCGGGGGCCACCGGCACCAGCAATGGCTGGCTGGCTCGCTATCTGATGGCCGCCAGCGGCCTGCCGACCCCGGTCATCGCGCCGGCCTACGGCTTCGGCAGCAACCTGCAGACCAGCCTGGTGGGGCTGGACGAGGCGGTCGGATTCAGCGATGCCTCGCAGTTTCGCGTGGACGGCTTCCACTGGGGCTGGAACGACGATGCGTCGTCCATCGCCAATTACCAGCCGGCGCACACCCACCTGTATCCCCTGTGGAGTGGAAGCTCCTCGCTGGAGCGCGCCGGGCGCGATGCGGCGGACGCGCTCGAGTGGATGCGCACCTTCAACTTCACCCCCTACCACGCCACCAACAATCCGGGCGGCTACCAGCCCGGCGGCGGCGCGGTCTACCCTGCCGGGAACTTCGGCACCCAGCTGCGCAACCTGGCGCAGATGCTCAAATCGCCGCTCAAGGCCGGCCTCGTCGCCGCTGCGGTCGACCACGGCTTCTGGGATACGCACGAGGGCCAGGGCATGCCCAACCCGGGCGTGGCGGGGCACTGGGACTGGTACGGCAACCTGGTGGAGGAACTGGGCCAGGCGCTGGACGCCTTCTACGCCGACCTCAACGCGACCCCGATCGCCGGCGTCGGCACCCTGATGGACCAGGTCACGGTGATCGTGCAGAGCGAATTCGGGCGTCGCTTTCTGCCCAACGCCTCGGCCGGCACCGACCACGGCTACGGCAACATCATGTTCGCGCTGGGCAACAGGGTGCGCGGCGGACAGATGCACGGCACCTTCCCCGGCCTGGACGACCTCTCCCTGTACGAAGGCCAGGACGTCGCGGTCACCACCGACTACCGGCAGGTGCTTTCCGAGGCGCTGGTGGACCGGATGGGGCTGGCACCGAACGCGCTGGGGCAGGTGTTCCCCGGCTTCAGCTACGCCAGCGGCGGCAGCGCGCCCAACGTGTTCAATCCCGGTTGAGCCGCGGCCGGATCAGAAGCGCTCCGCGAAGCCATCGCGCAGGCGCACCGCGGTCTGCGGAAAATCGCAGAACAGTGCGTCCACGCCCATTGCGAACGCCACTTCAAGCTCTTCAGACGGGCTGGCGTAGCCGGCCGGCAGATCGTCGTCGCGGTAGGTCCAGGCGTGCACCACACAGCCGCGCTCGTGCGCCAGGTCGACCAGGCCGCTGCTGGAGCCGTCCACATCCTGAAGCAGGCTCTTGTGGACGCCGAAGCCGTCCACCTGCCCGGCGTGGCGGGCGATCAGGCGACGCCAGGGGGCACCGCGCCCCAGCAGCAGGAACACCGGCACTTCCGCGCTTTCGCGCAGGGTCAGCAGTGGCTCCAGCTCGAAGCACTGCAGCCACAGGGCCACGCGCACCGGGTTGCGCTGGCGCACCAGCGACAGGAAGCGCCCGCACGGATCCTTGCCCTTGGCGGTGAAGAAGCCCGGCGACTTGAGTTCCGGATACAGCGTGACGGGCTTGCCCCTCCGGCGCGCCGCGGTCTCGGCCCACAGCAGGGCGGCGGCGAAGGTCGGAATGCGGAAGCGGCCGTCGTAGGCATGGTCGCGCGAAGGAAACGGCTGCACCGCCCGGAGCCGGGCGATCTCGGCCAGATCCAGGTCCTCGATCCACCAGTCGCCGTTGCGCCGGCGCGCGGCAAACTCCGGGCGCGTGGCGATGTCGGTGCTGCGGGTGAGGTCGCGATCATGGCGGATGACGAGCTGCGCGTCGCGCGACGACACCAGGTCCGGCTCGATCACGTCGGCACCCTGCTCCAGCGCCAACGCATAGCCTTCCAGGGTGTGCTCGGGCATCGGCCCGCTGGCACCGCGATGGGCGATGATCCGCGGCGGCGCGCCGTCGAGCGTCGGCCAGTCCATTCACTCGATCCAGTCGATCAGGCGATAGCTCGTGCGGGCCGTCGTTTCGCCCTCGAACCGGCTGCGTGCCCGCACCTCGACCTGGTGTTCGCCGGCCTCCAGATCGGTGGGAACATTGGCCGCCCACAGATGCTTGCCGGAGCGCGCCAGCACGGCGCGATCGAAGGCGCGCAGGCCCTGCGCGCGCGCGTCGTCGATGTTGATCGCGGCAAGCTGGGGGTCGGGCTCATCGACCCGCGCCATCGGTCGCCAGTCGCTCCCGTCGATGCGCATTTCCACCACGGCATCGGGCTCGGCCCCGTACACGTTCGCCACGACCGGATAGGCCGGATAGGCACCGCGGCGCAGCGGACCGGGCGAGCTCAGGCCGATGCGCAGGTCGTCGCGCGCGCGCGAGGCGTGGTAGCGCGTGGTGACCGATTCGCCGAAGCGCACGATGGCGTAGCCGTTGGGCGTGCCGTCCTCCATCCGCGCATCGGGCAGCCCCTCGGCATCGCGCAGCCCGCTCCAGTAACCGCCGCAGGCCGCGCCCACGTTGTATTCGTGCAGCGGCAGCGCACCGATCCAGCCCGATTCCGGGCCGTGGAAGTGGTGGCGCTGGCTGTGGGTATGGCTGCTCAGGATCAGCGGCTCGCGAAAGCGCTCCAGCAGCGCGAACAGGCGCGCGCGGTCGGCATGGCGGAAGGTTTCGCCCGGATCGTCGAACAGCGGAATGTGCAGGCTCACCACGACCCGCGTCTCCGGCGTCAGGGTTGCCAGGTAGTTTTCCAGAAATCGGAACTGGTTCTCGCGAAACCCGCCGACATAGGCCGGCTTCTGTCCGGGCCGGTAGATCACGTCGTCCAGCGCGATGAAGGCGTGACCGGGGCGCTCCCAGGCCACGGTATCGGGGCCGAAGCTGCGGCGATAGTTGGTGAGCGAGTCGGCGTCGTCCTGCGCGTCGAAGTCGATGTCGTGGTTGCCCGGCGCGTGCAGCCACGGAAGATTCAGGGCCTTGTTGGCCTCGTTGAATCCGGCGTGCAGATCCAGCGCATCGTCCACCAGGTCACCGAGGGTCATTCCGAGCGCGATGCCGGCATGGCGCGCGGCCGGCGCGACGATGGAGCGCGCGTAGTAGTCCAGCTCCCGCGCGTTCTTCGTCTGCGGATCGGTGATCACCAGGGCTTCGAACGGCGAGCCGTCTTCGCCGGCATCGACATGCAGCGCGAACTGCGCGCGCCGCGCGCTGCCGGGCGCGATGCGACCGTAGCGCAGCGTCTGCGAACCCTTGGGGAAATGATGCACCCAGAACGCCGGAAGGCCTGCTGCGCTGGTGGGGAAACGGTAGCCGGGCGGCTTGATGACGAACAGCGTGTCGCCGTCGCGCAGCGTGATGCGGTATCGCCCGGCGGCATCGGTCAGCGCGATGTCGCGACCGTTGGAAACCTTCACCCCCGCCACGCCGGCCTCGCCCGCATCGCGACGGCCGTTGCCGTTGGCATCGAGATACACCCGCCCGCTGGCGGGGCTATCGGCCCAGGCGGCCAGCGGCGACAGCAGCAGGAGGATCCACAGGAGGTGGCGAACGGCGTGCATCAGTTCCCCGCGACTGGATGGTTGGCGCGGTTCAGCCGCACTGGAAATAGAGAATGTCGGCCTGGCCCAGCGCCAGCGACTGGCCCAGGCTGACCGCGCCGGCCTTGCGCAACGGGATCTCGTCGCGGTGCACGCGCAGCTCGTCGTCATCGCCAAACCGGACGAAGGTGGCGTTGGTGCTGCGATCGGCCAGCACATAGTGGCCGTTCTTGTACTCGATCGAGGCATGGATGCGGCTGACCCATTCGGCATCCACCACCAGCGCGTTGGCCTGATCGCGCCCCATGGCAAACGGCGGCGAGTTGGGGACCAGCTCGATGACCTGGCCGCGAAAGCGCAGGATCAGTTTCTGACCCTGCTCGGTACCGTCATCGACCCGGATCGCGCGCTGCACCATGGTGATGTTGGAGGTGTCCTCCTGCCAGATCACGTCGATGATCTCGATCGGCAACAATTTGCCCGAAACCCGGGTGCGCCCGAGGCCGCGCGAGCGGTAGCCACCGATGCTGGTGACCCCGTGGAAGGTTGTGGCCGTGGTCACGATCTGGTCGCGCTTGGCCAGCGAGGCCATGCGCGCCGCGGTGTTGACCGCGTCACCATAGACATCGCCCTCCTCCGCCAGCACTTCGCCATGATGCAGGCCGATGCGGATGCCGATCGAATCGCGCGCGAACACCGGGTCGCCGGTGACTTTGCGCTGCATCTCGCAGGCCGCGCGGATACCATCGAGTGCGCTCGGGAAGGTGCACATGATCTCGTCGCCGATGGTCTTGATGACCGTACCGCCGTTGCGCTGCACCACCACCGTGAGCGCATCGAGCACGGCCGCAACGATGCGGCGCGCGTCCACGTCGCCCAGCTGCTCGAACAGCCGCGTGCTGCCGCTGACGTCGGCAAAGACTATGGCAAGTGGCTGAGTGTGCGTCATGCGAGCGAATCATAGGCCAATCGCCGCACCGGCTCCACCGCAAATCAGCCCGCGAGCGCGCGCGCCGCCGCCACCACGTCGGCGTCGCCCGGCAGCACCAGAAAGGCCGCGCCCGCCAGCGGGGTGTAGGTATCGGCCCCCACGACGCGCCGCATCGGTACCGCGCCCAGTCCGGCCTCGGTCAGCGCGGTGATGACGCCTTCGCCGACCCCGGCGCTGCGGCGGCCTTCGTCAAGCACAATGATGCGACCGGCGCTTTTCGCCTGCTGCACGATGAACGCCTCGTTCAAGGGCACCAGCCAGCGCAGGTCCACCACGCGCGTCTTCCAGCCCAGCTCCGCCTCGATGGCGCGCGCGGCGCGCAGCGCCATCGGCACGCCGTTGCCGTAGGTGATGACGACCAGATCCTCGGCTTCCGGCGCATACACGCGGCCTTCGCCCAGCGCCATGGCCTCGCCCGGTGCCGGATACGGGAACAGCCACCGGCCGTCGCCCGCCTCGTGCAGATCCTTGGTCATGTAGAGCGCGATCGGCTCCAGGAAAATGCTCACGCGACCGTCCACCTGGGCGAGCGCGGCGAGGGTACGCAGCATCGTGGCGGCATCGTCGCCGCGGCTGGGGCAACCCACGACAAGCCCGGGAATGTCGCGCAGCGCGGTGATCGAGTTGTCGTTGTGGAAGTGCCCGCCGAAGCCGCGCTGGTAACCCAACCCGGCCATGCGCACCAGCATCGGATTGCGGTACTGGCCGTTGGAGAAGAACTGCAGGCTGGCCGCCTCGCCGCGGATCTGGTCGCAGGCGTTGTGGAAATAGGCCAGGTACTGGATCTCCGGGATCGGCAGCATCCCCATGTTGGCGTAGCCCTGGGCCAGGCCGAGGATCATCGTCTCGTCCAGCAGGGTGTTGAACACGCGGGTTCCCTTGAATGTCTTGTAGAGGCCCTTGGTGACGGTGTAGACGCCGCCCTTTTGTGCCACGTCCTCGCCGAACAGCAGCGTATGCGGATACTTGGCCATCAGCTCGTGCAGCGCCTGGTTGATCTGGATCGCCAGATGCCGCGGCGGGTGGTTCTCCGGCAGGTTTTCTTCGCCGCCGAACACCTTGAGCCGGGCTTCGGCGTAATCCGCGCGACCGGCCTCGGCCTGCACCGCGTCGGGCGTGTACGGCGCCAGCGGTGCCATCACCTGTTCGAGCGCCTCGATGCGCGGGCGCGCGTCCGCCGCCCTGGCGGCCTCGAAGCAGCGCGCGCGCATGGCCTCGTAGGCGGCCAGCAGCGATTCCCGGGTGAACAGGCCAGCTTCCAGCGCGATCGCGGCTGAGCGCAGCAGCGGGTCGGTCGCCTCCACCGCAACCAGTTCCTCCAGTGCGCGCCATTCGATCTCGAAGTCGGTGCCGGCGTGGCCCATGATGCGCGTGGTGCGCAGGTGCAGGAAGGTCGGGCGGCGCGTCGTGCGGCAGTGCTCGACCGCGCGCCGCACGTCGGCGTAGCCGCTGGCGAGATCCAGGCCATCGGCATGGAAATAGTCCAGATCCGGACGCTGCGAGAAGTTGCGGGCGATCCAGCCGGCCGGCGTTTTCACCGAAATGCCGATGCCGTTGTCCTCGCACACGAACAGCACCGGCGCGGGCAGCTTCTGGTAGGCAGTCCAGCCCGCCGCGTTGAAGGCGGTCTGCGCGGTGGCGTGGTTGGAGCTGGCATCGCCGAAGGAGCAAATCGCGATGGAATCAGCCGGCACCGGCAGCGCATGGCCGATGCGGCGCGCCTGCTCGATCGCCACCGCGGTGCCCAGCGCCTTGGGCAGGTGCGAGGCGATGGTGGAGGTCTGCGGGATCACCCAGAGCGGTTTGGAACCCCACACCTTGTGGCGTCCGCCCGAGGCCGGGTCTTCCGCGCTGGCGGCAAAGCTCAGGGCCGAATCCATCACCGGATCCATGCCCGGCAGCTTGCGGAAGCGTTCGGCCATGAAGCCGCCGGAGCGGTAGTGCAGGAAGGCCGGATCGGTATGGCGCGTGGCACGCGCCACCATCGCATTGCCTTCATGGCCGGAAGAACCGATGGTGTAGAACACCTTGTTCTTCACCCGCAGCACGCGCGCCATGAGGTCCAGATGCCGCGACACCAGTTGCGATTCGAACAGGTCGAGGAAGTCTGCCACGGTGCAGGCGCTGCCCGGCAGCACCGGCGCATCCGCGCCAGCGGCCGGGCGGATCGCGCCGTCCCAGCTCTCGACGAACTCGATGAAGTTGCGGTCGCAGATCTCCGCGCGATTGAGGCCGCGCTGGCGGGCAGGAATGGTGGACATGGGGTTTCCGTACTGGGAGGTGGGCACGCGGCATGACGCCGCGTCGCATGAAACCACCAATTCTACCGACTCGCATCGGGCGGCCCCAAGGAGACGCCGATCCGGGCAGCCATTCCCGATGGCGCGCGTTCAGAAGCCGAAGCCGGGCCAGACCATCCACTCGTAGGGCGGCACCACGTTGACGTGCGGATTCCGGCACTGCCCGGCGCGGTCCAGCGGCCACTGGGTCAGGTAGAACACCGTGCGCCCGGTGTGGCGGATCGCGCGCGCCAGCGCATCGGCCGCCAGCGGATCCTCGTAGTACGCCTCGGCAATGATCCAGCCGGTGCTGTCCCAGCTGGCACCGGACGGATTCTGGTCGCGCATGTGCTCGTCCATCTTGAGGAACTTGTCGTACTCGTCCCACGCGCTGCCGGCGTAGAAATCCATCGCGAACACCTGCGGGTACACGCCCTCGTACACATAGCGCATGTGGCGCACGCGCGAGCGCAGCCGGTTGTTGTCCTGATCGGCCAGGAACGAGAAGCCCACGGTGCCGCTGCGTCCCCAGGCCGCGACATAGCGCTGCCACAGGGTGCGCACAGTGCGGCTCCACGTGCTGTTGGCCGGATACTTGTAGCGCTGGTTTTCCGGATACAGCGTGTTGTTGCTGTCGCGCGGCGCGCCCTCGACCATGAGATCGATGCGGTAGCCGATCCCGGAAGCCGCCAGCACCGGCCGCAGCGCTTCGATCAGACGCCAGTACTCGTCCACGCGCGGGCTGTAGTCGGGGCTGCCCTCGCCGGGAAACTCCGGCTGGGAGGGATTGATGTTGTTGGTCGGAAAGAAGCGGAACAGCACGGTCACGAAGCCCGCCGCCTTCGCATCGGCCAGCAGCAGGGCCAGGTTGGACGCCGCCTGCGCCACCGCCGCCGGATCGCTGGAATCGACCAGCGTGCCGCCGGCGGCCGGCTGGTGCATGAAGTAGACGCCCAGGCTCAGTCGCCGCATGCCTCGTGCGCGCATGGTGGCAAGCTGCGACTGCGCGAGGGCACGCACCGGGCCAAGTTCTGCATCGGTCTCGTGGTAGCGTTTGAGCAAGCCGTAGGCATCGCGCGAATCGTCGCGACACTGGCCGTCGTCGCCAAACCACAGGTAGTTGACCCCGCCACCGCCGGCGGTGGCCGGCACGGGCACCTCGAAGCCGTTGGCAAACAGCACATCGCCCGGCGCAGTCCGGGCCGATGCGCCACTGGCCACCAGCACCCCGAGGGCCGCAAGGAAAAAGAGTGGTATACGGAACTTCATGCGCCTAGGGTAAGGCCAACGCGCGCCGGGCGATCGCTGTCGTTCGATGCAGGCTCCGCTTCGTGACCCGCATCGCAGGCCGTCTGCGACGGTTCGCCGCGCTGGTCCGTATGGATAACCATGAGCACCGACACGCCGCTGTCCATCACCCTTGCCCACCGACCCGTCGACCGCGACGAGGTCCTGTGCCTGCGCCGCGCCCGGCGCGGCGACGAGGCGGCCCTGGCGTGGATCTACCAACGCCACGCCCGTGCCCTGCACAGCCTCGCCTGGCGATTGGTGGGCAGCCCACAGGCGGCCGAGGACATCGTGCAGGACGCTTTCATGCGGCTGCTGGGCGGATTCACACGGATCGATCCCGAGCGCCCGATCGGGCCCTGGCTGCGGCAGGTCGTGGCCAATCTCGCGATCGACCGGCTGCGCCGCGACTGGCGCATGATCGAAGACGAGGGATCGGTGCTGCGCGAAGCCCCCGCGCGCGAACCCGCTGATCATGCCGAGGCTTCTGGCCTGCTGCGCCACCTCACGCCGCAGGCCCGCGCCCTGGTCTGGCTCAACCAGGTGGAAGGCTGGTCGCATCAGGCGCTGGGCCGGCGCTTCGGGCGCAGCGAAAGCTGGTCCAAGTCCATCGTATCGCGCGCGCTGGCGCAGCTGCGCGACATCGCAGATCATCCAGGAACCCCGACGCATGAACACTGACCCGCTTCGCGAGCAGCTCCAGAGGCTGCCCGACCCGCCGCTTCCCGACACGCTCTGGCCGAAGCTCCGGCGCGCGCAGCGCCGGCGCACGGTCCGCCGCAAAATCCTCGCCGGCGGCGGCGTGCTGGCGCTGGGCCTGACCGCCGGCCTGCTGCTCTTCGCGCATGCCCCGCTGCAGCCGGTCGAAACGAGGACGGTGCAGGCCCGAACCCCGGTCGATTCCGTTGCGCGCCTCCACGCCGTCGACCGCGCGCTGCAGGCCGCCTACGCGCGCGGGGCCTCCGACGCGGAGCTGGAACCGCTCTGGGACATCCGCCACCGGCTGGCGGTCGCCGACACATCCCTTCGACATTCCGCACAAGGAGACATCCTGTGAACATCCTTCGCTTTGCCGGCTTTGCGCTGGTCGGCCTGCTGCTTCTGGCCCCGGCGGCCGCGCAGGCGCAATCCGCTCCCGCACATGAACTGGGAGCCGTCATCGACACCCGCCATTCCCATGCCCGCGGGCCCGAAGTGCTGGCCGTCACGCCCGGCGGCGCGGCGCAGGCCATGGGCCTTCTGCCGGGCGACCGCGTGCAGTCGATCAACGGCATTTCCCTGCGCGATGAGGGCAACCTCGCCGCGCGCCTGGATCACGCGCTGGGCGTACAGGGCCAGACCGTGCGCCTGGACGTGCTGCGCGACGGCGAGCCGCTGAGCTTCTCCGGCATGCTGCAGCCTGCCGCACGGGAACCCTCACGCGGCTGCGGCTATGTCAGCGACCGCGACCCGACGCCGGTGGTTTCCGATGACATCCACGCAGCGGAAATCACCTCCATCGACGGCGACAGCACGCCGCTGGACCCGCAGAACCGTCACCGCCTCCCGGCCGGCGAACACGTGCTGGTGGTCAGCGAGAAGATCGGCCTCCAATACTTCACCCGCGGCCAGCTGCGCCAGCGCAACCTGATGCAGCGCCGCACCCTCGCACGCGCCTACAAGGCCATCGTGGTCACGGTGGAACCGAACATGCGCTATTCGATCGGCGCAAAGCTCGATCGAAACACCATGGACAACGACGCGATGCGTGCCAACGCCTACTGGGAGCCGGTGGTGTTCAAGGAACGCGCGCAGGAGTGCCGCTGACGCGGCCGGGGTTTTGCTTCAGGGCCGCCGCGCGAGCCAGTCGGCGCGGCCCTGGCCCCAGACATCCACGAGATGATTCTCGTAAGGCGACGGCAGCGACGACTGGCGCAGCAGGGTCGAACCCAGACGCTGCGCCACGCGCCGGGAGGCGACGTTTTCCGACACGATGCAGTGCACGAAGTCGCTCCAGCCAAGGTTCTCCAGCGCCCAGTCGATCGCCGCACGGGCCGCCTCGGTGGCGAAACCCCGGCCCCAGACCACGCGCCGGAACGACCAGCCGATCTCGTTGCCCGGCCAGCCTTCCGGCCGCCACGGCCCGCACTGGCCGAGCCATTCGCCACTGGCCTTGTCCAGCACCGAGAACATCCCGAAGCCCTGCACCGCCCAGGCACCGGGCTGCTGCAGGAACTTGCGCCATGCCGCCGGGCGCGATGCCTGCCCGCCGATATGGCGCGCGGCATCCTCGTCGCCGAGCAGCTCCGCATAGCCATCGAAGTCTTCGATGCGCGGCGGACGCAGCAGCAGGCGTCCGGTCTCGACGCGCAGGTCGAAGACGCTCATCGAGGCAACCTGATCAGAACGCGCTGATGCCGGTCAGCTCGCGCCCGATCACCAGCTGGTGCACGGTTTCCGTGCCCTCGTAGGTGATGACCGACTCCAGATTCAGCGCGTGGCGGATCGGGCAATGCTCGGTGGTGATGCCGGCACCACCAAGGAGGTCACGCGCATCGCGCGCGATGTCGATGGCCATGCGCACGTTGTTCCACTTCGCCAGCGAAACCTGCTGCGGCTGCATCGCACCCGCATCCTTGAGCCGGCCCAGCTGCAGGCTCAGCAGCTGCGCCAGAGTGATGCGCCGCGCCATGTCGGCCAGGCGCAGCTGCACCGCCTGGGTGGCGGCAATCGGGCGACCGAACAGCACGCGTTCCTTGGTGTAGTCCGTGGCCTCGGTGAGGCAGGCAATCGCCGCGCCGATCGGCCCCCAGGTGATGCCGTAGCGCGCCTGCGTCAGGCAGCCGAGCGGGCCTTTCAGCCCCTTCACGTTGGGCAGGCGGTTGGCGTCGGGGATGCGCACGTTGTCGAAGTACAGCGCCGAGGTCACCGAGGCGCGCAGGCTCATCTTGTGCTTGATTTCCTGCGCGGTGAACCCGGGCGTGTCGGTCGGCACGATGAAGCCCTGGATGCCGTCTTCGGTCTGCGCCCAGACGATGGCGATGTGGGCCAGGTTGCCGTTGGTGATCCACATCTTGGAGCCGTTGATGACCCAGTCGCCGCCGTCCTTCCTCGCGTGCGTCTTCATGTTCGCCGGGTCGGAGCCACCGTGCGGCTCGGTCAGGCCGAAGCAGCCGATCACCTCGCCGGCGGCCATGCGCGGCAGCCACTGGCGCTTCTGCTCCTCGGTGCCGTAGGCGAAGATCGGATACATGCACAGCGAGCTTTGCACCGAGGCGAAGCTGCGCAGGCCCGAATCGCCGCGCTCCAGCTCCTGGCAGATGAGGCCGTAGCTCACCGCATTGAGGCCCGCGCCGCCGTACTCTTCCGGCAGGGTCGCGCCCAGAAGGCCCAGCCCCGCGATCTCCGGGATCAGCTCCTTCGGGAAGCGGCCTTCATCGAAACAGGCACCGATGATCGGCAGCACCTTCTCGTCCGTGAAGCGGGCCACGCTGTCCTTGACCGCGCGCTCCTCCTCGCTGAGCAGGGAACGGATATCGAAAAGGTCGGTGCGGTCCAGGGCCATGGCGTTCAACTCGTGGGAGTGGATGGGATTTTCCGGCCCGCGCGGGCCATGGAAAGCCGCTCATTCTACCAGCGCACGCGCCGAAGGTCCGCAGCGCATGAACGAAAAAGCCCCGCCCGCTTGCATCGACGCGCGCCCTTCCCCACTGTGGATGGCATCCCCCGCTGCCGGAGGCTTCGATGGCCAATCCACTGCTCGCTCCCGTCCTCGGCTGGCTCGGACGCCTGCGCCACCCGCAGCTCTTCCTTGTCGCCGGCGCGCTGTTCCTGGTCGACATCGTGGTGCCGGATGTCGTTCCTTTCGTGGACGAAATCCTGCTCGCCTCCCTGACGCTGTGGCTGGGCGGCCGGCGCAAGGACCGGCGCGACGCGGCGGCCGGCGAAGAGAAGACCGTGCGCCCCTCGTGAGCCTCACCGACAGCCACTGCCACATCGACGCGCCCGAGTTCGACGCCGACCGCGCCGAACTCCTCGCGCGCGCCGCGGCCGCCGGCGTCACCCGCATCATCGCGCCGGCAATCAGCGCCGCAGGCTGGCCCAGGCTGCGGGAAATCGCCCGCGCCTTCCCGCAGGTCGCGCCGGCCTGGGGCCTGCACCCGATGTATCTGGCCGAGCACCGGCCCGAGCACATCGCGCACCTGCGCGAATGGGTCGAACGCGAACGCCCCGTCGCCATCGGCGAGTGCGGCCTGGACTTCTTCGTCGAAGGGCTCGATCCCGACACCCAGCGCGAGTTCCTCATCGGACAACTTCGGCTGGCGCGCGAGTTCGACCTGCCGGTCATCCTCCACGCCCGCCGCGCCGTGGACGAAGTCACCGCGCTCCTGCGCCGCATCGGCGGACTGCGCGGCGTGGTGCACAGCTTTTCCGGCAGCCGCCAGCAGGCCGAGACCCTGTGCGGGATGGGCTTCCTTCTCGGCATTGGCGGCCCCGTCACCTACGACCGCGCCAACCGCCTGCGCAGCCTCGCGGCCACGCTCCCGATCTCCCATCTCCTGCTCGAAACCGACGCCCCGGACCAACCGGATTCGGCCATCCGCGGCCAGCGCAACGAACCGGCGCGCCTGCGCGCGATCGCCGAGGCGATTGCCGAACTGCGCGGGGAAACCGTCGAGCACGTGGTGCGCCAGACGGCCACCAATGCGGCCTTACTGTTCCGCCTGCCGGAAACTTAAAATGATACGTGGCCGCGCAGAAATCAGTCAGTCCACCGGAACTCGACGAGCCGGCCAAGTGCAGCGGCGAAGCTCGCCTGTAAGGAAAAGGCAGGCACCTGGTTTACTTGCCAAACGACTCGGAACGCCGACTTGGACCTGCTACTGCCGCCGCCATTGCACTCCACTCAGCCGCGGCGCATCACCCGCTCCACCCGCGCCAGGTCCGCTTCGGTGTCGACGCCGGCGGGAAAGGGTTCGGGGCTGAGGGCGACGGCGATGTGCCAGCCGGCTTCGAGGGCGCGGAGCTGTTCCAGGGATTCGATCTGCTCCAATGCTCCTGCGCGCATCTGCGCGAACTGGCGCAGCGCGCCGACGCGGTAGACGTAGAGGCCGATGTGGCGCAGCCACGGGCCGGCCGGCAGGGTGACGCGGTCGCGGGCGAAGGCGTCGCGGTGCCAGGGGATCGGGGCGCGGCTGAAATACAGCGCGATTCCCTGCGCGTCGCGCACCAGCTTGACGCAGTTGGGGTCGAACAGTTCGTCGGTGCCGCTGATCGGCTGGGCGAGGGTGGCAATCGGCGCGCCGCTGGCGATGAGCGCGTCCACGGCGGCGCGGATCGCGGCGGGCGGGGCCAGCGGCTCGTCGCCCTGCAGGTTCACCACGAGGGTGTCATCGCTCCAGCCGCGCTGCGCTGCGGTTTCGGCCAGGCGGTCGGTGCCCGAGGCGTGATCGGACGAGGTCATGCACACGGTCACGCCCAGGGGCGCGAGCGCATCGGCGATGCGCGCGTCGTCGGTGGCGACGACGACCTCGCGCGCGCCGGCCTCGCGCGCGCGGCGGGCGACGTGCACGATCATGGGCTCGCCCGCGATCAGGCGCAGCGGCTTGCCCGGCAGGCGCGTGGAGGCGTAGCGCGCGGGAATGGCGACGACGAAATCGGGAGGTGCGGTGTCGGTCATGGGGAAAGCTCTCTCAGGCGCGCGGCCACGGCGTCAAGAAACTCGTCGGGAAGGACGGCGGACACCGGCACCGCCCAGGCGTTCGATGGCGCGATTCGGGCGCACTTGACCGCATCCTTCTCGGTCATCAGCACCGGCAGCGCATCGCCGAAGCGCAGGTCGGATGCGGCAAAGGGATGGTGGTCGGGAAACGGATGCGGAATCGGATCGAGCCCGGCGGCGCGGAGCGCCCGGAAGAAGCGCTCGGGATCGGCAATCCCGGCCACGGCGTGGACCGGCTCCCCCTGGAAGGACGACAGCGCCCGGGGCTCCGCGCCATCGAACGGTATCGCATTCGCCAGCGCCAGCCGCATCGGAACTTCTCCGGCACCCGCCTCGCCGCCATTGACGACGATGAAGTCGCAGGCTGCGGCGCGCTGCACCGGCTCTCGCAGCGGGCCGGCGGGCAAAAGCAGGCCGTTTCCCAGCCGTCGGCGTCCGTCGATCACCAGCACTTCGATATCGCGCGCCAGGGCGTAGTGCTGCAGGCCGTCATCGGCCACCAGCACGTCCACCTCGCCCGACGCCACGAGGAGGCGCGCCGCCTCGATGCGCCGCGCCGCGACAGCGACCGGCGCGCCGGTGCGGCGCATGATCAGCAGAGGTTCGTCGCCGACAGCGGCGGGAAGGTCATCCGCGTCGACGCGGCGTGCTCCGGCGTCCTGCCGCCCGTAGCCGCGCGAGATCACGCCGGGGCGAAAGCCGCGCCGGCGCAGGGCTTCGACCAGGGCCACGGTCAGCGGCGTCTTGCCGGCACCGCCCACGGCGAGGTTGCCCACAACAATCACCGGAACGCCGGCGCGTTCACCCGGCCTGCGCCCGGACACGAAGGCCGCGCGCCGCGCCCGCGCGACGCGTCCGAACAGCGCGGCAAGGGCGCGCAGCGCGACGCCCGGACGGGCATCGCCGAACCAGCGGCGCTCGAACCATTGCGTGAGGCGGGCACGGAGCGAGGTCATGGGGCACGCATGCCCTCATCCGTCGGCCGGCTGATCGCGGAACTGCAGGCGATGCAGCGCCGCGTACATGCCGTCGCGGGCCAGCAGATCCCGGTGCCGGCCCAGCTCCACCAGGCGGCCGCGATCCATCACCGCGATCTGGTCGGCGTGCTCGATGGTGCTCAGGCGATGGGCGATGACCAGGGTGGTGCGGTCGGCCATCAGCCGCGCGAGCGCGTCCTGGATCAGGCGCTCGGACTGGGTGTCCAGGGCGCTGGTGGCCTCGTCCAGGATCAGGATCGGGGCGTCTTTCAGAAGCGCGCGTGCGATGGCGATGCGCTGGCGCTGGCCGCCGGACAGCAGCGCGCCCTGCTCGCCCACGGGGCTGTCGAGTCCTTCGGGCAGCGTGCGGATGAACTCCATGGCGTTGGCCGCTTCGGCCGCCGCCTCGATCCGGGCGCGGCTGGCACCGGCGAGCCCGCCGTAGGCGATGTTGTCGGCGACGCTGCCGTTGAACAGCACCACGCGCTGGCTGACCAGGGCGATCTGGGCGCGCAGGTCGGCCAGGCGGTATTCGTCGAGCGGATGGCCATCGAGCAGGATGCGCCCTTCGCCGGGTTCGTAGAAGCGCGGCAAGAGACTCACCAGGCTGCTCTTGCCGCTGCCCGAAGGTCCGACCAGCGCGGTGACCGAGCCGGGGGCGCAGCGCAGGCTGACCGCCTCCAGCGCCGCCTGCTCGCGCCCCGGGTAGCGCAGCGTGACCGATTCCAGCACGATCTCGCCGCGCGCGCGTGCCAGCGTGCGGGTGCCCTCGTCGCGCTCGGGTGGGGTATCGAGCACGTCGAACAGTTCGTCCGCCGCCGCCACGCCGCGCTGCACCACGGACTGCACCGTGGTCAGGCGCTTGATCGAGGGCAGCATCACCAGCATGGCGGTGATGAGCGACATGAACGCGCCAGCGCTCAGGGTTTCGAGCAGGTCCGGGCGGGTCGCGCGCCACACGATCGCCGCCAGCGCGCCCGCCGCCACCAGCTGGATGGTCGAGGTACTCAGCGCGTTGGTGGTGGCGACCTTCAGGTTCAGGCGAAGGTTGTCGTTGGCGGCGGCGGAGAAGCGTTCGGCTTCGCGCGCCTGGCCACCGTAGATGCGGATCTCGCGATGGCCTTCCACCGCATCTTCGACGATGCCGGTGACGTCGCCCATCGACGACTGGATGGTGCGGTTGATGCGGCGGTAGCGCCGCCCGACGAAGCGCCACACCAGGCCGGTGAGCGGCACCATCACGAACAGGTAGAGCGTGAGGCTGGGGCTGGTCCAGAGCATCACCGCGACCATCGCGACCACGGTGAGGCCGTCCACCACCATCGTCTTGATCGCATCGGCGCTGGCCTGGGAAACCTGCTCGGCACCGTAGATCACCCGCGAGACCACCTGCCCGCCCGGTTCGCGGTCGAAGTAGGCCGCCGGCAGGCGCTGGTACTGTCCGAACACCAGGTTGCGAAGATCGCGCACCACGCTACGGCCGATGCGCGCCATGCCGTAGTCGCTGGCGAAGGTGGCAAGGCCGCGCAGCACGAACAGCCCGACCAGCGCCACGGGCATCCAGAAGATCACGTCCGGATCGCGCAGCACGAACAGATCGTCGAGCATCGGCTTGATCAGCCGGACGAAGGCACCCGAGGCGGCGGCATCGAACACCATGCCGATGCCCGCGACGATCCACAGCGGCCAGTACGGCCGCACCAGGCCAAGCAGCCGGCGACGGGTGCCTGGCACCTTCGGGCCAGGGCTCATTGGGCGGAGCTGGTGTCGGGTGCCGGGACGGTGGCGATCGAGAGCCGGGAGAACCCGAGCTGGCCGATCGCGTCCATCGCCGTCACCACGGCCTGGTGCGGCGTCTTGGCATCGGCACGCAGGACCACGGAGCGGTTCTTGTCGTCTCCCGCGACCTTGCCGATGGCCTCGCGCACGGAGGCCACGTCGCGGCGCAGCACTTCCGCGCCGCCGACGAAATAGCGTCCCTCGGCATCCACCACCACGACCAGCGGATCCTTCGGCGTCTCGGCCGTCTGCCCGGCGGCTTCCGGCAGCGCGACCTTCATCGCGGCCCGGTCCTGGAAGGTGGTCGTGACGACGAAGAAGATGATCAGCGTCAGCACCACGTCGATCAGCGGCACCAGGCTGGTTTCGAGATCGTCCGAGCCCTGGCTTGGCGTGCCGATCCTCATCCGGCCGAACTCCGGCGCCGCGCGGGCGCGCCTGGGGCCGATGCCGGCGTCGGGGCCGGTGCGGGCTTGGGTGCCGCGATGCCGTCGAGCGTGTCGACCAGCGCGATGGCCTCGCGCTCCATTTCGATCACATACGCACCCACCAGCCCACGGAAGTAGCGGTGGAACACCAGCGCGGGAATGGCGACGCACATGCCCGACGCGGTGGTCACCAGCGCCTGGCCGATACCACCGGCCAGCTGCGCCACATCGCCCACGCCGTGGTCCAGGATGCCGAGGAACAGATGCATCATGCCGATCACCGTGCCCAGCAGACCCAGCAGCGGTGCCGCGCTGGCGATGGTTCCAAGGGTGTTGAGGAAGCGTTCGAGCCGATGCATCACGTGACGGCCGGTATCCTCGATGCGCTCGCGGATCACCTCGCGCGGACGCCGCCGCACGTCGAGCCCGGCCGCCAGCACCTCGCCCAGTGGGGAATTGCTGCGCAGCGCGTCGATATGCTTGGGGTCCAGGTGCGCGTGCCGCGCCCAGTCGCGCACCTCCGCACCCAGCCCGGGCGGCAGCACGCTCTTGCGGCGCAGGGTCCAGAGCCTTTCCAGCACGATGGCCAGCGCCAGTATCGAGATTCCGGCGATCGGCCACATCACCCAACCACCGGCCTTGAACAGTTCCAGCACGCATCAGCTCCTTGCAGCTCGGGCGGCTCCGGGGCCGCCGCACCATAGTATCTTCAGACCGGGGCGTTCCGCCGATCAGCCTCTGGCACATCCCGCCAACTCCAGCCGCTGGCCGGGTCGGATCAGGTATTTGGGACCGTGCACCGCGTTGGCGCGGGCGATGGTGGCCACCTTGCAACCGTGCTTGCGCGCGATGGAATGCAGCGAGTCACCCTTCTTCACCACATGGCTGCCCCCAACGGTCCCACCGCGCGCAATCGCCGGTGCCACCGGCGGGCGGGCATCGTGCAGTTCGCGGCTGAGGGCCAGCAAGGGGCCGTCCTGGCACTGCCGCAGGTAGGCTTCGCGCGCCGCGCCCGGCAGCTCCAGCTCCGTGCCCGCCGGCAGCCGCTGGCCAGCCTCCCAGCGCGGGTTGAGGTTGCGCAAATGCCTGAACCAGCCGCGCGGATTGCCGCTCTGCCCCAGGCACACGGCCAGTTCGTTGATCGACATCTCCCGTTCCAGGGTCACCGGCAGGGGCGATGGATCGAGCTGCGGCAGACTCAGGTTGTAACGCTCCGGGTGCAGGAACAGCCACGCCGCCGCCATCACCATCGGGACGTACTCGCGCGTCTCCGCCGGCAGTGCGTTGAACACCTGGCTGCTCCAGAAGTCGCGCGCGCCCTTGCCCGACAGCCGCGCGATGCGCCCTTCGCCGCCGTTGTAGGCGGCCAGTGCAAGGGTCAGGCTGCCGTTGAGTTCGGCGAAGCGTTCGTTGAGGTATTCGGCGCTGGCGCGCGCCGATTGGGCCGGATCGAAGCGCAGGTCGAAGCGCCCGCCGCGGTTGAGCCCGAAGCGCGCCCCGGTCGCCGGCATGAACTGCAGCGGCCCCGCGGCACCGGCGCGCGACACCGCGTGCACGCGCCCGCCCGACTCCTTGGCCAGGATGCCGAACAGCAGCGCCTCGGGCAAGCCGGTCTTTTCATAGGCCGGAAACATCAGGTGGCGCATGTACTGGTAGTTCTCCCAGCTGTCCAGGAGCTGCGGGCGCATCCAGGTCAGCCATTCTTCCAGCGCCGCCTTGACCGGCTCGTTGACCTCGATGACCCGCGCCAGATCGCGGCCGTTGAGAATGGCCACGGTACGCGCGGCTTCGGGCATCACCAGCAGCACCGGCGAATCGCCTTCGCCTGCGAGGGTGGCGTCCGCGGCGTCGATCGGCTCCGCGTCCTCGGTCGCACCGGCCAGATGGCGACCCTGGCGCTCCAGCAGGGCATCCTGCGCCGCAAGCACGCGGCGCACGTCGCAACCCGCAAGCGCCAGGCACTCATCGGCAAGCATCCCGAGTTCGGCGCGAGCCGTCCCGAATTCGGAAGCGGCACCCGCCGCGTCGCCGCTCTTGTAGAGCGACAGCGCGTCATCGAAGCGCGCCGTGGCGGCATCGATGCGCGCATGAATCGCGTTGAGCCCGGCATCGGACACCGGCACTGCGGTCGGCGGCCTTCCGGGCGTCGCGGCGCATGCGCCCAGCAGCAGGATCAAAAGCAACAGGCAAGCGCGCATGGAAGCGTTCCGGAACAGACGTGCGCGGAGCCTAGTCAAGCTCGCCCGGTGCGACAAGCGACGGGTTCGCAGAATCGCCCGGAACCTCTTCGCGCAGTTCCTTGGGCAGAGCGAAGATCATGCTCTCGCGCGCGCCCGAAACCTCGCGCACCACCGGTGCGCCCAGCTCACGCAGGCGCGTGAGGACGCCCTGCACCAGCACTTCCGGGGCCGACGCCCCGGCGGTGACGCCGATGCGGCGGCGCGAGGCCACCCAGGCCGGATCGATCTCGTCGGCACTGTCGATCAGCCAGGCCACCGCACCCTCGCGCTCGGCCAGTTCGCGCAGGCGGTTGGAGTTGGAACTGTTGGGCGAACCGACCACCAGCACCGCATCGCAGCCACCGCGCACCAGCTCGCGCACCGCGTCCTGCCGGTTCTGCGTGGCATAGCAGATGTCGTCGTGACGCGGCCCCTGGATCGCGGGGAAGCGCACCCTGAGCGCGGCGATGATGTCGCGGGTGTCATCGACGCTGAGCGTGGTCTGGGTGGTGTAGGCGCAGTTGTCCGGCTGGCCCAGGATGAGCGAGGCCACGTCGTCGATGCCCTCGACCAGGTGGATATGCCCGGTTTCGCCGCGCGCGGTCCACTGCCCCATCGTGCCTTCCACCTCGGGATGGCCGGCGTGGCCGATCAGCACCATGTCGCGCCCGCGCCGATTCTGCCGCGCGACTTCCAGGTGCACCTTGGTGACCAGCGGACAGGTCGCATCGAACACCTTGAGCCCGCGCCGCTCGGCTTCGACGCGCACCGCCTGCGAGACGCCGTGCGCGCTGAAGATCACCGTGGCCCCGTTCGGCACTTCATCCAGTTCCTCGACGAACACCGCCCCGCGCGCCTTGAGGTCATCGACCACGAAGCGGTTGTGGACGACTTCGTGACGCACATAGATCGGCGCGCCGAACAGTTCGAGCGCGCGCTTGACGATCTCGATGGCGCGATCGACACCGGCGCAGAAGCCGCGGGGATTGGCGAGAAGGATGTCCATGGGCGGGGATTGGGGATTCGGGATTGGGGATTTGCAAGAGCCAAGGCGGAAGCTGCGCGATGTGGTTGCGGAGGGTGCCGACTGTTGAATCACCCATCATACAGCGCACGCACTGAAGACCCGCCGCGCGCCGCTCTCACCAATCCCGAATCCCGAATCACTAATCCCCGGCCTTCGCCAGAAGGCCGAAAAGCGCAATCCCGATCGCGCCGATGACGATGGCGGAGTCGGCAATGTTGAAGGCGGGCCAGTGCGCGGTGCCCCAGTAGGCGTCGATGAAGTCGATGACGTGGCCGTGGACGAGGCGATCGACGAGGTTGCCGAGCGCGCCGCCGATCACCAGCGCGAACGGCGCGGCCTGACGCCAGTCGCGGCGGTCGGTTCGGGCCAGCCAGACGGTCAGCAACGCGCTCATGCCTACCGCCAACGCGGCGAAGAACCAGCGCTGCCAGCCCGAAGCGTCGGAGAGGAAGCTGAACGCCGCGCCCGGGTTGTAGACCAGGGTCCAGTTCAGCAGCCCGTCGATCACCGCCACCGGTTCGCCCAGGCGCAGGTGTTCCAGCGCCAGGCCCTTGGTGACGGCGTCGAGCCAGATCACCAGGCCCGAGAGCACCAGCCACGCCAGCGCATTGGGCGCACGCGGGGCTGCGCCCTCGTTTGCTTTTCCGTGCGCCTCAGAAATGGCGGCGGTCCTCGCCGGCACCTTCGACATTCTCGACGCAGCGTCCGCACAGCTCGGGGTGGTCGGCGTGCCGGCCCACGTCCGCGCGGTAGTGCCAGCAGCGCACGCACTTGGCGGCCTCGGTGGCGCGCGCCACGATCCAGGCCTCCAGCCCATCGGCCTTCACCGCATCGGCCGGGCGCTCGCCGGCCGGTTTCAGGACCAGCTGCGAGGTGATGAAGAAGAAGCGCAGTTCGTCGGCCACCGGAGCCAGCCGCGCCAGCAGGCCATCATCGAGATACAGCGTGACCTCGGCCGCGAGCGAAGCGCCGATGACGCCATCGGCGCGCATCGGCTCCAGCACTGCCGTCACCGCCTCGCGCAGCGCGAGCAGCTGCTCGAACCCGCTCTGGCCGAGCGCGGCATCCGGCGGCATGCGATCCAGATCCTCGCGCCAGGTTGCCAGCAGCACGCTGTCCTCGCGCGCGCCGGGCAGGTAACCCCAGATCTCTTCGGCGGTGAAACTCAGGATCGGCGCGAGGAGGCGCGTCACGGCATCGGCGATGCGGAACATCGCGCTCTGCGCGCTGCGCCGCCCGCGCGAATCCTCCTGCATGGTGTAGAGCCGGTCCTTGGTGACATCCAGGTAGATCGAGCCCATGTCCACGGTGCAGAAGTTGTTGAGCGCCTGCACGATGGCGGGGAAGTCGTAGCGCCCGTAGGCCGCCTTGATCTCGCGCTGCAGGTCGGCGGCACGCTGCACCGCCCACTGGTCGAGCAGCAGCAGTTCGGCGTTGGGCAGCAGGTGCCGCGCCGGATCGAACCCGTGCAGGTTGCCGAGCAGGAAGCGCAGGGTGTTGCGGATGCGCCGGTAGGCGTCGGCCGTGCGCTTGAGGATTTCCTGCGACAGCGACATCTCGTTGCGATAGTCGGTGCTGGCGATCCACAGGCGCAGGATGTCGGCACCGAGGGTCTTGAGGATCTCCTGCGGCTCGATGCCGTTGCCCAGCGACTTGGACATCTTGCGGCCGTGTTCGTCCACGGTGAAGCCGTGGGTGAGCACCTGCCGGAAGGGCGCGGCGCGGTCCATGGCGACGGCAGTGAGCAGCGAGCTCTGGAACCAGCCACGGTGCTGGTCGGAGCCTTCGAGGTAAAGGTCGGCCGGCTTGCCCAGGCCGCGCGGCACCAGCACGCCCTCGTGGGTGACGCCCGAATCGAACCACACGTCGAGGATGTCGGTGACCTTCTCGTAGTGCTCGGCGTCATCGCCCAGCCAGTCGCGCGGATCAAGCGCGTGCCAGGCGTCGATGCCACCGGCCTCCACGAGATCCGCGGCGCGCCGCATCAGCGCGACGGTATCGGGGTGCGGCTCGCCGCTGAGGCGGTGGGCGAACAGCGCTATCGGCACGCCCCAGGTGCGCTGGCGGCTGATGCACCAGTCCGGCCGACCTTCCACCATCGAACGAATGCGCGCCTCGCCCCACTCCGGGAACCAGCCGCGTTCGCGCCCGATGGCGGAAATCGCGTCGAGCGCATCGCTGCGCAATCCGGCCTGATCCATCGAGATGAACCACTGCGGGGTGGCGCGGAACGCCACCGGGGTGCGGTGACGCCAGCAGTGCGGGTAGCTGTGCCGGATCTTCTCGAACGCCAGCAGGTGGCCGTTCCCGCGCAGCAGTTCCACTACCGCGTCGTTGGCCTTCCAGATGAACTGGCCCTCGAAGATCGGCGTGCCCGGCAGATACACGCCGTTGCCGCCCACCGGGTTGATCTGCGCGGCGCTGTAGTGCACGAGCAGGTCGCACTTCCGCGCCACCGCGAAGTCTTCCTGGCCGTGGCCGGGCGCGGTGTGCACCGCGCCGGTGCCGTCTTCGGCCGAGACGTGGTCGCCGACCAGGATCGGGATTTCGCGCTCGGGGTAGAAGGGATGGCGCAGGCGCAGGTTTTCCAGCGCGCTGCCCGGCGCGCGGCCGAGGACCTCCGGCGCGCCGATGCCGTAGCGCGCTGCGGCCGCCTCCACCAGCGCCTCGGCCAGCACCAGCCAGAGCGGGTGCCCGCCGCGATCCGCGCCGCGCACCAGCGCGTAGGAAAGTTCAGGGCCGAGCGATACCGCGAGCGAAGCCGGCAGCGTCCAGGGCGTGGTGGTCCAGATCGGCACGGCGATGATCGCCGCATCCGCACGGGTGACGCCGAACGCCGCCGCCATCGCGTCAGGGTCGATGGCGTCATAGGCCACGTCCACCGCGCTGGAGGTCTTGTCGGCGTATTCGATTTCCGCCTCGGCCAAGGCCGAACCGCAGTCGAAGCACCAGTGCACCGGCTTCACGCCGCGTGCGAGGTGGCCGTTGCCGACGATCTTCGCCAGCGCGCGCAGTTCGCCGGCCTCGAAACTGCGGTCGAGGGTCTGGTAAGGATGATCCCAGTCGCCGATCACGCCCAGGCGCTTGAAGTCGGCGCGCTGCAGATCGATCTGGGCCAGGGCGTACTCGCGGCACTTCTCGCGGAAAGCGGCAGCATCGAGCTTGACCCCGACCTTGCCATGCTTCTTCTCCACCGCCAGTTCGATCGGCAGACCGTGGCAGTCCCAGCCGGGCACATAGGGCGCGTCCATGCCGTCGAGCGAGCGCGACTTGACGATGATGTCCTTGAGGATCTTGTTGACCGCGTGGCCCAGGTGGATCGCGCCGTTGGCGTAGGGCGGACCGTCGTGCAGCACGAAGCGCGGTCGGCCGGAACGCTCCGCGCGCAGCCGCGCGTGGATGTCGATTCCGTACCAGCGCTCCAGCGTGGATGGCTCGCGCTTGGGCAGGTCGCCGCGCATCGGAAAATCGGTGGCGGGAAGGTGGATGGTGGCTTTGTAGTCGCGGCTCACGGACGGGTCTGCTCGGAATGCGGGTTCTAGGATAAGGAAAACCACCGCCACGCCCCGCACCGCGGCGGCACTGCCCGGCCCGGAGTACGGGCCATTGATGGCATCGGGACGCATCGCGCTGGCAGCCAGCCAAAGGCACTGGACCGGCTATCGCGGGACGGGCGCAGGCGGATGACGGACTGGATCACGACGTCGGATGACACGGAAGCAGGCCGGCACATCCGGATCGCGGACTGAAAGGAACGCCGGATTATAGCCATGCCGCCGCGGTTTCCGCAGCGGCAACCGGTCGCGCGACGCCCATCAGCCGGGGCACTTGCGCACCGCATGGCCAAGGCATCGTGCGACACGCCGGCCAAGGCCCCTCAGCCGGACGCCCGATCAAGCGGACGTGCCGCAGCCGGAAGCCGCACTGGCGCGCGTGGAAGTCACGGTAACGCTTTAGTACCATCGATCACGCCTGGTCATCCTTCTGCTGCAAACAACCGGCAGCCGGTCAAGGATGAACCCAGGAGGCAACCGGATCACATCCGCCCCCGTCGTTCAAACAGGAAGCCAGAACCATGAAGTTCCACACCTTCATCCAGCGTCTCGCCGCGGCCATCGTCCTGACCCTCGTCGTGCCATCGATTGGTCTGGCCTCCGAGATGAAAACCCAGAAAAAGTGGGAGTTCGCGGTCGATTCCGCTGCCGAATTCGAACCCATGGCGGCCGAGATCCGGCAGGAAATGGAGGCCGGGAAGTATTCCCACCTCGCCGAGCGCGATCGCCTGGCGGTGGATACGGACCTGAATCGCGTGAACCGCCTGCTGACCAAGCGTGACCAACGCTCCAAGCTCGCCCAAAGCGATCAGGTGGAACTGGTGAATGCGCAGGAGCGCATCAACGCCATCCTGATCGACAACGATGCGGATCGCATCATCTGCAAGCTGGAGGCCAAGGTCGGCACCCGCATGAAGACCAAGAACTGCCTGACCGTGCGCGAATGGGCGATGGTGAACGCCGCCGCCGAGCGCACCATGCAGGACATGCGCGTGGGCGGCGGAAAGGTGCCGCAGATCGAGGACAATCAGTGACGCACGCCTCGTGACGCCCGGCGGTACCGGCTCTGGCGTCAGCACTCCGCCGCCGCTTCCCGGGCGGCGGTGGCTCGGTCACACCCCGCGTGCCCGATCCGGTGACCGCACGGTGTGGTCCTGACACCTAACGCCTGCCGCACATCCTTCCGCCTTGCAGCCCGGCGATCCGGGCCGGCTCAGAATACGGGCTGCCGCAAGGCTGTTGCCGCTGCCGCACCCAGCACGCGGCGGGCATCATCGGCATCGCGATGGATCTGCTCGACCATCGCATCCAGATCGTCGAACTTCAGCTCCTCGCGCAGCTTGGCGACGAACTCCACCTCGATGCGACGACCGTACAGATCGCCGTCGAAATCGAACAGGTGCGCCTCCAGCAGCGGCTCGCGTCCATTGACCGTGGGCCGCGTGCCGAGGCTGGAAACGCTGGCGCGCGGCGAATCTCCAACGCCATGCACGAATGTCGCGTAGATTCCTGACAACGCTGGAGTTTTTCCGCCGAATCGAAGGTTTGCCGTAGGATAGCCGAGCCGCCGGCCGAGCTGCGCGCCGCGCACCACGCGCCCGTCGATCGCATAGCGCCGGCCCAGCAGCCGCGCCGCGTGGTCCAGTTCACCCGCCACCAGCGCCTGGCGGATGCGCGAGCTGGACACGCGCTCGCCGTTGATCGTCACGTCCTCGATGGCATGGACGCTGAAGCCCGCCCGCGCGCCCATCGTCCGCAGCGCGCCCACGTCACCCGCGCGGCCGTGGCCGAAGCGGAAGTCGCGCCCGACCCAGACCTCGCGCGCCGCCAGTCGCGCCATCACGGCGCGCGCGACGAACTGCTCCGGCGTCATCCGCGTCATCGCCGCATTGAAACGCAGCAGGCCCACCACGTCCGCGCCGAGGCGCGCCAGCCCGTCGATCTTGGTGCGCGGCAGCACCAGCCGCGGCGGCTTGGCACCCTGCGCGAAAAACTCGCGCGGCAGCGGTTCGAAGCTCAGTACCACCAGCGGCAGACCGCGCGCCCGCGCCGACGCGCGCGCCGCCTCGATCAGGGCGCGGTGCCCCAGGTGCAATCCGTCGAACGCACCGATGCACACCACGCTGCCTGAAGGACACAGAGGGACGCCGTCGATGTCGCGGAACAGGCGGAAGTCAACGCCGGGGGCGGTCACAGATTCACTCGCAGGTGGGCGCGCCGCGCGCGTGCAACGCGTCGGCCGGGTGGAAAATGCGCAAGTATACCTTCGCCGATTCGTCCGTTCGGACGGCTTCAGCCGCCTTCGGCGCCGGCAGCGCGGATCGCGGCCTGCCGCACTGGCCGCCGCGACGTGCCCCAGCGCAGCGCCGGCCGCTCGACCAGATGCCAGGACGCCAGCGCAAGCGGCAGCACCAGCACCGTGGAGACCACGCACAGTGCCGTTGGTGAAAGCGACGGCCAGGTCGCCATCACCGCCTGCTGCACCGGGAATCCATAGAGAAAGATGCCGTAGGAGTAGTCGCGGTTTCCCGGCCAGCACAGCCGCGGCAGGCGGTAGGCCACCCAGAGCGTGAACAGTACCGCCACCAGCGGCATCGCCAGGGCGATCCAGTCGCCTGCGCGGGCCAGCCACAGCAGCACCAGCGCCGTCATCGCCCACCGATGCGAGGGCCGCAGGTACCGCCCCCACTGCGCCGCGAGCGCCGCCAGCAGGAAGGTCTGCGCCAGCGCGCGATAGCCGAGCGGATCGGGCACACCCTGGATCGATTGCCATGCGGCGTGCAGCAGCCATGCCCCCACCACGACGGTGAATGCGCGCCGGCGGCGCACCATGCCCAGGGCCAGCAGCAGGCCGAGCCAGAAGTACCAGCGCACCTCCAGCCCCAGCGACCAGAGCGAACCATTCACCACGCCCGGATAGGGATTGCTCTCGAACACGCCCGGCAGGGTCCAGACGAAGCTTGTCGGCATCAGGTTGTGGCGCAGATGTTCCCGGGTTTCCAGTGCAAGGAAATAGTCGGCCAGCGGCCAGCTCGTGAAGCACGCGCCCAGCGCCAGCACGCACAGCAGCAGGCATACCAGATACGCGGGATAGATGCGCAGCACCCGATGCCAGGCGTAGCGCAGCACCGAAGGATGGCGCAGCAGGCTGGAGGTCAGCAGGTAGCCGCTGATCGCAAAGAACAGGAACACGGCGCAGCGGCTGATCGAAAACCCCGGCAGCCAGGCGTGAAGCACGTCCTTCTGTTCCAGGACGTTGTTGCCCAGCGGATAGCTGTGCCCGTAGATCACCAGCCACGCAGCCAGATGGCGCAGCGGCAGGAAATTGTCGATGCGCCGTTCGGCGGCGTCGACCAGCGAGGGAAACGCGCTCATTGCGTCCTCAATCCGAATGCCGCAGTTCGCGCGGCCGCCAGCCGAACGCCAGCAGCGCCACGGCGTAGGTTCCGGCACCTGCGGCGATGACCAGCGCCAGCCACAGCCAGCGCGTCGCGCCGTGCAGCGCGCGCCAGTCCCACGGCCCAATCCGCAGCGCGATGAGCACCGCCACCATGGCCACGCCGGCCACGGCGATGCGCAGCAGCACCCTGCCCCAGCCCGGTGCCGCCGTCCACACGCCGTCGCGGCGCAGGTAGCGCCACAGCAGGAAGGCATTGCCGATACCCGCCAGCGCCGTCGCCAGCGCGATTCCCGCGTGCGCCCCGTACACCCCGTAGCGCCACAGCGGCGTGACGATGGCGGTCATCAGCGAAATGTTCAGCACCACCGTGATGATCGCCGCGCGCATTGGGGTCTTCGTGTCCTGGCGCGAGTAGAACGCCGGTGCCAGCACCTTGGACAGCATGAAGGCCGGGATCGCCAGGCTCATCGCGGACAGGCTCATCGCGGTCATCCGCGCGGCTTCGGCGCTGAACTCGCCGCGCTGGTAGATCGTGGCCACCAGCGGCTCGGCCAGGAACAGCAGGCCGAGCGCGGCCGGCACCGCGCCCAGCAGGACGGTGCGCAGGCCCCAGTCAAGCGAGGCGCTGAAGCCGGCGGCATCGGTATCGGCATGGCGGCGCGAGAGGTGCGGCAGGATCACCGTACCCAGCGCCACCCCGAACAGCCCCAGCGGAAGCTCCACCAGCCGATCCGAATAATAAAGGTAGGCGCGGCTGCCCTCGGCCAGGAGCGAGGCAAAGATCGTCCCCACGATCAGGTTGAGCTGCGCCACCGAGGAGGAAAACAGGGTCGGCAGCATCAGCGAGAACACGCGGCGCACGCCCGGATGGCGGAAATCCAGCCGCAGGCGCGGAAACAGCCCGTAGCGGCGCAGCGCTGGCCACAGCAGCGCCATCTGAAGCGCGCCGGCGGCCAGCACGCCCCAGGCCAGCGCCATGATCGGGCGATCCAGGCGCGAGGCCAGCCACAGCATCGCGGCAATCAGCGTGAGGTTGTGCAGCACCGGCGTCAGCGCCGGCAGCGCGAAACGCTGGAAGCTGTTGAGCACGCCGCCGGCGAGCGCCGTCATCGAGATGAAGAAAATGTACGGAAAGACGATGCGCAGCATCTCGGTGGTGAGTTCCAGCTTGCCCGGCTCGGCGGCAAAGCCCGGTGCCATCAGCGTCGCGATCCAGGGAGCGGCGAGCATTCCCAGGCCGGTCACCACCAGCAGCACCGCGCACAGCGCGCCGGCCACGTGATCGACGAAGGACTTCAGCGCCGCCGCATCGCCCTTCTGGCGCAGTTCGGACAGGACGGGCACAAAGGCCGAGGCGAACGAGCCTTCCGCGAAGATGCGGCGCAGATAGTTGGGCACCTGATAAGCCACGGTGAAGGCATCCACCAGGCTGCCGGCACCGAACAGGCGCGCCTGGATCACGTCGCGGGCAAAGCCCGCCAGGCGCGAGAGCAGCGTCATCGCGCCGAACACGGCGGTTGAACGGAACAGCCCCCCGCCGCGGCTCACGACACCCCCGATGAATTGACGAAAGCGCTGGAAATCACCATAATTAGCGGTCTTTTCCCGAATCTGCCACCCGAATCCCCAGGAGCACTCCCTTGGCCAACATCAAATCCTCGAAGAAGCGCGCCCGCCAGGCCGTCGACCGCAATGCCCGCAATGCCAGCCAGCGCTCGATGCTGCGCACCTATGTGAAGAAGGTGCTCAAGGCCATCCAGGCCAACGACGCGACCGGTGCCCAGGACGCCTACAAGGCGGCCGAGCCCATCCTTGATCGCTACGCTTCCCGCGGCCTGATCCACAAGAACAAGGCTGCCCGTCACAAGAGCCGCCTGACCGCGCGCATCCGCGCGATCAACGCCGCCTGACCGGCACCCGGCAGACTCGGAAAATCCTGCAAGGCCGGCATTCGCCGGCCTTGTTTTTTGCCTCGCGCGCATGGCGAAACGGTGGCCGATCCGGGGCATCGCGCGGACGCCCGCGCCTGCGGATACGCCCGCGGCACGCGCGATGCGGCTGTCAGTCACCATCGCCGACGGTGCCAATCGGCCCTTCCGCGTCCGCCTCCCGGTCCTGCGCCCGGTCAGCGACGGCCTCGCGCTCCTGCGCGCGCAGCGCATCCAGGGCTTCCATGAGTCGCTGGCAGACGCTCCAGGTACCGTCCTTGGCGATGGCCGAAATGGCGAACGCCGGCGCGGTCCAGCCCAGCGCCGCGAGCACCGCGTCGACGCGCGCCGCGCGTTCGTCTTCGGGCAGAAGGTCGATCTTGTTGAGCAGCAGCCAGCGCGGCTTCTCCAGCAGCGCCGGATCGAAGCGCGCCAGCTCGGACTCGATCGTCCGCACTTCCCCGGTGATCACCTCGACCGGGTCCCGATCCAGCTCGAACGGGGCCACGTCGACCAGGTGCAGCAGGATGCGGGTGCGCTGCACGTGCTTGAGGAAGGTGATGCCCAGGCCCGCGCCTTCGGCCGCACCCTCGATCAGGCCGGGAATGTCGGCCACCACGAAGCTCTGGTCGCGCGCGATGCTGACCACGCCCAGGTTCGGATAGAGGGTGGTGAAGGGATAGTCCGCCACGCGCGGGGTGGCCGCCGACACGGCGCGGATGAAAGTGCTCTTGCCGGCGTTGGGAAAGCCCAGCAGGCCGACGTCGGCCAGCAGCTTCAGCTCCAGCCGCAGCTCCCGCTCGTCGCCGGGGGCTCCGGGCGTGGACTGGCGCGGCGCGCGGTTGGTGGAACTCTTGAAGTGCATGTTCCCCAGCCCGCCACGGCCGCCCTCGGCCACCTTGAGCCGCTGGCCGTGCCGCACCAGGTCGCCGATCTCCTCATCGGTGGCCAGGTTCATGACCACGGTGCCGACCGGCACGCGGATCTCGATGTCTTCGCCGCCGCGGCCGTACATCTGCCGGCCCATGCCGTCCTCGCCGCGCTGCGCCTGGAAGCGGCGCTGGTGGCGGAAGTCGACCAGGGTGTTGAGGTTCTCGTCGGCCACCAGCCAGACGCTGCCGCCGCTGCCGCCGTCACCACCGTCCGGCCCGCCCTTGGGAATGAACTTCTCGCGGCGGAAGCTGACGCAACCGTTCCCGCCGTCACCGGCCTTGACCAGGATGTCTGCTTCGTCGACGAGTTTCATGGGGTAGGAGCCGGGATTGGGGATTCGGGATTGGTGAAGCGTAGCGTGACGGGGTGCGGAAGTGGTGCGGGCGCGACGACGCGGGAAACCCGACGTCGTTTCGATTCCCGATTACTCACTCTCACCCCCACAAAAAACCCCGCCGCAGCGGGGTTTTCCGTGGTGCCGCAGGGGGCGGTCAGGCCGAAACGACGCTGACCGTGCGGCGGCTGTTCGGACCCTTGACCGAGAACTCGACGGTGCCGTCGACCAGGGCGAACAGGGTGTGGTCGCGCCCGAGGCCAACGCCCGGACCCGGATGGAACTGCGTCCCGCGCTGGCGCACGATGATGTTGCCGGCGTCGATGGCCTGGCCACCGAACACCTTCACGCCCAGGTACTTGGGATTGGAATCGCGGCCGTTGCGGGTGCTGCCGCCTGCCTTTTTGTGTGCCATGGCTCGTGTCTCCTGTGCCTGGGATCAGCCGGCGATGCCGGTGATCTGGATCTCGGTGTAGTGCTGACGGTGGCCCATCTGCTTGCGATGGTGCTTGCGGCGGCGGAACTTGATGATGCGGATCTTGTCCGCGCGGCCATGGCTCTTGATCGTGGCCGTGACCTTGGCCCCGTTCACCGCATCACCGATGCGGACGTCCTCACCCGTACCCACGAGCAGCACCTGGTCGAAATCGACCGTGGCACCGACCTCGGCATCCAGCTTCTCCACGCGCAGGGTCTCGCCCGGCATCACGCGGTATTGCTTGCCGCCCGTCACAATGACTGCATACGACATACTTTACCTCTGTAGTTATTCTCGAACCGGACGAACGCCCGGAAGGGTAGCCTCCCGCGCACGACACGCAAACGCGCAGGGAGCCGTGAATTATCGCTGCCGCCGGTCGCCGCGTCAAACCCGCCCGCTCCGACGATCGGCCTGCGCGCTTCGGGCGGCGGTGTTGATCAGGTGCGCTTCCGTCCCCAGATTGCAGCGCATCGCGACTGCTAGACTGCCTGGTCGCCTCAGGCTTCCTACCCGGCATGGACACCATCCGCCTGCGCGGTGCGCGCACGCACAACCTCAAGAACATCGACCTCGACCTGCCGCGCAACCGCCTGATCGTCATCACCGGGCTGTCCGGCTCGGGCAAGAGTTCGCTCGCCTTCGACACGATCTATGCCGAGGGCCAGCGCCGCTACGTGGAATCGCTGTCGTCCTACGCGCGCCAGTTCCTCTCGGTGATGGACAAGCCCGACATCGACCACATCGAGGGCCTGTCGCCGGCCATTTCGATCGAGCAGAAGTCGACCTCGCACAACCCGCGCTCGACCGTGGGCACGATCACCGAGGTCTACGACTACCTGCGCCTGCTGTATGCGCGCGTCGGCACGCCGCGCTGCCCCGACCACGGCTTCCCGCTGGAGGCGCAGACCGTCAGCCAGATGGTCGATGCCACGCTGGCGCTCGATCCGGAAAAGCGCTGGATGCTGCTGGCCCCGGTGGTGCGCGAGCGCAAGGGCGAGCACGTGCAGGTGTTCGAGCAGCTGCGTGCGCAGGGACTGGTGCGCGCGCGGGTGGACGGCGAGGTGATCGAGCTGGACGACCCGCCCAAGCTCGCGCTGCGGGTCAAGCACACCATCGAGGCGGTGATCGACCGCTTCCGCCCGCGCGAGGACATCAAGCAGCGCCTGGCCGAATCCTTCGAGACCGCGCTGCGCCTGGGCGACGGCCTGGCGCGGGTGGCGGACATGGACGATGCATCGGCACCCGAGCAGCTCTTCTCCTCGCGCTATTCCTGCCCGGTGTGCGACTACGCCCTGCCCGAACTGGAGCCGCGCCTGTTTTCCTTCAATGCGCCGATGGGAGCCTGCCCCGGCTGCGACGGGCTGGGCGTGACCCAGTACTTCGACCCGGCGCGCGTGGTCACCCATCCCGAGCTGAGTCTGGCCGCCGGCGCGGTGCGCGGCTGGGATCGGCGCAACCATTATTATTTCCAGCTCATCGCCGCGCTGGCCAGGCACTACGACTTCGATTTCGACACGCCCTGGCGCGCACTGCCGGAAAAGGTGCGCAACGTCGTGCTGCACGGCAGCGGCGAGGAGCAGATCAGCTTCACCTATGTCACCGAAGCCGGATCGCGCAGCCAGCGCAGGCACCGCTTCGAGGGCATCGTTCCGAACCTGGAGCGGCGCTACCGCGAAACCGAATCCTCGCTGGTGCGCGAGGAGCTGTCCAAGTACATCAGCAACCGCCCCTGCCCGGACTGCGATGGCCAGCGCCTCAACCGCTCCGCGCGCAGCGTGTTCGTGGCCGACCGCACCCTGCCCTCGCTCACCGCGCTGCCGATCGACGAGGCCAGCGCCTTCTTCGCCGACCTCGCGCTGGACGGCTGGCGCGGTGAGATCGCGCGGCGCATCGTCAAGGAAATCCGCGAGCGCCTGCGCTTCCTGGTCGACGTGGGATTGGACTACCTGACCCTCGACCGCCAGGCCGACTCGCTCTCCGGCGGCGAGGCCCAGCGCATCCGGCTGGCGAGCCAGATCGGCGCGGGACTGGTCGGCGTGATGTACGTACTGGATGAACCCTCCATCGGCCTGCACCAGCGCGACAATGCGCGCCTCCTGGGCACGCTGGAGCGTCTGCGCGACTTGGGCAACACGGTGATCGTGGTGGAGCACGACGAAGACGCCATCCGGCTGGCCGAGCACATCGTCGACATCGGTCCGGGTGCCGGCATCCACGGCGGCGAGGTGGTGGCGCAGGGCCGACTCGCGGACATCCTCGCCAGCCCGCGCTCGATCACCGGCCAGTTCCTCTCCGGACAGCGCGCCATCGCCGTGCCGGCGCGCCATCCGCCGGAACCCGATGCGTGGCTGCGCCTCACCGGCGCGCGCGGCAACAACCTCAAGTCGGTCGATCTGGAAATCCCGGTCGGGCGCTTCACCTGCATCACCGGCGTGTCCGGCTCGGGCAAGTCGACGCTCGTCAACGATACCCTGCATCCGCTCGCGGCCACCGCGCTCAACGGTGCCTCGACCCAGACCGCGGCACCGTTCGACCGGATCGACGGGCTCGAACAGTTCGACAAGGTGGTGGACATCAACCAGGCCCCGATCGGCCGCACGCCGCGCTCCAACCCGGCCACCTACACCGGGCTGTTCACCCCGCTGCGCGAACTGTTCGCCCAGGTGCCCGAGGCGCGCGCGCGCGGCTACGGGCCGGGGCGCTTCAGCTTCAACGTCCGGGGCGGGCGCTGCGAAGCCTGTCAGGGCGACGGGCTGATCAAGGTCGAAATGCACTTCCTGCCCGACGTCTACGTGCCCTGCGACGTGTGCCACGGCAAACGCTACAACCGCGAAACCCTCGACATCACCTACAAGGGCCACACCATCCACGACGTGCTGGACATGACCGTGGAAGACGCGCTGGCGCTGTTCCAGCCGGTGCCCGCGCTGGCGCGCAAGCTCGAAACCCTGGTGCAGGTCGGGCTTTCCTACATCACGCTCGGCCAGCCGGCCACCACGCTCTCGGGCGGCGAAGCGCAGCGGGTGAAGCTGTCGAAGGAGCTCTCGCGCCGCGACACCGGCCGCACCCTGTATCTTCTGGACGAACCGACCACGGGCCTGCACTTCCACGACATCGAACAGCTCCTGGCCGTGCTGCACCGGCTGCGCGACGACGGCAATACCGTGGTGGTGATCGAGCACAACCTGGATGTCATCAAGACCGCCGACTGGGTCGTCGATCTTGGGCCGGAAGGCGGGCACCGCGGCGGCACGATCCTCGCCGCCGGAACCCCGGAAACCATCGCCGCCACCCCGGCATCGCATACCGGGCAGTTCCTTGCCCCGCTGCTCGCTGCAACGAGGAAATCCGCATGACCGACACCGCGCCCGCGCAGTCCGAGTTCCAGTTCCGCATCGCGGTTCGCTGGGGTGACCTGGACGCCTACAACCACGTCAACAACGCCAGCTATCTGCGCTATCTGGAGGAAACCCGGGTGCAGTGGCTGCACACCTTCACCAGCGACTGGGACGCGATGGGCGCGGCGCCGGTGATGGCTGCGGTGCAGCTCAACTACCGGGCACCGATCGGCTGGCCGGCCGAACTCGTCGTCACCCAGAAAATCAGCCGCATCGGCAACACCAGCCTGACCATCGAGCACCGCATCGAGTCCGCCGATGGCCGGGTCCTGCACGCCGACGGCCACGTGGTGCTGGTTTGGATCGACCGCACGAGCGGCCAGCCCGTGCCCTTGCCGGACTTCTTCCGCCCCCCGGCACCTTGTTGATCCGGCCCGCGAAATCTTCGTCGGGGACTCAGAGCGGAACCGGCACCACGCCGCGCTTGCGCACGATCAGCATCGCCAGCTCCAGCGACTGCTCGTAGTTGAGGCGCGGATCGACGGTGGAGCGGTAGGCCCGGGCCAGGTCGGCTTCGGTGAGGTCGCGCGCACCGCCCAGGCATTCGGTGACATTCTCGCCGGTCAGCTCCAGGTGCACGCCGCCCAGGCGCGTGCCTTCGGCCGCGTGCAGGTCGAAGGCCAGCTCCAGCTCGCCGAAGATGTTCTCGAAGCGGCGGGTCTTGACGCCAACCGTGGTGTTCTCGGTATTGCCGTGCATGGGATCGGCCACCCACAGCACCCGCCGGCCTTCGCGCCTGACCACGTCCAGCAATGGCGGCAGGCCGCGCGCGATGCCGGCACGCCCCATGCGGTGGATCAGGGTCAGGCGGCCCGGCTCGTTTTCCGGGTTGAGGCGATCGATCAGGCGGATCAGGTCGTCCGGCGAGCCGGATGCGCCCACCTTGACCGCGATCGGATTGCGCAGGCCGCGCATGTATTCCACGTGCGCTCCGTCGATGTCGGCGGTACGCAGGCCGATCCACGGGAAGTGCGTGGCGAGGTTGAACCAGCCCCACTGGCGCGGCACCTGGCGGGTGAGGCATTCCTCGTAAGGCAGCAGCAGCGCCTCGTGCGAGGTGAAGAAATCGACGCGGTTGACGTTGTGGATGCGCGTGCCCGACAGCGTTTCCATGAAGCGCACGCCGCTGCCGATGGCGTTGATCATGTGCTGGTAGTCGGCCGCGCGCGGCGAATGCCGCATCCAGTCCAGATCCCAGTATTCGGGGTGGTGCAGATCGGCGAAACCACCCTCGATCAGCGCACGCACGAAGTTCATCGTCATCGCCGAACGCGCGTGGGCCTTGATCATGCGGCGCGGCTCGGGTTCGCGCGCCTGCGCGGTGAACGCGGCGTCATTCACCAGTTCGCCGCGATAGCAGGGCAAGGTCACCCCGTCGCGGGTTTCGGTGTCGGCCGAGCGCGGCTTGGCGTACTGGCCGGCGAAGCGACCGACCCGGATGATCGGCAGCCGCAGGCCGTAGACCAGGGCCACGCTCATCTGCAGCAGCACCTTGAGGCGGTTGGAGATGATGGTCGAATCGCAGTCGGAAAAGCTTTCGGCGCAATCGCCGCCCTGCAGCAGGAAGCGCTTGCCTTCCTGCGCCTCGGCGAGCTGGCGCTTGAGCTCGAAGACTTCCCACGAGGTCACCAGCGGCGGCAGCCGGGACAGCTCGGCCTTGGCCGCGGCCAGCGCCTCCGCATCGCGATAGACCGGCTGCTGCAGCGCCGGGAAACCCTGCCACGACTCCGGCGACCAGCGCTCGGCGTCACGGACGGGTTCGGGGCGATTCTCGGCAGCGCTCATGGCGGTTTCCGGAAAAATGTTGCGGTGCGCCATCATGCCACAGCGCGCCACGGCGCGCCCGCGCGGCGCTCAGCGCCGGCGGAACCCGGCCCAGAGCGCGCCCAGGGCCAGGAAGGCGAACCAGATCAGGGTCCAGGCCGGCATCGACAGGCCCAGGAAAAACCAGTCCGCCTTGGCACATTCGCCCGATCCCGTGAACACCATGGACAGGGCCTTCTGCATCGGGAACGCCTGCAGCATGTACTCCAGGCCCGGACCGCAGGCCGGCACCTGATCCGGCGGCAGGTGCTGCAGCCAGACGTGGCGACCCGCGATGCCGACGCCGACCATGCCGATGAAGAACACCAGCGTGCCGTAGACCTTGCGCCCCCAGCCCTTGGGACCGTGCAGGAAGCCCAGCAGGAAGACGATGCCCATGGCGATGAACACCACGCGCTGGAAGATGCACAGCGGGCAGGGATCGAGGAAAAGCTGGTACTGGGAGTAGATCGCATAGCCCAGGAGCGCCGCGCAGGCGAGGGCACCAAAGGCGAATTGCGCTCGAAACGGCCAGGTAAAGGGATTCATTGCGGTATCCGGATCAGATCGGGGGAGTCGGCGTGCGCCCGGGCGTCAGACCGCAACGCGGGCCGCGGGTTCGTCGCGAACCGGGCCGGATCGGCCGGACCGCAGCGTCAGGACGCACGCAGGGCCGCAGTGTAACCGTCCGCGCCGTCATTCCACTCAAGGTGCCTGCCGTTGCGCGACTGCACATGACGATGCGATCCAGTTGCCACTAGACTCGGCCGCGTTCACGATGCGACGCCGTTTCCCCCGGAGGCGTCCAACAGAGGTCGTCCGCCCACCGGGGCTGCCGTGTGACGCCATCGATGCCTGATCCAAGGTTCCTGCCTGTTTCAATTGTGCTGATACTCGCACTCGGGACGCTCACGGCCCGGGCCGAATCCGCACCGAACTGGTGGTCGGTCGCGAACCTGCTGTCGCCCGTCGGCGGCACGGACTTCACCCCGCACGGCACCCAGCCGGGGCTGCTGTTTCCGCTGCAGCCTGCCGGATCGTGTGGCGGTTGCCACGGCGCGGCGAACAGCAGCCAGCAGCAGTACCGGCCCGCATCCACCTGGGGTGGATCGATGATGGCCCAGGCCATGCGCGACCCGCTGTTCTGGGCGGCACTCGACGTGGCCAACGCGGATGTTCCCGGCGTCGGCGACTTCTGCCTGCGCTGCCATACGCCGGCCGGCTGGTACGGCGGCCGGGTCTCCAAGACCGGCGGCGGCGGACAGGTCTCCGATCCGGCCAAGGGCGCGGCCGGCTGCCTGCTGGAAGGCACGCTGGACTCGGCCGACTTCAACAACGATTACGAAGGCGTGGCGTGCCACTACTGCCACCGCCTCTCGCCCGAAGGGCCCAACGGCGAACCGGTCCGGATCGGCAACGGCGATGCCTGGGTGGACGATACCGAGTGCAACGGCGACGGTGGCGAACCCTGCCGGCGCGGTCCATACACCTACTCCGGGTCCTTCCAGCCGCCGCACCCCTGGGCGCAGTCCGCCTTCCATGCCGACGGCGCGGTCTGCGGAAGCTGCCATGACGTCTCCTCGCCGGACCTCGGCAACGGTCCATTCAAGGCCCTCAAGCTCGACGACGGCACCGACACCGGCCAACCCTTCCCGATCGAGCGCACCTACAGCGAGTGGGAGCAGAGCGCCTACGCCCAGCCCGGCGGTGCCAACGAACGTCCCTGCCAGAGCTGCCACATGCCCGACAGCCAGGATCCGAACGCCACTGCCGCCGTTGGCGGGCCGCCCCGCACCGGCAACCTGCCGGTCCACGCCTTCGCGGGCGGCAACACCTGGATCCCGCAGATCATCCGCGGCGAATACTCCGATACCACGTCGATTCCAGGCTCGAACGGCGGCATCGGTCGCCAGGACGAACTGGGCAATACCGTGGCGTGGGCGCGCGAAATGCTCGCCTCGGCCGCCGCACTGGAGGCCACGCTCACGGCCTACACCGCGCCGACCACCACCACGCCCGGCAGTCTGGGCGCGCGCATCACGGTCACCAACCGCTCCGGCCACAAGCTCCCCAGCGGCTACGGCGAAGGGCGGCGCATGTGGCTGAACCTGCAGGTGAAGGATGCCGCCGGTGCGCTGGTGTTCGAAAGCGCCGCCTACGACATCGCCAGCGCCACGCTCGACCAGGATCCGCAGGCGCGCGTCTACGAGGTGCTGCAGGGCATCTGGAACCGCAACGGCACCGGCACCTGCGACGTGAAGGACGACCAGGGTCGCCCCATCTTCCACTTCGCCCTCAACGACTGCGTGGTCAAGGACAACCGCATTCCGCCGCTGGGCTTTCGCCCCGCCACCGCCGTCGATCCGAACGGCTATCAGCTGCGGCCGGTCGCGCACGTCTACCCGGAAACCACGCCCGGCAGCGGCGTGCTGGTGAACCACGATCAGGCTGACTACGTCGTCACGCTGCCGGCCGGCGCGCAGGCCCCGTTCACCGTCACGGCGCGGCTCTACTATCAGACCTCGAGCCGGGAATACATCGAGTTCCTGCGCAACCAGGCGGTCGAACGCGGCTTTGCCGGCGAAAACCTCCTGTGCGCCGGCGGCCCCAACCGCCCCGCCGTGGTCGGCCCCAAGGACCAGACGCGCGGCCAGTTCATGCACGCGCTGTGGGAAACCTACGGCAAGTCACCGCCCGAACTGATGCAAAGCATCCATCTTGCGGTTCCGACGGAAATCTTCCGCGACGGCTTTGAATAGCCCCCCGAATGCGCACCGCCCGGAGTTCCGCAAGCCGGACGGATACGCCACTTGTTCCCAGCAGGCAGTGACCCGATGAAATACATCATGTTGATTCCCCTTGCATTTTCCCTGGCGCTGGCATCGGCTGCGGGACATGCCGCCGACGCCAAGGCGTCGCCCACGTCGAAAGCCACCGCCGCGCAAACCCAATGGGCGGCCTGGGGCGGCTCGGTGGTGCTGCGCTGGAGCCAGTACCTGCAGGACGAAGGTGCCGTCATCGGCACCCCGGAACGCAGCCTGCCGCTCGACTCACCGCGCCTGACCGACAACGGCATCGGGTTGCGCCAGGCCGCAGTGGGCGATCTCTTCTCCATGCGCCGCAGCGGCAGCATCCAGTTCCGCACCCACCAGCACCAGTTCGACGGATTCACCGGCGGCTCGCTGCAGGTGGAAGGCGGCTACCTCATCACCCTGCCCAACGACGCCGGCACGATCGACCTCACCGATTTCCGCCTCCAGCCCAGTCCGCTCGACCCGATGTTCCTGGACGTCGTCAGCCAGGACGGCAAGGCCTGGTTCTACATCGACCGGCTGATGTACGAGATCGTCGGCCAGGGCCACGTTCTGGCGATCTACACCGCAGACATGCGCATTTCCTGGCAGCTCGCCGAGCGCCTCGGTGCCCCGCACATGGCGCACCAGCCCGTGGCGGACCTGGAAATCCTCACCGACCTGCTGGTGGCCGACGGCCCCAACAGCGCGCTGCAGCCGGCCGCCGACCCCGTTCCCAGCCACTGGCACGGCGATTCGGTTCCCGGCCAACCCGCCGGCACGGTCTATCAGGCCGATCTGTTCATGCAATCGATGTCGCTCAGCCGCATGCGCCAGGACGGCGCGACCGGTCCCGATGGAAACGGGCGCGTGGTATTCGCCCCCAGTTCGACCCTGCGCAACAACCGCAACAACGGCAGTAGCGGCGTCACGGTCCCCAACCAGGGCGCGCTGGGCACCAGCGCCGCGCTGTGGGGCGCGGATATCCCGTGGCGGCAGAAGTTCAGCGGCAACCTCGCGCCGCACGGCAACGATCAGCATCCCTATCTGATCTGGAACCTGTACCGCATCAACGCCAACGGCCGTATCGAACAGATCGCCCGCTCCGGGGTCAAGCACGCCTGGCTCACCACCAACGGCGGCTGTGAACCCGGTGAATACCACGACGGCCACATCCTCGGGCGCGGCTGTTCGGACACCTACAGTTCCGGCAACAACGACGCCAACGGCGACCTGTCCTTCCGCAGCGAAATCGTCCCGACCCGGGGCCTGTGGGGCCGCTGCGGCTCGATCTTCGATCCCGGCTGCGTCGGCAGCAACACCAACCCACAACCTGCCAATGACGGCTACGTTCGCCGCATGGTCGTCCACGAGCCGCAGATCAGCGCCACCAAGAACCCCGGCGCGACCTATCTGTTCGACTCCTGGTACATCGCGCGCGACGATATCAACATCTACAACTCGCAGGCCTCGGTCGTGGCCACGCCGACCTGGAGCGGATCGGCCTGGAACCTGGGCTATTCCGACTTCAAGCTCGGCTCGGTCACGGACCGATGGGTGAGTGAAAGCGTGCCGGCCGGCACCCAGGTGGCCAACGTCGAGCTGGATACGCCCGAGGGCCGCGCCAAACTCGCGGTGCGCGCCACCGATCTGGGCAACGGCACCTGGCGCTACGACTACGCCCTGCACAACCTCGACTTCTCGCGCGCCGTCATGCAGGGCAGCGAGCCCAACCTGCGGGTGCTGAGCAGCACCGGCTTCGACCGCTTCAGCCTGCCGGTGCCGAGCGACGCCACGATCACCGATCTGTGGTTCAGCGACGGCGACCTGGACGCCGGCAACGACTGGATCGCCAGCAGCACCGGCGGCCAGCTTTCGTGGACCGCACCCGCCGGCGCAACGCTCGACTGGGGCACCCTCTATGCTTTTTCGATCACCGCGAACCGCCCGCCTGTCGCCTCGATCAGCGAGCTGCGCGTGGCCGAATCCGGATCGCCGGCAGGCTACACGCTGCAGACGCTGGCCCCCATCGCCGGCACCATTCCCGATCCGGTCGCCAGCCTCACGCCCGCGTCGATCAGCCTCAGCGCCAATGCCGGCAGCTCGGCCAGCGCCGCGCTGACCCTCGGCAACGGTGGCGGCCCGGGCAGCACGCTGGACTATCTGGTCACCACCGCTCCCGCCAGCTGCGCCAGCCCCGGCGCGGTGGCCTGGCTCGACGCGACGCCCGCCAGCGGCAGTGTGTCGAACGGCGGTTCGACGCAGATCACGGTGACCGCCGACGCCGCGCTGCTGGCGGCCGGCAGCTACGGTGCCAGGCTGTGCGTCGACAGCAGCGATCCCCTCAACCCGGCGTTCGAGGTTCCCGTCTCGCTCACCGTGAACCCCGTGGAATCCTATTCCGTGGGCGGTGCGGCCAGCGGCACCTCCGGCAGCGGCCTGAGCCTGCGGCTCAACGGCGGCGCGGCGCTGGCGGTTCCAACGGACGGTGTCTTCACCTTCCCCACCCCGCTCGCCAACGGGACGCCCTACGCCGTGACGCTGAACAGCGCGCCCGGCGGGCAGACCTGTTCGATCGCCCACGGCAGCGGCACCATCGCCGGAGCCAACGTCACCAACGTCGCGGTGAACTGTGCCGACATCCCGCCGCAGAGCTACAGCATCGGTGGGCGGATCCGCGGGATGACGGCGGGCACCCTGGTGCTCCAGCTCAACGGCAACCTGACCCTGTCGCGCAGCAGCAACGGCCTCTACGCCTTCGCCCCCGGCCTGCCCTCGGGCGACGCCTATGCGGTCACCGTCCACACCCAGCCAACCGGGCAGGCGTGCACGGTGTCCAACCCGAACGGCATCGTGGGCGCGGCGAATGTCACCAACGTGGACGTGGACTGCGCAGCGGTGGCCGAAGCCATCTTCTCCGACGGATTCGAATCCGCTCCGCTGCGCTGACGGCGGCTGCCGCAGCGCCATACGCATCGGGCCCGCACATGGCGGGCCCGATTTTTTCTGCTGCGGGAACCCGCCCTGCGCCTACCAGTGCACCCCGCGCATCAGCGCCGCAAAGGCGATCTGCTCGCTGGTGGCCTGCGGCGCATCGCTCTCGCGCGCGCCCGGGAGGCCCTTGGCAGCGGCCGAGTCGGGGAACAGCTCGAACGCGGTGCTCATCACCACTTCGTAAGCCTTCGGAGCCAACGCGTTGACCACGCTGGCGAAGATGCCAAGGCGCGTGGCGATACGGCTGGGCCGCTCGATGATGCCCTGCACGACGAGATCCGCCGCCTCGTCCGGCGTGAGCGTGGGCACGCTGTCGTACATTTTCGTCGGGGCGATCATCGGCGTCTTCACCAGCGGCATGTTGATCGTGGTGAACATGATGCCCTTGCCCGAAAGCTCGCCCTGCGCGCAGCGGCTGAAGGCATCCAGCGCCGCCTTGGAGGCCACATAGGCCGAGAAGCGCGGCGAGTTGGCCAGCACGCCGATGGAGCTGATGTTGATGATGTGCCCGCGCCGGCGCTCGGTCATCTTCGGCAGGAAGCCCATGATGAGCCGCAGCGAACCGAAGTAGTTGAGCTGCATGGTGCGTTCGAAGTCGTGGAAGCGGTCGTAGGACAGCTCGATCGAGCGCCGGATCGAGCGTCCGGCGTTGTTCACCAGCACATCCACGCCGCCGTGCTCGGCGACGACCTTGTCCACCAGCGCATCGCACGAGGCCATGTCGGCCAGATCGCAGGTGTAGGCGTGGCAGGTGCCACCCGCCGCGAGGATCTCGTCGCGGGTGGCAAAGAGCTCCTCCTCGCCGCGCGCCACGATGATCGTCGTGGCCCCGGCCGCGGCGACCTTCAGCGCGGTGGCCTTGCCGATGCCCGAGGAGCCGCCGGTGATCAGCACCACCTTGCCCTTGACCTTGCCCTTGAGGCTGTGGTCGACGAACAGCGCCGGGTCCAGATGGCGTTCCCAGTAGTCCCACAGGCGCCAGGCGTAGTCGTCCAGGTCGGGAAGCCTGATTCCGCTGCCCTTGAGCGCGCGCTCGGTCTCGCGTGAATCGAAACGGGTGGAATAGGTGATCAGCCCGATCACCTCCTTCGGAATCCCGAGGTCGCGCAGCAGCATGCCGGTGAAGCGCTTGACCGGCGGCAGGTTGCCCAGCGTCGCCTTGATCGGGAACGGCACGAACGAAAACATCCGCGCATCCAGCCGCATGGTCATCTGCGGCGCGTGGCCGGCGCGGGCAAACAGGTTCAGCACCTCGCCAATGCGGCGCGGGTTCGGATCGGTCAGGTGGAAGCAGCCGCCGTTGAGGCCGGGCTTGTGCGCGATGTGGTCCATCGCGTCGGCCACGTAATCCACCGGCACCAGGTTCACCCGCCCGCCCTCGATGCCGATCATCGGCATCCACGGCGGCATCATCTCGCGCAGCTTCTTGAGTGCGCCGAAGAAATAGTAGGGTCCGTCGATCTTGTCGATCTCGCCGGTCTTCGAGTGCCCCACCACCATACCGGGACGATAGATGCGGTACGGCCGGCTGCATTCCTCGCGCACCACTTTTTCCGAATCGTGCTTGGTGCGGAAATAGGGGTGGTCGAGGTCCTCGGCCTCGTCGAACATGTCCTCGCGGAAGGTGCCCGGATACAGCCCCGCGACCGCGATCGAGCTGGCGTGGTGGAAGCAGCCGGCGCTGATGGCTTCGGCCAGCGCCACGGCGTTGCGCGTCCCCTCGACGTTGGCCAGTACCTGGCTCGGTCCATCGGCCGCCAGGTCGTAGATCGCGGCCAGGTGGAAGAAGTGCCGGACCTTGCCCTTGAGCTCGTCCACCTTGTCGGCGCTCACGCCCAGGCGTGGCTTGGCCAGATCGCCCGGCACCGCGACGATGCGCCGCGCGTCCCAGCCCATGCGTTCGACCAGCGCGTCGAGTTTCTTCTGCGACCCTCGGCGCACCAGCACATACACCGTGCCCTTGCGCTTTAGCAGGTTGGCGACCAAGTGGCGCCCAATGAAACCGGTGGCACCGGTGACGAAATAGCTCATGCTCCCCTCTCCTCGTGCATCGACCCGCGTCCGCGTCTGCGCCCTGCGCGCCCCCGCACCGCGTGACTGATCGTTCGCGCAACGATAACCAGATAGCCCCGCACTGTCACCCGGATATCGGGCCCGCCTTTGACGCATTCCCGGGCGCATGTTATGACACTGCCCACGCGCGATGCGCTCGACCACAAGGAACCTGCCGTGCCCGATCTTTCCGCCCAGTTCGAACAGGCCGCCAAGGACGTGAAAAGCCTTGTCGAGCGCCCCGATGAAAACACCCTGCTCAAGCTCTACGCCCTCTACAAGCAGGGATCGGAGGGCGACGTCAACGGCCCCAAGCCCGGCTTCTTCGACTTCGTGGGCACCGCCAAGTACGACGCCTGGGGAAAACTGGCCGGCACCTCGCGGGAGGAGGCGATGAAGAAGTACGTCGCGCTGGTGCGAAAGCTCGTCGGCTGATCCATGGCACGCGGCACGCGCGAGCGCATCCTCGACACCAGCCTGGTGATGTTCAACACGCTGGGCGAACCCAACGTCACCACCAACCACATCGCCGACGAGCTGGAAATCAGCCCCGGCAATCTCTACTACCACTTCCGCAACAAGGACGACATCGTCGCGCACCTGTTCGCGCGCTACGAAGAGCGCATCGACCGGGTGCTGATCGTGCCCGACGACCGCCTGCCCGGGCTGGAAGACCTCTGGATGCAGCTGCACGCGGTCTACGAGTGCATCTGGGACTACCGCTTCCTGTTCCGCGATCTGGTCGACATCCTGACCCGCAACCGCAAGCTGCGCCTGCACTTTTCCCGCATCCTGAAACGCGCCTCGGACAACGCCACCGGGGTGATGCGCGCCATGGTGCGCGCCGGCGTGATGCGCGCCTCGGCCGACGAGATCCGAGCCACCGCCGACAACATCCTCGTCATCGCCACGTTCTGGCTGAACTTCAGCGCGGTGCGCGGCGAGCGCGACGAGCAGGAGGCCATTCGCCTGGGCATCCACCAGGTCTTCATGCTGCTGGCCCCGTTCCTGCGCGACGCCGAGCGTCTGCACCTCAACCAGCTGGCCGAGGCCTACCTGCCGGATCGGCGCTGAGGATGACGGCGGCGCGTTCGGCCTGTCCGCACGGCGGCCAAGCCGTCCTCCCGTGCTGGAAGAAACTCGGGTTGGGGCCGATGCGGCGCATTCCCTGCCCGGCCTGCGGCAAGCCGATCAGCGCGGGGTGGCTTCCGGCCATGGCGATGCTCGCGCTGTCGGCACTCATGGCACCCGCAGCCTTCGTACTCGACTTCATTCTGTTCGGATCGACGAAGCGGCACTGGCCCCTCTCGCTGACGATCTGCTTTGCCGCCATCGCCCTGCCGCTTACCTGGGCCTGGTGCCGTTTCGTGCCTCTCGTCGCGCGCGGCGACTGAGGCACGCCGCGACTTTCCTTCCCCAAAACGCGACAGGCTCCGAAACCGGAGCCTGTCGTTGCCGCACTTGCCGACAGCGGATCAGGCGGCTTTCTTCACCGTGCCGCGCGCTGCGCTGCCGGCCTTCTTGACGGACTTCTTCGCCGCGGTGGACCTGCTCGCGACGGCCTTGCCGGCGCTGGCCTTCTTTGCCGGGGCGGCCTTGCGCGCCGGTTTGGCCTTGGCCGGCTTCTTCGAGATCGCCGCCACGACCGGCGACAGGCGCGCCTCGATCCCGCTCTTGACCGCACCGTAAGCCTCGGTGGCGCGTGCCAGCAGCGGGTCGATGCCCGCCTCGACCCTGGCCTTCACCTCGTCCAGATTCGCGCGCGCCTGCTTGTTCAGCGCTTCGATGCGCTTGGCGGCGGCATCGCGGAACTGGGTGCCTTCCTGCACCAGGGTGCCGTAGGTGCTCGTCGCCTGCTTGCGGGTCAGGGATACCACACCCAGACCGGCCAGCCACAGGTCGCGCGGATCGACGCCGGGATTCTTCGCTTGCTTGACCATATGCTTTCATCTCCTGAAGGATCGGCCACGCGGCCGGGAACGGTTCTGCCAGTCGCAGGCTAGGCAGCACGGGTCGAGCAAACACACTATCCGCGCCGGCGCGACGGACTTCGATTGCGCACCGCGCGGCCGCATCCGGGGCTGCCGCCTTGCCAAGCGCCGCCGCGATTGCAATGCTGGCCGCACTTCGCCACGAGCTGCCTTCATGTCCAAGAAAACCCGCTGGGCTCCGTTTCCCCATCCCGACCCGAAGTTCGACTACGCCGGAGCCAAGCTCGCCAAGGCGTGGCCCAAGCTGCACGCCGGCGATCTGGAGCCGTTTCCCGACGAGGCCCGCGTCGCCGCGCTGCTGAAGCAGCACCCGAAGCTCGGGAAGGCGGCGCAGGCGGGCGAACTTGCCGAGGCGCTGGCCGAGGCCTGGCGCGCGTTCCACCGCGGCGACTTCCAGCAGGCGTTCGAGGCCGGAACCGGGCTCGGTCCGCTCGGCGCGTCCGTGGCGATCAAGGCCGCAGGCATCCACGCCACCCACCTCGTCGTCGACGATGCGGTGCGCGAGAAGCGCTACACCGAGCTGGTCACCCTGGCCGAGGCCGCAATGGCCGCGCTGCCGGACGAGGCCAACTCGCACTACCGCTACGCCTTCGCACTGGGCCGCTACAGCCAGTCGATCTCGATCGCCAAGGCCTTGACCCAGGGCTTGGCGGGCAAGGTCCGCGACGCGCTGCAGCGCACCCTGGAACGCGCGCCCGACCACGCCGAAGCGCACACCGCGCTGGGCCTCTACCACGCCGAGGTCGTGTCGAAGGTCGGCGGGCTGATCGCCGGCCTCACCTACGGGGCCAAGGCTGCGACCGGCGAAAGCCTCCTCAAGCGAGCGATCGAACTGACCCCCAATTCCCCCATCGCCCACATCGAATACGGCAACGGCCTGATGCTGCTGTACGGCAGCAAGAAGGAAGACCAGGCCGCCGGTGAATACGAGAAGGCCGCAAAACTGAAACCGCTGGATGCGATGGAAAAACTCGACGCCGAATTCGCCGCTTCGCAGATCGAGGATTGACCCGGACGCGGCGTCTGGTTTGACATCGATCCTGTCTCCCGTGAGCATCCGGGATACAGGGATGCGCGGCACGCCCGGGCGCGCCGCTGACGCGGAGGTTTTCGCACGCCGCAGTACAGCCATGCGAAGCCGGCTTTCGAATCCTCCGTCCCGCTGTCAGGACGCTGCCAAGGCCACGCCCATGTTCCGTCTCAAACGCCGCCACGCACCGCGCCTCGCGCGGCCTGCCGCATCGATGCTTGCCACACTGATGGCCGTACTTCTCTGCCTTCCAGGGCTCGTGGCCGCCGTGCCGGCCGAGTGGGCCAAGGTCGAACCGGGCCACAGCGCCATGTGGTTCGACGTCTCGCGCAGCGGCGAGGGCTGGGTGCTTGAAGTGCTGCCCGGCGACGGCGCGGTGCTCTACTGGTTCACCTTCGACGACGACGGCAATCCGCGCTGGCTCGGCGGTGCCGGTCGCATCGAGCGCGGGGAGGACGGTGACACCGTGGTCTTCGACGACCTCCACGCCGTCCACGGTCCGCGCTTCGGGCCGCAGTTCGATCCGGCCGACCTGGTGCGCGAGCGCCAGGGCCGCGCCACCCTGCGATTCCGCGACTGCGACCGCGGCACGATCGCATTCGATGCCTACGGACGACAGGGCGAGTTCGCGCTGACCCGCCTCACCCGCACCATGGGTTCGGGCTGTCGCCCCGCCCACGGCGTGCCGGGCCAGCCGGTGCTGAATCACGCCGGACAAAGCGGAAGCTGGTACGAGCAGGCCACGAGTGGTCAGGGATTTTCGCTGGCGTGGTTGGCCGATGGCAGCGTCGGCGTGGTGTGGTTCACCTTCGATCCGCAGGGGCGGCCTTACTGGCTCACCGGCACCGGGCACCTGGAAGCAGACCGCCTGGTGTTCCCCCGACTTCAGTCGGCGCGCGGCGGGCGATTCGTCGATCCGTTTTCGCCCGCGGGCGTCGAGCGTCGCACGTGGGGCCGGCTCGAACTGCGCCTGGACTGCACGACGGGCGACGCCGCCTACACGCCAACCGAGCCCGGCTTTGCCGCCGGCACGATGCAGCTGCGCCGGCTGACTGCACTTGCGGCACCGGCCTGCCCGTGGGTCAAGCCCGCGCTGACCGACCTGTACGCGATCAGCCTCACCGAGCTTCCGGCCACGGTGGGGCCGCCACGCCTGGCCATCACGCCGCCGCCCGGCACGGAGCCGCCGCCCTGGCAGTACGGCTGGCAGGATCTGGTGCTCGCCACCACCGTGGCCGACGACGGCACCGCGCATGGCTACGCGCGCCAGGAGGCGGTGGACTACATCTCGCTGCTGCCCGGCGAGCATCCCGGCTTCATCGACCCGGCCTACCGCGCGCGCTTCCAGCCGATCATCCTCGCGCCGGGCGCGACGAGGTGGGAACGCACGGGTTCGCGCAGCGACGGCGTGGTCCCGATCATGGCCCATGCCGGGACGCTCCTCTACAACCATGCGGTCTTCACGCCGTACGGCATCCAGACCGGCCTGACCCCGATTCACGCGGACCTCAGCGGCCCGGGCTTCGTCGACATCACCTTTATCGACGGCCGTTTCCCTGAGCCGTACTGGAACCAGGCCATCGCCGCCTCGCGCGACCTGCGCTACGCGGTGGGCGAGGCCGGACGGGTGAAGTCCGGAGAATCGGGAATCGGCGAAAGCGACGCCTATCCGTGGAAATGGAGCATCGACGGTGGTCAGGAGGCACTGCCGGCAGGCCGCGCGATCTACGCCCGCACCAAGCCGCTGTGCATTTCGGACGACGGAAGCCGGATCATCGGCGCGGCTTGGCCGGCGGGCGCGGCTCCCGAGTCCGCCGACCATTCAGTCGCGGTGCAGTGGGACGGCCCGCGTCTGCCTGCCGAACTGCGCAACGCCGCCGGCCGAACCCTGATTTTGCCGACAGCCTGCAGCCGCGATGCCGGCATCGTCTACGGCCAGTGGCGCGCCAGCGACATCGATGCCGACAACAAAGTGGCGGGATTCTGGACCCGCGACGGCCGCAGCGCGCCCACCGGCCCGCTCGAAGCCAGCGCGGAGGATCCGCGAGGCTGGCCCTATGTCATCCAGCACGTCTCGGCCGACGGCAGCCTGGCCGCCGGCGAATACGCAAGTCACGACGATCCGCCCGTGCGCGGTGCCCTGCTCTGGGGCCAGGACATCGGCCTGGTCCGGCTTTCGGAGGTTCTGAAAAGCGCCGGCCTGCAGCCGGACTGGCCCCAGATCCACGTCCGCGGCATCTCGCCCAGCGGCGAATACCTGCTGCTGGCCAGCGACCCGATCCGCAACGGACCGGCGCGCGGCGACGGGTCGACGATCCACACCCTGCTGCTGCGGCTGGAGAAACGCCGACCCTGAACGGCGGATGCCGCCGCAGCGACGCTGGCAACGCACCCGGCGCTTGGCGAAGCGCCGCCGCGTCCCCATGTTGTCATGCCATGTCCCGCAGACACACCCCATGACAACCTTGTTCGATCCCCTGCAGATGGGCGCGCTGCACCTGCCCAACCGCATCGTGATGGCTCCGCTGACCCGCAGCCGCTCGCGGGGCGGCATTCCCGGGCCGCACACCGCCACCTACTACGTCCAGCGCGCCAGCGCCGGCCTGATCATCAGCGAAGGGGTGGCCATCAGCCCGCAGGCGCAGGGCTACGCCAACGTGCCGGGGCTCTACACGCCCGCGCAGCGCCATGCCTGGCGCGAGGTGACCGAGGCGGTTCACGCCGCCGGCGGGCGCATCGTGGCGCAGCTGTGGCACGTCGGACGCATCTCGCATGTGGCCCTGCAGCCGGGCGGCGCGGCGCCGGTAGCGCCGTCGGCGCTGATGGCCAGGACGAACACCTACCTGATCGACCCACGCGGCGGCGGCGACTTCGTGCCGGTGTCGGCCCCGCGCGCTCTGGAGGCCAGCGAAATCCCCGGCGTCGTGGACGACTTCGCGCGCGCCGCCACGGCGGCCCGCGAGGCCGGATTCGACGGCGTGGAGATCCACGGTGCCAACGGTTACCTCATCGACCAGTTCCTGCGCGCCGGCAGCAATCACCGCGACGATGCCTGGGGCGGATCGATCGAGAACCGCGTGCGCTTCCTCGATGCGGTGGCCGCAGCCGTGGTGCGCGCCATCGGTGCGGACCGCACCGGTGTCCGCCTTTCGCCCGTCACCGCCGCCAACGATGCCAACGATACGCATCCCCAGCCGCTCTTCGAGGCCGCCGTGCGCGCGCTGGCCGTACACGACCTCGCGTTCGTGCATGTGATCGAGGGAGCGACCGGTGCCGCTCGCGATTTCCAGCAGGGCGAAACGCCGTTCGACTACGACGCGCTCAGGCGCACCTGGCGCGAAGCCGACGGGCGCGGCGCATGGATCCTCAACAATGGCTACGACGGCGAACTCGCCGCCGCCGCGGTCGCCTCCGGCCGCGCCGACGCGGTGGCCTTCGGCCGCGCCTTCATCGCCAACCCGGATCTGGTCAGGCGGCTGCGCGAGGGTGCGCCGCTCAACCTGCCCGACCGCACCACGTTCTACGGCGGCGACGAGCGCGGCTACACCGACTACCCCGGCCTTGCCTGAGCGATCCGCCGGGAGAGTTTGATCCTTGTCATGGCGCAACGGGTCAGCGCCTGCCATCCTGACTTCATCCTGACCCCTGATTCCCTCACGGAGTACTCCCATGTCGATGCGAATCCTTGTCCCGTTTCTCGCACTCGCCGCAGCCGCGCTGACGCTGCCGGCCTGCTCGCCGTCGGCCCCGCAAAATCAGGAAGCGGCGCAGCAACAGGCCCAAGCCACGCCGGAAGATCGCGCACCGGCGGTCGACCACGCCGACCATGCACCCCCCGCCGACTCCGCCGATCATGCCGACCATGCGGCTCCCGCCGACGCGAGCGAGCATGACCACCACGACGGTCACGCCATGAGCGAGCCCGTGGCGCTGCCGGACACGCCCTGGGCGACCGATCCGCCGCTGCGCGCGAACATGCGCCTCATCCGGAGCGCGGTCGATACGCTCGAACACTACGAGCACGGCCATATCGATGCAGCGCAGGCGGCGACGCTGGGCACGGACATCCAGAACGCCGTCAACACCATGTTCGCCGAATGCAAGCTGGAAGCCGAGGCCGACGCCGCCCTGCACGGCCTCCTGGCCACGTTCATGGTCGGTGCCAAGGCGGTGCGCACGGAAGCCGAGCCGCCGGCCCAGGCCATTGCGCAGATGCGCGAGGCGCTGGCGCTCTATCCGCAGATGTTCGACGACCCGCAGTGGCCGCAGGACGCACAGTAAGGTCGCGGCGGCGCACCTGGCCCCGAGACGCGGCGGCCATCCACTCGCGGCCGCGTGCGCGCGGCGCGGAGTGGAAAACATCGTGCCGCAGCGCGATCATGATCGCGGCGGGGCCGGGGGGGTGGGCGC
>JAMLIV010000009.1 GCA_023954075.1 Lysobacteraceae bacterium
CTCCGGCGGATACTCGCACCTGCCGCCCGGCAATTCACGAATTCCGGGGATGGAGCCAGCCGGGATCGAACCGGCGACCTCCTGCTTGCAAAGCAGGCGCTCTGCCAACTGAGCTATGGCCCCAGGAGCGGCCCCCGATTGTAGGGGTTGCCGTGTTCGCCGGATCGGCCGGGCAGGGGGACCGGGCGATAGCGTGCCCCTGATGGCGATCGAGGATCTATCCGGAGCTCTGGCCACCGGTCCGAACGACCCTGATGACGGTTCCGTGATCCGGGCCAGGAGAGTCGAGGTCTTCCGCTGGTCCGTTGCGCTGGGGCAGCGGGTGACCCTGCTCCACGGGGTCGAGTGGCGGGTGGATCCCGGGGAGCACTGGGCGGTGATGGGACCGAACGGGGCCGGCAAGACCACCCTGCTCAACACGGTCGCCGGCCTGCTCCGGCCCGCAGACGGCACCGTCCGGTTCAACGGAGCCGACATCACCGGCGCCGAGCCGGCCGACCTCGTACGGGCCGGCCTGGCGCTGGTGCCCGAGCACCGGCGGATCTTCAAGGACCTCACGGTGGAGGAGAACCTCCGCCTCGGCGGCTCCACCCTTCGCCTGCACCAGCGGGTGAGCCGGGTGTACGAGATGGCCGACCTCTTCCCGGTGCTGCGGGCCAAGTGGAGCACCTCGGCCGGGTTCCTCTCGGGCGGCGAGGCCCAGCAGTTGGCCGTGGCCCGGGCGCTGATGTGCGACCCGAAGCTGCTGCTGCTGGACGAGCCGCTGGGCGCGCTCGACCGCAAGCTGCGCGAGCACACCCAGTTCGAACTGGTGAATATCCAGGAGCGCGTCGGCACCACCTTCGTCATGGTCACCCACGACCAGGAAGAGGCGATGACCATGGCCTCGCGCCTGGCAGTGATGAACTTCGGGCGCATCGAGCAGGTGTCCACGCCGGCCGGCATGTACGAATACCCGGCCTCGCGCTTCGTGGCCGAATTCATCGGCGCCACCAACATCTTCGAGGGCCGCATCGCCTCGCAGGACGAGGGCGAAGGCACGGTGCGAGTCTACTGCGACGCGCTCGGGAGCGAGATCCTGGCGCGCCATGCCGATCCGATCCCGGTCGGCACGCCGGTGGCGGTATCGGTGCGGCCGGAAAAGATCGACGTGCACGAAACCCGCCCCGAAGCCGACAACGTGGCGATGGGCCGGGTGGCCGAAATCGCCTATCTGGGCGATGTCTCGATCTATCAGGTCAAGACGCCGGCCGGTGCCGTGATCCGGGTGCAGGAAACCCATATCGTGCGCAGCTCCGAGCCGCACTACGACTGGGACGACACCCTGTACCTGTCCTGGGAGGCCGGATCGGCGGTGGTGCTGCCGACATGAGCACGCGACACGCGGTCGGCATCGGCGGGTTCTGGGACCAGGTGGTGCGCAACTTCTTCCGCTGGTTCGGTGCCATCGGACAGGAGTTCCGCACCCATCGCGGACGCCTCTTCGTCATCGCGATCCCGATGTTCTGGCTCGGGCTGTTCTTCCTGGTGCCCTTCGTCATCGTGATGAAGATCAGCCTGGCGACACCGCTCTTCGGCCAGACCCCGCCCTACTCGGCCCTGTTCGACCACGCCGAGGACGGTGCCCTCACCCTGCGCATCACCTGGGCCAACTATGCGGCGCTGCTCAAGGACAGCCTCTATCTGAAGGCCTACCTCAACTCGCTGCTGTTCGCGGGCGTCTCCACCACGCTCACCCTGCTGATCGGATATCCCATCGCCTACGGCATCGCGCGCGCCACGCCGCTGTGGCGCATGGCGCTGCTGGTGGGCGTGATCCTGCCTTTCTGGACCAGTTCGCTGCTGCGTACCTACGCCATGATCGGCATCCTCAAGACCAACGGCCTGATCAACCAGATGCTGATGGGCATCGGCCTGATCGACGCGCCGCTGGAGCTGCTCTACACCAACCTCGCCGTCTACATCGGCATCGTCTACAACTATCTGCCCTTCATGATCCTGCCGCTCACCGCCAACCTGATGCGGATGGACTTCACCCTGCTGGAAGCGGCCGAAGACCTCGGCGCACCGCCGTGGCGCTCGTTCCTGCAGATCACCCTGCCGCTGTCGATGCCGGGCATCATCGCCGGCGCGATGCTGGTGTTCATCCCCGCAGTGGGCGAGTTCGTCATTCCCGACATCCTCGGCGGCCCCGACGCCATCACCATCGGGCGGGTGCTGTGGACCGAATTCTTCACCAACCGCGACTGGCCGCTGGCCTCGGGCGTGGCGGTGGCGATGCTGCTGCTGATCGTGATCCCCACGCTGATCTTCGAATACGTGGAAAACCGCAGCCAGGGCAAGGGGAAGGACGCATGAACCGCCGCCCCTGGGTGCTCTACACCGCGATGGCGTTCGGCTATGCCTTCCTCTACGTCCCGATCGTTTCGCTGATCGTCTATTCCTTCAACAAATCGCGCCTGGTGACGGTCTGGGGCGGTTTTTCCACCGAGTGGTACGCGCGCCTGTTCAACAACGAGCAGATCCTCTCGGCCGCCTGGCGCAGCTTCCTGATCGCCTCCGGCAGCGCCACCCTGGCCGTGGTCATAGGCACGGCGGCGGGCTTGGCGCTGGCTCGCTTCGGCCGCTTCCCCGGACGCGGCCTGCTGTCGCTGATGAGCTCGGCCCCGCTGGTGATGCCCGAGGTGATGCTGGGCCTCTCGGCTCTGCTCCTGTTCGTGAGCATGCAACAGCTGATCGGCTGGCCGACGCGCGGCATGAGCACCATCACCATGGCGCACGTCACCTTCACCGCCTGCTACGTCACCGTGGTGGTGCGCTCGCGCCTGACGATGATGGACGACAGCCTGGAAGAAGCCGCGATGGATCTGGGCGCGCGTCCCTGGAAGGTGTTTTTCCTCATTACCCTGCCGCTGATCGCCCCGGCGCTTCTGGCCGGCTGGCTGCTGGCCTTCACCCTTTCCCTGGACGATCTCGTGGTCGCCAGCTTCACCTCCGGCCCCGGTGCCAGCACCCTGCCGATGCTGATCTATTCCAAGGTGAAGCTCGGCGTAACGCCGGAGATCAACGCGCTGGCGACGCTGGTGGTGCTGCTGGTGATGGTGCTGGTGAGCATCGCCGGCATCCTCCTGCATCGCCAGCAGAAACAGCGCAAGCGCGCCTGAGGCCACGTCCATGTCCAAGCTCGACCATCGCATCCCGCCGCCCGTCGTCGCGCTCGCCTGCGCCGCGCTTGCCTGGGGATTGACGCGGCTGACACCCGCGCTTGCGCTGCATCTGCCGCATCGCCTCGGCATCGCGCTGGGCGTTGCCGGTGCCGGGCTGGCGCTGGAAATCTGGGCGCTGCTGCACTTCCGCCGCGCGCGCACCACGATCAGCCCGCTGTCACCGCACAAAGCCAGCGCCATCGTTCGCGCCGGCCCCTATCGCTTCACGCGCAATCCCATGTACCTGGGCATGGCGATCCAGCTCGTCGCGTTCTGCCTGTGGCTGGCCAACCCGCTCGCACTGATCGCGGTGGCGGTTTTCGTCGCCTGCATCACCCGCTTCCAGATCCAGCCGGAGGAGCGCGCCATCGCGGCGAAGTTCGGCGAATCCTACGCCCGCTACCGCAGTCAGGTACGACGCTGGCTGTAGCAGCTCCGGTCTCGCGCTGCCGCCGAGGCGCGGCGAGCCGTCCGGCGCGGAACACTCGATTCAGCCGCCTGCGACCTCAGCGCACCGGGCGCGGCACGATCGCCTGCGAGCGGGTGCGGGTGTAGACGAACACCGTGGCAGGCGGAATGTTGCGCACCACCATGGACCCGCGCGTGACGTGCAGGCCCAGCGCATTCGCGACCTCGGCACGCAGCGGCGGGCGCGGGCCATAAGTGAACTGGATGAAGCGGCCATCGGGCCGCAGGCACTCGAACGCCGCCATGACGATCTCCCGCTGCAGCGTCGCGGGCATCGACAGCAGCCCCAGGCTCGACACCACCGCATCAGCCATTCCGTCGCCCCAGTCGCTCCTGCGCCTGGCCTCCGCCGGCAGGTTGCGCGCATCGGCGCAGACCACGTGTGCCCGTGGAAACATGCGCCCCAGATGGGAGGCAAGCTGCGGATTGAGTTCCAGCACCAGGAGATCTTCCGGCGCAATCCCGCGCGCGACCAGGGCCCGGGTCATGACCCCGGTGCCCGCACCCAGTTCGATGACCCGTCGCGCACCGACCGGCAGTTCCGCCATCATCGAGCGCACCAGCTGCGGACCCGAGGGGGTGATGGCCGCCGTAGTCAGCGGATGGCGCAGCCACTGGCGGAAAAATCGCCAGTGATCGGCACGTTCGTACCACAGGCGCTTGAGGGGTAGCGGCATCGGCAGGGTCGGAAAAAGTCGGTGGCGCGCAAGCATCGGGGCATTGCAGCGGTTCCACAAGGGCCGCGTCCGCGATCGGCGTCAGGCGTGAACGAACTCCCACGCCGCGTGGATGCGCGGGCTGCGGGAAAAATCCGGATCGAGCGTGGCGGCACGTATGTCGCGCGCGCCGTAGGCCGCCTCCAGCGCGGGATCCAGCCGGAAGCGCCGGTAGTTGTTGGAGAACAGCAGCAGGCCACCCGGTGCCAGACGCGCCATGCAGGCGTCGATCAGGCGCGGATGCTCGCGCTGCAGGTCGAAGTCGTCGGCGCGCGCCGAGTTGGAGAAGGTCGGCGGGTCGCAGAAGATGAGGTCGTACTGCCCGCGTTCGGCGTCGAGCCAGGCCATGGCGTCAGCCTGCACCAGCCGGTGTGACTGCCCGGCCAGGCCGTTGAGCGCCAGGTTCTTCGCGGCCCAGTCGAGATAGGTGGGCGAGAGGTCGACACTCGTCGTGCTCGCCGCACCACCCAGGCCCGCCTGCACGCTGGCCGCGCCGGTGTAGCAGAACAGGTTGAGAACGCGCAGTCCGCGCGCCTCGCGCGCCAGGCGCAGGCGCAGGGGGCGGTGGTCGAGAAAGAGTCCGGTATCGAGGTAGTCGAACAGGTTGACGCGCAGCCGCGCGGTTCCCTCGCGCACCAGCAGGAACTGTCCGCGCGCATCGAAGCGACCGTATTTGCTGCCGCCCTTGCCGCGCCGGCGCGTCTTCACCGCCACGCGCGCGCGCGGCAGCTCGAACACGTCCATCGCCGCGTGCACCAGATCGGTCAGGCGCTGGCGCGTGGTTTCTTCGGGAATCTCCGCCGGTGCCTGGTATTCCTGCACGTGCAGCCAGACGTCCTCGGGCGCGTCCGGCGTTTCCTCCGGCACGCCCGTGTACACGTCGATCGCGGCGGCGTATTCGGGGATGTCGGCATCGTAGGCGCGAAAGCAGGCCACACCCTCGCGCTCGCGCCACTTCTTCAGGGCCCGCAGGTTCTTGCGCAGGCGATTGGCGACCATCTGCGCGCCATCGGACAAGGGACGCGGCTCGAAGGCGCGCGCGCGCGCCGGGTCGATCCGGTCGATCCGCAGCAGCTCGCAGGCCAGCGCGCCGTTGTAGAGCGCGTAGCGTTTTTCGGGGCGCAGCCCGAGCGCACGGGAAAGTTCCGCGTCACCGCTCAGGATCGCCGCCTGCCAGCCGACGAAACCGCGCTTGAGCGCGGCCCCCAGCGCGCGGTACAGCGCCGGATCGGCGGCCAGTCGCTCGTCATAGGGCGGATTGCAGGCCACCAGCCCGGGCGTCACGTCCTGCGGTGCGGAAAGATCGGCCACATCGCCCTGCTCCACCGAAATCACCCCGGCCAGGCCGGCGCGCGCGATGTTCTCGCGGCTCGCGGCCACGGCTGCCGGATCGATGTCGTAGCCAAAAAACCGCGGCGTCAGCGCGGCGCGACCGGCGCGCGAGCGCGCCTGCGCCTCGGCCACCAGGGCGTTCCACAGCGCCTCGTCGTGCCCGCGCCAGCGCAGGAAACCGAAATGCGGTCGCCCCAGGCCCGGCGCGACGTCCGCACTCATCCGCGCCGCCTCGATCAGGAGCGTGCCCGAGCCGCACATCGGATCGACCAGCGCGCCGCCCCTGGCATCGATCTCGCGCCAGCCGCCGCGCAGCAGCACCGCGCAGGCGAGGGTTTCCTTGAGCGGCGCCTCCACCTGCGGACCGCGCCAGCCGCGCCGGTGCAGCGACTCGCCGGCAAGATCGATGAACACATCGGCGATGTTGCGCCGCAGGCTCAGGCTGATCGCGACATCCGGCCGATCCACATCCACGGAGGGGCGCACGCCGAAGCGTTCGCGGAACTGGTCGACGACGGCGTCCTTCACCTTCTGCGCGGCGTAGCGCGCGTGGGTCAGGTGCGAAGCGTGCAGGTTCGCATCCACCGCCAGGGTGCCGTGTTCGGCAAGGTGCGCGGACCAGTCCACGGCCTGCACGCCGAGATACAGCGCCTCTTCGGTGAGTGCCTCGAAGTGCGCCACGCGCAGGAGCACGCGGCTGGCCAGGCGCGACCACAGGCAGGCGCGGTAGCCGGCTTCCAGAGCACCGGAAAAATGCACGCCGGCCAGCGCCTCGCGCACGTCCTGCGCGCCCAGCGTCTGCAGTTCCTCCACCAGCAGGTATTCCAGTCCCTTGGCGCAGGGCGCGAAGAAGGTCAGCGCCGTACTCATGCCAGCGCCCCCAGAAAACGCCCGAACTCGTCCGCGATGGCGTCCACGTGGCCTTCGAGCCGGTGGTTGTCATCGAGCAGCAGCAGCGGCACCGAGCGCTCGGCGCACCAGTCCACCACGTCCTGCGCCGCGATCAGCTCGTCGTGCCAGCCATGGATCACCCGCGTCGGCACGCGCGCGGCATCCAGCCGCTGCGGATAGCCCGGCAGCGCGACGGGCGGCGCCATCAGGAACAGCCCCGCCGGCCGCACCTGGAGCGACGCCAGCGCCGAGATATACGCCCCCATGCTGGAGCCGGCCAGCACCAGCGGCCCGGACACACGGCGCGCGCTTTGCAGCAGCTTTTCCAGCCGCCGCGGGATGTCGCGCACGTCGGAGGCCGCGTCGATCTGCGAATAGTCCGGCCGCTCGTGGCTCCAGCCCAGCGCCTGGGCCACCCGCGCCAGCGCCGACACCTTGCTGGCGTTCGGACTGCTGTGGAGTCCGTGGGAAAGGATGCAGTGGCCGGCCATGGCGTGACTCCGCGAAAAGGCTGAACAAAGCCCCTCTCCTGCCGGGAGAAGGGTTGGGGTGAAGGTTCGGGCAGAGCGCGTGGCGAGACCTCGCCGCAAGGTCCGATTGCCGCGCTTCGCTCGCCCCTCATCCGCCCCCGGATCACGTCCGGGGCAGGCTCTTCGGGCACCCGCCATCGCAAGCTGCACCGTTGATTCCGGATGGAAAGTTTTACCGGCCAGAGCGCTGCGCGAAGCCCGGCGACACGGCGCAAAAGCGCGTGAATGTTAGCATGCGGCCCATGCGCTCCGATTCCACGTCGCCCATCGCCAGCGCCATCCGCGACTGGCCCCTGCCCTATGTCGAAAAGCTCGCGACGCGCCCGCTCGCTGCGGTCGACCTGATCGTGATCCACTGCACCGAACTGCCCGACCTGGCGATGGCGCGCAACTACGGCGAGCGCGTGCTGTACGACTCGGGCAGCGGCAACAGCGGGCACTTCTACATCGACCGCGATGGCAGCGTGTACCGCTTCGTCCCGATCGAGCGCATCGCCCACCATGTGCGCGGCCACAACGCGCGCTCAATCGGCATCGAGCTGGTCAATACGGGACGCTACCCGCACTGGCTGGATTCACGCCACCAGGCCATGGACGAACCCTACCCCGAGGCGCAGATCGAGGCCCTGATCGGCCTGATCGCGCGGCTTGCCGCCGAGCTTCCCGGCCTGCGCCATATCGCCGGGCACGAGGACCTGGATACCGAACGGGTGCCCGCCAGCGACGACGCTTCGGTGCAGGTGGCGCGCAAGCGCGATCCGGGGCCGATGTTTCCCTGGGTGCGCCTGCTGTCGAAAATACCGATCAACCGGCTCGCATCCGCTGCCGCGACGCATTCCTCCGCGTGATCGTCAGCCGCCGACGGCAGGGCGAAGGCTCGCCGCCTCAGGAAACCTCCAGGCTGAAGCCAGGCACCGCCGCGCGCGGGTCGCGGGCGTGTTCCGGGGTTTCCCTCGCGGCTTCGGCCGCTTCACCCAGATAGCGCAGTCGCTTTTTCGGCCGCAGGTGGGCCAGGTCCAGCTCGATCAGGCCGTCCACCGCGTCGGAAAACTCCGGATCCACGCCGAACGCCAGGAAGCGCACGCCGTCGGGCTCGCACAGGTCCACGTACTGCTTGTAGAGCATCGGCACGCTGGCTCCAAGCGCATCCAGCTCGGTTTTCAGCGCGCGAAAAGCATCGACGGCGGGCAGCTCCGGGTGCGGTGCCGGAGTGATCGGCGTGAAGGGTTGGCGGGCGCGGGCGTGCTGCTGGCGCGCGCCGTAGTAGTGGCGGTAGTGGGCCACGATCTTTTCGCGGGCCGGCAGCGGAAGCGCCGCGCTGATCGAAACGGCCCCGAACAGGTAGCGGATATCGGCATGGCGGCGCAGGTAGGCGCCAATGCCCTGCCAAAGCAGGTCGATGCTACGGCTGCCCTGATAGTCGGGGGCGACAAAGCTGCGCCCCAGCTCCAGCCCGGCCGCCATGCGCGGCAGCATGGCGTCGGCATACTCGAACAGCGTGCTGGTGTAGAGGCCGTCGATGCCGCGTTCGGCCAGGAGGCGGCCGCTGTTGGCGACGCGGTAGGCACCGGCAACGCGCTGCGACGAGGCGTCCCACAGCACGATCTGTTCGTACCAGGCGTCGTAACGGTCGAGGTCGAGCCGCTTGCCCGTGCCTTCACCGATGCCGCGGAAGGTCAGCTCGCGCAGCCGGCCGATCTCGTGCAGCAGCGGCGAATTCGGCGGCAGGCGGCCGGCCCGGATCTGCTTGCCGTCGGCGGTGTCGCCGAGGCGTTCGAGCGTGGCGATTTCGATCGCAAGCAGCGCCGGATCGATCGCATCGGCCAGCGGCTCCTCCTCGCCGGCCCTGGGCACCGGGTCGAGCCGGGTTCCAATGCAATCGATCGCCTGGCGCAGGTCCCGCAGCGTGGCGGCCGGATCGGCACCCGGCTCCAGGCGTTGCGCCTGACCGATGCGCAGGCCGATGCGCTGATTGCGCTGGCGCAGGATCTCGCGCGGCAGGAGCGCGGTGCCGGCAGGGCGGAACAGGGCGGATGCGCCGTAGAACAGCCTGGAATTTCGCGCCTCGATCCGCACCGGCAGCACCGGCGCGCCGGTCGCCAGCGCAAAACGCATCAGGCCGCGCCGCCACGGGCGATCGGCAATGCCGCGCAGCCCCAGACGGGACACTTCGCCGGCGGGAAAGATGATCACGCACTGGCCCTGCGCGAGCGCGGCCTCGATCGCGCGCAGGTTCGACACCTGCGGCTGTCCGCCGAGGATGCGGACCGGCAGGATCAGCGGTGCCAGACCCTCGATGCCGGCCAGAAGATCATTGGCCACGATCCGCACGTCGCTGCGGATCCGCCCCACGAAATCCAGCAGCGCCAGCGCATCCAGCGCGCCGCAGGGGTGATTGGCCACGATCAGCAGCCGCCCGGTTTCCGGCACCCGGCTGCATTCGACCTGATCCACGGTGTAGCGCAAATCAAGAAAGCGCAGCGCCGCCTCGACGAACGGCAGCCCCCGCAGGTGGCCGCTTTCGGCCAGGAACGAGCGGATCGCCTCCAGCCCCGACCAGCGCCCGAAGCCGCGCAGCAATCCGTGCATGAAGGGCCGATTTGCGGCGCGGAACAGCCGCGGGTAACGCGAAGCCAACGTGGGAGTGATCGTCTGCATCACGGCGTTTTCCACCAGGGCGCTCGGCACAGCATGGCGAGCGGATGCGACAGGCCCGTGTCCGAAACACGTCAGCGCGATGACAAACGCGAACGGCGTCACCCGCGGCGCGGAACACCCTACCTGCGCGCGCGCGGCCGGCAAGCGCGCCGCTTCAGGTGCATTTCGTATAATTCCCGGTCTTGCGCCTACGGAACCCGCCGCCTTGCACGAAAAAGTCGCCGAACTGCTCGATCTGGTGCGCCTGGAGCGCATCGAGGACACGATCTTCCGCGGCCAGAGCCGCGACATCGGCACGAAGTTCGTGTTCGGCGGGCAGGTGCTGGGGCAGGCGCTGAGCGCGGCGCAGCGCACCGTGGACCGGGCGCGGATCGTGCACTCGATGCACGCCTACTTCCTGCGCGCCGGCGACATCGAGCACCCGATCGTCTATCTGGTCGACCAGACCCGCGACGGCGGCAGCTTTTCGGCGCGGCGCGTCACCGCGATGCAGCACGGCCAGCCGATCTTCGTGGCCTCGGCCAGCTTCCACCTGCCCGAATCCGGCCCCACGCATCAGCTTTCGCCACCCCAGGTGCCGATGCCCGAGGATCTTCCCGAAGGCACCAATCTTTCGACCGAAGAGCTGGCCAGACTGCCGGCCAAGGTGCAGCGCTGGCTGAGCAAGCGCGACGCCTTCGAGTTCCGCCACGTCTACCCGCGCAACGAGCTCTACCCGACCAAGCAGCCGCCCTACCAGCAGATCTGGTTCCGCCTGGCAGACCGCATCGACGACGATCCGGCCCTGCACCACGCCCTGCTCGCCTACGCCTCGGATTTCCACCTGATCGGCACCAGCACCCTGCCGCACGCCATCTCCTACCTGCAGCCCAACGTGCGCATGGCCAGCCTCGACCACGCGCTGTGGTTCCACCGCCCACTGCGGGTGGACGAGTGGCTGCTGTATTCCTGCGACAGCCCCTCGATGCACGACAGTCGCGGACTGGCGCGCGGCAGCATCTACACCCGCGACGGCGTGCTGGTGGCCTCCAGCGCGCAGGAAGGGATGGTGCGCGTGAGCCCGGACGAACGCTGACGTGCGCAAGGTGTTCAGCTCGATCCGGCTGGAAAACGCGGAAGGCGTGGCGACGCTGCTGAACGAGCACGGCATCCAGACGCGCATCACCAACGGACGCTCGTACAAGGGCAGCCGGCGGCGCGGGTTTTCCTACCGGGAAAGCGCCCTGCTCGAGGTTCCGGAGGCGTCGGTCTGGGTCGTCCTCCCCGACGACCAGCCGCGGGCGCGGGCGCTGCTGCGCGCGGCCGGGCTGATGGATTCCACCCGCGACAGCTTCCTGCCCGAATCGCCCATTCCCCCTGCGCGGCTCCGCAGCGCCGCGCAGAAGATGGCGCGGGTGCGCGTCATCCTGCTGGCGGCCGTCGTGATCCTGATGATGCTCAGCCTGTCGCGCAGCTGCCAGCAGCGCGTGGCTCCGCCGGTGCCGGAATCGGCACCTGCTCCCGCTCCCGCGGCAGAGCCGGACGACGAACGTCACATCGTCCCCGTCGAGTTGTCACTGTAGCGACCTTCACCCTGCCCGCGTGCCGCCCATGAACCGCGCCGAAGCCCTGAGCCTCCTGATCGACGAACACCTGCCGGCCGCCCAGGCGGGCGACTCCCGCGCCTACGGGCGGATCGTCACCGGCTGCCAGAACGGCATCACCGCCATCGCGCTGGCCATCACCCGCGACGTGCCGGCGAGCGAGGACATCGCGCAGGAAGCCTTTCTCAGCGCCTGGACGCATCTGCCGCGCCTGCGCAACCGATCCAGCTTCCTGCCGTGGCTGCGCCAGATCACCCGCAACCTCTCGCACGACCACCTGCGCCGGCGGCGCAACGAGCGCCGCATCGACGGCGACCTCGACGACATCCTTGCGGTGGTGGCCGACCCCGCGCCCGACGTGCCCGACAGCCTCGCGCGCCAGCAGGAAGAGGCCATCGCGGCCGACCTGATCGACGAACTGCCCGAGGAAACCCGCGAAATCCTCCTGATCTACTACCGCGAGGGACAGTCGTCGCGGCAGGTGGCGGAACTGCTCGGGATGCAGGACGCGGCGGTGCGCAAACGCCTGTCGCGGGCGCGCGCCAGCCTGCGCGAGGACATGCTCAAGCGTCTGGGCGAATTCGCCCGCGCCACCGCGCCCACGATCGCCTTCACCGCGCTGATCGTCGCCGGGCTAAGCGCGACGCAGACGGCGACCGCCGCCGGCGTCGGTGCCGCCGGCGCATCGCTCGCGGGCAAGCTGGCGGCGGCAAAATCCGGCCAGATCACCGGCCTTGCGGGCAAGCTGTTCGGGCGCACCGCGCTCGCCCCGGTGCTGGCGCGCGGCGGTGCCAGCCGCCTGATGATCGGTGCCATCGGCGGCATGGTGTTCGCGCTGATCCTGGGCGTGGCCACGGTCTTCTTCGGCGTGCGCCGCCACTGGGTCACCTCCACCGACGACCAGGAGCGGCGCGAACTGGCCTGGTTCGGGGCCACCGGCCTCCTGGTCGTGCTGGTCTTCACCTCGCTGATGGGCGCGGCCGTGCTCAGCGGCTCGAACCTGCTGCCGAGCCTGAGCCTGGTGGGCATGATGGGGCTCCTGGGCGGGATGAACCTGGCGTGGCTGCCACGCATCCTGCACCGGCGGCACCAGCGCGAGGCGGCACGCGATCCGGTCACCGCCTCCTTCAACCGCCGCGCCGAGCGCCGCATGGCCTGGGCCGGGCTTTTCATCGGCGTGCTGGCCGGTGCCAGCGGCCTCCTGTTCGGCTGGTCGAGCAATCCGCCGATGTAACACGAAGGCTGCCGGGCCGCAGCCTCAGCCCGCGGGCAGCGGCTTGCCCTGTTCGGCCAAGGTGAGCGCCACCTTGTTGCGCAGATAGGCGGGCTGGAGCTCTTCGGGCGCGATGCCCTCGCCGCGGGCCAGAGCGGCAGCAGCCAGGTGGGCGACGTCACCGGCGCGCGGCAGGGCGTTTTCATCCACGCGCGCAAGCCATTCGCCAAGGCGCGCCACAAGTGCCGCATCCTGCGCGGCAAATCCGCTCCCCACGCCCACGCGCACGGCGTGCGGCTCCAGCGCTGCGTCCGCCGGGGCGATCACTTGCTCTTCGCCGCGCCGAATCCAGATGCCGCCGGCATCGCGCGCATAATCCGCCAGGTACACCTCGCCCATGCGTGCGTCGATCGCGGCGAGCACGCCGGTGGCCGAATCGCCGGCGCGCTCCAGCGCGCGCATCGCCGGCAGCGCCAAGGCGTCGAGCGTGGATACGCCAACGGCCGGACGATCCAGCGCCAGCGCCAACCCCTGGGTGATCGCCACCGCCAGCCGCACCCCGGTAAACGCACCCGGGCCGCGGCCGCAGGCCACCGCGTCGAGCTGGGCGCGCACCATGCCCGCCTGCGCGAGGAGTTCCTCGATCCATGGCAGGGTCAGCTCGGCATGACGGCGCGGCGCGATCTCGAAGCGCTCCAGCACCTCACCATCGTTCCACAGCGCCACCGAACAGGCTTCGGTCGCGGTTTCCAGAGCCAGGAGTTTCATCGTGAATCGGTATCCTCGGGATTGCCCGACCATGGTAGTGCGCGCCCCTGTCGCGCCTCGCGCAGGAAGCGCAGCACGCGCTCCGCATCGCGGGTGCGCGCGAAGGGCGGCAGGCTGTCGAGAAAGATGCGGCCGTAGGATTTCCCCACCAGACGCGGGTCGCACAGCATCACCACGCCCTGATCGGCGTGGGTGCGGATCAGGCGGCCGGCACCCTGTTTGAGCGCGATCACCGCGCCGGGAAGCTGCCAGTCGCGAAAGGGGTTGCCGCCGCGCCGGCGGATCGCCTCCAGGCGCGCCTCCAGCACCGGATCATCGGGAGCGGCAAACGGCAACTTGTCGATCACCACCAACTGCAGCGCATCGCCGGCCACGTCCACGCCCTCCCAGAAGCTGGCGGCCCCCAGCAGCACGCCGTTGCCCGATTCGCGGAAGCGCTCCAGCAGCAGGTGGCGCGGTGCCTCGCCCTGCACGAACAGCGGAAACTCGCGCCGCGCCGCGAGCAGCTCGGCGGCCTGGCGCAGCGCGCGGTGCGAAGTGAAAAGCAGGAAGGCGCGCCCGTCGGAGGCGTCCAGCAGGGGCAACGCGGCCTCGACCACCGCTTCGACATGCGCCGGCGTGTTGGGCTCGGGCAGCCCGTGCGGCACGTACACCAGGGCCTGGTTGTGGAAATCGAAGGGCGAGGGCTCCAGCAGGGTGCGCGGCGACTCCATGCCGAGCTGTTCGGACAGGTGCGCGAAGCCGCCGTCCACTGCCAGGGTAGCCGAGGTGTGGATCCAGGCGGCCTGCGAGGCGGCGCGGAACTCGCGCAGCGCGCCGGAGACATCGAGCGGGGTCTGGTGGAGCTGGAAGCCGCGCGCGGTGATTTCGTACCAGCGCACCTCGCCGCCGCCCTTCGCATCCAGGATGCGCTCGCAGCCCTCGACCAGTTCCTCGGCGCGATCGCGGCAGCTCTTGAAACCGACGCTGCGCTCGGCCAGCGGCTCCAGCAGCGCGGCCACGGTGGCCAGCGCGGCGCGCAGCGCGTCCAGCGCCTCGGCCACGGCGGGATGGGATTCGAACACCGCGAGCGATGCGCGCGCCGGCAGCGGCTCGAGCGCGGCGCGCACCGCCTTCACCGCCAGTTCCAGCGCCTGCGCAGGCTCCTGCACCTCGGCACGCGCGCCGCTCACGCCCTCGCACTCGGACAGCGCATCGCGCGCCAGATCCACGAGCTGGCGCGAGGACACCATCGCGCCGAAGAACTGCGCGGCCAGTTCGGGCAGCTGGTGGGCCTCGTCCAGCACGAAGGTTTGCGCGCCGGGCAGGATTTCGCCGAAGCCCTCGCGCTTGAGCGCCTGATCGGCGAACAGCAGGTGGTGGTTGACCACGACCAGGTCCGCCTCCTGCGCCTTCTGCCGCGCGCGCACCACGAAGCATTCGGTGTGGAACGGGCAGTCGGTGCCCAGGCAGTTGTCGGCGGTGGAGGTGACCTGCGGGCGCAGCGGCGAATCGTCGGCGAGGAAATCGGCACCGGCCAGATCGCCGTCCTCGCTGCCGCCGGCCCAGGCATGGATCGCAACGAGCCGGCTGGCTTCCTCGCGCGAGGTGAACAGGCCGTCGCTGCGCGCGCGTTCGAGCCGATACCAGCACAGATAGTTGGCGCGCCCCTTGAGCAGGGCGGTCTTGAGCCGTGCGCCCAGTGCCTGCCGCACCCGCGGCAGGTCGCGGTGGTAGAGCTGGTCCTGCAGCGCCTTGGTGCCGGTGGAAATGATGGTGCGCTTGCCCGAGAGCAGCGCCGGAACAAGGTAGGCGTAAGTCTTGCCGGTGCCGGTGCCAGCCTCGGCGATCAGTTCGCCGCGCGCATCGATCACTTCGGCGATGGCCTCGGCCAGGCGCTGCTGCGCCGGGCGCGGCACGAAGCCCTCGATCGCTGTCGCCAGCGCGCCGCCGTCGCCCAGGGCCGCGCGGGTGTCGTCGATCAGGGACATCGCATGCGATCCGGATTCCGCCCGCGACCTGGCTTCAGGTACTCCTGCGACCGGCTCACATCCGCACCGGCGGCTCGACCGTACAGCGCGTCATCTGGCTCTGCGCGGCGGTGGCGGCGTCCGGATAGCCGGTGAGCTCGCGCGCCAGGCGGATCACCGTCCAGCTGCGGCGGCACAGCCCGCCCAGGCGCGGGCCGCGCTCCCAGGACTCGCTCGCCAGGCGCACCGCGTCATCCCAGGCACCGCGCGCCAGCGCCAGCTCGGCGCGCCACTGGAGCAGCTCGGGGTTGTCCGGGACCAGGCGCAGGGCGTCCTCCAGCGCGGCATCGGCGGCGGCGTAATCGCGCTCGGCCTCACGCCGGGCGGCGCGCTCGCGCAGGTCATCCACGACGGCCTCGCGCAGCGGCGTCACGTCAATGCCGTCGGCGTCGGTTTCAACGCCTGCCGCACGCACTTCGGCCAGCACGTCGCGCGTCGGCTCGGGCACCGGTGCCGGCTCCGGCCGAAGCTGCGGTGCGGCGCACCCGCCCGCCAGCAGCGCTGCAATCACGAACGCAGCCAACCTGCCGATTCGCGCCCTCGCCTTCATCGTTCCTCTCCTGCGCCAAACCATTGTCGCAACTGTGCCAGGCGGCAGTGCCGGGTTTCCACGGGCAGAGCGCCGGCCACGAACACGAACCGCTGTGCGCCGGGGCACTCGGGATCGGTCAACGCAAACTCTTCCGCGTCCACATAGGCCCATTCCAGGCCGTCCTCGTCGACCGCCAGCGGCAGCGTGGGCACGTGTGCGAACAGCTCGCCCCAGATCTTCATCGCGCCGGTCGAACCGAACAAACCCGTGGGCTGGTTGGCGTCGTTGCCGACCCAGACCACGGCCAGGTGCGCGCCGGTGTAGCCGGCAAACCAGCTGTCGCGGCTGTCGTTGCTGGTGCCGGTCTTGCCGGCGGCGTCGAGCCAGCCCAGGCCGGAGCCGCCGAGCGCGCGCGCGGTGCCTTCGCGCACCGTGTCCTGCAGCGCGAGGGAGACCAGCCGGGCGGCGATGGTGTCGCCGCGCTGCGGCGGCGCGGGCGCGGCGTCGTAGCGCTTCAGCGGCGCGCCCCCGGGATCGAGCACGCCGCGCACCGCGCGCAGCGGCTGGATCTGGCCGCCGGAAGCGATGAACTGGTAGGCCTGGGTCATCTGCAGCGGCGAGAGATCCACCGCGCCGAGCAGCAGGGAGGGATTGGGCACGGCGTCGATGGCGGCCAGCACGCCCAGCAGCCGCGCCAGGCGCTCCACCCCGACGTCCATGCCGATGCGCACCGTGGCCTGGTTGTAGGAGCGCACCAGCGCGTCGCGCAGGCTCACGCGGCCGTGGCTGCGGCCATCGACGTTTTCCGGGCTCCAGCTGCGGTTGCCGGGAAGGCGCAGGGTGATCGGCGCATCGTCCACGCGCGTGGCCAGCGCGTAGCGCCCCGGCTGGGCCAGCGCCAAGAGGTAGACGAAGGGCTTGAGCAGGGAGCCGACCGGGCGGCGCGCGTCGAGCGCGCGGTTGAAGCCGTGGTCGTTGCGGTCGCGCGCGCCGACCACGGCCAGGATTTCGCCCTGCCGCGTATCGGTCAGCACCAGCGCGGCCTGCAGCGCCGGCCGCCCCTTCTGTTCCAGCGCGGCAAGCTGGCCGGCCACGACGCGTTCGGCGGCGTTCTGGGCCGAGGGCGAGAGCGTGGTCAGCACGGTCAGACCTGCACCGCGCAGCGCATCGGGCGCATAGTCGCGCTGCAACTGGTCGCGCACCAGCGCCATGAAGGCCGGATAGCGGTTGCGCGACAGGCTGCCGGCCGGCGTGACAGCCAGCGGGCGCGAGCGCGCGGCATCGTGTACGGCCTGGGTGATGAGCCCGGTTTCGAGCATCTGCCCGAGCACCACGTTGCGGCGCTTGAGCGCGCTTTCCGGCTTGCGGCGCGGGTCGTGCAGCGAAGGTCCCTGGATCATCCCGACCAGAAGCGCGATGTCGGATTCCGACAGCTGGTCGAGCTCGCGCCCGAACCAGAAATCGGCACCCGCGGCGACCCCGTGCACGGCCTGGCTGCCCTGCTGCCCGAGGTAGACCTCGTTGAGATAGGCCTCGAGGATCGTGCGCTTGTCGAAGCGCGCCTCGATGATGACGGCGTAGAGCATTTCCCGCAGCTTGCGCCCGAGACGCTGTTCGCGGGTGAGGTAGAGGTTCCGCACCAGCTGCTGGGTCAGCGTGCTGGCACCCTGGCGCAGCTCGCCGTGGCGCAGGTTGACCCAGGCCGCGCGCAGGATGCCGCGCCAGTCGATCCCGCGGTGGTGCTTGAAGCCGCGATCCTCGACTGCCTGCAGGGTAGTGACCAGAAGCGGCGGCACGTCCTCCAGCCGCACCAGCCGGCGCTCTTCCTGGGTTTCGCCGTAGAGGGTGGCGATACGCGCAGGATCCAGCCGCACCCGCGCCAGCGCGCGATCGCCGCTGCGGATCGAACGCACCCGGCCGCCGCCCAGCGTCACGGCAACCTGCTGTGCCGGCCAGGCTCCGTCCAGGTCGCTGAAGCCGCGGGTGGCGATGGTGAACTTTCCGCCCTGGCGCGCGTAGCTGCCCGGCCGGCGCGGCGCATCCACCTTCATGTAGCGGGACGCGGCCAGTTCGGCTTCCAGCGTCTCGGGCGTCATCGCGCCCTCGGGCAGCAGCTCCAGCGGTTGCGCCAGCACGCGCGTGGGCACCTGCCAGGTCAGGCGACCGAAAGCCGCGCGCACCTGCCGGTCCGCGATCCAGACATAGGGGCCGAGAAAGCCGATCCCGAGCCCAAGACCCAGCAGCACCAGCGGCAGCAGACGGCGGATCCAGCCCCGGTTTTGCGACCGGACAGTGCGGTTCTTTGTGGGGAGTGCGGCCAAGGATCAGGCGTGGGAAAAGACGACAGGCGACAGTGTAGCGGTTGCGTGCTGGCAGCACGGAGGCGATTGCGAGGATAATTGGCGATCTTTTGTCCCGGACCGAGCCCGCTCGGCATTTCGTTGACCCAGGTCGCCAGCACACCACCGACCCTTTGCCTTTACGCCGCAACCTCGCGCACGGATGCGGAAGCGGGCGTGCCCGACGGCCTTCCGGCGGACGTCGCGGTCTTCCAGTTCGCGCACGACGGGCAGGCCAGCCCTGCCTGGGCGGCGCTGCGCGCCTGCGCCACCGCCCACCCCGGCCGCGACATCCTGCTGCTGGAGCGCGGCACGCGCCTGCCCGAAGGTGCATGGCACCGGTTATGCGCGGCACAGGAACCGGGTTTCGACGTCATCTCGCCGCTGTCGCCGGGCATCGCGGCCTTCGATCCGTTCGCGGAAGCGGCCCGCCCCGCCTCCACCGATGACGCCGATGCCTGCGTCTGGATGCTTTCCGAACGCGAGCCGATCCCGTGCGCGGCGTGGCTGCCGGCCTGCGCCTTGTGGAGGGCGTCGGCGCTGGCCGACCTCGACGCGCTGGCCGGAGCCGAGGGCGAGCTGCCGCCGGGCCTGCAGGCCGCCCTGCTCGACAGCATTTACGTCGATTGCGCCGGCGCGGGCATCGACCTGCCCGCCATCCCGGCCGCGATCACCGTGCTGCGCGACCGCATCGTGGCGCTGGAGGGGCGCATTCCCGTCGCGGTCGGACGCGACGCGCGCCCGGTGCTGCTGCACGTCCTGCACGGCTGGGGCGGCGGGGTACAGCGCTTCGTCGCGGATCTGATGCGCGCCAGCCGCGGCTATCGCCACCTCGCCCTGGTCGCGCGCGGCAGCAGCGCGCGGCGCACGCCGGGCGAGGGGCTGGCTCTGCATGACGATCTGGACGCCCCGCCGCTGGCCGCGTGGCCGCTGGCGCTGGGCATCGAGGCCACGGCGCTGGCTTCGTGCGAATACCGTGCCGTACTGGATCGGGTCCTGCGGCGCTACGGCGTGGGTCAGGTGCTCGTTTCCTCGCTGATCGGCCACGGCTTGGACGCCCTGCGCACCGGCCTGCCCACCGCCTTGGTCTGCCACGACTACTACCCGCTGTGGCCGATTCTGCACGCCGACTTCGGCGACGCGCGCGCGGACTTCTCACCCGGCGCGCTGGACGCGGCGCTGGACGACACCGACGATCGCTTCCAGTTCGCGGAAACCCGCCCGTCGGCCTGGCGTCGGCTGCGCGAAGACCACGTCGCCGCGCTGCTGTCCGCGCGCACCCCGCTGTTCTGCCCCAGTCGCAGCGTCCACGCCAACCTCACCCGCATCGAGCCGCGCCTGGCGAACCTGCCCTGGCACCTGGTCCCGCATGGGATGGCACCCTGGCCGGTGCCGGTCGAGGCCGTTCAGCCGCCGCCTCGCGACGGGCTGCGCGTGCTGGTGCTCGGCCGCATCAACGGCGGCAAGGGCGAGGATCTGCTGGCTGGATTGCTGCCGCGGCGCGATCCGCGCATCGAGTTCCTGCTTCTCGGCACCGGCCGCGCCGGGATGCGCTTCTTCGGGCAGTCCGGCGTCCACCTGCGCATGGATTACCGGCACGAGGAACTGCCCGACCTGGTGCGCCGCTTCGCCCCCGATCTGGCCCTGATCCCGGTGACGGTGGCCGAAACCTTCAGCTATACGCTCTCCGAGCTGTGGAGCCTGGGCGTGCCGGTGCTGGCCACTCGTATGGGCGCGCTGGTGGAGCGCATCGAAGAAGGCGTGACGGGTCTCCTGGTCGATGCCACCCCCGAAGCGGTCGCGCAGGCGCTGGCGGCGCTACGCGAAGACCGCAGCACGCTCGCGCCGCTGCGCGTGGTGCGCACCCTGCCCACCCTGGCCGACATGGCCGATGCCTACGAGGCCGCGCTGCCGGCAGCTGCGGCCCCGGAGCGCGGCACTCCGGCACCCGCCGGTCCGGTCGAATCCGCGCGGCGCAGCGTTCTGCAGCGCGACCACGCGCGCGCAGTCATCGCCCTGGAGATCGCGCACAAGGAGCTGGCCGCGCGCCAGCGCGAGGTCGAGCAGCGCACGCTCTGGGCCGACCGGCTGCAGGAGCAGCTCGACGAACGCACCGCATGGGCCAAATCCCTGGCCGGCGACCTGGGCAAGGCGCACGATGACCTGGGCGAACTGCAGGCCGAGTTCGACGAGCGCACGCGCTGGGCCATGACGCTGCGCGCGGAGCTGGAGGAAAGCGAGGCCGAACTGGCCAACCGCGCGCTCGCCCTGGAATCGGCCGCTGCACACGCCCAGACCCTGATCCACGAGCGCGATGCGACGGTGCGCGAACGCGACGAGGTGCAGCGCGAACGCGACCGCATCCTCGCCAGCCGCTCCTGGCGCATGACCCGTCCGCTGCGCTACGCCCACCGGCAGATCGGAAAGCTCGCATCGCGCATCCGGTTTCGCGCCCAGCGCCTCGTCAACGCCTGGTGCCGCGCCCTCATCAGCCTGCGCAGCCGCGGCCTGCGCGGCACCTGGCATCGCCTTCGCCAGGAGCTGCGCCCGGCACCGCAGGTAGTGCCCATGGTGCTGCCGGACGCCGGCGGTGGCATCGACGTGGGCGACATCGCGCTGCCGGTGAGCGACACACCCACGGTCAGCATCGTGATCCCGGTCTACAACCACCTCGATGCCACCCTGGTCTGCCTGCGCTCGCTGGCGCAGACGACGAACGCCACCGCACACGAGATCATCGTGGTGGACGACTGCTCCAGCGACGAAACCGCCGCGGTGCTGCCCGTGATCGCCGGCCTGCGCTACCAGCGCAACGCCCGGAACCTGGGCTTCATCGGTGCCTGCAACGCCGGCGCGGCGAACGCGCGCGGCGACTACGTGGTGTTCCTCAACAACGACACCGCGGTGCAAGACGGCTGGCTCGACGCCCTGATCGGCACCTTCGACCAGCACCGCGACGTCGGCCTGGTCGGCGCCAAGCTGGTCTACCCGGATGGGCGCCTGCAGGAGGCCGGCGGCATCGTGTTCTCCGACGGCTCGGGCTGGAACTACGGGCGCTTCGACGACCCGGCCAAGCCCGAATACAACTTCGTGCGCGAGGTGGACTACTGCTCGGGCGCGGCGATCGCGCTGCCGACGACGCTGTTCCGCCGCTTCCGCGGCTTCGACGCGCACTACGCGCCGGCCTACTACGAGGACACCGACCTTGCGATGAAGGTGCGCCAGGCCGGGCTGCGCGTGCTCTACCAGCCGGCCTCGGTGGTGGTGCACTTCGAAGGCATCAGCTCGGGCACCGACACCTCCAGCGGCACCAAGCGCTATCAGGTGGTGAACAAGGAAAAGTTCTTCGCGCGCTGGAAGGACGCCCTCGCCAGCCACCCCGATCCGGCCCGCACCGCGCCGCAGGACATCGTGAAGGCGCGCCAGCACCGCGCCCGCAGGCAGGTGCTGGTGATCGACGCCACCACGCCCCAGCCCGACCACGACTCGGGCTCGGTGCGCCTGTGCAACATCCTGCGCCTGCTGCGCGAGGACGGGCATGCGGTCACCTTCTTCGCCGACAACCGCGCCTGGGTGGAACGCTACACGCCGGCGCTGCAGCAGATGGGCGTCGAGGTGCTCTGGCACCCGCACCTGTCCGATCCGGTGAGCTGGTTCGAGCACAACGGCGCACGCCTGGACCTGGTCTTCGTCTCGCGCCACTACATCGCCTCCAACTACGTCGACCTGGTGCGCCGCCACGCGCCGCGCGCGACGCTGGCCTTCGACACCGTGGATCTCCACTACCTGCGCGAACAGCGTGCGGCCGAGCTGGCCGGCAGCAGCGAGATGGCACGCACCGCGGAAAAGACCCGCGAGCAGGAGCTGCGCCTGATCCGGGAATGCGACGTGACCCTGGTCGTGAGCCCGGTGGAGAAGGAGCTGCTGGCGAAGGATGCGCCGGGCGCACGGGTGGAGGTGCTTTCCAACGTGCACGAGATCTTCGGGCGTCGCCGGGATTTCTCCGAACGCGCCGACATCATGTTCATCGGCGGCTACCAGCATCCGCCCAACGTGGATGCCGCCGTCTGGTTCGCCACGCAGATCCTGCCGCGCGTGCACGCCGAGATTCCGGAGCTGGTCTTCCATCTGATCGGCAGCAAGGCACCGGCCGAAGTCAGGGCGCTGGGCGAGCTGCCCGGCGTCGTTTTCCACGGGTTCGTGGAGGACATCGAGCCCTTCCTCGACGGCTGCCGCCTGGCGGTCGCGCCGCTGCGCTACGGTGCCGGGGTCAAGGGCAAGGTCAACATGAGCATGAGCTACGGCCAGCCGGTGGTGGCCACGCCCGTCGCGGTGGAAGGCATGTACGCCGAGCCGGGCCGCGAGGTGCTGGTGGCCGAGACGCCGGAAGCGTTCGCCGCCCAGGTGATCCGCGCCTACCGCGATCCGGCGCTGTGGACGCGACTTTCCGACGGCGGCCTCGCCAACGTGGCGCGCCACTTCTCCTTCGATTCGGCGCGCGACGCGCTGCGCCGTCTGCTGGGCTAACCGCCGCGCGCCTGCTCCAGCCGCGCCTGCAGGGCGGGCAGGTCGGTGTTGGCCGGATCCAGCTCGCGCGCCTGATCGAAGGCGCGTGCCGCAAGGTCGATCTCGCCGGCACCGAGGCGTTCGCTGGCATAGGCCATGTAGCTGCGCGCCAGGCGCTGGCGCGCACCGGGCAGTCGCGCATCGCCGGCGGAAATCGCCGCGACGGCGTCGAGCGCCCTGCGTGCGGCGCTGAGTCGATTGGCCACCATGGCTTCCTCGAAGCGCCGCATCGCCCGATCCGGCAGGCCGGCGAGCCCGGCACGCGCCTCGGCGTTGCCCGGCGCCCCGGAGAGCGCCGCGCGATAGAGGTCGTAGGCGCTGTCGCCGGGCGGCGCGAGGAACTGCCCGGCGTCGGCTGCGGCGCGCGCGCGCGCAAGCAGGTCCGGCAGGTCCGCGGCATCGGCTGAATCGCCCTGCTGCGCCCGCTGCCGCCGCGTACGCACGTCTTCGAGGTGCCGGCGCGTCGTGGCGACTGCGGTCAGGTCCGGGGCCAGCGTCTCGGCCCGGTCGATCAGGTTCCGGGCCTCGTCGAAGCGGTAGTCGTCGATGCGATGCGTGGCCTGACCGAGCAGCGCCGTCGCCACTTTGCGCAGGCCCGCGCGCGCGCGCGCCTGCGCCGGATCATCGGCCAGCACCGCCTGATAGGCCTCCTGCGCATTGGGCTGGCGCGGGGGCACGAGGTGTCCGCGCGCCAGCAGCGCATCGGCGGCGTCCACGCGCGCAGCGAGATCGTCCGCACGCGCCTGCCGCGCCGCGGCCAGGCGCGCCCGGGCCTCCGGCAGACCGAGGTGGGACGGATCCAGCGCGGCAACGCGCTCGACCAGGGCAGAACCCGCCTCGAGGTCGCCGGCGGCAATACGCCCGGCGGCCTGCGCGAGCAGCTGGTCGAGCACGTCGCGCAGGCCCGCAAGCGCCACCGCATTGCCCGGATCCGATGCCAGGATGCGCCGGTACAGGGCGACCGCGCCGTCCTCGCCTTCGTCCAGCCGCCCGGCGTCCAGCGCGCTGCGCGCCGCGTCGAGCAGATCGACCATCGCGACTTCACGCGCGTCCACGACCTGGAGGCTGCGCGAAAGCTCGGCCACGTCGGTCGCGGACAAGCCCAGCACGGCCGCCTGCGCGACGAGTTCACGCGCCGGTGCCGAATCACCGTTCTGGAGGGCGGCCCGGGCTGCGGCAACGAGCCGCTGCCCGACCTCACGCACGCCGCGGCGTGCGGCAAGGCTGTCCGGATCCAGCGCCAACGCGGCCAGGTACAGCTCGCGGGCGCTGGTGTCGCTGCCCGACAGGTTGCCCTGATCGAGCGCCTCATCCGCAGCCAGCAGCAGGCTGTTCATGCGGGTCACCGGCAGGCCGGCGCGGATCTGGTCCTGGAACAGGTACAGCGCGCCTCCGGCGAGCACGGCGACCAGCAGGCCGGCCAAGAGCCAGCGCAGGCCGCGCCCGGACTGGCTGGCTGGCGCGCCGCGCGATCGCGCCGGGGTCCGCAGGACTTCGTCGATGCGTCCGAGGCGCGGTTCGTCGTACCGCTGCGGCGGCAGGTGCGCCGCGTCGGCAGGCGGCGTCACGCGCGTCTCGCGCAGTTCGCTGGATGCCTGCTCGATGCCGCGAATCGCCGCCACCACCTGCGCACCGCTCTGGTAGCGCCCGTCCGGATCCTTGGCCAGAAGGCCATCGAGCACCGGCTGCAGCCAGGCCAGATCTTCCGGCAGTCGCGGCATGGGCGCGGTGATGTGCATGATGCCCACCGCGAGCGAGTCCTCGGCCTGGTAGGGCACCTTGCCCACCAGCATCTCGTACAGCAGGATGCCCAGGCTGTAGAGGTCGGCGCGCCCGTCCAGCGGCAGCCCGCGCGCCTGCTCCGGGCTCATGTAGTGCGGGGTGCCGATGATCGCGCCGGTGCGCGTCATGCGGCTGGCGTCGCTGGCGTGGGCGATGCCGAAGTCGGTCAGCACCGCGCTGCCGTCCTCGCGCAGCAGGATGTTGTCGGGCTTGATGTCCCGATGCACGATGCCGTGCGCACCGGCGTAATCGAGCGCGCCGGCGATCTGGCGCACGACCCTGAGCGCGAAGGCCACGGGCCGCGGCTCGCCGATCCGCCCCATCACCGGACCGCCGGGCAAGTATTCCATGGCAATGTAGTGGTGCTCGCCGCTCACCCCCACGTCGTGCACCTGCACCACGTTGGGATGCCGGAGCCTGGCGGCGATGCGCGCCTCGCGCAGGAAACGCTCGCCGAACTGCTCGTCCCCCAGCAGCGCCTTCGACATCACCTTGAGCGCGACTTCGCGCTGCACCGACTCCTGCAGCGCCAGATACACGGTCGCCATTCCCCCGCGTCCGAGCGTCCGCACGATCCGGTATCCGGCAATGTCCAAGCCTGCCCCCTGGGGTTGTGGTGGTGTGTCCGCGCCTGAGGGTCGTGCATCCACCACCCGGCGGGCAGGCGATGGAAAGGGCAGGCACCCGTCGCGCAAGCATAGCAAGATGGGGGGTTTTCGCCGCGGCGCGTGCCCCGGGCCGGCGGCGCGCTTTGCCTTTTGCGGAGTGCGGCCTGTAACATTTTTTTCATCTTCGCTCGGGAGCGCCGACTCTTCGCTCCCTCCGGAACGTCTTTCTTGCTGACCGATCTCAACCTGACGCCGCAGCCTCCCCGCCACCTCGACGCCGATGTCTGCATCTGCGGTGCCGGGCCGGCCGGCATCGTGCTGGCGCTGGAACTGGCGCGACGCCGCCCCGACTGGCGCATCGTCCTGCTCGAAGGCGGCGGGCGCAGCATGCCCAGCGAGCGCGAGCGCGTCCTCTACGACGTCGGGCTGGGAACCAAGTCCTATGCGGTGGCGGCCTCGCGCCGGCGGATGCTGGGCGGCACCTCCGGGCACTGGGGCGGCTGGTGCAAGCCGCTCGACCCGGAGGACTTCACCGCGCCGGCGGCCTGGTCGGCGCCGGACTGGCCCATCACGCTCGACGAGCTCCAGCCCTTTCTTGCGCCGGCCCACGTCTGGTGCGAGATCCCGAGCGATCGCTACGACCCGGACGAAGTGCGCGCCCGCCAGCCGCAGCGCTTCCTGGAGCTGCCGGCCGACGGCCCGGTGGCCGAACGCCTGTTCCGCTTCAGCCCCCCGACCCGCTTCGGCGCGCGCTACGCCGACGCGCTTGCCGGCCAGCCCAACCTCGACTGCCTGCTGCACGCCAACCTGTTCGCCCTGGAGCGGCGCGGCGACCGCATCACGTCGGTCTCGGCCAGGGCGCTCGACGGAAGGCCGGTCAAGGTGTCCGCCGGCCGCTTCGTCCTGGCGCAGGGGGGACTGGAGACCACCCGCACCCTGCTGAACCTGCGCGGCGATGCGTCCGACGACGGCGAAGGCCTGCGCTCGCCGCACCTGGGGCGGCATTTCGCCGACCACTACGGCGTGCGCCCCGGCGCGGTGCTGGCGCCCGCGGAGCTCGGCTACCGGCGCATGGCCGACGAAACCACGGCGGTGATGCCGGTGCTGGCGCCCTCGCCCGGCGCGCTTGCCCGGTCCGAGCGCCAGAACGTGTGCCTGTTGCTGGATCCCGACCCATCCGCCGATGCGCTCCCCGCCGGCTACGCGACGCACGCGGCGCTGGGCTTTCCGCCCCGCGCGTTCTGGAACTACCGCACCCAGATGATCGTGGAGCCGCGTCCACACCCGGACAGCCGCATCACCCTGACCGACGCACGCTGCGAGCTGGGCCTGCGCCGGGCGCACCTGGACTGGCGCATCCATCCGGAAGACACCGCGTCGGCCCTGGCGTTCTTCGACGATTTTTCCGCCGTGCTGGCGCAGACCGGACAGGGCCGCACGCGCCTGACGTATGAAGCCACCCCCGCGCGCCTGGCCTCGGCCAACGGCGCCAACCACCACCTGGGCACCGTCCGCTTCGCGCACGACCCAAAGGATGGCGTCGCCGATCCGGACGGGCGCCTGCACGACATGGAGAATCTCTACGTGGCGAGCTCTGCGCTGTTTCCCCGCTACGGCTATTCCAATCCCACCCTGACCATCGTGGCGCTGGCGATCCGGCTTGCCAGCCGCTGGGCGGGCGAGACACGGGAGGCAAGGACATGATCACCCGACGCGACCTGTGCGTGGCGGCCCTCGCCGCCGGCGCCACCGCCGGCGTCTTGATGACGCCCTGGGACTCCATCCGCGACGCCTTCTCACCCGCCGCCAATGGCACCGGCCTGGGGCGCCCGTTCGACGCCCTGCTCGCCAGCCTCGACGGCACCCAGGGCGTTGGCCGCATCGTAGCGGAAGGCGGGGCGCCCGGGACGTCCGCCGACGCGCTCATCGAGCGTCTTGGCGCGCGCCTGGAGGGCGCGTTGCGCGACCGCACCGCGATCGAGGCGCGCCTGGGCGAACTGGTGCGCGCCGACTTTGCCGCGGCGCGCACTTGCCGTGTGGACGGCTGGATGCTGAGCCAGACCGAATGCGACCTGGCCGGCCTGCGCTGGCACCTGCTGGGCGAGGCGCCGGCGGCATCCGCGGCCGCGGCCCCGCAGGCAGCGGCAGCCGCTGCGGCAACGCCCGGATCGCCGGCCGCGGCCATCGTCGAAGTCACCAACTGGGGGCCGCGAACCACCGAGCAGGGATCGAAATTCAACGTGCAGCCCGATGGCCACAGCGGGCTGTGGTTCGTCGCACCGGGCACGCCCGACTGGGTCAAGGTCCGCATCGATGGCCAGGAAAGCCCCACCACCGTGTCCGAAGCCGGCTTCACCTCGGGGATCTTCGGCAGCCTGCAGGAACGGCTCCTCGCCACGCCGGGCAGCTATCGCGTCGAGCTCTACGACCCGGTGAACGACACCGTGCAGCCGATCGGCGAACTGGTGGTGCGGCCAATGGCCGAACGCGCGGTCAGGGAGGACGGAACGCGCTCCTCCATTTTCTGCCCCGTCACCGAATGGGGTCCGACGGAAACGACGGTCGGCGTGGCGGAGAATGCGCAGCCCGACGGCTCGCAGGGCATGTGGTTCCTTCTGCCGTGCGCGCCCAACAACGTGCAGCTGGTGTTTGGCGACGACCGCCTCCCCGCCACCCGCACCGATCGCGGCATCACGTCACGGGTGCCGCTGGCGCTGCTGGAATCCCCCGGCACGGTCAGCATCCGTCTTCGTCACATCCACTCCGGTGAAGAACTGACGGTCGGCCTGTTCGAAATCCGCCCCTGAGGCAGAACGTCACATTTCATGCCGGCCCAGCCTCTGGTCCGGCACCAGGACGCGATCCTGCTCACAATTCTGGCAAAATCATCACTCCCACCGCGCGTCGTGCGGAGCGCCGGCACCTCAGGAGAATCCCACGTGTCCCCCATCACCTCCCTGTACCAGATCGTGCGCCGGCCCCTGTTGACGCTGGCCGTGGCAACCACCTGCGCCGCCGTCGCCGGCAGCGCGCTGGCTGCCGATCCGGGCCGGATCGACACCCGCTCGGCGTTGGCCGAACGCGTCCTGTTCGATGCCGGCCAGCCGGGCGAATCCTTCGACGGCTTCATCGTCTACTACCGCGACGATGCGCCCGCCGGAGAAGAAAAATCCGCAGCAGCCAGCCGCACCCGCAAGGCGATCGACGCCGACCTGGCGCGCGTGGGCAAGGCCTTCGGCATCGCGGCGCGCCGCGAGCGCCAGCTCGCCACCGGCGGCCACCTCCTGCGCCTGGACGGCGCGCGCCTGGCGGGTGAGGACGCGAATGCCTGGATGGCGACGCTGGCGGCCAATCCGGACATCGTGGCGGTCGAACCGAACGCCCGCGCCTACCCGGCACTGGTCCCGAACGACCGGCACTACGCCCTGCAATGGGGCCTGAGCGATCCGGTCGGTGGCATCAGCGCCCCGGCCGCGTGGGACATGTCCACCGGCTCCGGCATCGTCATCGCGGTCGTGGATACCGGCGGCACCCCGCACCCGGACCTCGACGCACAGACCGTCGCGGGCTACGACTTCATCTCCAGCGAGGAAACCGCGCGCGACGGCGACGGTCGCGACGCCAACCCCAACGACGAGGGCGACTGGCACGAGACGGGCGACTGCGGTCCGGGAGCCGAGCCGTCGAAGAAGTCCTCCTGGCACGGCACCCACGTTGCCGGCATCGCCGCCGCCCAGGCGAACAACGGCATCGGCGTGGCCGGCGTCGCGTTCAACGCCAGGGTGCAGCACGTGCGCGCCCTGGGCCGCTGCGGCGGCACCGTGGCCGACATTGCCGACTCGATCATCTGGGCGGCCGGCGGCACCGTGCCCGGCGTCCCGGCGAACGCGACGCCTGCGCGCGTCATCAACCTCAGCCTCGGTGGCGAGGGCATGTGCGGCCCGACCTACCAGAACGCGGTCGATGCCGCGAACGCGCGCAAGGCCGTGGTGATCGCGGCCGCCGGCAACGATGACGCACACGCGGCGACCCAGCGCCCGGCCAACTGCAGCGGCGTGCTCGTCGTGGGTGCCAGCAACCGCGCCGGCATCCGCGCGTCGTACTCCAACTACGGCGAACTGGTGGACCTCGCGGCACCCGGCGGGGACTGCAGGGACTGCGAGAACGACTACCCGGACCTCATCCTCTCCACGCTCAACAGCGGCGAGCAGGGACAGAATGAAGCGGGCTACTACTACATGGCCGGCACCTCGATGGCCACGCCGCACGTTTCCGGCGTTGCCGCACTGGTCCTGGCGCGCAAGGGCTCACTCTCGCCCACCGAGGTCCGCACCCTGCTGCGCGACACCGCCAAACCGTTCCCTGGCCACTGCACCGGCGGCTGCGGCGTCGGACTGGTCAACGCGGAAGCCGCGGTACGCGCCGCCGGCAATCAGGCGATCACCCGACTGCCGATCTCCGTGACCCGCGCCGGCATCGGCTCGGGCCGGATCACCAGCTCGCCCAGCGGCATCGACTGCGGCGCGCGCTGCTCCAACACCTTCAGCAAGGACACCAGCGTCACCCTGACCGCGGCCGCCGCCACCGGATCGACCTTCACCGGCTGGTCGGGCGCGTGCTCCGGCAGCGGGAGCACCTGCACCCTGGCGGCGAATCAGGCGCACGCCGCGCTGGCCCACTTCAAGGTGCCGGTCACCGGCCTGAGCCGCGGCCAGGCGACCGCCGATCTGTCCGCTCAGGGCGGTCTGGCGCGCATGTACTCGCTGCACGTGCCTTCCGGCTCGGAGTCGCTCAGGATCCGGCTCAGCGGCGGCAGCGGCGATGCCGACCTCTACGTGCGCCACGGCACCGAACCGAACGAGAGCCAGTACGACTGCCGTCCCTACCTCCACGGCAACAACGAACTATGCGAATTCCCGGCACCGCTGGCGGGGATCTACTACATCATGATCAAGGGCGCGCCGGACTATTCGGGCGCACGCCTGTTCGCCCACTACGCGCTCGGCCCGCAGGGCGGCCGCACCGTCAGCGCCGATGTGCCCATGACCGGCATCTCGGCACCGCAGGGCGGCGGACGCTACTTCAAGGTGGACGTGCCGCAGGGTGCCACCGACCTGTGGATCACCACGCGCGCCAGCCGGGACCTGGACCTGTTCGTGCGCCGCGGCGGCGTGCCGACGCCGGACTGGAACGAGCAGTTCGTTTCCGGCAACCCCGCCGGCAACGAGGAAATCTATATCCCCAACCCGCAGCGCGGAATGCACTACATCCTGCTGCACGCCTACGAAAGCTTCAGCGGTGCCTCGCTGCGGGCCGGCTACACGGTCGCCGGCAAGCGCATCGTCATGACGCATTCGGGCCTGGGGGCCGGCACGGTGGCAATGCGGCGCGTGGCGACCGGCGCGACCGCCGCCACCTGCGCGGGTTTCCCCTGCACCGTCGGGCTGCCCGATGCGACCTTCGACCTGATCGCCTCGCCCTCGACCGGCTCGGCTTTCAGCGGCTGGATCGCCAGCCAGTGCGATTCGATCACCCCGCAGGGCGACTGCCGCATGCGGGTTTCGAGCGAGCGCCCGGTGTCCGTCGGCTTCAGCGGCGCGCCGTCCAAGCCGGTGGTCACCCTGAACACCGTCGGCGAAGGCAGCGGCGTGGTCCTGGTGCGAGCCGCCGGTGGCGATGCGCCGCTGGCGGTGTGCACGGCCTTCCCCTGCCGCATCGCGCCCACCGCGACGACCTACGAACTGGTTCCGATCGCGGCCCCGGATTCGGCCTTCACGCGCTGGATTTCCCCGACCATGGGAACGCCGGCCTGCGCCTCGATCACGGCGGAAGGCTATTGCCGCCTGCAGCCGACCGTCGCGACCTCGGTCACGGCGAACTTCGTCAAGTAGCCGGCTCGCGCGGTGACCCCGCTCCTGCGGCGGGGCCACCGCGGCGGATTCCGCTTACGGCACGTCCGCGCGCTGCGGACCGCCGCTCAAAAGTCCAGGTCGAGCGCCGCGCAAAGGTAATCGACCAAGGGCGCGAGCGTGGCGAAATCCGCCTCCAGCGCGACGCGCAGGCCCGGGCCGACCACGGTGGCATCGTCGAGCGGACGCCAGAGCGTCCAGCTGCGCAGCTTGAGATCCTCGATCAACGGCGAGTCGGCCGGATAGCCGCGCGGCGCGCGCACCATGGATCCTTCGCGCTCCAGCACGAAGCTTGTGCGCACGCGCGGCGCGCCGATGGCCGCCTGCCAGCCTGCCGGGTTGTCGAAGATGAACTGGCGGATGCGCCGCTGCACCTCGGGCTCGGGCTGCCAGATCCCGGCACCGACGAAACTTCCGCCCGGCTGGAGCTGGACATAGAAGGACGGCGAAGCCACCTCGCGCCGCCGCTCGTGAAAAAAACGCGCGCCCTGCCAGGTCTTGTAGGGCGACTTGTCGCGGCTGTAGCGCGCGTCGCGATGGATGCGGAACAGCGAACCGCCCTGCTTGCGCGGATCGGCGCGGTAGTGCGGGCTGATCGCGGCCAGCGCCGGCTGCAGATCGCCGACCAGCCGCAGAAACGGCTCGCGCACGTGGGCTTCGTAGTCGGGGCGGTGCGCCTGGAACCAGGGCTTGGTGTTGTTGGCGGCGAGTCGGCACAGGAAGCGCAGGCTGCGTGCGCTGAAGTAGTCATCCGCCACGGCGTGCGTGCCAGAGGTGTCGGCGCGGGGGCTCATGCCGGCTCCGGGCCGGCCTGGCCCATGCCGAGAGCGGCCAGCTCCCGCCGGTAGAAGGCCTCGATGTCGGCCACGCGCGCGGCGAGGTCGAAGCGCTCCATCGGATACGCGCGTCGCGCCGGGCGCTGCGAAAACGTCTCGCGCAAGGCCTCCGCCAGCGCCTCCGGATCATCGATCGGCAGCAGCGGCGTGCCGATCACCTCGGCCAGGTGCCGCGCGCCTTCGCTGGCGCTGGCCAGGATCGGCAGCCCGGCACCCATGGCCTCCAGCAATACCAGACCGAAGGGTTCGCGCCGCGCCGCGCTCACGAACACGTCGAACGCGGCCATCCAGTCCTGCGGATCGCTGACGAAGCCGGGCATCACCACCTCGCGCGGCGCGATTTTGCGCAACGCATCGAAAGCCTCGCCCTGCCCGACAATCACCAGGCGCGCCTCGATCGGCAGGTCGGCGCGCTTCCAGGCTTCCACCAGCACGTCGAGCCCCTTGCTGCGCTCCACCCGTCCAAGCGCACCGAACACGAAGGCATCGGGTGCAATGCGCGCGCCGGCTCGTATGCGCGCGCGCGCGTCGGGCGCGGCGGGCTGCGCGCGCGTCCAGTTGTCGATCTGGACGCTGTGCGGGCGCAGCGCCGGCGGGATGGCGGGAAGCTGCCAGGGCGCGATGGCGATGAGTGCATCCAGATCCGCGTGCTGGCGCGACTTGTAGGCCACATGCAAGCTGGCCACGCGCAGGCATTCGCCGCGCAGCCCGTGCAGCGCTCGGCAGGCACCACTCAGGTGTGCGTGCGCTACGTCAGGACGCAGGCGCCGCACGATCCGCCGCGCCTGCCAGACCGGCGAAAGCAGGCCCACGGCCTCCACGCGCACCGCAGGATCGAGGCGATGCGCGATCGCATCGGGCCGGTCTTCCGTGGCCACCCGGCGCAGCACCATGGTCACATCGTGGCCGGCCTGCGCCTGCGCATTGGCCAGTTCCACGGCATAGCGCTCGCTCCCGGCGAAGCGGCGGGTGAGAATCAGATGGACGATATGCATGGCCGCTTCAGTCGCCCGTCACACCTGCGCGCGGGCGCTGCCCGGTCAGGCGATCGACGCGCGGTAGATCGATTCGATCGCCGCGTCCAGCGCCTGATTGAACGCGGCCTCGTCCTGCTGCGCACTCAGTCCCTCGGTCAGCGCGCGGCTGAAGCTGGCGATGACGCCGGGGTTTTTCGCCAGCAGCTCGTTGGACTTCTCGCGCGAATAGCCGCCCGACAGCGCAACGACCTTGAGCACGCTCGGGTGTTCGACCAGATCCTTGAAGAACCCGTCCACGCTGGGCAGGGTGAGCTTGAGCATCACCGGCGTCGCCGGATCGATGGTGTCCAGGCGCGCCAGCAGGCCCTGCTTCATCTCGACCTCGATGGCGGCCTTGTCGGCGGCCTTGATGTCGACCTCCGGCTCGATGATCGGCACCAGTTCCGCGGCCAGCACCTGGCGCGCCACCTCGAACTGCTGGTCGAGCACGGCGGCGATGCCGGACGGGTTGTTGGCCTTGATGACCGAGCGCTCCTTGGTGCCGAACACGCCCTTGGCCTTGGCGCGCGCCAGCAGCGCGTCCAGACCGGGATTAGGCTTCATCAGCTGCACGCCATCGGCCTCGTCCATCAGGCCCTTGTCGATCTTGAGGAAAGGCACCACGCCCTTGTCTTTCCACAGGAACTCAACCGCGCTCTTGCCGCCGAAGTCGTCGTCCATGGTGCGCTCGAACAGGATCGCGCCGACGATGCGCTCGCCGCTGAATGCGGGGCTGGTGACGATGCGTTCGCGCATCTTGTGCACCAGCGCGAACATCTCCGCCTCGCCGCCGTAGGCCGACTCCTCGATGCCGTAGAGGCGAAGCGCCTTGGGTGTGCTGCCGCCGCTCTGGTCGAGCGCGGCGATGAAGCCCTGGCCCGATGCGATCTTGTCACGCTGCTGCTGGTTGATGGCCACGATCCGTGTCTCCTGTGCATGGTTGAGGCGCGAAGTGAGCCGCCAATGGTACCGGCTCGCGGCGAAATCCGCAGTCCGGCCCGGCGCGGCCGGTGCCCCGCTGGAACGCGCGGCCCGCGCCCCAACTGCGGCCGGGATCGACGCGCCGCCGGGGCGCAGCGGGTACGCTGTGGCCTGCTCCGCCCGAGGAATCCGCGTGCACCCTCCCTTCGTCATCGGCATCACCGGCGGCATCGGCTCGGGAAAGTCGGCCGTGACCGGAAAATTCGCCGCACGCGGCGTCCCGGTGTTCGACGCCGATCTCGTCGCCCGCGAGCTGGTCGAACCCGGCCAGCCCGCGCTGGGCGAAATCGCCGGCGCGTTCGGCGCGCACCTGATCGGTTCCGATGGCCGCCTCGACCGCGCCGCGCTGCGCGCCGTGGTGTTCGCCGACGCGGCGGCGCGCGAGCGCCTGAACGCGATCCTGCACCCGCGCGTGAACGCCCGCCTCGAGGCGCTGGCGCACGCCCCCGGCCCGGCCTGCGCGCTCGTTGCCATTCCCCTGCTGGCCGAAGGCATCGACCGTTACGGCTGGCTCGACCGCATCCTGGTCGTCGACGTGCCGCGCGAAGTCCAGATCGCGCGCGCCATGGCGCGCGACGGCATGGACCGCAGCGCGGCCGAACGCATGCTGGCGGCGCAGGTCGACCGCGCCGCCCGGCTTGCGATAGCGCACGACGTGATCGCCAACGACGGCCCGATCGACGCCCTGGACGCCATCGTCGCGCGGCTCCATGCGCGCTACGCCGCGCTGGCCGGGCGCTGAGCAGCGCCGCAGCCGCCCGCCGCTGTTCAACGCGCGTTGATGCAGCCTCGGGAACGACGGGGTATCATGCGCCCCCACTTTTGATCCTTCCATCCGCATCAAGGGATAAACAACAAAAATGAGCAGCCATCTCTTCACCTCCGAATCGGTGTCTGAAGGCCATCCGGACAAGATCGCCGACCAGATTTCCGACGCCGTGCTCGACGCCATCATCGCCAGGGATCCTGCGGCGCGCGTGGCCTGCGAGACGCTGGTGAAGACCGGCGTGGCCATCGTGGCTGGCGAAATCACCACCTCGGCCTGGGTCGACATCGAGGAGATCGCGCGCAAGGTGATTTCCGACATCGGCTACACCAGCTCGGAAGTGGGTTTCGATGGGCACACCTGTGCGGTGATGAACCTGATCGGCAAGCAGTCGACCCACATCGCCGCCGGCGTCGACGGCGCGGGCAAGAACAAGAAGAAGCCCGAAGAACAGGGTGCCGGCGATCAGGGCCTGATGTTCGGCTACGCCTGCCGCGAAGCGCCCGAGCACATGCCGGCGCCGATCTACTACAGCCACCGGCTGGTGGAGCAACAAGCCAAGGTTCGCAAGAAGAAGAACTCGCCCCTGCCCTGGCTGCGCCCGGACGCCAAGAGCCAGGTCACGCTGCGCTATGACGGCGACCGCATCGTCGGTCTGGACGCGGTCGTGCTTTCCACCCAGCACGATCCGGCGATCAAGCACAAGGAGATCGTCGAGGGCGTGTACGAGCACATCCTCAAGCCGGTGCTGCCCAAGGAGTGGCTGGAAAAGCTGCCCAAGAGCAAGGTCCACATCAATCCCACCGGTATCTTCGCCATCGGCGGGCCGATGGGCGACTGCGGCCTGACCGGGCGCAAGATCATCGTCGACACCTACGGCGGCATGGCCCGTCACGGCGGCGGCGCGTTCTCCGGCAAGGATCCGTCCAAGGTTGATCGTTCGGCCGCCTATGCCGCGCGCTACGTCGCCAAGAACATCGTGGATGCCGGTCTGGCCGACCGCTGCGAAATCCAGCTCAGCTACGCCATCGGCGTGGCCGAGCCGACCTCGATCTCGGTGACCACCTTCGGCACCGGCAAGATCGAGGATGCGAAGATCGAGAAGCTGATCCGCGCCCACTTCGATCTGCGCCCGTGGGGCATCATCAAGATGCTCGACCTGATCCATCCGATCTACCAGCCCACGGCGGCCTATGGCCACTTCGGCCGCAAGCCGAAGGAAATCAGCTACACGGACGGCGCGGAAAAGACCAGGACGGCGACGTCCTTCTCCTGGGAGCGCACGGATCGCGCCCAGGCCCTGCGCGAGGCCGCCGGTCTCAGGAAGAAGTAAGCGATCGACCGCGCCCGTCGGGCGCGTGCCGTCGCCGGTGGAAACGAAAAGGGGGAGCGGCATACCGCTCCCCCTTTCTCATGTCAGCCGGCTGCGGACTCAGGCCTTTTTCTTTGCCGCCGTCTTGCGTGCCGCCGGAGCCTTGGCCACGACGGCGACCGGCACCGCCTCGGCGCTGGCCGCGCGGTGCGGGCGGGTGTTGCCGTAACTGCTGGAATAGCGCTTGCCCTTGGCCGTCTTGCGATCGCCCTTGCCCATCGGTATTGCTCCTTTTTCGCGGAATCGGATGTCTCGCGCAGCGCGCGGCCGATTAGCCTACCATCGCTTCGCCACTGCGCAAGCTCGCCCCGCAGGCGGAATCACCGGCGCGCGAAACTCACGCCGTCCGGTCAGGCGCGGTAAGGTGGGACAGGCGGTAATTGACCAGGTGCGCGACCGCGATCAGCAGCCCTCCGGCCGCCATCATCACCGCGTGCCAGAGCGAATGGTCGTGCAGCGGGGAAAAGGCGTTGGCCCAGACCAGCACCAGGCCTGGTGCCAGCAGCAGCCACGCAAGGAAGGCGCGATGGCGGCGGTAGCCCACGGCGAGCGCGGCGACGGCCAGCACCGTGGCGAACACCACGAACGCCTGGTCGATGTCCACTCGCCCCACCACGCTCAGCCCAAGCGTGGGCAGCACCGCCAGCGCCAGCGGCAGCAGCGCGCAGTGCACCGCACATAAAAACGATGTCCACATGCCGACGCGGTCGCCGGTGCGCTGGAATCGATCGACCTGGCAGCTGGGGCGGGAAACTTCCATGACTTCCGGAACACGTGTCGTCTTTGCGAAACACTATAACATGACTTACAAAATGTTACTTGATAACATTCCAACCGACAGGTCCCACCTCCGGGACACGTGCCACAGCCCTGGACGCCCATGTTCCCCAAGACGATTTGCCACGCCCCGCTCGTCTGCACCATTGCACTGGCCATTGCCGCCTCCCCGCGCTTCGCCGCCGCCGATGCCACGGACGGCACCGCGCGAACGGCGCAAACGCTCGACGAAATCACCGTCACCGCCACGCCGATGCGCACCTCGGCCGAGGACATTGCCGCGCCGGTCGACGTGCTCGCGGGCGAGCTGCTGGAGCGCAGCAAGGCGGCCACGCTCGGGCAAACGCTGTCCGGATTGCCCGGCGTCCAGGGCGGCGACTTCGGCGCGGGCGTGAGCCGTCCGATCATCCGCGGCCAGGAAGGCCCGCGCGTGCAGATCCTTTCCAGCGGACTGGCGACGATGGACGTCTCCACCGTCAGCGCCGATCACGCGGTCAGCGTCGAGCCGTTTCTGGCCGACCAGATCGAGGTGCTGAAAGGTCCGGCGACCCTGCTGTTCGGCAGCGGCGCGATCGGCGGCGCGGTCAACGTGGTCGATGGACGCATCGCCACGGAACTGCCTGACGCTGCGCTTTCCGGTCGCGCCGAGGTGCGCGGCAACAGCGTCAGCGACGAACGCACCGGCATGTTCCGGCTCGACGGGATGAGCGGCGACTGGGTGCTGCATGTCGACGGCCTGGTGCGCAATACCGACGATGTCGATATCCCCGGCGTGGCGCGGCTGGAAGATCACGTCGCGGACGAGCCGCAGGTCCACGGCCTGCTGCCAAACAGCTCGATCCGCACCCGCGCCGCCGGCATCGGCGCGACCCGGTTTGGCGAACGCGGCTACTTCGGCCTGGCAGGTTCCAGCTACCGCAGCAACTACGGCATCCCCGACGGGGCCCACGCGCACGATGACGAGGACGATCATGGCCACGACCAGGGCGATGACGACCATGACGACGAGGAACACGGGCAGGAGGAGAGCCGCGTGCGCATCGACCTGGTGCAGAACCGCTGGGACCTGCGCGGCGGCATCTACGACCCGCTCGCCTTCCTGCAGCGCGTGGACCTGCGCCTGGCCTACACCGACTACACGCATACCGAGTTCGAGGGTGCGGACCGGGGCACCGTGTTCGACAACCGCGGCATCGAAGGGCGCATCGAGGCGGTGCAGAAGGACATCGCCGGCTGGCGCGGCGCGTTCGGCCTGCAGTTCGGCCAGTCCCGCTTCGATGCCGTGGGCGCGGAAGCCTTCGTCCCCGCCACCCGAACCCGAACGCTCGGGGCCTTCGTGCTGCAGGAAAAGACCTTTGCCCCGGTCAAGGTGGAGCTGGGCGCCCGCCATGATCGGGTGAAGCTCGACCCGGACCTGGAGAGCGCGCACAGCTTCGGTCTGGTCAACCTGTCGGCGGACGCCATCTGGCAGGTCAGCGACGCCATCGACCTGCGCCTGGGCCTGGACCGCTCGGAGCGCGCGCCGATCAACGAGGAGCTGTACGCCGCCGGCCTGCACGTGGCCACGCGCTCGCTCGAAATCGGCGACGCCGGCCTCGACACCGAGCGCGCCAACCGCGCCGAATTCGGCCTGCACGCGCACACCGCGCGGATGACCTTCAAGGCGGCGATCTACCAGACCCGCTTCACCGACTTCATCTATCTGGCCGACACCGGGATCGAGGCGGACGGGGTGCCGGTCCGGCTGTGGGCACAGCAGAACGCCCTGTTCAACGGAGCCGAAGCGGAGGCGGTGTTTCACCTGTTCGACGCCGCCGCCGGCCGGCTCGACCTGCGCGTCTTCGGCGACACCGTGCGCGCCCGGCTCGACGGAAGCGGCAGCCGCAGCGTCGCGCTCGCCGTGCCGCACGGTGACCATGCCCACCACCACACCGTGGAACTGTCCAACGAGGGCAACATTCCGCGCTTGGCACCCGCGCGCTTTGGTGCCAGCCTGGCATGGGCGTCCGGCGGTCTGAGCTCCTCGGTCGGCGCGGTGCGCCACCAGGCCCAGAACCGCGTGGCCGACAGCGAGGCCCCCAGCCCGGGCTACACGCTGGTTGACGCGCATCTGGCCTATCGCTGGGACAGGCCTGCGGCAAGCTGGGAGGTGTTCCTCGACGGCACCAACCTGGGCAATCAGGAAGCCCGCCCGCACACTTCGCTGCTGCGCGACTACGCGCCGCTGCCCGGCCGCGCCGTGGCGTTCGGGATGCGCGTGTACTTCTGAGCGGCGGAATGCGTGGATGCCCGCGGCACGGCTGCGGGCATCTAGTCCTGATCCAGCTCGTCATCCAGCGGCAGGGACTCCGGATCCGCCGGATCGCGCCCGCCGTCTTCGTCGGTCACGCCGCGGCTGCCGCGCTGCGCATCGCTGACGACCTGTTGTTCGCTGGTTTCCTCGCCCAGATGAAACACCGCGAATCCCGGCAGCACGACCTGGTTGCGCGCCATGCCGATCACCCGGCCGCGCACCGGGGACACCAGATCGCGCTCGATGTTGTTGATCGGGTCGATCACGATCCCCAGCACCTGGCCCGGCTCCACGCTTTCGCCCAGGCGCACGCGCCCCAGCAGCAGGCCACCGGCATCCGATCGCACCCAGGAGGAGTCGTAGAAGATCGGCTGCGGCTCGTCCCAGGCCGGCAGGTGGCGGGTCATGCCGAGCTTGTGCATCAGGGTCGATATCGCCTGTTCGCCGTGCACGATTTCCTCGGCTTCCAGCTCGCCCGGCCCGCCGACCTCGAAGGTCACGGCGGGGATGCCGGCCTGGATCGCGGCGTTGCGCAACATGCCGCGCGAGCCGGCGCTGTGCAGCACCGTGGTGGCACCGAAGCCGCGGGTGAACTCGCGCACTTCCGGCCGGCTCAGGTCGGCGCGGACCTGCGGCAGGTTGCGCCGGTCGAACGAGCCGGTGTGCAGATCCACCAGGGCGTCGCAGCGCTGCACGATCTCGATGAAGAAGTTGTAGGCGATGCGCGAGGCGATGCTGCCGTGGCGCGTTCCGGGAAAATAGCGGTTGAGATCGCGCCGATCCGGCAGGTAGCGCGAGTTGCGCGAGAAGCCGAACAGATTGACCACCGGGACCGCGATCAGGGTTCCGCCCAGATCGGCCGGCTCGACGCCATTGACGATGCGCCGCACGATCTCGACGCTGTTGAGCTCGTCGCCGTGGATGCCGGCGGTCAGGCACAAAACCGGCCCGGGCCGCACGCCGTGCGCCACCACCACCGGGCTGATCACCTCGCTGCCGGAGAAGCTCATTCCGGCGTTCCACTCCAGCCGCGCGCGCTTGCCCGGCAAGACCTGGGTGTCGAGGATCGTGAAGGGCCCCACCAGCACCGGGCCGACGAATTCGGAAGAGGCCGGATCGCCCGCAGGAATCAGCGGGGGCGGCCCGACAAAGGCATCCGCCGGCGTCGCCTGCGGCGGCAGAGGTGCCTGCGCCGCGGCGGCCAGGGCCATCAGGGCCAGGCCCAGCCCGAAGCACCCACGTCCACGCCATCGGACGCCACCGGCTGCCGCCATGCTCACTCCGACTCCGCGCAGCGCGCGCAGCGCCCGTGCACTTCCAGGGTCTGCGCCAGCGGCCTGAATCCGAGCGCATACGCCTGTTCGGTCAGCAGGCGGGTGGCGCGCTCGTCTTCCATCTCGACCGCGCGGCCGCAGCCTTCGCAGATCAGGAATGGCACCGAATGCCGCTGGCGCGGCTGGTGGCAACCAACGTAGGCGTTGATCGACTCCAGCTTGTGGATGAAGCCGTTTTCGAGCAGGAAATCGAGCACGCGGTACACCGTGGGCGGTGCCGCCGGGCCGCGATCGTCGCGCAGCTGGTCCATCAGGTCGTAGGCCTTCACCGGCAGCTCCGCCTGCGCCACCAGGCGCAGCACCCGCTCGCGCAGCGGCGTCAGGCGCAGTCCGCGCTCGTCGCACACGTCCATGACTTCGCGCACGAAGGCGTCCCGATCATGCACATGATCGTCGGGGTGAACGCAGCGCTGGTGCGGGATCGGAGCCATCGGCCGGGATCATAGCATCGCCATCCGGTGCCTCTTTCGCGACCCGGTCACGCCCTCATCGGCGAGACAGGCAGTCAGCCCGGAAGCATTCCCGAGGCCACGATATCGAGCGCGCGATCCAGCCGCGCCAGCGCGCCTTCGCGCCCGCACAGGTGGATCGTCCAGTCGATCGAGGGCGATACCTGCGAGCCGGTCATCGCCACCCGCAGCGGCTGCGCCACCTTTCCCAGCCCCAGGCCCTGCGCCTCGGCACAGGCGCGCAGCGCCGCGTCGATGGCTTCGGGATTCCACTCGTCCAGGGCCGCCAGGCGCGCGCGCGCGTCGGCCAGCACCGCGCCGGCCGGAAGCAGGTGCTTGGACACCGCCGCCTGGTCCCACTGTTCGATGCCCAGGTACCAGACCCGCGCACGCTCGGCCATTTCCTTGAGCGTCTTGACCCGCTCGCGCAGGGCCACCACCACGTCGGCCGGATCCGGGCCGCGCTCGGCGTCGATGCCGGCGTTGTGCAGGTGCCACATGAAGTGCGGAACGATCTCGAGCGGATCATCGTTCTTGAGGTAGTGCTGGTTGACCCAGGCGAGCTTGTCGAAGTCGAAGCGCGAAGGCGCCTTGTTGACGTCCTCGACCCGGAACAGTTCGATCATCTGCGCGATCGAAAAGATTTCCTGGTCGCCGTGCGACCAGCCGAGGCGTGCGATGTAGTTGAGCAGGGCGTGCGGCAGGTAGCCGTCGTCGCGGTACTGCATCACGCTCACCGCGCCGTGACGCTTGGAGAGCTTGGCACCGTCCGGCCCGTGGATCATCGGCAGGTGCGCGAAGCTGGGCGGGGTGACGCCCAAGGCGCGGTAGATGTTGATCTGGCGCGGGGTGTTGTTGATGTGATCCTCGCCGCGGATCACCTCGGTGATGCCCATGTCGATGTCGTCCACCACCACCGCGAAGTTGTAGGTGGGGTGGTCGTCGGAGCGCCAGATGATGAGGTCGTCCAACTCCTCGTTGCCGATCTCGATGCGTCCGCGCACCCGGTCGTCGAACACCACGCTGCCGTCCAGCGGGTTCCTGAAACGGATGACGCGGTTGGGATCGTCGCGGCGCGGTTCGTCCAGATCGCGGTAGTGGCCGTTGTAGCGCGGCTTGCGGCCCTCGGCCATGGCCTGCTCGCGCATGGCTTCGATCTCCTCGCGCGACTCGTAGGCGTAGTAGGCCTTGCCGGCCTTCACCAGGTCTTCGGCCACCTGGCGGTAACGGTCGATGCGCAGGGTTTGATAAAACGGGCCTTCGTCGTGCTCGAGGCCGAGCCACTGCATCCCCTGCAGGATCGCGTCCACCGCCTCCTGGGTGGAGCGCTCGCGGTCGGTGTCCTCGATGCGCAGGATGAATCGGCCGCCCTGACGGCGCGCTTCCAGCCAGGCGTAGAGCGCGGTGCGCGCGCCGCCAATGTGCAGGAATCCGGTGGGGCTGGGGGCGAATCGGGTACGGCAGGTCATGGCGGCGCAGGGTTGAAAGGAGCCGGTCATTCTACCTGCAAGCCGCCTACGACTCGGGAAAGGCGCGTCCGATCAGCGCATCGAACGGCGCATCCGCAGGCAGGGTGCCGAAGCACTGCCCGTGCTGGCCATCCAGGCGCGTGGCGATGAAAAGGTCCGCCGCCTGCGCCTGCCCCGCGCGGATCAGCTGCGTCGCCTCCAGCGCCAGCGCGATGCGCTCGGTCAAGAGGCGCGCGCGGGCCTCGAGCGTGTCGGTGGCATCCAGGGTGCGTTCGATCCAGCGGGCCTCGTCGTCCAGCCGGCGGTTTTCCCCGGCGACGCCGGCCAGTTCGGCCATCAGCGCCTCGCGCGTGGCCGGCTCGCGCCGCAGCGCGCGCAGCACGTCCAGGCACTGGATGTTGCCGCTGCCTTCCCAGATCGAGTTCACCGGCGCCTGCCGATAGAGGCGCGGCAGGATCGAATCCTCGATGTAGCCATTGCCGCCGAGGCACTCCTGCGCCTCGTTCACCACCGGCGGGCAGCGCTTGCAGACGTGGTATTTGCCGATCGCGGTGGCGACGCGGGCGAATGCCGCCTCCATCGGATCATGCGGCGCGGCGTCGATCGCGCGCGCCACGCGCAGCGCCAGCACCATGGCAGCCTCGGATTCCAGCGCCAGATCGGCGAGCACGTTCCTCATCAGCGTCTGCTCGACCAGACGCCGGCCGAAGGCGTGCCGGCCGCGCGCATGGTGGATCGCCTGCACCAGCGCCTGGCGCATGATCCCGGCCGAGCCGATCAGGCAGTCCTGGCGGGTGAGCGCCACCATTTCCAGGATGGTGGCCACGCCGCGGCCTTCCTCGCCGACCAGCCAGGCCACCGCGCCGGTGAATTCGACCTCGGAGCTGGCGTTGGCCCAATCCCCGAGCTTGTCCTTGAGGCGCTGGATGCGGATGGCGTTGCGCGCGCCGTCGGGCAGGAGGCGCGGCATGAGGAAGCAGGACAGGCCGCCCGCCGCCTGCGCCAGCACCAGGAAGGCGTCGCTCATCGGTGCGGAGAAGAAGAACTTGTGCCCGACCAGCTCGTACGCTTCGCCCGGCCCCGGGGACGCGACCGGCGTGGCGCGCGTGCTGTTGGTGCGCACGTCCGAACCGCCCTGCTTTTCGGTCATGCCCATGCCGATGGTGTTGCCGGCCTTGGCCGCGGCCGGCACCGCGCGCCCGTCGTAACGCGTTGCCAGGATGCGCGGCAGCCACTCGCGCGCCAGCGAAGGCTGCTGGCGCAGCGCCGGCACGCAGGCGTGGGTCATGGTCAGCGGGCAGTTGTGGCCCTGCTCGGGCTGCATGTGCAGGTAGGCGAGCGCGGCACGCGCCACGTGCGCGCCGCGCGTGCCCTCGTGGCACCAGGAAAAATTCGGCACGCCGTGTTCGATGCCCAGCTGCATCAGGCGGTGGTAGGCGGGATGGAACTCGACCTCGTCGATGCGGTTTCCCAGGGCATCACAAGGCCGGAATGCGGGCCGATGCTGGTTGGCAAGCACGCCCAGCCGCATCGCCTCGCCACCGGCCACCGGGCCAAACGCCGCCAGCGCATCGCGCGCCCAGCCGCCTCCCTCGCGCTCGAGCGCCTGCTGCAGCGCGATGTCGGTCGCAAAGGCATCGTAGTCGCCGAGCGGCGGCACCTGGTTCTCGACGCGATGGGTGACGAACTGGTCGGCGAGTGGCATGACGGGCTTCTCCGTGCGGGCGGAACAGGCGGCGTGGCCCCAACTCTAGCGCGAAGCCGTGGTGCGGACACCGATGCCACGATGAGCCGATTTCCTATGCCGGCGGGCGGCAGCGCCCGATGGGCCGGGCGCGTGGCGAAAGCGAGACTGACGCCACACTTTTCACGGAGTCCCGCCATGATCCGCAGCCACGCCGGTTTCACCCTGATCGAACTGCTGATGACGCTGGCCGTCATGGCGCTGCTCGCCGGCATCGGCGCGCCTCCGATGGGCCGCCTGCTGGTGCGGGCGAGCGCTTCCTCGGCACACAATCTGGTCATGACCGGTTTCGCGTCCGCGCGGCTGCACGCCGTCAGCCAGGGCCGGGCCGTCACGGTCTGCCCCGGAGACGCGGCCATCGGCTGCCGCGCCGGCGGGCGCTGGGAAGGCGGCTGGATATTGTTCGTGGATCGCAACGGCGACGACCGCTTCGGTCCGGAGGACACCCTGCTGCGGGTCGAGCAGCCGCTTTCGCCACGCCTGGCCATCCAGAGCGGCAGCACCCGGCCGCGCGCCGTGTTCCGCCCCAACGGGATGTCCGGCGGGGCCAACCTCACCCTGCGGATCTGCGCCGATGGCGCGGTGCAATCGGCCGTGATCCTGAGCAACGCCGGCCGCGCGCGCTCCGCCACCGCGTCCGAACGCGCGGCGATGAGCGCCTGCAGTTGATTGGCGGGTGATTGCCGATTCGGATGGGCCCGCCGTGGTGCGTCTGGCCGACGCCGGGCGCGTCTCAAGGATTGCGTCAGCCCCTACAATGCACGGCTGATCCGTCCCGCCCGCGATTCCGAATGACCGACCTCTTCCGCCCCGATTTCCACGGTTTCGAGCAGATCCCGCTGCACGAGTACGCCGAGCGCGCCTATCTCGACTACTCCATGTACGTGGTGCTCGACCGCGCCCTGCCCTTCATCGGCGACGGCCTCAAGCCGGTGCAGCGGCGCATCGTGTATGCGATGAGCGAGCTGGGGCTTTCGGCCAGCGCCAAGCCGAAGAAATCGGCGCGCACCGTGGGTGACGTGATCGGCAAGTTCCATCCGCACGGCGACTCGGCCTGCTACGAGGCGCTGGTGCTGATGGCCCAGCCCTTTTCCTGGCGCTATCCGCTGGTCGATGGCCAGGGCAACTTCGGCTCGGCCGACGATCCCAAGTCGTTCGCGGCGATGCGCTACACCGAGAGCAAGCTCAGCCCGCTGGCCGAGGTGCTGCTGGGCGAACTGGAGCAGGGCACGGTCGACTGGGTCCCGAACTTCGACGGCACCCTGGAAGAGCCCTCGTGGCTGCCCGCGCGCCTGCCGCACCTGCTGCTCAACGGCACCACCGGCATCGCGGTGGGCATGGCGACCGACATCCCGCCGCACAATCTCAACGAGGTCGCCAGCGCCTGCGTGCGCCTGCTCGACGATCCGCAGGCTTCCGTCGCCGACCTCATGGAGCACCTGCGCGGTCCGGATTTCCCCACCGAGGCGGAAATCATCACGCCCGCCGCCGACCTGCTGAAGCTCTACCAGACCGGCAGCGGCAGCGTGCGCGCGCGCGCCGTGTACCGGCGCGAGAACGGCAACATCGTCATCACCGCGCTGCCCTATCAGGTCAGCCCCGGCAAGATCCTCGAGCAGATCGCGGCGCAGATGCGCGCCAAGAAGCTGCCCTGGCTGGAGGACCTGCGCGACGAATCCGACCACGCCAACCCGATCCGCCTGGTGCTGGTGCCGCGCTCCAACCGCATCGACGTCGAACAGCTCATGGGCCACCTGTTCGCCACCACCGATCTGGAAAAGAGCTTCCGCGCCAACTTCAACGTGATCGGCCTCAACGGCAAGCCGCAGGTGATGGATCTGCGGCAGATGCTGTCCGAGTGGCTGCGTTTCCGCGCCGATACGGTGCGCAGGCGCCTCACCCACCGTCTCGAGAAGGTCGAGCGCCGCCTGCACCTGCTCGATGGCCTGCTGATCGCCTTCCTGAACCTGGACGAGGTGATCCACATCGTCCGCACCGAGGACGACCCGCGCGCCGCGCTGATCGCCCGCTTCGCGCTGTCCGGGGACCAGGCCGACTACATCCTGGAAACCCGCCTCAAGCAGCTCGCGCGGCTGGAAGAAATGAAGATCCGCGGCGAGCAGGACGCGCTGGCAACGGAACGCGAAACGCTGATCGCCACGCTCGGTTCCGCCGCCCGGCTCAAGAAGCTGGTCAAGGACGAGCTCCTGGCCGACGCGAAGAAGTTCGGCGACGCGCGGCGCTCGCCGCTGGCCGAGCGCGCCGCCGCGCAGGCGCTGGACGAAACCGAACTGGTGGCCAGCGAACCGGTGACCATCGTGCTTTCCACCAAGGGCTGGGTGCGCGCCGCCAAGGGCCACGACATCGATCCGGCCTCGCTCGCCTACCGCGAGGGCGATGCGCTGCTCGCCGCCGCGCGCTGCCGCTCCAACCAGCAGGTCGCCTTCCTGGATTCCACCGGTCGCGCCTACTCCACGCCGGCGCATACCCTGCCCTCGGCGCGCGGCAATGGCGAACCGCTGACCGGACGCTTCTCGCCTCCGGCCGGTGCGGGATTCCGCGCACTGGCCACGGGCGAAGACAGCCAGCGCTTCCTGTTGGCCACCAGCCACGGCTACGGGTTCGTCACCGCCTTCGGCAACTTCCTCGGCCGGCAAAAGGCCGGCAAACAGCTCATCCATCCCGGTGCGGGATCCGAACTCCTCGCACCGGTCGCCGTGGCCGATCCCGCCGGCGACCTGGTCGCGGCCATCACCAGCGCGGGCCATCTCCTGGTGTTCCCGATCTCCGAGCTTCCGGAGCTGGACAAGGGCAAGGGCAACAAGCTCATCCAGATCCCGCCGGCGCGGCTCAAATCCGGGGAGGAAGCCCTGAGCGTGCTGGCCTGCGTGCGCAGCGGTGGCGAACTGATCCTGCACTGCGGCCAGCGCAAGCTCGTCCTCACTTGGCGCGACCTGCAGGCCTATGGCGGCACGCGCGCGCAGCGCGGCCACCTGCTGCCGCGCGGCTTCCAGAAGGTGGATCGGGCCGTGAGCGAGGATCGCGAGTGAGGAAGGCCCGGGCGCGCCGGCGCTTTTGTGACCCGAAACACGAATTGCGCAGGGAAGCGGCAAAAACGACTGGATAAGCGGAACGCGCTCTGCGAAGATGCAGCCTCGCGTCACAAGGTGACACGCCACGTCGCACTGCGACACCCCCTGTCAACATCAAGTTGCGAGACCGCCCGTGAAACTGCTGACCCGCCTGCTCGTGTTCTGCCGCTACACCGTGCTCAACCGCCAGCTGCGGGAAATCAAGCGCAGCGTGTTTGAACTGCCCGTCACGGCGCAGCGCGCGGTCGGCAATCTGGTGATGAGCGAGATCGAAGCCGCCACCAAGACGCCGGTTCCGCACCTGTACGGCAGCAGCAGCACCGACGTGCACCAGCCTTGGGGCGACGGTGCGACCCTGGCCTTCACCCGTGCGCGCTCTCGCGTTCCGCAGCTTCGGCTGCGCGGGCTGGCGCTGTGGCTGGCGATCGTCTATCAGGAAACCAATGACTCGCCCCATGCCAGCATGCAGTCGCTGCATCGCGAGGCGCTAGGGCTCATGGGCCTGCTGAAGGGCACCTACGGCAAACCGATCGCCGAGGCGGCCAGCGCGACGGCCTGAATGCGGTCGACCCACTCGTCCTGATTCCGCAGGCTGCCCGCGCTGACACGCGCCCCTGACGCGGCCAGCCAATCGCGCGTGGCATGGCGCTCGAACGCCGGAGACTTGCACCGCCATACCGGCACCTGCCCATGCGTCGCCGGGCGCGGCCATAGTGTGATTATTCTAGGCACACGGCCTAAAATCACGTTTTGCACCGCCCCGTCCGCACTCATCGGAACGCCCCATGGCCAAGTTCAAGTCCGCCACCCCCGGCACCTCCGCTCCGGCCAAGCCGGCCCCGACCCGCAAGCCCGCCGCAGCGAAGACGACTGCCAAAAAGCCTGCCGCGAAAACCACGGCATCGGCGCGCAAGCCGCCGGCTGCGCCGCGGGCCGGGAATCCGGCAGCGCACGGAATCATGGACTCCGCCCAGCAGATCTGGTCGACCGGCGTGAAGGCGCTGGGCCGCGCGCAGCAGGAAAGCACGCGCCTGTTCGAGGCGCTGGTCAAGGAAGGTGCCAACGTGGAAAAGAAGACCCGCTCGCTTGCCAGCGGCAAGGTCAACGCCGTGCGCGGCTCGGTCGAGAACCGCGTCGAGCAGGTCAAGGATCGAGCGGCCGACACCTGGGATCGCCTTGAAAAGGTGTTCGAAGAGCGCGTCCAGCGCGCCCTCGTGCGCCTCGGCGTACCGGGCCGCGACGAGCTTCAGGCCCTGATCCAGCGCGTCGACCAGCTCAATGCGCGCCTGCGCGACCTGGCCGACGCCCCCGGTTCCGGGAAAAACGCCCCGGCCGCACCGACCGCCACGCCTGCGGCCAAGCCCGCCGCCGCGAAGAAAAAGGCCGTCGCCAAGGCACCCGCCGGAGCGAAACCGGCGGTAAAGAAGGCGGCGAAGAAAGCCAAGGCAACGACGCCTGCGGCATCCGCGCCCGCATCCGGCCAGGACTGAAAACCGCCCGCCTGCGCCGCCGACGCTGCAGGTCGGCAGCGCGAATTGCCACAGCCCCCCCCCGATCCGCCGTGGCGGGCCTGTCGGCGCGGAAGCCGCGCTATGATGCGCGCCTGATTCCCGCCGGCGGATACTCCATGGGATTTGCTTCCCTGCTCAACCACCCGTGGCCGATTGCGCTGGCCACGCTCGTCATCGTGTTCCTGCTCATGGCCCGCATTCTGGGTGCATTCCGCACCGAGCGGGTCGAGGCGAATGCGGGCATCGCGCTGCTGTGCGCGATGCGCTGGAACGAATTCAGCCGCCTGATTTCCGAAGTCCTGAAGGATCGCGGCATGCAGCCGGCAGGTACGGATCGCGCCCCTGGCCAGGACGGTTTCGACCTCCTGTTCGCACGCGGCACCGCGCGCTATCTGGTGCAATGCAGGAACGGCGCGAACCAGGTCGTCACCTCGGCGGCCGTGGGCCAGCTGCACGCGCTGGCGCAGGTCGAGGGTGCCGATGGCGCGATCATCGTGTCTTGCGCCAGCGCCGACCCGGAGGCCGTGAAACTGGCGAGAGAGCGGCGCATCGAAATCCTTGCCGGGCCCGAACTCTGGGCCCACGTCAGGACCTGGGTGGCGCACGACCAGCGCGTCGACGCCGAAAGCGTGGCGCTGGCCGCCAGGCGCAAGCGACTGCTGAGCGCGACGCTGGTCGCGCTCACGGCCGCGATCGCGGCCTTCGCCATCGTCAGCCTGACGGCTCCCGCGCCGACCGCGTCGCCGCCCCGGGAACCCGGCGCGGCGGCACCCGTCACCCCCGAACCCGCGGTCACGCCGCAGCCGACCCCACAGTCCACGCCGCAGCCCGCCGCACCGGCGCTGCCCGATGCCACGCTAACCGACCAGCAGCTCGCCTCGCGCCGCGCTTCGGCGGTCATGGAGGTACGCGACCTGACCCAGGTGGCCAACGCCGTCTGGCAGACCCGCTCCACGCTTCAGATCAGCCTGCAGGAAATGCTCGCCGATGCGGAGCTGGCTACTTTGGTGGACGATATCTGCCGTTCGCTCCTGCAGTACGAGGAACTGCGCTTCACCCGCTTGCAGGTCGACGTGCCCGGCGGCGACGCCGACCAGCCCATGCAGGTGCGCTGGCGCCAGTGCCGCTGACCCGACGCGATCCGGAAATCAGATCGCCGCGCCGAGGCGACGGCCGAGGTTGACCAGCATGGCCGCGGTCGCGCCCCAGATGCGGTGCGGGCCCACCTGGTATTCCCAATAGCTGCGCACACGGCCGCGGTAGGGACCGCTCAAGGTGACCAGCCGATCTCCCGCCAGGAGCGGTGCCAGCGGCACCTCGAAGGCATCGGCGACTTCGTCGGGATTGGGGATCGCGCGGTAGTCTTCGGGCAGCCGTGCCACCAGCGGCAGCACGCGGAAGCCGGTGATGGTCGCATAAGGGTCCAGAAAGCCCAGCGGCTCGACCTGTGCCGGCGCAATGGCGACTTCTTCCCAGGCTTCACGCAGAGCCGCATCCAGCGCGGAGCGATCCTGCGGATCCACCCGTCCGCCCGGGAAACTCACCTGGCCGGCGTGGTGCTGGAGGGAATCGGTGCGCCGGGTCAGGAGCACGTGCGCCCCGGTCGGGCGCGCGATCAGGCCCACGAGCACGGCGGCGTTGACCATACGGTGCGGATCGATGACGTCGGCAACCTCGTCGAGGTTCCAGCCCGGCCCGGGCGGCTCGCCCGACAGCGGCAGCAGCGACTGGCGCAGGCGCTCTGGTTCGGTCAGCGGGTTGATCGGCAGCGACAGCGGCCGCATCACGCCACCGCGCGGGGTGCCTGGACGGCAAACGCGCGGAGGCGGCACCCGGACAAAACCCCGAAAAAATGAAACACGGCCGGAACGCGCAATCCGCGTCCGGCCGTGGGAGGCAATCGCGATGCGCTTCCGGGCGATTCCACCCGGGAAAGCGCGGCGAGGGTCATTTTACTTCGACCAGCTTCACGTCGAACACGACGGCCTGGTTGGGGCCGATCGGGCGCACCGAATCACCGTAGGCCTGCTCCGCCGGCATGAAGACTTCCCAGCGCGATCCCTGGGTCATCATCGGCAACACCTGGCGCAGCCCCGGCAGCGGCGCTTCGCCAACCCGCATCGACACCGGCTCGTTGCCCTGGTAGGTGCTGGCGAACTCCTGCCCGGTGGAGAGCGATCCGCGGAAGTGGATCTTCACGTCCGAGGCCGCCGTGGGCTTGGCACCGGTACCGGTCTCGATGACGCGGTACTGGATGCCCGAGGACAGGGTCTGCACGCCGGTCTTGGAGCGGTTCTGGGCCAGAAAGGCGTCACTCTTGCGCTTGTTTTCACCAGCGACCTTGTCGAACTCGGCCTTGGCTTCGTCCAGCAACTTCTTCTGCATGGCCTCGAGCGCCGCGCCCATCTGCTCGGCCGGAACCGCCGGATCGCGCTTGGCGTAGCCGTCCTGGATCGCACGGATCACGGTCGACAGGTCGACATCGACCTTGCGCTCGGTGAAGTCCTGCCCGATCTGGTAGCCGACCGCGTAGCTCAGCTTGCCCTTTTCGGACGTGGTGTCCTGCGCCAACGCGGCGCTCATCGTCGTGGCCGCCAACAGCGCGACCGTCCAGCGCAACTTCATGCCTGTCTCCTGGTGGAACGGCCACGCCCGTGGCCGAGAAAGAACGCGCAAGGATAGCGACGCGTACCGCGAATCGCCAGTACCCGGATTGCCCGCCCGACACGGGATCGAAAGACCGTACAGCGGGCGGAAAGTTTCACCGGCGTGCACGCGGCCATCGGCGCGGAGGCTGAGCGGCTACAATCGGCGGCCGGCATTCCACCTTTGCGGGTATCCCAGTGGCCTTCGTGAACCTCCTCATCGAAAACCTCGGCGCGGTGCGCCGCATCACCGTCAACCGCCCCGACAAGCTCAACGCGCTCAACGCGGCCACGCTCGACGAGCTCACCCGCGCCTTCGAGGACGCCGGCACCGATGGCTCGGTACGCGCGGTGATCCTGCGCGGCGCGGGCGAGAAGGCCTTCGTGGCCGGGGCCGACATTTCCGAACTGGCCACCGTCACCCCGGTGCAGGCGCGCGATTTCGCGCGGCGCGGCCAGCGCACCATGCGCACCGTGGAAACCCTCGGCAAACCGGTGATCGCGCAGATCAGCGGCTATGCGCTCGGCGGCGGCATGGAGCTGGCACTGGCCTGCCACCTGCGCATCGCCAGCGAAAAGGCGCGCCTGGGCCAGCCCGAGGTCAACCTTGGCGTGCTGCCCGGCTTCGGCGGCACCCAGCGCCTGCTGCGCGTCACCGGCCGCGGCGCGACCCTGGAGCTGTGCCTGACCGGTGTCCAGATCGACGCCGCACGTGCCTACCAGCTCAACCTCGTCAACCGCGTGGTGGCACCCGAGGCGCTGGAATCGGAGACTCTGGCGCTGGCCGAGCAGTTGGCGGCGTCCGCACCCGAAGCCCTGCGCGGCGTGCTCGACGCGGTGATCCTGGGCGGCGAGGCCGATCTGGTGACCGGGCTCGACTACGAAGCCCAGGCGTTCGCCACCTCGGCCTCCACCGAGGACATGCGCGAAGGCACCCGCGCCTTCCTGGAGCGGCGCAAGCCCGCCTTCACCGGGCGCTGAGCGCGCGGGCCGGTCGTGGTCGCGTCCCAGCCCTGCATCCGCTGCGGCGAGTGCGCGCCGGCCTGCCCGGCCGGCGTCCACCCGCAGCGCGTCCTCGCCGCGCTGCGCCGCGAGGCGCCGGACGAAGCGCAGTCGCTGGGATTGAATGACTGCACCGGCTGCGCTGCCTGCGACGCGCACTGTCCGAGCGCCATTCCGCTGGCCGCGCTGTTCGCCGCGGCGCGCGACGAGCTGCGGCTCGCGCGCCAGCGCAGCGACTTTTCCGCCGCCTCGCGCGTACGCTACACGCAGCGCGAGGCGCGCCTGGCGCGCGCGCGCGAGGAACAGGCCGTCGAACGCGAACGCCAGCGCGCCGCCAACGCCTCGGCCCAGGCGGTCGCGGCGGCGCTGGCCCGCTCCCGGGCGCGACGCAAACCCGCACCCCGGGACGGGGCATGAGCGCCTCGGCGCTGCCGGCATGGCGCGGCACGCCCACACGCCGCGCCGCCTGCGTGCTGGCGGCCATGCTGCCGGCACTGGCGCTGCAGGCCGAACGACTCGATCCGTTCCTGCCGGCGCGCTGCATCGCGCTGTGCGCCGTTGCGTTGGCCGCCGCCACCGCGTTGCGGCGCGTTCCGAATGGCAGCACCGGCCGCAGCAGCGCGGCCGTCGACCTGATCCACGCGCTGGCCACGGCGCTGCTCGTTGCGGCACTCTGGCCCGCAGCGGCCCCGACGTGGATGGCCGCGCTGGCGCTCGCTGCGAGCCTGGTCGCGGCGCGCCTGCTCGGCGGCGTCGCGGCAAATCCGTTTCCACCCGCCGCGCTCGCGCTGGCCGTCGCCACGGCACTGGCGCAGGCAGCCGGCGGCACGCTCGCGCCGGACCGCATGCTGCTGCCCGACGCCCTGCTGGTATCGGGCGTCTGGCTGGGCGGCGCATTGGCTCTGGCGGCTCTCGGCCTGCTGCGTGCTTCGCCCATGCTGGCCTTCGCCCTGCCCGTCGCCTTCGCCTGCGCCGTCGGCGCGCTGCCGGCGGCGGGCGTCGTCAGCGCGGCGCTCGCGGCCGGATTCCTGCTGGGCGAATCGCGCCACCTGCCGAGCACGGCGCAGGGACGCATCGCGGTGGCGGCGCTGGCGGGCGCCGGCACCGCGATGGCCTGGCTGCTGGGCGCGCCGCCGGTCGCGCTGGGTGCCGCGGTCGTGCTGGCCTGCGCGCTGACGCCGTGGATCGAACGCCTGACTCTGCCGCCGCGCGCCGCCATCGAAAGCACCCCATGAAACCCGCCGATCGCACCGAACTGTTCCGCCGCCTGGCCGAACTCAATCCCCGGCCCGAAACCGAGCTGGAGTACCGCACGCCGTTCGAGTTGCTGGTGGCGGTGATCCTGTCGGCGCAGGCCACCGACGTGGGCGTCAACAAGGCCACCCGGCGGCTGTTTCCGGTCGCCAACACGCCCCAGGCCATGCTCGATCTGGGCGAGGAGGGGCTTCGGCGCCACATCGCCACCATCGGCCTGTTCAATGCCAAGGCGAAGAACATCATCGCCACCAGCCGGCTCCTGCTCGAACGCCACGGCGGCGAGGTGCCGTCCGACCGCGACGCGCTCGAAGCGCTGCCCGGCGTCGGGCGCAAGACCGCCAACGTGGTGCTGAACGTGGCCTTCGGCGAACCGACCATCGCGGTCGATACCCACATCTTCCGCGTCGCCAACCGCACCGGGCTGGCGCGCGGAAAAAACGTGGACGAGGTGGAGCGCAAGCTGCTGCGCAACGTGCCGGCGACCTACCGCAAGGATGCCCACCACTGGCTCATCCTGCACGGGCGCTACGTCTGCACGGCGCGCCGGCCGCGCTGCCCGGACTGCGTCATCGCCGATCTGTGCGCCTGGCCGGACAAGACCCGCGGCGACTGAGCCAGCCGCCGCCTGCTTCAGCGCGCCCGCTGCGCGCCGATCACAGCAGCGCGAGGATGTCCTTCTCCAGCTTCTCCGGCGCATCCATCGGCGCGTAGCGATGCCGCACCCGGCCGTCGCGATCGACCAGGAACTTGGTGAAGTTCCACTTGATCGCCTCGCTGCCCAGAAGGCCGGGCTTCTGGCCCTTGAGCCAGCGGTACAGCGGGTGGGCGTTGGGGCCGTTGACCTCGATGCGGGAAAACATCGGGAAGGTGACGCCGTAGGTCAGGCTGCAGAAGCGCTTGATTTCCTCGGCATCGCCCGGCTCCTGGTGGCCGAACTGGTTGCAGGGAAAGCCCAGCACCGCGAACCCGCGTCCGGAATGGGCCGCATGCAGCGCTTCGAGCCCCTCGTACTGCGGAGTGAAGCCGCACTTGGAGGCGACGTTCACGATCAGCAGCACCTGGCCGCGCCACAGCTCGAGCGAGCGCGCGACGCCGTTGATGTCGTCCGCGGTGAAATCATAGATGGATGCCATCGAAAGACTCCGGTATCGCCGCAGGATCGCGGCAGCTTACGCCCTCACCACCACTCGTCCCGCACCGTCCCGCCGGAAACCCGACGAACGGCGCGCGATCAGCCCGCCGCCTGGCGCTGGCGCATCGCCTCGAACAGCGCGATGCCGGTCGCGACCGAGACATTGAGGCTTTCCATTTCGCCCGGCATCGGAATGCGCGCAAGAAAATCGCAGCGCTCGCGCGTCAGCCGCCGCATGCCTTCGCCCTCGCCACCCATCACGATGCCCACCGCCCCGCGAAGGTCCATGGCATACAGGCTCGCTTCCGCCTCCCCATCCAGCCCCACGAACCAGACGCCGGCCTGCTTGAGCGACTCCAGCGTGCGCGCGAGGTTGGTGACGCGCACCACCGCAATGCGGTCGGCGGCACCGGCGGAGGTCTTGTGCACGGTGGCGTTGACCGGCGCGCTGCGGTCCTTGGGAAGCACCACCGCGGTGACCCCTGCGGCCGCGGCGCTGCGCAGGCAGGCACCGAGGTTGTGTGGGTCCTGCACGCCGTCGAGCACCAGCAGCAGCGGTCGCTCGGAAGCTTCGAGCAGCGCCATGAGGTCGTTCTCGTCGAGGCTGCGCGCGGCGGCGCAGCGCAGCACGATGCCCTGGTGGCGCACGCCGCCCGACATCCGGTCGAGCACCTCGCTGCCGACGCTGCGCACCGCGATGCCCTCGCCACGCGCGCGCTCGGCCAGCTCGGCCAGGCGCGGGTTGCGCGCGCGCGCCTCGATCATCACCTCGAGCACGCTGATCGCCTCGTGCTCGAGCACGCTGGCGGCGGCGTTGATGCCGGCGATCCAGCGGTCGTTGTCAGCCATGGAAAATCACTCTCGATGGGCTCAGGACGCCGTGCGGCGTTTGGCGCGGGTTGTGCGCGCCGGCGCGGGCGCGGATTTCTCCGGTGCCAGACGCAGGTCGATGCGGCGATCCTCGATGCTGGCGCGCAGCACCAGCACGCGCACCGCGTCGCCCTGACGCCAGGCCGCGCCGGTGCGCTCGCCGGCCAGGCGCTTGCGCACCGGGTCGAAGTGATACCAGTCGTTGGGCAACTGGGTCACGTGCACCAGCCCGGTGACGCGGGATTCGGTCATTTCCACGAACAGGCCGAACGAGGTGACGCCCGAGACGATGCCGTCGAACTCGCCGCCCACATGCTGCTCCATCCAGGCCGCGCGGTAGCGCTCGTCGACTTCGCGCTCGGCCTCCTCGGCGCGGCGGCTGCGCTCGGAACACTGCAGGCACAGGCTGGCCATGTCGTGCGGGGCGTAGCGGAAGTCGGTGGCACGCCCGCCGCCCAGCGCGTGCTTGAGCGCGCGATGCACGAGGAGATCGGCGTAGCGCCGGATCGGCGAGGTGAAGTGCGCGTAGGCCTCCAGCGCCAGGCCGAAGTGGCCGATGTTCTGGGTGGCATAGCTCGCCAGACTCTGCGAGCGCAGCAGCACCGATTCGATCAGGGCACCGTCGGCGCGCTTGCGGACCTTCTTGAGCAGCGCGGTGAAATCACGCGGGTGCACCTTGTTCCAGGGCGGCATCGAGAGCTTGAACTCGGTCAGGAACTCCTGCAGCTCGGCGTACTTCTGTTCGGGCGGACGGTCGTGCACGCGGTACGGCGCGGGGATCTGCTTCTTCAGCAGGAAGCGCGCGGCCTCGACGTTGGCCGCGATCATGCATTCCTCGATCAGCTTGTGCGCATCGTTGCGCTCGCTCATGCCGCCCTGCACCACCTCGCCGCCCGGCCCCAGCAGGAAGTGCACCTCGCTGGTCTCGAACTCGATCGCCCCGCGCGCCGCGCGCGCGCGGGCGAGCAGCCGGTAGAGCTGGTGCAGGTGGCGCAGCTGCGGCATGCGAGCACCGACCTCGGCGATGGCGTCCGGGTCATCCTCGCCGACCGCGCTCCAGACCTGGGCATAGGTCAGGCGCGCGTGCGAGCGCATCACCGCCTCGTGGAACGTCGAGTGCGTGACCTCGCCGTTGCGATCGACCTGCATGTCGCAGACGAAACACAGGCGGTCCTCGTCCGGGCGCAGCGAGCAGATGCCGTTGGACAGCGTCTGCGGCAGCATCGGGATCACGAAACCGGGGAAATACACCGAGGTGGCGCGGTTCTGCGCCTCCTCGTCCAGCGCCGCACCGGGCTGGACGTAGTGCGACACGTCGGCGATCGCCACTATCAGGCGGAAGCCGTCGCGGTTGGGCTCGCACCAGACCGCATCGTCGAAGTCGCGCGCGTCCTCGCCGTCGATGGTCACCAGCGGCAGCGCGCGCAGGTCGACGCGCGCGCCGGCCACCTCGGCCGGCACCTCCTGCGGGACCGCGGCCGCCTGTTCCAGCACCGCATCGGGGAAAACGTGCGGCAGCCCGCGGCCGTGGATCGCCACCTCCACCACCAGCGAAGGCGTGAGCGCGTCGCCCAGCACCGTCAGCACGCGGCCGATCGGCGGGCGTCCGTGCGCCGGCGGCTCCACCACCTCGCACACCACCAGCTGCCCGGGCCGGGCACCCAGGCGCGCCTCGGGCGGGATCATCACCTCCTGCAGCAGACGGCGATCATCGGGGCTGACGTGGCCGATGCCGGCGCGTTCGTCATAGCGGCCGACCAGGCGCGTCACGCGGCGCTCGAGCACTTCGACGATGCTGCCTTCGCGCCGCCCGCGCGCATCGACGTTGACCACGTTGACCAGCACGCGGTCGCCGTGGAACACCTTGCGCATCTCGCGCGGCGGCAGGAACAGATCCTCGCCGCCGGCTTCCGGACGCAGGAAGCCGAAACCTTCCGGGTTGGCCGTGACCGTGCCGGCGATCAGCGCGGTCTTCTGCGCCGGAACGTAACCACCGCGGCGGTTCACGTGCAGCTGGCCGTCGCGCAGCATGGCGGCAAGACGCCGGCTGAGCGCCTCGAAGCGGTCGGGTGCGGTCAGCCCCAGCTGCTCGGCCAGGTGCTCGATCGACTGCGGCCCGTCGGCCGCATCCACCAAGGCCAGGATCGCCTCGCGACTGGCGATCGGCCGCTCGTAGCGCAGCGCCTCGCGCTCGGCATAGCGATCAGGCACAGGCGCGGCGCGGGACGGTTTCGCCGCGCGCCGGTCGGCAGACGCGGCGGGCGGCGGCAAGGCATCGGATTTGCGGCGCGGAGGCCGCGCGCGCTCGTCATCGGGGCGGGCCTTCTTCGGCGCGGCCGGAGGCGTTTTCGCGCTGCCGGCGGCGCGCGTGCGCTTTGGACCAGGCGCGGCCTTTTCACCGGCTTCGGCACGCACCAGCGATTCGGGCATCCAGCCGGGGCGCTGTGGCGCGTCTTTGCCGGACTTCCCGCGCCGGCTGCTCGTCGTTTTCGTCATCCGCACATGTTACTACGTGCGGCCTGCCGGCCTGTGCGCCGGCGCGCGGGCAGCAGACTGCGGTCGGCCTGGCTCAGTCGGCAACCGTGGCGGTTTGCGGCGCGGCGGCCTCGATGGCGGCGGCAGGTGTCGCGCCCGCGGCCGCTGGCCGCGCCTGCACCACGCGCACGCCGCGGCTCTTCATCCAGGCGTCGAACTCGGCTGCGGTAAACTTCTTGCCCTTGTCCATGTTGAACCGATACGGCGTGTTGTCGAACTCGGTCTTGGGCACGTAGTTGGCGAACTCGTCCTTGGGCTGCGCGGCGCAGGCTTCCAGGCGCAGCCGCATCAGCACCACGTCGAGCGCCAGCGATTCATCGCGACTCTCGGCCAGCAGCGTGCGCGGCGCGGCCAGCGCCGCCGGGCGGCCGAGCATGCCCGAGTACAGCGGCGGCACCGGCGTGGTGCGCACCGGCAGCGGCTGCCCGAGCTCGCTGTCGCAGCTGATCGCGGCAGCCTCACCGGTCAAGGCCATGGCCGCCAGCAGCACCGCACCCGTCATCATCGTCCTGAACATCGCCACGTCCCTGAGCAGTCCCGGTGCAAGTCTAGGCGCTGCGGGTACTTGCGACAATGACTCGGGATCGATTCGTGAAGCCCGTCACCTCATTGCCGCTTCCGGCGAAACGGCCAGCGCCCGCGCCAGTACTGGATCAGCAGGAAGCCGAAGGCCATGCCGCCCAGGTGGGCGAAGTGCGCGACACCAGGCGCGGTGCCGGTCACGCCCAGGAACAGTTCGAGCAGGCCGTAGGCGATCACGAAGGTGCGCGCCCGCATCGGGATCGGCGGGAACAGCAGCATCAGGCGGTGGTTGGGAAACAGCATTCCATAGGCCAGCAGCAGGCCGAACACGCCGCCCGAGGCACCGACCGTCGGGTACGCGCCCAGCCCGCCGTTGACCGCGGCGGTGGCCACGAGCAGCTGCACCAGGCCCGCGCCCACGACGCAGACGAGGTAGTACTGCAGAAAGCGGCGGCTGCCCCAGGTCGCCTCCAGCGGACCGCCGAACATCCACAGCGCGAACATGTTGAAGAACAGGTGGGTCATGCCGCCGTGCAGGAACCCGTAGGTCACAAGCTGCCAGGGCAGGAAGCCGACCAGTCCGGTGGAGCCGTCCGGCAGGCGCACGGGGAAGTCGCCCATCGGCCAGAGCATCAGGTCGAGGAAGCGCGCCTCGCCCAGCCCCATCGTGGCCAGGAACAGCAAAACGTTGGCGATCAGCAGCGCACGCGTGATCGGTGGCACGTTGTCGAACATGTCGATGGAACCGGCTTGCGAAAGAAGGGGCATTCTACGCGGGCGGCGCGGTTCAGCCCCAGAGCACCCGGTCCAGCCAGGTTTCCGCGTCGTCCGTCGGCCGCACCCGGCCGTTGGCCACCGCGACGCCCTCGCCGCGCAAGCGCGCGACCTGTTCGTCGAAGGCCGCCGATCCCGGCGGAAAGGCGATGCGGCCGTCGGCGCGCACGATCCGGTGCCAGGGCAGCGCTTCGCCGGCGTCGGACAGGATTCGCGCCACCAGCCGGGCGCAGCGCGGAAAGCCGGCGCGGCGCGCGATCTGGCCATAGCTGGCGGTGCGGCCCGTCGGCACGTCGCGGATCGCGGCCAGAATCCGCCGCCGGCGCGTTTCGGCTTCGGTCGGGGGCATGCATCGGCCTCGTGGCGGGGAAGAGCGCAAGGGCGGCTAGAATACCCGCTGCCTTTTCCAGCCATCGTCACCATGCAGAATTTCGAGCAGATCCGCGCCCACGTCCTTGCCCACTACACGGTCCGAACCAACGATCCCTACCTTCTGGGGGTGGAACTGTCGCTCGACCAGGGCGCGCGCCGGCAGACCATCTACCTGACCGAGATGCAGGACGACGACGCGCGCCCCTTCCTTCGCGTCAGCACCGCGATCGCGCCCATCACCGGGGTCGATGCGCGGCGCGCCCTGCACTTCAACTGGGCGCAGCGGGTGGGCTACCTCGCCCTGTCCGACCTCGACGGCGTACCCTACCTCAACCTGTGCGAGAACCGCCCCTACGCCTCGCTCACCGCGGCGGAAGTGGACCGGATCGTGCTGGAGATCGGCGGTCTGGGCGACCGCATGGAGCGCAGCTTTTCGGCGGGTGGCGATCTGTTCTGAGGGCCGCCGTCACGGCGCGCCCGTCGCCTCGCCGCCGTCCCCGGCCTGCTGCAGGAAAGCGCGGATGAGCGGCACCGTGACGCGGCGCTGCTCGGCCAGGCTGACCCGATCCAGCTGCTCGAGCAGGGCCACCAGCGAGGCCATGTCGCGCCCGACGCGACGCAGCAGGTAGCCGACCGCCGCCTCGTCGAGCACCCAGCCGCGATCCTGCGCCTTGCGCTGCAGGATCGCCGTGCGCAGCGCATCGTCGCTGCGCGGCAGGGTGAGCTGGATGCACTGGCCCAGGCGCGAGCGCAGATCCGGCAGGTCCACCGCCAGCCCCGCCGGCGTCTGGCGCGCCACATAGAGCACCGCGCAGCCGGCGGCCTGGCAGCGGTTGTGGAAATCGAACAGCGCGACCTCGTCGGCACGCGCGCCGAGCACCGCGTCGAGCCCATCGAGCACCGCCAGGCCGAGCCGGTCCAGACCCGCCAACCCCTGTTCCACCCGCCCCTGCAGCCGCACCAGCGGCACGTATTGCACCGCCAGACCCGCCGCCGCCGCGGCCTGCGCGGTGGCGATGGCGAGGTGGGTCTTGCCGCTGCCCTCGGGCCCGGACAGCAACACGAAACCCGGCTCGCCCGCGGCCATTGCGCGCAGGCGGGCGGGCACCTCGGGCGCGCCGACGAAGGTTTCGAAACGGAAGTCGGGTGCCGGGCGCAGCGCCAGCGGCAGCTGCGGCGTCAGGCTCACGCGCCCGATCCGCCCGGATCGGTGCCCGGATCGGTCTCCGCACGACGCCCGCGCCGCCTGCGCCCGCGCGGGTTCGCCTTGCGCCTGATCGGTGGCGGTTCGCCCGCGGGAGGCGACGGCCCGTCCGGTGGCGGATGCTCCCCGGCATACAGCCGGCTCGCGGTGTACTCCTGATACAGGTAGCGCAGGATCACCATCACCACGGCAGCCACCGGCAGCGCCACCAGCACGCCGACGAAGCCGAAGAGCTGGCCGCCGGCCATCACCGCAAAGATCACCGCCACCGGGTGCATGCCGATCCGGTCTCCGACCAGGAACGGCGTCAGCACCACGCTTTCGAGCGTCTGCCCGACCGCGAACACCAGCCCCACCAGCAGCACGTGGGTGAGGTCGCCGTGCTGCACCATCGCCGCGATCAGGCCGGCACCCACGCCCACGATGGCTCCGAGGTAGGGAATGAAGCTCACCAGTCCGGCCACCATTCCGATCAGGAGCGCCAGATCGATGCCCGCCATCCACAGCCCGATCGAATAGATCGCACCCAGCGCCACCATGACGCTGAGCTGGCCGCGCAGAAAGCCGCCGAGCACGCTGTCGGCCTCGCGCGACAGGCGCGAGATCACAGGCTCGATCCGGCGCGGGATCAGCAGGCGGATCTTCTCCACCATCACGTCCCAGTCGCGCAGCAGGTAGAAGGCCACCACCGGGATCAGCGCCAGGTTCACCAGCCAGCCGATGATCACCATGCCCGAGCGCGAGATGCCGCCCAGCACCGTGGCGGCGAATCCGCCCGCCTGTTTCCAGTGGTCGCGCAACATGCCATAGAGGTATTCGAGGTCGAATCCCTCGATTTCCACGCCGGTGCGCTCGGTGATCCAGGGCAGCACGGTGCCGGTGAACCACTCGCGATAGCGCGGGAACTGGTCGATGAAGGTCGAAACCTGCCGCTCCAGCAGCGGGATCAGCAGCAGCACCACGCCCACCAGAGCCAGGGTCATCAGCAGGAACACGATGACGACCGCCCCGCTGCGCGACAGGCGCAACCGCTCCAGCCGATCCACCATCGGATCGCCAAGGTAGGCGAGCAGCGCGGCGATCACGAACGGCGTCAGCACCGGACCGAGCGCCCACAGCAGCAGGCCGACCCCGAGCACCAGCGCAGCCAGTTGCCACTTGTGCTTGTCGCTCATCGTCTTCTCCACGGATTCATCGGCAGCTCTGTCAGGCCTTGACGGTCCCGCCGGTGCGCGCGTGACTTCGCATGATCATGGATGCGGCCGCCGTCAGCGGCGCAAGCTGAACATGCTGGGCGTGCGCTGGTCGCCGACCGAGGTCGACTCCAGCGGGCCGCCCGCCAGCAGTTGCGCAAGGCTGCCCACGCCCGCGCCCAGTTCCACATCCAGCTCCACCCGATCCGCCGCCAGCGCGACCGGCGACACCGCGCGCACGATGGTCTGCCGGCGCAGGGCGGCGAGCACGCGGGCGTAGTCGGCGGCGCTCCCCAGCCCCTGCACCACGATGCGATAGGTTCCGGCCGGGCCGGAAAGCGTCACCTGCGCCAGCCGCCGCACCAGCGCATCGGCCGCGCCGTCCGCTCCCGCGGCCAGCACCGCGGCGGCCTGCGGATCACGGTTCTGCCAGCGCCCGATCTCGCTTTCCCCGTCGCGCAGGCGCCAGTCGACCACCCAGCCGCCGCCGTCGCGCCGCAGCCAGCCGATCAGCGCCGGTCCGCCGTAGCGTCGCGTGGCCGTGTCGACGGCGTAGTTGTCCTCGCCGGCCAGATCCAGCGCCCGGACGGCGGCCTGATCCCGGGCGTCCCAGGCCGGCAGGCGCAGGCGCAGGCCGCGCTGGCTGGCGCGGGTAGTCAGCGGCAGCACCGCCGCCGCGGCCGACTGCGACACGATGCGCGCGCCGGAACCATCGTCGATCGCCAGCCACAGGATCGCCTGGACGCGCCGCGGCGGTGCCGCGCCCCCGCCGCCGGCCGCCAGCAGGTGCTGGACGCCGGCGGCGTCGAAGCGCGCGATCAGGTGCAGGCGGCGGGTCGGCACGCCGTCCACGTCCGCCACCTCCTGGCGGTAGCGATACTGCTGCAGCAGGCCCGCAGCATTTGCGCCATGCGCGGCATCGGGCGCGGCCCCGGCCCTGGCCAGCACCTGGGCGAGGGCCTGCGGCAGCGCCGCCTCACGGTCCGCGTCCGACTGGCTGGCCACGGCGACCTCGCCCTCGTAGGGACCGATCACCTGCGCCAGCGCCGGCAGACAGGGCGCGATGGCCAGCAGCACGAGCAGGAAAAGGCGAAAGGAAGAGCAAGCGCGCGCCATGGAAAAACCCTCGAAGTCAGACGCGCATGGTGCCGCAAGGCGGGCCGCAGCGTCCACGAACGGACGCTCCTCCGCGCACGATGCCGCGGGCGAGCGGCTACAATTGCGCCCCCCGCATCCAGGATCCTGCCGTGTCCGCCGCCAAGCCGCCGCTCACCTACCGCGATGCGGGCGTCGACATCGACGCAGGCAACGCCCTCGTCGACCGCATCAAGCCGCTGGTGCGGCGCAGCTTCCGCCCGGAAGTGATGGGCGGGCTGGGCGGTTTCGGTGCCCTGTTCGATCTGTCGAACCGGTACCGCGAGCCGGTGCTGGTGTCGGGCACCGACGGCGTCGGTACCAAGCTCAAGCTGGCGCAGGACTGGAACCGCCACGACACCATCGGCATCGATCTGGTCGGCATGTGCGTCAACGACGTGCTGGTGCAGGGTGCCGAGCCGCTGTTTTTCCTCGATTATTTCGCCACCGGCAGGCTCGACGTGGACACCGCCGCGCGCGTCGTGGGCGGCATCGTGGAAGGCTGCGTGCGCGCCGGCTGCGCCCTGATCGGCGGCGAAACCGCGGAAATGCCCGACATGTATCCGCCCGGCGAATACGACCTGGCCGGGTTCTGCGTGGGCGGCGTGGAAAAGTCGAAGCTGCTCGACGGCGGCGCGGTGCGCGCCGGCGACGCCATCATCGGCGTGGCGTCGAGCGGCCCGCATTCCAACGGCTACTCGCTGATCCGGCGCGTGCTGGCGCGCAGCGGTGCCGCGCCGGAGCTGCAGCTCGGCGACACCACGCTGGGCGACGCGCTGATGGCACCCACGGAAATCTACGTCAAACCGGTCCTCGCCCTGCTGGCCGCGCACGCCCCGCACGCGCTGGCCCACATCACCGGCGGCGGGCTGAGCGAAAACATCATCCGCGTGATTCCCGAAGACCTGGGCGTGGCCATCGAGGCCAGCGCGATCGCGCTGCCGCCGGTGTTCGACTGGCTCCAGCGCGAAGGCGGCATCGCCAATGCCGAAATGTGGCGCACATTCAACTGCGGCATCGGCTTCGTGGTGATCGCCAGCCGCGACGAAGCGGCGGCCATGCAGGCATCGCTCGCACAGGCCGGGCTGGCCAATCGCATGATCGGTGAAGTGGTCGCAGCCACCGGCGAGAGCCGCGTGCGGATCGGCTGATGCTGCGCGTCGCGGTACTGGCCTCGGGCCGGGGCAGCAATCTGGCCGCGCTGCTGGCCGCGAGCCGCGCGCCGGACGCGGGCTATCGCATCGTCGGGGTCTTTTCCGACCAGGCCGACGCCGGTGCGCTCGCGCTGGCGCGCGAGGCCGATATCGAGGCAGCCGCCGTGACGCGCCGGCCGGACGAGCCGCGCGCCGCGCACGACGCCCGCCTGTTCGCCCGCGTGGCCGAGGTTCAGCCCAACCTCATCGTCTGTGCGGGATACATGCGCATCATTTCCGCCGAAGCGCTGTCGCAACTGGCCATCCCGATGATCAACCTCCATCCCTCGCTGCTGCCGCTCCATCCGGGTCTGGACACCCATGCGCGTGCGCTGGCCGCCGGCGACGCGCAGCACGGCTGCAGCGTGCACGTGGTCACCGCCGACCTCGACGCCGGCCCGCTGCTGGCCCAATCGCGGATCGCCATCGAAGCGGACGACACGCCCGAGCGTCTGGCCGCGCGCGTGCTGGCGTGCGAGCACCGGCTGCTGCCGGCCACCGTGCGCGCCATTGCCCGCGGGACGCTCGATCTCTCCGGCCCCGTGCCGCATCACGGCGGCGTGCCGCTAAGCGCACCGCTGCAGCTCGATCCATCCACGCTTGAAGGACTGCGGGCATGACGCGGCACCGGTTTTTCCCGCTGGCGGCGCTGCTCGCGCTCACCGCCACGCCCGCCGTCGCGCAGGAGGCGCTGTCGCCCTATGTCGCCGAGTACGAGGTGCTGCGCTCGGGCGCGGTCGAAGGGCGCGCCACCATGTCGCTGACCGCGGAAGGCGACGGGATCTGGCGGCTGGAAGGGCACACGCGGGGAACCCAGGGCCTGGCGGCGCTGGCGGGACTGCGCATCGACGAAACCTCGCGCTTCCGCGAGACCGCGGAGGGCCTGCAGTGCGTCCGCTACGATTACCGCCAGACCGGCCTGCGCAAGCGCGAGCGCCGGGTCGATTGCGGGGCCGATGGCATCGTCAGCCGCGACCATCGCGGCGAGTACCAGTTTCCCGCACAGCCCGGGGTCATCGACCAGCAGGCCGTGGGCCTGGCGCTGGCGATCGACCTGGCGGCGGGTCGCCGCGGGAAACTGGAATACCAGGTCGTCGATCGCGAGGAGCTTGCGGCCCAGGCCTACCGGGTCGATGGCGAAGACACCGTCCAGGTGCCGGCCGGACGCCTGCGCGCGATGAAGGTCGAGCGCATCCGCGAGGATGCGCGGCGCGTCACCACGACCTGGTTCGGCATCGGGCAGGGCTGGGTGCCGGTGCGCATCCTGCAGGCCGAATCCGACGGCATGGCCTTCGAGCTGCGCCTGGTGTCGGTGCGGCGCTGACGGCCGCCGGGCCTTCGCCGGCAGCGCGCAGCCCGCGCCTGCGGCGCTATGCTTGGGCAACCGGCTTCCGGCGGCAGCGGGATGTTGCGCCGCAGCGGGGTGCCGGGCATCCATCCTTTACACGAGGTGTCCCATGTCCGTGGCAAAAGTCATCGAAATCAGTTCTTCCTCTCCCCAGAGCATCGAAGACGCGGTCAAGCGCGGTCTCGCCAAGACAGCGGAATCGGTGAAGAACATCCAGGGTGCCTGGATCAACGAGACCAAGGCGGTCACCACCCCCGACGGCACCGTCAGCGAGTGGCGGGTCAACATGCGGGTCAGCTTCATCGTCGAGTGAACGACCGCATCCGCCCACGAAAAAGCCCGGCGCACGGCCGGGCTTTTTCGTGGCATCGGATTCAACCGGGCAGGCGCCGGATCCGCGCGCCCAGGCCGCCGAGTTTTTCCTCGATGTTCTCGTAGCCGCGGTCGATGTGGTAAATGCGGTCGACCACGGTCTCGCCCTGCGCCACCAGGCCGGCCAGCACCAGCGAGGCCGAGGCACGCAGGTCGGTTGCCATGATCGGCGCGCCGGTGAGCCGCTCCACGCCGCGGATGATGGCGGTACGCCCGTCCACGCGGATGTCCGCGCCCAGGCGCTGCAGCTCCTGCACGTGCATGAAGCGGTTCTCGAATACGGTTTCGGTCACCATGCCCACGCCCTCGGCGACGCAGTTGAGCGCGGTGAACTGTGCCTGCATGTCGGTCGGGAAGGCCGGGTACGGCGCGGTGCTCACGTCCACCGCGCGCGGCCGCCGGCCGCGCATGTCCAGCTCGATCGAATCATTGCCGGTGGAAATGTGCGCGCCGGCTTCCTCCAGCTTCACCAGCACCGCGTCGAGCACGTCGGCACGGGTGCGCCGCGCCACCACGCGCCCGCCGGTCATCGCCGCGGCGACCAGGAAGGTGCCGGTCTCGATCCGGTCGGGCAGCACGTCGTAGCGACAGCCATCCAGCCGCTCCGCACCCTCGATCACCAGGCGCGAGGTGCCGATGCCGTCGATCTTCGCGCCCATAGCGACCAGGCAGTGCGCCAGATCCTCCACCTCCGGCTCCTGCGCGGCGTTCTCGATCACCGTGGTGCCGCGCGCAAGGGTAGCGGCCATCAGCAGGTTTTCGGTGCCGGTGACCGTCACCAGGTCCATCACGATGCGCGCACCGCGCAGGCGGTCGGCACGGGCGCGGATGTAGCCGTTCTCCACGCTGACCTGCGCGCCCATCGCCTGCAGGCCCTTGATGTGCAGGTCCACCGGGCGCGAGCCGATCGCGCAGCCGCCCGGCAGCGAAACCTCCGCCTGCCCGAAGCGAGCCACCATCGGGCCGAGCACCAGGATCGAGGCCCGCATCTGCTTGACCAGCGCGTAGGGAGCGACAAAGCGGTTGGTCGGGCGCGAATCGAGCTGGATGCGCATGCGATCGTCGATGGCGAGGTCCACGCCCATCTGGCCGAGCAGCTCCATGGTGGTGGTGACATCGTGCAGGTGCGGCACATTGCCGATCTCCACCGGGCCGTCGGCGAGCAGGCCCGCGGTCAGGATCGGCAACACGGCGTTCTTGGCACCGGAAATCTGCACCTCGCCTTCGAGCGGGATGCCTCCGGAAATCTGGATTTTGGTCATGAGTGGATCGCGTGTCCTGCCGGTGCGACGCGCTCAGGCGCGCGCTTCGTCCGGTGTCATGGTTTTGAGGGCCAGCGCGTGGATTTCCCCGCCCATGCGGTCGCCCAAGGTCGCGTAGACCAGGCGATGGCGCGCCAGCGGCAGCTTGCCGGCGAAGGCATCGCTGATCACCGTGGCCTCGAAGTGCACCCCGTCATCACCCGAAACATCGACCACGGCACCGGGCAGACCGGCCTCGATCAACTGGCGAATGCGCTGTGGGTCCATCGAAAAATCCGGCACTGAAAACATGAATGAAACCGTCCGCATCACCCGGTGCCGGGCGGGCGGCCGGGCGGGGCGCTGGGGTAGAATGGCCAAGCATCATAAATCATAACGCCCGCCGCGCCCGAACCCGGGCCCACCGCGCCGGCCGATCAGGTGACCCACCACCCATGAATGCCACCCTCCGCACCTTGGTTCCGCCCTCCGGCAGTGCCGACCTCGACCCCTCCCGACTGATCGCCGCCGCCCAGTCGGTGTTCGACAATGAGGCGCGCGCGCTCCTGAGCCTGCGGAGCCGGGTCGACGCCAACTTCGTTGCGGCCTGCCGCGCCATGCTTGCCGCGCGCGGGCGCGTGATCACCACCGGCATGGGCAAATCCGGCCACATCGCCAGCAAGATCGCCGCCACCATGGCCTCCACCGGCACGCCGGCCTTCTTCGTGCACCCGGGCGAGGCCAGCCACGGCGATCTGGGCATGATCACCGAACACGACGTGGTGCTGGCGCTGTCCTATTCGGGCGAGAGCGACGAGGTGCTCACCATCGTCCCGGCGCTGCGGCGCCAGGGCAACACCCTGATCGCCATGACCGGCCGCGCCGATTCCACCCTGGCCCGCCTGTCGGATATCCACCTCGACGTCGCCGTCGGGGAAGAGGCGTGCCCGCTGGGGCTGGCCCCGACCACCAGCACCACCGCCTCGCTCGCCATGGGCGATGCCCTCGCGGTCACGCTGCTGGAGGCGCGCGGCTTCACCAGCCAGGACTTCGCCCGCTCGCACCCGGCCGGCAGCCTCGGCCGACGCCTGCTGCTGCGCATCGCCGATGTGATGCACGCCGGCGACGAGATCCCGCGCGTGCCGGGCGATGCCACGATCAGTCAGGCCGTGGTGGAGATGAGCCGCAAGCGTCTGGGCATGACCGCCATCGTCGATCGCGACAATCGCCTGCTCGGCGTCTTCACCGACGGCGACCTGCGCCGCGCGATGGACGATCCGAGCGCCGACCTGCGCACCACGCCGGTCGCGGCGGTGATGGGCCGCGAGCCCAAGACGCTCACCCCCGAACGCCTCGCCGTGGAAGCGGCGCGCATGATGGAAGACCACAAGATTTCCGCCGTGGTCGTGGTGGACGAGCAACAGCGCGTCATGGGCGCGCTCAACATCCACGACCTCCTGCGCGCGCGGGTGGTATGAGCGCGCACTACCTGGCCGATGTTCCCGCCGCGGTGCGCGAACGCGCCGCCCGCATCCGCGTCGTGGCGCTCGACGTGGACGGCACGCTCACCGACGGCCGTCTGCGCTTCGCCTCCGACGGGAGCGAGACCAAGGCCTTCCACGCGCTCGACGGACAGGGCCTCAAGCTGCTGCGCGAATGCGGCATCGAAGTGGCGCTGATCACCGCGCGCAGCAGCGAGGTGGTCGCGCGCCGCGCCGTGGAGCTTGGCATCGTGCACCTGCACCAGGGCTGCCACGACAAGCGCGCCGCGCTGCGCGCCCTGTGCCAGATCCTCGCGCTCGAACCGGCGCAGGCCGCCTTCATGGGCGATGACCTGCCCGACCTGCCCGCGCTCGGCTGGGCGGGGCTGGCGGTCGGTCCGGCCAACGCGCATCCCTGGCTGCATCCGCACCTGCACTGGATCACCGCCGCGGCCGGCGGTCAGGGCGCGGTGCGCGCGCTGTGCGATCTCATCCTCGACGCGCAGGGCCACACCGGGCGGGTCCTGCAGCGGTTCGTCGATCCATGAGGCTGCCGCGCTGGGTTCCCGGCGCGCTGCTGCTGGTCGCGGCTGCCACCAGCAGCCTGGCGCTGTGGTGGCTGTATCGTCAGGACGAACCGGAACCGCTCACCGGGCCGCCGCGCTCGGATTATTTCCTCAGCGACTTCGACCTGGTGGCGCTGGACAGCGGCGGCAAGGAGTCCTTCCACGTCACGGGGCCATACCTGAGCCGCCACCCCTACCTTGGCACCATCGAGATCGAACAGCCGCGCTTCGCCTTGCCCGACAGCCGCGAGGGCACCTGGCTGGCGCGCGCCGACCGCGCCTGGGTCGATGCGGGCGGCACCGAACTGCGCCTGATCGGCGCGGTGGCCCTGGACAGCCCGCCGGAAGGCGGTAGCGGCGAACTGGCGTTCCGCAGCGAACGGCTCGACGTCTTCCCGCGCGAGCGAAAGGTGCAAAGCGATGCCGTGGTCACGCTCACTTCGCGTGACTCTATACTGCGCGGACGCGGCCTGCGGGCCGACCTGGACACCCGCCGCTTCCAACTGCTCGACGAGGTCACCGGCCACTATGCTTCTCCCGTTTCGACTCCGCGCCGTTGAGCGACTGGCGCTCCTCGCCGCCTGCCTGGCGCTGTTCGCGCCGCCGGCGCTGGCCCGCTCCGATGACCGCGACAAGCCGCTCGACGTGCAGGCCGGAGGACTGGATGGCGTGATGACGCAGGATGGTGACACCCGCTTTACCGATCTCGTCATCACCCAGGGCTCGCTGCGCATCGATGCCGCCGAGGCCACGGTGACGCGCGTCGCCGGCGAGGTGACCCGCGTGCTGCTGAAAGGCAGCCCCGCCTCGCTGCAGCAGGAAAACGACGAAGGCCAGCTCATGCGCGCCCGCGCGCAGCAGATCGTCTACGACACCGGCACCGAGATCGTCGTGCTCAGCGGCGATGTGCAGGTGGAACAGGGCCGCGACACCTTCCGCGGCGATCGGGTGCGCTACGACACCCGCAATGGCCGCATCCAGGGCGGCGGTGGCGAGGGTGGCCGCATCCATCTGACCATCCAGCCCAAGCCGCGCGCCACAGGCAACTGATGCTGGTCGCGCGCCACCTCAGGAAGCGCTACCGGCAGCGCGAGGTCGTCAAGGATTTCAGCCTGCACCTGGACGCCGGCGAAGTCGTGGGCCTGCTCGGCCCCAACGGGGCCGGCAAGACCACCTGCTTCTACATGATCGTCGGGCTGATCGCCTCCGACGGCGGCAGCATCCTGCTCGACGGCGAGGACGCCACCGCGCTGCCGATGCACCAGCGTGCGCGCCGCGGCGTCGGCTATCTGCCGCAGGAGCCGTCCATCTTCCGCCGCCTGACCGCCGCACAGAACGTCATGGCCGTGCTGGAACTGCGCGAGGATCTCGACGCCCAGGGGCGCGAGAACGAACTGCTCGCGCTGATGGAGGAACTGCAGGTCGCGCACGTCGCCGACCAGCGCGGGGTCAGCCTCTCGGGCGGCGAACGCCGTCGCGTGGAAATCGCCCGCGCGCTGGCCGCGCGCCCGCGCCTGATGCTGCTGGACGAACCCTTCGCCGGCGTCGATCCGATCTCGGTCGGCGACATCCAGAAGATCGTCGCCCACCTCAAAACCCGCGGCATCGGCATCCTCATCACCGACCACAACGTGCGCGAAACCCTCGGGATCTGTGACCGGGCCTACATTCTGAGCGAAGGCAGCGTGCTGGCGCAGGGCCGGCCCGATGAACTGCTCGCAAATCCCGACGTGCGTCGGGTATATCTAGGCGACAGTTTCCGCATGTAGCCCCGCAGGATCGCCGGTGAAGCCCGCACTCCAGCTCAAGATCGGGCAAAACCTGACCCTGACGCCCCAGCTGCGCCAGGCGATCCGGCTGCTGCAGCTTTCCAGCGCGGAGCTGGAAGCGGAAATCGCCGCCGCGCTGGAATCCAACCCGCTGCTGGAACAGCCCGAAGAGCCCGCGCCCGAGGAACACGCGCTGCCGGAGGCATCCCAGGCCGACGCCGGCGACGCGGCCGATGCGACCGACGACCTGCTCGACATCCCCGACTGGGCGCAGGAATACCAGAGCGACAGCTACGCCGCCGGCAGCGGCGGCGAGGACGACGAGCGCGAACGGGCCTTCGCGGACGCCGGCCTGGGCCTCCAGAACCACCTCCTGTGGCAGCTCAACCTGACCCCGATGTCGCCACGCGACCGCGTCATCGCGGCGACCCTGATCGAGTCCATCGGCGAGGACGGCTACCTGAGCGAACCGCTGGACGCGCTGCGCGACGGCTTGCGCCCCGACCTCGTGGCCGAACCGGACGAGATCGAGACGGTGTTGCATCGCATCCAGCGCTTCGATCCGCTCGGCGTGGGCGCGCGCACGCTGTCCGAATGCCTCCTGGTGCAGCTCTCCCCGGGCGATGCGACGCCTGCCGTGGACCTGGCCCGGCACATCGCGAGTGAACACCTCGAGGCCCTGGCGCGACTCGGCTCCGAGCGACTGGCCGCCCGGCTCGGAGCCGCGCCGGACATCATGCACGAGGCGGTGCAGCTGCTGCGCTCGCTGGATCCGCGCCCCGGATCGGGGTTTTCCCATGGCGCGCCCGAATACATCGTCCCGGACGCCTACGCGATCCGCCGCCGCGACGGCTGGCAGGCCCGCCCGGGACCGGGCTGCCAGCCGCAGCTGGGCATCAACCGGCACTACGAGTCCCTGATCGGCGTGGCCAGCCGGGCCGATGCCACCTACCTGCGCGCCCAGTTGCAGGAGGCGCGCTGGCTGATCAAGAGCCTGGAAACGCGCGCCGACACCGTGCTGCGCGTGGCGCAGGCCATCGTGCGCCACCAGAGCAACTTCCTTGAATTCGGTCCCGAGGCGATGCGCCCGCTGGTGCTGCGCGAAGTGGCCGACGAACTCGGTCTGCACGAATCCACGGTGTCGCGCGTGACCACCCGCAAATACCTGCACACCCCGCGCGGCACCTTCGAGTTCAAGCACTTCTTTTCCTCCAGCCTGGCCACCGCCGACGGCGGCGCGGCCTCGGGCACGGCCATCCAGGCCATGATCCGCCGCCTCATCGAAGGCGAAAACCCGCGCAAGCCGCTGTCCGACGCCAAGCTGGTGGAGGCCCTGGCGACCGAGGGCGTGATGGTGGCGCGCCGCACCGTGGCCAAGTACCGCGAGGCGCAGGGAATCCCCTCCTCCAACGATCGCCAGCGCCTGCAGTGACGATGAATCCCCGCGGCCCCCTTGTTTTCCATCCGACCTTGCTACCATCTTGCCGATGAAGGCTCCGTACGCGGCAAGTGCCGCGCATCCACCCGGCGGTGCCTGCCGGGGAATCCGCCGAAAGGCAGCAACAGGAGGTTTGTCATGCGTATCGAAATCGTCGGACACCAGATCGAAGTCACCCCCGCCCTGCGCGACACCATCCTCGCCAAACTGGACAAGCTGGGCCGTTATTCCGATGACCTGATCGACGGGCGCGTCACGCTCTCGGTGGAGCGCCTCGATAAGAAGATCGACGCGACCCTCAACCTGTCGGGTCACACGGTCCACGCGGAAGCTTCCGACGAAGACATGTACAACGCCATCGACCAGCTGCTCGACAAGCTCGTGCGCCAGGTCACCAAGCACAAGGAAAAGCAGACCCAGCACCGCTCCGACCAGAGCATCCGCACCGCGGAAGCCGACTGAGCACTGCCCGGGCCGGCCTCGCACCGCAACCACGGCCCGGGCGCTTGCCGGGCGAACCGGGCCGGAGGCGGACAGGCGTCGCCTCCGGTCCTGCCACATCAGGGGAACACGCCATGCATCTCGTCGACCTTCTGGCTCCCTCGCGCATCCGCGCGAGCGCCAGCGCCACCAGCAAGAAGCGCCTGCTGGAACTGATCGCCTCCACCCTCAACCAGGGCAGCGAAGACACCGATCTGGAGCGGCGCATCTACGACGGCCTGTGCGCACGCGAGCGCCTGGGCTCCACCGGGCTGGGACGCGGCGTGGCGATCCCGCACGGAAGAATCACCGGCCTGGTCGGCCCCGTGGGTGCCTTTCTGCGCCTGGACGAACCGCTGGACTTCGACGCCAGCGACGGCGAGCCGGTCGACCTCGTCTTCGCGCTCGTGGTGCCCGAGCACTTCAGCCAGCAGCACCTGCTGCTGCTCTCGCAGCTTGCGGAAATGTTCAGCGACAGCGACTTCTGCGCGCGCCTGCGCGGCTGCCGCACCGATGCGGCGCTGCAGGCCGCGCTGGCGGACTGGCAGATCGCCCACCTCGCCGCCTGACAGGCGGCCACCCCGGCGGCATACTCACGGCACCCGCCGCTGGCCGCCCCCACATGCCGACTCCCATGCGCATCACTGCCCGTGAACTGTTCGACCAGCTCGAACAGCGCCTTGGCCTGCGCTGGATCGGCGGCCAACGCGGCGCGGGCCGCGTGCTCGAATCGGTCGACCACCTGGCGCGCCGTCCCGCGCTGGCCGGCTACCTCAACACCATCCACGCCAACAAGGTCCAGATCATCGGCAGCGAGGAGCTCGACTACCTCGATGCCCTGGAGCCCTCGCAGCGCAGCAAGCTCCTGATGCGCATCGTCAGCGATACCCCGCTGGCCCTGGTCGTCACCAAGGACCGCGAGGCAGCGGACGACCTGCGCGAGGCGGCCAACCGCACCGACACGCCGCTGTGGGTTTCCAGCCACCGCGGCCACGAACTGCTGACCTATTTCCAGTACCACCTCGCGCGCGCGCTGGCTCCGCGCCGGACCCTGCACGGCGTGTTCATGGAGGTGCATTCGATCGGCGTGCTGATCACCGGCGAGTCGGGGCTGGGCAAGAGCGAGCTGGCGCTGGAGCTGATCTCGCGCGGGCACCGCCTGGTCGCGGACGATGCGCCCGAATTCAACCGCATCGCGCCCGACATGCTCGACGGCAGCTGCCCGGAGATGCTGCAGGATCTGCTGGAAGTGCGCGGCATCGGCATTCTCAACATCCGCCAGATGTACGGCGACACCGCGGTCAAGCGCAACAAGTACCTGCGCCTGATCGTGCACCTCGAACGTCAGGAGCCGGGGCGGGACGAAGACGCCTTCGACCGCCTGCACGGCACCTTCGGCACGCAGCGGCTGCTGGACGTGGACATCCCGCGCATCACCTTGCCCGTGGCCGCCGGACGCAACCTGGCCGTTCTGGCCGAGGCAGCCGTGCGTGCGCACCTGCTCAAAAGCAAGGGTTTCGATGCCGCCCAGGCCTTCATCGACCGCCAGGCCCACCAGATGCGCCACACCACGCCATGAACCCCATCGACGATCCACACCCGCCCCTGCTCGTCATCAGCGGCCTCTCCGGCTCCGGCAAAAGCGTCGTGCTGCGCACGCTGGAAGATCTCGACTACTACTGCGTCGACAACCTGCCGGCCGAACTCCTGCCCGAGTTCGTGGCCGGCGTCACCGCCGGCGGCAACGGTCGCCATCGCCGGCTCGCGGTGGGCATCGACGTGCGCAATCGCCCCGAGGGCCTGACCCGCCTGCCGCATTCCCTGGCCAAAGTCGGCACCATGGGCTGCCAGCACCAGCTCGTCTTCCTCGACACCCTCGACGAAGTGCTGCTGCGCCGCTACAGCGAAACCCGCCGCCGCCATCCGCTCAGCGGCGAAGGCCTGCCGCTGGCCGACGCCATCGCGCTCGAGCGCCAGCGCCTGCGCCCGCTCGCCGCCATCGCCGACCGCGTGCTCGACACCAGCACCATGAACGTGCACCAGCTGCGTCGATGGGTCGTTACCGAACTGGCCGCCGACGCCCAGCCCGGGCTTTCCCTGCTGGTGCAGTCCTTCGCCTACCGCCACGGCGTGCCGGGCGATGCCGACTTCGTGTTCGACGTGCGCTGCCTGCCCAATCCGCACTGGGATCCCGGCCTGCGCCCGCTCTCCGGGCGCGATGCGCCGGTGCGCGAGTGGCTGATGCAACAGCCCGCCGTGGTCGAATACCTCGACCACGTTGCCGGCTTCGTCGACGCCTGGCTGCCGCGCTTCGAAAGCGACACGCGCAGCTACGTCACCCTGGCGTTCGGCTGCACCGGTGGCCGCCACCGCTCGGTGCACTGCACCGAATGGCTCGCCTCGCACTGGCGCGACCAGGGCCGCAGCCGGGTGGTGACGTTTCATCGGGAGCTGGAGTAGGGCACCGAAACGATCCGTCGAAACGCCCCGCCGGAACGACCCGTCGGAACGTAGGTCGGCCCTGCGTGGCCGACGTTGCGGGGCATCAAACGCCCCGTCGGGGGCGTAGCCCCGACCTGCCGCAGCAACATCAAAGCCAGGCCGCGCGCTGCCCCCTCAATCATCCCGCACCACGATGTTCGGGAACGCAATCGACTTGCTGCGCGCCCGCAGCGACAGCCTTCCTGCCGCCTTGCGCGCGATGTCGCGATAGCTCACCGCCGCCGCCGAATCCGGCTGCGAGGCCACCGTCGGGGCGCCGCCGTCGGCCTGCTCGCGGATCCGGATGTCGAGCGGCAGCGAGCCCAGCAGCGGCACGTCGTACTGGCTCGCCATGCGCTCGCCGCCGCCGCTGCCGAAGATGTGTTCGGCGTGGCCGCAGTTCGAGCAGACGTGGATCGCCATGTTCTCGACGATGCCCAGCACCGGCACCTCGACCTTCTCGAACATCTTGAGCGCCTTGCGCGCATCGAGCAAGGCGATGTCCTGCGGCGTGGTGACGATCAGCGCGCCGGAAACGGGCACGCGCTGGCACAGGGTCAGATGGATGTCGCCGGTGCCCGGCGGCAGGTCGATGACGAGGTAGTCCAGATCCTGCCAGAGGGTGTCGTTGAGGAGCTGCTGCAGGGCCTGGGTCACCATCGGGCCGCGCCAGATCATCGGGGTGTCCTCGTCGATCAGAAAGCCGATCGACATGGCCTCGAGCCCGTGCGCGCGCATCGGCACGATGCGCTTGTTCTCCACCGTTTCCGGGCGCCCGGTGAGGCCCAGCATGCGCGGGATGCTGGGGCCGTAGATGTCGGCGTCGAGCACGCCGACCCGCGCCCCTTCCGCCACCAGCGCCAGTGCCAGGTTCACCGCCGTGGTGGACTTGCCCACGCCGCCCTTGCCCGAGGCCACCGCGATGACGTTCTTCACGCCGGGCAGCGGGTTGACGCCCTTGCGTACTTCGTGCGCCAGAACGCGCGAGGACACCGAGGCGGAGGCGGCGGAGATCGCCGGATCGGCGCGCAGCACGCCTTCGATCATGCCGGCAAGGGTCGCGTGCCAGCTCGCCGCCGGATAGCCCAGCACCACGTCGACCGCGACCTTGTCGCCATCGATCCCGACGCCGCGCACCTGCCCGCCGGACACCAGGTCCAAGCCGGTATTGGGATCGGTGACGCGCGAAAGCAGCGCGCGGACGTGGTCTTCGGTAACGGACATGGCGACGTTCCAAATGGGAATGATTGCCAAGTGTAGTGCCGCACGGGCCGTGCCGACAGCACCGCATGCGCCTGGCCGCGCGATCTTCCGGCGTGCTCGCGGCCGGGATCGGCGGGCCGTGGGATAATCCCCGGCTTTCCACCGCGATGTCCGCCATGTCCGCTTCCGCCCCGCTCTTCGTCACCTGCGCCCTGCCCTACGCCAACGGCCCACTGCACCTGGGCCACCTGGTGGGCTACATCCAGGGCGACATCTGGGTTCGCGCGCAGCGGCTGATGGGCCAGCCGGCGCATTTCGTCTGCGCCGACGATGCCCACGGCACGCCGATCATGCTGGCGGCGGAGAAGGTCGGACAGGCACCGGAAGACTTCATCCGCGCCATCCAGACCGGCCACGAGCGCGATTTCGCCCGGTTCCACGTCGCCTTCGACCACTACCACTCCACCCACTCGCCGGAAAACCGCGAGATGTCGGAGCTGATCTACACTCGCCTGCGCGATGCCACCCACTGGCCCGAACCGGTGATCGCGCGGCGCTCGATCGCCCAGCTCTACGATCCGGTGAAGGGCATGTTCCTGCCCGACCGCTACGTCAAGGGCGAGTGCCCCAACTGCGGCGCGCCCGACCAGTACGGCGACAACTGCGAGGTCTGCGGCAAGGCCTATTCGGCCACCGATCTCAAGAACCCGGTGTCGGCGATGTCCGGCGCCACGCCCGAGCTGCGCCAGTCGGAGCACTACTTCTTCGAACTCGGCAAGTTCGAGGCTTTCCTGCGCGAGTGGCTGGCCGGCGACGTGGCTTCCGGCGCGGTCAAGGCCAAGCTCGACGAGTGGCTGGAAGGCGGCCTGCGCGACTGGGACATTTCGCGCGATGCGCCCTATTTCGGCTTTCCGATTCCGGATGCGCCGGGCAAGTTCTTCTACGTGTGGCTCGACGCGCCGATAGGCTACCTCGGCAGCCTGCGCGCCTACAGCCGCACGGAAAAGGGCCACGCCGCGGGGCTGGACGACGCGCGCTTCGCCGCCATGCTCGCGGCAGGCAGCGGCACCCGCATGCACCATTTCGTGGGCAAGGACATCATCAACTTCCACGGCCTGTTCTGGCCGGCCATGCTCAAGGGTGCCGGCCTGATCACGCCCACGCGTCTGCACGTCAACGGCTACCTCACCGTGAACGGGGCCAAGATGAGCAAGTCGCGCGGCACCTTCATCATGGCGCGCACCTACCTCGACGCCGGCCTCAACCCCGAGTACCTGCGCTACTACTTCGCCGCCAAGACCTCGGGCGGGATCGACGATCTCGATCTCAACCTGGCCGACTTCGCGCAGCGGGTGAACTCGGACCTGGTCGGCAAGTTCGTCAACATCGCCAGCCGCTGCGCCGGCTTCATCGGCAAGCGTTTCGATGGCCGGCTCGCCGCCAGCCTTGCGCCCGAACTGCGCGCGCGCTACGACGCCGCCTGGCAGCGCCTCGCGGATGCCTGCCTCGGCGCGAACGGTGCCTACGCGCGCGACAACCTCAACGCGGTGCTGACGCGGGTCATGGCCGAAGCCGATGCGGCCAACGAGTGGATCGCGGAAATGGCCCCGTGGGCGATGGCGAAAGATCCGTCGCGCGATGCCGAGCTGCACGCGGTCGCGAGCCTTGCGATCAACCTGTTCCGCCTCATCGCCGGCATCCTCAAGCCGGTGCTGCCCGCCACTGCGCAGGGCGCGGAAGCCTTCCTCCAGGCACCGGTCACGCATTTCGACGACCTTGCCGAACCGCTGCTCGATCACGCCATCGCGCCGTATTCCGCGCTCCTCACCCGCATCGACCCCATCCACATCGAGGCGATGGTGGACGCCAGCCGGGAATCCCTCCAGCCCGTGCCAGCCGCAGCCACAGCACCCGAGGCAACGCTCGATTCCACGGCGGCGGCAACGATTTCCATCGACGACTTCGCCAAGCTCGACCTGCGCATCGGCACCGTCACGGCCTGCGAATTCGTGGAAGGCTCCGACAAGCTGCTGCGCTTCACCCTCGACGCCGGCGAACTGGGCGCCCGGCAAATCTTTTCCGGCATCCGCGCCGCCTACGGCGAACCGGAAAAGCTGGTCGGCCGCCGCGTCGTGTTCATCGCCAACCTCGCGCCGCGCAAGATGCGCTTCGGCGTGAGCGAGGGAATGATCCTCTCGGCCGGAACCGACGGGGCGGATCTCTTCCTGCTCGACGCGGACGCCGGAGCCCGCGCCGGCATGGCGGTCAAGTGATGCCGCCGTGCCCGCCGCGCCCGCGATCGCCGCGTTCTGCTTCGTTCTTGCTGTCCTGATCGGCGAACGCGGGCTCGCGCGCTCGCCGCGATTCCACGATGCGGCGCGCGGAACGCACGGGCTGGTGCGGCTGCAAATCGGCGCGCTGCTCATCGCCGCGATGAGCGCCGCCGCGGCATCGCTCGCGTTTCCCGCGATGGCTCCGGCCCTCCCCGCCCTGTACGGGCTTGCGGCCGGCGGCGGCGCGCTGTGGCTGCTGGCGCGCCGCCAGGAAATGGCGCGGACGCCGCTTGCGTGGATCCTCGCGATCTTCGCCCTGCTTCACGCCGACGTTGCGCTGCTGGCGGGCGCGGCGGCGGCCTGGCTGCTCGCCGCATTCGGCGTCATCCTCGCCTTCGCGCTCGGCCTGCCGGCGTTCATCGACCTGGCGCGGCGCATGGACGATCGCGCCGTGCCGGCCTTCATGCGGCCGCTGCCGGCGCGCGTGTTGGCCGCCGGCATCATCGCGCTGGCGGCAGGAAGCCTCGCGTCATGGTGACGGCGCTGCTGTTCGCCGCGGCCATCGCCACGCTGGCGTTCGCCTGGCGCGGCTGGCTGGTGTCGCCGGTTCCTGCGGAACCCGACGCCGCGCAACCCCTGGTCGAACGCATCGACGCGCTCCTGCCGCAAACCCAGTGCGGCCAGTGCGGCCACGGCGGCTGTCGCCCCTATGCGCAGGCCATCGCCGCGGGCGAGGCGGACATCAACCGCTGCCCGCCCGGTGGAGCGCGCGGCATCGCGGCGCTGGCCGAACTGCTGGACCGTCCGATCCTGCCGCTGGACCCCGACTGCGGCGAGGAAAAACCGCCGCAGGTCGCCTTCATCATCGAAGCCGAGTGCATCGGCTGTACCAAGTGCATCCAGGTTTGCCCGGTGGACGCCATCCTCGGCGCGCCGAAACTGATGCACACCATCCTCGCCGACCCGTGCACCGGCTGCGAGCTGTGCGTGCCCGCCTGCCCGGTGGACTGCATCGTGATGCGCGACCTGCCGCCCGACCATCCGCGACCGGCGTAGCGATCCGACCGACAAAGCGCTCGCACCCAGCGGCTTTTGCGTGCCGTCGCAGGGTGGAGCCGCCGAAGGCGATTCCACCATCACCCATCGCAGCGCCCCCGGCGGAATCCGCGACGTTGGCCGCCCTGCAGCAGCGGCCAACGTCGCGCCCGCGCGAAAATCAGGCGGCGTCCGGCAGGGGAAGCAGCTTCACCGCTTGCTCCGCATCCACGCGCTCGACCTTCACCCCCCGCGCGCGCAAGAGCGCCACCAGGCCCTCGTCGCCGATCAGGTGCATGGTGCCGACGACGACCAGCACCGTCTGGTCCCGCTCCAACATGTCCGCGACCTGCGGCAGCCAGGCCAGATTGCGGTCGCGGTTGAGGCGCAGGTACATCTGCGGCGTCTTTTCCGCCATGTCCTCGTTGATCAGCGCCAGCAGCCCGTCGGCATCACCGGCGCGCCACAGGTCGTGCATGGCGAAGACGCGGCGGCGCATCTCGGCGGGCGGCGCGAAGGCCTCGGACAGCATCTGCTCCTGCTCGGCCAGCGGCGACGCATCGAGCGCGCCCATCTGCTGCAGCACGGTTTCCAGCCCGCCCACCGGCTTGCCGTCGGCCGCGGCACGCCGCATGAAATGCTGGTCCAGCCCGCGCTTGGGGTCCAGCCCGAACCTGGCCATCATCCCGACCACGAGGTTCATGCCGACGTACCAGGGCTTGAACGCATCCGAGGACGCCATCGCCGCTTCGCTGCCGCCCATGAACGCCTTGAGCTTTTCCGCGTTTTCTTCGGAAATCACCCCGCGCAAGGTGCGTCCGTCGTCGAATTTCGCCAGCGTCTGGATCGTGGCCAAGAGGTCCGGCGAGGCCATTTCCGCCGGATCGATCTCGAACACCAGCCGGTCGGCCTCGGCATAGGCCACCTCCACGCGCGGATGCAGCGGATAATCCTCCGCGCGCAGCAGGTGGAACGAGCCCAGGAGATACACCGTTCCGGCACCGTTCTGCGCCGTCCACAGCAGCGGCTCGGGCGGCGCGGCGGCGGCAATCGCGGTCGCAAACAACAGGAACGCGGCGAGCAGCCGGCGGATCATGCGGTTTCTCCATAGGCGGGCACCACGGCATCGGCATCGAACAGCTTGTGCGGATTCATGATGCCGGCGGGATCGAAGGCGCGGCGGATGCCCCGCATCAGCGCCACCTCGGCCGCGCTGCGGGTGGACGACAGGTAGGGCTTTTTCACCAGACCGATGCCGTGCTCGGCCGAGATGCTGCCGCCGTGGTTCTGAAGCGACTGCGCCAGCAGCGCGGTGACGCGCCCGCACTCGTGCACGAAGTCGGCATTTTCCATCGCCTCGGGCTTGAGCACGTTGATATGCAGGTTGCCGTCGCCGATGTGCCCGAACCACACCACCTCGAAATGCGGATATTCCCGCCCGAGCAGCGCCTGGGTCTCGGCCAGGAACCCCGGCATCGCGCCGATCCGCACCGACACATCGTTCTTGTACGGCAGGTGACGCGCCAGCGCCTCGGTGATGCCCTCGCGCAGGTGCCAGAGCGCGGCGGCCTGCGCCTGGCTCTGCGCGATCACCCCGTCCACCACCAGTTCGGCCTCCAGCAGCGTGCCGAACGCCTCCAGCGCGGCATCGGGCGAATCGCCGTCGAACTCGGTCACGACGTAGTAGGGGTAGTCCTCGGCGAACGGGCGCTGCGCGCCGTGCGCCGCGACGTGGTGCAGGGCACGGTCGGTGAAGAACTCGAAGGCCGAGAGCGTCAGCCGCGCGCGCAGGCGCTCGAACACCTGCATCAGCGCCTCGAACGAGGGCAGCGCCAGCAGCATCACCTGGGAGGCGGGCGGCGGGTCGGTCAGGCGCAGCTGCGCTTCCACCACGATGCCCAGCGTGCCCTCCGCCCCGATCACCAGCTGGCGCAGGTCGTAGCCGCTGGAGTTTTTCACCAGCCCGCGGTTGAGTTCGAGCACATCCCCGCTGCCGGTGACGAGCGTCAGCCCGGCAATCCAGTCGCGCGTGTTGCCATAGCGCACCACGCGGATACCGCCGGCGTTGGTGGCGATGTTTCCGCCGATCGAGCACGAACCGCGCGAGGCGAAGTCCACCGGATAGATCAGCCCGTGCCCGAGCGCGGCCTGATGCACCGCCTCCAGCGCCATGCCCGCCTGCACCGTCAGGAGGCGGTCGGCCGAATCGAAGCCGAGCACGCGATTCATCCGCTCCAGGCTCACCACCAGCTCGCCGTTGGCCGCCACCGCGCCGCCCGACAGACCCGTGCGCCCGCCCGAAGGCACCAGCGCCACGCGCTGCGCGTTGGCCCAGCGCACGATGCCCTGCACCTCCTCGATCGAAGACGGCAGCGCGATCGCCAGCGGTGCGGGTGTCCAGCGCCGGGTCCAGTCGCGGCCGTAGAACGCGAGATCGGCGGACTCGGTCTTCAGCGCCAGCGCGGGCAGGAGCCGGGACAATTCGGCCAGGCGGGGGTCGGACATGGGCGTATCGACAGGATGTGGAAGGAAGGGACGATGCGGCACCGCACCACCCGACGGACAGCGTGCCAGCGGCGCGGGCCGGCGTCCATCGCGGCATCGAGCCGGCATGCCTGGCGAAGACGCGCGGCTTTCGCGGGAACGGCCCTGGCCGCGCTACGGCGTTCGGGCAACACCGCGACGCCCACCGCATCCACACCTCCCATCGTGGACAAGCCCGCTCCCACCAGAAGCACCGCAGCGAACATTCAATCCCGCAGCGCCGAAGCGGGCAACGGGTCGAGCAGCGCCCCGCGCCACATCGCGCCCGCCCGCCATGCTGCACCGCCGCAATCGACGGAAAATCTGGCATAGTGGATTCATCCCGCCCATCCGCCGATCCGCCGCGCCATGCACACCACCTCGTTCCCCAAGCGGGACATCCACATCCTGTTGCTGGAAGGCGTCAGCCCCAGCACCGTCGACACCTTCCGCGCGGCGGGCTATTCGCGCATCGACTATCACGAGAAATCCCTGCCCGATGACGAACTGAAGGCGCGCATCGTCGAGGCACACTTCATCGGCATCCGCTCGCGCACCCAGCTCACCGCCGAGGTGCTTTCGCACGCGCGTCGGCTGATCGGCATCGGCTGCTTCTGCATCGGCACCAACCAGGTGGATCTCGACGCCGCCAAGGCGCAGGGCATCCCGGTCTTCAACGCGCCCTACTCCAACACCCGCAGCGTGGCCGAACTGGTGATCGCACAGACCATCATGCTGATGCGGCGCATCCCGGAAAAGAACGCCGCCTGCCATCGCGGCGGCTGGCTGAAATCGGCCGAGGGCAGCTTCGAGGTACGCGGCAAGACGCTGGGCATCGTGGGCTACGGCCACATCGGCACCCAGGTCGGCGTGCTGGCCGAAGCGCTCGGCCTGCGCGTGATCTTCCACGACATCGAAACCAAGATGACGCTCGGCAACGCGCAGCCGGCGACCGGCCTCGACGACCTCCTCGCGCGCTCGGACATCGTGACCCTGCACGTGCCCGACACCGCCGCCACGCGCGGCATGATCGGTGCCGCGCAGATCGCGAAGATGCGCCGCGGCGCGCAGCTCATCAACGCCGCGCGCGGCACCGTGGTGGACATCGACGCGCTCGCCGCGGCGCTGCGCGAAGGCCACCTCGCCGGTGCCGCCGTCGACGTGTTTCCGGTCGAACCCAAGGGCAACGACGAGGAGTTCGTCTCGCCGCTGCGCGGTCTGGACAACGTGATCCTGACCCCGCACGTGGGCGGCAGCACGCAGGAGGCGCAGAGCAACATCGGCATCGAAGTGGCCGCCAAACTGGTGCGCTACAGCGACAACGGCTCAACGCTCTCGGCGGTCAACTTCCCGGAAGTCTCGCTGCCCGAGCACCCCGGCAGCCGTCGCATCCTGCACATCCACCGCAACGTGCCGGGCATGCTCTCGCAGATCAACGAGGTGTTCTCGCGCGAAGCGGTCAACATCAACGGCCAGTACCTGCAGACCGACCCGACCATCGGCTACGTCGTCATCGACGTGGGCACCTCCGAAGCCCAGGCCTTGGCCCTGCGCGACGCGCTCGCCGCCATCCCCGGAACGCTGCGCACGCGCGTGCTGTACTGAGACTCAGGCAGCGTCGGCCACGTAGGGCCGACCTACGAATCTGTCGCAGGGTGGAACCGCCGAGGCAGCCCTTCTCCCGGCTTGCGAGAGGGGAGAGGCGTAGCCTCGACCTGCGAATCACCGCCTCCATCCGTAGGTCGGGGCTACGTCCCCGACGCAGTGTTCGATGCCCGGCAGCGTCGGCCGCGCAGGGCCGACCTACGAATCTGTCGCAGTCGGCCGCGCAGGGCCACCTACGAATCTGTCGCAGGGTGGAACCGCCGAAGGCGACTCCACCATCACCCCGTCCCACGGCACCGCACCCTCGGCGGAATCCGCTATGCGGCTCCCGCCCTGCCAGCGCAACGCAGACAGGGACGGCTCAGGTCAGCAGCCGATAGCAGGGCTTGTAGTCGCCCGACATCTTCATCCGGTTCTGCGCCACGAAGCTCTGCAGGAGTTCGTCCAGGGCGCGCATGATTTCCGGCTCGCCGTCGATGATGAAGGGACCGTGCTGCTCGATCGCCTGCATGCCCTCCTCCTTCACGTTGCCCGCCACGATGCCCGAGAACGCCCGCCGCAGGTCGGCGGCGAGCACGTGCGCCGGCCGGTCGCGGTAGAGGTGCAGCTTGCGCATGTTCTCGTGGGTCGGGCCGAACGGATGCTGGTATTCCGGCTCGATCTTGAGCGACCAGTTGAAGAAGAACGCATCCTTGCTGTCGAGCCGATGCGACTTCACCTTCTCGAAACCGCGCTGCATGTGGGTCGCCACCTCGCGCGGATCGTCCACCACGATGCGGTAGCGCTCGGCCACGCTCTCGCCCAGCGTCAGGCGCAGGAAGCGGTCGATCTGGTCGAAATACGCGGCCGACTCGCGCGGGCCGGTGAACACCAGAGGGAACGGCACTTCGGCGTTCTGCGGATGCAGCAGGATGCCCAGGAGGTACAGGATTTCCTCGGCCGTGCCGACGCCGCCGGGGAACACGATGATGCCGTGCCCGAGGCGCACGAAGGCTTCGAGGCGTTTCTCGATGTCCGGCATGATCACCAGTTCGTTGACGATCGGATTGGGCGACTCGGCCGCGATGATGCCCGGCTCGGTGATGCCGATGTAGCGGTTTGCACGGCGGCGCTGCTTGGCATGCGCGATGGTCGCGCCCTTCATCGGCCCCTTCATCGCCCCCGGCCCGCAGCCGGTGCAGATGTCCAGCGCGCGCAGGCCCAGCTGGTAGCCGACATCCTTGGTGTAGATGTACTCGGCGCGACCGATCGAATGGCCGCCCCAGCACACCACCAGGTTCGGGTCCACGTGCGAGCGCAGCACGCGCGCGTTGCGCAGGATCTCGAACACCGCGTTGGTGATGTCCTCCGGGTTGCTCAGATCGAAGTCGCCGTTGTTCTGAATCTCCGAAGAGACGTAGGCGATGTCGCGCACCACCGCGAACAGCAGCTCGGCCACGCCCACGATGATCCTGCCATCGACGAACGCCTCGGCCGGCGCGTTGGACAGCTCCAGCTTCACCCCGCGATCCTGCTGCTGTACCTGCACGTCGAAATCCGGATAGCGGATCAGCGCCGCACGCGGGTCATCCGTGGCGCTGCCGGACGTCAGCACCGCCAGGGTGCAGCGGCGCAGGAGGTCATGCAGCCCGCCCCTGGAGGCATCGCGCAGGCGACTCACCTCCTGGCGGGAAAGGATATCCAGCCCGGCGCGCGGGAACACGCGGGCATTGACGGTCGCGGGGGTGCTGCTCATCGGAGGCATTCGTCTCGTTCAGCCAAATCGGCCGGCAAGGATGCCACAAGCATTCGTCGGGGACGCACCCCGACCTGCCACAAACACCGCCACAACCATCCGCAGGCCGGCCCTGCGCGGCCGACGTGGCCGCTCCGCATCCACCGCCCATCCGCGCGTGACCCACTCGTACCCGACGCCACCGAACGGCTGTCGGGCCTGCCCGACCGAATGTCGGGCAGGGCTGGCTCGCGGGTGGATGCCACACTAGCCTGTACCAGTGAAAACAGGAGCCTGAGATGCATCCTCGCCCCGGACAACCCCAACGAACACGCGGCTTCACCCTCGTGGAGCTGATCGTGACGATCGCCATCGTCGCGATCCTCGCGGCCATCGCACTCCCGAGTTTCCGGGAATTCAACCTGCGCATGACCACCACCACCAACACCAACGAACTGGTGGGCGCGCTCAACGTCGCCCGCGCCGAAGCCGTGCGCCGCGGCCGCAGCGTTGCCGTCATAGCCAACGGCGGAGACTGGAACGATGGCTGGCAGGTCGTGGTTGCCAAAGTAACGGCCGGTGTCCTCGAAGATCCTCCCACCTCGCCGGGCGCCACGGCGGCGGCGTGCGCAGCCTCGATCGAAGACGGTGTTTCCATGTGCGTCCAGCATCGCGGTGCCATGGAAGGCGGATTCACCCTGCTGGCACTCGCCACTGGTGCAGGCGGAGACGACGGCATCGTGATCTTTTCCCCCATGGGTGCCCTGCGAGGTGCGACCGAATTCGATTTCAGCATCTGTCGCCCCACCGACATGAAAGACCCCGCCCAGTCGCGACGCATCCATGTCGCACCCAGCGGAATCATCAACGCCCGTCGCGACACGACCAGCGCACCCGCTGGCGGCTGCAATTAAGTGGAGAGTGGCCCAATGCGAATTTTTCCCCGCCAGCGCGGCTTCACCCTTCTCGAAGTCCTGATCTCGGTCCTTGTGTTCAGTGTCGGACTATTGGGCGTGGCCGGCCTCATGGTACTGTCGGTGCGCACCAACCACAGCGCCTTCCTGCGCACCCAGGCGTCCTTTCTGGCCGAGTCCATGGCTGATCGAATGCGCACCAACCTGGGCTATGTGGACCAATACAACGGCACCTACGACTCAAGCACAGCCGGCGCTGCAAGCTGCGCCAGCGCACCCTGCACCCCCACCCAGCTTGCCGCGCATGACCGCGCGGTATGGAGCCAGCAGCTGGTCGAGCATCTGCCCTCGCCCACCGCAATCATCGCGTGCGAAAACCAGCCGCCCAATCCGGGTTACGCGGGTTCCCAGCCCTACGGAGGGCTTTGCGAGATGACCATCACCTGGACCGAGGCCGACCTGTCCCAAACTGGCGGCACGCCCGCCACCCAGACCTTCGCATGGGTGTTCCAGCCATGAGCATATCGTTCTCCGCCTCGCGCGCGCATCGCCCGCAGCAGTCCGGCTTCACCCTGGTGGAAGTGCTCGTCGCGGTGGCGCTCGGCCTGCTGCTGATGGCCGGCATCGTCACCCTGTTCAGCGGCATCAGCGGCACCAACAAGGTGCAGAACGGCCTGGCCCGCCTGCAGGAAAACGGCCGCTTCGCCCTGATGCGCATGGAAACCGATATGCGCATGGCGGGAGGCCAGTACTGCAGTACGACCGAAGGAGCCAGCCAGCCAGGTGCCGTGATCCCGGTCCTGCCGGACCGTGCCCCCATGGTGTACGCCAGGGATCTGCAGCTCCCGGACAGCATTATCAACAGCATCGATGCGGCGGGTCTTCCCACCGCGGCTTCCGCGGCTACCGCCTATATCCTGAGCCCGCGATGGTTCATCCAGGGCTACTCCTGCACCGCTACTGCCTGCTCTCCCGCGCTGACGCAGGCTGACACCAACATTCCCGACATGGGCCTCGCCGCGGGAAGCCGCGTGCCCGGATCGGACGTGCTGACCGTGCGCTACCAGCGCGGCACCGGCTGGACGATTCCGGCAAACAGCTGCACCGTGGCCGCCGCCGATTCGATGACGGGCGGAGCCGTCATCACCGTGGCACCGCAACTGGGCGACGACCCGTTCGACCTTCAAGTATCAGGATCGCGCCCCGGACTGGCCCTGGTTTCCGACTGCATCACCCCTGCCATCCTGCCGATCAGCGCGGTGAACGTGGGCAGCAACAAGCTGACCGTCGCCAGCGACATCCTTCCGAACGCTACCGGTGCCCTGTGCAACGGCAGCCCGGTGCGCGACACCCGCCTGTTCGATTTCACCAGCGACTTCATCACCGTCAGCTATTACCTCGTCTTCCGCAGCGATGACAGCCCCGACGCCCGCCCCAACAGCGCGGCATCCCAACGCCTGATTCCCGTGCTGATTCGACGAGAAAACGGCGACGCGCAGGAGCTGGTCCGTGGCGTCGACCTGTTGGCATTCCAGTTCGGCGTCAGGAATGGCGACGGAACCACGCGGATGATGACCGCAGCGGAAATCGAAGCAGCCGGCACGCTCACCTGTGGTCCTCCGCCTCGGGGAATGGCCCTGGAGCCCGGCTGCCTGTGGCGCTCGGTTCGCACCATCGAACCGCACCTGCTCGTCAACTCGGTGGACGAAGTGGGCGCGATCGACGGAATCGGCCGCAGCTACCGATTCAATGGCGCCCCCCCCGTCAACTCTCCAGCGGCGTCCGACACCCTCCCTTCCGGTCTTCAGGTCGGAAACATGAACCGCCGCGAATTCATCGGCTACTTCTCCGTCCGCAACGGCAACCTGTAGGTCGCATATGACTACGCAAAATACTTTCGCAATGGGACCAAATCCCTCCCGCCAGCGCGGCGCGGTGCTGTTCATCGCACTCGTAATGCTCGTGCTGATCACTCTTCTGGCCCTCGCCGCGAGCAGTTCTTCGGTCCTGCAGGAGAAAATGGTCGGCGGCATGCGCAACCAGCAGCTCAGCGCCATGGGTGCGGACAGCGCCTTGCGTGGTGCGGAAGCCTGGGTCTGGGGCTTGACTTTCAGCAGCTCTGCCGGCCAGCCGTTGCCACCCTGCATCGGCAGCAGCACCGGCACCTGCGTCCATCGCCCGACGAACGACGGCACGCTCAAGTCGGGCGTACAGGCATTCCGTTCCTCGCACGCCTGGGTCAACCCACCGGGGGGAGCACCCGGCTACGTCCACACCCTTACCGGCCTTACCGGAAACCTTGCGACGGCATCACTGGCGCGACAGCCCGCGCTGATGATCGAAGACATGGGTCCGAACGTACCCCCCGGGGCAGGCCGGCAGACCGGAGCGATCGACAGCGAGGGAAGAACCAGTGCGGGCAAGAGCAACTTCTATCGCATCACCGCACGCAGTCAGGGCGGCAGTGCCGCCGCCACCCGCGTTCTGGAGAGCGTGTTTTCTTCTGCCGACCTCACCAACACCGGCACCCAGGATTGATTGCGGATCGCACAGGACCGCAGAACACCTCTGTCAAGGAGTTTCCCCATGAACAGTATGCACATCAAAACCGCGCTGGGCATCGCCGCGATCACGTTCGCAAGCGCGCTTTCCGGCCTGGCGCAGGCACAGGCGCTGGGCACCGTCGACTTGATCAGCACCCCGCCCGAACTTACCGCCAAAGTCGCGCCAAACGTGGTGCTGACATTCGATGATTCCGGCTCGATGGCGTGGGAGTACATGCCCGACCAGCGCCCGTATGACGGCACGAGCTGGAACAGCGGCCATCGCTGGTATTGCGCCGCCGTCATCGATCCGCTGGCTGCCGCCGGAACGCTGAAGGCGCTTCCGATGAACGGGATGTATTACAACCCCAATTCCACGTACAGACCGCCGCTGTACCAGAACGGCTCAAGCTTTCCCAACGCCACATTTACCGCCGCGTGGGACGACGGTATCCGGCACAATCGCCCAACGAATCAAAGCAACTCCACGACGCGCAATCTTTCGAGTCGCAGCTTTTGCGGAAATGCTGGTGCAGGCTATTACCGCTATACCGGGCCTGCGTTGACTGCGGACGCCAGCGGGAAGATCTCCAACACAAGCACCCTTTACACCGCAGGCAACTGGACCTGGGTGGCGCTACCTGCAGCCCAGCAGCAGAACTTCGCCAACTGGTTCTCCTATTATCGCGTTCGCAGGCTCGCCGCCATCAGCGGTACCTCGCACGCCTTTGCCGATTTCGACCACGGAATCCGGGTCGCCTGGCAGAACATCAATACCACCCCCCAGGTCGCAGCGGGAACAACCATCCTTGCCCCCTTCCAGGGCACCACGCGCGTCGACTTCTACAACTGGCTGTTCAACAACCCGGCAAGCGGCGGTACGCCGAACCAGCCGGCGGCCAACCGCGTCGGAGCACTATTCAGCTACGGCAACGGAGTTTCGAACTCCAGCAACCCCTACTACGACCCGGATACGGGGCGTGAACTGGCCTGCCGCAAGAACTTCCACATCCAGATGACCGACGGCATGTGGAACGGCGGCACCGCCACCACAACCACCAACGATAACTCCCCCCTTCCTCGCACCCTTCCCGACGGCCGAACCTACGCCAAGGGCACCGTGGGTGGGCCAACCACCATCTTCTGGAACGAAGGCACACCCAACAGACGCAGCATGGCTGACATCGGCTTTCATTATTGGGCAACCGACCTGCGTCCCGACTTCCAGCTCGATACTCAGAAAAAGCTCAAGGTTCGCCCGTATCTGGCGGACAGCACCACCGGGGTCACCGGCAGCACACCGCTGAACCCCGGTGACAACTGGCTGGACAACGACGAGGTCTACTGGAACCCGGCCAACAACCCAGCGACCTGGGCGCATCTGGTCCAGTACATGATCGGCTTTGGTGTCGACGGCACCATCCCGCTGAATGACGTGAACCTGGAGCGGCTGCGCAAGGGACTGCAGGCCTGGCCCAACATCCCCACCAGCGACACGGCCGCAAAGATCGACGACATGTGGCACGCTGCCGTCAACAGCCGTGGGCAATTCTTTGCCGCCGCCAACCCTGATGAGCTGATCGAAGCGATGCGCAGGATCATCGCCAGCGTGGTGGCGCAAAGCACCTCGTCAACGCCGGCGTCCACGTCCCTTCCCATCCTCACCGGCGGCAACTCCGGCTATCAGGGGGGCTACGACACTACCGGCTGGCCCGGGAGTTTGCGTCGCCGCGCCATCGACGCGACCGGCGAATTCGGCAACGCGGCATGGGACGCCGGCTGCATCCTGACCGGCGGAGTGTGCCCGGAACCGGTGGGAACGTCTGTCGCTCGCGACCCCAACACGCGCATCATCTTCACCTCCGACGGTGCCGGCGTCGGCAGGCCATTCAGGTGGAGCAGCCTGACGAGCGCACAGACAGCGGCGCTGAACCCCTACGGAAGCCAGCGCGTCGACCACCTGCGCGGCGACCGCAGCTACGAATCGACCATTACCACGCCGGCACTGCGCACGCGTGTTTCCCTTCTGGGTGCCATCGTCAACGGCGAGCCAGCCTACGTCTCTTCTCCACGCTCTGGATACCACGATATTTTCCCTGCCGGCTCCCCCGAGACACTCGCCGCAACTGCGAACGAAGACCACAGCTATGCGGGCTACCAGAACGCCCAGCGTGCGAGGGCCCCCACTGTCTACGCCGGAAGCAACGACGGAATGCTGCACGCCTTCAACGCCCTCACCGGCGCCGAACTGTGGGCTTACGTGCCCAACGTCGTGATCACCAACGGTCGGCTCAAGGCATCCACCTTGCGCACCGATGACCTGATCCCGGGCGTCGATTCACCCGCTCGCGAGGCAGACGTCTTTATCGGCACCAGCGCCGGCACCGGCAAGAAGTGGCGAACCATCCTGCTTGGTTCCCTGCGCCTTGGAGGGCGCGGCATCTATGCGCTGGACGTCACCAATCCGAATCCGGGCAGCGATTCCGCGGTGACCGGCCCGAACAAGGTCGCGCTGTGGGAGTTCACCAGCGGGTCCACTCCAAGCACGGCCGGAGATCCGGTCTGCAGCGAAGGTGCAACGAGCTGCGCTTCGCTCGGCTACACCTACGATTCCGCCAACGTCATGCGAATCCGCTACCAGGACAAGTGGGTCGCCGTGGTATCGAGCGGCTACTTCCCCGACAAGGCAACCGCCGCCGCAAACGCAAGCGACATCAACGAAGCCGCCGCCTCGCGCACCTCGCTTCTGGTGATCGATTTCGAGTCCGGCAGGCTCATTCGGGAAATCCGTACCACCGAAGCGTTTACCGGCACCGGCGCACCGTCCCAGCCCGCCAACTTCAGGACTTTCGGCCTCTCCACTCCCATGGTGTTCGACGAGGCATCGGACGAGGTTGACGACGTGGTGTATGCCGGCGATCTGGCAGGCAATCTCTGGCGTTTCGACCTGTCGGACGCAGACAAGAACAACTGGACGGTGGACCTGATGTTCACCTCGTACGGCAACGGCGGTACTGCTGCCGCTGGCGACCAGCCCATCGTGTTCAACCCCACCGCATTGCGCGATCCCAATACCCGGCGCCCGATCCTGCTGGTGGGAACGGGCAAGTATCTGGGTGAGAACGATCGCACCCCCCTGGCCAACTCGATCAAGCAGGCCTGGTATGGCATCCGCGACTACGGCACCCGCTCCAGCTACTACCCCATCAAGGTCAATCAGCTCGTCACCCAGAAGCTCGACCAGACGGGCGATCTTCGAAAGAACGATGGATTCACCCCCCCCTCCGGCACCGTTCCGAGCACGGTGCCCGTCATTCGCATGCAGGACGGAACCGGCGTTCGTGCGCAAGGCTGGCGCATCCCGCTCGATCTCCCCACTGAGCTCGGCGAGCGCGCCCAGCGCCGCGCCGTCCCACTCGTGAGCCCCAATGTCGCGGTCCTGTACGGTTTGATCCCAAAGAGCGACGACCCCTGCGATCCGGGTGCCCGCTACTCGATCATCGGCGTCAACGCCGCAAATGGCGGGCCACTTGCCGCGTCGGGTCTGGTGGGCGGCGTCGCGAAGTCGCCTACGCCTCCACCTCCCCCGATGACTCCGCGCGGCGGTGGCACCGTCATCGGCAGCGGCGGCGGCGGCGGCGGTAGCACCTGCCCACCCGACTGCCCCTCGATCATCATTCCCGAGATCCCGGATGACATCGAACAGGCAATCAACGAGGCGGTTCCGCTCGCGCCCTGGCACCGCGGCGCCTGGCGCAACCTGCTGGAATGGTAAGCTGACGGCATCCACCCTTCGGGCACCTCGCGTGCCCGAAGGCGCACCTGACAGAGGGAATCCACCATGCCTCATCCCACCCAACGCGGCTTCACCCTGATCGAAGTGATGATCGTGGTCGCGATCGTCGCGATCCTCGCCGCCATCGCCTACCCGAGCTATTCCGACTACGCCTTCCGCGCCCGCCGCGCCGACGGCAAGGAAATGCTCATGCGCGTGGCCAGCGCGCAGGAGCGCTATTACACCAACCTCAACAGCTACGCGACCGTCACGCAACTGGGTCTGGGTGATCCACTGGTATCGGAGAAGGGCTACTACACCATCGGCATCGCACTGGCCAACAGCAACCAGACCTACACCCTCACCGCCACGCCCGCTTCTTCGCAGGTCGGCGACAAGTGCGGCAACCTCACCCTCACCAATAGCGGCAACAAGGGCTTCGCCGGCACCGAATCCAACGGCAAATGCTGGTAGCACCTCCAGCACCACAGTAAATCCCCCCATCGGGCCGCCTCGCGCGGCCCGATTTCTTTCCCATCAGCCTCGCAGGTCGGGCTACGCCCCCGACGTAGTGTTCTCGTAGGTCGGGGCTACGCCCCCGACGCAGGTCTGGTCCACCACTCTGATCGCGGCGTGCAGTACGTCAGCATCCGCTACACCGAGCGCTTGGCGGAGGCCGGAATCGAACCGTCGGTCGGCAGCGTCGGCGACAGCTACGACAACGCGCTGGCCGAGACCATCAACGGCCTGTACAAGGCCGAAGTCATCCATCGGCGCTCCTGGCCCAACCGGGACGCAGTGGAACTGGCCACGCTGGAGTGGGTGGACTGGTTCAACCACAAGCGCTTGCTGGGTCCGCTCGGCAACATCCCACCAGCCGAGGCAGAAGCGATTTACTATCAGCAAACCCGTGAGCTCGCCGAGGCGGCGTGACTCACACCAACGAGTCTCCGGGATTCCCGGGGCGGTTCAAGCGACAATAGCGCCATGAACCAGCTCACTTTCGGCGATGCCGAGTACCTTGGCAAGCGCAAGCGCACACGGCGGAAAGTTTTTCTCGCGGAAATTGAACAGGTCATCCCCTGGGAGACGTTGCTGGGCTTGATCGAGCCGACGTATCCCAAAGCCGGTCGAGGCCGCAGGCCGTATCCGCTGGGCACGATGTTGCGCATCCACCTGATGCAGAACTGGTTCGGGTTGAGTGATCCGGGGATGGAAGAGGCGCTGTACGAAATCGTGCCTTTGCGCCAGTTTGCGCGCCTTTCCACGACGCAGGCGCTGCCTGATGAGACGACGATCGATCTTGAACTTCCGGCGATTGCTGGAGAAGCACAATCTGTCGCCCCCCACCCTTCAAAACCGGCACGTCGCGGGCAGATATCGAAACGCAGCGGAAACGCCGCCTGCGGTGCAGCCCCAGACGAGGGGACTACCAATGGCCATGGGTGCGGTCGGCAGGCCCGTTGCGGCGACAATTGACCCACTGCCCGGCGTAAGCAGGACGGGCGTGCCAAGCACCGTTGCCAAAGTGCCGGCGTAGGTCACCGTGATCCGCCCTTCGTTCGCGGCGGGGGCTTGGACATCTGCGATGGTAGCAATGGCGATGGATGCGACATTGCTGCCAGGCACGAACTCATAGCCATATGATCCAGCGGCGGCGGCCCCCGTACCTGTATACGCGGCGACGGCACCGGAATTGCGCGTCCCCAACGTTTCCGCGACGGCAGTCTTGGCAGCGCTTGCGAGC